>CAVYQJ010000010.1:0-127429 GCA_963770615.1 uncultured Solirubrobacterales bacterium | reverse complement strand
GGCTGCCGAAGCTAGACGATGGAAACCCTCGATCAAGCACTCGACCGTGGGCCGCGTATACCAGACCAGATGCGCTAGCCACGGCTGTTCGAACAGGAGCCAACGTGTGCATGAAGGCCAAGCGAACGGGAGGGGCGGCCGCCAGGAACCCATTCAGGCCGCGCGAGTGCGCGAGCACCGGTTGTTACTCTCACCACCGCCGCTGAAGACCAGTTACGATCGATCATCGAGGGCGCGCTCGAAAGACGAACCATCGCTCACGTCAGCGGGTTTGACATCAACCGCGACGTCGCCATGGAAATCTTCACCTTAGAACCCGAGCGCACCGAAGACACGACGCGACGACATTCGCTTGACCGCCTCTCTCGGACATCCCTAGGCCTGCAGGCTGGAATGGGGGTAGCGGTCGGTGATCAATAGGAATGCGTAGGCCGCGACGCGGTTGTGCCAGCGATCACGCCTCGATGAAGTCAAACAACGACCGCGGGTAGCGGCCGAGAATAGGATCGCGAACCAGGCTCAGGACGCGGCGAGCAGCGCGCCGATGGTCAGGAAGAACAGCACGATGTAGTGGCGGATCGCGAGGAGCCACTTGACGAGCGGTAGACCGCGGCTGAGGTCGTGTTCCGGTCGGTATTCGGGAAGTTCAGGCGGACCGCCTGCCCTCATCGGTGGAAGGGTATTGGTCGTCCATCAGCGCGAAGTAGACGGCAATCCGGTTGGTGAAGCGGGTCAGTTGCAGGTTCCAGTCGTACCACCAGCGCGGATACTTCTTGCGGAACAGCAGCATTAGCAGTACCGGGACAACGAGGATGCTGATGCCGCCCCCGGCGTAGCGGGCGCCGCTGCCTCCCGCACTGGCGCCGAAGCTACCGCCCTCGAGCGCTGCGGCGAGGATCGCGATCGGGATGATCGTGAAGATCCGGACGCGGTGCAGAGACGGATTAGATTCCGGTCGGGATAGTTGACCGAGTAGGTGAGCGGGTAGTGGTGGCCGGCCCGGTGGCACTCCGCCGCCCGGCGATGGTGCGGGGCCGGGATGGCTGATCCTCGAACTTTCCTGATTTCTCTCTGACTGGTGTACGGCGTATACTCCGCTGCGACTATAGGTGTACGCCGTACACTGTCAAGCGTGATGGCCCAAGACAAGACGAACACTGGCCGCCCCCGGCTGAGCAGACCGCTCGTGCTCCAGGCCGCCGTGGCCCTCGCAGACGAGGGCGGGCTTGACGGGTTCAGCATGCGCCGGCTCGCGCAAGAGCTCGGCGTCGTGCCGATGGCGCTCTACAAGCACGTGGCGAACAAGGACGAACTCCTCGATGGCATGGTCGACATCGTCTTCGGCGAGATCGAGTCTCCCTCGATCGGCGACGACTGGCGCGCGGCCATGCGACGCCGGGCGATGTCTGCGCGCGACGCGCTCAGGCGCCACAGCTGGGCGATGGGCTGATGGAAACGCGTAACCCTGGGCCCGCCAATCTGCGAAACCATAACGCCGTAATGGGCTGCCTACGCGAGGCGGGCTTCTCGTTCCAGACGGCGATCCACGCCTATTCGGTCCAAGATGCCTACATATACGGTTCGCGCTGCAGGAGAAGACACTCGGGTTCCAGACACCCGGCGACGCCGGAAAAGCCGCGCAGCGAAGAGCCCAAACGATCGGCGCGCTCAACGACTACCCGTATCTCGCAGAGATCGCAACGAAGCTCCCCGAGTCCGGGTACGACAACAACGTCGAGTTCGCCTGGGGGCTTGACCTCATCCTCGACGGCCTCGACCGGCGTCGCCGCACGCGCCGACAGTAACCCAACACCTGCGACCAGCGCTGCTGATGCTGACCAGAAGCGGCAGGCGCCCCGGTGGCCGGTCCGTACGTGTCCTCGCCGTCTGGCGCGCAACTGTCGACAGTCACGACTGCATTCATGACCCAACCAGGAGTAGCGAGAGGCGATCAGTCCAGTATCGAGGGCGGTCTGATCAACCATCAGTTGATTGCTCGTCCGGCTTCACGGCCGGGCCCAGGCGTCCCGAGATCGAGTACCGCAGGAAATGTTCGACGGACGAGCCGTTGCCTCAGGATTTGGATCCGGTCGCCTCGGCGTGAGGCGAGCAGCCTGGCCTCCTGTGGCTCGAGCTGCAGCTGTCTCGCGCGTAGCGCCACAACGGCGTGCTCGCGCTGTCTGGCGGGGGGAGCTCGCCAATGCCAACGACCGCGCCGCCCAGGCAGGGCTGAGCGGATCGGTGTCGTCCCGGCGGTCCGGAATTCGGATGATGAATTAAGCGGCGGCCTGTCCGCGTGCTAGTCCCGGCCTCTAGGAGGCCAGCCGGGACAGTTGGTGATTCGCGGTCAGGTGCGGCTCGGCCCAGGTGCGCCGGCTCATCGGTGCCGTGCGGCTCAACCGACAACTGCCGCTGAAGGCGACACGAGATGAACATGCTCGGCGCAGATCTGCCGCGCCGGACTCGGTCGGCTCGCGGCGGCTGGGGCTGGAAGATCGTCGAGCAGCTCTCTGATGACTGGGGAGTTCTCGACGGCAGCACCAGGGTCTGGTTCCGGCTCGGCAGTCCGCACCCGCACCGATGACCAGCCGTCGAAACGCGGCAACGCCAGCACGCTATGGGCCACGGAGGCGGATCACAGGGCGCGCTAATCCGCCGGGCTGCGTTGGCTGAAGACCGTCGTGGTGGGCGTTCAGGGAAAAGGCCGGGCTTGACCTGATCAGGTGGGGGAATCAGGAAGGCGCTCCAGAGCGCTCGGCCCGAAGAGGGGCTGGGTGTCGTCGTTGCGGCGTCGAAAGGTTGAGATGGCATCGAACTGATAGTTTGCCCCGAGGGAATGAGCCCTGGCGGGTGCCCGTGTTCCTGGCTAGGCGGTGCCCAGGCGTAGAGGCGGCGCGAGAGCCGGCCGAGGTCCCGGGTTATGCCGAAAGGCCGCCGAGATCGGCGGGCGAAGGGGCTTGATAGCCGGGGGGTTGCCGTCGCTGCGGCTGCGGCCGGCCAGGCGTCCGGAACGCTGCCGTGTAGCCGCGTTCCGTGCGATGGTCTCGAGTCAACGGCCAGCGTGCCGCCGACGGCAGCGATGCGGTCGTGCATGTTGCTCAGTCCGGCCCCGTTCGGCGTCCCGTTGGGGTCAAACCCGCAGCCGGTGTCGCAGACCGTGAAATGCAGCGCTTGGGCGGTATCCCAGGCACGCACGGAAACCTCGGCCGGTCCGGCGTGCTTGGCTGCATTGTCGATCGCCGCGAGGCAGGTGAAGTAGACCGCGCTCTCGACCTCGGGCCGGCAGCGGCGTATCCCGCGTGCAGACACCGTGATCGGCGCGGGCGCGTAACGGCTGGCGGAGACCAGTGCCGCATCGAGTCCTTCGGAGGCCAGCAGCAGCGGATAGACACCACGCGCGAACGCACGGACCTCCTCGATGGCCTGCTGGACCTCCTCTCCGAACCCGTTCAATGCCGCGCTGGCGTCCGTGTCGCCGCGCTCCTGGAAGCTCTCAGCAGCGAGCGCGAGCCGTATCCGCAGCCCGGTCAGACGTTGCTGAAGTCCGTCGTGGAGGTCTCGCTCGATGCGCTGACGATCGGCGTCACCGGCAGCGAGCACGCGGCGCGCCAACCCCGACGGGAGTACCCGCGACAGAGACTCCAACAAAGCGCCGCGCTGTTGGCCGGCGAGCGCCACCGCGGGCGGCGCGGTCTCCTTCCCTGAGACGCTCATCCGGGCACCGGATCGGCCATCGCGATCGCCGAGCGGACCGTCGGGTCCCCGCCCAGCGGCTCGAGCATGAACGCCTCGACTGCGGTCACGCAGGGCGAGCGCCTCGCGCTTGAACACCCCTAAGCGTAGGTGCGTTTGCCACCGGCGTGGTCACCTCCGAGGGCGGGGATTGATCGAGCAGGAGCTCGCACCAGACACAGGTAGGGCCGAGGTCCTGCGAGACTCCCCATGTCTCGCAGAGCTCGTCGACGAGCGACCAGCCCGAGGCCGCCTGGGGTTTCGGGGTCGGGCGGGAGCATGCGTGGTCTCAGGCGTGAGCCTGGGTCGGTGACGGCGATTCGAACTCGATCATCGAGCGTCGTCACCTCCACGGTCAGCGCTCGGCGCAGGGCCGACGTTTGCGTGGACCACGCTGTTGGTGACGAGCTCACTGACGAGCAGCGCAGCATCTGACGCTGTCGTGGCAGGAATGTGGCCCTCGAGCTGTGAACGCACCCACCTGCGGGCCCGGGTGGGTGCATCGTCACCGCCAGGAATCCGCATGAAGATCGATCGTTGCGAATCCGGGGGCTGGAACGCCGACGCCGTCATGCGGCGCCCCGCGTCCGAGACCGTAGCGGCCGCGACTGAGTGGTCCGAGGGCCACGCGCTTCGCCCCAAGCGCGTGGCCGACGATCCCTCCTTCGTGTGATCGCGCGATCTGCTCGTGGAGGGACCCCAGCCCCCACAAGGCGATCGCCCGAGGAGGGGTCGAGCGGTTCGAGGGCCGCGCGCTGCGGGAGGTGCAGCGCGCGGCCGACGAACCCTCCTTCGAGTGGTCGCGCGATCTCCTCGTAGGTGCCCCCAGACCCGACCAGGAGATCCCCGTGGGTGGCTGCCCCTTGCCACTCGCACAGCAGCGCGATCTCGGAGTTGATGAAGCGAGCAAAGTCTGTGATCGGCAGGCCGTGCTTCCAGCCGCTGACAGCGTCCAGCGGCGAGCGCGACCAACCTGGATTGATCGCGGCCGTAGCGCCACGAGGGCGGTGCGTACCGGCTACGCGAGCCCGTCCTTCTGGGCGCTGACCGGCGGACCGCCAGGTCACGGCCGACCGCCAGCGTCGCCGTCGCGACCCGCGCTCACCGATCGCCGCCCGGAGCCAGACGCCACTGCCCACGGGTACGACTGCAAAACGCTTCGCTGAAATCCGGCGTTGCGGCGCGTGGCATAGAGCTCCTGCAGGAGGTGGACGTTGCTTCTGCAACCACCCCCACATGCCGCCATCGGCCGCCGCGAGCGCGCTTTTCGCTCCGCGCTGATGCCTGGCCGCCCCGCCCGCGGGCGGCGCAGCCAAACCTCAACCGGTCCGACACTACTCCGATCCCAACCGAATACAAGGCGTCCAACAGACCGCGATTCGGGTACGCTCGAATGCGTTGGCGAGCCGTGCTCCGCTCCAGGCGCAGCAGGCTCAACGGCGGAGAACTCGCACCAGTGAGCAGCACGGACAGCAGAGCAGCGACGAGGTCGGCGATGAGCGACCCCGGGCCAGAGGATCGCGCCGTGCGGCCGCTCGTCGGTGGCAGGCTGCTGGCCGAGATCACCAACCGGATCGTCGCGTTCATGCGCGAGCACTACGGCCGCGGACCGATCAAAGCCAAGACCTACGTGCTCGACAACCTGATCGTCTGCGTGCTCTCAGACGGGTTCACCGCGATCGAGCGCACGATGATGGAAGGCGGCGAACCCGACCGCGTGCTCGAGATGCGCCGCGACTTCCAACGGATGATGAAAGAGCGCTACACCGAGATGATCGAAGCGCTCACCGGCCGCAAAGTGCTCGCGTTCCTCAGCCAAGCGCACGTCGAACCCGACCTCACGATCGAGATCTTCCTGATGGACGGGCCGCTAGCCGGATTCGGCGCACTTGAGCTCGTCGACCCACCACCGACCAACCCCGGCACCAGCGACGACTAACCGCCGCCCCGGTACGCAGACGGGCCGACGGCCTGCTGAGGCCCCCTACGCGGGACGCGTTGCGCTCCTCGCAGGAGGGGTGGAGGCGCATCGTGCTGCGCTTCGGCGAGAGCGACACCGCGCAGGTTTTGGCGAGACGTCCGGCCGTAGCCCGCTGACAGGCATCGACCTCGACCGCAGGCGCTCGCATGAGATCGGAGACTTGAGCAGATCGTCGGTCTTGCCCGTGCTTGCGCGTCTACGACCCGCGCTCCAGTCGCGCACCGACACCCGTCTGTGTGCTGCGGGCGCCGGCGTCGCTGGTTCGGGGTGCTGCGCTGTCGCGCTAGACCTTGTCGCCAGGCTCGAGGACGAATACCTCGATTGCGAGGTCGGGATCGATGTGGTTCTGACTCATGAAGGCGATCACCTTACGATCGAGCTCCCGTTCGACGATTCCTACGAGGTCGTCGCGCATGACGAGCTGGTAGTCGTGGCGGAGCCGGATGACCCGATTCGCGCGGCCGCTCTCGACGAGCGTGCGCTCGCCGTTGGTGAGGGTGTCCGCGAGCAGGACGGTCACCATGTTCTCGTTGATCGTGGCCTTCGCCTTGGTCGGTCCTCGGCCGGTGTACTCGTGCATTACCTGAACCACAGAGGTGGCGATCTTCGCCGAGGGGCCTTGGCTTTCGTGCTGCTGGTCCATGGGACACCTTTCGGCCGCATCCTCGGGCGGGTGTTGGGCACCACGAGAGGGAGAGGAAGCGTTGGAGCCCCGCAGGCAGCGTTCCCTACAGCGTACTCCCGGCGAGCCGCTTGTGTGAGCGGTCGTTTTGTCGGCAAATTGCGCGGTCTGGGCTGGCGGAGCCCGTCGATCTGTGATACGCCGCTCGTTCACAAGCGGGACCGCGGGCTGCACGCTGAGGGCAGTCGGCGGGACCCAGGAAAGGAGGCGCGTCCATGACAGCGAGCGCGCCACTCAGCTTCGACCAAAGCCAGCAGCAGGTCGAGGCCATGATGGACGGCGGCATGGCGTTCTCGGACGTCGAGAATGTCATCGACGCCTGCGAGCTCTCAACCATACATAAGGCGGCGCTGTGGCTGCTGGCCTGGTCGCTGCGGGACGTCGAGCACCAGCGCCAGGACGCTCGGCTCACGCTTGCTGCCGTCGGTGCCGGCGAGTTGGGAGGCTGGTGATGCAATCGCGTCGGGAGCAAGACCGGGTTGGGCGCCGTCCGCGTTTGACTGTCGTAAGGAGCGAGTTGCGATCGCGCCGATCCGGTTTGGGCCGCGAGCGCGGACGTCGTCTGCCCGCGCATCCACTCGAATTCGACGAGCGCGGTTTTCCGATCGAGCAGCCGAGGCTTACCGCCGCCGAACGCTTGGCACGGCTCCTGACCGGCTGACCGGCGTGGCGCGGAGGACCCGCGCGATAGGTGAAGCCGGGCTCGTCCCGAGGGGCGGCCCGACGCGGGTTGTATCAGCACGGACCGCCCTGACGAGTCCGGCTGTCAGCGCCTGCTTGCCCTCGAGCGCGCCAATCACGTTCGGCTGACCCGCGCCACGCTCAAACGGCGACTACACGCCGGTGAGGTCGCGGCGGCCGACGCTGTCCGAGAAAAAGACGCTCGGATCCCTGACCGAACGTCAGCGAGTGATCCTCGCGGCAGTGCTCAGCAGCCGTGACACACACGGTGACTGAGACACGACGCGACCGACCGAGACTGCCCCCGTCGGGACCTGACCTTGGAATCACCGAGTGATCAAGAGCGAGACCAGCCGGCAGCACGGAGTAAGGGCCAGGATCGCGCCGACGATGACCGGTCGTTCGGAACGGGAGGAGTAACGCGCGCGTCCGTGCTGCGGGGACGCTCGCATTCGCTGCATGAGCGGCAGTCGAGGGGGACGCGATCGTCGCGTCCGCCACCGGTCGTCGTCGCGCGTGCACACGACACGACCGGCATGCCCACATTCTCGTCCACGCCGACCGGCAAGACCCCAATCGCTGCTCCCTGTACGGCGGGCACACGTTCCGCGCAAGGCAGGACGCGGTCGCCTAGCGGCGCCGAGTAGCGCGGCGGGTCGAAGGGAGGTCTTGCCTTCGGGGCGATGCCCTTTGCTATCGCAGGACCCGCGGCAGCCCGAAGTGCGGGAACGCGCTGTTGCCGCCGAACCAGGTGATCGCAGCGATCTGCGGGCCTTCCAGGGTTAGGACGAGCATGCCGTACAGTCGGGCGATCTCGGTCTCGAGGGTTGGGAAGTAAGCGCCGAATGCTGGCTGGGTGTTGGCGCGGGTGGGCACCAGCAGCGGCGCGCCTCGCCTGATCGTGCGGTCGCTAAGGAACGCGCCGATCGCGGCGGGACCCTGGTATTCGTAGGGCTCGGGCGGCATCGTGAGCCAGGCGTCGTCGGTCAGCAGGGCGACCACGCCCTCGATGTCGCCGGTTTGGATCGCGTCGGCGAAGCGGCCGACGGTGTCGCGCTCGCGTTTGGAGTCGGGGAGCGGCGCCCGTTCGCGTCCGGCGGCCGGCAGCCGCGATTCGAATGCCGCGCGGGCGCGGCGCAGCAGGCTGTTGACCGATTGTGCGGTGGTCTCGAGCATTTCGGCGACCTCCTCCGCGCGGTAGCCGAGCACGTCGCGGAGCACCAGCACCGCGCGCTGGGGCGGGGACAGATGCTGAAGGCCGACGATGAACCCCAGCTCGATCGCCTCTTTGGTCTCGTAGCGCACCTCCGGCCCGGGAGCCTGGTCCGGGATCCCCTCCAGCAGGACGTCGGGGAAGGGCTCAAGCCAGATCGCCTCGCCATATCGGGTGGGCTCGGGCATCTCGGTCATCCGCTGCAGGTCCTCAGGGCGGCGTCGGGTCGCCCGGAGCGCATCGAGGGCGCGGTTGGTCGCGATCTGGTACAGCCAGGCACGGACCGACGCGCGGCCTTCGAAGCCCTCAAGGCCACGCCAAGCGGCGAGGAGGGTCTCTTGGAGCAGGTCCTCCGCGTCGTGGACCGACCCGACGATCCGGTAGATGTGGATCTGGAGCTCACGCCGGTACGGGTCGGTCAGCTCGCGGAACGCATCCTCCTCGCCAGCGTGTGCACGCGCGAGCACCTGGTTGGTCACGCTCGCATCCTCGCACCGACTGTTCCTTTCACCCGCATCACTGTAATGACGCCGGCGCGCCCCGAAATTCGCCGCTCAATTTCCCTCGCCGCGAACGCCTCAACGCACGCAACACCAACAAGTCCAAGCAAGGAGATTCAAGATGGGAAAGATTGTGGTCAGCGAGAACGTCTCGCTCGACGGCGTCGTCGAGGACCCAAGCGGCGAGCAAGGGTTCAGGCACGGCGGCTGGTTTGTACAGTTCATGGGTCAGGACTGGGAGGCGTGGGCTGAGGTCGAGCTCGCCGAGGCACAAGGCGCCGAGGCCCTGCTGTTGGGTCGCCGGAGCGACGAGTACTTCGGCACACGGTCGCCATCCCAGAGCGGCGAGTGGGTGGACAGGTTGAACAGCCTGCCGAAGTACGTCGTGTCCTCGACCCTGGAACAGCCCAAATGGACCAATGCGACCGTCCTGAGGGGCGAGGTAGTCAGCGAGGTGTCGAAGCTGAAGCAGCAGACAGAGGGGGAGATCGTCGTGTACGCCAGCCGCCCGCTCGTGCGCGCGCTGATGGAGCACGACCTGGTCGACGAGCTGCGGCTGACCGTCTTCCCGGTTGCGCTCGGCGCGGGTGAGCGTCTGTTCGGCGAGACCAGCGACAAGCGACCCCTGCGCCTGATTGACACGAAGACCATCGGGAGCGGACTCGCCCACCTAACCTACGAGCGCGCCCGGGAGGCCTGAGCGATCCGAGATGTACGCGCCTCGCCTACACGCCCGCCCGGGGTGTGCGTCGCGCACGCGCCGCGACATCAGGCGCCCCGCCTCACACCGACGGTTGACGCGGCCGAGCGACCAGTGGTCGTAATGGCGGCGATCGACGACCGTTACCTGCCAGGCGACGCTCCAAGCGAGGTCGTCTGGCAGGTGCTTCGATTTCGGCATGTGTCTGGGACCGAGCGTCCAAAACGTGCGACGGGAGGATCGGAGCCTGAGCATGAGCCAGGGGGGATGGCCCTGCAGATCGCTGTGGCCAAGCTCGCCCGATGACCGCGCCACGGGCCGACACTCGCGGAGCGCTTGCGGGCGCCATCATCTCCGCCGCATTTGCCGTCGCGTGGGCGATGTGGGGAGCCTCTGGGCTCTCCTCCACGGCAGCGGCGGTGATCCGGATCGTCGCGCTGCTGGCTGGTCTCGCGTTGATCGGTCGCGCCATGATGCTGCGCCGAAGCAGTCCGCGGGCGACTGACGAGAATTCGATGTTCGCCTCGACCGAGTACCGCTGGATCGTGGCGGTGGAGGTCATCGCTCTGTTCGGCGGCGCTGTCGTCCTCGGCGCAACGGGCGAAACCGCGTACACGATCGCCTGGTTTGCGCTGATCGTCGGCGCTCACTTCCTGTCGTTCGGGCGGGCGTTCTGGACCGGCTTCTACGTCGTCGGCATGGTTCTGATCGGCGGTGCGGTGGCAGGAGCGCTCATCGGCCTCGCGGGCGGATCCGCTGCTGGTATCCGCGCCATCACGGGGCTGACCGCCGCTACCGACCTGTTCTTCGCCAGCGCGTGGACCGTGCTGTACCTCGACCGACCATGACCGCCAGCTCACGGCGCGGGCGCGTTCAACGAGCGCGACGATTGTCCACCCCGCGCGGCATCTGGATGGCCGTGCACGCGCTGCTCGATCCGCCGTGATTTTTGTTGTCAGCCGAGCCACGGCCACCTTGGTGTTGACCTCCGCACTGGTGAATCGGCCGCACGTACGTCCCGGCGTGGAAATGGGCTTCAGCGAGAGGCGTCGTGGCGCAGCTCGCCCGCGTGCACGACCGTCGCCGCGATGCACGCGCCGACCACCGAGGAGGGGACCGCGGCCATGACCGCCCCCACCTTCGTTTCGCCACGAGACATCCAGCGCCGCGGGGCGCCCGGCCGAGCCTCCGACCCTACCGCGACGCTCCGGTTATGGCTGGCGCCACCTTAGTTTGTGAGACCGCCGCGCTCAGAGGATCTTGCGGTACCAGCGTGCAGCGCTTCCCGCCGGGCAGTTCTCGATGATCCCAACCGTCTCGTATCCGAGCCGCTGGTAGAGACCCCGGGCGAGTAGGTCGTAGGCGTGAAACACGACGAGCGAGCAGCCTCTACGGCGCGCCTCGGCCTCCGCGCCGGCGACGAGCGCATGCGCCAGTCCACGATTGCGCAGCGATTCCTCGACCCACATCGCCTGCAGCTCGCAGCACCCGCCCCAGACGATGCCGGAGATGCCCGCCACGACGCGACCGTCGCCTCCCCGCGCGAAGATCCCGAACTCCTGCTCCTCACCCAACCCGGCGGCGGCGATCGCGGCCGCCGCCACCTGCTCCTCGAGCAGCGCCAGGTCGGCCGCGTCGGGCGAGTCTTCGACGACGAGTTCGGGCACCCCGCACGCAGGATCGGGCACACGCGATCGCATTGCGGCGATCGCGTGCGTCAGGTTCCGAGGATCTTGGCCTTCGCGGCCGCGAACTCTTCGTCGGTCAGGGTGCCGTCGGCGTGCAGCTTCCCGAGCTGCGCGAGCTCGTCGTAGTCGATTGTTGCACTCGGCGCGGCGGGCGCAGGCGCTGCCGCGGGTGGCGGCTCGTCGTATCCCGCGTCGTCGGATGCCTGTTGACCGCGCCGGTGCCTGCCCGCTGCGTAGGCCGCTCCTCCGACCACCAGCGCTGTCCGGCGGCGAGCGCGTCGACGTACAAATCCCATCGCGTCCTCCTGATCGTTGACGACGTTGACATCAGGGCTCCGATGAATTCGCCGGAACCGGGCGACCACTATCGTGCCGGTCCGGGGATAACGTGGCATCACCCAAAAAGGGGGAAACGGCGCAGGTCAATCCGTCGGCACGGCCAGGTGCGCGGCGGGTGTAGCGGACGCCCAGGCGGTCGCCTGACCCAACGCGTAGTGAGTCGGGGAGCACCCACACCGACGTCGCCCAGCTCGACGACGACCACCTCCAAGGGTCGAGTGTGTGGACGATGCCCCCGTGCAGGTGCGCGCGGAACGTTACGGCGATCGCGTTGACGAATACGTCGGGCGCGACGGCGAGCTCAGCGGACGCGTCAACGGTCGGTCGGTCATAGCGGCCGAGCTCGACCGTGGCGAGCGAGACCGGCGGACCCACCGGTGGCCAATCGGCGAGGACCTCGGCTTCGGTGGGGTTATTCACCGGACCAGAAAAGGCCGCGTCAAGCAGCGGCTGGAACTCGATCCCGTAGCAGGCGCCGCCAGCGTTCGACGGCCCGCCGGCCGATGGCGCGCTGCCTGGCCTCCGCATCCGGGATGTACAGCGGACGAGCCACCAGCTCGAGGGTATGGGGAATCAGTCGCGCGCCGGGTTTCAGCAGACGGCGCCGGGCGTCGAGCGTTGTCTCGAGGATCTCCTCCTCGAACGGTTCGTTGCCGATTACCTCCGCCACCAGCAGGTCCGCACGCTCGGGGAGCTCAATGTCTCTGGACCAGCCGCGGATGAGCGTCACCCGGCCTTCCACGCCGTTTGCGGCGAACACCCGCTCCGCTACGTCGGCGATATCGCTGGCCTCGACGGCGTAGACATGACGCGCGCCCGCCCGCGCGGCGGCGATCGCGAGCACGCCGCTGCCGGTGCCGATATCAAGCACGATGTCCTCCGGTCGGATCGCCTCGCGCAGCGCGGCGATGTAGTCACTCGTCCGGCGGTCGTCGTGAAGCATGCGCGCGTGCTCGACGGGATCGGCCCACCCCCTGGTCGCGACGGGACCAACATCCAGCGGCACGAGCGCGCCCTCCTCGATCAGCATGTCGATCACACTCATGGTGGGCACGAAATCGGTCGAGCCGTTGGTGTCGTTCTCGAGTCGTTCGATCGCCGCTCCGAGGCTGAGCGGCCGCGCGAACATCGACAGCGTCGCGAAACCCTTCGGACCCAGATCGATAATGGTTCCGTCCGGCGCGTCGACCAGCACGTGGCCAGCGGCATCCAAGCGTGTCCGGACGCCCGGCGCGAGCTGCAGACGCGTTTCCGCTGACAGGTCAGTGTCGGGCACGGACTCCGAACCCTGAGCCGCGTCGTCATTCCGCGGAGGTGTCAGGAATTTTGCGAGGTGGTGATGGCACATCACCGGGTTTCCCGCGGCATCATCCGGAACTCGTCTGGCACCACAACGCGAGGCCGGCCAAGTCGACGGCACCACGAGCTGACCGGGAGCGAGGCTGGACGGCCCTGGTGCAACGGTCGAGCTACCTGAGCAATCCTTGCCGCGGCGCCGGGACAGATGCCGTCCTTGGGACGCTCCTGGCCGTCTTCACGCCGATCACGCCGGTCATCGCGACGGTCGACGCGGCGCTCGCGACACCGGCCGCTGATGAGGCCCGGACGACCACCTCGGTCTGTGACGGGTCCTATGTCATGCTCCTGCTTCGGCCGCCTCGCGGTCCTCCTCGGCCGCGGCGATGAGCGCCTGGGTCGGAATGCGGCCTGTGGTGATCAGCTGCCCGCCAGAGTGGCGAACCGACGACGCGAACGGACCCGCCCACGTGTTCTCCCAGACGAGCACCGCGGCAGTGCTCCCGGGCTCCAAGTCGGCGCCCACCCGCTCGACGTCCTCCAACGCCAGCATCATCGACAGATCCGCCTCGAGCGACCGCAGCTCGCCGACTTCACTCTCATCCCTTTCGCGCAGCTCGGCGATCTCGACGGTGCCGTCCTCGGCCTTCGTGACCACCACAAGATCGAGCACCCGCACCGTCTCGCTTTCCACCAGCTTCCTCAGCTCCTCGGCCATTGCACCCGAGAAGTCCGCCTTGTCCGCTGGAAACCCGACCACGAAGTAGTCGACCGGCCCGAGCTCGTCAACGTTGATATCGGCCATGTGTGCCCTCCATCCTATGCCGTCCCGGGTCGCACCCAAGCGTGCGACCGGACTGGTCGCTAGGGGGTTGCTGACCCCCGGGTAATGATTGTTGACCGCTGATCCTCACCGGCCTGGTGCAGGGCACATCGGGCCAAACGCGCCGCCCCGCTACGGCTTGTCCCGGACACACCGCCACCTCAAACCTGTTCGGAGCGACCAGCGACAGCGTATGACCGCGCACATCAACGCGGGTCACCCGAATCGGGTGATCTCCTCGAACCAGCGAGAACACCCGGACTCCGGCGAACCGCCATTACGCGGCCGGACCAGGCCGGACCAGGATTCCTGCCGGGGAAGGATTTTCATGCCCCGATTTCCACAACTGACGGCGGAGCGCGATCACAGCGGTCCTGCTCCGCCTGCGCACGCAGCGGCGGACAACGCTCGTGCCGGATCACGGCGACACTGTCGGTCCTTCACGAACGCGGTCGTGACGCTCCTCGCTCTCGCTTGGGACATCCCAGGCAGAGCCAGGTCTGCACGCGAGCTGCTGGCGCTCGCCCAGGGAAAGCAGGCGTATGACGAGGCCGAACGGAGCTGCCTGAGGGGGCGCACTGACGCTTGCTCGTCCGCAGGAGCCCCGGCGTGAGCCGGCGTTAGGAGGGCATCGAGTAGTCGACCCAGCGCTTGGCAGTGGCGCCGACTCGTTCGTAGACCGCTTGTGCCCGAAGGTTGTCGGTCGCGGTCTGCCATGTGAGCTTCCGCCCACCATGCTGTGTGCATTCGGTTCGGCAGGCATCGATCAGCGCCTCAGCTAGTCCCTGGCCGCGAGCGTCCTGGGCAACGAACAGGTCGTTCATCACTCCGATGCGGCACGCGCTAGTTGTGGACCAGCTCCAGTACACGGTGGCGAACGCGACCGCGCGCCCCTCGACGTCACGGGCGAGCAGCTGGACCCCCTCGCGGGCGTGGTCGCCGAGCAGAGCTCGGGCCAGGGCGAGGAGATCCTCGTCAGACGGGGAGGCCTTGTAGAAGTCGCAGTAGCCGCGCATCAGCCGGAGCAGGTCGTTCAGATCGCTCGCGTTGACGCGCCGGATGGTGTGCGTGCTCGCGCTCATGCGATTGCCGGGAGTCAGAACCTCATCCGGTTGTCGTCGTGCGGTGTGCTGGGCTCGTCGACCTGGTGGCCGCCACCGCCGCCGACGAATATTCGATCATGAGGCTCCGCAGCAGCCCGTCCGTTCCTCATCATTGCTGTCCGTCGCAAGACGCGCGAGCTGAAGGTGATCGATCCACCACTCAGGCGTTCCCATCGGGTGTGAGGACGATCAGCGGGATGAGACGTGGGGTCTTCCGCGCGGCTTCGTTGAGTTGCGGGTATCGCTCGGTTGCTTTCGCCCAGAGGCGCTCGCGCTCCGCGCCGGTTGCCTCCTCGGCCACGACATCGATCGTCTCGCTCCCAACCTCGATGCTCGTGTTCGGATGCGCCTTGAGGTTGTGGTACCAGTCGGGGTTGTTCGGCGCTCCTCCGTTGGCGGCCCAGATGAAGTAGCGCCGATCGTCGGGCAGGTATGCGACCGGGTTGACGCGGCTCACGCGGGATCTCGCGCCGATGTGGTGGAGCAGCAGCAGCGGCGTTTCCTCCCACATGCCGCCAACGTGTCCTTGGTTGCCGCGGAACTCCGCGATGATCTTGGCGTTGTACTCAGCCCGTGTGTCGTACTCGTCGTGGCGGCGCCACCAGTACCCGGTCTCATTGCGGCCGAGCGGCGCCAGGTCTAGGAACCGGTAGGTCCCCATCAGCTGCTCGACCCCACGCGCGTAGGTGGAGTACGTGTGGTAGACGACCCCGTCTGCGAGCGCGAACGCGCTCATCCCCGGCGCCTGCTGGCCGGGATCGTGGATGTGGCGGAAGTTGTATTCGGCGCCGTTGCGCTGCTGCTCGTCGGTGAACGCGGCGCCGAAGTCGTACTTGAAGTCGCTGCCGAGCGACGAGACCCAGGGGAATCGCCAGCCCATCCGCTGCTTGTACCGGCGAAGCTCCTGCAGCGGCGCGATCGACTCGGCCACAAGCGTCACGTCGTGGCCGTTGAGATGCGGGACGGCGGCGTCGAAGTGGTCGGCGACGAACGAGCAGGCGGTGCAGCCCGGGTTGCGCTCGTCGACGTAGTCCCCGTAGCCGAACATGAAGTGATAGACGAGCAGCTGCGAACGTCCTCTGAACAGCTCAGCGAGCGACGCTGTGCCCTCGTCGGTCTCGAACTGGTACTCCTTCTCGATCCTGATCCAGGGCAGCTCCTGCCGCCGCCGTGCCAGCTCGTCGGCCTGCCTTGTGTGCTCCTTTTCCGCTTGGAGCAGCTCCAGCCGCGCTGCAAGCCATTCCTCACGCGTTCCTGTCTTGCGATTGGTCACCTTGCCTCCTTCTTACTCTCACAACAGCTCTCTAGCGACGCTACGAGCACGTCGCTGCTTCGGCGCGCACCGCGAGCAGTACTGAGCCGACTGCCGGACCGCACGCTCCCTCCTCGTGTGTAGCGCTCAGCTCGTCGGCAGCCGTCGTGAGTGCTGCTTGCTCTGCAATTGCGAGAGCGCCCAGAGCGGCAATCCTGCTTGGGCAGGCTGATTGTTCTGACGCCTGCGCTCGGCGCGCGCTTTCGGCTTCGAACGGTACGAACCCGGCTGTGCGTGTATCGAATCACCTGACCAACAGCCGGTCGAGTTCGTCCAGGCACCCCTGCCAGCCCTTCGCCTGTTCGTCGCGGCGTTCGTCGATCGAGATGCGGCTGTTGACCAACAGCACGGTGGTCGCACCCTTGGACTCCATGATGGAGAGCTCGAGCAGCTGCTCGTTTGAGGGATCGTCGTCGAAGGTCCAGGTCATGACCAGCCGGTGCGGTCGCTCGATCAAGGTGAAGATGCCCTGTGCTTCGACTTCGGTGCGGTCGGGTCTGCGCATCACCACGCGGATCTTCCCGCCCACCTGGAGATCGACCTCGGCGACTGGGGTGTCCCAGGTGGAGTCGCAGTGCAACCAGCGGCGCATCACGTCGGGGCTGGTCCAGGCGTCGAACACCTCCTCGGCCGAAGCGGCGAAGGTCCGCTCGATCCGGACCACGCGGCCGGACTCATCGCTCACGGTTGCCGCTTCCGTTCCATGAGGTACTCGTCGACGACATCGAACAGGCGCTCCCAGCGGCCGCGCTGGCTTTCGATCCAGTCCGAGGCCTCGGCGAGCGCCTCCGGGCACAGCGCGAGGCGATGGGTTCTGCCGTCGATCACGCGGCTCACGACGCCTGCCTCCTCGAGCATTCGCAGGTGCCGCGAGATCGTCGGCTTCGAGACCGCGAAATTGCGCGTCGCCTCGCCAACCGTCGCCGGCCCCTGGCTGAGGCGCTCGACGATCTCGCGCCGGAGTGGATGGGCCAGGGCACCGAACACATCGTTAGCCATTTTGCTAACTATATAGCGCCAACCGCGAGCCGAAGGAGAAGCCAGCCGATGCCAGAGCACAGGACCGCAACTCGTGAGGAATGGGTTGTGGCGCGGGACGCGCTGCTCCAGCGCGAGAAGGAGCTGACGCGCATGGGCGATGAGCTCGCCCGACAGCGTCGGGAGCTTCCTTGGGTGCCGGTCGAGAAGGAGTACAGGCTCCAGACTGCAGAGGGAACCAGGACTTTGGCGGAGCTGTTTGACGCCCGCTCGCAGTTGGTGGTCTACCACTTCATGTTCGGTCCCCACTACGAGGCCGGATGTCCCAGCTGCTCGTCGACCGCCGATAGCTTCAACGACGTGCTCGCCCACCTCGAGGCGCGCGACGTGACGATGATCTGCGTCTCACGCGCGCCGCTGGAGAAGCTGCTCGCCTACCGGGAGCGCATGCGCTGGAGCTTCAACTGGGCCTCAAGCCAAGCCAGCGACTTCAACTTCGACTTCGGCGTGTCCGCCGGTGACGGGACGACGCACGACCCAGCCGAGCCGCCGCTCGAGGCAAACGAGCTAGCGCTTCTAAAGCTGCTGAACGAGCAGCCGACCGTCCGTGAGAACCTACCGCTCGTCTCGACGCAGAACGCGGGCGCGACCGGGACCACCCTCGACGGCTATTTCTCCGAAGGACACGGGGTTAGCACGTTCGCGCGCGAGGGCGACACCGTCTACCACTGCTACTCCAGCTACGCGCGTGGTACGGAGTTCCTGATGGGCTACTACGCGATCCTCGACCGTGCGCCCAAGGGTCGCGACGAAGGCGATCAGCCCATGGGGTGGCTGCGCCGCCACGACGAGTACGACGCAGAGTGAGGCGCGACCACTGTCAACCGCTCGGCTCGCGCCGCCAACGAGCTGCCGACTCGGCGAGATCCGCGGGCAGCCCCGACTCTGAATCGGCTCCGGAGGCACGGGCAAACGCAGGGGCCGCGGCGCAGGACGAAAGCGGAGCGCGGCCGCGCAGGAGCTCGTCTCTCCTCCTCGTCAACGTCGCGTCTGGCCGTGAAGCTCGGTCGGGAGGCACGCGAGCGCCCTCGTAGCCGCGCACCGCGCGGAGCAGGGCTAAGTCGAGTCGCCGACGAGATGCCGGTACGACAACGAAGGCAGGTCTCCGTCGGCCGTCGCCAGCCGGCCCAAGTGTGGCTCCTCGACGCCTTTACGGGTCACCGCGGTCTGGTGACCGCTTCGCAACGAGATCGGTAGCAGCAGCGTCGCAGAGGACTAGGCCAACTCCGGGTTGGCGGGGTCGGAAAGGCTCGAAGCTGGTCCGCTCGGCGTCCTCGCGGCGCGCGGCACGCCACGGTAACGATGCCCTCCGCCTGCGGCTCTGTCTCGAGCCACTCGAACGCACTCGTGGCGGCAGTCCGTGGTGTGGATCAGAGGGGCTCCGTCGGCACGTTGGCGGTACCCGCAGTCGGCGTTGAGTGAGAGCATGGATCTGCGCAGCAGACGGGACACGTGCATCTGCGAGTATCCGATCTGGCGGCTGATTTCGCGCTGGGTGAGGCCGTGCCCGAGGCGCAGTCCGAGTACTAGGCGTTCCAGCGGGGGTAGCTTGGCCCAGCTGCTCGCGAGTGTCTGTCGGTCTTCGGCAAGTTCGAACCCGTCGTCCTCGCTCCCGAGCGTGTCCGCGAGCGCGCAGTGGTCTTCGTTGTCCTGCGCGACGGGCGCGTCGAGCGAGGTCAGCTGATAGTTCTCGCCGGCATCGATCGCCTCGACTGTTTGCTCGACCGTGCAGTCGAGCGCGTCGGCGAGCTCGACAACGGTCGGGGAACGACGCAGCTCGATTGACAGTCGCTCGGCGTGACGGCTGAGCGCCAGCACTCGTTCTTGGAGATCGCGCGGGACGTGAATCGGCCATCCCTTGTCGCGAAAGTAGCGCTTGATCTCGCCCAGGATCGTCGGCGCGGCGAACGTCGTGAACTTCTTGCCCTGGTCCGGATCGAACCTGTCGATCGCGTTCAGGAGGCCGATAGACGCGACCTGCACGAGGTCATCGAGAGGCTCGCGGCTGTGGATGTAGCGGACCGCGAGCTTGCGGGCGAAGGGCATGTAGCGGATCACCAGTTCGTCGCGAGCGGCGGGGTCGCCGTCCCGGAAGTGAGCATCGAGGAGCTCTTCGTCGGTGAGGCGCGCAAGGTCGCGCGTCTCGATGATCGTGGCGGCCATGGGACCTCCAGCTAGTGGATTGCAGGCGCGAGGTCCGTGCGGGGGTAGCGCGGGGCGTCGTCCGACGCATTTCCTGCCGAACCGGTCGCGCCGGTACCGGGAGCGACTGTCGTCAGCATTCCGTCGTTGCCGGATTGACAGAAGGCGGGGTCTCGGTCGGCGCTCGCGTGTCAGACGGCCGGCTGTTTCTACGAGGGTCCGATTGGAGACGGTCGCCGCCGGCGCCCAGCGCGCTTTCGCGCGACCGATATACGGTCAGAGTGTCGAGCAGGCCGACCAGGGCGAGAACCCGGTGTGCCTGGCCACCCTCTCGGCATACGATCGCGAGCCGGCGGTTCTGGGGCTCGAGCCGCCGGAGCGTATCGACGAGGACATGCACCCCGGTCGAGTCCATGAACGTGACCTCGGACAGATCCACCACAACCGGGCCGGTTTGGTGCTCGAGAACCGGCAGCAGGGCCTCCCGCAACGCGGGCGCGGTGCCGAGGTCGATTTCTCCGTGGACGCTGAGCACCGCTACGTCCTGATGGTGCTCGTGGGCGGCTAGCAGGCCGACCGACGACGCACCGGTCGTCCACTGGGCGAACGTCGGTCTGCTCCGCGGCTCGGCGAGACATCTGATCGCTTCGGCGCTGCTTGGCAGCGGCGACCGGCTCCTTGTTCCTCAGCTTTGCTGCATTTCGGCACCGGCTGTCCGTTATCGGCTGACTTGCGTCTTGGAAGAGGAGCTGCATAGAGTTATGCTTACATATTGCAGAGCTATTGTCAAAGCTATTGCTCATGTCATTATTTGAATGAAATGCTCGCATCTTGCGGAAGAAAAGCGGCATTTGCAAGGGTCCGTTTCGATACGCTCCCGCTGCCTTGACTGACGCTCGCGGCATCTACAGCATCGGGGCGGTCGCTCGGATGCTCGGTCTGTCTCAGCCGGCGATCCGCAGTTGGGAGGATCGCTACGGACTGATCGTGGCCGAGCGCAGCGAAGGCGGGCGGAGGCTCTACACGCGCGATCAGGTTGAACAGCTGCGATTCATCAAGGAGCGCGTGGACGAGGGACTGTCCGCCGCCGACGCACACCGCCTGTTCGCCGAGCGTCAAGAGGGCGCGCAGCCGGTCGTGGAGCGGCCGACGGTGAATCCGCCCGCGCGGATGCTGGTCCTGTTGGCCGAGAGCGATCGGCATGGCGCGGAGCTCAACGACTTCTTCCTCCGCGCCGAGGGCTACGAGGTCGAGATCGCGCTGACCGCACAGGACGCAGAGGAGAAGTTCGCCTCGCAGGATCCCGCGCTGTCGATCGTAGAGCTGATGATCTCAGGCGGCGTCGGCCGGGCGCTGTGCGGACGACTGAAACAGCGGCGCCGAACGCCGGTGCTCTGCATCTCGAGCTTGGATCTCGGCGAGCAAGCGCTGGCCGCGGGGGCCGACGCCTTCCTCAAGAAGCCGCTCGAGCCGCCGCAACTCGTGGCGACCGTCAGGGACCTAATCGGCCACAGCAGACTCATGCACGATGAGCCCGGCGCAGCCGATGAGTGAGCGGTTCTCAAGCGGCGACCGGCACCTCGACGCAGTCCTCGGCGGGGGACTGCCAGCTAACGCGCTCAACATGATCATCGGTCTTCCGGGCAGCGGCAAGACGATCCTCGCGGAACAGTTCATGTTCCACAACGCGTCCCCGCAGCGGCCGGGCGTGTATCTCTCGACGGTCTCAGAACCGCTTGAGAAGATTCTGCGCTACGGGCAAAGCCTTGAGTTCTTCGATGCCGAGACGATCGGGACGAGCATGTTCTTCGAGGACCTCGGGCAGACGCTCAACGACGGCGGACTCGACGATGTTCTCGCCCACGTTCGAACGCTGATCACAAGCCGTCGGCCAGGTGTGATCGCAATCGACAGCTTCAAGGCATTGTCGGCCTACGCGGAGACCCCGCGAGCCTTTCGCCACTTCCTGCATGAGCTCGCCGGCGTCCTCACGGCCTCCCCCACGACCGCGTTCTGGGTCGGCGAGTACGGTCGAGACGAAATCGCGACCGCCCCGGAATTCGCGGTCGCTGACGGAATCATCTCGCTCACCACACGGCGCGAATCCGAACGCGCGATCCGCCACCTCGAGGTCCTCAAACTTCGCGGCACGGGATTCATGTCAGGTGAGCACGCCTACAGGATCGCCCCCGACGGCTTGCATGTATTCCCGAGGCTCGCGGAAAGCGTCCCCGTCGAGACGTACGAGTTGCAGACCGAGCGCATGTCCTCCGGTATCCCCGCCATCGACCAGATGCTGGTCGATGGCTACTGGCCAGGCGCGTCCACCATGGTCGCTGGGCCTTCAGGATCAGGAAAAACGCTCATGGGGCTGCATTTCATCTTCAACGGCGCTGCCGCGGGGCAGCCCGGGATCATCGCGACCCTCCAAGAGAACACCACCCAGCTCGATCGGATCGTCAAGGGCTTTGGCTGGTCGCTGGCCAGCGAATCGGTCGAGCTCATGTACCGCTCACCCGTCGACCTCTATCTAGACGAATGGGTGTACGACCTGATCGAGGTCATCGAGCGGACCCACGCGCGCCGGGTATTCATCGACAGTCTCGGAGACCTACGCCGCGCAGCCGTAGACGAACTGCGCTTTCGCGAATACCTCTACTCACTGCTGCAGCGCTGCGCAAACCAGCAGATCAGCGTCATGATGACCCAGGAAATACCAGCGCTATTCGGCATCTCCCACATTTCCGAAGACGGCATATCCCACGTCTCCGACAACGTCATCCTGCTGCAGTTCGTGCCTCGTGATGCACAACTACGGCGTGCCGTGACGGTGCTCAAGACCCGCGCAACCAGACACGATCCCGATGTCCGCGAGTTCACCATCACCCCGGAAGGCATCGTGCTCGACGAGCCCAGTAGCTCCACGCGCTAACAACCGGCATCGACGCCGATCAACAACAAGCGCTCAGCCCGCGGCGGCGGGAACGGCTGCCGCATCTGCGCCGGCGGCCTCGCCGGTGCGGGCCGTCTGCGAGCGTTCGTGGCTGTCGCGCGAGGAGATCAGCACGGCGGCGAGGATCGCTCCGGCGACGGCGAAGCCGGCGCCGACGAGGAACGCCCGGTCATAGCCGTTGGTCAGCGCCACGGCCGAGCTGTGGACGCCGGCGTGGAACAGGCTTTGGGTGCGGCTGTTGGCGACGGTCGCGAGGATCGCGAGCCCGAGCGCGCCGCCGACCTGCTGGGAGGTGTTGATCAGACCGGAGGCTAGGCCCGCCTCGTGTGGCTCGGTTCCGGTCACGGCGGCGATCGTCACGGGCACGAACGCCAGTCCGAACCCGACGCCGGCGAGCAGCGACGGGCCGAGGACGTCCGCGGCGAAGGAGCCGCCTGTCGCTGGCACGTGTGAGAACCAGAGCAGGCCGCCGGCGACAAGCAGTATGCCGGCGATCAGGGGTGCTTTGAAGCCGACGCGGGTGACGAGCTGGGAGGCGACCCCCGCCGCGATGATGATCCCCACCGCCAGCGGGAGGTAGGCGAGGCCGGTCTTGATCGGCGAGTAGCCGAGCACGTCCTGGAGGTAGAGCGAGATGAAGAAGAACATCGAGAACAGCGAGATGCCGATCAGCAGCCCGACGATGTTGGCGCCGCGCAGGGTCCGGTTTCGGAAGATCGAGAACGGCATCAGCGGATCACGCTGGCGCAGTTCGATCGCCACGAACGCGATCAGCAGCACCACGGCCGCGGCCAGGCAGACGATCGTCCGGGTCGCTCCCCAGCCGACGTTGACCGCGTCGACGACGGCGTACACGAGCAGCGCCAGCCCGGCGGTGACGGCCACCGCCCCGGGGATGTCGAAGGAGTTGCCGGCCTCTTCGCGGCGGCTCTCGCCGAGCATCCGGGGCGCGAATGCGGCGGCGACGAGCCCGATCGGGACGTTGACGAACAGCACCCAGCGCCAGCTCAGCCCGCTGGTCAGGATCCCGCCCAGCAGCACCCCGGCGGCGCCGCCGGCGCCCGCCACCGCGCCCCAGATGCCGAGCGCGCGGTTGCGCTCGGCCCCGTCGGCGAACGTGGTGGTGATGATCGACAGCGCGGCGGGGGAGACGATCGCGGCGCCCAGGCCCTGGACAGCGCGGGCGGCGATCAGCCACGTCTCGGACTGCGCCAGTCCGCCGGCCAGCGAGGCGAGTGAGAACACCACCAGACCGAGCATGAACATCCGGCGTCGCCCCAGCAGGTCAGCCATCCGCCCGCCCAGCAGCAAAAAGCCGCCGAACGTCAGCGTGTAAGCGTTCACGACCCAGGTGAGGTCGTCACGGGAGAAGTGCAGGTGGGCGCCGATCGACGGCAGCGCGACGTTGACGATCGAGGCGTCGATCACGATCACGAACTGCGTCATCGCCAGCAGCGCGAGCGCGAGATTCTTCGGTCGGGGCGTGTGCGCGATCATCGGCTCATCCCCAGCATCCGGCCCAAGCCCGACAGCGACGCGAATGCAAATCGCTGGACGCGCGAGGTGCGGATCGCGGTCGGGTGGGCTTGGAACAGCATCGCTGCGTAGATCGCCTGACGCGGACTGTGAGGTGTTCCGGCGCCCATCTTCCCGGTCGATGTCAGCGACGCCATGTCGCGAAAGAACGCCTCGTAGTCGGCGGCGGGGCGGTGGCGATTGATGAACCTAACCGGCTCATCGTGAGCGTTTCGCAGGGTGTGCCGGTGACCGGGAGCCGCTGCGGCGCGCTCCCCCGGGCCATAGGTATGCCAGGTGCCGTCGAGCTTCACGTCAAGCCGGCCCTCGACGATCTCAAAGCTGTCTTCAGCATTGTCGTGCACGTGCACTGGGGGGCTGGGGCTGTGGGGACCGAGCCAGCTATTTGCCTCAAGCACTTCACCATCGGTGTCCTCGCCGTTGCGCACGATCTCCCACCACATATCCATGCCCGGGCGAAAGTCGATGCGCCGAGTCGCGGTAGCGCGGTTTGCAGGATCAAGGGAAGCAGTATTCACAGGGGCTCCATTAGGTCGTTGGTTCTTTGTTGGTTGCAACTCTTGCGACGGCTCGTCGCGAGATTGACGTGATGCAGCGCGGCGACGGCGCGGCATCGGCGCTCAGGACTTCTCCTAGTCATTCACCTTGGTTGACAAGTTGGAAGGACCTTTTCACAACGCGTCGCGTTTGTCAAGCGAGGTGAACTACAATGGTGCGGACATGCCGAAGAGCCTCAATATCCTTTTCCGCGACGCCCGCAGCGCGATCGAGACCGCCGTCCGCGCCGATCTCGCACAGAACGGCTTTGGCGATGTCGCGCCCTCGCACTCCGCTCTCTTGCGCAACCTCGGCGACGACGGGGCTCGCCCCAGCGAGCTCGCCGCACACGCCGGCGTCACGCGCCAAGCCATCACCAAGCTCGTAGACGAGCTCGAGCGGCTCGATCTCGTGCGCCGCGACCCAGACCCGGACGACGGGCGCGGCGTGATTGTCAGATACACCGACCGCGGACGCGCCGGCGTTGCTATCGCTCGTAAGCGGATGCTCGCGCTCGAGCGCGGCTACGCGGCGCAGGTCGGCGCCGACCGCTGGGCCGAGGTGCGTTCAACCCTAGAGACCCTGTTTGGTGATGATCCTCACGAGGACCTGAGCCTGCCTGCCGCCCCAGACCGATCCAATCGGGAACGCCTGGACCACAATCAAGCACGCGCGACCGGTGAGTGAGCGGTCAGGCAGCTGGTCCGCGCCGCGCGCCAACCACCCACCAAACCGCCTGCACGAACCCAGAGACACCGTCTGTCGTGCGGGGCTTTATCGACGCGCCCGGAGAGATTCGAACTCCCGACCTTCGGTTCCGTAGACCGACGCTCTATCCAGCTGAGCTACGGGCGCCCGCGACCTGTGAATCCCGACCATCCTAGCGTCCCTATGGGGTCCAGCGATGCTGCGTCGGCCTGCCACCCGCGACGCGAACCGCAGCCCACCGCTAGCCCCCCGCCCGGGTCGACGGGCCCACGTTCTCCCCGAGCCACTTGACGAGCGGCCGCGCCGCGACCAGCCCCGAGCGGACGCGTTCGTCGCAGATCGGCTCGTGGACCCAGGGCTCGAGTGGGTGGCGGCACGAGACGGTCAGCTGCCTCATCCGGAGCCGGTCGATCCGGGGGTGGCCCATCGGATAGCCCCGGGGCGCGCGCTTGAGCTCGGGTTCGCCCGGCTCCAGGCCGCCGCGCCGCGCCGCGGCCAGGCCGCGCTCGAACCCGCGCGCCGACCGGTCGTCGTCGATCGCGGCGCGGAATCGCTCGAGCTGGTCCGCGGCCGGTCGGTACAGGCCGGCGGCGACGAGCAGGCCGTCGAGCGACAGGTCGAAGTAGAAGCCACCGGCGGCGCCGTAGCCGATCGCGACGCCGAGGTTCTCCTTGATCGGTGGCCCTGGCCGGAACCGGAGGTTGTTGTACGGCCGGAAGAAGCGGGGAGTTCCGAGGTCGCTCAGCTTGTCCGCGAGCTCTCGGGCTGGCGCCACCAGATAGTCGTCGTAACGCCGCGCGGTTCGCCCGGAACCAGTCGCTGTCGTTGTTGTCCTCGAGCTCGCGGAGGAACTCGAGCGCCTCAGGCGGCCACACGATCCCCGGCGGGGGAGTCGGCGTAGCGGGCGACCGTGAAGCCCATAAGCATCGGGACGTGAACGGCGAACACCGCGAGCGACAGCGTCAGCACGACGAGCGAGCCACCGCTGACGTGATCCTTGAGGAACGCATACTCGATCATCCCGGCGATCACCAGGTAAGCGAGCAGCGACCACTTGGCGACGGTGAAGAAGCGATCCCAGGCGAAATCGGGTATGCGCGACAGCATCACCATGTTCACGACGAGCAGCACAACCGAGGCGGCAAGCAACGCGACGGCGGGGCCGAGTGGCACGTGGCGCGGAAGGTGAGCGGACAGGTAGATCCCACCGGCCACGATCAGGGCCAGCGAGGCCATGCCCAGCTCGGTCACCGGCGGGAACTGCCGCTCGTTCATCCGGACGAGAGCTTGGTCATGATCACGAGCGTCGCGATCTGCATCACGCCGAGGATCCCCGCGCAGTAGAGGAACCGCTTCATCAGCCGCTCGATCACCTGCGGGTTCGGGCGGGGCTTCTTCAGCTCGACGAGCACCGCGATGTTCGCCGGCTCGAGCAGCCCGAGCGCGAGCACCGCCATCACCCCGACGATGATGTAGCTCGCCACGACCCAGCCGTGAAGCGGGTTGAACGAATACACGGTGCCGAGCTTGACGCCGAGCTGCCAGCCCGCTGCGAGCGTCGCCGTGACCACGGTCGGCATGATCAGCACCATCTTCGGCATCAGGCGGGTCGTGAACTCGATCCGGGCCGGGATCGACATCTTCCCGATGATCGGACCGAGCACGAGCCCTAAGAACAGATCGATGATCGTCCATGCGGCTCCGCCGGCAACGTGGAAGAACGTAAGCGGCCACAGCTTGTTCGACTCGATAGCGACGATCAGCAGCACCGCCACCACGGCGACGAGCACCAGTCCGCGGCGCGGCACGATCTCGAAATCCGGACGTTCGAAGGCCGCCGGCGGGGCGTGCTCGGCCTCGATGGCGGGCGGGGAAATCGCGGTGTCGGTCATATGAGGCGGAATCCTATCCGTGCCCACGACGCATAGCCAGTGGCTACGGCCTCCGGAGCGGAGAGGGCGGGATTCGAACCCGCGAAGGAGTGTGAACCCCTTACTCGCTTAGCAGGCGAGTGCCTTCAGCCACTCGGCCACCTCTCCGGACAAGCGCTTGCCGGACAAACGCTTGCGGCAGTTTAGAGCCTGGCAGCGGGAGCGTTAGTGGGTGCGTGTGGCTAGCATCGGGCCCGCGACCCCCGGAGGGGTGGCAGAGCGGTCGAATGCGCTGGTCTTGAAAACCAGAGTCCGTGCAAGCGGACCGCGGGTTCGAATCCCGCCCCCTCCGCTGACGTGGCCGATCGATCCGCGCGGCGCCCGATCCGCGCGGGACGGGTCGATCCGCCCTGCAGGCGGTACCGCGGCTAGGGCGTCGAGGCCGGCGCGCACTCGGGCTTCGCCGGTCCCCTCAGCACGACCGTTGCCCGTCCTGGCTGGCTCGCCGTGACCGACCACGTCGTGCAGCGATCGACGACTGTCTGGAACGTCGCCGTGAACGCGCCCTGGGCGTTCGTGACCGGCCGGCGCACCTGCGTGCCGTCGAACGTGACGCGAACGCGGGCTCTCGGCTTGAAGCCGGTGCCGCGCACGGTGGCGGGGTCGTGGCCTACGAGCGCGAGCTTGGCGGCCCGATGACCGCTTGTGCTGGCACTGGCCAGGCCAGTCGCCGCGATCCAAGCCGCCGCCGCAAGGACGAGCAGGGCCAGAACCGCTCCGGGTCGGCGAAATCGGGTCCGACTCGATGGTGTTCGCATGTCGTACCTCCCAACACGAGATTAGCGCGCTAAGGGGGGCGTGGGGCCCGGACGGCGCCGGGCCCCACCCGCCGCTTTCACCAGTGCTTGTGACCCCCTGCCGTTGGCACGTTCACGGCCGCCATGTACGTCTCCTCGTCGTTGGCCACCTCGCCGTTCGTCTCGTTCGCCCCGCACAGCTGCGGCGGATTGTTCGGACCCGTTGCGCTGGTCGGGCACAGGAACAGATCCAGTGCCCGGGTGTCCGACCAGATCGGATAGGCCTTGTCGCTGGCCGACAACCAGACGTAATCGCCGTAGAACTGGCCGCCGAACGGGCCTTCGAACTGCGTCGGCGCAGGCATCGAGCTCGTCGTGACGCGGATCTGCCCGAAGTGGTTCAGGTCGTCGCTCCCCGACAAGCTGAAGTCCGACGCACCGGTCGTCTCGTCGTTGCCGTACTGGCGGTCGTAGTAGTCCACCGCCAGCTTGCCGTCACGCGTGAACGCGGCCCACTGCCAGTACTGGTCGGTGTGCCGCTGACCGGGTGACTGCGTGACGAGCGTCTCCGTACGTGGATCCGCTCCCGTGCCCGTGAACGTCCCGCCTGCGTCGGTGGAAACGCTCAACAGGATCTTGTTGGCGCACGCGCCCGGCGTCTTGACGCCGGTGTAGGTCGGGTTGCCAGTGTCGGAGAACCCGGTCGGCGCGCAACCGTTCGACTCGTTCGAGTCTTTGTTGATGTACGACCCGAACGTCACCGCAACGACGTTCGGGTTGTTCGGATCGACCGCGCCCGACGGATAGTTCGTCGCGCGGAAATCCGACACGGTCGACGAGCCCTTCTCGGGCACGCAGGACCGCCCCGTATCGGCTCCCGCTCCCTGGTAGGTGTCGCAGTCGGGCAGGTCGTAGTACGTGCTTACCTGAACGGGCGCCGAGAAGGTCTGGCCGCCGTCGGTCGACTTGGCCAGCAGCACCTGGTAGTTGTTGTTGTTCCCGCTCGTGGGCTGGTTGTTGAAGTTGTTCCAGGCCACGTACAGGTTTCCGTCCTTGCCGATGAACGGGTCGGAGAATTGGTTCTCGTTGCATGTCGAGGGAGTCGTCGTCACTCCGAACGAGTTCGTGCATGTCGGAGTGCTCGCGCTGACGAGGACCGGGCTGCTGAACGTCTGGCCGAAGTCGCTCGAGTGGACCTCGTAGATATAGGCGGTCCCGTCGGCCGCGAAGTCCGTCCACGTCACGTAGATGCGGTCGCGGTAAGGGCTGCTGATGTTGTCGTCGATCGCCATCAGGGCCTTGTCCTGCAGAACGTTCGCGGTCCCGGTCGGGTCGAACGTGAACGTCGCCGAGTAGTGCCCGGGGAAGTTCCAGGACGCACCGCCGTTTTGGGTCGCCCGGAACACCACGAACGTGCTCGACTGGTCGGGGTTCGCCGACGCCACGGTGCCGCGGTTGAACAGCTGGCAGCTCTCGTATGCGTTCCCGCGCGTGTCCCACGCTACGGACGTGTCACCGCCGGCCTGCCAGTACTCACGGGCAAACGACGTGCCGTTGGTGAAGCCGTTCGGAATCGTCGTGTTCGACCACGACCGGCCGCCATTCTGCGAGAAGTACGAGCCGCAGGTTCCGTCGCCGCGGATGTAGTTGTTGTCGCTGGCGACGAGGCGCCGCGAGTCAAACGGGTCGACGGAGATCGACGGCTCGTTGTTGGCCTGCCCGCGCCCCTGCAGGGTAGAGTCGGTGAGGTTTAGGCAGTTCTGGTTGACCTTGACGTTGTTGCCGAGGTTCGCCGAGCAATTCCCCTGAGAAGAGGGGAAGTAGTTGAGCGTCGTCCCGGATCCGCCCCCGGCCGAGTTGTAGGACTTCGGCGGCGTGAACGGGGCGCCATCCGGTCCGCTCCCGTCGTCGGAGATCGGAACCGTGATGTGCGCTTTTGTGCCGCTCGATTGCGGGCCGAGTGCGCTGGCCAGCGTCTCCGAGATGATGCGCTTCTGGATCTTGTTCAGATGCGCGTAGTTCATGGTGACGCGTGCGCTCGCATGCGATTGCAGCAACAGGAAGCACGCGGCTCCCACCACGCCGATGCAGGCCATCGGCAGAGCCAAACGGAGCTTTGACGACATGAGACTCCTCTTGGTAAGGCGTACGGGTTGTCGGCGATCGTCGCCGACCTCTAGCTCCCGGAGCGCGTGCGCCGCCCCACCGGTAGGACGCGGCCGGGACCTCCTCCCCTCCTTTCGTTCCGACTCGTTCCCAGGTCCGGGCGGGATCCTATTTTCGGCCGCGCCGGCCGACGATGAGGATTCTCCTATCTTGCGAGCGTCATGAGGATTCTCCGATCTTTGCGAGCGTCGGCAGACCTCGCTAGGATGGCTCGACCAGGTAGCTCGCGCGGTAGAGCGAGCGAAATTGGTCAGCTGAGCGCGGGCCGGCGCGCCGGATGACGAGCGGATGCGTTTGCCCCGACTCCGACTGCGACTCAGACCTACGACGCTGGCACTGCTGGTGATGTTGGCGGCCCCGACAACGGCCGTCGCGTCAGCATCTCAGCGTGCCCCGACTAAGGCCGTCACCTATCACGGCTACAGGGTCGTGGTTCCGGCGTCGTGGCCCGTGTACAACCTGTCCGCCGACCCGTCGGTGTGCGTGCGCTTCAACCGGCACGCGGTGTACCTGGGCCAGCCGAGCGCGCGCCAGCAGTGCCCGGCGTACGCGATCGGGCGCACCGAGGCGATCCTCGTGGCCCCGCTGGCGGCGCACGGAGCCGGCGCTGGCGCCGCCGCGGGCCCGGCCGTCCCGCCGGTGAGCGAGCCGAACGCGCAGCCCCGGCAGGGATCGTCCGCCCAGCTCGCGATTCCGTCCCACGGGGTAGTCGTGACCGCGACCTGGCAGGGCGACCCGTCGGTCGTCGCGCGCGCGCTTGGCGTGCGTTCGCTGCCCGCGGCCCGGACGCGCCCCGCCGTCGCCCGGGGTGCGAGCGCTCGCCCGCGGACGACCCACAAGGCCGGCGATCAGATTTACACCGGGCTCGGGTTCGACGCCTGCTCGACGCCGAGCGCGTCGACGATGTCGGCGTGGGGCTCGTCGCCCTACCGCGCGATCGGCCTCTACATCGGCGGCGCGAACGAGGCCTGCTCGCAGCCGAACCTCACCCCCGCATGGGTCGAGCAGGAGTCCGCCGCCGGCTGGGTTCTCCTCCCGATCTACGTTGGGCTCCAGGCGCCCAACAACGGGTGCGGTTGCGCGGGCATCGTCCCCGCGCAGGCGTCGGCGGAGGGAACGGCCGCGGCCGACGACGCGATCAACCAAGCCGAAGCCGAGGGCATCGGGCCCGGCAACCCGCTCTACGACGACATGGAGGCGTACAACCGGACCACCACCAACACGCAGGCGGTGCTCGCGTTCCTGTCGGCGTGGACGACCGAGCTTCACGCGCACGGCTACTTGTCGGGCGTGTACAGCAGTGCGAACTCCGGCATCAGCGATTTCGTCGCCGCCGAGGGGACCGGGTTCGTCGAGCCCGACGAGATTTGGATCGCGGACTGGAACGGCGAGCAGAACACGACCAGTGCCTACGTTCCGGCGGGCGACTGGGCCAACCACCAGCGCCTCCACCAGTACCAGGGCGGGCACAACGCGACCTACGGTGGCGCCACGATCAACATCGACAGCGACTACGTCGATGCCGGCGGCGCGGGCGGCAACGCTCTGTTCCCGAACGGCACCTTCGTGCAGATCAGCGGCGGGTCCAGCTTCTTCGAGATCGCGGGCGGCGCGCCGCTGCTCGTGGAGGCCTGGAATGACGTCGGCGGCGAGCAGCCCTACACCGTGATCACGCAGCAGCAGTTCAACTCGCTCAACCCGGTCCCGACCGACGGCACGATGATCGAGACCGACAACGGCGCGGTGTACGTGATCGCCGGCGGCGCGCCGCTGTACGTCAGCGATCTGGCGCTGTTCGGCACCGTGCAGCCGGTGCTCGTCGACATCTGGGACGTCCAGAACGCCGGCAGCCCGTATTCGGGTCTGAACGCCGCGCCGGTGAACGGGACGTTCCTAAGGACGACGAGCGGCGCCAACTACCGCGTCGCCGGTGGCGCCCCGATCGGCGTCACGACATGGAAGCCGTTCGGAGGCACTCAGCCGTCGGTGATGATCGACCCGTGGGACATCTCCAACGTCTCGAACCCCCTCACCCGGCTCATATACAAGCCAGCCGTCGGCACGGTGGTCGAAGGTCTCCCGTCGGACGCGTATTGGGAGTTCGGGCCGAAGAACCGCTACCTCGTCCCGCCGAATCCGGGCGCGGTGCGCGTCGACGACCGCGGACTCGTGCCGTTCTCGGCCATCCCGTGCCGGGTCCCAGGCCTCGGCCACATGACGCTGACGCAGGTCAAAGCAGCGCTGATCAAGGCGGACTGCAGTCTGGGCAAGGTGCACGATCATCCGCTGACGCGGCGCCGGCACACGCTGCGCGTGATCAGGCAGGTCCCGTCCGCGCGCTCGACGCACGTCGCCTTCTACAAAGTAGGCGTCACGCTCGGCTGAGCGGCCCGCGGGCTCGGCACGCCCGCGCTCCACTGCATGACGGTCGCTCCCCAGGTGAGCCCTCCGCCGAACGCGGCGAGCAGTACCAGGTCGTCGGTCTTCAGCCGTCCTTCGGACTCGGCCACCGACAGCGCGATCGGCAGCGTCGCGGTCGACGCGTTCCCGAACCGGCCGACGTAGTCGACGACGCGATCCTCCGGGAGTCCGAGGCGCTGGCCGACGGCGCGGATGATCCGCGAGTTGGCCTGGTGGTAGACGAACAGCCCGATGTCCTCTTGGCCGCAGTCGCACGAGGCGAGCGCCTCGGTGGTCGCGTCCGACATGGCCGCCACCGCCGCCCGGAACGACTCCTGACCGTTCATGCGGATGAGATCGCCCCGGTCGAGCCGGATCAGGTGCGAACCCGAGGGATCGGTGCGCAGCACGATCGGTCCGATCCGACCGCCCGGGTCCTCGGTCGCCGACACGACCGCGGCGCCGGCACCGTCGGCGAACAGCGGCGCGGTGTCGCGATCGGAGAGGTCGAGGAAGCGCGACAGGAAGTCCGCGCCCACGACGAGCGCATGCCGGGCGCGCCCGGACTCGATCTGGCCGCATGCCATCGCCAGCGCCGATAGCCAGCCCGTGCAGGCCGCGCCGACGTCGAGCGCACCGACGCGCTCGGCGCCGATCAGGCCGGCGACGAGCGGCGCGGCGTTGGGCGTGATCTCGTCGGCGGTCGAGGTCGCGACAAGCACCAGGTCGAGCTCGCGAGCCTCGACGCCGGCGCGCTCGAGCGCGGCCCGGCCGGCGTCCGCGGCGAGCTCTGACAGGCGCTCGTCCGAGGTGGCCCAAGGCCGCTCGTGCGTGCCGGTCCGCTTGGCGATCCAGGTCGCATCGACGTCGAGGCCAGCCGCGATCTGCTCGTTGGTTACGAACCGGTCCGGGAGCGCCATCGCGACGCCCGCGATCCGCGTGCCCAAACCCATTGATTCGCGAAGATCCTCGACCGATCCCGCGTTAGCGGGTGGTCGTCTTCTTCGGCGCGGTTCCGAACACGTGGTCCCAGAACGGCGCGCTCACTCCGTAACCACGCTCGTGGTCCTGGAAGTGGTGGCGCATGTGCAACTCGCGGAGCCGCTTACCGAGCGCCGACTTCGGCCGGTGATGGTGGACGTGGTAGTGGAGCATGTCGTAGCCCAGATACCCGGTGAGGAACGCGGCGCCGAACGGCAGGAAGCCGGGGCTCCCGATCACCAGGTAGAAGCCGTACAGGAATATGGCAGCCAGCGGGACGCTGAGCGCCGGCGGCATCACCAGCCGGAGGGGGTCGTTCGGGTGGTCGTGGTGGACGCCGTGGATGATCCAGTGAAGCCGGGCGCCGATGCCCTTCTCGGGCTCGAAGTGGAACACGATCCGGTGCAGCCAGTACTCGGTGAGCGTCCAGAACAGGTAGCCGGCGGGAAGCCAGTAGAGCGACCGACCAGCCCGCCCCGTGGACGAAGCCTTCGATCAGCAGGATCGTGATCGTCGGGACGAAAATGATCGGCGGGACGCTCCAGTGAACGCGCGAGAACTTCTCGAACAGCGAGGAGTCGAACATGCGCGGCGATGCGCGCAGGGTCTCGCTGCGGCTGAGGCCCTCGATGTCGTCGGCTGGGCGCGTGGCCATGTTCAACACGATACATCTCTGCTGCGCTGGCGTTACGCGAACGCGGTCGCGGCGTCCGACCGCGCGGCGTCGGCTCAGTCGCCGAGGTGGCCGTCGAGCGGCATCGCCAGCACCACGTGGTTGAGCGACACGGCCAGGAATGGCCGGCGCTCGGGGTCGCCACCGTCGAACGGCACGAGTTCGACGTCGGTGAGCGCCACGAACGCGCGCTCGGACGAGTTGAGATAGTCGGTCAGCCGGCTGCGGTAGCCGTCGCGCGGCAGCCGCAGCATGCCGGTGATCCGGTAGCGGTCGGTCTCGACCACGATTCGCGCGTCGCGATGCTCCATGTGCCCTCCGAAGATACCCAGCCTTGGGGGCTCGCGATGCAATGCTTGGACACATGGCCGAGCGCCAGCCGACCCGGTGGTGGTACGTCCGCCGCGCCCAGAACCTCAAGCCCGCCACATATCGCTGTCCACTGTGCGGTCGCCACCTGCCGGCGCTGAGCGAGCATCTGCTGATGTACCCGGAGGGCGACTCGAGGGGCCGGCGCCACGCTCACACCGAATGCGTCCTCGCCGCCCGCAAGGCCGGCAAGCTCCCCACGCGCGAGGAATGGCTGAAGACCCAGCCCCGCCCCCCAAGCGCCTGGTCGCGACTGGTGGCGCGAATCGGCCGCCGGCGCTAGGGCGAGTTCGGGCTGCAAAACGCGCCAAAGCTCGCATCGAGCCGACGCGACGTGCAGATAAGCGCCACCGGGGCGCTTATCTAGCCAAAGCGGGCGGGCTCGGGGAGGTTTGGCGAGTTTTGCACGGTGCGGGCGGCCAGCGCCGCGGCGAGAACGCGCCGGTGGCGTCAGCGGCCCGCCGGCGCCTCGCCCGGCTTTCCCAGACGCGGAGCCGCATGTGGCGCGCCGTGGGAGTCGCGCCCCACGGCCCACGAGAGGAATTGGGGGTCGTCGATGCCGTTCGCCCGCACTCGCGGAACTGCGACCACGCGCCGAACCGCGAACAACGTGATCGCGGCGGGCGAAGGGCACGACGACCCCCAAGCCAAAAACGACTAACAGTCGTGATACAGCGCGAACTCCCACGGATGCGGCCGCATCCGGATCGCATCGACCTCTTCCTCGCGCTTGTACCGCACGTACGCCTCGATCAGCCCCGGCGTGAACACGTCGCCCTCGAGCAGGAACGCGTTGTCCGCCTCGAGAGCATCAAGCGACGCCTCGAGCGACGACGGGACGGTGGCGATCTTGGCCAGTGTCTCCTCGGGCAGCTCGTAGATGTCGGCGTCGAGCGGCTCGCCGGGGTCGAGCTCGCGCTTGATCCCGTCCAGCCCCGCCATCATCAGAGCGGAGAAGGCCAGGTACGGGTTCGCCGCCGGGTCGGGCGAGCGGAACTCGACCCGCTTGGTCTTGGGCGCCTCGTGGTACATCGGCACGCGCACGCACGCTGAGCGATTCCGCGCCGAGTAGACCAGATTCACGGGCGCCTCATAGCCCGGCACGAGTCGGCGGTACGAGTTCGTGGTCGGGGCGCAGAACGCCAGCAGCGCGGGCGCGTGCGTGAGCAGCCCCGCGATGTAGTGCCTGGCCAGGTTGCTCAGGTGCGCGTACCCGCCTTGCCCGTACATCAGCGGATCGCCGTCCTTCCACAGCGACTGGTGGACGTGCATCCCCGATCCGTTCTCCTGGAAGATCGGCTTGGGCATGAACGTCGCGGTCTTGCCGGCGTCGCGCGCGGCGTTCTTGACCACGTACTTGTAGATCATCATCTGGTCGGCCATCCGCAGCAGCGGCTGGAAGCGCATGTCGATCTCGCCCTGCCCGCCCGAGGACACCTCGTGGTGGTGGAACTCGCAGCGGATCCCGAGCGCCTCCATCGTCGCCACCATCTCGCTGCGCAGGTTCGCGAGCGAGTCGGCCGGCGGCACCGGGAAGTAGCCCTCCTTCTGGCGCAGCTTGTACGCGAGGTTCGGCTTGACGCTCGCCAGGCCGCCGGTGTTCCAGAAGCCCTCGCTCGAGTCGACCTCGTAGAACGCCCGGTTCTCCACCTGCTCGTAGGCGATGTGATCGAACACGAAGAACTCCGCCTCGGGTCCGAAATAGGCGACGTCGGCGATCCCGGTGGCGACCAGGTGCTGCTCGGCCTTGTGGGCGACGAACCGGGGGTCGCGGGCGTACGGCTCGCCGAGCACGGGGTCCGCCACCGAGCAGATCAGCGACAGAGTCGGGCGCGTGTAGTACGGGTCGACGAAGGCGGTCGAGGAGTCGGGGATCAGCAGCATGTCCGACTCGTGGATCTCCTGAAAGCCGCGGATCGAGGAGCCGTCGAAACCGAGGCCGGACTCGAAGTCGCTGGCGTCGAGCGCGCCGACAGGCAGCGTCATGTGCTGCCACGTGCCGGGCAGATCGACGAACTTCAGATCTACCATCTCGACGCTGCGGTCGGCGGCGAAGTCCAGCACCTCGGCGGGGCTGGTCGCGCCAGCGGCCATCGCCGTCTGATCGCGCTCTGTGGTGGCCACTCTTCTCTCCTTTGAGTCTTGGTAGGCGCGAGCCTATCCAGGTTTCATAGTCGTTCCTGCGCCGCGAGGATCTGCGCGGCCTTAAGGCCCAGGCTGAGACGCTCGCGGCCGTCTGATTCGTACGGCGAGAGCCCGGACACCTCGTGCACGCGCGAGAGCCGGTAGCCGACGGTGTGGCGGTGAAGCCCCATCGCCTCGGCGGTCTCGGTGGTCGAGCCGTGGTGCGCGAGGAACGTCCCCAGCGTCACGAGCAACTCGGTGTCGTGCTCGGCGTCGTACGCGAGCAACGGCGTGATCGTGCGCGCGCGCAGTTGCTCGAGCTCGTCGGGGTCCCGCAGCAGGACCCCGATCAACAGGCGGTAGGTCTCCTCCTGGCCGGCGAGCGCCGCCTCCGGGGCGAGCGCGAGCTCGGTCAGCAACATCGCCTCGCGAACCGCCTCGCCCAGCAGCGACGGCTCCCGGCGCGCTGCCGAAACCCCACAAGCCTCGAACCCGGCATCCTGGAGTCGGTCGGCGAGCGCCGCCGCATCACGTTCGGCGGCCGGCTCGCCCGCGAGCGGCACGAGTCCGACCACGCACCCCGGCCCGAGCTCGGCGATCATCGTCCCCGCGAGTTCGTCCGGAATCGGATGCTCGCCGACGCTGGCGCGAGCGCACACTGCGATCGCGCCCGCGGCAAGGTCGACGCCGAGCCGGCGGCCCTCGGCGACGAGCGACGCATCATCGCCGGGAGGGCCTCCGACGAGCGCCCGGAGCAGGGCGACGCGCAGGTGACCCTCGCCCGCCCGGCCGTCGCCCATCAGCGTCGTCACTGCGGCCGCGGCGGCCGCCGCCTCGAGCCACGCAGGGTCGTCGGACGCGCTACCCGAGCCGTTGGTCTGGATCGCTGCGACGATCCCGACGACCTCGCTTCCGATCCGGATCGGGACGGCATGCGCGACCGCTGCCGGTACACCCGCCGGCTCACCCGACGCGGCCGCCAGCGCGAACTGGACCAGCTCGCCGAGCACCGCGTCGGGGATCGAGTCCGCGGGCCACACGACCGGCGCTCCCAGCGATGGGAGCACGATCACGACTGGACGGGCGAGCGCGTCGGACGCGGACGACGCGACGCGCTCGAGACCATCGCCGCCGGCGACAGCCCGCGAAACGATCGCCAGCGGCGTGGGTTGGGACGCGCTCAGAAGCGCCTCCCAACCCGATCGTCCGCTGTCGTCATGCGGTCGTTGGCGTGGCCGGCACGGATCCGGCCGGGACGGTGCCGGGAATCCCATTCGGGTACCCGAGCGACGGAACGTCGGACGGGTAGACCTCGTGGCCGTGCTCGGCGACGTCTCCGATCTCCATGTTCTTCTCGGACATGCGCAACGGGATGAACAAGCCGACCAGCTTGAGCAGCAGGAAGGTGATCACCGCGGTCCAGCAGATCACGAACAGCGCGGCCAAGAACTGCCACTCGATCAGCTTGGCATTGCCGTGGATCAGGCCGGCCACGCCTCCGCTCGCGATCAGGCCGTGCTTGCTGGTCTTGTAGAACAGCGCCATCTGCGGGTCGGCGAAGACCCCGACCAGTAGGCCGCCGGCGAGACCGGCGACCCCGTGGGTGTAGATCACGCCGAGCGTGTCGTCGACGTTCCGGAAAGGCCGCAGGCGGCTCATGTAGTTGAGCGCGAAGTACACGAGCGTCGAGGCGATGATCCCCATCGCGATCGCGCCCCAGCCGTTGACGTAGCCCGCCGCCGGCGTGATCGCGACCAGTCCGACGATCATGCCGTTGACCGTGCCGATCATCGACGGCTTGCGGCCGGTCAGGTAGTCCCACGCGATCCAGACCAGCAGCGCCACCGCGGTGCACAGGTTGGTGTTGAGCACCGCAGCCGCCGCCGACATGTTCGACGCGTACGGGTCGCCGCCGTTGAAGCCGTTCCAGCCGAGCCACAGAAGTCCGGCTCCGACCGCGACCATCGCCACGTTGTTGGGCGCGTCGATCTCGCGGTCGCGCTGGAGTCTTGGCCCGATCACCGCCGCCGCCACGAACCCGGCCACGCCGGCGCTCAGGTGGATGACGTAGCCGCCGGAGAAGTCGACTGCGCCGTGCTGGGCGAAGAAGCCGCCGCCCCACAGCAGGAACGCGTCAACCGCGTAGACGAACGTGATCCAAAGCACGCAGAATGGGAGCCATGCCTTGAAGTTCACGCGCCCGAGGACTGACCCCAAGGCCAAGATCGGCGTGATCGCCGCGAACACGAACTGGAAGTAGACGAGCGCCGACTGCGGGAACGCGTCGCTTCCGATCAACGGGATGTTGGCCTGGTGCTGCAGCGCGGTGTGCGAGAGCACCGGCCCGGGTTTCCCGATGAAGTTCCCGAAGAAGCCGGCGTGCGAAAGGCCGTGGAATGGTGAGCCGAAGCCCATCTTGAACGCCCACAGCACCCAACAGAGGAGCACTACCGAGAACGTTCCGAAGGTCAGCATCATGCTGTTGATCGACCAGCGCTTCTGCATGACGCCGCCGTAGAGCACGGCGAGGCCAGGCACGCTCATCAAGCCAACCAGGGTCGCGGCGGTGATCTGCCACGACGTGTCTCCTGAGTTGAGCCAACTCGGTGCTTCAAGTGGCAATTGGATCTCCTTGTCCTTGACTACGCCCCAGGGCAAGGCCTGGCGACGCCAATTTGCGGCTCCAGTGTGTTCTTCGCCCGCAGGGGCTTCTATGTCCTCAGGTCCAGCAAACCGGGGGGGTCTCTGGACATTGGGATAAGCGGATCCCGCAATCAGCGCGATTCCGGGCATTTTTCGAGGGTGGGGCCGCCTGCGGCGGCGTCCAGCTGGATGACTCGTGGCCGGCCCGGTCTTGGTGAGGCCGGATGCCGAGCGGGCCGAGCCACGAGGCCGTTCCGCAGGGCGTCCGTGCCCGGCGGCCGTAGCAGTCGTTTCAGCGTGCGTCCGTGTCGCCGGCGGATTGGGTCCGACGGCTTGCACCTGGAGAGGGGTGGGGGCGGGTCGCCGGCGCCCGGAGCATGCGTGACGCGCCATTTGACGCGATCCCGGTCGGCCGTGGCGTGTCAGGCATGTGGGGCATGCGCGAGAGGCCACGGCTTCGCCGGCGGGCACCGATTGGCGCGTCATGCATGTCGCGGGTCGGAAAACGGCCCCGCGGGATCACCGCACCCCCTCAGGTGCCCGCCGTTATCCGCGGGCGCCCAAGCCTTCCCCGGAGGACCACTGCGCCACCCTCGCCGGTCGTGAGGCGGATGGGTCCAACGGCGGGCATCTGGAGGGGGTGTGGCGGGCTCCTCGCAGATCGATCCTGCGAGCGAACCTGCATAACTCGACAATCGAGCGCATTTGCGCCGGCCTTGCCGTGCTATGCGTGCCATACATGCGTAGTACGGCACGGCCTCGCGGGATCGGCTCGATTGTCGAGCTATGCATGCTCCCCGCGCCGCGACCCCTTCCCGGGACGACCGCACCCACCCTCAGGTGCCCGCCGTTATCCCCGAACGCCGCGACCCCGCCCCGGGGGAACCGACGCCCCACCTCAGGCGCCCGCCGTTAAAAACCCAATCCGCCCCAAGACCACCGAGGAATCAGGGACCACCCCCGCCGGGCACGGACGCCCGGCGGAACGGCCTCCCGCTTGGCCCGCTCGGCATCCGGCCTCGCCAAGACCGGGCCAGCCGGGAGTCATCCGGCTGGATGCCGAGCGGAGCGAGGCCCTAAGACGAGCCGACGGGGAGCCCGGCCTTGCGGCACTCGGCGACGATCACCTTCGCCGCCTGGGCCGTGAACGCGCCCGGGGTCTGCGCTGAAGAGCACGTCGACCGCGCCGCGCCGCCGCACTGACTGATCTGCTGGGCGCCGGTCGCCGCGGGGATCGTCGCGTAGATGCACCCGGACTTCGAACTCGGGCCCGACGAGGCGAACGAGATCACGAGCACAAGCGCCAGCACCGCGACCGCGCCGAGCACGCCGCCGACCATCCAGATCTCGCGCCGGGTGAGGCGGCGGCGGTCGCGGAGTGTCTCGGCGTGTCCGGGCGGGATGATCAGCACGCTGCGGAGTCTAGGCACCACGTGTGCCACGATCGACGCTCAGTTGCTCGTCTTTGCCCTCCACGTCTTCCACCATCATGTCGCCAGCGCCGCCCAGATCGACTACTTCGCGTTGGCACTCGGGGCCTTTGCGAGCTGGGTCGGCTTACCGGGGCCGGGCGAGCCGCTGCTGATTGCGGCGGCGATCGTCGCCGCCAAGCACAAGCTCGACATCACGCCGGTCCTGATCTGGGCGTTCGTGGGGGCGGTCACAGGCGGGATCGTCGGCTGGTGGGTCGGGCTGGTGGCGGGACGGACGGTGATGACCGCGCCGGGTCCGCTGCGACGCCTGCGCCTGCGCGCGGTGGAGCGAGGCGAGGAGGTGTTCGAGCGACTCACCGTGATTGCGATCCTGCTCACGCCATCGTGGGTAGCCGGGATCCATCGGGTCGGAGTGGTCATGTACAACGTGACCAATCTCGTGAGCGCGGCGGTCTGGGCGGTCGGGATCGGCCTGGCCTCCTACTACATCGGACCGTCCGTGCTCGACATCATCTCGGACGTCGGCTGGGTCACCGGCGTCGGGCTGGTCGTGCTCGTGCTCGTCGGGGTCGGGCTCGAGGTGCGGCGGCGTCGCCGGCACCGCCCGGTTCGGTGAACCGCGTTACAGATTCGTGCCGGCGAACGAGATCTCGTGCGGCGTCACGGTCGGCTTGCCGACGTCGAGCTGGATCGACTCGTGGGGAACCAGCGGGATGTCGCGCGGGGACTTCGTCCACGGCTTGTCGTTGACGAACGCGCTTACCTTGCCCTTGTCGCCGGCCACCTGAGTGCCGCTCAGCGGTTGGTTCCACTCGTCGAAGAAGTTGCCGAGCGTGTACACCCGGGCGCTAGGTGACTCGATGTGGATGATGCCGTCGCTGGCGTGGGTGTGAAGCCAGTAGTAACACTGCTGCGCTCCGTAGAACGGACCGTACGGGGTCTGCTCCGCCACCGGCCCGACCATCCCGATCGCCGCGGGGAGCGCGCGCGGCTGACCGCTCACATACACCTGGAGGTGAGCGTGGATGTGGTAAGCGAGCTGCTCGATCGGGGCGCACTGCACGCCGTCGACGGTGGCGCCCTGAGACGTGGTCCCCGCCGGCGCGAGGTCGGGGCCCTGCTCGAGTGGGATGCCCTCGGGGCCGGGTTGGGTCTTGCCGGCGGTCGTCGAGGTCGTCGAGGTCCCGGCGGTGGTCGAGTTCGTCGTCGTCGCGCTGGTCGCGGACGCCGGCGAGGATGCCGCGGCCTGACTGCTCGTGCTCGCGCTGCTCCCGCCGCCGCATGCCGCGAGTAGTGCCGCCGACGCGAGCGACACCAGGATCAGGACGCGGCGCGCGTTCATCTACGACGCAAGGTAGCAGATCGGCTGCGGCCCCCCGCCGCGATCCACGGTGATAACTTGCGGCGCGTGTCCGAGTCTGCGCCCGCCGCCGACCTCCCGATGACAACCGCCATCGAGCTGCCGGGAATGACGATCCGCGAGAACCTCGGCGTCTGCTACGGGCTCGTGGTCAGGAGCATGGGCTTCACCGGTGGCGTCGCCGCCTCGTTCAAGGGCCTGCGTCGGGGCGAGATCCCCGAGTACACGCAGCTGCTCGAGGACTCCAGACGCCACGCGATCGACCGGATGTCCGACAACGCTCGCCTGCTCGGCGCCGACGCGATCGTCGCCGTCCGCTTCGACTCGTCCGAGATCGGTAACCAGTTCACGGAGATCGTCGCGTACGGAACGGCCGTCAAGGTCGACCGCACCCCGTAACCCCGGCCATGTTGCTGGGCGACGCCGATCGCGAACAGCTCTACGAGACGCTCAAGCGCCACGCCGCCGAAGGGCGGCTCGACATCGCCGAGCTCGAGCGCCGAGTGGCGCTGGTGGCGAACGCGGAGACGCGCGAAGCCGCCGCGGCGGCGGTGGCCGACCTGCCGGCGCTTGGCGGCGTCAGCGAGCCCGCCCGGCGACCCCGCCGCGGGCGTGGCCACGGCGAGGTCGACAAGCCAGCTCCGGACTGGCGGCCGACCGGCGAGGTGTTCCGGGATCCCCGGACGCGCAGGGTGATGCGCGTGTGGACGGACCCCGCCGGCGACCGGCACTACGTGGCGGAGTGAGCGGCGGTTGCGCCGCCCGCTCTAGCGCGTCGCCTTCTTGATTTCGCTCCGCGCCTTGCCGACGGTGTTCTTGGCCTTGCCCTTGAGCTGCTCGCCGGCGCCCTCGGCCTCGGTGTTCCGGTTGCCGGTGGCGGCTCCGGCCGCCCGCTTCAAGCGGCCCTTGACCTCTTCCGTCTTGCCTTCCGCTCGTTGGGTTCGATCTCCCATCGCTACTCCCTTTCTCCGGGGTCTCTTTAACGATGGCTACCCCGGCTCGACGGCGCCGACGCACGCGAGTCACGTACGACCGCGGACAACACCCGGGGCCATTGCTCGGCCAACGCCTCGTGGCTCATGAACAGCCCGAGGTGTCCGCCGCGGCTCGTGTGCCGAGTGATCGAGTCGGCGGGCGTCGACGCATGGTCGGCGAGCGCGAACACCTGCGCGGGCGGCGTGATGTGGTCGGTGGCGCCGGCGAGCATGTTGAGCGGCATGTCGATCCGGCTCAGATCGACCTTCTCGCCTCCGATGTCAAGCGACCCGGAGATCAGCGCGTTGTCGCTGAACAGGTTGCGGACGATCCACAGGTAGAACTGGCCGGGGACGTCCTGGGTGTGCTTGAACCAGTCCTCGAACTCCTGGTAGCGCGCGACGTGGGACGGGTCGTCGAGATTGAGCAACAGATCGATCTGGCGCGAGATCTCGGCGCTCGGCTGGATCATGATGAAGCCCGTCAGCATGTGGCGGCCCTGGAGGATGCCTCCGCCGGACGCGACCAGCGCCTCGTAGAACCGCAGATTGCCGTCCGGCGCGACGCGCCGCATGACCTCGTGGATCACCGGCTCCCCGGCGTGGAAGTCGATCGGTGCCCCCGCGATCGTCAGCGTGTTGATCCGCTCGGGGTGGAGCGCGGCGTAGATCGTGGCGAGCCAGCCACCCTGGCAGTCGCCGATCAGGTTGACGCGCCCGCCGCAGTGCTCGACGGCGCGATCGACGACCTCGATGTAGTCCTCGATCGACGCGTCCGCCGTCTCGGCGGTCGCGCCCACCCAGTCGAGCGACAGCGCGCGCTCGAGGCCGGCGGCGATGATCGTCCGCATCTGGCTCTGCTCAGGCGAGTAGTCGACGATGCATGAGTCGTGGCCGGCCTGCGGCGGCAGCACCAGCGTCGGCACGACGCGGCGCCTCGAGACCGAGAAGTCGCGCAGCCGCGCGAGCGGGCCCTCGAACACGATCTCGTGCGGCGTGGCCCAGGACGGCGCCCGCCGTTCTGAGGTCACGGCGAGCCAGCGCGGGAAGTCGAGCGCGGCCGGACCGCGCTGCAAGGTCGTGGCCCAGCACTTCCCGAGTCCCTCGAGGGTGGCGGCGCCGGCGTCGAGCCAGCTGTCGAGAAGCCCCGAGGCCATACCTGGCGAAGGAACCGGAGGACATTGCGGCACAACGGTCATATTCGACCTCCTTGCGAAGAAACTGCGAAGTACCAGCGAAATACCGTTAAACGGTGAAGCACCGGCGGTAACCCACCGGTGCTTCTAACTAACGTCTATTAGTGCACGCTACTAACGCGTGCCGACGGATGCTTACTTGAGGAACGCGCGCGCCGTCGTGGTGTACGAGCTGGCGAGCTCCTTCGAGACGTCGACCTGAGCCTCGATCAGGCTCTTGAGCCACTCCTGCTGGGTGAGGCCCGCGAGCTTCAGCTGGAGCTCGACGGAGCGGTCGACGGCCTTCTCGTAGGAGTCGAGATACAGGTTGCCGGCCTTGCGGGCGGCGGCCAACACCTGCTCGCTCGAGTCCTTGACCTGCTCGAACGCGGTGTCGAACGTCGGGATGCCGGTCTTGGTGGATGCGGTGGTTGCCATGAGGTGTCTCCTGAATTCTTCGGTTCCGTGTGCGTGCTTGCACGTTAGCACATATCTAGCAAGCGTGCAAGCGCTCTCTGCGCTTGCGAGTTAGCAGCTGCCGTGCAAGCAGCTAGCAACAGGTACGCCGGTCGCGGCGAACGGTTACGTACCGCCGCCCGCAGCCGGGGCGTAGGCTGGCGCGGTCCCGTCTTCAACCACCGAGGAGCTCAACGTGACCGACCACGTCTATTCCGTAAGCGAGATCGTCGGGTCCTCCCCCGAGAGCGTCGACGGTGCGATCCGGAACGCGCTCGATCGGGCGCGCAAGACCCTCCGCCACCTCGACTGGTTCGAGGTCACCGAGATCCGCGGCCACCTCAAGGACGACGGCGCGATCGACTACTACCAGGTGGGGCTGAAGCTCGGGTTCCGGCTCGAGAACTGATGAACGCCCTCGCTTGTGACCCGCGGGCGGGAGCACGACGCTGTGGTCGGTATTTCTGGCTTGCGCCGCTCGTGGTACTCGCCCTGATGTGGGCGGCCTCAGCTGCGACGGCCAAGGGCGGAGCCGGCACCCGGTCGTCGACACACGCACCGACCTACTTCTTCTCGAGCGTCGCCGCGACGATCAAGTTCCCGGGAATGCCGGTCCAGGGCGAGGTGATCCGTCCCTCCACGATCTTTCTGTTCGCGGACGGATCGTGGGCGCTCGTGGAACTGCACTGGACGGGCTGGGGCTCGAAAGTGGCGCACGCAAAGGGCACCAGCAGCGCCAGCAACGGGATCCCCAACCAGGCTCAAGGCAAGCGGATCAAGACCCCGGCGCAAATCACCCTGTCGAGCCCAGGACGCTTTTTCGGGCGCGAGGTCTACCGCTGCTACCAGTTGCAGGTTCAGCCGCCCGCAACAGACCTGCATGGCTGTCTCACCGGCGAGCACGGCTACTGGGTTCTGGGATGACGGCAGTGACACCGCCCCTAGTGGCCGGCTGGGTGGTCGTGCCGAATGGGAACTGCAACTCTTTCGGTGTGGAGCAAAGGGTCGAAATCTCCGGTGACATGATCCGGCTTGGCCAGTTACTGAAGCTCGCCGGTGCTGCCTCGGGCGGCGCGGAGGCCAAGGCGTTGATCGCCACCGGGCAGGTGACGGTCAACGGTGAGCGCGAGCTGCGGCGCGGCCGGCAGCTTCATCCCGGTGACGTCGTGCGCGTAGGCGCGGAGGATCTGCGCATCGTCGCCGCCTGAGTACGTTCGCGCCTCGGGAGCTGGGTCACAACCGCACACTCGACCCGCTGTCGGTGCCGAATGCGGATTCGGACACGTATGCGGGTCATACCACGCAGCTCGGCCGCGGGACCTCGCCGAGAGCGGGGTTATGACCCATTCCGGCTCACCGCCGACCGGACCGCGGACTCGGACAGCTAGTCGGTCGAGATCGCGACCTCGCGTGCGGCGGGCGCGAGGTGGACGACGCGCAGCAACCGGAGCTGCGGGTTGTAGATCGCGAGCGTCCCGCGCAGCAGCGAGGAGGCGACGACGTATCCCTGGCCGGCGTCGAGCTCGAACGACCCGTACGGCGCCGGGACGCGCTTCACGATCCGCCCGGTGGCGGCGTCGACCTTCTCGATCACGCCGCCGTAGCCGCTGGTCAGGTAGGCGAAGCGGCCGTCGAACGCGACGTGCTGCGGTCCCTGGCCGACCGGCACGCGGAACAGGAGCCGCCGGTCGGCCGCGCCCCACACGGCCACGTCGGGACCGTCGGCGGAGGTGACCCACACCTGATTCCCGCCGGGCGCGAACGACACGTCGTGCGTGGCGAAGCCGGGGTCGAACCGGCCGATCACGCGCGGATGCGCCTGGTTGGCGGTGCTGAGGATCACGATCGTGCGCGCCGACTCTCCGAGCGCGACCCACGCGAGCGCCTTCGCCGCGTCGAAGCTCAGATGATGGGCGGCCGCTCCGACCTCGAGCGTGCTGGTCACGCGCGCGTCGCCGAGGTAGATCACGGTGACGGTCCCGCGTGCGTCGTCGGTCACGTACGCGTACTGGCCGCCTGGGGCGATCTCGGCGATGTGCGGACCGCCGAACCCTCCGATCACACCGCGGGCCGCGAGCGTCTCTCGATCGAGCACGGTCACCTTCCCCGCCGCCGCGCTGGTCACGACGACGCTCGCGCACGCGCCGCTGTTGGCGGCGACGTCCTCGGGGTCCGGCGCCATCGCCAGCCGGCGGACCACTCGCCCGCTCGGGAGGTCGACGACCAACACGCGGTTCTGCTGCTCGTCGGTGACGAACGCCTGGACAGGTGGGATGGCGGCGGGCGCGCGCCAACCGGCCGGCGTGCCGACGGCCGCGACCGTCGCGACGGTCGCGGTGTGCGATCGGTGCTGCGACCCGTGGTGCGACCCCCCGCCGCATCCCGCCGCCAGCGCCCCCAGTATCACCGCGGCGACTGCTGCCCGCCGGGTCATCCGGCCGACCCTTGTGCCGTGCAGCACCACCCGTCCAGCTGCGGGAAGCCGCGCGCCGTGGCGCCGCTCGAGAACTGCTCGGAGATCCGGGACACGGCGTCGATCCGGGGGACGCCGGACACGCGGACGAACACCCACTGGTTCGCGGCCGGCCAGGTGACGATCAGCCAACGGCCGTCGGGCGACCAGCTGACCGCTGTGACGCCGGGACCGGCGAGCGCCTGCCGTAACGAGCCCCCTCTCCCGACGACGACCTCGCGGTCGCCGAGGACGAGCGCGAGCGAACGGCCGTCGGGTGACAACGCGCCGTCGCTCGCGGTGGCAGGGAGCGCGATTGTGGAGGTCACCGCGCCGTCGGCCGCGTACGTTCTTGCCTGCCGACGGGAAAGCACGAGCAGGCGCGAGCCATCGTCGGACCACATCAGCTCGTGCGGCGCGTGCCCCGGCGCCACCGACCACAGCACCCGCCCCGTGCTCGCGTCGCGCAGGACCACGCGGCCGCTCGCGGTCACGTACGCCAGCTCGTACGGACCGTCGGCGCCGGCGGGCCGCCACGCCGGCGCGACGTGCGCGACCCCGGTGGCGAGCAACCGATCGCCGGTCCCGTCGCCGGCGACCACCCGGACCGTCCCCGCCGACAGGTACGCGACCCGGTAGCCGCTCGGCGAGTACCAGCGCGGATCGCTGACCGCCGGTCGCGCGAGCGCCCAGCGGATCGTGCCGTGAGGGTCGACCGCGGCCAGCCGGTCGCCCGATGCGACCGCGACGAACAGCCCGTGCGGCGACCAGCTGGCCTGCGACCAGGGACCGAGGCGACGCGTCGACCCGTCGGCGGCCGCGGTCCACGTCCCACCCGGACCGGAGACGAGGATCCGGCCCGGCGAGGGGAGCGAGAACAGCGCCGGCGCCGCGTGCCGCTCGCCGAGCGCGCGGGTGATCAGCCGCCCGACCGACGCGCCCGCCGGCGAGAGCACGAGCGCCGCGATGACCACGGCGGCTGCCGGCGCGGCCGCGAGGCGCCACCGGGGACGCCTCCGCGCGAGGACCGGCTCCCGCTCGAGGTAGGCCGAGCGCACGACGTCCCAGGCGCGGCTTTCGGCGCCGATCTCGTCCGGCGCGCGGAACTCGCGCAGCTGCTTCTTGACGCGTGAGGTCAACGTTCCATCTCCCGCAGGCGGGTCTCGAGCGTGTCGAGACCGCGGCGCAGCCGGGAGTTGACCGTCCCCCGCGGCAACTCGAGTGCGCGCGCGATCTCGCCGGGGCTGTACTCGAGCAAGTAGCGGAGCACGATCACCGCCCTGTGCTCGGGCGACAGCGATGACAGTGCGGCCAGCACCTCCTGCGAGTAGCGGCCGAGCTGGATCTCGGGCGGGGAGGCGGGGTCGGCGGCGGCGTCGGCCGCCTCACGCCGCGCCGACCGCGCCCGCGCCCAGTCGATCGCACGGTTGGCGACGATCGCGCCGAGCCATGGACCGAACCGGCGCTGTCGATCGAACCGGTCAAGCCGGCGGATCGCGGCCACGAACGCCTCCTGGGCGATGTCCTCGGCGGCGGCGTGGTCGTGGACGATCAGGAACGCGGCGCGGTACGCCCGTGGCCAGAAGCGGCGGAACAGCGCCTCGACGTCGGCCTCGGACCCGGCCAGCGCGCCGCGGATCAGCGCCTGTTCGGACCGTGGCGGGCGGCCGCGCCGGCGCCCGAGCTCGCGGGTGACCGCGAGGCTCTCCGCCCCGGCCGGCACGGGTTCACCCAATCTGGACACGATCGACGGACATCGTCTCCCTTACGGATCACGTCATGCAAGAGGTCCCTCCCAGCGCGTCTCGCCGTCTTCGATCACGGGGCTGGGAGCGAGGCCGAGACGCCTGGCGACGCCCATCGACGCCTCGTGGTCGGGGCGGATGTGGGCGGTGATCGTTTTGATGCCCTGGGTCCGGAGCCACTCCACCATCGCGCCGGCTGCCTCGGTGCCGTAGCCACGGCGCTGGCGGGCGGCGCCGATGACCCATGCGATCTCGGCTTCCAGGCGGCCATCCCGCGTCGTGAGCGTCGCCTGCACGGTGCCGACCGCGACCCCGGTCTCCCGCTCGCGCGCGATCCAGTTGATCCATCCCTGGCGGCCGTCCGGCGAGTGGCCGACCGCTTGCCGCGCGTATCGCGCCCGGAGCCGCTCGAGCGAGGGAGGCGCGCCACCGGTGAATTCGTACAGCGCCGGGGCGCTCAGGACCTCGACCATCTCGGCGGCGTGCTCGACCTGCAGCGGCTCGAGCGTCAGGCGCGCCGTTTCGATCGTCTCGGCAGCGGGCCAGTCCACGTCTCGAACCGTACGACGGTCCGGACCCCGGCCTCGCAGGAGGCGCGCCAAGCTACTAGATAGAACGTTCTACTTATGTGATACGGTGGCGTGCCCCGATGCCGACCGCCACCGACACCGCCGCCCGCGACCGGACGCCGACTCGGGAGCGCATCATCTACGCGAGCGCCGAGCTGTTCCGCCGGCAGGGGTACGCCGGCACCGGCCTCAAGCAGATCGCGACCGAGGCCCAGGCGCCGTTCGGCTCGCTCTACCACTTCTTTCCCGGCGGCAAGGAGCAGCTCGCCGACGAGGTGCTGCGGATCGGCGGGGGCTTCTTCCTCGCGCTGTACGAGGCGATTGCCGGCGCCGCCCCGGACCTCGTCACCGCCGTGTCGGACTTCTTCGCGGGCGCCGGCGAGACGCTCGCGGCGACCGACTACGCCGACGCCTGCCCGATCGCGACCGTCGCCGGCGAGATCGCGAGCACGCACGAGCTGCTCCGCGTCGCGACCGCGGACGTGTTCGAGTCCTGGCTGGCGGCGCTCGCCGAGGACGCGATCGAGGCCGGCGTCGACGCCGACCGAGCCCGGCCACTCGCGGTGAGCGTGCTCGCGCTGCTCGAGGGAGCGTTCCTGCTCAGCCGCTCGACGCGGAGCCTCGACCCGATGAAGGCATGCTCGGAGGCAGCGGTCGCGCTGGTCGCGGCGGCGCTGCCCGAATCCACGACCCCGGAGATCCGCCCATGATCCATAAGCGAAGTCTGATCGCCGGCGCCGGCGCGGCGATCGCCGCCCGTGCGCTGCTGCCACGCGTCGCGCTGCTCAAGCTGCGCCGCGATGTCCGCCGGCTCAACGCCGGCGACGTCGAGCCGGTGCTCGCCGGCTACGCCGACGACGCGGTTCTGCACTTCAACGAGGGACCGCACCGGTGGTCGGGCGATCACCGCGGCAAGCCGGCGATCGAGCGCTTCCTGCGCGAGTTCGCCGGCGCCGGGCTGCAGGGCGAGATCCGCGAGTTGTGGATCGGCGGCCCGCCGTGGGCGATGACGCTGATCGCGCGGTTCGACGATCGGGCGGTCGGGCCGGACGGCGAGGAGCTGTACGCCAACCGGGTCGTGATCGTCGCTCGGACCCGGTGGGGCAAGATCGTCGAGCACGACGACTTCTACTTCGACACGGCGCGGATCGTCGCGTTCGACGAGAAGCTGCGCGCGCTCGGGATCGGACCGGCGGCGCCGGAGCGTCCGGCGCCCGCCGTGGCCTAGCTCAGCCGCCCACCGCCGCCGGCGTCAAGGCCCGATCACCGCTTGCGCCTGGGTCGTGTGCGCGACGAGCCGGCCGTCGTCGTCGCGCAGTTCGGTCTCGACCACGATCACCGACTTGCCGACCCGAAGCGGCCGGGAGGTCGCGGTAGCGTGACCGTCGCGGACGCCGCGCAGGAAGTTGGTCGACGACGAGATCGTCGCGGTACCCGCGCCGGCGGGCAGGTTGAGGAAGGCGCACGTGCCGCCCATGTTGTCCGCGAGCGACATCAACGCGCCACCGTTGAGCGCGCCGCCCGCCGTGCACAGCTCCGGGCGCCAAGCGAGTCGTCCGATCACTTCGTCGGGGCGCGCTGAGAGCACCTCGATCCCGAGCGTGGCGATGAACGGCACCACCGCCAGCAGATCGGCCAGTGAATGATCGGGCGGCGATCCGGCGGACTCCATGCCCTCACTCTACGTTCCAGCCGAAATACACCTCGGCCCCGCACAGCTTGTCGCCTCTGAACGTCAGCACCTCGGTGTTGACGTACCGGCGTGGCGGCCCGTCGACGTGCTTGACCTGATAGGTGACGATCAGCTTCCTCGCCGGATTGCACGAGGCGAACGAACTCGAACCGCTCGGCAATCGCGGGCATCGACGGCACTCCTCTGTGGACTGCCCCGTTCAAAGTCAACCGGGAGCGGTCGAGGCGTTCGGCGACCGGCGCGGTGATCAAGACGATCAGCCGTTGACGATCGTGAACTCGAGCGTCTGCGGCGCTGAGGTGTGGCCGGCCGTGTCGGCGGCGGACACGATCAGCCTGTAGTAACGGGGCGCGAGCTCGCGCCCCGTCGACAGGCGGCCGTCGAAGCTCACCGCGTTGAGGCCCGGATGCGCGGCGTGGGCGATCGTGCCGGCGACCGGTGAACACTTGCCGTGCGCGCGGTTGTGCTCGTTCGGCGCTACGCACTTGCCGCGGACGGTGCGCCCCGCGCCCGGCTCCACGAACGACAGCAGGACGGTCGCCGCCTCGCTCAGCCTGAAGCTGAACGTGGTGCCGGTCGGCGGTGTGCGCTCGCGCGTGAACTCGGCGAGCCGGCTTCCCTCGCGCCACGTCCGCGCCGACTCGTGCAGCCGACTGAGCGTGAGGGCGCTTGCGGCCGGACGTGGGGGCAGCGCGACGTGCGGCGCGAACGCGCCCGTTGTTGCCGGCGCGATCAGGCTTACGCCGACGACTAGCGCCAGCGCCGCGCGTGCACTGCGGATCATTCGAGTCCCCCTGCGGGTCAGTTCGACGTTCTCGGCACGCGCCGATCCCGCGGCGGCCTCCTCAGTGCCTATGTCCCGAATGAACGTGGGCGCCGGCGATCCACTTGCGCGGCTCGCTCAGGCGCGGCTGAGCTCCTTGGAGTACTGCCAAAGCGCCTTGTCGAGCGTGCGGACGCTCACCCCGGCGTCACGCGCGATCTGCCGGCACGCGGCCAGATACCCCAGCCAGAAGCTCACCGGGTATTGCGAGCGGGGCTTGACGCCGAGCGACTCGAGCGCCCGGACGTCGAGGATCGGGTAGTCGTCAGGAAACGCGAAGTACAGGAGCGTGGACGCGGTCGGCACTCCGACTCCCTCGAGTTCGAGCAGCGATGTGATGCGGATCGCCTCGTCGGTCGCCGCCAGTGCCCGGCCGGTCGCGTCGACGACTGCGGCTTCGCCGTTGGCTGCGACCTTGGGGCGGCTGCGGACGGTCTTCCAGGCGCACACCTGGATGAACTCCTCGCGCGTGTAGTAGCCCCGGGCGCGCGCCGCCGCCCCGACCGCGAGATGCGACGGGTCATCTGCGCCCGGGAAACGGGCGGCGAGCACCTCGATGTCGGCCGCTGGGAACCGAAGCGCGAAGTTCAGCGCCGGTCGCCGCCGCCGAACAGCTGCAGGAAGAACAGGAAGACGTTGAAGATGTCGAGGAAGATGCCGGCCGCGATCGGAACCGCTGCGTAGTTGTTCGCTCGGCGCAGCCGGTTGAAGTCGACGATCGTGAACCCGCCGAAGATCACGAGCCCGAGGACGCAGTAGATGATGTTCGAGTGCGGGATCGAGATGAAGATCGTCACGAGCCCGAACACGATCAGCGCCAGCAGCGCCCAGAACAGGACCCGGGCGTACACCGACAGGTCGCGACGCGTGGCGTAGCCGAACGCGCCACAGCCGGCGACGAACCCGCCCGTCGCGCCGGCGGCCTGCCACAGCGCCGCGGGATCGGCGTGCGCGTAGTAGGCGATGATCGGTGCAACCGCGAGCCCGAGCAGCAGGCCGAGACCGAAGAGGAGCGCGATCGCGACCTGCTCGCGGCCGCGTGAGTTCGCGATATTCAGGCCGAAGACGCAGGCGAACGCGCCGATAAAGAACAGGATCCCCGCCCCACCAGTGAGGTTCCGTCCGATGTATGCGCCGAGCGCGGCGAACCCGGTGGTGAGCGCGACCAGGCCCATGACCTGGCCGAAGACCGCTCGCGTCTGGTCGCGCGTGAGCGCCGCGCCGTAGGCGGGTTGGTCATAGGTAGACATTCTTGGGCTGCTCCTTGGTGCTTAGTAGTCCCGAATCCTCGCCGCACAAGGTAGACGATGGCCCAGGCGGGGCCGGAAACATTTACGCCACGGCAACACTGACGTTTCGCGTAGTGTCAAACCTTGACTAGTCATAGCCAGACTAGTATGGTCATGGCTATGGCGAATCGTGGAGCCCCGAAGCGCTCGTCGCTCGGGCTGATCGTGCTCTGGCAGCTGTTCGAAGGGCCGATGCACGTCTACCGGATGCAGAAGATGTTCGAGGCGCAGGGCAAGGATCGCGTGGTCAATGTGCGCTCGCGGGCGAGCCTGTATCAGACGATCGAGCGCCTGGAGCGCCACGGGCTCGTCGAGGTGTACGAGACCCGGCGCGCGGAGGGCTATCCCGACCGGGTCGTGTACGCGATCACCGACGAGGGACGCTACGTCGCGCGGGAGTGGCTGCGGGAGATGCTCCGGGACACCGAGGGGGAGTATCCGGAGTTCATTGCAGCGGTGTCGATCCTGTTCGGCCTGCCCGCGGAGGAGGCACGGTCAGAACTCGAGGTCCGGGCGGAGAACCTGGAGGCTGCGCTCGTGGTCACGCAACGTTCGCTGGCGGACGCGCCGGCAGCGCTGCCGCGTCTGTTCCTGCTTGAAGAGGAGTACCGCAAGGCGATGCTCGAGGCCGAGCTCTCGTGGGTCCGCGGCGTGATCGACGACCTGCGTGAGCGACGGCTGACCTGGAGTGAGGAGTGGCTGCGCGAGCTGGCCGAAAAGTTCCTCCCCGCTGAGGATCAACAACACGAGGAGGACCGTTAGATGACAGCGATGATCGAGGCCAGAGGCCTCAGCAAGCGCTTTGGCAAGACCACCGCGCTCGACGGGCTCGACCTGGTCGCCGACGCCGGGCAGGTCGTGGCCGTGCTCGGCCCGAACGGCGCCGGCAAGACGACGTTCGTGCGCACGGTGGCGACGTTGCTGCGCGCCGACGCGGGGACGCTGTTGGTCGCCGGCCATGACGCCCGCAAGGAGCCGGCGGCGGTCCGGCGGGTGATCGGACTCGCGGGGCAGTTCGCCGCGGTCGAGCCGGCGATGACCGGGCGCGAGAACCTCGAGATGGTCGCTCGGCTGTTCGGGCAGAGCCGCCGGGCGGCGAGGGCGAACGCGGCGGGCGTGCTCGAGCAACTCGGGCTGTCCGACGACGGCGACCGGCTGGCACGCACCTACTCGGGCGGCATGCGCCGGCGGCTGGATCTCGGCGCGAGCCTCGTCGGAGCGCCGCGGCTGCTGCTGCTCGACGAGCCGACCACCGGGCTTGACCCGCGCAGCCGGATCGAGCTGTGGGAGGCGATCCGGAAGCTGGTCCAGGCCGGAACCGACGTGCTGCTGACCACGCAGTACCTCGACGAGGCCGATCACCTCGCCAGCCAGGTCGTGATCATCGACCACGGCAAGTCGGTGGCGAACGGCAGCCCCGCGCAGCTCAAGCGCCGGATCGGCGGCGACATCGTCGAGCTCCACGTACGCCGCGCCGACGATCTCCCAGGCGTCGCCGACATGCTCGCCCGGCTCGACCACGGTGAGGTGCAGACCGACCCGTCGACCCGCCGGGTGAGCGTGCGCGTCACGTCCGGCGGCGACGGGCTGATGACCGCGCTCCGGTCGCTCCAGGAATCGGGCGTCGAGCTCGAGGACATCGCGATGCGTCAACCGAACCTCGACGAGGTGTTCCTGTCGTTGACCGGCCGGCCGACCGATCACAGCGGCTCGATGGCGGCCACGGCCGCCTAGCGAAAACCGAAAGGAAAGATCAAAAAATGACAACAGCAATCGCCCCCGGCGCCGCCGGCGGGAGGACCGGGCTCGCCCGGAGCACGGCGACCGTCACCCGCCGTGCGCTCCTGCGCTACGTGCGGACGCCGCAACTGATCGTGCTCGCCACGGTCCAGATGTCGCTGTTCTTCCTGATCTACCGGTACATGTTCGGCGGCGCGATCCACATCGACGGGATGTCGTACGTCGACTACCTCGTCCCCGGGTTCATCACCACCGGCGTGCTGTTCGTCGGGATCGGAACCGCCACCGCGATGGCCGAAGACCTCGAGCAGGGATTCGTCGACCGGCTGCGATCGCTGCCGATCCCGCGGAGCTCGGTCCTGATCGCGCGGGCGACGGCGGACACGACGATCCTCGCCTGGGGCACCGCGTTCACCGCGGCCGTTGCCTTCGCCGTCGGGTTCAGGCTCCACGGCTCGGCGCTCGACGGGCTCGCGGCGTTCGGGCTGGTGGTGCTGTTCGGGTTCGCGTTCGAGTGGGTGTTCATCACGATGGGGCTGTTCGCCGGCAACGCCCAGGCGGCTCAGGGGCTGGGGATGATCGTGTTCCCGTTCGCGTTCGTGTCGAGCGCGTACGTGCCGGTCAGCTCGATGCCGAGCTGGCTGCAGGTGTTCGCCAAGCACCAGCCGCTGACGTACATGGTCGACGCCGTCCGGTCGCTGACGCTCGGCCCGCACGCGCAGGCGCTGCTCGGGCACCCGACCTCGTACTTCATCAGCCGCTCGCTGGCGTGGACGGTCGCGATCATCGCGGTATCGCTCCCGATCGCCGTCTGGAAGTACCGCCGCGGCTGAGCGGACCTGTGGCGGCGCGCGCGTCGCCGCCCGAGCTGTGACGAATCAGCTCCCCGATAATGGGGCGCTGCATGTCAGTGAGCGGCTTGACGATCCGGCCCGGAGACGACAACGACGGCAGCGCCGTGATCGCGATGTTCGACGAGGCGGTGGCGTGGCTCGTCGAACGGGGTCAGACCGGGCAGTGGGGAGCCACTCCGTTCTCGGAGCGTCCCGGGATCCGCGAGCGCGTGTACGGCTTCAGGGTCGGTGGCGGACTGCACATCGCCGAGAGCGACGGACAGCCGGTCGGGGTGATCGTCGTCGGGCCTGCGCCGGCGTACGCTCCTCCGGCGCCGGTGCCGGAGCTGTACATCATTCTGCTGCTCAGCTCGCGCCGGCTCGTCGGGCGCGGGATCGGCGCGGCGCTCGTCAACAGGGCGATCGAGCTCGCGTATGAGCGCAAGGCGGAGATCGTCCGGGTCGACTGCTGGGCGCACGCGCCGGGGCTCGTCCGCTGGTACGAGAAGCAGGGGTTCACCCGGTCCAACCGGTTCGAGTCGAACGGCTGGCAGGGTCAGATATTCACGATGGAGTTGTGACCGTCACGGGCGTCGGGGTGGCGCTGCGAGAGCTCAGACGTACGCGAGGTGAACGCCGTCGATCGACCAGATCGCGCCGGCGTCGCCCCCCTGCGCCGCCACCAACGCGGGGAAGTAGTCGCGCAGGCATTGCTCGTAGGTGACCGAATCGGCGAGCAGCTCGCGCGCCGCGGCGACGATCCGGTCGAGGTCCTCGCGGATGCGCGCGCGGGTCATGCTCGGCGTACGCGGCTCGCCGTCTGAGTCCTCGACCACGGCTGCCGGCGCGAACTGAGTGAAGCTCGCGTAGCGCGCGGGGTCGGGGATGACCGACCGGAACGGGACGCGGTTGAAGAAGAACTCGAACCAGCGCCCGCCCGACAGCGCCAGCCACGGCGTGCCTACGGCGAGCGCGGCCATGCCGAAGCCGGTGTGCGGAGCGAGGAACACGTCGCACGCCTCGACGGCGGCGAGCTGGCCGGGCAGCGGGACATCGAAGCAATCGAGCGGGCGCGAGCGGTGCGCGAGCAGGTCGGCGACCTCGCTTTCCGTGAACGCTGTCGTCGTGCGGCCGTCCCGCGCGCGCTTGCCGACGAGCGCGATCTGGACCTCGGGAAAGGCGTCGGTGAGCGCGTCGAGGATCAGTCGCCACGAGCGGACGGAGGGATACAGCACGCGGTCGCCCGAGCCGGCGGGCATCACCGCGATCCGCGCCGCCTTGGACGGGTTGAAACGCTGCTTCGCCGCGGCCCGCGCCGGCTCGGGGAGCTCGAGCCGAAGCTGCTGGTGGGGGACGTATCCGGGCGCGGTGGCGCCGACCACCGTCCGGCCCAGGGTCGCGGTCAGCAGTCGGTCGCTGGTCAGGTAGTAGTCGCGCAGGCCCGGGAACAGGTCGAGCTGGACCTGCTGGTGGCGTCGGTGGTCGTCGAGCACCCAATCCCAGCGGCGGGGGATCGAGGCCTGCCGCGCTGCCGAGTCCGGGCACGGCTCGAGCATCGGATGTTCGACCGCAAACGCCTCTGACACGAACGGGCAGAAGCGGGCCAGCTCGACCGCGCTGGCCGAGTTCAACACGACCGAGACCTCGCGCTCGGGGTCGGCCAGATGATGGCCGAGGCAGTAGTGAAGCGCCTCGACCGCGTGCCCGACCGGCGGGGCGTAGAAGAAGTTGACGAGCAGCCGCTCGCGCGACCCGCCGCCGCGCGTTGCGGGATGTCCGCAGAGCTTGCCGATTGCCGGTTTCAAGGCTCGTGCGTACGGGAATCGAAGCGGCGTGCCGCTGTATTGCTGTCGCGCGTGTGGCTTCGCGACAACGGCGTCATGGCGCAACGCCGTCATGGCCCACGATGTCGGCTCCCCGGGCTGCGACGAGGAGCTCGAGATGGTGGTCAGCTTCGCCGGGCGTCCCCCGGAGGCCGAGCGCGAGCGCGAGCTCGCCCGGGGCGGTCCGGTCGTCGACGAGCGGCTCGATCCCGCGAGCCGTCCGTCGCAAGACTCGGCCTGAAGCACGCATCGCGCTCACGCCGCGTCGTCGGTGCTGATCCCGAGTCGGTTGGCCAGCCACTCGACGGTGGCGCCCTGGATCAGCGTCGAGACCAGCACGGCGAAGAACACGAGGTTGAAGAACTCGAGGCTGCGCGGGACGTGGTCGATCAGCGGGATCGTCGCGAGCACGACCGGCACGCCGCCTCGTAGCCCCGCCCATGACAGCAGGACCCGCTCGCGGCCGGTGAAGCCGCTGCGTATGGTCGCGGCGAAGGCGGACACGGGACGGGCCACGAACGCGAGCAGCAACGCCAGCAGCGTCCCCCGGACCAGCACGCCGCCGAGCTGGCTCGGGAACACGAGCAGCCCGAGCGCGAAGAACATCCCGATGTCGGCCACCGCCGCGAGACCCTCGTGGAACGCGGTCAGCGCGGGCCGCGACGGCAGATCGGCGTCGCCGACCCGCAGGCCGACGAGGTAGACCGCGAGGAAGCCCGACCCGTCGAGCGAGGCCGCGGCGCCGTAGGCGATCGCCGCGGCCGCGAACGAGGCGACGAGCGACAGGCCGGACGGCGCCGGCACGAGGCGCCTGAGCGCGGCGGTCGCGAGCGCGCCGACGAGCAGCCCGATGCCGCCGCCCACCGCGATCTGCTTGACCAGGAACCAGACGGCTTCGACCGGTCCATAGTCGGGGAGGCGGATCACCTCGATCGTGACCAGTACGAGCATCACGGCCACGGGATCGTTGAGCCCGGCCTCACCCTCGAGCGTCAGGGCCAGCCGTCGCGGGAGGCGGAGCCCGCGCAGCAGCGCGAACACCGCCGCGCCGTCGGTCGGGGACAGGATCGCGCCGAGCAGCAGCCCCTCGGCGAGCGAGAAATGAAACAGCCAGCTCGCGATGATCCCGGCGATCAACGCGCTCCCCGCGGTGCCGATCGTGGCCAGCGAGATCGCCGGTCCGAGCACGGGCCGGAGCGCGCGAAACCCGGTGGCGAGGCCGCCCTCGAACAGGATCAGCACAAGCGCGATCGTTCCCACCAGTTCGGCGAGCGAGTAGTTCGCGAAGTCGATCCAGCCGAGCCCGTCGGTGCCCACGGCCATCCCCAGTCCGAGGAACAGGACCAGCGCCGGCAGGCGCAGGCGCGCGGCCACCGCGGAGGCGACCACGCCGGCCGCCAGCAGGGCGCCGCCGGCGAGGATCAGTTGCGCGTCGGCGACCACGCTCGTGACGATGCCATGTACGCGCTGCGGCTGACCGAGGCAGGAGTGCCTGTTCGTGCATGTTCGTGCATGAACAAGCACGACCGTGTAGTCTGCCTTGAGTGCTGACCGACGAACGCCGAGCGCTGATCCTCGACCGGCTGCGCACGCACGGGCGCGTCCTAGCCGCGGATCTGACCGCCGAGCTCGACGTCTCGTCGGACACGATCCGCCGCGATCTGCGCGAGCTCGACGAAGCCGGGCTGCTTCGTCGCGTCCACGGCGGCGCATTGCCTCGCCACGGCGATGCAGCGCCGTTCCAGGCCCGGGCGCGCCGCGCGCCGGAGGCCAAGGCGTCGATCGCGCGCCGCGCGGCGGAGTGCGTGCGCGACGGCCAACTAGTGGTGCTCGACGGTGGAACGACGACGCTCGAGGTCGCGCGCGCGCTGAGCGACAAGCCGCAACTACGCGCGCGCGTGATCACGACCAGCCCGCCGATCGCGCTGGCGCTGGCCGAGCATCCCGGCCTCGAGGTGACGGTCGTGGGAGGCATGCTCCGTCCGAATTCGCTCGTCACGGTCGGCGCCACCGCGGTCGAGGCGCTGCGGCCGATCCGAGCCGACGTCGTGTTCCTCGGCGTGTGCGGGCTGCACCCCGAGATCGGCGTGACCACCGAGGACCTCGAGGAGCGCCACGTGAAGGCGGCGATGATCGAGGGAGCGGCCGAGGTCGTGGCGCTTGCCGACCACGACAAGCTCGGCACGGCGATGTCGGTCGTGGTCGCGCCGCTGAGCGCCGTGACCTGCCTGGTCACCGACGCGGACGCCGACGACGACGCGCTCGCGCCCTACCGCGCGCTCGGGATCGAGGTGCTGCGCGCATGACCGCGCCCGCCGCGGGCCTGAGCGCGCGCGACGACGGCGTGGCGCGCGCGACGAGGGCGTGAATGCCCGCGCCGCGCGTGCGGGGATCACGGCCGTGTTCTTCGTCAACGGCGCGATGTTCGCGACGTGGGCGTCGCGGATCCCCGCGCTATCGAACCGGGTCGGTGCGACCACCGGCGTTCTCGGGCTGGCGCTGCTGGCGCCGGCGGTCGGGGCCGTGATCGCGATGCCGATCGTCGGCCGTTTCCTGCCGGGCCGGTCGAGCCGGGTGTTCACGCGGTTCGCGCTGGCGGGGTTGATGGTGGCGATTCTGCTGCCGGCACTCGCGCGCAGCGTGCCGGCGCTGGCCGGCGCACTGTTCGTCGTGGGCGTGACGAATTCGTCGATGGACCTGTCGATGAACGCGCAGGGGGTGTCGGTCGAGCGTTACATGCGGCGCCCGATCCTGTCCTCGCTGCACGCCGCGTTCTCGTTCGGCGGGTTCGCTGGGGCCGGCCTCGGCGCGCTCGCGGCCGCGCTCGATGTTGCGCCGCTCCCCCAGTTCTTGGGGGGTGTGGTGCTGTTTGGGATCCCGGGACTGATCGCCACCCGGTCGCTGCTGGCACACGACGAGGACGTCGACGCCCACGCGCCGAGGATGCGCTGGCGGGCGATGCCATCCCGCTTGGTGCTGATCGGAACCGCCTGCCTGTTCTGCCTGATGGCTGAGGGCGGCGCCTCGGATTGGAGCGCCAAGCTCGTCCACGACGACCTCGCGGGGTCGGCGGCGCTCGGGGCGATCGCGTATGCGGTGTTCAGCGTGGGGATGGGCAGCGGGCGGCTGATCGCTGATCGCCTGTGGGCCCGGTGGGGGTCGGTCGGGCTGCTCCGGCGCTGCGGCGCGCTCGCCGCCGTGGGATTCGCCGCGGGGCTCGCCGCCGGCACGGCGCCGGCCGCGATCGCCGGGTTCGCGGCGCTCGGGCTCGGCCTTGCGGGCGTCGTCCCGACGCTGTTCCGCGCGGGGGCGGATCAGCCGGGCGTCCCGACCGGGCAGGCGCTGGCCGCCGTCACCTCACTCGGCTACCTCGGGTTCCTCGCCGGCCCGCCGATCATTGGCGGCGTCGCCCAGCTCACCTCGCTGCGGCTCGCGGCGGGGCTCATGGTGCTCGCCGGCGTGCTCGTGGTGCTGCTCGCCGGCGCGGCCACGGTTCCCGAGCCGGTCGAGACGCCACGCGGGCGCATAATCGGCGATGTTGGACCGGTCGATCGCGATCTCTCGGGGGTGGTCAGGTGACTGACGAAGCCAAGACGCAGGCCGACCAGGTTGGTGAGATCACCAAGCTCGTCGAGGATGCGCAGGACAAGCTCGATCAGGTCGTGCGCGCGTTGCGCACGCTTCAGGACCGGTTCAAGGAAGAGAACCTCGAGCGCGAAGGCGGCTGACGCCGCGCCGGGTCAGCATCAGAGCAGGTTGGTGAGGATCGCGAGGCCGGTGCCGACCAGCACGATCCCGCTGAGTACCTCGCTGCGGTGCTCGACGCGGGTGCCGAGGCGGGCCCCGAGCTCCAGGCCGACGAGCGAGAGCCCCACGCTCACCCCGGCGATGACCGCGACGCTGACCGCGAGCGGAGCACGGTAGGCGCCGAGCGCGAACCCCACGACGAGGTTGTCGATGCTTAGTCCGGCGGCGAGCAGCAGCAGCCTCCCGAGGTGGGCGCTGGCTGGGTCGTCGGACCCTGCTGCGGCTGGGCGCTGGGAGCGCGTCGCGGCGATCGTGATCTGGGCGCCGACCGCGATCAGAACCAGTCCGCCGATGATGTGCGCCGCCGAGCCGAGCGCGTGCGAGAGCTGGTGGCCGATCAGCAGCCCGACGACCGGCATGCCGGCCTCGAACGCGCCGAACGCGAGGGCAACCCTCGCGCGGGCGGCGCGATTGACCCCGGACAGGCCGATCGCGATCGACGCCGCGAGGTTGTTCAGTCCAAGCGAGCCGGCCACGAGCAGCAACGCGAGACCGTCCATCGGCGGCGGAAGTTTTGCACAGCGATGGTTTGGAAAAGACTCGCCGACCTTGGTATTTTCCTAGTCTGACTTTGAAAAAGCCTTGCTGGCGGAGGTGCTCGTGGCCTACGTAATCGCTGAACCATGCATCGGGGTCAAGGACAACTCGTGCGTCGAGGTGTGCCCGGTTGACTGCATCCATCCGACGCCCGAGGAACCGGACTACGCGAACGTCGATCAGCTGTTCATCGATCCCGAGGAGTGCATCGACTGCGACGCGTGCGTCGAGGCGTGCCCGGTCGACGCGATCTTCCCCGAGGATCAGGTGCCCGAGGAGTGGGAGCGGTTCACGCCGCTGAACGCCGCTTACTTCAAACGAGTGGCAAGTTAGCCGCCGCGCGCTCGACCGGAGCGTGAACAATGCGGTTTGCAGTCGACCGAGAGGAGTTACCGATGGCAGGATTCCGGTTGGGCATCTACGTGTTCAAGGACGCGGAGATCGTCGACTTCGCCGCGCCGCATGGCGTCTGGTCGGTGGCGCGTCGGTATGACCCCGAGCTCGACGCATTCCTGATCGCCGACTCGATGCGTCCCGTGCAGGCCCAGGCCGGGTTCACCGTGCTGCCGAACTACTGCTTCGACGACCGGCCGGCGATGGACGCGTTCCTGATCCCCGGCGGATTCGGCACCCGGCAGGAGATGTACAACCGACGCCTGCACGAGTTCATCCGCTCGCTCGACGCGGAGACGCTGCTGACGAGCGTGTGCACGGGCTCGTGGGTGTACGGGCGGATGGGACTGCTCGACGGCCTGCCGGCGACCAACCGCAAGGAGCCGGACAAGGTCGAGTCCGGACCGTCGGGGAAGGTGCCGATCGACCGGCTGGCCGACATCGCGCCGGCGTGCAAGATCAGCCGGGCGCGGGTCGTCGACGCCGGGCGGATCGTCACAGCCGGCGGGATCACGTCGGGAATGGAGATGGGCCTTCACCTGCTCCGGCGAGCGGGGTACAGCGACGAGTTCGTCGACGACGTCGCGCGCGTCATGGAGTACTCGGCCGCGTACGACCTCTACCGGGATGATCTGGAGAAGGTGGGGTGAGTGACGACACCCGATCCATCCGCGTGCCGAGGCGGGACTTTGGCGCTGGAGGTAACAGATACGTACCCGGAGCGCCAAAGTCCGACCGCACGGCGGCCGGCCGACGCGCACCTGCTAGCTGGGCGCCGCCACGGTCCAGCCATCGCGCCCGCTGCTAGCGTGCGCGGGACGGACGGAGGAGGAGCGAGATGAGCAAGCAGACATTCGTGATCGGCGGCGCGAGCCTCGCGGGCGCGAAGGCCGCGCAGGAGCTGCGCGAGCACGGGTTCGACGGTCGCGTCGTGCTGATCGGAACCGAGCCCGAGCGGCCGTACGAGCGCCCGCCGCTGACCAAGGATTACCTGCGCGGGGAGTCCGATCGCGACAAGGCATACGTGCACACCGCGGACTTCTACGAGCAGCACGAGATCGAGCTGATGACGGAAACGACCGTGACCGTGATCGACCCGGACAGATCCCGGATCACGCTCGACAGCGGAGGCGAGCTCTCGTACGACAAGCTCCTGCTGACCACGGGGTCAGAGCCGCGGCGAATCTCGGCTCCCGGAGCCGAGCTCGACGGCATCTACTACATGCGAACGCTCGCTGACTGCGACGTCCTGCGCGGCCGTCTCGCTGACAGCGGACGCGTGGTCGTCGTCGGCGCGGGGTGGATCGGCAGCGAGTTCGCCGCGTCGGCGCGCCAGCTAGGGCTGGAGGTAACCGTGATCGACCCGCTCGCGGTTCCCAACGAGCAGATCTTCGGCGCCGAGATCGGCGCGTTCTATCGCGATGCGCACGTTCAGCACGGCGTCGAGATGCTGCTTGGCCAGGGCCTCGAGGCGTTCGAGGGAGACGGCGCGGTCGCGCGCGTGCGCACCACGGCCGGCAAGGTCGTCGAGTGCGATTTCGCCGTGGTCGGCATCGGGATCATGCCGCGGACGGACTTGGCGGCCGACGCCGGCATCGCGGTCGAAAACGGGATCGTCGCCAATCAGCGCCTCGAGACATCGACGCCGGGCATCTTCGTCGCCGGCGACGCCGCCAACGCCTGGCATCCGTTCTACGAGCGGCACATCCGCGTCGAGCATTGGGCCAACGCCCTCAACCAGGGGCCCGCGGCGGCGCGGGCAATGCTCGGCGAGGACGTGAGCTACGACCGGATTCCGTACTTCTTCTCCGACCAGTACGACGTGGGCATGGAGTACTCGGGCTACGCGACGAGCTGGGACGAGGTCGTGTTCCGCGGCGACCGCGAGGGTGGCGAGTTCATCGCGTTCTGGCTGGCCGACGGCCGCGTGGTCGGCGGCATGAACGTGAACGTCTGGGACGTCAACGAGGACGTCCAGGCGCTGATCCGCTCTCGTCGGTCGGTCGACGCGGCGGCGCTCCGGGACCCGGACACGCCGCTCGGTGCGCTCGCCGCCGACCCGGCCGCATAACGACGGCATAACAGCGTTACGCCCCCGTTAGGTCGCGGTCCGTACAACTGCGGCCGTGCCGACCGGTCGCACCGTCCTCACGCTCGTGGCGCTCGCCTGCATGCCGGCGCTCGCCGGATGCGGGTTCTCGGGCAACTCGAGCGTGTCCGAGTCGACCGGAAGCGAGGGTACCGCGCTCCAGTTCGCCGAATGCATGCGCTCGCACGGCGTCCCGCAGTTTCCCGATCCGGGCTCGAGCGGAGGGCCCGCGTTCGGACCGGGCTCCGCGCTGAAGTCCTCGCCGGCGTTCGGGTCGGCCGTCACGAAATGCAACAAGCTGGTGCCCGGGGGCGGCCCGAGCGCAACCGCGGCGCCGGCGGCGTCGGCCAGCGACCTCCACACAGCGCTCGCGTGGGCGGCGTGCGTCCGCAAGCACGGGGAGCCGAACTTCCCTGACCCGTCGACGAGCGCCCGTACCGGCCTGTTCTTCCGCGGGATCGTGTTTCCGGTCGGCGCCGACTTCGACCCGCAGGCGCCCGCGTTCAAGCAAGCCCAGGCGGCATGCGGTTTCGGCCCGGGCGGGGGCAAAGGGCCTCGCGGGGGCGGAGGGTCGCGCGGGGGCTAACGGACCGTTCGGTCAGATCACGAACACTCCGCAGTGGCCGCGACACGGCGTCGCAGGCGACGGTTAGGCTTGCCCGCCGTGAGCATGATCTTCGACCCCAAGGAAGAGCTCGATCACATCGCGGAATTCGCCGATTCGGGGGTCCGGGTGTTCCAGCGCCAGGGCTCGCTGGTGGGCATCCCGGGGACCTACGGGCTCAAGAGGTGGCTGTACACGAACTGGCACAACCGCGGAAACGCGGTCTACACGTTCGTCGGGTCGCTGGTCGCGATCGGGCTCAGCGGGTTCTGGGCGTATCTGGTCAAGCAACCGCTCGTGTTCCCGAGTCTCGGCGCGACCGCGTTCCTGATCTTCGAAACACCGATGGCCGAGGTCGGGACGCCTCGGAACACGATCATCGGTCACTCCGTCGGGGTCGCCGCGGGCGTCGTCTCGCTGGCGATCTTCGGGCTGTTGAGCGCTCCGAGCGTGTACGTGTCCGGGGTCGGGCTGAACCGGGTGGGCGCGATCGCGCTGGCGGTTGCGCTGACCGGTGGCGTGCTGCGGCTCCTCAGGTCCGCGCACCCGCCCGCGGGCGCAACCACGATCATCGTGGCCTCCGGACTGTTGGCGAAGCCGCACCAGATACTCGACATCCTGATCGGCGTGCTACTGCTGACGATCGCCGGCTGGCTGCTGAACCGCGCGATGGGCGTGCCAGCGCCCAAGTGGGCGGCTCCACGCTGAAGCGGTCCACGGGTTTGACACGCCGGTGGCGCGGGCGTAGAAACCGCTACATGCGCCGCGCTGGAGATACCGAGTAGTCCGGCGTTGGCCGCGGTGACCAACCTCGAGCAGGCGCGCCGGTCGCACTCCGAGACGACGTCGGCCGCGGTACGGGTGCTCGATGTGGATCCCGATCTCGGGGGCGGGATCGACAGGGTCCAGTGGCCGCTCGCCGTCGCCGCATCGCTGGCGCCCGTGTTCGAGTTCGAGCGCGGCGCCTGGCGGTTCTCGCCGCCCCCGGATCCGGCCAGCTTCGGCGCGCTACTGCTCGACGGGCTGATGATCATCCGCATCAACGCCGACACCCGCGCGCACATCGAACTGCTCGGCCCGGGCGATGTGATCAGCCCGTGGGTCGGCTCCGGGCAGGAGCTGACCGTGCCGTCGGTCCTGGCCGCCTCGGTCGTGTCCAAGGCGCGCGTCGCGCTGCTCGACCGCCGCTTCGCGATCAGGACGGCGCCGTGGCCGGAGATTCACGCGGCGCTGATGCACCGGTCGATCGTCCGTGCGCGGCGACTCAGCCTTCAGTCGGCGGTCAACGCGCTGTCGCGGATCGAGGAGCGGCTCGAGGTGACTCTGTGGGAGCTCGCGTACCGGTTCGGCCGGGTCACGCCGGACGGGATCATGCTCGACCTGCCGCTCACCCATTCGCAGATGGCGGAGATGGTGGCCGCCCAGCGGCCGTCGGTGAGCACCGCGTTCACGCGTCTCCAGGATCACGGTCGAATCGTGCACACCTCGCGCCACCGCTGGCTGATGCTCGGCGAGCCGCCGTCGACGCTGTCGTCGCTGGCGCAGCAGAGCGGGCTCGCCTCCTAGAGCCGGCCGCAGTAGTAGGCGGCGAACCGAGGGGTGCCGGGAGCGGCCGACGAGGCGGCGGGGAGCGGGAAGCAGCGTTGCTCGATTCCCACGAGCCGCGGGTCGGTGACCGTCGGCGACTGGATAACGAGGTGGAAGTCCCCCTTGGCGATCATCGACTTCAACGCCGCTCCCGACGGCTCGGGGATCGTCCCTGTGAACCCGCCGATCGGGACCACCTCACGGCCGCTGTCGTAAATGAACGGCGCGGCCACGGCTGACGTCTGCGTCGCCATCAGGTCCGGTTGGTTGCGGGCGGCGGCCTCGATCGCCGGGAGCAGCGCCTCCGTCTGCCTGGCGACGCCGCCCAGGTTCCGGGCGATCGCCGACTCGCCCGCGCCTTCGAACGGGGTGTCGAACGGTCCGAATCGCTGGGCGACGACCGAGATCGACGCCGCTGCGGGAACCGCGAGCACCGCGACCGCCGCAAGCGCGAGCGCCCCCGTGCGGGTCAGCATCCGCACCGGTATCAGCAGTGCCGCGACCGCGGCGACGCCGATCACGCCGACGACCTCCGGTAGCCAGGCGACGACGCCGACGCCTTGGGAAGGAAGCAGCCAGATCGCGTAGGCGCAGGTCACGGCGACCGTGGCCGCGACCACACGCCGCGCCGCCGGTTGCGCACGGTGCTCCCAGGCGAGGGTCACGCCCATCCCGAGCAACGCCGCGATCGCGGGTGACAGCGCCGCCAGGTAGTAGGGGTTGATCGTCGTGCTCGCGCTGAACACGATCAACAGCACGGCCAGCCACGTCCCCCACATGGCGGTGGCGGCGCGCATCAGTTGATCCCCCCGCCGGCTCGCGAGCAGGCACGCGCCGAGTGCGACCAGCGCCGCCGGAATAAGCCATGCCGTGTCGTGCCCGTCGACGCCGGTGAGCAGGCGGTCCCAGCCCGGCCGGGTCGAGCCCAGCGTCAGACCGATCGCCTTCGTGAGCAACTGGTTGGGCGACGCCTGGTCGATACGGCCGAAGCCGTTGTAGACGAACACCTGGTGGAAGATCGAGTTGTTGCTGCTGCCGTCGACGTACGGGCGGTGACTCGCCGGCCACAGCGACACGAACACCATCCAGGCGAGCGACACGGCCGCGACCACCGCTCCGGCCGCGCCGAGTCGCGCCAGCCTGCGATCCACGGACTCGCGAGCGCCGACGAGGTACGCGAGCGCGAGCGCCGGCAGAACGAGCCACGCCTCGATCATCTTGGCCTGAAACGCCAGGCCGACGAGGATCCCCGCGACGATCAGGCTCCGCAGCCGCCCCGACAGGATCGCGCTTACCGTCGCGTCGGCGGCCAGCAACAGCAGCAGGATCATCAGGGTGTCCGGGATGTTTCCCCGGTTGAGCAGCACGGTCGCCGGGGACACGACGAGCACCGCGGCGGCCACGATCCCGGCGAGCGCTCCGGACAGGCGGCGGACGACGCGGTAAAGGACGAGCACGCTCGCCATTCCCTCTACGACCTGCGGCGCCACGAGCGCCCAGGCGTGCAACCCGAACACGCGCACCGACAACGCCTGCACCCAGAATGCGCCGGGGAGCTTGTCGACGGTGATCGTCCCGGCTGGGTCGAACGCCGCGAACACGAAGTCGTGCCAGCTCATCGACATGCTGCGCACCGCGGCGGCGTAGTAGATCTCGAGGTTGCCGTACGCCCTCCAGGCGTACAGGAAGCCCGCCACGACGGTCAGACCGAGCAGTGCCGGCCGCGCCCACCCGGGCTGGTCCTCCGGCGATCTCCACCACGCGCGGACACGCGTCAGCCATCCCCGGCGCGTGCCCGATACGGATGCCATGAGCGGAAGCGTACGCGCCGGCTCCGTCGGTCCATCGACGATTGTGTAACGACGCGAACGCCCAATACCCAGAAAAACACCGCGAACAGGCAGCGCTGATGTATCGTGTTCGAAGGGAGTCGTGGGGCAACAGCGTGAGGTGAAAGTTGGCGACCTACCAGGATCTGCTGGTCCGTCAGCGAGCGCAGGTAAGCGACGGCATGCTCATCCATGCCGCGCGGCTGCGATGGTCTCCTGAGCGGATATTCGTCGAGCGGCAGCGACGGCTTCGAAACCTGCTGCGTTATGCGATCGACCGGTCGCCGTTCTTCGCGGAACGGCTGTGGGGCGTCGAGCCGGAGACGTTCACGCTCGACGATCTGCCGTCGCTCCCGGTCATGACCAAGGACGAGATGATGGCGAGCTTCGACGACGCCCTGACCGATCGCGAGCTGACGCTCGAGTTGGCGAACGAGCACGTCGAGCGCTGCTACACGACCGACGGCTATCTGCTTGACAAATATCGCGTGGTCGCGACCGGCGGGACCTCGGGCCGCCGAGGCCTGTTCGTCTACGGCTGGGATGACTGGGTCACGCTGGCGTTGATGGAGCAGCGGTCGTGGATGCGACACGGGCTTCTACCGCCGCCCGAGAAGATCGCGTCGCTCTACACGGACCGGCCGGCGCATATCTCCGGAGCGATCTCGATCTTCGCCGGCGACGCCGAGCACCCGATCCATCGGCTGCCGCCGACGTTGCCGATCGACGAGCTGATCGGCCGGCTGAACGAGATCCAGCCGGTGCTGCTCCAGGGATATCCAACGGTCCTCCAGGCGCTGGCCGGCGAAGCCTACGCCGGTCGCCTGAAGATCCACCCGGAGCGGGCCAAGACCACTGGCGAGATGCTCCTTCCCGAGACCCGCCAGGCGTTCCGTGATCTCTGGGACGTCGAGATCTCCGAGGCGTATGCGATGTCGGAGGGCCTGTTCAGCCGCGACTGCGATCACGGAGCGATTCACCTGCCCGACGATCTCGTAATCGTCGAGCCCGTCGATGAGGATGGTCGCGCGGTCGCGCCGGGACAGCTCGCCACCAAGCTCTACGTGACGATCCTGTATCGCATGGCACAGCCGCTGATCCGTTATGAGGTCACCGACTCGATGGTCGTGCACGACGAGACATGCGCCTGCGGCTCGGGGCACAGCTGGATAAGCGATCTGAGCGGTCGACTCGAGGAGAGCTTCCGGTACCCCGGCGGGGCCGTCCTCCACGCCGCCGCCGTACAGGGACGGCTTATGCGCGAGCCTCACCTGATCGAGTTCCAGGTCCGGCAAACCGGGACCGGAATCGACGTTGCCGTCCGCGCCAGCGGCCCGCTCGACGTGGTGCGGCTACGCTCCGATCTCCGTGAGACGCTGGTCCGGTCCGGCATCGGCGACCCGGACGTCACGGTGTGGCCCGCGGATCACCTTGACCGCGTCTGGTCGGGCAAGCTCCGCCGCTTCGTCCCGCTCGGCTTAACGGCGGCGGGCCCGCGTCCCGTGAAGGACGCGGACCCAGTGGCGGTTCGCGGGTTGTCTTAGTAGGCGCCGGCGTTCCACGCGCCGGACGTGGGGCGGGCGGTGCCGGTGGTGGTTGATCCGGCGGCGCCGCCGGCGGGGGGGCCGGTGTAGGTGGTGCACAGGGGGGTGAGGTTGCCGGTGCACATGCTGGTGAGGTTGTTGCCCGCGCCGGTCGCGGGGGAGCCGCTCTGGAGGGAGCCGTTGGAGTTCATGTCGGCGCTGGAGGGCGCCTTGCTGTGAGCGTCGGCGCCCATGCACGACTGCCAGCTCGCGAATTGGCTGAAGGTGTACCAGTTGCTGTTGCAGATGAAGCTGTCTTCGCCGCCGTTGGCGTAGACGTTGTAGTCGGGGCTGCCCGAGGTGTACAGCGAGGGGCTCCCGCTCATGATGTTGTCGCAGGTGCTGAGCAGGTTGTTCTGGAAGGCGACGGTGGTGCCGCTGGCGTTCTGGCGGTAGCCGAAGCAGCCGCCGACGTTGTCGGTGTTGGAGACGCCGATGACGGTGTTGTTGTAGACGCCGCCGCCGGGCTGCGAGGTTTCCAGGTAGCCGTTCGAGGTCGGGTAGTCGGTTGAGCCGAAGATGTTGTTGAACACGTCGACCTGCGACCCGACCGCGGCGCACGGGGTATCGCCGGTGCTGCCGTAGTTGCCCTCGATGAAGATCTGCGCGGTCGGGGCGAGCTGCCCGACGGTCCCGTCGAACCGGTTGTCGTAGATGTACAGGCCGTTGTAGGTGGCGCCGTTCTCGCGGCCCGAAGCAGTGGATCCCGTCGTGGTGATACGGGAGCCCTCCGCTCGAGGTCTCGGCGTCCCAGTTGCCCATGTCGTGGACGTGGTTGTCGTACACGAACATCGGCCCGACCGTCCCGCGTGCGCGGTCAGGATGATCCCGTGGTCGATGTTGTAGACGTTGTTGCCGTAGATCCGGTTATTCGCGTCTCCCGCTGGCCCAGCGGGCGAACACCGCCCAGCCGACGTCGTGGATCGTGTTGTCCGCGACCGTGATGTTCGAGCCCGGAGAACACGATCCCGTTATCCATCGTCTGATCCACCGACGTGTCCGACGTCGAGGTGTGCACGTACAGGTTCGCGATCGTCAGGTTCTCGAACGTGCACCCCGCGCACGAGAGCGCGAAGATGCCCTGGCTCGCCACGCCCTGGTCGGCGAGGCCGCTGCCCTCGGCCGTGGCCTGGATCGAGGTGCCGTTGTTCCCGCCGTTGAACGTCAGATAGTCGTTCCCGTTGGTATCTGATCGCCGGCCCGCCACTCCAGTCCGCCGAAGACATCGTCGACCCCGACGTCCAATAAATCAGTGATCGGCGAAGAACTCGTCCCCGACCCCTGCACCGACAGCGGCGTGCTGATCGTCCCGCACAAATCCACCGTGACGCCCGGGCCGATCTGACCCGCACCCGAACCCCAATCAGAACTCGAATTGAAGAACGACACCGGCTTCGCATCACCACAATCCGCACCGCTACTCGCACCGGCACCACTCTGCGACACGTAAATCTGCGAACCGCTACCGGACCACCGCCGCCGCCGCCACTGCCCCCGCCAGAGGAGGGCGCGGTGACCGCCGTCGTTGCCGCGGAACTGGCCGAGACCGACCCGCCGCTGTTGGTCGCGGTGACCACCGAACGGATCGTGTCGCCAACGTCGCTCGACTTGAGGACGTAGGTGCTCGAGGTCGCGCCGCTGATATTTGAGCAACTCGCCCCAGAGCTGTTGCAATCCTGCCACTGGTAGGCGTACGACGTCGGGCTTCCGGTCCAGGTGCCGTTGCTCGTAGTCAGCGTCTGACCCTGGACGGTCTGTCCGGTCACCGCGGGCACGGCGGAGTTGGTCGGCGCGGCAGGTTGTTGGGGCGATCCCGAGGTCATCCCGTTGACATAAGCGGAGGCCGGGCTCGCGCTGTACTCGGTGCCGGCAGAATACGTGGCCGGTAGCGAGGTCATCCCCGAAGCGGAGTCTGTGTAGCTCTGACCCGAGCCGCCCCATGTGTCGGGGTAGTCGATCTGGCCGCCGGTGCCGAGCAGCGCGATCCAGTAGCTCGTGCCCTGGGTGAGTGTCACCGCCCCGACCGTGACATCGTTCCAGGTCCCCGCTCGCGGTGACGAAATCGAGCCCGATGTGAGGAGGCTACCCGGCTGGCCGCCATTGTTGCTGTAGACGCCAAGCAAGAGTTTAGTAGCGGTCGTGCCGCTGTTGACGTACAGATCGATGTCGGTCGTCGTGCCGGATGTGGCCGCCTGATATGAGAACGCCTGCGCGAAACCGGCGCCGTTACTGTCGGAAGACGGGGCGACCGACTTATCGCCGACAAGCATGGCCGGCGTGCCGGCCGTACCGTTGACATAGGCGGACACCGGGCTGACTTTGTACTCAGCTCCGGCCGAGAAAGTCTGCGGTAGCGACGAGAGGCCCGTCGACGAGTCGACGTAGCTGGAAGCCGTGCCGCTCGTCGTGTCGAGGTAGTTGAGCTTTCCGCCCGTGCCGAGCAGGGCGATCCAGTATCCGTCTCCCTGGACGATCGTCTGTGAGCTCCCGAGCTTGACGTCGTTCCACGCCTTTGCCTTGGGTGACTTCAACGAGCCAGAAGCGACCAGGCTTCCGGGCTTACCGTTTGCATCGCTGTACAAACCTACGGAAAGCGTGGAGGCCGTCGAGCCGCTGTTGACGTACACATCGATGTCAGACGCGGATCCGGCTGTATTGGCCACGAACTGGAAGGCCTGAGCGGTGCCCGCGGCGTTGCTATCCGCATAGTTCGCCTGGTTCATGTCACCGAATAACACTTTCGCATTTGCGGACGCAGTGGCAGTCAGTGCCCAGACCGAGGCAAGGGAAAACAGCAGCGCGAGTCTGCGCATGTGGGCCTTCTTCCGATTCGAGAGGTGGGACGCGCCGGGTAGACGAAGGCTGTGGTGCTATCCCGGTCCGAGACCTGAACCACTAACCCGGCGGTTGAGCCCAGTGCCCGTTCCCGAATGGGATCAAGCCGCGAGGCGGATCATGTGGAGAAAATGCAGTACGTTTGAGCCGAACCCAACGGGAACCTCATACACCGGTTCCCGGTGTTCTCGTTTCGGTGGGAAAAATGGTGCGCTGGGCGGCGCGGGGGCTCAGCTGCGGCCCGGACCGGCCGTCAGCCGGGGTCCGGTGAGGTACGACAGCCGCGTCCCGAAACCCGGGCGATTCGCGGGCGAGGTCGCCGAGGTACTGACGCTCCTGTTCCGGGGTCGCTCACGTCGGCGGCGAGGGCGCTCGGACTCCCCGCGCGCGGTGGTGGGGCGCGGGGACGCTCTCCATCGCCGGCCGGCGATGGGGTGGGTGTTGCTCGTACCAAGCTGCGTATCGCCTCGCCAGTGGAGCTGCGGTGATGCCGTGCGCCACTACGGACAGGCCGACGGTCAGATACGTTGCGAGCAGGATCGTGTTGGATCCGGCCAGGTGAGCCTCCTGAATCGTGATCACCGCGAACACGATCGAGGCCAGACCGCGCGGGCCGAACCAGCCGAGGAAGGCAACGGTCTGTCGACTGGCGCCGGTTCGGATCATCGCGACCGCGACCGGAAGCATTCGAACGATCGTCAGACTGAGCACTGCGTAGAGCGCCGCCTGCCACGTGACGTGCTTGAGCGCGGTCCCGAGCAGCACCGCGCCAAACATCAAGAACGTAAGCCCCCCGAGTACGTCACCGAGCTCCTCGTTGAGCCGTGAGGCTTCCTCGGACTCGCGCGAGGCGAGCGCTCCGAACGCCGCGCCGGCGAGGAACGCCGCGATGAAGCCCGAACCTCCCAGCGCGGCGGCGATCCCGTAGGCGAGCGCGGCGCCGGCGATTGGGATCACCTGAAGCCACGGCGCGCTGATCAGATCGCGGCGACGCCCGATCGCGACGACCGCGGCGGTCGCCAATCCCGCGGCCACGCCGCCGAGAATCCCGTAACCGATCTCCTCGAGGACGATCGTGATCGCATGGTGGCTCGTGGTCACCTTGTCGTCGATGTCAGCGGCCGCGAGCGCTATCAGCAGCAGCGGAACGCAGATGCCGTCGTTGAGCCCGCTTTCGACGTTGAGTCCTTGCCGGATGCGGGATGGAAGTCGTGGCTCGGTGACCACCGCCTGTCCTAGAGCGGCGTCGGTGGGCGCGAGCAGCACCGCCAGGACGAGCGCTTCGGCGGTGTTGAGTTTGGGGAAGATCGCGATCGCCAGGATCGCGCCGACGACGATCGTCAGCGGAAGTCCGATGCCGAGCAGACGCAACGGCACCGCATACTCGTGCCGCAGCACCCGCATCTTGATGCGAGAAGCGTCGGCGAACAGGACCACGGCCAGCGTCGCCTCGGCCAGCGTGCGCACGGTCGCGCTCGCCGGCGCCACGGTCACCTCGCTGGTCACGAGCGGTCCGACCAGGAGCCCGATCAGGACGAACGCCATCGCGGACGTGAACACTGTGTTAGTGAGACGTCGCGACACTCCCGCCACGACGAGCAGGGCCCCGCCGACAATCGCGAGCTCCCATTTCATGGGGTGAGGAAAGCGCTTGCTCGCGGTCTGCCGCGGTCCGTCGCCATGACTATGTCTATCGCGGCGGGCTCACGCCGCCATCATCCGATCAGGATGAGGCGAAGCGCCGGAGACCCCGCCCTCGTGGGCCGGGTCAGATCCAGGCCATCTCGGTGGCGCGGATGACGGCCTGGGTGCGGCTCGCGACCTCGAGCTTGGCGTGAACGTTGTGCAGGTGGCTGCGCACCGTGCTGACCGACAGATGCAGATCGGCCGCGATGTCGACATCGCGTTTGCCGTCGGCGACCAGACGAAGGACCTCGGTCTCTCGCGTCGACAGCGGCGAGCGCTCGGCTCGCCGGCGTGGGCCGAGCGCCTGTGGTTGATCGAACACCGCGTCCCTGAGCACGTCCAGCGGGAGCTCCCAGTCGGCCGCCAGCCGCAGCATCTCGGTGCGGTCGACCGCGTTGCCCTGGGCGTGGTGCGCGACCATGTCCGCGAGGCGCACGAGCGACGCCGGCTCGCCGGCCGACTTCGCTCGGTGATGCCGGAAGACCGCGTTGACGAGCCCCTCGGGGAGGCCCCATCGCTCGAGCAGCAGTCCCCCGAGGCTCGCGTGGTCGACGCCGAGCTCCCGCTGTTCCTGGCGAGCGCGTTCCTCGGGTGTGCAGCGCGCGGAGGTGGGTGGGACATAGTCGGGCCGGGCCTGAGCGAGCAAGAGCTTCCCGACGTCGTGTAGTAGCGCCGCCGCAACGAAGTCCTCGGTTTCGAACGGCCTGGTGATGCTCGCGAGCCGCTCCACGGCGCGAGCGACGGCCAGGGAATGGAGCCGGCATCGCAGCAGCAGCGCGTCGAAGCTCGTGTGCCACGGAAACGCCGCGCGCGGAACCGATGCGATCGTGCTCGTGATCTCGTCGCGGGGCAGGACCGCCACCGCGTCGGGCACGTTGGCGATCTCGGCGTGGCCCGGTACCGTCTGCGCGCGGCGCAGCACCGCGAGGGTCAGACCGATGTCATTCTCGATCGCCCTGACCAGCGCGCTGCGTCGGTCCGCGACCATCGCCGGCGCAGCGAGGGCACGGTCGCACGCCGGCGCGAACGCCGGGACGACGTCGAACCGCGCGAGCGCGCTGCGCAGGTCACGAACGCGTGCGGGCGCCCCGTGGACGGTGTCCCGCGGTCGCTCGTACGGCGGATCCGCGTCTCGCGCGGGCGTCTGACGAGGGCGCTCGTCCTTGCCGGTGATCGCCGCCACGAGGGAATCGGCGACCCGCGGGTCGAACTGGGATCCGCGATGCCGGCGCACGTACTCGAGCGCGCCCTCGGCGCCGAGCCCGCGGCGGTCGGGCCGGTCCGTGGCGAGGGTCACGAACGCGTCGCACACCGCCACCACGCGGCTGGCCAGTGGAATCGCTTCGCCACGGAGGCCATCGGGGTAGCCCGCGCCGTCCCACCGCTCGTGGTGACCGCGCACGATCGCGGCGGCCGCGGCCATCGTCGAGAGCGACTGGAGCAACTCGGACCCGATCACGGGGTGGCGGTTCAGCAGCGCCTGATCGCCGGCGGACAGCGCGCCCGCGTTCAGGATCACGTAGTCGGGCAGGCTGATCATCCCGATGTCACGCACGCGCGCGCAGACATCGACCGCCATCCGTTCGTGCTCGTCGAGGCCCAGCAGTCGGCTGGCCTGCGCCGCGAGCTTGCGGAGCAACGGAGTGCCCACATGCACGATGGGCGCGCGCGCCACCAGAGCGGCTTCGAGCCCTGCGGCGACCGGGCCGAGCGAGTTCCAGTCGAGCTCGCGCTCGGTCCTCGGGCGTTGGAACGGGGGAGGACTCTCTACCAGCGACGTAGCGCTCACCGCATCTTCCACCTTCCGCTCCGGTACCCGCGACCATACGGTCGCCCACGCTCGGCCAACCCGCTCGGCGCTGTCGCGGCCGAGACCCCTAGTGCGGCGGGACGCTATATCAAGGAGCTTGCGTTAGTAAAGAGTCGCCGCGACACAAGGTCGTGCTTGCACGGGACCGGGGGTGCAAGCTTGACAAAAAGGTGATCAACGTTGGCGAAAATGCGGTTCCGCCATTTGTTTTGCACGATCCAATGGATGCACGCACCCCCTGGGCGCTTCGTGTGAACCCTCTTAATATGCTTGCGGAACGGGGCCCGGGCGCCCTCGCACCGGCGTACTCAACCCTCGGCACGTCGGCGTGGTTCTCGACGAACACCCCGCTAATCGATTCCTCGACGGTCTCGCCCCAGGTCAGCTCGACCCTCAGCTCGAGGTTGAGGATCAGGGCCCGAGCCGATGAGTCGTCGGCGGCACCGGCGCGTACGTCGCGGTATACGTTGAGTCGATGGCAGGATGACCCTCGCCGAGCGCGCGAATCCGGGCGCTTTCGTCCGCCTGCTGGACTGGACTCCGCCCGCCGCCGGAGCGGAGGTGATGGGCACCGGGATCGTGTCGGTGGCGCTGTCGCTCGACGGCTCCGAGACGCTGTCGCGGATCCTGCTCGTGATCGCCGGCCTGACGTGGCTGGCGCTGGCGGTGATCTTCGCTGCGCGCTGCTCGCGAGCGGGTGCGTACTGGAGGACGCCGACCGACGGATCGTCGCTGGTGCTGGTCGTCGCCACCGAGTCGCTCGCGGTGCTGGCGGCGACGCTCAGCGTTATGGAGCGGACCGACTGGCTGCTCGTGATCGCGGTCGTGCCGTTCGTCCTCGGGCTGGCCTTCTACGTGTTCGCGATCGCGCGCTTCGACCTGCGCCAGTTGACCGCCGGGCACGGCGACCACTGGATAACCGGCGGCGCGCTCGCGATCTCGACCCTCGCCGCGGGCAAGCTTCTCGCCGGCGCGAAGGCTCTCGCGATCCTCGGTGGCGGGAGTGGGGTGCTGAAGGACGTCGCGCTCGTCCTATGGGTGCTGACGATGTTGTGGCTGCCCGTGCTCGTCGTCGCCGAGATCACCCATCGCCGCTTGCGCTACGACGTCCGCCGGTGGTCGACCGTGTTCCCCGTCGGCATGTACGCCGCGTGCAGCTTCGTAGTCGGCTCGGCGGCACACGCTGGTGCGATCACCAGCTTCGCGCGGGTCTGGGTCTGGATCGCGGTCGCCGTGTGGGCGGTCGTGCTGGTGGCGATGCTCTACCGGGGAACCGAAACGGCCCGATGATCAGAGGGTGCACAACTCACCGAAGCCCCCTGCCGGCGCGCGCGCCGGCAACATAAGCGCCCCCCGGGCGCTTATCCAGCCACGCCGGGGCGAGACGACGCGATTTGGCGAGTTCTGCACCACGTCGGAGCGACCCGGGACGTGCGAGCGAGCTGGGGTGTGCGAGCGACCTGGGACGTGCGAGCGACCCGGGACCGCGGAGCGACTGGGACGTGGGAGCAAGCGAGGACCTGGAAAACGCAGCAAACCAGTCGCCGTGCCGCCCCACCGGCCACATAAGCAGGCCCACCATGCTTAGGTGGTCGGTGGCGCCGAGCCGGCGGCGATTTGCTGCGTTGTTCAGGCAGGGACGGACACGTGGGCCCCGGAGCGGCGAGTGCTGCGGCTCGGGATCGGCGGGTGCACGGCATGATTGAACGGTGCGTGAGGTAGGCCAGTCGAGATGAGCGAGGTCGTCTCGCTTCTCGTGCTGGCGGCATGCCTCGCCGCCGCGGTGGCGCGACCTCGCTGGGCGCCCGATTGGGCGGTCGCCGCGGGCGGCGCGGTCCTGCTTGTGCTGGTCGGGATCCTCAGCTTCGCCGGCGCGCGCTCGGCGCTGCGCGAACTTGGCCCGACCGTTGGCTTTCTTGCCGCGCTGCTCGTGCTCGCCGACGGCTGCCGCCGCGCCGGCCTGTTCGACGCGCTGGGCGCGTGGATGGCTATCGGTTCTCGGGGACGGCCGACCCGACTGCTCGCGATGGTGTTCCTCGCCGCCGCGGGGACGACCGCGGTCCTCAGCCTCGATGCGACCGTCGTGCTATTGACGCCGATTGTGTTCGCCACCGCGGCGAGGCTGCGCACGAACGCCCGTCCGCACGTTTACGCGTGCTCGCACTTGGCCAACAGCGCGTCACTGCTGCTGCCCGTCTCGAACCTGACCAACCTGCTGGCGTTCCGCGCCAGCGGGCTCTCGTTCGCGCGATTCGGCGGTTTGATGGCGCTCCCGTGGCTGGTCGCGCTCGCGATCGAGTGGGTGGTGCTGCGGCGCTCGTTCGCCGGCGACCTGCAGCGGCCCGCCTCCCGATCGACTCGCGCGGTCGAGCGGCCGGAGCTACCGACGTTCGCGCTGGCCGTCGTGGGGCTGACGCTCGCCGGGTTCGTGCTGAGCTCGCTGATCGGGATCGCGCCGGTCTGGGTCGCGGCCGCCGGCGCGGTCGTCATGGTGGCGCGCGAGCGCCCCGCCCCCAAGGAGCTCGTGTGGGCCGCCGAGCCCACGTTCCTGGTGTTCGTGCTCGGGTTGGGCGTCGTGGTCCGTGCCGCCGGCGATCATGGCCTCTCGACCGCGGTCGACGCGCTCCTGCCCCACGGGACCGCGTTGCCGGCGCTACTCCTCATCGCCGTGGTCAGCGCCGCGGTCGCCAATCTCCTCAACAACCTGCCGGCGACGTTGATCATCCTGCCGGTGGCGGCCGCCAGCGGACCGGGGGCCGTGCTGGCGATGCTCGTCGGCGTCAACGTCGGGCCGAACCTGACCTACGTCGGGTCGCTCGCCACGCTGCTGTGGCGGCGGATCGTGCACGCCCACGACGAGGAGACCGACATGGGCGAGTTCACGCGTCTCGGTTTGCTCACAGTGCCGGCCGCACTGGTGGCCTGCACGGTCGCATTGTGGTTGGCTCTACAGGTCGTGTGATGCGCGCCGTCGTCTGGATATCCGAGGACACCTGGGAGGCCTGCGTCGATGAGGCGCGCGCGCTCCTGCCCGAGACCGCGGAGGTGACGCTGCTCCACGTGGCGCCCTCGGACGTGGAGGAGATGGCCGCGCACCCCGGTGCCCGCCTGCTCGGTCGCCACCCGCCCCCGCCACCGGGACCTCCGGTGCGGGCGATCGCCGACGAGGAGGCGCAGGCGCTGCTCGCCGAGGCGCTGGCCCGGCTCGCGCGACCGGCGCGCACGGTGGCGCGGCGCGGGAAGATCGAGCGCGAGGTGCTCGAGGCGAGCGCCGGCGCGGATCTGCTCGTCCTCGCGCGCGACGGGGAGGCGCGCCTCGGCCCGAAGAGCATCGGACCCCGCACCCGCTTCGCGCTGGACCACGCACCCTGCCAGGTGCTGCTCGTGTGGCCCGAGCAGCCGCCGGGAATCGAGAGCGTTCCGCTCCCGCCGCACCTGCGCTGACCCTTTGGTGGCCAACGCGCGTCCGCGTCGTACGGCGTGCGGGCTCAGCCGCCGCCGCTGACCGTTCCGGTGCCGTTCCCGCCCGAACTGCTGCCCGATCCGGAGCCGCTGCCCGAATGGGAGCCTCCGCTCACCCGAGCCGGTGCTGTGCTGGAGATCCGCCCCTCGATCCGGTGCTGTGCGACGGGCCGGTGTAGGGGCTGCCCGTGGGCGGCGGCACGGTTGTCACGGGGCGGCTCGGGACGCTCGGTGTCGAAGCGGGCGGGGTCGAATGGACCGGGGTCGTGTTCACGGAGGGCGTGTGAGAAACCGTCGCCGGCGTCTTGGTCTGGCTCGGCGTCGAGGCGTGATGCGCGCTCGCGGACTTGGCCTTCTTCTGCGCCGGCGCGTGTGTTTTCGACGTCTTGGTGGCCGGCTTGTGCACGGCGCCGGTCTTCGGAGGGACGTTCGCCGGTTGGCTCGTCGTAGGTGAGGTGGCGCCGGTCGCCGGCGTCGTCTGCGGGACGATCGCGGGCGTCGTCTGCTCGGCGGTCGCCGGCGTGAGCGCGTGAGTTCCGCCGCCGCGTGAGGCGAGCGCAACCGCGGCCGCGATCCCGATCACCGGGACGAGGAGCAGCAGGCCGAGGCGGCGCCAGCGCACTCGTCCCAGTCGGCCGCGCGAGCGCTTGACGGCAGGCGAAGGCTTGACGGCAGGCGAGGCTTGACGGCAGGCGAGGCCTCGACGCCGGGCGAGGCCTCGACGCCACGGGACCGCTTCAGCCCACGCGACCGCACCGGACCACGCTTCTTGCGAGGTGCGGCGGGCGCCTCGCTTGCCTCGTCGAGGTCGTCGAACGTCGCGGGCTCTGGGTCGGCGAGCTGTTCGGCGCCCGCGAGGTCGTCGGTTGTCGCGGGCGCCGGTTCGGCAAGCTCGGACGCGCCGCCGAGGTTGTTGACGGGCGCGGCAGCCGGCTCGGCGACGTGTTCCGTCCCCGTGTATTCCGGCTCGCCGTACGCCGGCCCGGGGATGTCGAGGCCGTAGCGGTGCTCGTGCAGCAGGTCGAGGTTGTGGCCGGCGGCAGCGTGGCCCCGCTCGTCGGCGCGTGCGAACGCGGCTTCGGCTTCGGTCAGCCTGTTCTGCGCGGCGAACATCATCCCGAGCTCGAACGCGCCGTCGGCGTCGCCGCGGTCGTCGGCGCGGCGATAGGCCGACTCCGCACCGCGAATGTCGCCGCGGTTCTCGCGCAGCACGCCGAGGTTGTACGCAGCGGCGGCGTGGCCGCGCTGATCCGCGCGCGCGAGTGCTTCCTCGGCCTCCTCCAGCCGGTTCTGGTCGGCGAGCAGCATCGCGAGCTCGAACGTCCCGCGGGCATCGCCGCGCTCGTCGGCGCGCCGGTAGGCCGCCGTGGCGCCCGCGATATCGCCGCGCTGTTCGAGGAGCATGCCGAGCTTGGCGGCGCCGGCGGCGTGGCCGCGCTGGTCTGCCCGCGCGAGCGCTTCCTCGGCCTCGTCCAGCCTGTCCTGCGCGGCGAGCAGCATCCCGAGCTCGAATGCTCCGTCGGCGACGCCCCGCTCGTCGGCGCGTCGATACGCCGCCTCCGCGGCGCTCATGTCCTGGCGGTGCTCGAGCAGAACGCCGAGGTTGTAGGCGGCCGCCCCGTGGCCACGCTGGTCGGCGCGCTCGAATGCTTGTTCGGCTTCGGTCAGCTTGTCCTCGCCGGCGAGCAAGATCGCCAGCTCGAACGCTCCCATGGCGTCGCCGCGCTCGTCGGCGCGCCGGTAGGCCGCCGCGGCACGAGCGACGTCGCCGCGCTCCTCGAGCAGCATGCCGAGGTTCGTCGCGGCCGCGGCGTGGCCGCGCTCGTCGGCGCGGGCGAGCGCTTCCTCGGCCTCGGCCAGCCGGTTCTGCTCAGCGAGGAAGACGGCGAGCTCGAACGCCTCGTCTCCGTCACCGCGCTCCGTCGGCGGGACGATAGGCGACCAGGGAATCAGTCAAGTGGCCTCGCCGATCCGCCGGCGCGGGACAGGGGAAGCGGGCTGCGCCCACGTGGTGCGATTGGAAGGCTCGCCGCGTGGCCATATCTCAACTTTCAGCGCCGAGGGCCTGCCCTGATGCTCCTCGCCCTGCCCTCCGGGCAGACGCGGAGCCGGTTTCCAAGCCCCGTACCGAACCGATCGCACGCACACTCCTTATCCACTCGCGCGAGGTGCCTGAGCGCATGAAGATACCGGCGAGCCGAGAGCCGCAAAAGCTCAGCGCCCGGACGAAAGTCCAGTAGTCCAGCCGAAAAACCAGACCCCAGACCGATGGTGAGGCGGGGAGGGCGCCGGGATTATCTGCGCAAACCTCGATCGGCGGGGTGGCCGATGCAGTTGTGCGTGGGACCGATATCGCGTGGATCTAGATAGGCGTCGCTGCTCGCACCCGAGCGGGGGGGCTCGGCGTCTCTTGTCGGTGGCGGTCGTGGCGATCGCCGCGACCTTCTGGCTGGCCGTGGGGGCCGCGTACGCGGATCCCGGCCCAACCGAACAAGCGCCGCCGACGATCTCGGGCGTCGCGCAGCAGGACCAGACGCTGACCGTCGACCCTGGCACGTGGACCGGCGACCCGATCACCTTCACGTACCTTTGGTCAGACGGCACCGTCGGCGACACCGACGTTCTCTCGGCCGCCGACGTGGGGCAGGCCGTGAGCGTCACGGTCACCGCCACGAACGACGCCGGGACACAATCGACGACCGTCGCAACGGATGGGCCGGTCCTGCCGGCGGCGCCGGTGCTGGACGCCTCGGGTCCGTCCCCCACGATCACCGGGACCGCGCAGCAGGGCGACACGCTGAGCGTCAGCAATGGGAACTGGGACAACGATCCGACCCAGTTCGGCTACGTGTGGGAGGACTGCGACAGCACGGGCACGGTCTGCAATCCGATCAGCGGCGCCGCCTCGGCCAACACCTACACGCTGCAGTCGACCGACGTGGGGAGCACGATCGAGGTGATCGTGACCGCGTCGAACGCCGGCGGCGGGAACCAGGCCACGAGCGGGCCGGACGGTCCTGTGCTGCCGGCGGCGCCGGTGCTGGACGCCTCGGGTCCGGCCCCCACGATCACCGGAACCGCGCAGCAGGGCGTCACGCTGACGCGTGAGCAATGGGAACTGGGACAACGATCCGACCCAGTTCGGCTATGTGTGGGAGGACTGCGACAGCACGGGCACGGTCTGCGCTCCGATCAGCGGCGCGGCGTCGGCCAACACCTACACGGTGCAGTCGACCGACGTGGGGAGCACGATCGAGGTGGTCGTGACCGCGTCGAACGCCGGCGGCGGGAACCAGGCCACGAGCGGGCCGGACGGTCCTGTGCTGCCGGCGGCGCCGGTGGCGGACACTTCGGGACCGCCGACGATCAGCGGGACCCCGCAGCAGGGCGACACGTTGACCGTCACGGGCAACGGGACATGGAGCAATGGTCCGACCCAGTTCAACTATGGGTGGGAGGACTGCAACGCGACCGGGACGGTCTGCGCACCGGTTGCCGGCGCTGCATCGAGCAGCACGTACACGGTGCAATCGACCGACGTGGGGAGCACGATCGAGGTGATCGTGACGGCGTCGAACGCGGGCGGGCAGAACTCCGCGACGAGCAACGGTCTCGGGCCGGTGCTCCCGGCGGTGCCGTCGAACTCGGGCGCCCCGGTGCTCAGCGGTACCGCCCAGCAGGGCGACAAGTTGACCGTTACCAACAACGGGACCTGGAGCAACAGCCCGACGCAGTTCAGCTATCAATGGCAGGACTGCCCCACCGGCGGCGGCAATTGCACGACGATCAATAACGCCACGAGCAGCTACACGCTGCAGTCGACCGATGTGGGGAGCACGGTCGAGGTTGTCGTGACCGCTTCGAACGCGGGTGGGCAGGGCTCGCAGACGAGCAACAGCCTCGGACCGGTGTTGCCCGCAGCGCCCGTCAACACGAAGGCGCCGGTGCTCGGCGGCACGGCACAGCAGGGAGACACCCTGACCGTTACCGACAACGGGACGTGGAACAACAGTCCAACGCAGTTCAGCTTCCAGTGGGAGGACTGCCCGAGCGGCGGCGGAAACTGCTCGAAGATCACCGACGGTACGAGCAGTTACACGTTGCAGTCGACCGATGTGGGGAGCATCGTCGAGGTCGTCGTCACGGCGTCGAACGCGGGCGGGCAGGGTTCCGCGACAAGCAACAGCACTGAGCCGGTGCTGGTGGCGGCGCCGGCGAACTCGGTCGCGCCGGTGCTCAGCGGGACGGCCCAGCAGGGCGACAAGTTGACCGTCACCAACAACGGAACGTGGAGCAACAGCCCGACGAAGTTCAGCTACCGTGGCAGGACTGCCCCGCCGGCGGCGGCAGCTGCTCGACGATCAATGACGCTACGAGCAGCTACACGCTTGCAGTCGACCGATGTGGGAAGCACGGTCGAGGTGATCGTGACCGCGTCGAACGCGGGTGGGGAGAACTCCGCGACGAGCAACAGCCTCGGACCGGTGCTGCCCGCGGTGCCCGCCAACACGAAACCTCCCGCGATCAGCCCGACCCCGCCGCAGCAGGGCGCCACGCGTCGAGCGTGAGCAACGGGACCTGGAGCAACAATCCAACGAACTTCACCTACGTGTGGGAGGACTGCACCAGCTGCGGGCAGCGGTTGCTCGGCGATCAGCGGCGCCACATCGAGCACGTACACGCCGCAGGCGTCCGATGTGACGCACTACCTTGATCGCGGTGTCGTGACGGCATCGAACGACGGTGGGCAGAAAGCAGCGACGAGCGCGCCGTCGGCCCCGTGCTGCCAGCGGCGCCGGCGACTCGATCGCGCCCGGGATCGGCCCGATCAGGGACCCCGCAGCAGGGCGACACGCTGACGGCCAGCACCGGAACCTGGAGCAACAATCCAACCAAGTTCACCTACGCGTGGCAGGACTGCGACACCTCGGGGAACAACTGCGCGGCGATCTCGCTCGCGACCTCGAACACCTACAAGCTCGCCGCAACCGACGTCGGAAAGCTCGTGAGCGTGACGGTGACGGCGTCGAACGTCGGCGGAGCGACCCCGGTGACGAGCGCGAGTGTGGGTCCTGTCCTGCCGCCGGCGCCGGCGAACACCACCGCGCCGCAGATCACCGGAAACCCCGAGCAGGGCGTCACGTTGAGCGTGAACAACGGGGTCTGGAACAACAACCCCACCACGTTCACGTACGCGTGGGAGGAATGCACCAGCTCGGGCTGCGCGGCAATCCCAGGCGCCACGTCGAGCAGCTACACGCTCTCGGCGCCGGACATCGGCACGACGATCACCTGCGTCGTCACCGCGACGGGACTCGGTGGGAGCACGCCGGTGAACAGCAACAAGACCGCGACAGTCGTTGCGGCCCCGACGCCGGCGGCTTCGCAGCCGACCACCACCGCGTTGCTTTCGTCACCGACGTCGGCGGTCACCAACCAGGGCGTGACGTTGATCACCACCGTGACCTCGAGCTCGAGTGCCAGCACGGCGCTCTGGGGGACGGTGACCCTCGCTGACGGCGGAGCGGCGATTCATGGTTGTGTGAACCTGCCGGTCACGCCCAGCGGTCAGAGCGCGACGGTCGCCTGCTCGACGTCGTTCGCCGCCTCGGCGGCGCAGCTCACCGCCGTGTTCACGCCCACCTCGGGCTCGGTTCTGAAAGGCTCGGTCAGCCCGGTCGACGGGCTCGCCGTCGGCCCCGACACCACCACGACCTCGCTCGACGCGACGGCTTCGGTCAACGTTGGCTCGAGCACGACGTTCACAGCGTCGGTTGCGCCCCCCGCGGCACGCCTGGGCCCGGTCAAGCCGACGGGTTCGGTCGAGTTCCTCGACGGCGGGCAGCCGATCACCTCCTGCACCGGCCAGACTCTGACCGCCGGCCAGGCGACCTGCACCGTCACGTATTCGGCGGCCGGCGCGCACCAGATAACGGCCCGCTACGTCGGGGACACCAACTTCACCGGGTCGAGCTCGCCGGCTGAGTCGGTCAGCGCGGCCCCACTTCCCACCAACATCCTCGGCACGATCACGTCCACGATGCAGTGGGCCTTCTACTTCACCCCGTCTTTCACCCAGGTCCGTGCTCTGGTCGTCAACGGCGCGCTCCCGGGCGCGACTGTGCTCGTGAAGTGCCACGGCAAGGGATGTCCGTTCGCCCACCACTCGACGCTCCTCGGTAAGCGCGCGCGGTGTGGGAAGAAGACCAAGGGAATGTGCGCGGCCTACGGCAGCTTCCTGATCACGCCCGGCTTCGCCAAGCACCACCTCGGCGTCGGCTCCCGGATCACGGTCGAGATCATCCGCCCGAATTGGGTCGGCAAGTTCTATAGCTTCACGGTTCGCTCCCGGCAGGGCCCGCGCATCCAGATCGGCTGCCTCGCCCCCGGCGGCAGCGTGCCCGGCCAGGGCTGCTGACGCGTCCCGGATCGCTCGGACGTTCGTCGAGCGTTTATCGGAGGACCCCGGGGCCCGCCCCGGGCGCGCCGATGCGCGGATGTGGACCGCTTTGCGTCCCTACCGGCAGCCGTCAGGGCCAGCGCGTTGCTCGCCCTGCTCGCGCTGGTCGTGGTGGCCGTGGGCGTGGCGTCCGGACCGCGGTCCCGCCCTGCCCGCGCCGGTCTGCGCACGACCACCGGCCCCAGTGTCGGCACGACCGCCCGCGCCGGTCTGCGCACGACCACCGGCACCAGTGTCGGCACGACCGCCGGCGCCGGTCTGCGCACGACCACCGGCATCGGGGCTGGTCCGTTGATGGCGCTCCGGCCGGCGCCCGCGCAGCCGGCGCGCCGGCCAGGCGGCCGCCGCCGCCCAACGGTGATCGTCCAGCCCCACAGCGTGAAGGTGGCTCCCGGCGATCTCGCCGGCTTCACCGCCGCGGCTTCGGGCACGCCCGCCCCAAGGACGCAGTGGCAGCGCTCGGTCAACGGGGGCAGGACGTGGACCAACATCCTGGGTGCACGCCGCGTGACCTTCACGTTCACGGCAAAGCACTCGCAGAACGGCACCGAGTACCGGGCGGTGTTCACGAACGGGTCCGGCCGGGCGACGACCAGAGCGGCTCGATTGGCGGTCGGGGCGGGTTCCCGACGTTCGGGCGGTTCGGGCGGTTCGGGCGGCTCCGGGGGCTCGGGAGGTTCGGGCGGCTCAGGAGGCTCGGGATCGTCGGGCGGCTCCGGAGGTTCGGGCGGTTCCGGCGGATCGGGGGCGTCCGGCGGGTCCGGAGCTCCACCGATGCCGGAGGTCCTCGTTCAACCGTCCGATGACAGTGTTCAGAGCGGCTTGCCGGCGACGTTCGGGACCGTCGCCGGCGGTGTGGTGACCGGCGTGCAGTGGCAGGTCTCGACCGACGGCGGCGCGAGCTGGAGCAATGTTCCGAACGCGACCGCGCTGAGCTACTCGTTTCTCGCCGCGGAGAGTGAGAACGGCTACGAGTACCGCGCAGTCCTGAGTAACTCGGGCGGATCCACGACGACCCGTGCGGCGACCTTGACCGTCTCGGCGCCACCGGGCCCAAGCGCGCCCCAGGTGACGACCCAGCCCAGTAACCAAGATGTCCCGAGCGGAAGCTACGCCACGTTCACCGCGGCCGCGTCCGGATCCCCGACTCCGAGCGTCCAGTGGCAGGTCTCTACCGACGGCGGCCAGGCCTGGAGCAACATCCTTGGCGCGAACTCGACCAGCTACACGCTCCGTGTGACCAGCCAGAACGGCTACGACTACCGCGCCGTGTTCACCAACCCGAGCGGGAGCGTGCCTACCAACGCCGCCTGGCTGGTGGTCGTCGATCAGTCGTATAACTGGTCGGGATACGCCGCCACCGGTCAGGGGTTCAGCACGGTGACGGGAAGCTGGACTGCGCCGGCCGTGACCTGCACGGGCAGTGCCACCACCTTTTCCTCTCAGTGGATCGGCATCGACGGCGACGGAGACAACTTCGTCGAGCAGGACGGAACCGAGTCCGATTGCCTGAGCGGCGCTCCGAGCTACGACGCCTGGTACGAGATGTTCGGAGACCCCGCCGTCAACGGCGGCTATGAAGTCGAGCTGTCAACCACGAACTATCCGGTGACGCCGGGGGATGCGATGAGCGCCTCGGTCGCGCTCGCGGGCTCGACCTGGACGCTCGCGATCAGCGACGCCACCGCGGGCTGGCAGTTCAGCACCCCGATCGCCCAGCCCAACCCCGCCCCACAGCAGCTCTCGGCCGAATGGATCCTCGAGCGGCCCGAGATCAACAGCTCGCTGTCTTCGCTGTCGGACTTCGGCAGCGCCGCGTTCACCGGCGCGACCGCCACCGACAGCGCGACCAGCGGTCCGATCTCGTTGTTCTCGAACGAGCCGCTCCAGATGATCGGGCAGGTCGGCTCGGGCTACGACATCCTGGCCTCGCCCGGTCCGCTGGTCTCGGGCGGGGCCGGTTTCACCGTGAACTGGGCCGGGAGCAGCTGAGCAGCCGCCTGCGCGGGCCCGGTCGGCAGCAGCGGCTCACGGAGCTCGGACGCGGGCTCCCCCCAAATTCCAGGGCTTTTTCACAGTTCGCCAAATCGCCTCAGGCCTACCACTTGTTTCGCGTCGCCGAACGAGGTTATAGTCGCGGCCACATAGCCGAACCGCCGCGGCACCGAGCTGTGGTGGACGGGGAGCCCAAGTCGTTGGGGCGAATCAGCCGGTGTTCCGGCTGTAGCGGTCGTTGATCGCGAGCCCGTCAGCTAACCCCGCAGGCCCGAGAGAGAGACCGGGAGAGTGACATACATATGGCACCGCCACGGCATGCGCGTGCGGTGATGCCGAGCGATTGGCCGGCCTGCGAGCTGAGGACGCTGTTCAGGCTGTGCTCGGCAGGCGACCCGCGTGCCCGGGAGACGATCATCGTCCAGTTCTTGCCGCTGGCGTGTCGCCTCGCGAGCTTGTACGCGGGCCGCGGCGAGCCGCTCGACGATCTCTGCCAGGCGGCCAGCATCGGGTTGATCAAGGCGGTCGATCGGTATTCGCTCGAGCGGGGCGACTCGTTCACCACCTATGCGCGACCGGTGATCCTTGGGGAGATCCGGCACCACTTCCGCGACGCAACGTGGCGCGTGCACGTGCCGCGTCCGATCAAAGACCGGGCGGCGCAGGTCGTTCAAGCCGACAGAGAGCTGGCCGCGGTCTCGGCTTCGGCGATGGAGCCGGACCCGATCGCGGACCATCTCGGTCTCGAGCCCGAGGAGGTTGCCGAGGCACGACTTGCGATGGAGGCGCAGTGGCCTCGACCGTTCGACGAGCCGGCCTCAGGCCCGGACGGCGACGGCCTCGCGCTTCGCGAGTTGATCGGTGGCGAGGAGCCCGAGTACGAGCGGGTCGAGGTCTCGATGGGGGTCGGGCGCGCGTTACGCAAACTCGGCCCCCGCGATGCGAAGGTCCTGTTGCTGCGGCTGGGGTTCGGGCTGACGCAGGACGAGATCGCCGGCCACGTCGGCGTCTCGCAGATGCATGTGTCAAGGATCCTTCGGAACGCCGGCGCGGTCCTGGCCGCGTCGTGCGGGCTCGCCGTGGCAGTGTGACCGCCGGCTGCGCGCGCTCGTTTTTTACAAGTCTTGGTGGGTAAAATCGACGCCATCTCGTGGACCCGCCATTTGCGATCGCTCCCGATGACGTGCTCGCGCAGCCCACTCGGGCCCGGCTGTTCGGTCTCCTCACCGACTTGAGGCGGCCGGCGGGCACGGTCGAGCTCGCCGAGCGGCTCGAGTTGCACCCCAACGGCGTGCGGAATCATCTCGAGCGGATGGCGCAGGCGGGCCTGGTGGAGCGAGCCCGGGTCCGCCGGCAGCGCGGTCGGCCTCCGGACGCATGGCGGATCGCCGCCGGGGCGCGGCCGGGCGGGGACCCGCCGCGCGCCTATCGCGATCTGTGCCGCTGGTTGGCGCGAGCGCTCCGACCCGGCTCGCGCGGATCGACAGGCATCGGGACCACCGGTCGCCAGATCGGACGCGAGCTCGCCTTAAAGGACGCGGCCGCAGGCGCAGAGGCGTTCGAGACCTCGTTGACCGCGCTCGGCTTCCAGCCCGCCGGCACGGCCCATGGTGGCGACCGGGTCACGTTCTGTCTGGGCAACTGCCCGTACCGCGACGCGGTGCACGAGAACCAGCCAACGATCTGCTCGCTGCACGAGGGCATCACGCGTGGTCTGCTCGAGGTGCTGGCGCCCCAGGCCAGGCTGGTCGACTTCGCGCCGCACGACCCCGACGATGCGGGCTGCACGTTTGAGGTCCGCGGGCTCGGTCTCGCGGGAAGCTGACTCGTTCACTTCAGCTGCACCCGAGCCGTACTCGGGGTCAGGTTCGCGTCGCCCGCGTAGCTGACGGTGAGCTTTCGCCGGGTCTTGCTCGGAACGAGCAGGTCGACGATCACGAGGCCGGTCTTGGGGTTCGGATCCATGCGTAGAACCAGGCCGCCGTCGCGCACGGTGACCGTGCCGGCGATCGGCTGCCGGGCGGCTGCGTGCGCGCCCGAGCCGGACGCCGTGACCGTGGCCTGGAGGACGACGCTCCCGAGCGGCCCGCGGATCACATCGCGGATAACGTGTACCCGCACGCGGCTGGGGGTCCGGTGCAGCCCCGGGCAGCGGAGGATCAGCACCGCGTTGGTGCGGGGCGGCGGCACGACCTGAACCGGAGAACGGTTGCGCCGGTCCGGGGCGGGCGTGCAGCCGGGTCGGGTCGCGGTCTCCTGATAGAAGCCGGGTGCCACGTCCCAGCCGAAGCTGCCGAGCAGCGAGGTGAACTCGGGGTTGAGCGGGCTCTGTGCCGAGAGATTGGGGCTGTGCGAGCGGACCTTACGCTGCCGGCCGCGCTTGGTCGCGGCGCGGGTCAGCGTCACGCGGGCGCCCGCGACCGGCACGCCGGACAGAGTTCGTACGACGCCGCTCGGGTCGATGAACGCGGTGCCGCCGAGAATGTCGCCGTTACCGCCGCCGCCAGCGCCGCCGCCGGAACCGCCGCCCGACCCTCCGCCGCCGCCGGAGCCGCCGCCCGACCCTCCGCCGCCGCCACCGCCACCGCCACCGAGCGTCCCACCGGGGCACGGCACCGGCGCGGGGAAGGACAGCCCGCCGAACTGGGTGCCCGGGACCGTCCCGATCGAGTTGACGAACACGTTGCTGGTGTCGCCGGCGGCGAGCGCTATCGCGTAGTAGAGCGAGTCCTGCTCGGGGGCGCCCCCCACGGCCCCGAATGCGGTCACGCCAATCTGCACGGCGGCCTGGATGAACGAGTTGCCGGCCGCGCTGCCGTCCTGGTTGATGGTCTGGAACGCCTGGGTGCCGCCGCTGAGCACCCCAACGACCGTGTTGTAGACGCCGATCGCCGGAATGGTGATGCCGATCGCCGCATTCAGCGTTCCGGCCTTGAGGTTCGCGCTCGGAACGAGCACGTCGTGGAACGGATCACCGTTCGGGGACGCCTGTGCGAACCCGATCGGATCCCAGGTCATCGATCCGCCGCTGTCGGTTATCTCGATGCCACCGTTCGCGGTCGGCTGGATGTAGAAATTGCCCGGCGGCGTCGGCCCTCCACTTCCGCCCGCCGGGCAGTCGTCGGCGACCGTGGCGACAGGCGGCGCGGCCTGGCGCAGCGCAGCGTGAACGGTGCCACCGCCGATCGAGGCGCACGGCGAGACGGTTCCGGACGACGACCCGCAACGCAGGGCCCCGACGACGATCGGCGACATGCTCGCGGGCTTGCCGGTCGCGCCGAAGCGGACCGTGTACATCATCGCGCCGCCCTGGACCAGGCCACCGGCGCTGCCCGCGGTGCCCGCGTCACCGACGCTCGCGAGGAACGCGAAGGTGCGTTCGCCGTCGGGAGGCCCGGGACCGATCCGGACCGGCACGTTGAGCGAGAACGGAGTGTCCGCGGTGATCACCGGCACGCCGCTCGTTTCGACGCCACCCGGTACATCGACGCTCACGCCACCGCTGAGCGGCTCGGGCGCGATCAGGTTGAAATCCTGCACGGCACCCTGCCCGGAGACGATCGAAACCTGGGCACTTCCGGGGCTGAGGTCGCCGATGTTCGTGACCGGCTGGACGTTGACGTTCCACGCCCCCGGGGCGAGCCGGGTGAGCTCGTACGAGCCGTCGGCCGCGGTCGTCGTCGTGACGTAGGAAAGGCAGGTCGGCGACTGGCACGCTTCGACGTCCGCGTTCGGCACCGGCGCGCCGTCGGCGGCGGCGTACACGTGCCCCGACAGCGACGCGCCACCGGACAGCGCCACCTGTTGCGGGCTGGCCGCGCCGTCGTCGTCGATCGACAGCACGGCGTCGTAGGTGCCGGTGGTGGGCGGCGCGTAGGCGACCGCGACCTGGCACGCCGCGCCGGCCGTGAGCGTCACGCCCGCGCACCCGTCGGCACTGAGGCGGAACGCGCCCGCGCCCGACCCGCCCAGGCTCGTGCCGGCGACCGCCGCGGTGCCCGGTCCGGTGTCGGTCACGGTCACAGTCTGTGGCGCGCTCGTGCTCCCGCCGGCGGTATCACCGAACGCCAGCTGGGCCGGGGTCACGGTCACGGTGCTGGGGCTCGCGCTGCCGGCCAGCGCCACCGACTGCGGACTCCCGGGTGCGTCGTCGGTCACGGTCAGCGTCGCGCTGTCGCTCCCGCCCGACTGTGGGGTGAACGTAACCGCGATCGAGCATGACCCGCCGACCGCCAGGACTCGCCCGCTGCAGCCGTCGCTCGAGAGCACAAACGCCCCCGCGCGGGCGCCAGAAATGGCCACGGAGGCGACATCGAGCGGGGCCTGCCCCGTGTTGAACACCGACAACCCGAGCGGCGCGCTCGCCACACCGACCGGCTGTGCCGGGAAGGTCAGGGAAGACGTGACCGTGACGGCGGGCTCCGACCCTCCCGCGAGCGGAACCGATTGGGGACTCGTGTTCGCGCTGTCGGTGAACATGAGGCTCGCGCTGTCGCTGCCCGCCGCGGCCGGCGTGAAGTCGACGGCGACCGTGCACGTGTCGCCGGCGGACACCGTTTTCCCGGTGCACTCATCCGAGGCGATCGCGAAATCACTCTCCTGGGGGCCAGTGACCGCCACGTGTGAGACGCTCACCGCCCCAGTGCCCGACGCCAGCAGCGTCACCGTCTGCGCGGGGCCGGTGAGCCCGACCGTGCCTGCACCGAACTGCACCTCGGCCGGGCTCAACGCGACCGGGCCGGCCGAGTCGCCCTCGACGGTGGCGGTCTGCGGGCTGCCGGTGGCGTTGTCGGGGACCGACAGCTGCGCGGTGTAGCCGCCGGCGGCCGGCGGGGAGAACTTCACTGCGACCGTGCATGAGTCCCCCGGCTGGACCGTCTGGCCGGAGCACCCATCGGTGCCGATCGGGAACGCGCCTCCCTGCGCACCGGTGATCGAGACCGTCCCGATCGTCAACGCAGCGCCGCCGGTGTTTGTCACCGTCTCATCCTGGGCCGCGCTCGTCTGCCCCGGGTCGACCTGACCGAAATCAAGCGTGCCGCTGAGACCCGCGCCCGGTTCGGCGGAGCCGGTCAGACCAACCGTCTGCGGGCTGCCCGACGCGTTGTCGGGCACCGACAGCTGCGCGCTGTAGCTCCCGGCCGCCCCCGGGTCGAACGCGACGTCGACCGTGCACGAGTCCCCGGCGGCGACGGTCGCGCCCGAGCAATCGTCGTGACTAATGACAAACGCGCTCATCCCCGCGCCGGTCAGGGTGATCGTGCCGATCGTCAGCGAGGCGCCGCCGGTGTTCTTGACGGTGACCGTCTGCGCGGTGCTCGCGACCCCGACCGTGCCCGCGCCGAATGGGATCGACGTCGGACTGACGCTCGCCAGTGGTGAGGATCCACCGCTCGCGGTCCCGATCACGCCGATCGCGTTGCTGTCGCCCTCGGTGAACCACATATTCCCGTCCGGACCCGCGGTGATGCGCGCGAGGTCCGGGCCGGTGATCGGCGGGCCACTGACCGCGTAATACGTGACGCTGCCGGTCGGCGTCAGCCGCCCGATCCATCCATCGGACTCGTCACCGATGTTGACCGTGAACCACAGGTTGCCGTCGGTGCCGGCCGCGATCGAGTTCGGACTCGGTACCGGCCCGCTGCTGCCCAGCGGACTCGGCAGCGGAAACTGCGTGATCGAGCCGCTCTCGCTGACTTCGCCGATGCCGCCGTCGTCCTCGGTGAACCACATCGAGTCGTTCGGTCCGGCGGCGATGCCGCCCGGGAATGTGTAGCCGCCGGTGATCGGATACTCGTGGAACGTGTCAGGCGGGATCAGCTCGGCGACCTTGTCCGTGCCAGTTTCGGTGAACCACAGGTCGCCGCCGGAGTCGGTTGCGATCGCGTCGACGTCGGCGTCGCTCGTCGGGATCGTCGCCTTGGTGATGTCAGGGTCGCTCGACGTGGCGCTGGTCGGGATCCGGTCGATCGTGTTCGCATCGCCGGGGCCCTCCGGGAACCACATGGCGTTGTCGGTTCCGGCCGTGATCGGGTCCACGTCCGGGTCGCCGCTGACCTCGAACTCCGTCAACGAGTCGCTTGTGGAGATCTCCGCGATCTGGTCCTCGCCGCTTTCGGCGAACCACAGCTCCCCGTTTGGACCGGCGGCTATACCGCTCGGCTGGCTCGTGCCCTCCGGCATCGTGTACTCGTGCAGAAACGAGCCGGCGGTGCTGATCACGCCGATCTCGGCTGCGCCCTCCTCGGTGAACCACAGGTTGCCGTCGGGTCCTGCCACGATCCCGAACGGAAAGGCCGAGCTCGTCGGCACGGTGTACGTCTGGATCTGTCCGAGCGGCATCGCCGCGTGCGCCGGCTCGGCATCCACGACCCCCGCGGCGGCGAGCCCCGCCACCGCGGCCATCGCCCAGGCCGTTCGGCGCATCACGCTTCGTGCTCCCCCGGCGGATCGACTGCGTCGACGACGCTCGTCGTCGGCTCGCCAAGCTCATACGCGCACTCCAGCGCGCGGCTCAGCTCGAGCCAGCCGTAGAACGCCTGCGCAGCGCCGCGGCCGTCGACCAGCCGCCCCTGCACCGGCTCACCCGGTTCAAACTCGACCGTGATACGGGTTGTGCCATCGCCCACGTCGCGAATCGTGCTCTGCGCGCCCCGTCGTGTCATCGGGAACGACACCTGATCTTTACGATTGCGGCCCATGTCCGGGGCCGACCTGCCGGGGGCCACCGTGGAGCTGTTCGAGCGCGCAGCGGAGCTGCGGTCGATCGACCACGCCCTGCGCCAAGCGCAGGCGGGCAACGGCTCGGCGCTCGTGATCGAGGGACCGGCCGGAATCGGCAAGACCTCACTGCTTGTCGCGGCCCACGCCTCGGCGGAGCGGCACACGATGGCCGTTCTGGCCGCGCGCGGGCACGAGCTCGAAGAGCACTTCCCCTACGGCATCGTCCGCCAATTGTTCGAGCGTGCCGTCGAGGGGAAGGCAGGCGTGGGTCTGCTCGCCGGCGCCGCGCAGCCGGCGGGTGCCGCTGTGCTCGAGGCGGATCACTCAGCCGCGTCCGCCGAACCCCAGGATGCGGCTCTGGGTCACCTTCACGGCCTGTACTGGCTCACGGTCAACCTCTCGCAGCGGGCGCCGCTATTGATCACCGTCGACGACGCGCAGCTGGCGGATGGCCCCTCGCTGCGGTTCCTGCTCCACCTGACTCGCCGGCTCGAGGGCGTCGCCGCCGCTGTGCTCGTGTCGGTGCGCCCCGGTGAGCAGAGCTCGACCAGCGACCTTCTCGCGCAGCTGTTCCTCGAGCCCCAACTCGGAAGGCTGCGGCCCGCACCGCTCGGCCAGGCGACGATCGCGCACCTGGTGGCTGCCGGGCTCGGCCGTCCGCCTGATGAGGAATTCGTCGCGGCATGCCAGAGCGCTACCGGCGGCGTGCCGTTCCTCGTGCACGAGCTCGTCTCGGCGCTGCACGAGGACGGGATCGAGCCGACTCCCGAGCGGTCCGCGCGCGTCCGCGGGCTCGGACCGGGGACCGTCGCGCGCGCGACGCTCGGCCGCCTGCGGCGATCGTCGGCGGGCGCTGTTGCGCTCACGCGGGCGATCTCCGTCCTCGGACGCGACGCGACGCTCCCACGCGCGGCCTCGCTCGGCGCACTCGACGGGGAACGGGCGCTCGACGCCCTCGACGCGCTCGTCGCCGCGGAGCTGATCGACCGCGGACCGCGGCTCGAGTTCGTCCATCCGATCGTCCGTGCCGCGATCTACGACGAAATTCCACCCGGCACGCGATCGGCGCTCCATCTCCAGGCCGCCGGCTTGCTGGCGGCCGAGGGCGCGGAGATCGACGCCGTCGCGGCGCAGCTCCTGGCCAGCGAACCGACGGGCTCGGAGGACGTCGTCGCGCAACTCCGCGAGGCAGCGCGGCTCGCGATGGCCCGCGCGGCCCCTGACGACGCGTTCGCGTATCTCACCCGTGCGCTCCGGGAGGGCGGCGGCCGTCCGCAGATGGCCGAGCTGACCTTCGAGCTCGCCGGCGCGGCCGCGTTCAGCGGTCAGCCGTCGACGCTCGAGCACTACCGCGAGGCGCGCCGCCTCGCCGAGGATCCGGTGCTGCGCGGCCGGATCTCACTCGGGCTCGCGCGGCTTCTGATCTACACCGGCGAGGCCGACGAGGCTGCCGCGGTGACTGAGCAGGCGCTTGCCGAACTCGAAGAACGCGAGCCAGAGCTGGCCCTTCGCCTGGAGCGGATCCGGGCCGGCGCCGCGGCGTACGACCCGCGGCAGGTGCACACGTTCGACCGTCGCCTCCCGGTTCTTCGCCGGCTTGCCGATGCCGATGGCCAGGCCAGCGGAACGCTTGCACTGCTGCTCGCCTGCGTCGGGGCGTGGCGAAGCGAGGATCCAGATGCCGTGATCGAGCTCGTGAGACGCGGTTGGTACGGCGGGCGCGTGCTCGAGGGGCCCGTCGACGACCTCACGCTGCTCCAGGGCATCGCCGGGGCCGTCATCGTCGACGACCTCATACTCGCGCGGCAGTTGACCGACGAGCTGCTCGCCAAGGCCCGCGCTCGCGGCTCTCCGTACGCATACATCGGAGGCACGATCTGCGCGGGCTGGATCGAAGCGCGAGCCGGCCGTCTCGCCCCCGCGGAGGCCGAGTTCCGGGCCGCGCTCGATCCGATCGAAGAGCACGCAATGCTGTTCGGAGTCCCCTCGCTGCTGTGGTTCGCGTCGGACGTGAGCCTGGAGCGGGGCGTGGCCGAGCTAGCCGAGCTCGCCGAGACAACTACGCTCGGGCCGCTCGCCGGGACCGGCAGCGACGCGCTGTTCCTCGAGGCGCGCGGCAAGATCCGGCACGCAGCGGGGCGGACCGAGGAGGGAATCGCCGACCTCCGTCACGCCGGCGAGATCTACCGTCCGCTCGGCTTCCGCAACCCGAGCGCGTCGAGTTGGCGCTCGACGCTCGCGCTGATGCTCCGCGACGACGACCCAGGCGAGGCGCGCCGCCTCGCCGCCGAGGAACTTCAAGACGCCGCCCGGACCGGGCAGCCGCGCGGGCTCGGCGTAGCGCACCGCGCGCTCGGCCTGCTTGAGCCCGGGCCGGCCGCGCGTGCCCACCTGGAGATGGCCGTCCGTGTCCTCGACGGCTCCCCGTCGCGGCTCGAGCACGCCCGCGCGCTGATCGAGCTTGGCGGCGCGATTCGACGTGCGCGCGAGCCGCGAGCCGCCCGCGAACCGCTCCGCTCCGGGCTCGACCTCGCCGTCGCGTGCGGCGCGACGCGGCTGGCCGACCACGCCCGCACCGAGCTGACCGCGAGCGGCGCGCGTCCGCGGCGGCCGCGCGCCACCGGACGCGACGCGCTCACCGCCAGCGAGCTCAGGGTCGCGCTGCTGGCGGCCGAGGGCCGCACCAACACCGAGGTCGCCCAGGCACTGTTCGTCACCGCGAAGACGGTCGACACCCACCTGTCGCACGCCTACGCCAAGCTCGGCATCTCCTCCCGGCGCGAGCTCGCGGCGGCGCTCGCGGCGGCGGCCGACTGACTCCCCCGGTCCCTTCGACGCGCGGGGCTAGCGAAAGTGGTCCTGCGTCGACGCCTCGTCCCAGGCGTAGCGCGCGAGCGCAGGAAGAGATGACCGGGCGAGCGAGATGCCGAACTCGGGCTCGCTCTTCTTACCGATATTGGGACGGTTCTTCAGGGGAGGCGAGGCGTGCCGCCAGTCGGTGCTAGGCACTATGTACACGGACGGATCGTCGGCGTCGGCGAGCAGCACGACCGCCGCGAAGCGGTTGTTCGCAAGCGGCAACCGTCGTTGGGTCCAGAACGCGTAGCCGCCGATGCGTTGAGTCGATACGAACACCTCGATCGAGCGGCCGGACGGAGTCTCTACCTCAAGTCTGCCGTCGATCAGGCTGCTCGGCATCTTGACCATGCATCCGACGCTCTCCAGCCCGTCCCGAACAGTCGTCTTGCCGAGCGCGGTCAGCTCGCTTCGGCTCAGCTGCGACCACCGGTCGTCTGCGGTGCTGGATTGGGCGCTCACTTGCTCTCACTTTCCTCGTGGGGCCGGCAGTGGGTCGCTGCCTACCTTCACATCAGTGGCATCGGCCACGCCGTTCTTACCGACGCCGTCCCCAGGTGGGTACCAAACGCTCGCCGCTCCCGGCTTGGGCGTCAACGCCTCGAGTAACAGCTGCGCCAGTACCGCGGCGGCAACGAGCCCGACAAATCCAAGCGGCGCGATCCCGCCGCCGGCCGCCGCCAGCACGAGGGCGAACGCAGCCAGGCACAGTCGCCCGATGAACGTGCGGTCGCGAAGCGAGGTCCATTCGGCGCCGATGTGGAGAGCCGCGAGGGCCAGCGCGAATGCACTGATTCCGCCCGCGAGCGCCCACCGGGTGCCGGCGCTCAGCCCGGCTTGCACCGCTTCGCCGATGGCCAGCTTCGTACCTACCCCGAACGCGGCCACGCCGGCCAGCAGCGGAAAGTGGCTGTAGACGTAGACCAGCCCGAGCACGCCGCGTCCGACGACCGAGGTGTCGACGAGATCGAAGTAGATCCACCACATGCAGAGCGCGATCACGAAACAGACGCCGGCGATGAGCCACGACTCGAAGTGCAGCTCGAACCCGGCCACCCCCGCCACCACGGCCACCACCGATTCGCCGAGGACGATGATGAAGAACGTGCCGAATCGCTCGGTCACGTGCGAGACGACGACCGCGTGTCCTTTCAGAATCGCCCAGCCGCGCGTGGGGATGACGAGATCGACGACCATCGCGACGCCCCACAACACGTACCGATATGGGCCGGGCACGAAGATCGAGACGAGCCACAGCCCGGTCGTGGCCGAATAGCCGAGGATGTATATCTCTGAGAGCCTGCGGCCTTCGCCGACGACGCGGCGTAGGGCGCGAAAATACAACGCGATCAGTAACACGCGCATCACCACGTATCCGGTCGCGAAGCCGACGGTTCCGCCGCGGCCGTCCATCACCTGACGGACGTTCACGGCGATCGCCGCAATGCAGAGCATCGCGCCCGACTTCGCGAGGCGGAAGATGAGGTCGTCCGTGTCGAAGCGGTTGGCGTAGAGCGTGTACACGATCCACGCCCACACGACCACGACGAACAGCGCCGCGTAGCGCGCGAAGCCCACCGCCGTTGGCTCGCGCGCCAGCGCAGTTCCGAGCTGGCTCACCGCCGCGACGAACACGAGGTCGAAGAACAGCTCGAACCACGTCGCGTGACGTTCCTCGTCTGGCTCCCCGGTCGTGCGGAGCCGGGGCGGCTCGAACCGGAATGTCCCGCCGGCGCCGAGATACCTGGCGCCATTGGGCGCACGCTCGGGCGTGCCCGCCGCCCCGGCCTCGGGTCTCGTCACACTGGTACGCGCTCAGGCTCGGGGAGCTTGTAGAACTGCGTTTCGTCGCTGCGCTCGAGTCCCAGAAACGGTCCGTACGCGAACTCGTGCTCGCCGTGCTCCGTGACCGCCATGAAGCGGTCGCCCTCCTTGATGGCCACGGTCTCCAGCATCGCCTGATAGATCTCGTCCATCAGCGCCTGCTTGTACTCCGGCGTCTTGCCTTCACGGATTGCAATACGGGTCACGGGCATCTCGCAGCCTCCTCTTATACATGTCGGACGAACCTAACCATTAGGGAAGGCCCGCGGCTAGTTCTTACCAGGCTCAGTGCAGCCCGCTGGCCATCTCAGGTGCCGAGGCGGGGTAGCGCTCAATGAGCTGGTCGGCGACCTGATCGAGGTCGTCCCCGATGTAGTCAGGCTGCGGCCCGACGTCGAGCGGAGCGTTGCCCTCCCGCAGGATCAAACCGGCCTGCAAGCCCGCCGCGAGGGCGCCCAAGGTGTCCCATACATGGCACGCGACCATGCACATGTCGCCAGGGTCGACGCCGAGTTCCATGGCTACCGAGTGGTACGCCTCTTGCGCCGGCTTGTGGCGCTTCACCGTCTCATCGACGCTGAAACGGCGTTCGAACAGGTCGATGATGCCTCCCTGCTCCAGCTGTCGGCCTGAGATCTCGAGCGTGTTGTCGGTCAGGGTGAACAGTCGGAAGCCGTGGTCGCGCAGCCGGCGCAGCGCGGCCGGGACCTCGCGGTGCGGCGGCATCGACGCAAAGCGATTCGTGAGTTCATCGGCGTCGGCGTCGCCGATCACGATGCCGCGCGTGGTAGCCATCATCCTCAGCACCGCACCACCGATATCGGTAAACGGCACGTACACGCCGGCCAGCGTGAGCGCCTCGGAGTACGTGATCAGGTTGGCGAACCACAACCGCATGGCGGTCGGGTCGCCGAAGATCCGCTCGAACGTGGGGCGCATCGTCTCGAGATCCAGCAATGTCTCGTTGACGTCGAAAACAATGATCGGTCGGTCAGCCATCGCGAGCCTTTCGTGAGTAGTGGGTGAGCGCCCGCCCTGCCGGGTGGCCGGCGCGCGCAGCGGCATCGCCGTCTGACGAGATCAGTGTCCACCGGCGCGCCGCTCTTACCGCCTGGCGCTATCGATCCGCGCGCGTATCCCCTCACCGCGATCCACCTCGAGTGTTGCCCAGGCTGCCGGGCCGATCACGACGGATTGCTTGAAGCGGCGCGCCGGTTCGGCCACACGACACCCGAGTAGCCGGCTCCCGGCGGTTTGGCGGCGATCAGTGATGGAGGCCGAGTGGCGGCGCGCCGCATGCGGCCAGGTCTTGCCGGTACGCCGGCGACTGCAGGTTGATCGTGCTGGGAAACAGAAGGATCGCTCCGTCGAAATCGGTGATCTCCTGGTAGCCGGCCGGGTCGGACGGCACGGATGTCCTCGGGTCAGGGAACTGGGAGATGCCGTGCGCGCGCATGCATGCTGCGATCTTGACGAGCTTCGTCATCGTCTGTGCCGAGGGGTGGGTCGTCGAGCCGGGACCCGGGGGGCCGCCGTCTGGCAGAAGCTTCCGGCACTTCGCCTGTGCGCTCCTGAACGCGGGCGACCCGGCGTTTCCCCCGCTCACGGGGAACTCGAGGGCCCCGCCGGGCTTCGGGTCGGGGAAGTTGGGCACGCCGTTGGACCGCATGCACTCGGAGAACGCAAGCGCCGTGGTGGGGGCGCCGACGCGCGACACGGTGGTGGTCACCGCACGTGCGGTCGCCGTACTCGAGGCCGACGCGGTCGCGCCGGACGAGGTTGTCGTGGTCGGGCCGTGCGAGCTTCCCCCGCATCCGGCCGCCAGCAACCCGCTGACGAGCGCGGCAGCGGCGAGCAGCCGCGCTCGCGGTGAGCGGATGAGCCCGTCTGCGTGGGTGTTGTCTTGCATGTGAGTCTCCTTCTGCCGTGTCCCTTCGGGTGCGCATCGGTTCTACGCGACGGGTGGTTTCCGCTCGGTTTCCCCACTCACGCCGGCCCGCGGTGAAACCCCCGTGCAACGCCTGGGCGGTACCTTGATCTGACGAGGAGCGGCCGATGCGCGTACTTGTGATCGAGGACGACGAGGAACTGGCAGAGACCGTCGCTGCCGGCTTGCGCGCCGCGCGGATGGCGGTCGATATCGCACTGGACGGCGAGGCCGGCCTGGCGCGCGCGCTCCTACACGACTACGAGGTGATCGTGCTCGATCGTGACCTTCCGGTCGTCCATGGCGACGCGGTGTGCGCCAAGCTCGTAGCCGCCGGCGGCCGCAGCCGCGTGCTGATGCTGACCGGGGCGGCTGAGAACGAAGACCTCGTCGACGGGCTCGGGCTCGGCGCCGACGACTACCTGACCAAGCCGTTCGCCTTCGACGTGCTGGTGGCGCGCATCGGCGCGCTGGCGCGCCGTGCCCAGCCGAGCATCCCTCCCGTGCTCGAGCACGGCGACATCGTGCTCGACACCGCCAAGCGCTGCGCGCAGCGGGCCGGAAGGCCGCTCGAGCTGAGGCCCAAGGAGTTCGGCGTGCTCGAGCTGCTGCTGGCTGCCCAGGGCCGCGTCGTCTCCGCCGAGGAGCTGCTCGAACGCGTCTGGGACGAGGCCGCCGACCCGTTCACCGGCACGGTCAAGGTTACGATCAGCCGGTTGCGCGCCAAGCTCGGCGACCCTCCCGTGATCCAGACCGTCGCGAAGGCCGGGTACCGCATATGACCATCGGTGCGACGCTGAACCGCAGGATCACCCAACTCGCGGTCGGGCGACATCTTCCGCACCGGACGGTGCGCGTGCGCCTGACGCTGATGTACGGCGGGCTGTTCCTGGTCTCTGGCGCCGCGCTGATGGCGATCACGTACGCGCTGCTGGTGAACGCCGGATTTGTATTCACCATCGGGAACGGTGCGAGCGCCGGGACGAGCACGGCCAATCGCGCGGTCCGCATCGATCCTTCGACCGCCTTACCCGGCGTTGGCTCGACGACACACCCTTCGGCGCAGACGATGGCGCACTGGCGCAATGTGGCGCAATGCATGCGCGAGCACGGGATCTCCCGGTTCCCCGACCCTACGACCTCGTTCCCGACGCACCTCGGCTCGGTGGGTGAGGTGAGCGATCGCGACGGAGCGGTTCTTGTGATTCCGTCCGCGAGCTTGCAGTCGCCGGCATTCGCCCCGGCGGCGGGCGCGTGCGGGTTCGACCAGCCCGGCGTGCTGACCCCTCAGGACGCGAGCCGGCGCACGCACGTCAAGCAACAGCTGCTGATCCAGTCCGGGATCGCGCTCGCGGCGATGTCGCTGCTGTCGCTCGGCCTCGGGTGGCTGGTGGCCGGGCGCGTCCTCCAACCGCTCGAGGACTCGTATCGGGCGCAGCGCCAGTTCGTCGCCAACGCCTCACACGAGCTGCGCGCGCCACTGACGCGCCAGCGAGCCCTGATCGAGGTGGCGCTCGCCAGCCCCGACGCGGATTTCGCCTCGCTGCGAAAAGCGCACGAGCGCGTGCTCGCCTCCGAGCAACACCTCGAGCAGCTGATCGACGCCTTGCTTGCCCTTTCCCGCGGCCAGGCCGGGCTCGAGCGCCGCGAGCGCCTCGACCTCGCGGTGCTCACCGCCGAGGCGATGCTCGCCCACGACTCGGAGATCGCGGACCTCGACCTCGACGTTCGCGCAACGCTCGACCCGGCGCCGACGCCCGGCGATCCACGACTGCTCGAGCGCCTGATCACCAACCTGATCGACAACGCGATTCGCCACAACACTTCAGGCGGCTACGTCGAGATCACCACCGGGACCCGCGACCGGCACGCGTTCTTGTCGATCGCGAACTCCGGCCCGGCGGTCCCGCCCGAAGAGATCGACCGCCTCTTCCAACCCTTCGAACGACTCGGCGCCGCCCGTACGCGGCACAACAATGGCCACGGCATTGGGCTCTCAATCGTCCAGGCGATCGCCAAGGCGCACGGCGCCGAGCTGAACGCGCAGGCACGACCGGAGGGCGGACTCACGATCGCGGTCTCATTCCCGGCGGCGAGCGGCGGTCGGCGCCGGCTGAGGCTCGCCACCGTCCGCTCTAGTGTCCCGCGACGAAGCGAGCCACGTCGGACCTGGTGAGAAGTCCGTGGGTGACGCTCGTGCACGCGTCGGCCGCCTGCACAACCGCGGGCTGCTGCAGGTTGATCCCAGCGCTCGCAAGCATCTCGTGGGTTATGTCGCCGGTGCTGCTCGGGTCGGGGAATCTCGGGAACCCGTGGCCGCGCAGGCAGCGGGCGAACGCCAGCAGCGCGGAGGTTTGGGCTGGATTGGGCGGCGTCGGCTGGCTGTGAGTGCCGCCCCCCGGCACCAGGTGGTGGCAGGCCGTCATCGCCGACCCGAACGCGGGCGACTGCTCGGTGGTCGGGTCCAACGCCTCCTTGAAGGCGTGGGGATCGCTGGTCGGGTCGGGGAGGCCGGGCACCCCGTGTGAGCGCATGCAGTCGGCGAACCTGATCACCTCCTGGTTCTCCTGCTGTAGCTGGGCCTGGCTTGGAGCGCCTCCCGAGCTGGATGAGCCGGACGAGCCGGACGAGCTGGACGGGCTGGACGGGCTCGAGCCACACCCCGCCGCGAGCAGCGAGGCCGCGGCGATCGCGACGATGGAGGTGGGAATGAGTGGACGGCGGCAACGCACGATGTTCGTTCCTTTCAATCGAGAGCGGGGAAAGACACGTCGATCCCGAGGCCGCCGGCGCTTCGGGCTTGCGCCGTCAGGGTGGCTTCGTGGGCGTCGGCGATCGCCTGCACGATCGCGAGGCCGAGGCCGACCCCGTCGGTAGCGGAGCATGCGTGCGAGTTGTGCCGGTGGAACGGCTGGAACAGACGCTGGATTTCGCCGGACGGGATCACCGGCCCGGTGTTCGCGATCGTGAACGTGGCACGTCCCGCGGCGCTGTACGTGAGGACGTCGAGCCGGCCGCCCGGAATGTTGTGGCGGACGGCGTTCGCGACCAAGTTGGCGACGAGGCGCTTGACCAGCTGCGGGTCGCCGGTGGTTCGGGCGGGCTCGAGCGCCATGGTGCTCCTGAGGCCGTGATGATCGTGGGCTCTGAGGACTTCGGCGGCGGTCCCGGCCAGGTCGACGGGCTCTCGCCGCAGATGTCCGCACTCGCTCCGGGCGAGCGTCAGCAGCGCCTCGAGCAACCGCTCTTGCCGCCAGCAGGCGGCGACGACGCCCTCGCCCATCTCGCGCAGCGCGGCCGTGTCCGCGTTCGGGTCGGCGAGCGTGGCCTCCGCCAGCGTGAGCTGGAGGCTGATCTCGCCCCGTAGTTCGTGAGCGGCATAAACGAGGAACCGTTGCTGCGCTTGCACCGCGTCGATCGTGGGAGCGACGTTCATGCCGCAAGCTCACCAGGACAACCTGAACGGATCGCCGCTCTGGATGAGAGCTTGCTGAGAGCTTGCTTAGAGCATCTGCCGGCCGTTGGCGTCGAAGCGAAGCGTGACGAGCGCCCCTCCGCCGACGGCGTTGGCGACGCTGACGCTCCCTCCGTGGTCGTCGACGGTCTGCCTTACGATCGCGAGCCCAAGACCAGAGCCGGGGAGGGAGCGAGCCGCGGGGGCCCGGTAGAAGCGGTCGAACACGTGCGGTAGATCGGCGTCGGCGATGCCCGGCCCGTGGTCGCGAACGGTGAGGTTCCCGTCGGCGAGCCGGACGTCGACGGTGCCGCCGGGGGGGCTCCATTTGATCGCGTTGTCGAGCACGTTGTCGACCGCGCGCTCCAGCCGCGAAGGTGCCCCGACGACTCGGTACGGCGCCAGATGGCGCTCGAATCGCACTCCCGGACCCCTGTGCTCCGCCCGCTCGACCGACGCCGCCACGAGCTCGTCGAGCGCGAGCGGCTCGCGTGCGTCGACCGACCGACCATCGCGGGCGGCCAGGATGAGGTCGCCAACCAGCGCCGAGAGCCTCTCCATCGCCCGAACGGCTCCGCCGAGGACGCGTTGGCGCTGGTCCGCCGGCAGGTCCGGTCGCGCCAGCAGCTCGAGATTCGCGCGGTGCGCGGTCAGCGGCGTTCGCAGCTCATGCGAGGCGTCGGCGATCAGCTGCTGCTGAGCCCGTTGGGACTCGGCCAGCGCCGCGAGCATCCCGTTGAAGTCGGATGCGAGGCTTGCCAGCTCGTCCCGGCCGCTTACCGGGATCCGCCGGCTGAGGTCGCGGGTCGCGCTCACCTCACGCACCGTCCCGGCGAGCGCGCGCACGGGGCGCAGCACCGCATTCGCTGCCAGTCGCCCGAGCAGGCCCGCCGCGAGTGCCCCACCGAGAGTCAAAGCCAACAGCAGCCAGCGGACGTCGGCGATCGTCGCGTTCGTGTCGGTCAACGGGCGTGCCGTCCGGATCAGCCCGTCGCGCGTGGACGACAGCGACATCGTGTACAGCCGCATCGGCACGCCCTGGTATCGAACGTCCCGGAAATACGGCGGCGCAATTCCCGTTGCGACCGACGCGTCCAACGGGATCGCGGGGACGAACCCGTCGAGGCTCTGCCCGACAGTGCCTTTCCCGGGCGCCGCCGATAGCTCGCCTTTGGTCGGGGCGGCGAGGCTTGGGATGACCTGGAAAAAGCCGCCCGCCCCGTCGCTCCCAACGAGCGGCCCGGCCGCCGGCGGGTGGCCCTGAGCGCCGAACTTCTCGGGTACCGCGGCCTTACCGTCCGGCCCCTTCGCCGACTGCAGCGTGTTCTCGACGTTCCACTTCGAAGCGACGCCTTCGGCCGACTGAATCAAAGATGCGTCGACCTGCTGTTGCAAGTTCGAGCGGACGGCGAAATAGATCACCGACGACGCGATCGCCAGCGCGACGAACACCGCACCAGCGCCGGCGAGCGTCAAGCGGCTACGCAGGCTCACGGCTCTCGCAGCGCGTAGCCGACACCGCGCACCGTATGGATCAGGCGCGGCTCGCCACCCGCTTCGGTCTTTCGTCGCAGGTAGCTGATGTACACCTCGAGCGGATTCGACGTGGGCCCGAAGTCGTAGTTCCAGACTCGCTCCACGATCACCTCCCGGGTCAGAACCTGACGCGGATTGCGCAGAAACAGTTCCAGCAGCGCGTACTCGGTCCGCGTCAACTCGAGCCTGCGTTCGCCGCGGGAAGCCTCTCGCGTCGCCCGGTCGAGCGACAGCCCTGCGAACCAGAGCGGCGCGTCCTCGCCTGCCGGACGCGTCCGCCGCAGGAGCGCCCGCACGCGCGCCAGCAACTCCCCCAACCCGAACGGCTTCACCAGATAGTCGTCCGCGCCGAGGTCGAGGCCACGGATCGTGTCCTCCTCGGAGTCGCGCGCGGTCAGGAACAGGACCGGCGTCCGGTTCCCGGACGCGCGCAGGCGCCGGCACACCTCGAAGCCGTCCAGGTTCGGCATCAGCACATCCAGCACGACGGCGTCGAACCCCGCCTGCCCGAGCCGCTTCAGCGCCGCGAGCCCGTCGGTCACGGTCGTGACACTGTGCCCCTCCAGTTCGAGCGCGGTCTCAACCGCCTCCCGGACGTCCGGATCGTCGTCCACGACGAGCACGCGCCCAGCACGAACTTCAGCGGCCTCCATCAGCGCCCATTCATACCCGGCCTCCACGCCTCGGTGACCGTGGCGAATTCATGGACAAAGCGTAAGCGGGCGCGGACGTATGTCACGGCCAAACCACAATCCAAGTGGAGCAGGGCTACCTGAGCGAGCCGCACCCGAAGCTGAGAACTTGCTTAAGGATTCGTGAGAATCCGCGTACGTTCGATGATCAGGGGCGGGCGGGTCGAGCCGTTACCAGACCAGCGGCACGAGGCGCTTGTGGTGAGCTGCGTAGGCGCCGTAGCGATCGCCGAGCGCGATCAGCAGCGCGTTCTCCTCCACGCGGATCCGGTAGAGGAGCGGGAGGAGGATGAGGAGCGTCCATCCGCCGAGCCCGATCCAGTTGCTGTTCACCAGGCCGGCGCCGATCACGATCAGTAAGACTCCGGTGTAGCCGGGGTGGCGCACGAAGCGATACGGACCCGAGGTGACCACGGGCTGGTCGGCGCTGGTCATGACCGTGAAGGTGAAGTAACGGCCGAGTGTCATCTCAGACCACCGGCGCATGCCGAAGCCGGCGAGGAACATCGCGAGACCGACCGCGAAGGCGACGGATGAAGGCCGGATCTGCGGGGCGCCCGCGGCGATGGATCGACTGGCGACGATCAGAGGGAGCCGAGTCGCGAAGGCGGCCAGTAGGTGAAGAAGGCTTCGCCGATGATCCACTGCTGATGGATCGGGCCCCAGAACCGGCTGTCGTCCGAGTCGCCGCGGTTGTCGCCCATCATGAAGTACTCGCCGGCAGGCACGGTGATCGTCTCCGGAAAGCTGCAGCCGGCGGCGGATCCGCCGGCACAGGGTTGTGCGTAGGGGGCCTTCTCCTCGACGCCGTCGCGCCAGACACGGCCACCGACGATTCGCAGGTGGTCTCCAGGAACGCCGACGACGCGTTTGACCAAAGGGGTCGTTGCGGTGTCCTCGGGAAGCGCGTTGTCGCAGGGTTGGGCGCGTCCGAGGCCTTGGGACGGATCTCCGCACGTCTCTTCCTCGACGTCCATGGGCGGGTGGAACACGACTATGTCGCCGAGGCCAGGGTGGGTGGCGAGTCGGTCCACGAGGATCCGCTGATTCTTCTCGAGCGTCGGCCACATCGACGTACTGGGGATACGGAAGGGCTTGACCAAGACCGCTTGGATCCCAAGCGCAAGCGCGATCGCCACCGCGACGATCGCCACGGTCTCCAGTGCGCTTCGGACAATGCCGGCGCGCTGGCGGATCGGTGCCGCGTTGCTGCTGTCGGGAGAGGTCATATAGCTCGGAAACCGAGTTATATCGGAGATCGAGGCACACGGAGGCTCGATCCACTGACATTATGCGCTTGGCAACAGTCGGTTACCGATATAGTTCCGCGAGATGTCTTGGCGATACGGAGACGCGTATGCAGTTGCCTGAGCGAAGCGTGCTCGTCCTGACCAGCCTCGCCGGCGGCGACAAGCACGGGTACGCGCTGATCAAGGACGTCGAGGCGTTCTCGGGCGTGGCCCTGTCGCCTGGGACGCTCTACGGTGCCCTCGCGCGGTTGGAGGAGGATGGGTTCGTGCGACGCCTGGACGTAGACGACCGGCGACACCCATACCGGCTGACCCCCGCGGGACGGGCTGCGTTGGCCGAGCGGCTGGCCGAGTCGGCCAGGATCGCCAGCCTCGGGCTGCGACGGATCGCGCTCGCGGATTAGCCGTGGATCGAGTGCTCGCATGGGTCCTGCTTCTGTACCCGCGGCCGATGCGTCGGCGTTACGGGCCGGAGATCGCGGAATTGACGCTGGATCTGATCCGGCTCGAGCGCCGCTCGCCGATCCGTCTGCTCTCCTCACTCGCGATCCACGGACTCGGCTGTCGCCTGGCCTGGTTGGCTCGGACTCGCGTCGCGACCGCCATAGCCGTGACCACATCGGTCGCATGCGTGGCGCTCGTCAACATGGGGGCGGCCAGCGCGAAGCAGCCCGCGTCACACCAGACAAGGACCCAGCTTCACTCGGCGGCGCACGCTCGACGGACGCCGTCAAAGCCGGACGCGCCGGTCCGTGCGGTCCGTTGGCGTCTGCCGTGACAGTTGCAACGTCGTCGCACGGTGGACCGTCGCGTCGAAGCCGGTGAATCGATTCGCCAGCGCCGGTCGTATCGATGCGTCAAGTCGCCCTCTCTTGGCCGCAGACCCTGAGCCACCCGGGGTGATCGCGACAACCGCGGCGAGCGCGAGAGCGACGAGCGCCCCGAGCGCCGCCAACCGATAACGAGATTTATGGTGAGCCGGTAACACCGCGCGGCGTTCGTGCAATGAACCCCCCGATGACATCCTCACCCACCCTCCCAGCGCCGGCAGTGTCCAGCGACGCCTCGCTACTCGCCGCCGCGCGCCACGATCCCGACGCGTTCCGGGAGCTGTATGAACGCTACGCCGAGGCGGTGCATGAGTACTTCGTGCGTCGCACCGGCAGCCGGGCGACCGCGCTTGATCTCTCGGCCGAGACGTTCGCCCAGGCGTGGTTTGTCCGCGCCCGGTTCCGTGACGAGGCCAACGGCTCGGCTGCGCCGTGGGTCTATGGCATCGCGCGCAACGTGCTGTTGATGTCGATCCGCCGAGGCGCGCTCGAGCGACGTGCCACCGAGCGGCTCGGCCTGCACGAGCGGCTTGACCGTCCCCAGAACGTCGAGGATCCGGTGCCCGAGGGCACCTGGGCCGACGGAGCCGACGAGCTGCTCGACACCCTGCCCGCGGACCAGCGCGAAGCCGTACGCCTGCGTGTGCTCGAGGACCTGGAGTACTCGGACATCGCTCGTGCGCTCGGCACCACGCCCGCCGCGGCGCGGGTTCGCGTCCACCGCGGGCTGAAAGCCCTGAAACGCCATTTCATCCCATTCAAGGAGAACCACTCATGACCCGCCTCGATCCCGATCTGGAGCGCCTGGGCGAGGCGCTCCGCGCCAGCACCGCGATCGACCTCGCCCGCGAGCACCAAGCCGCACAAGCCACCCGACCTGATCCACGTCGGGCGGGTGGGACCGGTGTACTCCGACGTCCGCGCCTGCTCGCTGGCGGCACGCTCGGGCTGGCGGGCATCGGCGCGGCGCTCGTGCTCGCCCTCGGCGGGACCGCGGCGACCACGCCGGCATTCGCTATCACGAAGAGCAGCGACGGCTCGGTGCTGGTGCAGCTGAACTACAACACGGACCAGAACCTTCCCCAGGTGAATCAGAAGCTCGCCGCCATGCGAACCCACGAGCAGATCGGGATTGCGATGGCGACCGGGCCGGCACTCACCAGCGGTCCGGTGACCTGTACGCCGGCGCCGGGCGCTTCGAGCACGTCGGGGCCACCGGTGAAGGTGCTCGTGGGCGCGAACGGCACGGAGGTCATCGGCCAGGGTGAGTCAGCTGGCAACACGGCTGAGGGCACATTCCACCTGGCCTCCTGCGGCGTGTACCCGGCCAGCGCAAGTCTTTCGACGCTCCGCGGATATTCGGGCAACAGTTGACCCAGTGACGGTCACGCACGCCCGCCCCGCGCGGGCGCCGGCGATGACACAGTTCGCGGTCCGGCCCCCGCGTGATGTCGGGGGCCGGACCGCTTCGTGGTTGCCGTGGCTGATCGTCGCCGCCGCGGTCTGCTGGAACCTGGTGAGTCTTCGCGCGCTCACGATCGGGGTCTCGTACCTGAACGACAGCTCGATGCACGAGCAGATGGTCCGCTTTGCGACCTCACAGCTGCGCGCCGGACACCTGCCGCTGACCAGCTGGTTTCCGTTCCTCGGTGAGGGGTCGCCGCAGTTTCTTCACTACCAGAGCCTCCCCGCGATCCTGACCGGCGCGCTGGGCCTGCTGACCGGGCCTGACGTGGCGTTTCGCTGGTCGCTGTACCTGCTCCTGTCGCTGTGGCCGATCAGCGTGTACCTGTCGGCCCGCGCGTTCGGGGCCGGCCGACCGGCAGCGGCCGCCTCGGCCGCGATGTCCCCGTTCCTGTTCAGCGCCACCGGGGTCGGTTACGAGCAGCACGCCTACGTGTGGACCGGCTACGGGGTGTGGACGCAACTGTGGGCGTCGTGGACGCTGCCGCTGGCGTGGGGGTTCAGCTGGCGAGCGATCCGCGACGGGCGCGGCTACTTCAAAGCGGTGCTGTTCACGGCGCTCACGGTCGCGCTTCATTTCGAGACCGGCTACCTGGCGCTCTCGGTGTTGCTCGTGTGGCCGCTGGTCGCCGGCAGGCCACTCCTCACTCGGCTCCGACGAGCCGCGGTCCTGCTCGGCGGTTCGCTGCTCGCGACGGCATGGGTGATCGTTCCGCTGTTGGACCAGCGCACCTGGGCGGCCGTCAACGAGCCCTTCCAGCACACCGGACTGGTCAACGGCTACGGCGCGGATCACGTGCTCGATTGGCTGATCTCGGGGCAGCTGCTCGACTTCGGCCGGCTGCCGGTCGTGACCGTGTTCGCGGCGCTTGGGTTCGGATTGGCGTGGCTCGCGTGGTCCTCGGACGCCAACGCCCGCGCGCTGCTGGTGGCGCTCGCCGTGTGCCTGCTGCTCGCGTTCGGTCGCACGACCTTCGGTTCGCTCGTCGATCTGATTCCGGGCAGCGGCGACATCTTCTTCCGCCGCTTCATGATGGGCGTGCAGCTCGCCGCACTGCTGCTCGCCGGTCGTGGAGCGGCGTGGCTCGCGGCCGGCTGCGTGCGGCAGCTCGAAGCCCGCGTTCCGCGGTGGCGCCCCGGCCTGTCCGCGGCGGCCGTGGCCGTGGCGGCGATCGCCGTGCTCGCTCCCGCGTGGCTTCAGCTCGGCGCCTACGACCGCCATGACAGCGCCGCGATCGAAGCTCAGCGCCGCGCCGACAACACCCAGGGCACAGACCTCGATCGGCTCATCACGGTGATCAACCGAGACGGCGGCGGGCGGACGTACGCCGGGATGCCGTCGAACTGGGGCCAGGAGTTCACCGTCGGCGCGGTGCCCGTGTTCAAGTACCTGGAGAGTCGTGACGTCGACGAGGTCGGCTACACGCTGCGCACCGCCTCGCTGATGACCGATCCCGAGTACTACTTCGATGAGCGCAACCCGAGTGACTACCGGCTGTTCGGGATCAACTACCTCATCCTCCCGACCGGTTCCAGACCTCCCGTTCCCGCCCGGCTCGAACTCAGGGCCGGCCCATACTCGCTGTGGACGCTGCCAGGCGCCGGCGGCGTCCTGCACGCCGGCACGATCGTCGGTGGCGTGGCCGCGAACCGGGCCGACCTCGGCATGCGCAGCGTCAGGCTGCTGAACTCCCGGCTTGCGCAGGCCGGCGACTATCTGCGGGTCGCGTACGGTCAGCCCGGTGGCCGCGAAACCCGGCTACCGCAACCGTCGTCTGCGGCGCCGGCGGGAACGGTGCTCGCGGAGTCCGACAGGTTGCAACAGGGACTGGCGGTGGCGCGCGTGCGCATGCACCGGGCCGGAGTCGTCGTGCTCAGCGCATCGTTCGACCCCGGGTGGACCGCGACGGTCGACGGACGGTCGCAGCCGACCGAGATGGTCGCGCCCGCGCTCGTCGCCACGACCGTCCCCGCGGGCACGCACCGAGTCGTGTTCCGCTTCCGCGGATGGCAGGACTACCCACTCCCGTTCGCGCTCGGCGCGGCGGTGCTGGTCGCGCTGGCCGTCGGTGACCGGCTCACCCGATCTGGATGATGACGTGTCGTTGGGGAGAAGTTGTGCTTCCCCGACACTCGAGTGGAGGTGGCGGATTCGTGCCAGATCAGGTCGCTAGTGGGGATGCCGGCGTCGCGGGGTGGATCTCCGCGGAGCTTCAGCAGAACGTCATACAGCCGATTGCGGACTTCGAGAATCCGGATCAGGAGTGGCGCCGGCTGTTCTCGGAGCTGCTCGGGACGTTCCTTCTGGTGATGGTTGCGGCCGGCGGGGGCATGATGGGGGCCGCGTTTCCAAATACGATCAGTCGCACCGCGGCGGTGGTCGCACCGGGGCTGATGGTGTTGGGGATCATCATGTTCATGGGCAAGGTCTCGGGCGCTCACCTGAACCCGGCGGTGAGCGTCGCGTTCGCGCTGCGCCGGGACTTTCCATGGCGGCGGGTGCCCGGGTACGTCATCGTCCAGCTGATCGGTGCGACCCTCGCTGCGCTGGTCCTGCACGCGGTGATCAACGTGTCGGCCGTTCACGGTTCGAACTACGTCGCGTCGGGGTACAGCGCCGGCGCGGGGTTCTGGATGGAGCTGCTCTTGACCTTCGGACTGGTGAGCGTGATCCTGGGGACGGCTTCGGGCGCGCAGAACATCGGGATCATCGCTGCGTTGGGGGTGGGTGCGTATATCGCTTTGGCTGGGCTGTGGGGAAGCCCGATCTCGGGAGCGTCGATGAATCCGGCACGCACGTTCGGGCCGGATCTCGTCGGGGGGAAGTTCACCGACTACTGGGTCTACATCGCCGGGCCGATCGCGGGCGCTGCCGTTGCGGTTGCCGTCGCGTTTGTGCTCCGCGGCCCCGGCGGTGGCATGTCCGGCTCGGCTGCCGCGCAGGGCGCCCTGTACACCGAGGCCCAGATACGGGAAAAGCACGAGACAGATCCGCCATCGAACGATCCGGCGGTGAAAGGACATCCCTGATGCCGGCACGCGAGAGGGCTCACGCGATCGACAAGATCGTGGTGGTGCTGTTCGAGAACCGCTCGCTCGACAACGTGCTCGGGCGTCTGTACGGCCCCGAGGATGGGAAGAACTTCGACGGGGTCATCGGAAAGGACCTGAGCAACCCCATCCCTGAGTGGGCGCAGCACGGCGCCGATCGCAAGGTCGTGCCCTACTTCGGGTGAGGAGTGGTTCCACACGAACACTCGAGCTCCCACCACAGCTCGACGACCCCGCCGCCGAACCCACACCCGCGGACATCATCGAAGTGTTCAGACTGGTCGCGTGGCGCTACTTCCCCCTGCTCGCCCCCAGCGGAGGAGCCGCTAACTAGAAGGCTCTGACGAGATGCAGGCGACTATGCTTCTCGCGCCGATACAGGCCGGGATTGTCGGCAAGAAACCGATCGACAGCCTGCCTGCACCCGCTGTAGCTGTAGTAGTCGTCGATGACGAGTCTTCCTCCGGGGACGAGGTGGGGACCGATACGCCGTAGGCACGTCATCACGCTGTCGTGCCAGTCGGCGTCGATGTGCGCCACCGCGACGGGTTCGGAGACACGGAGGGTGTCGTCGAAGAAGCCCGGGATCAGCGAGACGTGATCGCGCTTCAAGCTCAAGCCGGAGCGCTCGAATGACCGGGTGACATCACCCAGCAAATCGTCGCGGTAGCCGTAGTAAGCCTCACCGCCAATGCCCTCCGCGCGACCCGACGCAATCTTGGCATAGCGCTCATGGACATCCTGGTCGTCGCGCGCCGTCGGCGCGGGAATCATCCCGAATGCGTCGTACACCGCGAGCCGGCGTTCCGGACGTTTGACCTTGGCCATGAGTATCGCGCTGCCCCCGAGCGCCGTGCCGGCCTCGATGATGAGGCCGGGCAAGTCGTCGCGATCTGCCTGCTCGACGGCCTCTGCGAGCTCCGCAAGGTTGCGGCGCCGCAGGAACGTTAGCTTCGACGCGATGACGCGATCGATGAGCGCTGCTTCGGTTGGGTGCTGGCGGCGATAACGGACGAACAGGACCCGGTCGGCGCTGGCCTCGCAGAAATAACGCAAGGTCTGGCGAGGTCGCTTCGCGAGGGCGCGCGGCAGACTCGCGGCGCGGGCGGTTTGACGGATGATCGCGGCGCGGGCGGTTTGACGGATGACCGACAACGGCGGTTCAACCCTAATCGTCGCCGGTGCTGGGGTCGGTCGGTGGTGGGTCGACGAGCTCTAGCGCCCCGAATCCGGCTAGCGGGCCGTCCATCAGGAAGAATTCGATCGTGAGGTCGGGTTCGACGTGTGCTTGGCTGAGGAACGCGAGCACTTTGCGGCCGGTGAGCTGCTCGATCATTTGGCTGTAGCGCTCTTTCATCATCCGTTGGAAGTCGCGGCGCATTTCGAGCACGCGGTCGGGTTCGCCGCCTTCCATCATCGTTCGCTCGATCGCGGTGAATCCGTCTGTGAGCACGCAGACGATCAGGTTGTCGAGTACGTAGGTCTTGGCTTTGATCGGTCCGCGGCCGTAGTGCTCGCGCATGAACGCGACGATCCGGTTGGTGATCTCGGCCAGCAGCCTGCCACCGACGAGCGGCCGCGAGGCGTGATCGTCGGGCCCGGGTTCGCTCATCGCCGACCTCCTCGTTCTCTGCTGTCTGTGCTGCTCACTGGTGCGAGTTCTCCGGCGTTCGGACCTTGTGCGCGTGAAGCGGACGCACGGCTCAACGCCAACGCACCCTGAGGCTACCCGAACGTGGTCTCTTGGATGCCTTGTATTCGGTTGGGATCGGAGTAGTGTCGGACGGGTTGAGGTTTGGCTGCGCAGTCCTCGGGCGGGGCGGCCAGGCATCAGCACCGAGCTGAGACCGCGCTCGCGGGTGCTTGTGGCTCGGGGGCGACGAAGCAGCATCGTGGGCTGCCGCGATGACCAGGCCGGCGCTAAACGGCGAGGTAGAACCCGCCTCGATCCGGGGGCTCGGACCGCGCCTCGATCCGGGGGCCCGGACCGCTCACCCGGGCGTCGTGGCGCACTGGTCGTGCTCGCGGAGCATTTTGGTTGCGCGGCGGGCGTGATGGAGTAGAGTCGAGTTCCGGACGTTGACTGTGCCCGCCCGCTGGGCGAGCCGCGTCGGGGTCCTGGATAAGAAGGCGTATGGCGCGTCTGTAGCGGCCTCTGGGCGGCTGGCGGGGGCGTTGCAAAGGCAACGCAGCTCCCGTTAGGAGTGAGGGTGCGGTACTCGTCGCGCGTCGGTCTGAGCCCCCGGTTCTGTACGTGTTGTGGCTCGGTGTTGGGCTTGCGCTTTGAGTCGCCGCTCTCAGCCGGGTTGCAGTCCGCTCTTTGCGAAGCAGCCCGCGGGCCGGGACGCCGATTTCCGGAGCGTCGTGCTGCTCACCCGTCCAGCTCGCATTCTGAACTCCGAGGTCGCGCTGTACCAGCAGCCAGACGGCACGGGGCAGCCGTTCCGGGCGATCGCATCGTGGGAACTGGGGATCATCTACGAGCGGATCGCGCGATCGCACGAAGGAGGGGTCGTCGGTCACGCGCTTGGGGCGAAGCGCGTGGCCCTCGGACCACTCGGTCCCGGCCGCTACGGCCTCGCACGAGGGGTGCCGCATGACGGCGTCGGCGTTCCAGTCCCCGGGTTCGCCACGATCGATGTCCATGCGGATTCCTGGCGGTGACGATGCACCCGCCCGGGCCCGCAGGTCAGTGCGTTCGCTGCTCGAGGGCCAGATTCCTGCCAGGGCGGCGTCGGATGCTGCGCTGCTCGTGAGTGAGCTCGTCACCAACAGCGTGGTCCACGCGAACGTCGGCGTTGGCCGATCGCTGACCGTGGAGGTGACGACGCTTGATGATCGACTTCGAATCGCCGTCACCGACCCGGGCTCACGCGTGAGACCCTCCCTGCTCCCGCGTGATCCGGAGATCGCTGGCGGCCTCGGGCTGTTGCTCGTCGATGAGCTCTGCGAGACATGGGGAGTCTGGCAGGACCTCGGCCCTACGTGTGTCTGGTGCGAGCTCCTGCTCGATCAATCCCCGCCCTCGGTAGTGGCCACGCCGGCGGCAAACGCGCCTACGCTCAGGGCTGTTCAAGCGCGATGCGCTCGCCCCGCGTGACCGCAGTCAAGGAGTTCATCCGCGAGTCGCCGGGCGGGCACCCCACGGTCCGCTCGGCGATCGCGGTGGCCGAACCGGTGCCCAGATGAGCGTCTCATTGAAGGAGACCGCGCCGCCCGCGGTGGCGCTCGCCGGCGAACAGCACGGCGCTTTGTTGAAGTCGCTGTCGCGGGTCCCCCCGTCGGTGCTGGCGCGCCGCGTGCTCGATGCTGGTGACGCCGATCGCCGGCGCCTCGAGCGAGACCTCCACGACGGAGTTCAGCAGCGTCTGACGGGGCTGCGGATTCGGCTCGCGCTCGCTGCTGAGAGCTTCCAGGAGCGCGGCGACACGGACGCCAGCGCGGCGTTGACCGGGTTCGGAGAGGAGGTCCAGCAGGCCATAGACGAGGTCCGTGCGTTCGCGCGTGGCGTCTATCCACTGCTGCTGGCCTCCGAAGGATTGGGTGCGGCGCTGGTCTCCGCCAGCCGCTACGCGGTCGACCCGATCACCGTGTCAGCGCGCGGGATACGCCGCTGCCGGCCCGAGGTCGAGAGCGCGGTCTACTTCACCTGCCTCGCCGCGATCGACAACGCAGCCAAGCACGCCGGACCGGCGCGAGTTTCCGTGCGGGCCTGGGATACCGCCCAAGCGCTGCATTTCAACGTCAGCGACACCGGCCGCGGGTTCGACCCCAACCGGACCCCGAGCGGGACCGGACTGAGCAACATGCACGACCGCATCGCTGCCGTCGGCGGCACCCTAGCCGTTGACTCGAGACCCTCGCACGGAACGCGGCTACACGGCCGCGTTCCGGACCCCTGGCCGGCCGCAGCTGAGCCGAAGGGATCGCGATGGTAACGATCGTCGCGTCCAGCACCACCATCAGCGTCGCCGGCTCTGTGTGATGATCTCGGCGATCTAGCGTGAGGTGCCGCGGGCGCGGGGTCGGAACTGCCTGATGTTTGGGCTCGTGGAGCCGCTGGTGGGGGAGCCTGAGCCGATCGCTATCGCGAAGATGTGCATGGCGTTGATGCCGTTCCCGACACCGCTGCTTATGGTGGGAAGTGTCACGGACGCTACCGTCTTCCCCGGGTCGAGCGGCACCGACGCGAAGTAGATGCTTACCGGGTGCGGCGTCTGGGTGCTGCTCGAGTAATTCCAGCTTGAAGTGGTGGTGGCGACCTGGTCGCCGGCCACGGGAGCGTTGTTGTACCAGTCGGCCATGGCGATGCTGAACGACTCGGTACTGCCGTCGGTGTAGGTGATAGTCCCGGTGCCGGTCGCGGCCCCGAATCCGCCTGCTCCGAGGAATCCGAGATCGGTGCCGGACCCGGAGATGTCGACTATCTGTCCGTCTGCAATCACGTCGTCGGGGGCGCCGACAATGCTGGGCCACGTGAAGGTGGTCCCGCCGAACGTGGCGTGCCCGCCCGGGGTGAGCGGCGTTGGCGTGCCCGCGGCCAGCGCCTGGGACGAGAAGCTATCCCCGGTACCGTCGAAGTTGCCCGGGTCGGGGTTCGAGTTATCGGTGATCCCGACGTTGTCGTACGCGGCGGCGAGCGATGCATACGGCGCTCCCGTCGTCGGGGTCCCGGTCCCGGTGGCCATCGCGAAGATGTGCATCGCGATGGTTCCTCCGGCGCCGCTCAGGATCGGCAGCGTGACCGAAGCAAGGGTCTTCCCGTGGGCCAGCGGCACCGAGGCGAAGTAAACGCTGACCGGGTGGGGGCCGAGTGAATTTGACTGGAAGTTCCAGCTCGACGTGGTCGCGGCGATTTGGTCGCCCACCGCGGGGAAGTCCGCGTACCAATCGGCGATGTTGAGGTCGAACGACTGGCTCGTCCCGTCGGTGTAGTGGACAGTCACGGTCCCGCTGGCGGTGCCGTTCTGGCTTGAGCCGAGGAATCCCAGGTCGGTTCCCGTGCCGTGAAGGTCGATGGTCTGACCGGCCGCGACCACGTTGTCCGGTGTGCCAGCAGGCACGTTAGGCCAGGTGAACGTGGTGCCGCCTATCGTCACCGGGCTTCCGGGGGTGAGGGCGTTTGGCGTCCCCGCCGCCAGGGCCTGGGCGGAGAAGCTGTCGCCGACGCCGTCGTAGTTGGCGGCGCTCTCGTCCGAGTTGTCGCTGATCCCTACGTTGTTGTAGGCGGCGGCAATCGATGCGTACGGGACGACCACCGTGGTCGATGCCTCGACGAGCCCTGCGCGCCAGGAGCCGGGCGTTACCGTGAGGGTGAGGGTCTCGGTCCCCGGCGCCGCGTTGCTCGGAACGCTGACTCGGAAGTTCTCCGTGACCGTACTGTGCGGCGCGACCGCGACCGGGGCGGGGCGGCTGACCGTCCAGCCGGCGGGGGCCCGAACCGTGAACTCGGCCCGGGGCATCCCGTAGTCGCCGTCGTTGACCAGTCGTGCGGTGACCGTCGAGGTGGTGCCGGCATCGATCGTGGCCGGGGCGTCGAGCGTGGCGTATCGCGCGCCGACCGTGCGAACCACGTCGAAGCCTGCCTTGAGCGGCAGGTTGGCCAGTGCCGAGGAGTCTCCGACGTAGACCTGGAACTGGCCGTCGGGCACGACCCAGCCGTTCGCGGCGTCGTCCCAGTAGGACAGATCGTGGCCCCGGAGAATGAACCGCACGGTCTCCGACTGCCGCGGTCGGAGGCTTACCTTCTGGAACGCCTTCAACTGGCGCGGCGGCTCGCCGGCGACGGCCGGGTCGCCCAGATACAGCTGGGCCACGTCCGAGCCGGCGACCTTGCCGGTGTTGGTGACGGTGGCCGACACGATCACCTCGGGGGTCGACTGGCCATTGCAACCGCAGCTGGTCGCGCCCGGATTCGAGGTGGCGTTATGGACGAATTCGCGGCTGACGGTCAGGTGCCTGAACTTGAACTTGGTGTAGGACAGGCCGTAGCCGAACGGGAACAGCGGGATCTCGTGGTTGGCGTCGTAGTAGCGGTAGCCGACGTCGATCCCCTCGGAGTAGTCGGCCTGGCCGTTTACGCCCGGGAATTGGCTCGGGCTCGACGCGGGAACCTGCGCGAGGCTCTGCGGGAAGGTGACGGGCAGATGACCACTCGGGTCGGTTTCGCCGAACAGCACCGAGGCCAGCGCCGTGCCGTTGCTCTCGCCCGGATACCAGGCGTCAAGCACCGATGCGACCTGACCGAGCCAGGGCATCGCGACCGGCGCCCCGGCATTGACGACGACCACGGTATGCGGGTTGGCGGCGGCCACCGCCGAGATCAGCTCGTCCTGCGCGGAGGGCAGGTTCAGTCCGGCCCGGTCGGCAGCCTCGGACTCGGTGTCGTCCGAGACGACGACCACGGCGGTGGAGGCGGCCTTCGCCGCGGCCACGGCCGACGCGATGCCGGGCGCCAGGTCCGACGGCGTCGCCCAGGTGAGGTTGGCCGACGGCCCGGAGCCGTTCAGCTGCAGCGTGTAGGTCTGCCCGGCCGTGAGGTTGACCGCGACCGAGTACGTCGAAACAGGCGGCGTCCCCGGGTTCGCCAGGATCTGCTTTCCGTCCAGGGAGAGGTAGGTCACGTTGTAGCTGCCGGGATTCTGGAACGCCAGCACGTACGTGCCGGTCTCCGGGGCGGTCAGCGTGCCGGTGTAGCTCCCGCCATAACCAGTCCCGGAGTAGGCGGGGCTCAGGTCGGCGCTGGGGATCGCAGACAGCGAGGTGTCGGTGGGCAGTCCCTGGGCGTACTGCACCGTCGTACCGGGCCCGGCGGCCGCCTGAATGCCCTGGAGCGGCGTGACGTTGAAGGGCGAGGTCACGTACGCGCTGCCGCCGCCGGTGTCGGTCGGGGACGCCGATGCGGCCGGCCCGATCACCGCGACCGTGCCCGCCCCCGACGGGCGCAGCGGCAGCGTGGCGCCGTGGTTCTTCAGCAGCACGGTGCCCGCCTCGGCGACCGTGGTCGAGACCGCCTGATCCGCAGGGGTGGTGACCGTGGCGCTGGTCGAACCGGTGGGCGGATTGTTGAACTCGTTGAAGCGGAACATCTCGGTCAGGATCCGGCCGACCATGTCGTTCAGGGTCGCCGTGCTGACCTGGCCCGACTGCACCGCGGCCTGGAGCGCAGGGCCGTAGAACTGCGCGGCCGGCATCTCCTGGTCCATGCCCGCGTCCGCCGACTGGACCGTCGAGTGCGTGGCTTGGTAATCCGAGGTCACGAACCCCGGGAACCCCCACTGCTGGTCGAGCGTGGTGTTCATCAGGTACTGGTTCTGGCACGCGAACTCGCCGTTGATCGTGCTGTAGGCGCACATCGCCGAGGCCGCCTTCGCCTCGACCGTGCCCGCCCAGAACGCCGGCAGGTAGATCTCGTGCAGTGCGCGCTGACTGACGATCGCGTCGTCGGCCGGCGTGTTGCGGTTGGTCTCCTGGTTGTAGACGGCCAGGTGCTTGATCTGGGACATCTCGTCCTGGCTCTGCACGCCGTCGATGTCCGCCACGGCCATCGCGGCGTTCAGATCGGGGTCTTCGGTGAAGGCTTCGAACGACCGACCCCAGCGGGGGTCCCGATCGATGTTGACGGTCGGCCCGAGGTCGACCATCGCGCCCTTGGCACGCTCTTCTGCGCCCACCACCTGACCGTAATCTCGCGCCAGCGCGGGGTCGAAACTGGCGGCCAGCGACACAGCCGCCGGCAGCTCCGTCACCCCGGTGAGGCCGTCGCCCACGCCGAGCGGACCGTCCTCCTCGCCGATCGCCGGAACGCAGAGGCTAGGAATGGCCGAGATGTAGAAGACGTACGGCTCGCTGAACCCGGCCCCGGTGACCATGTTGATCTTGTCGGGGAGCGTCATCTGCCCGAGCAACATCTGGACCCGCTGCTGAACCGGGAGGGATTGGTTGAGCCACGGGCATGACGGGCTGGCCGGCGACCCCGAGCCCGCGGCCGACGCGGACGATGCCGTCGCTACGAGACCAAGCGACACGGCCAGGACCGTCGCAGCAAGTGCGGCCACTCTGCGAGTCTGTCGACCACCAGCGAACATGCCGGTCCTCCCTCTCCTCAGCGCAAATGTGGGGCGCGGATTATCTCTCTCGATTGGTTTCTGTCAAGTGCCAATTGAAAAAAGGTGACACACGGGCAACAGGCCCAGTTTTCGGCCAGCAGACGGCTGATTTCCATGTGTCAGGAAACCGACTAATCGACCACCTTGCAACCCTGTGGTTGCAGCTCGATCTCGGCGGCTGGGTCGCCAGAGGGCTCTCCTTCAGCGACGGCGACGACCGCACCCCGACCGATCTCGCCAGCCAGCGTTCGCGATTCGGTGTCGACGCTCGAGAGCCGCAGAGTCTCGCCGCCCGAGGCCGGCGCGCGAGCACTCTCAGCTGAGCTGGCTGAACATGTCGTTGCCGTTTGCCGTGGTGTCCGGGATCGGTTGGAGAACGTCCCAGTGCTCGACGATCTTGCCTTCGTCGTTGAGTCGGAAGATGTCTACGGCTGCGGTCTTCCAGGTCTTGTAGTTAGAGTGAACGGCGACCAGATCGCCCTCCGCGATGGTGCGGTGAACTTCGACGTCGACGGCTCCGACCGCTGCGAAGAACGCCTGCACCGCAGCCCGACCGTTGTCGACCTGCGGGTTGTGCTGGACGAAGTCTTCGACGATCAGCTCTTCGAACGCATTGGTGTCGCCTGAGCGAAACGCGTCGAACAGTCGTTGAACCGTCTCCGTGTTCTGTGTTGCAGTTGTAACTGTCATTTTGTTGCCTCCTGTTGGTTCGGACGTGGGACCCGCTCGTCGGGGTGCTGGGAGCGGCGGCTGGGGCACGCGGTCGACGAACGCGGTGATGCGATCGGCGACCTGCTGGGGCTGTTCGAGCGGAATCAGGTGGCCGCTGTCGCTGATTACCTCCAACGCGGCTCCGGCGATCCTGGCGACGACGTGCTCGGCGAGCAGGCTGACGGGTTCGATGGGGTCGTGATCCGCGCCGAGAACGAGCACGGGCACGTCGATCCCGGCGAGCGCGGACGAGACGTCCTCGGAGATCATCGTGTTCGGCCATGCCTCCCGCGCCTGGGGAGCGCCGGCCATGCTGTCGCTGACGACCTGCTCCCGAAGCTCGGGGCTGAGTCCCTGATACGACCCCACGATCTCGAGCCCCTCGAGCACGCCGTCGCGGGTGAGATATGCGCCCAGGAGCTGCTCGCGGAACTCGTCGGTTATCGGCGCGGCGGGCGCCGCGGGTGCCGGTGCGATCAGCACAACTCCGCGGAGTCCGGCGGGGCGATCTCCGGCGACGACCTGCGCGACCTTGCCGCCCATGCTGTGGCCGACGAGGAGGTAGTCGTCGAGCTCGAGCGCGGCGATCACCGCCAGCGAATCATCGGCGAGATCTCGGATCGCATAGTCGCTGGCGGGCGCCTCGGATCGGCCCCACCCTCGCTGGTCGATCGCTACGCAGCGGTTTGTCGACGCGAGCCGGTCCATCACCGCAGTCCACGTCCGCGCCGAACCGCCCCAGTAGTGCAGAAACACCAGCGCCGGCGCGCCGGTTCCCTCCTCCTCAACGTGCAGGGTGACCGCCTCGGTCGTGACGCTTGTCATCTTCATGTCGTGAATGGACATCAGATCTCCTCAGAGTTAGATCGCAGAGCGAATCCCGTTGGTGAGTGCGTGGTTGGCGTCGGTTGTGCTCACCAGGCGACTCACTCGCTCTCTTAGGTGCTCGGCGCGATCGAGCAGGTCGGCGAGGGCGATCGCGTAGCCCTCGGCGCTGATCTCGCTAGGGGTTTTCGTAGCCGCCGTTCCACCAGCTGATTACGAGCGCTGCGTAGTCGTCGGCGCGATCGGCCCAAACGAAATGGCCGGCGTCGAGTAGGTTCACGCGGCTGCGAGGGAGCCGGTCGCGCAGGTACTGGGCGTTGACCGGCAGCACCCCGGGGTCGTGGGCGCCCTGAATGATCTCGACGGGCGTGCGGATCTGGGGCAGGAGCTCAGAGAGGATCGGCAGCTCGGTCGGGTAGGCGCGCACGAACCCAAGAGATGGCGCAAAGCGGTCCCCGTCGTAGCCGCTCAGGTAGTCCTCGCGGACGTAGTCGGGGAGCCTGTGTCGCTCGTGGTAGTTCAGTACGGCGCCGATGACCCGGCGAGGCTCGACGTTCCCCATGGCCGCGAGGTTGGGTGCGTCGACGATCTGCTTCAACTCCACGCCAAGCTGGAGCGGGATCGCCGCGCCACCACCGCCAACCACCAGGCTCCGGAGCCGGCCGGGCTGATCGGCCGCGGCAAACAGGAGTGCTGATGTGCCGATGTCGGGGCCGATCGCGTGCGGCTGGGCGAGCTCGAACGCGTCCGCGAGCTTGACGATAAACCCGGCCATGCCCCGCGAGCTGAAGAGGTCCTCCCTACCCTCCGAGTGGCCGAAACCGGGCAGGTCAACGGCGACCAGATGGGCGTGCTCGGCAAGCTGGTCCCACATCGGCTCGAAGCAGTAGAGGCTCTCCGGCCAGGGGCTGAGCAGCAGGGCATCGACGTCACAATCGCCCGCACTTTCCGCGTAGCGGATCGACAGGCCGTCGATCGTCCGCGTTTGGGTCTTTATCGTCGAATCGGAAGCAACGGACATGGGTGGCCTTTCATTCGTGCGGCCGGGATCCAGCCCGACCAGGTCGTGACAGCGCGATCGAGTTCGCTCTCATGCGCTGGCTAGGAAGGCGTCGACGTCGGCGGCGAACTGGGCGTGGTGCTGAAAGAGGAAGCCGTGCGCCGAGTCCGGGTAGATCTTCAGACGCGCCCCGGGGATTAGCCCCGCCAGCAGGTAGGAATAGCGGGGGAGGATCATCGGGTCGCTGTCGCCGTTGGCGACGAAGACCGGCTTGTCGATCGCGGAGACCCGCTCGAGCAGGGAGTGGCTGGGCTCGCCCCAGCGGCACACGGCGTCGTATTGGGCGAGGCGGGTCTGCCAGCTGACGTCGGCGTCACGGTCGTGCTCGGGGTCCGGCCACTGGTGGCGGCCACTCCTCGGTTGTCGAAGGTGATCACCCGTCGCGCGGCGGCGAGCGCGTCGATCAGGGCCGGATCCCAGCTGTCGAGGTTGCCGCGGAAGTGCTGCAGCGTCACCAGCGGCGGCGCGTCAGACGTGCCCGTCACACGGTAGGCGTACTCAACGCCATTGGACGCACTGAGCACCTCTGTATCACTGTCGACATATGTCGCGACCGATGCGGTCCCGGACATTCGTTCTCCCTTGCATTCGGCGGGCGGATTGCGCGCTCAGCAACAGTTCGCCGCTGCTCATCGGATACGGGCGATCAGGGCCATGGGTCGTAAGGGTGGCGCGTTGCGATACGCTGCGCCAGATGTCCGGCAGCCGATGTTCGTCGTTTTCCAGCCAACCCCGCCATCGCGTCGTCGCGCTCGTCCTCCCCGGCGTGCTGACCTTCGAGCTCGGTTGCGCCGTCCAGGTGTTCGCCGGCGCGCCCGGCGCCGCAGCCGTGCCCGGCCTCTACGACTTCTCGACCTGTGGACCCGCGCGGAAGATCGCCACCGGCGACGGGTTCACGATCACCCTCGACGGCGGACTCGATCGGCTCGCACAGGCCGACAGCGTGATCGTCCCGGGATACAGCCCCTGGACCTCGCCACCAGCACCCAGGATTCTCGACGCCCTCGCCGCTGCGGTAACGCGCGGTTCGCGGATGATGTCGATCTGCGTCGGCGCGTTCGCGCTTGCTCACGCCGGTGTCCTCGACGGTCATCGCGCGACGACACATTGGAAGGCAACGGCGTCGCTCGCCGCCGACTTCCCGGACATCGACGTCGTGCCGGACGTGCTCTACGTCGACGACGGCCAAATACTGACCTCGGCAGGGATCGCGGCGGGCCTCGATCTCGGTCTACACGTCGTCCGGCGCGACCACGGGACCATGGCCGCAGCAGAACTCGCGCGATTCAACGTCGTCGCCCCGTACCGCAGCGGCGGCCAAGCCCAGTACGCGCCACGACCGATCCCGAAGGCCGGAGACAGCGGCCTCGCCGAGACACGGGCGTGGGCGCTGGAGCACCTCGACCGACCCCTGAACCTGACCGACCTCGCCACGCACGCATCCTGCAGCGAACGGACACTCACGCGACGGTTCCGCAATGAAACCGGCCTCAGCCCCAAACACTGGCTCCGGCAAATGCGCCTCGATCGAGCCCGTGAACTCCTTGAGGCGACCGCTCTACCGATCGAGCACGTCGCTGCACAGGCCGGCTTCCCCACCTCCGCCGCCCTGCGCGCCCGATTCGCCGACGACCTCGACACCACACCCACCGCCTACCGCCGAGCCTTCCGCGGCCGAGCACCCAACCCGCGGTCGTCTCAGCCCGCCGCCCGCCAGTAGTCGCGCTCCTCCCTTACGGGGTCGTTGGCGTTTAGAGCGGTATCGCCTGCTGGTTGGCGGTGACCACGTTCAAGTAGCTGGCCGCCGGTGACGCCCGGATTGTCGGTCTCAGCTGCTCAGTTTCGACGAGTTCAAGCAGGCGCTGTTGCGCTTCAGTCGCGCGGGACGGCAACACGTTTGTGCCTGTGGTGGGTAAACGGGCGAGATGGTATCCGCGGCGGTAGAGCGCGATCGGGATCGGACCCGCTGCGAGTCTGACTGCGTAGGTCCAGCTTGCGACTGTGTCGTCGGCCGTGTGTCCGCCCGCTAGTACGACGAGGTCGGGACGGTGCGCGGCGAGCGCGTCACGTATACCGGCCACGCCGCGCGTGGAGAGACTCATCAGCTTGACGCCGGCCCGCATGCAGAACAGCTCGAGCGCGCGGATGTGCGGGGCGTCGGGGTCGAGCTCGTCTCGCGACGCGTCGCCGACCAGGATCGACCGCGGCCGCAACGGCGGCGGTGCAAGACGGGTGGCACGCCGGAGCCAATCCGCTCCCCAAGGCGCGGCGAACGCCCAGGCCGCCGAATCTACCGTCTGTTCGCGGATGATCTGCTCGAGCGCGGGCAGTAGTACCTCCTCCACCGTGTGCTCGACGGAGCGTGACCCCAGCGCCACCTCGATCGCCGCATCCGCGCGCTCGCGATCGTAGGACCCGAGCGCGGTGACGAGCGAGTTGTTGTCGGCTGCGAGCCCGTCGCGCGCGCGGGAGACAGCCGACGAGACCGAGAGACCGTCGTGCAGCGCCGCTCGCAACGCGGCCACCTCGCAATGGATGTACATCCGGTGCCTGCCCGGCGATCGCTGCGGCTTCGGGAAATCGAACCTCGCCTCCCACTGCCGCAGGGTGTTCGCGCTGACGTTGAGCAACGTCGCCGCTTCACTCGTCTTCAGATAGTGCATCTAGAAAGTTACGGTTGGGTCCCGGTGGTTGGTCTGCTGCGGGCAGTTGGACCAGAAAGCTCTTGTCTTGGCGCGCTAGCGGTCGGTTAGTACGCGGAACGCGCGTCGGCCCCGCGGACCCGTTGTGGTGCTGCAAGCTCACGAACCGGTCGATGTGCTCGTGACTGAAGCATGGCTTCGGGTGCACGGTGGAACTAGAGGTGGCCGATCCCTACCCCACGGCGGCCAGTTCAGCACTGTTTGGGCGAGGTTTGCGGGGTTGTCCCAGCAATTGCATACCTTTGTTCGCTGAAGATCGTTCTTGCGCAGTCAGATGCGAGCACGACGAGGAGCAACGGTCGTCGAGGATCAGCCTTCCGTCGTCCGCGAGGACGCTTCGGCTGCCCCTTCGGAGCCGGCGAGTCTGGGACTACCCGACCAAGATG
>CAVYQJ010000009.1:0-468844 GCA_963770615.1 uncultured Solirubrobacterales bacterium | reverse complement strand
TCAAGCTTCAACAAGGCCGTCGAGGAGGCCGGCTATAAACCACGTCCAGCGTCCATTCGGCGACGCCACAACCTCTTGCCTTGACCACGACGATGGGTGCGCGCGTGTACTGCACGGCATGCGGTACCGGGGCGTTCTCGCTTAATCATGTCAACAGCCGCGACGCTGATCGTCCGTCGGTATCGAGCAGCGACTCGAGATCTACGAGCTCCCTTCGGCCTCATCCCAAGAGAGGGCGCGGGTCGAAGGTGACCCGGATTCGGGCGATGCGACCCGCTTCGACGTGGCTCCAGTTGACAATCGCAAGCGGCCCAGCGGTCGTGGTACGGAGCTCGAACCAGGTCAAGACGTCGGGGCCGTCGACCAGCGGCGGACCACCTCGACGTGCTCAGTGATGGCGAACATCCGGCCGAGGCCAGCGATCGTGTCCTCGATACCTCGCGTGGATCCCAGGGCACCGTCGAACGTGACGTCGTCGTGGAGTAATAGCCGCACTCGGTTGATGTCTTTGCTCTTCCAGGCCTCGAAGTACGCTGCGGCGACGCCCGTGGCGGAATCATCTGATCCGGTCATACCGAGATCTCGGCAAGCGCAGCTGCTCGAGACCGCGCCCTGAGGGTGGGTGGGTTGACGATCGCGGGCGAGCCGGAGTAGTCGGCGTTCGGTGCGGTCCTGGTTATGCGGCTGCGGCGATGCGGCCGCGGCCGTTGCGCTTGGCGTCGTAGAGCGCGGCGTCGGCCCGTTGGAGCAGCCGTTCGCCGGTCTCGGTGCCGTCCCAGGTCGCGAGACCGACCGAACAGCTGTACGGCACCGGGTTGCCCTGTCGGATGCGCGCGATCACTGCGGACGCGTCACGCTGTGTGCAGGCGGGCATCAGTAGCGCGAACTCGTCGCCGCCGATCCGGGCGAGCACGTCCTCGGCGCGGAGTACCTCGCTCCAGCGACGGGCGGTCTCGATCAGCAGTGAGTCTCCCTCGGCGTGACCTCGCCGATCGTTGATGTCCTTGAAGTTGTCGATGTCGAGCACGGCCAGACTAAGGGGTTCGTCGTGGCGGCTGGCGTGCGCCAGCGCGCGGTTGAGCTCGAGTTCCCAGGCTCGCCGGTTGGGCAGTCCGGTCAGTGGGTCGCTGTGGGCGAGGTCATGGAGTTGGGCCAGGAGCCGGTCGCGCTCACCGTGCTGCTCGCGGACGCGGGCGACCAGTGCCTGGCCGGTCGCGCCGATGAGTCCGGAAACGGCGATGAACAGGATCGCGGCCCGCCAGGCGCCCGGTGGGTGATCGGCGGGACCGCCGATGATCAGCGGGAGCACGAACAAGATGGTGATCGCCGCGAGCATGCACCACAGCTGTCGCCGCGTTCCGCACAGCCCGATCCAGAACACGCACAGCAGTGCGACCGGCGCGATCCCGGATGTCCCACCAGCCAAGCGCAGCAGCGCGACGACGATCAGGTATGCGAATACGAGCCCCGATCGCGCCTTGGCGGGCAGCCGCTCCCACGGCGCAAGCGCGACGACGCCCGCGATCACCACGGTCAAGACCGCGGCCGCGATTAGCGGGCCGAGCTTCCAATGTCGCGGAGGGAGCCAAAGCAGCGCAAACGGCAGGAGCGCCGCCGCGATCGACGGCAGCACGAACTGGCTGCGTTGGATTTCAGATTGCGCTCTCATCCTCAGGTTCTTCGGCACCGGCGCCCGCGGGTGATAGCTCCGGCGGCCACACTCAGCGTCCGTCCATCGCGCCGCGACCAAGCCGCAGCAGTCGTTCTTCGCGAGCCCTCGCTGATCGTTTGAGTTCTGGCGGGCGACCGCCGCCCAGTCAAGAGCTCCACAAATCTGTGAAGGGAAGCGACCCAGCCGCCGCCGCGGATGACGCGGGACGGTGAGCGCTCGCCACCCCCTTTCTAGCGAGCGGGAGCGGTGCCGGGGCGAATGGCGACTCGTGAAATACCTGAAGCCGAGGGATCCGCCGTGTCCTCCGAAACCTACGATCGCGTGCGCGAGCGTCGCCGCGCAGTCGCCCTCGCGCGGCACTTCCGCGAGGCCGAGGGGCTGTCGAATCTCCAGATCGCCGAGCGGCTAGGCCGCTCGCCGGCGACGATCAAGGCCTATTTCTACGACCCGACGGGCGCAAAGGCACGGGCGGTGAAGGCTCGCTACGTGGGCGTATGCCGTGGGTGCGGCGCCTACACCCAGCCGCGCAACGGCAAGGGCGACGCCTACGCGTACTGCAAGGTCTGCCACCCCGGCGCGGTCGAGCGGCGCTGGACACCGGAACGCTTGCTCGCCGCGATGCGCGAGTGGCGAGCCCGCTACGGGCGGCTGCCGTCCTCGTACGACTGGTCGAGAACGCATGCCCGCCGGCGTGGAGGAGAGCCACTCAAGCGCCTTGCCGAGGGAGGGTGGCCCGCGGCGAGCGTCGTGAGCGCTGCGTTCGGATCGTGGGCCGCGGCCCGGGCGGCCGCAGCCGCCGGCGCACGGAGCGCTCGAACGGGGCGGTAGGAGTTCCACCCTGTATCTACCGAGTATGGGCAACGAGGATTGCCTCTTCGGCTCGAACCCATGTGGATGCAGGGGTTGCACGCCCACGATCGGCACGGACCCTGGAAGGCAGCGTGCGCGACGAAGCCCGCGGCGGGTCGCTGGGAGAGAGGACGGGACGTGACCGCCGTCCGCGTCGCCAAGGAGGAACTTCGACCGTTCTTCACGCCCAAGGGACTGGCCGACTATTTGTCGATCAGCGAGCGCACGGTTCGCGAGATGTTGAGCAAGGAGCGAATTCCTTCCTACAAAGTCGAAGGTCAGCGCCGGATCGACCCGCTCGACGTCGAGAAGTACCTTGCCCGCAACCGGAACGGCAGGGCATGATGCGGTTCCGAACGACCGAGGAGGAGCGTCATGGTCACGCGTCGCGAGCGGCCGATCTCGCGTATCAACCCGTCCGGCGAGAAGGTATGGATAGCGCGGCCAACTGACGCGCACGGCAAGCGGCATTACCGCGGGACGTTCAACCTCAAGCGCGAGGCCCAGGATGCGATCGACGCCGCCTATGAGCAGTGGCGCATCGCTCCGGCTGCTCGCAACACGGTCGGGGAGTACGCGCAGGACTGGACCGAAAGGCATCCCCGGTCGACGCGGACCAACTACGACCGGAACAGCAAGCTCCGGCAGGTGCTCGATGTGGAGATCGAGGGTCGGAGGCTCCGCGACTGGCCCTTCGCGGAGCTCGAGCGCAGCCACGTCCGTGAACTCATCGACCACATGCTGAGGCACCAGGGGCGCGCAGCGGGCGGCGCAGGCGCGATCCTGCGCGTCCTCTCGACGATGGCCGAGGACGCGATCGACGATCGATGCGCGACGGTGAATGCGTTCAAGGGCGTGCGCCTGCGGGCCGGCGACCCGCGTGTGGCAAAGCCCGCCCGCGGGACGTGCATTTGGACGATGGACCAGATGCACGAGTTCGCCGCTGCCGCCGGGCCTCGCAGCCAGCCGATGATCCGGATGCTGTCGGACTGCGGAATGCGGGTGGGGGAGATGTTCGCGCTCCGCCGCGCCCTACAGGACCTGAAGACCGGCACCTTCCGCGTGAAAGGGACGGCGTGGAACGGCGCCGTGGTCGAGAGCTCCCGCGAGAAGAACCATGACCGCGAGGGACCGATCCCGCCGACGACGCTAGACCTGCTGAGGGCGATGCCGGCTCGGATCGATGTCGAGTGGTTGTTCTCCACCCCGGGCAGCGCGGACACGCGGCGCCCGCGCATCGACTGGCCCTCCCAGGAGGAGCTTCAGCGCGCATTGAAGGTCATGAGCTACAAGGCCCTCAGCCGCGAGCTCGGCGTCTCGGACAACGCGATACGGAATCGGATGCGCGCCTACGAGGCCGGCCGCCAACCCGGCGGTCGCCCCCGTCATGACGGGGGCAAGCTGTGGCGCTACGACAACTGGATGCGAGACGTCTGGAGCCCGGCCGTTCGGCGAACCGGAATGACCGCGACACCGAAGGAGTTCCGGGCCAGCTGGGAGACGCATCTGATCGCCGCCGGCGCCAACACCGATGACGTGGCCGCGATCGCGGGCCACTCGATCAACGTCCAGGCCGAGCACTACCGGCAGGCGCTCCACCGGTCATCCGAGCTCATCAGGGCGGCGATCGGTTGAGCTCCGAATGCGACCTCGATGCGACCTGGATGCGACCTTAATCTCCGCCGCGTACGCAGAACATCGCATTTTCTCGCATGTTCGATGACCGTCGAACTACCTCCAGAATCCTTGATTTTGCAGCGAGTTTGTGCGAGGTCCTGCGAGGTCGAGAAAGCGGACGACGGGTCTCGAACCCGCGACCTTCGGCTTGGGAAGCCGACGCTCTACCAACTGAGCTACGTCCGCAGGTGGCGGGGATGCTAGCGATTGCGGGCCCACCGATCGGGGACGGGGCCGACTGCCGGCGCTGGTTTCAGTGGCCCCGAGCTTGGTAGGTATAAAAGGGAGTAGCGTCGCTTCTGTCAGGGGTTCGTTGAAAGGAGGATCCGCCGTGCCGATGATCATCAACGGCCGCGAGGCGCCGGTTCCGACCGACGCTCGGGTCTCGTTGCTCGACTTCCTGCGTGAGCACTTGGAGCTCTTCGGCACGAAGAAAGGCTGCAACCAGGGAGCGTGCGGTGCCTGCACCGTGCTCGTCGACGGCGAGCGGATCCTGTCGTGCCTGGCGCTTGCCGTGCAGTACGAGGGGCGTGAGGTGACCACGATCGAGGGGCTGGCGTCCGATGGTGCGCTGCATCCGCTGCAGCAGGCGTTCATCGACGACGAGGGGTTTCAATGCGGCTATTGCACGCCGGGCCAGATCTGCTCGGCGGTCGGGATGCTCGACGAACTCCGCCGCGGCGTGCCGAGCTACGTCACCGAAGACCTCGGGGCGACGGACATCGAGTTCAGTCAGGACGAGCTGCGGGAGCGGATGAGCGGCAACCTCTGCCGCTGCGGCGCGTACAACGGAATCGTCGACGCGATCACCGACGCGTACGCGGGACAGCGCGCGTGATCGAGCTCACCTACACGCGCGCGTCTGACGCCGACGACGCGGTCCGCAGAGCGGCGAACGGAGCACGCCGGTACCTCGGCGGCGGCACGAACCTCGTCGATCTGATGCGCGAGACGGTGGAGACGCCGCCGGCGCTGGTGGACGTCACGGGTCTGTCGCGTGAGATCACGGCGACCGCCGGCGGTGGCCTGATGATCGGCGCGGCTGCGCGGAACACCGCGGTGGCCGAACACGAGGCTGTCCGGTCCGGCTACCCGATGCTCGCCCGCGCGATCGTGGCCGGTGCCTCGGCGCAGATCCGCAACATGGCGACTGTCGGCGGCAACCTGCTCCAGCGCACCCGCTGCACGTACTTCTACGACACCGACGGCTCGCGTTGCAACAAGCGGGCCCCGGGCGAGGGGTGCGACGCGCTCGACGGTTTCAACCGCATGCACGCGATCCTGGGTGTGTCATCCGCGTGCGTGGCAACTCACCCGTCGGATATGTGCGTCGCGCTCGCCGCCCTGGACGCGGCCGTCCACCTTCGTAGCGTGTCGGGCGAGCGCACGGTCGACCTCTGCGACCTGCACAGGCTGCCCGAGGATCGTCCCGATATCGAGACGGTGCTGGAGCCCGGCGAGCTCATCACCGCCGTCGAGCTGCCCGCGCCCAATCCCGCCGAGCGCTCCACCTATCGCAAGGTGCGTGACCGCTCGAGCTACGCGTTCGCGTTGGTATCGGTCGCCGCCGCCCTCGAGCTCGACGGGGGCGCGATCGTCGGTGCGCGCCTAGCCCTGGGCGGGGTCGCTCCCAAACCGTGGCGGGCTCGGCGCGCCGAAGAGGCGCTGCGCGGTGAGCCCGCGACGGAGGCCACCTTCCTGAAGGCCGCCGACGCGGAGCTCGCCGATGCCCGCCCGCTCGCCGGCAATGCGTTCAAGGTGGAGCTTTGCCGCCGCACGCTCGCCGCGGTCCTCGGACAGCTGACCGAGGAGGCCCGGCCATGAGCGCCGGAGGACCCCGACCCGCCGTCGCCACGGTCCCCGAGGGCTGGACTCCGGTCACGGGGCCTGACCCGCTGGTGCGCGCCAAGCACGGGCTGATCGGCGCGGCGGTATCGCGCCTGGACGGCCCGCTCAAGGTCCAAGGCGCGGCGCGCTTCGCGGCGGAGTACGTGATGGAGGGCATGGTCTACGCCGCGCTCCGTTACAGCACGATCGCGCGCGGTCGCATCTCGGCGCTCGAGACGGACGCCGCCGAAGCTGCGGCGGGCGTGGTGCTCGTGATGACCTACCTCAACGCGCCGCGGATGCAACCCCCGCCGATGTTCCTCACAGGTCCCAAGGCGGCCGGGGGCGCCGACCTGCCCGTGATGCAGGACGACAGCATCCATTGGAACGGCGAACCGGTCGCGATCGTCCTGGGCGAGACACAGGAGCAGGCCGACTACGCGGCGTCGTTGATCGAGGTCGCGTACGAGTCCTCGCCACCGCGAACATTCGAGGAGGCCAGGGCGCATCCGCGGACGCCCGACAGTCTCGTGGGGCAGCCGGTCGAGGTGCTGGTCGGCGATGCCGAGGCCGCCTTGATCGACGCCCCGCACTCCGTCGACCTCACGTACCGGACGCCACGCCACAACCACAATGCGATTGAGCCGCACGCGGTCACGCTTGCCTGGGACGGGAATGAGCTCATCGTCCACGATGCGAGCCAAGGCGTGAAGGGGCACGCCTGGACGTTCGCGCAGGTCTTTGGCATCGACGAGGAGCAGGTGCATGTCACCTCCCCGTACGTGGGTGGCGGATTCGGCGGCAAGACGCTGTGGTCGCACCATCTGTTGGCGGCGGCCGCGTCCAAGCTCGCGGGTCGTCCCGTACGGATCACACTCTCGCGAGAGGGCGTGTACCGGCTGGTCGGGGGTCGGACGAACACCGAGCAGCGGGTCGCGATCGGCGCGGATGGTGACGGCCGGTTCAAGGCGCTCATCCACACGGGTATCTCGGCGATGACCCCGTATAACGCGCTCGCCGAGCAGTTCACCTTCCCCGCGCGGCATATGTACGCGACCGAGACCCTGAAGACCGACCAGCAGGTCGTCGACATGGACATGCTCGCCAACTCGTTCATGCGCGCGCCGGGTGAGTCGGTCGGTACCTTCGCGCTGGAGTCGGCGATCGACGAGCTGGCGATCGAGCTCGGCCTCGACCCGATCGAGCTGCGGATCCGCAACGAGCCCGAGAAAGATCCGAGCACGGGCCTGCCGTACTCGTCGCGGCATATCGTCGACGCGTGGCGCGCCGGCGCCGAGCGCTTCGGCTGGGAGCCGCGGCCGCGGCCAGGTGGGCGCCGGGAAGGAGAGTGGCTGATCGGCACCGGCTGCGCCATGGGAACCTATCCCTACCACCGCTTCCCCGGCGGCGCGGCGCGGATCACGCTCGACAAGACGGGCCACGCCAACATCGAAGTGCCGGCGAACGACATGGGGATGGGCACCTCGACGACCCAGACGATCCTCACGGCCGACCGACTTGGTCTGCCGCTTGAACGGGTGAACGTGGCTTACGGCAACTCCTCCTTCCCCGGCAACCTGCTGGCTGGAGGCTCGTCACAGACGGCATCAATCGCCGGCGCGGTGATCGCGGCCCAGCGGGCGCTCGTCGAGCGACTGCTCGCAATCGCCGGTGACGAGTCGTCTCTGGCCGGGTTGACCGCCGACGAGGTTGGGGGACGCGACGAGGGGCTGTGCGAGTTGGCCGACCCCACCCGCTGGGAGAGTTACGTCGAGATCCTGGGACGGGCGGGCCGCGAAGAGGTGACGGTCGAGGCCTTCGCGTCGGACCCGGAGGAGATGCAGACGTACTCGATGCACTCGACCGGCGCGATCTTCTGCCAGGTCCGCGTCAACGCGACTACAGGCGAGACACGCGTCGACCGGGTGCTCGGCTCTTATGACTGCGGCCGCATCATCAATCCGAAGACTGCCGCGAGCCAATTCCGCGGCGGGATCATCATGGGACTCGGCCTCGCGTTGATGGAAGACACCAACTTCGACGAGCGGACCGCCCGAATCATGAATCCGAGCCTCGCCGAATATCACGTGCCCGTCCACCTGGACGTGCCGGCGATCGAGTTGATGTGGACCGACATCCCGGACCCATACGCGCCCGCAGGAGCGCGCGGAATCGGCGAAATCGGGATCACCGGCGTCGCTGCAGCCGTCGCCAACGCGGTGTACGACGCGACCGGCCGCCGCGTGCGCGACCTTCCGATCACGCTCGAGAAGCTCCTCAGCTGAAGTCACGCCTCGATGCCGGTTCGCGGTTACGTGGATCGCTGCAGGCCGCTGAGGACGATCTCGTAGATGCGCTGGGCTTGTCCCGCCCAGTCTCCAGCCGGGTCGAGTTGCCAGAGGCCAGCCAGCGCGAGGATCACATCCTCGGCGGCGAGGTCGGGGCGCAGCGTGCCGGCGGCGATGTTCGCCCGCAACAGGCGGTCGAGGGCTTCAACGATCGCGGCGTAGGTGTCGCTTGAGGACAGATCGCTTCCGGGCGTGGTGGCCTTCCGCAGGGCGTCGGCGAGGCCGTGCTTGGTCACCGCGTAGTGCGCTAGATGGTTGACCCAGCTGTTCAACGCGTCCATCGGCGGTTCCTCCCTCAAGAGAGAGTCGGCCGCGTCGATGAGCTTTCCGACTTCGTGCTGATAGGTGGCGAGGACGAGCTGTTCCCTCGTGGGGAAGTGCCGGTAGAGGGTCGCGTTGGCGACGCCCGCCCGTCTGGCGATCGCGTTCAGTGAGGCGTCAGGGGAGTCGGTCAGCGCCTCGAGCGCAGCCGCGAGGATCGCGTCGCGGTTGCGACGGGCGTCGCTTCGCTTCACCTCGCTGGATTCGCTCATACAGAGTTCCTTGGCTTGCAAGCGGGGAACTCCCCGCTTATACTCTTCACGATCCGGGGAGTTCCCCGGATCATCTCAGGCTAACGCGACGAGAGGACAGGAACGGGAGACGGATGACGACCACGCTCGAGATCACACCCACCGAGCAAGCCGACCGCCTGGCGATCCGCGAGCTCGTGGACGCTTATGCGCACTGCGCCGATCGCCGAGATGCCGAAGGACAGAAGTCGCTGTTCACCGCGGGCACCCACTTCGTCGTCTTCATGGATGGCCAGGGCTCCGAGCCCACGCAGGTGCTCGATGGGCGGGAGGCGCTGACGCCGGTGTTCGATGACCTCAACCGCTACCAGGCGACGATGCATTTCAACGGCCAGAGCACGATCGCGCTCGACGGAGACCGGGCGACCGGCGAGAGCTACTGCATCGCTCACCATCTATTCACTGACGGCGGCGAGCGCAAGCTGATGACCGCGTGGCTTCGCTATGACGACACATTCGTCAAGCTCGACGGCGTGTGGTTGTTCGCCGAGCGAAATCTCTACGTCGACTGGACCGAGACGCGCCTGTCGCATCCGTAGGCGCCGACCGCTCGACGAAGCGCTCGCGCGACCTTTGCCTTCGCTAGGAGGACCATGCCGGGTCTGCGATGGGCTGTACCTCGGAGGCCCGTTCCCGTCGGAAGTGCTCGAAAATCAGAACGCTGACAATCGCGACGTACACACACCACAGCGAAGTCAACTCGTCCACTCGAACCACCGCGGTCACGATCACCCCGACGAGACTGACCAGCCCGAACCATCGCAAGTATCGACGGCTGGATATGAGCGCCGGGCCGCACGTCACCGTGACGTAAAGCAGCCCGATCAGCGCGTCGTTTGGAGTATGCGTCGTGTAATCGATGCAGCGAGCCTCCTCGTGTGCTCCGACTGGATAGGCGGTGACCTGCCACAGCAGGTAGACGCCCAGCAGCAGGCCGACGCCCGCCATCCCCATCATGATCCGCGACCGCCTGCGCTCGGGCTCGAGCAGCATGAAACCGATCGGGACGATCGCCGGTAGGACCGCGTGGGCATAGACGATGTACGCCTCCTTTGCAGCGTTGCCCAGCCCAGGCGAGACCTCACCCCGGAGCCCGAGCCACACGAAGCCCTCGACGAGCTGATGGATCCCGAACAGCAGCGGTAGGGCGCCCACGATCAGTTCGCGCGGCGCGCGCACGCGCCGGAGCGTTTCAACTCCTACGCCGGCAACGACCGCGCCTGCGACGAAGTCAGCCTGCGGCGAAAAGCACACACGCGTGACCCTAACGCCACGCGACGCAGGCCGAGAAGCCAGCTGAGCTCGCGAGCGTTCTACCCTTCTGACATGGCCATCATTGCTTGCCCGAGTTGTGGAGCGCGCAATCGCGTCGGCCCGATCGCCTCCGGATTCCCTCGCTGCCCGAAATGCAAGACGGAGCTTCCCTGGCTCGTGAACGCTGACGCGGAGACGTTTGCCGCCGAGACCACCGCCTCAGTGCCGGTGGTGGTCGACTTCTGGGCTTCGTGGTGCGGGCCGTGCCGGATGATCGCGCCGGTGCTCGAGGACCTCGCCAGCCGGAATGCCGGACGGGTGAAGGTCGTCAAGGTCGACGTCGACGCCAACCCGGCGCTGGCTGTCCAGTACAGCGCCAAGTCGATTCCCCTGCTGGTCGTGATGCGCGACGGGCACGAGGTCGACCGGATCGTGGGTGCGCTTCCGCGCGCGGCGCTCGAACAGCGACTCGCGCCGGTGCTCGCCGCCTGAGCCTCGGCCGTCGCGCGCCAGCCGGGCCTCGGGGCCTCGGGGCCTCGCTCGTCAGGCTCGTCCGCCGGCCGCGAGACGCATCAGTGGCGAGTCGAAGTCGAGGTCGGCGGCGGTCCTCTCGGCGCGAGTTGCGTTGCCGTCGAACCGGTGCTGGTAGCCGGACCACTGGCGGTCGGTGATCTGCCGCTCGACCTGGGCTTCGATCAGGACGGCGAGTTCGGTCCCAGCGCGCCCGACGCGGTCGCCCAGCTCGGCGGCGCCCCAGTCTTCGGGGCTGGCGAACACGGAGGTGGGGAGGGTGAGCGCGCGCATGTAGGCGAACAGCGGTCGCATCTGCTCGTCGGCGACGAGCGCGTGCCGGCTGCTGCCTGCGGTGGCCGCGAGCAGCACCGGCTTGGCGATCAGGAGGTCGTCGTCGAGCACGTCGATGAACGACTTGAACAGGCCGCTGATGCCCGCCTTGTAGACCGGGGTGGCGGCGATGATGGCGTCGGCGCCGGCGATCTGCTCGATCGCCGTCTGCAACTGCTCGGAGGGGAAGCCGGCGACCGTGGCACTGGCGATGTCGACGGCGAGCGGGGCGAGCTCGATCACCCCCGCGGAGGCGTCGATCCCCGTCTCACGGAGCACCACGAGCGTTCTCTGCGCGATGCGGTCGGCCAGCATTCGCGTCGAGGAGGGCTCGCCGGTGCCGGCGCTGATCACGATCACGCGTCGTGGCGCCGTCTCCGGCGTTGCGCCCCGCGGGTTCTCCGTGGACGCGGTCATCGCGCCACCTCGAGCGCCGGGGCCTGCCGCCCGCCATCGGCGGACTCGGGCTGGCTGGACCCCGCCGTCAACCTCCGGCAGAGGTCGCCGAGTTGAACTAGCTGCTCGAGGTCCAGGCGTCGTGTCATCGCCTGCGCCACGAGCCGACCGTGGCTGAGGCCGACCGTCCGCTGGAGTTCGGCGCCCGCGCTGGTCAGCCGCACCCGGCACGCGCGGGCATCGTCGGGATCGTCGCCGCGCCATACGAGCCCGCGTGCCTCGAGCCGGCCGACCAACCGCGACATCCCCGCCTGCGTGAGCAGGACGTCCTCGCCGAGCTCGGTGATCCGCAGCCCGTTCGGTGCCGTGGACAGCGCGTACAGAACCCCATACTCGCGTGGCAGCAGCTCGCCCCAGTCGGTGCCGGCGGCGAGCTCGCCGGCGATCGTCGCCTGCGCTCGGAACAGCGCCTCCCATACCTCGTTGGCCAGTCTCGCGTTGCTGCGCATGGAGGTCATGCGGCGACCGGATACTCGGCGGCGAGCACCGGATCGGTGTCCTGATACGGCGAGGTCCCGGTGAGGTTGTCGCCCCGGTTGGCGTTCGGTGTGGGCTGGCGTGACGCGCCCTCGCCGTACTTGGCTCTCACGAGGCTCTCGTGAGTCGGCGCGTCCGGCACCCCGGGTGCCCGGCGGCTCTCCATCTCGCGACGGAGCACCGGCACCACCTCGGTGCCGAGCAGCTCGACCTGCTCGAGCGCCACCTCGAGCGGGAGTCCCATCGAGTCGACGTTCCACAGCTGACGCTGGTAGTCGCCGAAGCCCTCCTGGAAGGTCAGCGTCTTCTCGATCACCTCCTGCGGGCTGCCGACGCTCATCGGCGTGCCGTGCACGAAGTCCTCGAGCTTGTAGCTCTTGCCGTAGATCGGCGAGCCCTCGAAGTAGGGGCGGAATTGGCGCACCGCATCCTGCGAGCGTGCGGCGATGAACGCGTGCCCACCGAGGCCGACGATCGCCTGGTCGGGGGTGCCGTGCCCGTAGTGCGCAAACCGCTCGCGGTAGAGGTTCACGAGCGGGCGGAAGTGGAAATTTGGAGCCAGGATGTTGTTGGCGAAGTAGCCGTTGCCGTAATAGGCGGCCTGCTCGGCGATCTCCGGCGTGCGGATCGCCCCGTGCCACACGAACGGAGGCACGTCGTCCAGCGGGCGCGGGATTGCCGTGAAGCCCTCCAGCGGCGTCCGGGACGTCCCCTCCCAATCGACCACATCCTCGCGCCACAGCCGGTGCAGGAGGTTGTAGTTCTCGAGTGCGAGCTCGAGCCCCTTGCGGATGTCCTTGCCGAACCACGGATACACCGGAACCGTGTTCCCGCGGCCGAGCATCAGGTCGACGCGCCCGTTTGCGAGATGCTGGAGCATCGCGTAGTCCTCGGCGATCTTGACGGGATCGTTGGTCGTCACCAGCGTCACCGCCGTGCTCATGATGATCCGGTTCGTCAACGCGGCAATGTGCGCCAGTAGCGTCGTCGGCGAGGAGGAGAAGAACGGCGGGTTGTGATGCTCGCCGATCGCGAACACGTCGAGCCCAACCTCATCCGCGCGCTGCGCGATCTTGACGATCGCCTTGATCCGTTCCGCTTCGCTCGGCGTGTGGCCCGTGACGGGATTTCGCGTCACATCGCTGACCGAGAAGATTCCAAACTGCATCGAGTCCGCCTTTCGTTGTGCGCTCAACTATAGCAGATACATGAGCACGCATGTATTGGTCGAGCAATAGAATCGATCGGTGGGAACGTCGTGGATGGAGCATCCGATGATGCGCAGGCTGACGCTGGTCGTGACGACTGCCGTCGCCTTGATCGCGGGTAGCGCGGCAACGGCGGGGATCAGCACCGCGGGTGCGTCGCCGCGCTCGACGCAGACGAACGGCCGCGATCTCGTGATGGCGTCCGTCACCCGTCCTGCGCTGCCGGACCGCGCCGATTGGGAGAGGATCCAGGCGGCCGCGCGGTTCCGCAGCATCGGGCTCGCGCGACACCGGACCGCGCATTTCAGGGCCTACGCCGGGAGTCTGGGACTGAGTGAGCTCGAGACGATTCAGCCGCTCGCGCCGGGCCGGTGCCGGGAGGCGCTGACATACCTGTACGGCAACCTGCTCGACCTGCAGGACGCGCAGCCGGGGGAGAACTGGACGCCCTTGCGCCGGCTCGTCGCCAGGGAACCGTCGATCCGCGCCTGCGCGCCGCGATGAGCTAGGCGGCAGCGTCGCCGACTGCTAGCCGAACACCTGACGGGTGAACGCGTCGGTGAGCTTTCGGCAGTCGTCGCCGAGGGCTCGTGGCCGATCCACCGGGGGGAAGCTTGCGCGGATGCGATCGGTGATCTCGCGCAGGTTCGGCGGCGGCTCATGCCCGGCCACGAAGAGCGCCTGGGACGCGATCGCGGCGAGCACGGCGAGGCTCGCGTCCAGGCACTGCCCGATTGCGGTCGCTTTGCGCCAGGCCAGAGCATTCAGTACCGGGACGTCGTTCTGGCCAAAGCCACCGAGCGACAGGAGCGTCGGAGTCGCGATCGCGCGGGCCTCTTCCGCCCAGCCATTTTCGACCATGTGCAGCGGTTTGACCGACCATTCGTCGTACCCGACCAGCCGCGCCGTTACAGGGCTTTGAAAGAGATGGTCGCTCAGACGCTGGGCGAGCTGACAGAGGTCCGCCTGGGCAAACGCCACCGCGTCAATTGCCGGCGCGGCCTGGGCGTTGTGATAGCCGCCGTTCGAGTACACCGCGCCCAGCGGGTGCTCGCTGCCGGGCGGCAGGTAGACCGGGTTATCGGTGACAGAGCTCAACGAGATCGTCGCGGCACGCTCGGCTGCCGCGAGGGCCCGGCGGGCCCCGCCGAGCACACGAGGCAGGATCCGCACCGACACCGACGACTGGTGGCGCTGACGGACCCGATCGCTCCCATCGAGCAGCGTGCGCAAAGAGCGGAGGGCCGCTGCTTCGTGCTCGTCACCCCAGAGCTCCCCGAGCTCGGGCGCGAAGTGCTCATCGGGCGCTCCGGAGATCTCGGCGACAAGCGCGAACACCGTGTCGGCCAGCTCGATGCGTCGCCGGACCGCCAACGCGACGTCCGCCACCAGGGCCGCGGCGCACGGGGAGCCGTTGATCAACGCCATGCGCTCCTTCGCCGTCAGCCGCATCTGCGTGCTCAACTCGAAGAACAGGCTCCCCAGCGCCAAGATCTCGCCAGACCCGCCGTTCGACTGACCGGGAACGACCGGTAGCGCTGGCGCACCGAGCATGTCCGCGACCGCTTGCGCGACGACGCTTCGCACGGCCGCGTGACCATCCAGGAAATTAGCCAGGCGCGCGACGAGAATCGCCCGCACGACACGATCGGGCAATGGATCGCCGAACGACATCGCGGTCCACAACTGACCGGGGCGCCCAGCCTTGGCGTCTTCGGTCAGAGCCGCTGCCGCCGCATCACCGGGCGCCGACGTGACGCCATAGATCAATGCCTGTGGATCGCTGCGCACCCGAGCAGACACCAGCGCCTCGAACGACTCGTGGCAGCGATCCATCACGGCCACGGCCTGTGGCGCGATCTCGAGCGTCGCCCCCCGCCACGCCACCGCGTGGATCAACTCGAGCGTGATGTCGCTCCGGGTCCTGACAGATATCGGCCGCGCGTCGATTGCCACGTCCAACATCGTATGAGTCAGGCCAGACCCGCTAGGCGGTACAGGACCAGACTGCCGGCGACCGCGACGTTGAGGCTGGCGCCTTGCCCGATCATCGGGATCTCGACACAGATGTCAGCAGCCTCGACGTGTTCGTCTGGGATGCCGTGCCATTCGTGGCCGAGCAGGACCACGGTGCGCCGGCTTGCGGGCTCCAGGCGAGGCAGGGCCACCGCGCCCTCGGCAAGTTCGACGGCGACGATTTGCCAGCCGTCGGCACGTTGCTGCTCGATCCAGCGTTCCCTGTTGGTACGGATCCAGTGCACGCAAGGGCGTCTTCGCGGCCCGAGCGTGTCGCCGTGCGTCAGCGCCGCTCGGTAATGAGGGCTGTTGGGGACCGCTATGCACGCGCCGACCGCGTCGCAGGTTCGGAGCAGGGTGCCCAGATTTGCTTCGAAGGCGACCCAGAGTGGGGCAACTACGAGGTGGTCCCAGCAGCTGTGGCCGCGCCGGCGGCGGCCACGACGAATCTCACCGGGAGCCGACTTTTGGGCGCTCAACGCGCCAGGGCTTCCGCCCTTTCATCGTTCATGGTCGGAGCGTATCGCCGACCGGACCGACCGGCGTATCCCGGTCGCGCTCGTGTTCCGATCAGCCCATGCCGCCGGTGAACCACGCGGCGCGCTCGATCGCGGAATGGGGATCGCCCTGAGCTCCGCCCGGCGGTGGCTTCGTCGCCGTCCCGGTCACCTTGGTCGGCGGCACGCCGATGCGCACGACAACCCACCCCTCGTCACGTTCGCGGGCGATCCAGCTCGCATCCGGATCCGCGGCTCGCATCCGTTCGACCTCGGCCATCGCCTCATCACGGTTCATGAGTCTCAGGATAGTCCACCGCCCACGCCCGCTACGAGCAATAGAGTGCTGAGATGCTCACGCGCGAGACGGTCACGTTCCGGGATGCCCGTGGGTGGAGCTGGGAGTTCGACCTGACGTTCATGCTGTCCAACTACCGGTGCATCTGGGGGAGCGGATGTCCCGATACGAGGCTGGAGCACACCGCCCGTGGCTGTTGCGTGGAGGGCGTCGAGATCTACCGGGGCGCCGGCGATACGCCCGGCCGCGAGGATCTGAAGATGATCCGTGGGCGCGTCGGGGAGCTGACCGACGAGGACTGGCAGAACCGCCGGGTGGCGCTGGCGCGTGGGGGCCGGGACGCATGGGGCAAGGCGCGGTTCAAGCCCGACAGCGTCCACACTCGCATCTACCGTGGCGCGTGCATCTTCCACAACCGCGTGGACCATCCGGAGGGGGCCGGGTGTGCGCTTCACGTGGCGGCCCTGCGCCGGGGGGAGAGCCCACTGGACTGGAAGCCGCGGACCTGCTGGCAGGTCCCGCTGTTCTTCGATACCGACGACGAGACCAAGACCACCACGGTGCGTGCGTCCCGGACGGTCGATTGGGGTGGGGAGGGGATCCTCGACTGGTGGTGCACCGAGCGGCAGGACGCGTTCAGCGCCGATCAAGCGCTGTACGTGACGATGGAAGCCGAGCTACGGCGCGTGTGCGGCGACGCCGTCTACGACGAGCTGGCCGCGTACTGCGCGGCGCGCCAGACCGGCGAGCCACGAAGTTTGACGCTGCTCCCGATGGTGTCCTAGCCGACGACGCCGTGGGGCGATCGGAACGCGCGCGTCCGGGCGCCAGACGGCATGCAACTCACCCTGTTTACGAAACTGACTTAGGGCGTGAGCGCGGCTTCGGCAACGGCTCCGTGCCGCTGACGAGGCTGTCGGCTCCGGGCGTAGGTCCAGATGCGCCCGGCGGCGTAGCTCCCGGCGCTGATCACGCCGACATAGAAGCCGACCGGCCAGTTGGTCTGGTAGGACAGCGCGACCGCGGCCCAGGCGACGCCCACAGCGATGACGATCGACAGCGCGACTGCGGCGAGCGGGCGCGTGGTGAAGGCTCGCGCGGCGGCCGGCGGACCGATCATGAGGCTGAAGATGAGCGCCGTCCCGACCACGGGCACGGTCATCGTCGTCGCCAGCGCCACGAGAACCAGGAACGCGAGCTCGGCGGTGTAGGGCGGGATGCCGCGGGCGTGCGCCGAGTCGGGCAGGGCGGACGAGAGCAGCAGCGGCCTGTAGAGGAGCGCGAGGGCCGCGAGGCAGACGGCGGCGAGCGCGATCGTGGGTCCGAGTTGGTTGGTGCTGATCCCCAGTACCTCGCCGAACAGCAACGAGTAGATCTCGGGCGCGTATTCGACGGTGAAGCTGAGGAACAGCGCGCCCAGCCCGAGCGCGAACACGAGCGTGAGCGCGGTCGCGACGTCGTGGCGTCCGCGCCGGCCGAGGAGCCCGATGCCGAGAGCTGAGCCGAGCGCGAAGACGCCGAGACCGATCAGCGTGTTGATGCCGATCAAGCTGGCGGCGGCGGCGCCGGCGAACGAGCCGTTGGGGATCGCATGAGCGACGAACGCCGAGCCCCGGAGGACGACGAAGAAGCCGACGGCGCCGCCCACGACCGCGACGATCGTCGCGACGATCCAGGCGTTGACCATGAACCCGGAGAACATCGGAGTTCAGCCGCGCCTCGGAGCGCTCCGCGCCGGGAGGATGCGCGAGGCAATGTAAGCCACCAGGACCAGCGTGACGACGAAGAAGCTGACGGGCCAGCCGTGGTGGAGTGGGGGCCAGTCGTAGCTGTCGTAGGCGAGCAGGATCCCGAGCCACATCGCACCGATCCCCAACAGGGCGGCGCAAACGATCGCGCGGCCGGGCCGGCGCGTGAGATTAAGCGAGGTGGCGGCCGGTCCGACGAGCAGCGCGGTGGAGAGAATCGCGCCGATCGTGACCGCTGAGAGCGCTACCGCAAGGGCCATCGCCAGCAGGTAGAGACTGCCGATGGCACGTACAGGAAGGCGGCGCGCGGCGCCGAGATCGGGGCTGACCGAGACGAGCAGGAGCGGTCGGTAGAGCACGAGGATCGTCGCGAACGCGATCGCTCCGAACACGGCCACCAGTGGCAGGATCGACGTGTCGAGCGCGAAGATCGATCCGAACAGGATCGTGACGGTCGCACCGGTGGTGCTGCCCGATGTCGTCCCCAGGTAGAGAAACAGAGCAGCGAGTCCGAACCCGGCGCCGAGCACGATCCCGGTCGCGAGGTCGCGACCCCGGGCGCGCTGGATTCCAATCAGCTCCATGACGCCGGCCGCGGCGACCGAGATCCCCACGAACCCCCAGAGGGGCGCGATTCCGGCGAGGTAGGCGCTCGAGCCGCCGCTGGCGCCGATGTCCCCGAGCGCCTCGCCGGCGAACGACTGGCCGCGGATCACGGTGAATACGCCGACGGTTCCGGCGACGATCGCCACCAGCGCTCCGACGACGAGCGCGAGCTGGACCGAGCTCGAGGAGAAGAACCCAGGCGCGATGATCGCTGCGAGCTCGGCGCGCATGACAACCCGTCGTCAGACGATCTCAACGGTGGCCGACGTGTCCCCGGGGTCGTCGAGCGGAGCGTGCTCGTCGTGGCCGGTGCCGGCGACGACGAGCACGCGTCCGTGGACGCGGAGCACATCGACGTGGTGGCCGTAGAGGCGGCTGAGCACGTCCGAACGGACGACCTCCTCGGCGGTGCCGCTCGCGGCGTGGCCGGCGGCGAGATACACGACCCGGTCCATCACCGGCAACAGCGGGTTCATCTCGTGGGCGGAGATGAGCACCGCGACCCGCTGCTCGGCGGCGATCCGCGACAGCAGCCCAACGACCTCCTGGGCGCTGCGGAGATCGAGGTTGGCCAGCGGCTCGTCGAGCAGCAGCAACTGCGGGCGGCTGATCAGGGCATGCGCGATCAGGATCCTCTGCTGCTCCCCGCCCGACAGGCGTCCCACCCGCTCGTCGGCGAACGCCTGCGCGTCGACCGCCTCCACCATTTCCTGCACGCGCGCGCGGCGCGCGCGCGAGGGAAGCGGAATCCCGAGCCGATGCCCGTCGAGCCCGAGCGCGATCAGATCCCGACCGCGCAGGGGCATGTCGGGGTCGAGCAGGAATTTCTGCGGCACGTATCCGACGTCGCGTCCGGATCGCCCGCCGTCGCCGACACGCACGCTCCCCGAGGTCGGTTGTTGCAGACCGAGGATGACCCGGAACAGCGTCGTCTTGCCGGCTCCGTTCGGGCCGATCAGCCCGGTGAACTCGCCGGCCCCGACCTGGAAGCTGACGTCATCGAGCACGGTCCGCCCGCCCAGATGCACCGTCACGCCCTCGACCCGGAGCGCCTCGCCGGCGTCGTGCGTGGCGACGGGGTCAGCGGTCACAGTGGCCTCCCGGCGAGGTCATCGCAGCGTCTCGGTGGAGGTGTGATCGGCGACGGCGCGCTGCAGCGCGTTGACCTCAGCCAGCATCCACGACTGGTAGTCATAGCCCGGCGTCGGCATCGTCTCGTACACCCCGACGACCGGGATTCCGTTCTGCTTGGCCTTGGCAAGAAACGACTCCGTGAGCGAATCGGTGACCTGCTGGTTATAGAGGAACACCTTCACCTGGTGCCCTGAGAACAGACCGTCCTGAAGGGTCACGTCCTGCGGCGCTGGGTCGACACCGTTCATGACGTCCGACTGGAACTGAAACGGGGTCATGTTCACCGTGCCGGCCGCCTGGAGCATGTAGTCCCCGACCGGCTCGGTGGTCGCAACGGGCGTGCGCGGATAGCGGGCGGCGAACTGCTTGAGCGCCTGGTACCAAGGCTCCAGGGAGGCGTCGAACCGCTTCGCGTTCGCGGCGAAGTAGGCGGCGTGGGACGGCTCGATCGCGGACAGAGCCTTGACCAGCGCGGCCGCGACCGCCGGCATCGTCCGTGGCGCGTACCACAGGTGCGGGTTGGGGGTCGAGTCCGGCAACCCCAGGAGCGTCTGGACGTCGATCACCTTGCGCGACGAACTGGGGGACGCCGACTCGATCCTGTTCATGAACGTGTCGTATCCCACCCCGTTCTGCACCACCAGCCGGGCCGATGCGACCGTGCGCGCCACGCTCGGGCTCGCCTCGAACGAGTGCGGGTCGGTATTGGGATTGCTCTCGATCGCCGACACCGCCACGTACCGTCCACCGATCTGGGAGATCACGTCGGCGTACTCGTTCTCCGCGCCCACGGCCACGATCTGGCCCTTCCCCGCCGACGCCACGGCCGAGCCGCAACCTGCGACCGCCACCGCCAAACACGCCGCGGCACACAGACCGCGCCAACGAAGATTGAGCGCGACCCTTTCGACCAGGGATTTGCCTAACCGCCTCACAGGTGCCACGTTGCTAGCCTAACATAGAATGAGATCAAGTCTCAATCCTATGGCGTCCGAGAGCCAGTCTCAGTCTGATTCAGCTGCGCCGGCGGCTATGCTCGGGGACATGCCAGCTCACGTTGACACGGCCGCAGCCACCGGCTGGGGCGAGCATGCGCGCGCCGTCCTCGGGCGCGCCGGGCATCACCGGGGCGCGGCGCGCGACAGGGTCATCGACCTGCTCGGCGCCCAGCACTGCGCGCTCAGCGCGATCGAGATCGAGGACGCCCTGCGGCGCCGCCGGCGCGGACACGGGGCCGTCGGCCGAGCCAGCATCTACCGGGTTCTAGAGCTCCTGCACAACCACGACCTCGTCAACCGGCTGGACCTCGGCGACGGGATCGCTCGATACGAGCCAACCGACCCGTCCGGGCAGCAGCATCACCATCACCTTGTCTGCGACCAATGCGGCAAGCTCGTCGCGTTCAAGGACCCCGCCCTCGAGCGCTCGATCGACCAGCTGTCCGACCGGCTCGGCTTCCGCACCACCGATCACGAAGTCACCCTCCGCGGAGACTGCCCCGACTGCCAATAGGCCAGCCGCGATCGGCAGCTAGCTCCGCCTGGCCACACGCGGTCCGAAATTGCACCGGCCGGCCGCCTGCTTGAACGCCGGCGAGTGCACATCGACGGAGTTCGGGATCGCGATGACGGCGCCGTTCTGGCTCAGGACCACGCTGTAACCCGCGAGGCTCGACGGAGGCGAGGTCGCCGGATCGGGGAAGCCGGAGATGCCGTGCGCGCGCATGCACCGGGAGACCCTGAGTGCCTGAGCCATCGCCTGCGCGGGGGCGTGCCCAGACGAACTACCGCCCCCCGGCACCAGGCGCTCGCAGGACCGCTGCGCTGCCTCGGACGCGGGTGACTGGGGATTGGCGCCAACCTTGCTCACCGCGTCGCTACCTACCCGGGTCGGGTCGGAGAAGTTCGGCACTCCATGCGAGCGCATGCACTGGGCGAAGTCGACGCGCGGCGAGGACCCAGCCGAGGCTCCATCGCTCGGCCCGGACGAAGCACCGCACGCGGTGCTCAACAGCCCGCAGCTGATCACGACCGCGAGTCGCTTCGGCATGGCTCCTCACCGTACGTCGTACCCAGTAACCACGGAGTAACACTTCGCCGGGCCGGCCCGCGCCACCCGAGACGCCGCCGCCGCGGTCGGCCAACCTCGTCGCCTGACCCTGAACGTGTCATTCGACGCCCGCCCGCCGGCGAATGACACGTTCGCCGCGCATATCGCGGCCGAAGTGGATCTCGGCACAGCGGCGCCGTCGACTGTCACGTTGACCGCGAACCAGGTGCTCGTTTATGGGCCTCGCTGCGCTCGGCGTCCATGGGGCCGTTCCGCCGGGCATCCTTGCCCGGCGGGTCGCGGATCCGCCGGGGCCGCGAACCCGCGCCGCGTCGGGCGCCATGCGACAGGGTCACAACCGCGCACTCGACCCTCCCCCGTGGCCGAGATGCGCCATGTGACCCGTATTCGTGTCCGAATCCGCATTCGGCTCGGGACGGACGCCGAGAGTCGACTTATGACCCTGCGGAAAGCCGCCGCCCCACTCCAGGTGCCCGCCGTTTGACGCTCCGCTGGTCCGGACGCACAGTTGGGTGCGTGACCACCCGCGCGGCACGGACGCCGCGCGGAACCGGACCCACGGATGCCGGCCGCAGGCCGGCCCAAGAAACCCGTCAGCTGATCTCGATCAGGATGATCATGCTGTCCGCGATGGCTAACGCTGCCGCGAGACGTACGCGACGCACGTGGCGAGGGCGAGCCCGGCCGCGAAGGCGAGCGGGAGCGTCAGGCCTGTGCGCAGCATCAGCGCGCCGCTGAGCGCGCCGGCGAGCATGGCGACGACCGCGGAGGTACGCCTCAGGCTGCCTTTTCCGGTGCCGCCGGCGAGGGTCGAATCGGCGGCAAGACCGGTGATCGTCAGCGTTAGCACGGTGGTCGTGAGGTCGGGGACGGCCAGGCGGCGGACGGTGGCGTTGCGAATGCCCATGCCCGCGGCCATAAACGCGATCGTCACGTCGCCGGCGACGGTCGCCGGGTGAGGGTGCGCCGCCGCGACGACGATGGTCGCGCATGCGAGTAGGGCCGCCTCGAGACCGAGGGCGTACGCGATGTGAACCCGATGGCGCTCAGCGAGACGGCGGGCCAGGACGCCGCCGGCGCCGGCTCCGAGAACAAACGCGGCCATCGAGACGATCGGTGCGACGATCGGGAGTCCGCCCGCGCGAGCGATCCCGAAGCCGAGTAGGACGACGTTGCCGGTCATGTTCGCTGTGAAAACGTGGCCGAGGCCGAGGTAGCTGACGGCGTCGACGGTCCCGGTCGAGAACGTCAGGGCGAGCAGAGCAAGCGACAGGGGATGGCGCAGATTCGCGGCTGCCTGCTCGGCGAGGGACGGGGGTGCAATGGAGGGGGCGCTGGAGCTCATCGGCGCATTCTCGCCAGCCGGGGTCACTTGCGCGAGCGCTCCCGCGTTCTCGGACCGCCCGACGCCACTGCGGCATCGAAATGGCACTTGACATGGCACCATAATGATGCCAGAATGGTGCCATGGAACTTCAACCGTACGTAGACAAGCTTCACGAGCAGCTCGCGGTGGCGGCCTCGGCAGGCGGCGAGGAGGCGCTCTCGCTCGCGCAGCGGCTGACGGCCCCGCTGGAATCAGCCGTGCGACTGACCCTGCTGGATGCGCTCTCAGCGGCGGCGGCCGAGATCACGAGCGAGCTCGCACCCGGTTCGGTCGAGGTGCGCCTGCGCGGGAGCGAGCCGGAATTCGTGGTCGCGTTGCCGCCGGCCGAGACCGCGAGCGACCGGACCGATGACCAGGAGCTGACCGGAGGCTGGGGCACGAGCGCCGCAGCCGCCGCGACCGGCGAGGGAGGGACCGCGCGGATCAACCTGCGGCTCCCAGACCAGCTCAAGAGTCAGGTGGAGCAAAGCGCCGACCGCGAGGGTCTGTCGATTAACACGTGGCTCGTGCGCGCGGTCGCGGCGGCCGTCGACCGCGGTCAGCCGCGGGCGCAACGCGAGCAACGGACCGCCCGCTCGGCCCAGCGCTACACGGGCTGGGGGCGATGAGCGCCGCGGCAGACCATCGCGTCACGAACTGACTGAACAAACCAACCACCCAGAGGAACCAGCACATGTCTCACTTCGAAACACCACAACCAATCTCCGTCGTGCTCGAGTTGCGCGTCGCGGACGTGCGCGTCGCCGCCGGGGAGCGCGCGGACACGATCGTCGAGGTACGACCGAGCGACTCGTCAAAGCGCGCCGACGTGACGGCTGCCGAGCAGACGCGCGTCGAGTACGCCGACGGCACGCTGCTGGTCAAGGGACCGCGGCGCCTGCGGGAGTGGAGCCCATTCAGCGACGGCGGCTCGGTCGATGTCGAGATCGAGCTTCCCGCCGGCTCGGATCTGAGCGGCAACGCGGTCGCCGGCGGGTTTCGCTGCACCGGTTCGCTCGGACGATGCGAGCTGAAGTGCAGCGCCGGCGAGATCAGCGTTGATCGGGCCGAGCGTGTGAAGCTGACAACGGCGGGCGACATCCGAGTCGAGCGGGTGACCGGGGACGCGGAGCTGGCGACTGCTACGGGCGCGGTACGCGCCGGCGAGATCGGCGGTTCGGCCCTAATCAAGAACTCCAACGGCGACACGTGGATCGGCCAGGTCGGCGGCGATCTTCGCGTCAAGGCGGCGAACGGCGACATCGACGTCGAGTACTCGCACGGCTCGGTCAGCGCCAAGAGCGCCAACGGCCACATTCGCGTCGGGAGCATCGACCGCGGCTCGCTCGTCGCGGAGACCGCAAACGGGCGTGTCGAGGTCGGGATCGCCGGCGGAGTTGCCGCCTGGCTCGACCTCCACACGCAATACGGCCACGTCCACAACGACCTCGACGCCAGCGAGGGTCCCGGGTCAGCAGACGAGCACGTCGACGTGCGAGTGAGGACGGGACTCGGGGACATCACGATCCGCCGTGTGGCCCAGCACAGCGCGGACCTGCTCTCCGGGGGAAGGGACCATGAGTAATGCAATCGAGGTGCACGGGGTCAGCAAGCGCTTCGGAGAGGTGGTCGCACTGGGCGGGCTTGACCTGACCGTGCCCGCGGGCACGGTGTTCGGGCTCCTCGGCCCGAACGGAGCCGGCAAGACGACGCTCGTGCGGATCCTCGCCACGTTGCTTGAGCCGGACCACGGAGAGATTCGTGTGGCCGGGCACGACGTGGCACGCGAGCCGGACGCCGTCCGCGACGCGATCGGGGTGACCGGGCAGTTCTCGGCGGTCGACGAGTTGCTCACCGGACGCGAGAACCTGGCGCTGATGGCTGACCTGCACCACCTCGCGCGCGACGATGCTCGCCGTCGCATCGGCGGGCTGCTCGAGCGCTTTGAGCTCGTCGATGCCGCTGACCGGATGGCGACGACCTACTCCGGCGGGATGCGCCGCCGGTTGGATCTGGCGATGACGCTGATCGGTGGGCCGCAGATCATCTTCCTCGACGAGCCGACCACGGGCCTTGATCCGCGCAGCCGCCGCACCGTATGGGACATCGTCCGCAGCCTCGTCAGCGACGGCACGACGGTGTTCCTGACCACGCAGTATCTCGAGGAGGCCGACGAGCTCGCCGACCGCGTGGCGATCCTCGACCGAGGAACGATCGTCGCGGAGGGCACCGCGCGGGAACTCAAGCAACGGATCCCCGGGGGCCGGATCGAGCTGAACTTCGCCGACGCCGCCACTCAGCTGGCGGCCGCCGGAGCCATGCAGCTTCCGGTGCGCGACGACGATGCCGTCACGTTGCAGATCCCGACCGACGGCAACGTTGCGACCCTGCGCCGGGTCCTGCGCGACCTCGACGACGCGGGCGTCGACGTCGTCGATCTCGCGATCCACACCCCCGATCTCGACGACGTGTTCTTGGCGCTCACCGGCCAACACGACCGCTCACAGCAATCCCGAACCGAAAAGGAGCCGGCATGACTGGCACCTACGCGCTGCGCGACTCGACGACGATGCTGCGGCGCAACCTGCGCCACCTTCAGCGCTACCCCGGCCTCTCGCTGTTCCCGATCTTGGGGCCGGTCGTCTTCCTGCTGCTGTTCGTCTACGTCTTCGGCGGCACCCTCGGCAACGGCATCAGCGCCGGCGGGGGGCGCGGCGCCTACGTCAACTTCCTGACCCCGGGCATACTCCTGTTCGCCGCTGCCGGCGCCGCCACCACCACCGCCATCTCGGTGGCGAAGGACATGACCGAGGGCATCATCGCGCGCTTCAAGACGATGCGCATCTGGCGACCCGCGGTGCTCACCGGCCACGTCGCCGGCGGTCTGATCCTGACCCTCATCAGCCTCGCGGTCGTCATCGTGGTCGCGCTACTCATCGGTTACCACGCCAGCGTCAGCCCACTCAGATGGTTGGCCGCACTCGGGCTGCTCGTGCTGCTGGCCGACGCGCTCATCTGGCTGTCGGTCGCCTTCGGCCTAAAAGCCAAGAGCGTCGAGACCGCAAGCAACATGCCGATGTTCTTGATCCTCCTGCCGTTTCTCGGCAGCGGCTTCGTACCCGTCGCCTCGATGCCCGCGGGCTTGCGCTGGTTCGCTGAGAACCAGCCCTTCACGCCGATCACCGACACCGTGCGTCGTCTGCTCGCCAACCAGCACGTCGGCGGCGTCGGACTAACCGCGATCGCGTGGTGCCTGGTGATCACCGCCGCTGCGTATCTGTGGGCCAGACACCTCTACAACCGGCGAGACGCCCGATGATGAGGTGCATATCTGCGGCGAGCGCGAGTGGTGGCGTGATCATCTGATCATCGCGAGCGCCCCGTGAGCGAGGACCGGAGCGGCGAGCGGAAGAACCCCGACAAGCAGGCCAACCACTACGCGAGCGACGACCATCCACCATGTTCGTGCGATCGGCGCTCCCTGCTCAAGCGGCCTCCGGCACGGGCGATCGACGCGATCGACGCGAACGGGCACGCCGGCGCTCGGGCGAGCGACCGACCCGAAGTGATGCTTGGACGAAGATGCCGCGAGGTCGGCTCGGACGACGCCGGCCTCGCGGAGCGGGTCGTTTCCGGGCCCGCCCAACCTGACCAGCGCAGCAAACCGGCGCCGACGGGCCAGCGGTGCCCGAACGACAACTCGCGCCCGGGCGACCGCTGACCAGAATCCTGGCGGCAGTAGAGTGACCTCGGTCTCGCCTACCCGACGGCCAGCAGGACCGGTGCCGCGACGATCAAAGCGGCCCCGGCGAACCCGGCCGCGAAGGTAGCGCTCCGCTGCTTCGAACCCGGGACTACGCGCATGACGGCGGCGCTCGCGAGAAGCCCGATGCCGGCGAGCAGCGCGCTCGAGATCAACTGCTCGATGGCCTGGACCGCGACCGAGTGAGACCAGGCGTGGTCGATCAGGCCGTAGGTGATGTTGTCGATGCTCAGTACGAACGGAAGGGCCCAAACCCACCGGGTTTCGGCAAGCCGTTGCGCGTACAACGCGATGCCGAGCCAGTACAAGCCCAGCCCGACGAGGACCGCTGTCTCGACAACACTGGCCGTGCCGTCCGGGATGCTCCAGTGAAACGCCGTCCCGAGCAGGAATCCACCTGCATCGCAGACCCCGAAGAGCGCGGCGTAAGCGAACCAAGACCGCCGGTTAACGAGCGCACCAACGGCAAAGCAAGCGATCAAGCTGTCGATACCGAGGAGCAGAAAACCCATCTAGACCTCCCTTAATCAGTTGACTTACAAGGTCGTTTGCTTGGCCGGTCGTACTAACTGTTGTATTCCCTAACACGACCGGGACACGACGTCAACCCCGGACTGCCCACCTGGACAGTTACTCACCTGATAGGTCAGGTAACCCGCTCGTCCACCGAATCGGCCGCGTGACGATGCGCGCGTTGCACTCCCAATGAAACGCACAGTACGTAGTCACAGTAACGCCAGCTCGTCGATGCCGACGCGGGTTCTTGGGGCTACCGCGTTCGCCGCTCGCGACGACGCGGACCGGACCTGCGACTGGCGATAAAACCCGCCCGCCCGACGGCCCTCGACGTCTGGAATGATTAACGCACCGTGGAGCGCGACTGGCTACTGATCACCGTCTCGACCCCGCCCGGCGCGAGCTCGACACTCCGCGTGTACGCATGGCGCAATCTGCGCAGCCTGGGAGCTCACTACATCCAGCAGTCCGTATGCCTACTTCCGGCGACAGCGAAGACCACGCGCACCGCAGCGCGAGTAGTGACCCGACTGCGGGAGGAGGGCGGCAACGGCGAGATGCGCCGCATCCGCCTGACGGACGCCAAGCAGGAAGCGGCGGTCATCGACGCGATCCAACGCGAACGGACCGACGAATACGGCGAGATCGTCGAGAGCACGCGGCAATTCCACGAGGAGCTCCAGCTCGAGCGCCGGCGCGGCCGGACCACCTATACGGAATTGGAGGAGTCCGACGCTGACCTCGCCCGCTACCAGAAGTGGCTCGCTGCCATTCGCGGGCGCGACTACTTCGATGCGCCCGGGCGTCAGGAGGCCGCCGCGGCCGTCGCCGCCTGCGAGGAGGCACTCGCCCAGTTCGAGAGCGAGGCGCTGTCCGCGGAGCTCGACGAGTCAACGCCCGCGAGCCGGCCCGGACTACGGGCGGTCGAGGGGCACGGCGACTGACGCGGTCCGGCTGACCTTCGGAGTATCGCCGGTGGGCTTGCCAAGGCGCTCGCCCCAGTGCGGGCGAAACTGGATGCTGATGCGTGCGCCCAGGCAGTTGGCCACCTTGGGGATGCCGTGCAACCAGGTCCGCTGGCAGGTCCCGCCCATCACGAGCAGGTCCCCGTGGCCCAGTTGGAGCCGCAGTCCCGGGCCACCGGACTTCGGCCGTAGCCCGAACGGTCGCGTGGCGCCGAGCGAGACGATCGCCACCATCGTGTCGCCCGGGCTCTCGCGGGCGATGCGGTCTCCATGCCAGGCGACGCTGTCGTTGCCGTCGCGGTACAGGCACAGCCCGGCGCTGACGAATGGCTCGCCGAGCTCCTCGGCGTAGTGGGCATTCAGCGCCGTGCGGGCCTCGTCGAGCACCGGATGGGGGAGCGCTTCGCCCTCCGCGTAGCGGGCCAGGAGCCGTGGGACGCGCACGGTGTTGTCGTATATGTGCATCTGCTCCTCGTGCCACGGCACGGTGTCCGCCAGTGCGTCGAACAGCTCGTCCGCCCTGGTGACAAATCCCGGTCGCAGGTCAATCCAGGCGCCTTCGGACAGCGGCCGGCGCTCGACGGCGTCGCCGAGATCGGCGATGCCGAGTTCGCCAAAGGAGCCAAACAACGAGGGTTGGAAGACGAGCGACACACGATGAAGTCTAGCCCGGCCGCGAACACACGTTCGCGGCACGAGTGGGACGAGTCACCTATGTGTCGTTCACTGCCGCTGCTACTCGGCTCGCAGCGCCGAGGCGGTTCGGGATTGCGCCGCCCAGCCCGCCGGCAGGAGCGCGCCGGCGAGGGCGATCGCCAGCCCGGCGAGCGCGAGCACCGCGAGTTCGCCGGCGCCGTACACGTTCTGGAGGCTCGGGGGGACGCCGAGCCCGGCGGCGCCGGCCATCGCCGGGATTACGTACCGGTGCACGAGGATCCCGGCGGGGACCGCGAGCACGCCCGCCAGTAGACCCGTGCCGGCGACCGAGCAGAGGACCATCGCGACGGTCTGACGCGGCGTCATCCCGACCGCCTTGAACACGCCGAGGTCATGGACGCGTTCGCGGGTGTGGAGCACGACGGCGTTGAGCACCCCGAGGCCCGCGGCGATCGACAGCAGCAGCGTGAGCGTGCCGGCGAGCGCAATCGCGACCGTGGCGCCGCCACCGTTCTGGTTGACCGAGACGCCGTAGTTCGACCCGAGCTTCGGGCCGAGCGCGTGAACGTACGCATTGGGATCCGTGCCGGAACGCAGGCCGACGTCGTACTGGGCGTTCATCGGATCGGGCGTGAGGCCCGGTTCGGCGGCGGTCAGCGTCCGCCAGTCGGTCAGCATACTGAGGCTCTGGTGGTCCTGGTCGAACACCTCGCCGACGATCCGGACTGGGACCGCACGCCCGCCGGCGCCGGTGATCGTGACCGTGTCGCCGATCGCGATGTGGAGGGTCGTGAGGAAGCGTTTGGGTACCACCGCTTGATCGGGGCCGGTGTACCAGTGACCGATCGACATCGTGTAAATCCACCGGGCGTCGCCGAGGAACGCGGTCACCGGAATCGGCTGGACCAGCCCGGAAACCTTGACGTACTGGTTATCTTCCTCGAGCGCGTAGTGCGCGGTGTCAGGCTGGGACTGAAGCGCCGAAGTGACTACCCGCTGAAACTGAGCGGAGGAAGACGGCTGAGCTCGGCCGGGTTGCCCCACGCTGGGCGGCCCGGGCTCGTTGTAGTAGACCTGCACCTGCTCGGTGTTAGTGAGATCGAGGTCAGCCACGGCGCGCCTGAGCGAGGTGACGAGCCCGACGGCGAAGGTCACGGCGGTAACGCCGAGGAGAACCGCCGCGAGCGTCGCGACCATCCGCGCCGGGCGGGCGAACGGTGACGCGAGGCCGATCGTCACCGGCCGGGGCAAAGCCAGCCGGCCCAGCAGGCGGTGCGCCAGATAGCCGCGGCCCGTGCGCGGGGCGCGGCCCGTCGCCAGCGCTTGCGTCGCGCTGAGCCGACCGCCGCGCAGCGCCGGCAGGACGGCAGCCAGACCGACCAGGCCGCACATCGCGAGCGGGACGGCCAAGTTCACCCATATCGGCACTCCGAGCCGCCCGACTCCGTAGACGTCGGCGGTCTTGTGGAGCAGCGGCACCGAGAGCAGGTTGCCGAGCGCCACGCCGCCCAGGCAGCCGGCGACGGCGGGCACGATCGCCTGACCGGTGTAGGCGGCGACCACCTGGCCCGGCGTGAACCCGATGCTCTTGAGGACGCCAATCCGGTGGTAACCCGCGATCACAGCGCCGCTGACCACGTTGGCCACGATCAGCACGGACATGACCAGGCCGATGAGCGCGAATGCGACCACGAACGGCGCGTACACCGCGACCTGATCGTGCTGCGCGGCACGGACGTTGAGATACGACTGTGTGCCGGTCACCGCGCCGGACGGCAGCGCCCTGGTAACTGCCGCGGTACCCGCGCTGACCGCCGACGCAGTGCCGGCGCTGCGGAAGCGGTAGAGCATCTCCACGATGCCCGGCGTGCCCGGCGGGCTCAGCGCCGTGATCTGGTCCGGAGCGACCCAGGCGTCGGCCGAGCGCGAGACCGATGTGGCGAGGCCGACGACCGTCAGGCGCGGCTTGCCCGGCGCGCTGGTCACGGTCACCGTGTCACCGATCCCGGCCCCGAACCCATCGGTATTGGTCTCCATCACGATCTGACCGGCGCGCTGCGGCCAGTGGCCGGCTTCGAGCGTGATGTCGTCGACGGGGCCTCCGGGCGTGGTCCGACCGACGAGGGTGAGCGGCGGGAAGTTCACCAGCGAGCCCGGGGAGGAATCGGTGGCGGTCACGTTCGTCTCGGGAAACGGCCCCGCCGCGGCGGTCACCTGCGAGAGGCGGGCGGTGGCGGCCAGCTGCGCGGGCGTCGCGCGCGAGCCGTCGACTGTGGCCACGACGTGCGCGCCGTGCTGCGCCGAGAAGGCGTGATCGAACGGCGCGTGAGAATCGGCGACGAGGGCGAGACCGAGGACCGAGGAAGCGGTGGAGACGACCAAAACCAGAGCGATGACGATCGTGTGGACCAACCGGCGGCGGCCGATTCCGCCGCGCACCGCGCTGAGGACCGCACCCAGACGCATCACAGCACCTCGGCCGCATGGACCATCGGGAGCGGATCACCGGTCAACCGGGCGATGCGACCGTCGATCAGGTGGACCGCGCGGTGCGTGTAGCGTGCCGCCAACTCGGGGTTGTGGGTCACCATCACGAGCGTCTGCCCGGAGCGGTTGAGCTCGAGCAGCAACCGGCCGATCTCCTCTCCCGTGGCGGTGTCGAGCGCCCCGGTAGGCTCGTCGGCCAGCAGCACCGCCGGGCGGTTGACCAGCGCACGGGCGATCGCCACCCGCTGGCGCTCGCCGCCGGAGAGCCGGCCCGGGTAGGCGTCGCGGTGGTGCTCGATGTGCAGCGCGGACAGCAGTTCGTTCACGCGCGCTCGTGCGTGGTACCTACGCATCCCGGCCAGCTGCGCCGGCAGCAGAACGTTGTCGGCGACGGTCAGGTCATCCAGCAGGTTGAAGAACTGAAAGATCATCCCGATCTCGCCCCGCCGGCAGCGGGCCATGCCGGTCTCGGTGAGCCGGTCGATCCGCTTGCCCGCCACGGCGATCATCCCGCTCGTCGGCCGGTCGAGGCCGGCGATCAGGTTCAGGAGCGTCGATTTTCCGCTGCCGGACGGGCCCATCACGGCCACCGCCTCCCCGGCCGCGATCTCAAGCGTTATCCCATCCACGGCGGGCTGTTCCGACCCGTCGTAGCGCTTCGTCACGTCGTTGATCTGCACTAGAGCGTCCATGGCCAGAACGTACGGAGCGCTCGGTGATCTGTCGTCGGCACGGCGATGTAACTCGCGTACCGCATTCGGGGTAGCCGCGACCGCAGATCATCCTTGCGAGGTACGTGAGTACGTAGCGAGACGGATGACGTGGCGGGCGGCCGAGGCGATAATGCGGTTCGTGGAGGAGCACACGCCCACGACCATGCGCCGGCGCATCCGCGTTGCGCTCGAGTTCGCGCGGTCCGTCGAGCCTCGGTCGCTGCCTTCGCGGCGAGACCTGTACACCGACGCAGTGCTGGCCGCGCTCATCGTCCTTGTGGTGCGCTTGACCGTCCGCGGCGGGGGAATGTCGGTTGCCCTGCTGGTCGCGGGCGCCCTGCTCGCGGCCCGCAGGCGCTACCCCCTGACGGCGTGCGTGCTGCTGGTGTTCGAGGTGCTCGTGACGAGGTACGACGTCAAGCCGGTCGCGCTCGGCATCGTCGTTTTCGGCGGGTACTCCGCGGTCGTATACAGCCGCTTCCGGGGGGCCGCGCTCGTGACGGTGCCCTGGCTCTGGGTCGTCGTGGGCGCGGTGCTCTGGGGGACGACCGCGCTCCTGATCCTGGTGTCGCTGGCGCTGACCGTGACCGTCGGTTACGCCGTGCACGCCGCCGCAGAACGCGACCGGATGCTCGCCGAGCACGAGGCTGCCACCCGCCGCGCGCTAGAGCTCGAGCGGGCTCGGATCGCGAGCGAGCTGCACGACGTCGTCACGCACAACGTCAGCGTCATGATCGTGCAGGCCGGCGCCGCGCGGCAGGTCCTGGCCGAGGCACCCGGCGAGGCCAGGGCGGCGATGCTGGCGGTCGAGGCGAGCGGGCGCGCGGCGATGACCGAGCTCCGTCACCTGCTCGGGCTGCTCAGTCCCACGCACGGGCCGGGCGGGGAAGCAGGTACGCCGGACGCGCCGACCCCGGCCGAGCTCGAGCCGCAGCCGGGTCTGGCCCAGCTGCCGGTGCTCGTCGCCCGGTTGACCGCGGCCGGGCTGCCGATCGAGTTGCAAGTGGGCGAGCTGCCCCACGAGCTGTCGCCGGGACTCGACCTGGCGGTGTTCCGTGTAATCCAGGAAGCGCTCACGAACGTGATCAAGCACGCCGGCAAGCCACGGACGGCCGTGAGGCTCAACCAGGGCCACGGCCAACTCGTGGTGGAGGTCGCCGACACCGGCCGGCCGATCCTCGCGGTTGCGCCCGCGGTCCCTGCCGGCGCGAGGCGCGGGCTGATCGGCCTGCGCGAGCGGATCGCGCTGTACGGCGGGGTGCTCGACGCCGGACCCCGCCGGGGCGGCGGTTGGATCGTCAGCGCGCGATTCCCGGTCGACGCTCCACCGCCCGGCCGCCACACCGCGGCACCGGCCCCACGCAACGGACTCGTCGCCGTGACCTCCGGCCGGTGAGCGATCCGGCCACGCCACCCCGTGTGGTGATCGCCGACGATCAGGCGCTTGTTCGCAGCGGCTTCCGGATGATCCTCGGCGCGGCGGGCATCCCGGTCGTCGGCGAGGCAGCCGACGGCGCACAGGCGCTGGTCGCCGCGCTCGAGCACCGGCCGGACGTTGTGCTGATGGACATCCGGATGCCGGGGATGGACGGCTTGGAGGCCACCCGGCGGATCGTCGCCGGGTCGGCCGGGGCCGACTGCCGGATCATCATCCTCACCACCTTCGATCTCGACCAGTACGTGTACACCGCGCTGACCGTGGGCGCGAGCGGCTTCCTGCTCAAGGACGTCTCCCCGGAGCAGCTCGTCGACGCGGTGCGCACCGTCCGCTCTGGCGATGCCCTGCTGGCGCCGTCGATCACCCGCCGGCTGGTCGAACGGTTCGCGTCGGCGCCGTCGGCGCCGCCGGCCGTACACGGCGACCTGTCGGAGCTGACCCCACGCGAGCTCGAGGTCCTCCAGTTACTCGCCAGGGGCCTGAGCAACGCCGAGCTCGCCGCGGAGCTGGTGCTGAGCGAGGCCACCGTCAAGACTCACGTGGCGCGCATCCTGCGCAAGCTCGGGCTGCGCGACCGGGTCCAGGCCGTGGTCCTCGCCTACCAGACCGGATTGGCCCCGGCTCACACGAGCACCGGGAACTGACGAGGAGGCGGCGATCTCGCCGCGTTCGGGGTTCGCATAGAGTCCTCGCGTCGATGCGGGCGGTTGTGATCACCAGGCACGGAGGCCCCGAGGTTCTGAAGGTCCAGGAGCGGCCCGACCCGCCGGTCGGGCGCGACGAGGTGCGGATCGCGGTCAAGGCGGCGGGGATCAACTTCGCCGACACGCTCGCCCGGACGGGGTTGTACCCGGACTCGCCGAAGGTTCCGTGCGTCGTCGGGTATGAGGTGGCGGGTGAAGTCGAGTCGGTGGGGAGCGGCGTCGATTCGGTCACGCTGGGTGAGCGGGTGCTCGCGGGTACGCGGTTCAACGGCCAGGCAGAGCTGGTGACGGTGCCCGAGAACATGGTCTACAAGTTGCCTGACCACCTGTCGTTCGAGCAGGGTGCGGCGTTCCCGGTCAACTACGCGACCGCCCAGGCCGGGCTTGTCGTGATGGCAGGTCTCAAGGCGGGAGAGCGGGTGCTGATTCATGCTGCCGCCGGCGGCGTGGGGATCTCGGCGACGCAGATCGCCAAGCGCATCGGGGCTGAGGTGTTCGGTACCTCGTCGTCGTCGAAGCACGACGCGATCCGCGAGCAGGGCGTCGACCACGCGATCGATTACCGCACCCAGGACTTCGCCGAGGAGGTGCGCCGGCTCACCGGTGGTGAGGGGATAGATGTCGCCTTCGACGCGCTCGGCCCGTCGAGCTTTCGCAAGGACTACGCGCTGCTCCGTCCAGGCGGACGGCTGATCATGTACGGGGCCTCTGAGGTGCAGACGGGGGAGAGGCGCAACATGCCGACAGCGCTCAGGACCCTCGCCAAGAGCCCGTTCTCGTCGATGCCGTGGTGGAAGGGCCTCGGAGTGATGAGCGAGAACAAGGGCGTGTTCGGGCTCAACCTGCTGTCCTGGTGGGACGCCGAGGGAACTCTCGACCGTGTGATCGAGCCGCTGATACCGGCGCTCCAGGACGGCGCGCTCAAGCCGGTCGTCGCCGCGGCCTTCTCGTTTGACCAAGCGCCCGAGGCGCATCGCTTCATCGCCGAGCGGCGAAACGTCGGCAAAGTCGTCCTGGTCCCCTAGTCGCTGGCCGAAGCCTTGAGCTGCTGCTGCTGGTCGCCCGACACCAGCCGGCGCGCTGGCTCGCGACCCGCTGGTTGCGTCGGCCGTTCCAGTTTCGGAACCGGCGGGATCTCGCGCCGAACGGAGTGGTCGGCTGTCACACTCACGGGCTGCCCGTGGTGGTGGATGTCGAGTGGTTCGCCCTTCAGCAGCGAGTATGTGACCTGGGTCTGCTCGACTTCGATTCTCATCTGCGTGTTCTTGCGACAGCGGAGGTTGAACGCGACGCGGGTCAGAGCTTGCGGGAGGCGGGGCATGAAGCTGAGCGTCCCGTCGTGGTCGCGAAGCCCGCCGAAGCCGGCGAGCGCGGCGATGCACGCTCCCGCAAGCGAAGCGATGTGAACGCCGTCACGGGTGTTGTGCTCGATGTCGTCGAGGTCAAGCAGCGCGGCTTCGGCGAAATAGTCGAAGGCCAGCTCGATGTGGCCAACCTCGGCGGCCACGACCGCCTGGATACAGGCCGACAGCGATGAGTCGCGGACTGTCAGCTGCTCGTAATAGGCGAAGTCTCGAGCCTTCTCCTCGTCGGTGAACGCCTCCCCCGCGAAGAACAGCGCCATCACCAGGTCCGCCTGCTTGACGACCTGCTTGCGGTACAGGTCGAAGTACGGGTAGTGCAGGAGCAGCGGATAGTTCTCCGGCGGGGTCGAGTCGAAGTCCCACACGTCGTGTTGGGTGAAGCCGGCAGCCTGGGGGTGGACCGCGAGCGACTCGTCGTAGGGGACGAAGATCTTTGTGGCGGCGTCGCGCCAGCTCGCGGCCTCCTCGTCGTCGACGGCCAGTTGCTTACCCACGTCCGGGTGTCGTTCGACGGCGTCGGCAGCGGCGCGGAGGTTCCGCGCTGCCATCAGATTGGTATAGACGTTGTTGTCGGCGATTGCGCTGTATTCGTCCGGCCCGGTGACCCCGTCGATGCGAAACTGGCCGGCGGCGTCATGGTGGCCGAGCGAGCGCCACAACCGGGCCGTTTCGACAAGCAGTTCGACACCCACCTCACGCTCGAACGCCTCGTCCTGGGTGATCAGCTGATAGCGGTCCGTGGCGTTCGCGATTGCGGCGTTGATGTGGAACGCCGCCGTGCCCGCCGGCCAGTAGCCAGAGCATTCCTCCCCGGCGATCGTCCGCCACGGAAACGCGGCGCCGCGAAGCCCGAGCGAACGCGCCCGCTCGCGCGCGAGATCCAGCGTCTGGTGACGCCAGCGCAATGCATCCGCGACGGCGCGCGGCCGCGTGTATGTGAGCAGGGGCAGCACCAACGCCTCGGTGTCCCAGAACGTGTGGCCGTCGTAGCCTGGACCGGTCAGTCCCTTGGCCGGAATCGGCCGCCGCTCGCCCCGCGCTCCCGCCTGGAGTGTATGAAAGAGCGCGAAGCGGATCGCCTGCTGAAGCTCCGCGTCGCCGTCGATCTCAATGTCGGCAGCCGCCCAGAAAGTGTCGAGATAGGCGCGCTGTTCCTTGAGCATCCCGTCCCAACCGGTGTGAACGGCGCCCGCCAGGGACGCGGTAACCTGGTCGCGGACTGCCGGAACCGTCCGCGTGCCCGACCAGCCGTAGGCGACGAACTTCGTCAGACGCAGAGGCGCGCCCGGCGCCGCCGTCGCCGTGATCGTAAGCCGAGCGAGATCGGAGGCGCTCGTCATGCGGGTCTCCGTATCCGCGGGTCCATCGATCCGGTGATCCATCGCCGCGCCAACGGTCAGGCCGCTCGACCTCGTGGTGTGAACCAGAGTCGCGTAAAGGTCGTGGTCGGAGAACAGGTCCGAGACCAGCGGCGAACTGAGGGCCGCGGCCGCCCGCGGGTCCGGCTCGGTCATCGGCAACGTCTCGTTGGTGACGAGCTCGGACTGGACGACCACCTGCACCGCAGCGTCCAGGGGCTCGATCTCGTACCGGATCGCAGCGATCGCGCGCTGCCGGAACGAGACCATTCGGGTCGAGGAGATGCGAACGGAACGGCCTGTCGGCGAGACCCACTCGGCGGCGCGGCGCAGCACTCCCGCGCGGAGATCGAGCACGCGCTCGTGGCTGCGTAGCTCGCCGTAACGAACGTCGAACGGTTCATCCTCGACCAACAGCCGGATGATCTTGCCGTTGGTGACGTTGACCACGGTCTGCCCATCCTCGGGATCGCCATACCCGGCCTCCGCGTACGGGAGCGGCCGAGTCTCGTAGAACCCGGCGAGATAGGTGCCCGGCATCCCGAACGGCTCTCCCTCGTCGAGGTTCGCACGCATCCCGACGTGCCCGTTGGCGAGCGCGAACACCGACTCGGTCTGCGCCAACCGGTCGAGATCAAGCGCAGTCTCATGGATCGCCCACGGCTCGACCACGAACGCGTCGTGCTGGATCACGCCGCGATCATATTCGGGCGACGTGGCGAGCCGGTTCGTGCCTCGAACGCGTCCCGGGTCGCCGGCCGGACGGAATGGGAACCTTGACGTCTTCGCGCGGGCCGACCAAGATCCAGGGCATGTCGTTAAGGGGCAGCCGCCTTGAGCGGGGCACAGAGCTCGGCGGGTACCGCATCGAGCAGCAGATCGGGTCGGGGGGGATGGGCATCGTCTATCGCGTGACGAACGTCGCGCTTGGGCGCGTCTATGCGCTCAAGGTGCTGGCTCCGGAGCTGGCCGACGACGACCAGTTCCGCCGGCGCTTCCAGCGGGAGATGCAGATCGCAGCTTCGATCGATCACCCGAACGTGGTGGCGATCCGCTATGCCGGCGAGCAGGACGGGTTCCTGTTCCTTGCCATGGATTACGTGCACGGCGAGGACCTCCGCCACCTGCTCGTGCGCGACGGGGCCCTGGATCCGTCCCGGGCGGTGGAGATTCTGACCCAGATGGCGTTCGCGCTCGATGCCGCTCACGCCAAGGGTCTCGTGCACAGGGACATCAAGCCCGGGAACATGCTGCTCACGGTCCGCGATGGCGAGGAGCGCGCCTATTTGACCGATTTCGGACTCGCCAAGCGGAGCAGCACGATGGCGGAGCTCACGGTCGCCGGGAGCCTCGTGGGCACCGCCGACTACATGGCTCCCGAGCAGGTCAACGGCGATCCCGCCGACGCCCGCACCGATGTCTACGCGCTCGGATGTGTGTTCTTCCAGATGCTGACGGGGAAGGTTCCCTACGAGCGCGAGACGACGCTGGCCACGATGTTCGCGCACGTGCACGATCCGCCGCCTGTGCTCGAGGCTCCGCTCGTCGACGAATACCCCGAGTTCACGCCGGTGGTCCAGAAGGCGATGGCCAAGAAGCCCGATGACCGCTACTTGTCGGCGGGAGACCTTGCGCGCGACGCCGCCGCGGCGCTCAGTGGGACGCGCTACGGGGGCGCGCCGTCGATGGTGGCGACCGGCGACGCCAGACCGACGGCCGCTGGGACCGCGTCCGGGCCGAACGTGGGGGAGCAGCAGACCCCGGCGCCGGCGTCGCAGGTCGGAGGAGGCCCCGGGGGGCCCGCGGCTCCCGGCGAGCACGATGGTGGCGGGCGACTGCGACGGTACCGGTGGGCGATCGCGGGGCTCGTGGGTGTCGTGGTCGCGGCGGTGGTGCTCGTGATCGTGTTGACGTCCGGCAGTTCCACGAGTGGCGCCGGGCAGCTGTTCCAAGCGGTGCTGCTACCGGTTCCGGACAACCACGTGACCGGCACCGGCACTGCCGCTGTCACCCTGCACGGCGACGTTGCCACCTTCACCGTCGACACGACCGGTCTGCTCGACGGGGCGTCCCACCCCATCCACGTGCATGCGTTCGGGGAGGGCATCTGCCCGCCGGCGTCCGCCGCGAGGCTGTACAACGGTCATCTCGCGATCAGCACGACGGATGGTCTCAAGTACTACGGGCCGATGGCCGCGGCGCTCACCCTCAGTGGCGACACCACCATGAACAGCATGCTCGCCTTCAGCAGGTATCCCACGAGCGGGAACATCCACTACCAGCGCACGATCACCCTCACGACCGCTGCGGCCAACGCGATCCGCAACGGTAACGCGGTGGTCGTGGTCCACGGCATCGACTACGACAACAGCGGCCACTACGACATGGTGCTGAACCGGAGCGAACTCGACAGCGCGGTCTCGCAAGACGCCACCGCCCCGGCGCTGTGCGGCACCCTGCTCAACCCGGCGAGCGTCGGCGAGAGCGGTTAGTCGACGGCCCGGGGTTACCGGACGAGCTCCACCGGTTCGTCCAGGCGCGTGAGCTTCTGCGGGTTGACCGTCACGTAGATCCGGGTAACCCTCCCGTCCTCCACGACGAGGCTCGCCGCGGCCGGTTCGCCGTTGATCTCGATCCGACCCGCGGGCGCTCCGTTGAGCCACACGGTGGTCGTCTCGAGCGTGGCGAGCACTCGGTGCGCCCGCGCGAGCGCCTTCGCCACCACCTCGGCACCGCGGATCGGCGAACGGGCGGCGCGGGCGACGCCGCCACCGTCGGCGATGAAGACGACGTCCGGTGCCAGCAGCTCCATCAGCTGATGCAGGTCCCCGGTTCGCACCGCGAGGAGGAACCGCTCGACCACGGCCTGCTGCTCGGACCGGCTCACGCGTACCCGAGGCCGGCGAGCCGCGACGTGTTCGCGTGCTCGCCGAGCGATCTGTCGCACCGTGACCGTCGACTTACCCACGGATTCGGCGATCTCGCCGTAGGGCATCTCGAAGACCTCGCGCAGCACGAACACAGCCCGCTCCGTCGGCCCGAGCGTTTCCAGCACGGTCAGCATCGCGATCGACACGCTCTCCGCGAGCTGGACGTCCTCGGCGATATCCGGGCTGGTGAGCAGCGGCTCCGGAAGCCATTCGCCGACGTACTGCTCGCGCCGGCGCGACAACGTGCGCATCCGGTTGAGCGCCTGCCGCGTTACGACGCGGATGAGGTACGCACGCGAGTCGCGCACCTGAGACTGGTCGACGTCGGCCCACCGCAGCCACGCCTCCTGTAGGACGTCCTCCGCGTCGGCCCTCGAGCCGAGCATCTCGTAGGCGACCGTGAACAGCAGGTTGCGGTGGGCGACGAACGGGTCCTCGGACATCTTGTCGACGGCTACGCCGCGACCTCCGGACGCGCGGCCAGCGGAATCTGGCACGCCGCGGAGAAACCCTGCGACTCGACCCCGAGCGCGACGTTGCTCCTGGTCGAGAAGTTCGAGAACGCGATGAACACGGTGAGCTCGATCAACGCCGCCGAGCCGAGCCGGTCGAGCAGGCGAGCTGACAGCGAGTCGGTGACGGTGGGCGGCGTGTTCGTCATCGCCTCCGCGTACTCCAGCACGTCGCGCTCCAGCGGCGCGAACACCTCCGACTCTCGCCAGCGCGGCACCTGGCTCGCCTTGGCCATGTCGAGGTTCCGGTTCTGCGCCTGGAAGTAGCCGAGGTCGAGGCACCAGCTGCAGCCAACCTGCGCCGCGACGGCCATGTGTGCGAACGACTTGAGGCTCTCGTCGACCGCATCCCACGTGCCCACCTTCCCTCCAAGCTCAAGCGCGAAGTCGGCGACCTTCCGGTTGTGCCAGACGACCTCCACGGGCTCGGGTACGGCGCCGAACTGCTCGATCATGCTTTCGCTGAGCCCGGTTGCGAGCTCCGCTTTCGGAACGCGTAATGCCATGACGTCCTCCGTGTGCGTGTGTCGGTTTCGTCATGAAGACACCGCCGGGCGCGCGAGCGTGACACGTTGCTTTACGGACGGCCTCGGACCGCCAGCCTTGTCGGATCTCTGACGTACAGAACGGCCTCTGACCGGGTTGCATCGGGTCCGAGTAGGGTGGTGCAGCCAAAAAACGCTGGGCGAACTGATGGGAGGACATTTGCTTTCGATCCGTCGTCGATTTGCGGTGGTGGCCGGCGTCGCTGCAGGAGCGTCTGCCTTGGCCGTGCTGGCCGTGCTGGTCGTTGCCAGTGCGCCCGTGGCGGGCGCGCACCGGGCCAGCCACGCCGAGCTTGCCGCGCTGCCGGCCGAGTCGGCCGGCCACCCGATTCTCACGCCGTTCAAGCATCCGGTGGCGTCCTCGGGCGTGAAGCCCAATCTTGCTCCGAGGGATTCGTCGTCTCCCTGGACGCCGCTCGTGAACCCGCCTCCGTTCCAGACGCCGGGCACGATGCTGCTGGAGAGCGACGGCACCGTGCTCGTCCACAACGAGCCCGACAACAACACCACCGGTGGCACGAACCAGTGGTGGAAGCTCACGCCCGACGCGAACGGCAGCTACGTCGATGGGACGTGGAGCCAGATCGCGTCGATGCCGGCGGACTACGCGCCCTTGTACTTCGCTTCCGCGATCTTGCCCGACGGGCGCATGATCGTCGAAGGCGGCGAGTACAACGGGGAAAACGCAGTGTGGTCAGATCAGGGCGAGATCTACGACCCGGTCACCAACAGCTGGCGTTCGGTCGCCCCGCCGAAAGGCTGGACGAACATGGGCGACGCCGCGAGCGAGGTCCTGAACGACGGCACCTTCATGCTCCAGCATCCGTGTAACACCTGCCTGACGGATCCGGAACCGACCGTCGACGATGCGTTGCTCAACGCGAAGAATCTGACCTGGACCGTGATTCCGGCGACGGGCAAAGAGGATCCCAACGACGAAGAGGGATGGACGCTCGAGCCGAGCGGCCAGGTCCTGACCGTCGACGTGTGGGCAGCCGTGGGCGGCTCGCAGCTGTTCAACCCGGGCAGCAACACGTGGACCTTCTCCGGGGCCGAGGCCCCCAACGGTTTTCCCGTCAATCCGTGGCCGTTGGTCGAGATCGGCCCACAGGCCGAGCTGCCGGGCGGGAACGTGTTCGTGGTCGGGGCCGGTACGAGCACGGACGAATATCCAGACCCGTGCACGACGAACACCCCGGCGCAGACCGGGCTGTACCAATACAAGGCAGGGACGATGGGCTCATGGGCCGCGGGGCCCGAGATCCCGACCGTCGGCGGCGAGCAGTACGCCAGCACAGATGGGCCGGGGGCGACGCTGCCGGATGGGACCGTCCTGTTCGACGCCAGCGCGTGCGCGTACAACATCCCGACTCACTTCTGGATCTACAACCCGGCGGGCTCGGGCTCACTGACCCAGATACCGGACGCGCCGAACGCGGAGAACGACACCTCGTATCAGACGCGGATGCTCGATCTGCCGAACGGTCAGGTTCTATACAACGACGGAAGCAGCGATATGGAGGTGTACACGGGGAGCGGCGCGCCGAGCCCGGCGTGGGCGCCCTCGATCAGGTCGCTGAGTGACAACAACCTCAGGCCAGGCGGCACTTACAACCTGTCCGGCAAGCAGCTGGCCGGGCTGGATCAAGGGGCCGTCTACGGTGACGACGTCCAGGACAGCACCAACTTCCCCCTGGTACGCCTCACCAACAACGCCACGGGCGTGGTCACCTACGCCCGGACGCACGACTGGACGTCGGTGTCGGTTGCCCCCGGCACCAGGTCCTCGACCGAGTTCACCGTGCCCTGGGGCACTCCCAGGGGCCGGAGCACGCTGGTCGTGATCGCCAACGGAATCGCATCATCGCCGTCGACGGTGAACATCTCCTGAGGAAGTCCTCGCGCTAGTCCCGCGCGACCGTCGAACGTCGCTGACCAGGCCCGCCCCGAGCAACCCGGGGCGGGCCTGGCGCTTGCGAGGAGCGGCGGGCGAGTGCTTGGGGGCGCCTGCGGCTGCCTGGCCGCGACTACTGAGCCGACCAAAGCCGGCGCGGTCCGCCGGAGCCACCGTCGGGGGCGAAGCCGACGGTGGTGGGCTGCTGGCCGCTCGGGATGGAGAAGGCCACGCATCCGGTCCGCAGCTCGCCGGCGGAGACGGCGTTCATGAAGTCCTGGAGAGGCGTCTGGCACACGCCCTGTTTCACGAACAGCGGCGCCGCTTGACCGGCGGCGGAATCGAGCGAGAAATCGCCGGTGGCTGAGCTGTCATAGCTGCCCGGTCCCGCGTTTCGCACCGACACCAGAACGGCCACGGCCTTCATGCCGGGGACGACCTGGGTGCCCGAGTCTCGCAGCGGATCGATCACCGAGCGAATCGTCACGATCAGAGTCGTGCCCGGCGCGGGCACGCGCCGGCTTGCGCCCACGCGCGGCAGCGCGGGCGGCCGCGGAGTGCGGTGCACGGGGGTGGACGGGTTCCCGGCCGCCTGGCCCGACGGCGACGTCGCCGTCGCCGTCGCCGGGATCGAGATCGTCCGCGTCGTGGTGCTCGTCTGGGCTGAGCCGCACGCCGACAGCGCGAGACCGGCGAGCACGACCAGGACGGCTAGGACGGGCTTCCGTGCACACCACCGCACAGCACCGAAGCGTAGCCGGGGACGAATCTCCCGTATCAGTAGGCTCCGGTCGCATACCGCGCGAGAGGAGCAGACATGGCGAACGGCCGGCTGGCGCAGATGCGGGTCGGGGTGTTGGGAAGCGGCGAGGTCGGGCGGTGCTTGGCGGCGGGGTTCTCCGGTCGCGGCCACGAGGTGATGATCGGCTCGCGCGACCCGGCTAAGGCCGAACTGCGCGAATGGCTCGCCGGCGATGGATCTGGCATCGAAGTCGGTACGTTCGCGGAGACGGCCGCGCACGGCGAGCTGCTCGTCCTGGCCGTGCTGGGAAATGCCGCGGAGGAGGCGATCGCCGACGCGGGCCCGGACAACTTCAAGGGCAAGATCGTGATCGATGCGATGAACCCGCTCGACTTCTCCGGAGGCTTTCCGCCCAAGCTCTCGATCGCCGGCGAGGACTCCCTCGGCGAACGCGTCCAGCGCGCGTTGCCCGACGCCCGGGTGGTGAAGGCGTTCAACACGATCGGAAACCCCTACTTCGTGGATCCAAGCTTCAGCGAGGGCCAGCCGACGATGCTGATCGCCGGGGACGATCAGAGCGCCAAGGACACCGTGCGGGACGTGCTGACCGACTTCGGTTGGTCGGACACGGTCGACATCGGCGGCATCGAGGGCTCACGCGAGCTCGAGGCGATCTGCGTCGTGTGGGTCAAGATCGGCGGCGCGCGCGGCGCGTGGGACCACGGTTTCAAGCTGCTGGCCGGTTAGCGACATGGGCAAGCAGCTGAAACTGGCGTTGAACACGGGCTACTGGGCGGGCGGGCCGCCGGCCGACGCGGTCGAGCGGATCGCCGACGCGGAGCGACTGGGGTTCGACTCGGTGTGGTGCTCGGAGGCGTACGGCTCGGACGCGCTGACTCCGCTGGCGTGGTGGGGCAGCCGGACCGAGCGGGTGCGGCTCGGCACCGCCATCGTGCAGCTCAGCGCGCGTCAACCCGCTGCCACCGCGATGGCGGCGATGACGCTCGACCATCTCTCCGGCGGGCGCTTCATTCTCGGTCTGGGCGCGTCGGGTCCGCAGGTCGTCGAGGGCTGGTACGGGATGCCGTTCGAGAAGCCGCTCGCGCGCACGCGTGAATACGTCGGGATCCTGCGCGACATATGGGCTCGCCAGGGTCCGGTGACGAACGATGGCCCGCATTATCCGCTCCCGCTCCGAGACGGGCCGGGGGTGGTTGGACTCGGTAAGCCGTTGAAGGCGTCGATCCGCCCGCTGCGCGAGGACATCCCTGTGTTCCTCGCCGCCGAGGGCCCGAAGAACGTCGCGCTCGCCGCCGAGCTGTGCGACGGCTGGGTCGCGATGCTGCTCAGCCCGCACGAGCATTTCTACGCTGACGCCCTGGCGGAAGGGTTCGCCCGTCCCGGCGCGCGCCGTGGCGCCGAGGAGTTCGAGGTGGCGGCGATGGTGCCGTTCATCGTTCACGATGACGTCGATGCGGCCGTCGACATGGTCCGCCCGTTCTACGCGCTGTACTTCGGTGGGATGGGGGCGAAGGGCGGCAAGAACTTCCACGCCAACGTGCCGATTCGCATGGGCTACGAGAGCGACATCGTCGCCATCCAGGACCTCTACCTCGACGGCAAGAAGGACGAGGCGGCCGCCAGGATCCCCTCCGATCTGATCCAGAAGATGTCCCTGCTCGGACCCGCGGACAAGATCCGCCATGATCTCGAAGCGTGGAAGGACTCGTTCGTGACGACGCTTTTGATCCAGGGCGACGAGGCGCTGCTCCGCCAGGCCGCGGAGATCGTGCTCAGCTGATGGTGGGACCGTGACCCCTGACGAGCACCGGACCTTGGCCGACGGCACCGTGATCCCGGTGCTGGGGTTGGGCGTGTGGCAGGTTCCCGATGGCGCCGAGTGCGACCGCGCGGTCCGCTGGGCGCTCGAGGCGGGATACCGGCACATCGACACCGCGCAGGCCTACCGCAACGAGGGGAGCGTCGGGCGGGCGCTTCGCGACAGCGGCGTCCCGCGCGAGGACGTGTTCATCACCACGAAGTTCTATCCGGCCCGCCGGGATCCCGGTGGCGGAGATCGAGGGCAGCCTCCGCCGGCTGGGTGTCGACCAGGTCGACCTTTACATCATCCACTGGCCCCAGCGCGGGCCGACGTGGGCGTGGCCGGGAATGGAGGCGGCGCGCGAGCGTGGATTCGCGCGCTCGATCGGAGTGTCGAACTTCAGCGCGCAGGAGCTAGAGCAGGTCGCCTCGATCGCGAGCACGCCGCCCGCGGTCAATCAGATTCAGTTCAGCCCGTTCGAGTACCGGCGGGCGCTGCTCGAAGCATGCGAGGCCCGCAGCGTTGCCGTCGAGGCCTATAGCCCGCTCGGGACCGGCCGCCACCTGACCGATCCGACGGTCGCAGGGATCGCGGAGCGCATCGGACGGACGGCGGCCCAGGTGCTGCTGCGCTGGTGCGTGCAGCGCGAAACGATCGTTCTGCCGAAGTCGACCCACCAGGAGCGCATCGAGGCGAACGCCCGGATCTTCGACTTCTCGTTGTCCGACGACGACATGGCCACGCTCGACGCGCTCGACGGTACCGGGGGCACCGACAGGGCTCGCGAGACCAAGTGGTGGTGACCCTCGCACTGAAGGAGGAGACGTGTACGAACAGGAAATGAAGGTCTCGACCGGTGACGGCGAGATGACGACGTTCGTCGCCCATCCGGACGGCGCCGGCCCGTTCCCGGTTGCCGTTCTGTACATGGACGGAGTCGGCTACCGCGACCAGATCAAGGACAACGCGCGCCGCTTCGCGGCCGACGGCTACTACTGCGTCGCCCCGGACCTGTTCTACCGCTCCGGCGAGAAGTTGACGTTCGACTTCTCGCGGATGGGCGACGAGGCGTACCGGGCGCGGCTGATGAGCATCGTGGGGAGCGTGAAGCCCGACGCCGTCGTCTCTGACACCGAGGCGATCTTCGATGCGATCGCGGACGACCCCGCCGCCGCGGACGGTCCGAAGGTCAGCGTCGGCTACTGCATGGGCGCCCGCATGGCGCTTTACGCGGCCGCCGCGATGCCGGACCAATTCGTCGCCGCGGCCGGAATCCACCCCTCCGCGCTGGTCACCGACCAGCCTGACTCCCCGCATCACGCTCTGTCCGACGTCCAAGCCGAGGTCTACTTCGCGTTCGCCGAGAACGACCAGTCGGCGACCGCCGAGAACGTCGATCGCTTCCGCGAGGAGCTCGGCGAACAAGGGGTCACCGGCGTGGTCGAGCGCCTGCCGGGCACGAGCCACGGGTTCGCGATGGCCGACCTGCCCGTGTACGACGCGGCGGCCACCGACCGGCACTTCGAGCGCACGCTCGACCTGTGGCGCCGGAACCTGTCGCAGGAACGCGTCGGCACGTAGCCCGAGCGGCCTGGGCCCCGGGCGAACGGAGCGAGGCGGCTAGCTGGACGCCGGCGACGTGTGCGTGAGCGCCGCGCCGGCCTCCCCGTCGACGGTCGCGACGCTCAGCGCGCCGAGGTAGTCAGTCAGTCCGGGTGGCGAGTAGTCATCGACGTGCTCCCGGTAGCGCCGGTCGGCGGTCGAGGCGATCAGCTGACCGGGCGCATCGGTCACGGGCAACTCGCGCAGACGATGGAACGCGTGGAGGAGCTTGTACATGCCGGTGCGGGAATCGACGATCGGCGCCGCGTATTCCGGTGTGACCGGCTGACGGTCGCCGTCGCCCGCACCTGCGCGTAGCGTTCCGCTGTCCAGCCGCAGTCCGCACTCCTGCGCGCGTCCGACCAGCCACAGCAGCGCGATATCGGATAGCGCGGACCTGCGGGACCCGCCGCCCACGTCGGTGTGGACGCCGCTGAACCAGACCTGCTCGAGCGTCTGATCCCCAGGATCCGGATCCTGCGTCCACAGGCAGGGTCGAAACGGCTCGCGCTGCTCGTCGATCGCCAACGCCTGGTAGGCGTAGCGAACGTGGCTGCTCAGTTGGGTGTCGTGAAAGCCCCACAGCTGCTCCCAACCGTGGTACTCGCGGGAGACCTCCTCCCAGCCGGGCAGGTTGCTCGGGATCCCGAGCGCGCCGACCGTGTCCCAGACGCCGACGAAATGGATGTCCGAGGAGTCGTATGCGTACATCCGGCGGAAGATCTCGGACGTCAGCGAGCTCGGGTGGGTGGTCGAGGTCCGGTCGCGGTAGAACGCGAATGCCGCGTCGACCTGGTCGGCGTGCTCGCGGCGCAGGAGCCCGCAGTTACGAATCAGACCGGCCAGGCTCCGCGCCGTGTAGGCGCCGCGGCTGAAGCCGAACAGGAAGAGATCGTCTTCGGGTTGGTACTGCTCAGCGAGGAACTGGTACGCGTTACGGATGTTCTGGGAGAGGCCATAACCGAACCCGCCGCCGGTCACGCGGTCGTCGGGCCTGGTGCCGACGCCCGGCTCGTAGAAAAGCAGCTGATCGCTATCGCCACCGACCGCTACGCACAGCGCCAGCTTCGCAACGTTCGTCGGTGCCGCGACCCCGTCGCGCGCCTCGTCTGGCACGTTCCACGTCCCGTCACAACAGACCACGACCTGTCTTGCCACGGCATTACCCCCTGTGCGGTTTGCTCCTGGGCGCGAGCCTAACCGGTCGCCGGGGGCCGGACAACGGCGATGGGGCGGCCCGGGTAGTGCCGATGTATGAATGGCCGCCGGCTGTCAGCCGGCGGCCATTCCATTCAGTCCATACCGAAGCGCGGGCGAGCGCCCGCCGGTCCTCACCCGATCGGATTGGCGACCGCCCACGCCTCGCCCTGCGAGGTGCCGTTGTACGGGGCGTAAGGGGCGCCGATCAGGAGTTGGTCGCCCAGGGCGTCCACCGCGGTCGAGTAGCCGTACTCGTCGCCCGGCTCCGCGCCCGGCTCGGCCAGCTCTCGCTGCTGGGTGAGCGTGCCGTTCCCGGCGAACACGAACGCGCTGCCCGCGGTTCCGTTTCGCTCGGTCGCGCCGATCAACGCGACGTTACCCAGGTAGTCGAGCGCGACCGAGTAGCCGAACAGGTCGGCGCCGCTCGGGCCCGACTGGACGAGCTCTTGGGAATCGCTCCAGCCGCTCCCGGGCTTGTAGTCGAAGACGAACGCCGCGCCGTTGCCCAGGTTGGCGCTGGGGCTGCCGATGAGCACGCGGTTGCCGAGAGCGTCGATCGACACGGACAGGCCGAACAAGAAGGGCTGAGCCGCGGGGTCGCCGACGAGCGTCTGCTGGGAGGAGCCAAACTCCGAGAACACGTAGGCGGCGCCCTGCCCGCCGTTCGCGAAAGGCGCGCCGACGACGCCGGTGAGCCCATCGGCGGCCTCGGAGACCGAGTAGCCGTAAGCCTCGCCGGGGGCAACCGGATCCTGGTATTCGCGCTGCTCGCTCCACGACGTTCCGTGGTTTACGAACACGTATGCGGCCCCCTGGTAACCGTTGTGGTCAATCGCCGAGATCAGCGCGACGTTGCCGAGCCCCGACAGCGAGACCGACACGCCGAATTCGTCTCCATAGGCCCCGTCGGGCGCGGTGATCTGGCCGTCGAGCACGTACTTGCCGCCCCGGCGCCCGTACGAGTAGACGATTCCGTTTCCACCGTTACCGGTCGGGGCGCCGACGAGTGCCGTCTGGCCATCGCCCGAAAGCGACACCGCCAACCCGTAGGTGTCCTGCGTGGCGCCGGCGGGCGAGTCGATCTCCTGCTGCTCTGACCACTTGCTTCCGTGCTTGACGAAAACGTAGGCGGCTCCGATCGCCCGGTTCGGCGCGCCGACCAGGGCCGTCTGCCCATCGGCGGTCAGCGACACCGTATAGCCGAAAAAGTCGCCCGGCATCCCGTCGCTTGCCTGAAGCTCCTGCTGCTTAGCGGCCGCCTGGCCGGCGGGCGCGGTCGCCAGGCGCGGCGCCTTACCGAGCCCGTGGGTGATCGCTCTGGCGAGCCCGCGCGGGATCTTCAAGTGGTCGTGCGCGGCGATTTTCGTAAGCGGCGTCCCCGGTCGTGGCGCCGCGGCGGCACCGCTGACCCCGAACGCGAGCACGGCGGCAAGCGCCGCCATCGTGGCAAATGCACTCCTAATCAAAATGAATCCCCCTGTTGATGGTCTAGGCAGCCCTGGATGCCGGCCCGTCGGCGCGTAAGGGTACAGTCAGGCCGCAATTTGGGGTATCAGACATTCGTCTGGTGTCAGATAGCCGACTCGTACGACCGTCCACCGCGAGACGGCCGAGCGCGCGGCGCTCCTAGTCGCCGTTTGTGTTTCTCGTGTGACGTCTGCCCCGGCGGCGTTTTCCGGATCCTGGGCGGGGGTACCCGAGGGAGCTATGGACCTTCCCGACGACCTGCAGGGGCGCGCTCTCAGCCGGCGTCAGTTGCTGCGCTATTTCGGCATGCTCGGAGCCGGCGCGATGGTCAGCAAGTCGGCGGCGGCGTGGGCCGCCGGGCCGGCCGGCGCCCGCCTGGTCGGCCGTGCGGCCTCGACGCAGGCGGCGGGGTCGGATCTTGGCGCGATCGATCACATCGTGTTCCTGATGATGGAGAACCGGTCCTACGACCACTACTTCGGCGCGTATCCGCGTGGCCGCGGCTTCGACGACCATCCGGCGCATTCGCTCGGCGTGTTCGCGCAGGACTATCCAGGTGCCACCGACCTCATCCCGCCGAACGTGTTGCTCCCATTCCACCTCGACAGCGCAGCGGGCATGGAGTGCACCGACGATCTCACCCATGACTGGGGGCCGATGCACCTCTGCTGGAACAACGGCGATATGGACTCGTGGGTAAAGGTCCACACCTCGTCGACGTACGAGGGCGCGCACGGCGCGATGACGATGGGCTACTACGAGCGGGAGGACCTGCCGTTCTATTACGCGCTCGCGGACGCGTTCACGCTCTGCGACGCATACCACTGCTCGATCCTCGGGCCGACCCACCCCAACCGGCTGATGGCAAACAGCGGCACGATCGACCCCACCGGCAAGCAGGGCGGTCCGGTGACCGATACCAACGCCACTCCTGATCTCGTGTGGAACTGCTCGTGGACGACGATCCAAGAGCTACTCGAGGACGCGGGCGTCTCCTGGAAGGTGTACAGCCCCAGCAACGCCGGCGTGACCGGCAAGTACGCGTCGCTCACCCAGTACCCGACCTGGAACCCGGCGCTCTACAACCCGGTTGCCAACCCCGAGGTGATGGGCGCGACCGACCACGTCCTGCCGTACTTCACCGCATTCCGAAACCCGCTATCGCCGCTCTACCAGAAGGCGTTCACGCCGACGTTCCCGGGCGACTTCGTCGCCGACGTGAACTCGGGATCACTGCCGAGCGTCTCGTGGCTGATCCCGCCACTCGGCTTCGACGAGCACCCGTCATCGGCACCGGCCAATGGCATGTGGTTCACCTCGCTGGTGCTCGACGCTCTCACCTCCAACCCGAACGTGTGGTCCAGGACCGCGTTCTTCCTGATGTACGACGAGAACGACGGGTGGTTCGATCACGTATCGCCGCCGACGGCGCCGGCGGGCACAACCGGCGAATACCTGACCGCTTCGCCGCCGGTCATCGGAGATCCGGATCCCGGCACGCTCAGCATCGCCGGTCCGCTCGGCCTCGGGGTGAGGGTTCCGATGCTCGTGGTCTCGCCGTTCAGCCGGGGCGGCCACATCGCGTCGGAGGTGTTCGATCACACCTCGCAGCTCAAGCTGGTCAGCGAGCGATTCGGCGTCGAGGTGCCGGGCGTGTCCGCGTGGCGGCGGGCGACCGTGGGGGATCTCACCTCGACGCTGTTCCAGAGCCCGCCTAACACCTCACTGCCCAAGCTTCCGTCAACTTCGGCCCTGATGCCGCTGACCGGAACCTGCTCGGAGTTCAGTCAGGACAGCGAATCGGGCGGAGCGGCGCCGAGCGTGCCGACCAAGCAGACGATGCCAACCCAGGGCGGCGGCACCCAACCGGCGAGCTACTACTACCCGAGCGCGACCACGCAGGAGAGCGCGATCCCCGACGGTCACCGGACGACGGTCGGGACCGCCGGCTCGAGCCTCGCGACCACGAAGTCGGCGTACAACCGGCTCACGAAGGTCTAGCCGTCCGCACGTCGGGAGCCGCGTGTCGTAAGAATTCCGAGGGATGAAGCGCATCGGACTGCTAGGCGGGATGAGCTGGGAGTCGTCGTCCGAGTACTACCGGCTGATCAACGTGTACACGCGCGACCTGCTGGGAGGCCTTCACTCCGCTGACTGCCTGCTTCGGTCGGTCGACTTCGCCGAGATCGAGCAGCTGCAGCGCGCCGGGGACTGGGAGCGGGCGGGGGAGCGGCTCGGGTGCGAAGCGACTGCGCTCGTCGCCGGGGGCGCCGAGCTGCTCGTGCTCTGCACGAACACCATGCACAAGGTCGCCGATGCCATCACCGATGCGATCGACGTACCGTTCGTCCACATCGCCGACACGACGGCGCACGCCGTGCGCGCCCGCGGCATGTCCCGCGTCGGCTTGCTCGCAACGGCGTACACGATGGAGCAGGAGTTCTACGTCGGCCGGCTGCGTGAGCTCCACGATCTCGAGGTGCTGGTGCCGCCCGAGCCGGACCGCCGCCTGGTCCACGACGTGATCTACCGCGAGCTGTGCGTCGGGGTGATGCGCGAGGAATCGCGCGAGGAGTACCGGCGGATCATGCGCGAGCTCGCCGACCGGGGCTCCGAGGCAATCCTGTTCGGCTGCACGGAGATCGACCTGCTCGTCGGCCCCGACGACTCGCCGGTGCCCGTGTTCGACACCACCCAGCTACACGCGCGGCGGGCCGTCGAGCTCGCGCTCACTCCGCGCCCGGCCGGGGCCCGATGAGATCCCACCGGTTGCCCGCCACGTCGAGAAAGACGGCGACATCTCCGTACGGCTCGTGCCGCGGCTCGCCGACGAACGCGACTCCGGCCTCGCGCATGCGCTCGTAACGCGTGTCGAAGTCGTCGACGCGCAGGAACAGCCCGACGCGGCCGGCGAACTGGTCTCCGACGGCTCGTTGCTGGCGATTGCCGTCGGCGCGCGCAAGCAGCAGCCCCGTCGTGGCGCCCGGCGGCCGCACGACGACCCAACGCTTGGGTCGCCGATCCGCGGTGGTCAGCGCCGGCGAGTCCTCGATCAACTCGAAGCCGAGAACCTCGACGAAGAACCTGATGGCGTCGTCGTAATCGTCGACGATCAGGGCTACGTGCTCGATGTACATGCGAGCCAGACAACTATCACGTCCGCTCGGATCCGGAATCGCCGGCGTTGCGCAGGATCGCGCCGGCGTTGCGCAGGATCGCGCCGGCGTCCGGCGAAACTCATCCGATGCCCCGCATGGCCATGATCGTCTACGTCGTGATCGGCGTGATCGTCGCCTCCCAGCACAGCTACTACGCCAATCTGGGCAGCCTGTCGCAGGTGCTTTCGGCCGTGGTGGCGACGGCCCTGTGGCCGTTGATTCTCCTGGGGGCGAACCTCCACCTCAGCCTCGCCAACCTGTAGGGGCCTTCGCCGGCGCTGAGGAGGCGAGCTGACCGGCCCGCAGGGGCGGAGGGGTTCGCGCTACGAACCGCGGGCATCTGGGGAGGGCCGACGCTTGCCGGTGGCGCGTGGCGTGATCCTCGGTCCCCCGGATCATGCGTAACGCGACATTCGAGCGCGGCCGCGGTGGCCGTGCCGCGTGGTGCACGCCCCACATGCATAGTTCGGCACGGCCCCGGGCTGGCGGCTGAATTGACGTGTTATGCAGGTCCGCTGAGCCCTCAGCTACCGTCGGCGTCCGCGAGCGCGAGGAAGGCGGCCGCCGTCGGCGACAACCGCGAGGCCCGGTGGACGAGCCCGACGGCCCGCGTGATCTTCGGCTTCGCGCCGCGGACGGTGGCCCCGCGCCGCTCCGCCTCGAGCGCGAGCGGCGCCGGGAGCAACGCGGCGCCGGCGCCGGCGAGCACGAGCGGGACGATCGCCTCGCGGGCAGCGGTCTCGACCGCGATCCGGGGGGTGACGCCGACCGCGGTGAGCGCCTGCTCGAGCAGGATCCGGGTCGAGGTGCCGGGCGGGCCGACCACCAGCGGCGTGGTCGCGAGCTCGCGAGCGCCGAGTGGACGGTCGCCCTGGGGCATCGACTCGGGCGGCAGCACGAACAGCAGTTCCTGCTCGCCGAGCGGGTGCGCGATGAGTTGTCCTGGGAGCGGGAGGTGGGCGGCGCCGAGTTCGCAGGTTCCGTCACCGACGAGCGCTCGTATCCCGTCGGCGCTCTCGGGTTCGTGGACGCGGACCTCGATGCCGGGATAGAGCTCGCGGAAGCGGCCGATCAGATTCGCCATCGGGTCGACCGCGAGCGTCGCCAGGGCGGCGATCTCGAGACGTCCGGTCTTCAGCTCGACGATGCCGGTTATCGCGTCCCTGGCTGCGTCGATCGCTCGCAGCACCTGGCGAGCAGGACCGACGAGCGCCTCTCCGGCCGCCGATAGGCGCAAGCCGCGCCCCACTCGATCAAACAGGTCTGCGCCGAGCTCCGATTCGAGGCTGCGGACCGCCTGGGAGAGGGACGGTTGGGCGACGTGCAGGCGCCGGGCGGCACGGGTCACGCTGCCCTCGTCGACGACCGCGAGGAAGTAACTGAGTCGGCGTTCATCCATAGGTAATCACAGTCTATTCAATCGTAAATATGTCTTTGAACTATGAGAGTAGACGCGCTGAAATAGGTTCGTGAGGCGCTTGCTCGACATCCAGTTGTCGCCCCGGGCAGTCGGTTACCACTTGCTCCGCGAGCCGCGGCGGCCGGTCGCGGTGCGTGACAGCCCGCGTGCCCACTGGTACGTGGTGGCGACGGTGTGCATCGGCGCGTTCATGGGCCAGCTCGACGCGAGCATCGTCACGGTCGCGCTGCCGCGGATGGGCCGGGACCTGCACGCAAGCCTGGGCGCGGTCGAGTGGGTGGCGCTCGCGTATCTGCTGGTGCTGGTCGCGACCGTCGCGACCGTCGGCCGAATCGCCGACGCGGTCGGGCGAAAGCTGCTCTACGTGTACGGGTTCGGCGTGTTTACCGCCGGCTCCGCGCTGTGTGGCCTGGCGCCGACGTTGCCGATCCTGATCGCCGCGCGCATGCTCCAGGCCGTCGGAGCCGCGATGCTGCAAGCCAACAGCGTCGCGCTGATCGCCGAGGCGATGCCGCGGCCGATGCTCGGGAAGGCAATCGGCGTCCAGGGCAGCGCGCAGGCGCTCGGGTTGGCGCTCGGACCCGCGGTTGGCGGGATCCTGCTGTCGCTGGCGGGCTGGCGATTCATCTTCCTCGTGAACATCCCGGCGGGAGCGATCGGCCTCGCGCTCGGGTGGTTCCTGCTGCCGCGAAGCCGCTCTCGCCGCGAACTCGACGGGGCCGACGGCCTCGGTGCTGTGCTTCTCGCACTCGCGGCGATGGGACCGCTCGTGTACCTCTCCCTCGCCGGCCGGGAGGGCTACGCCGATCCCGTGCTGCTCGCCTGCCTGGCCGCGGGCGTCACCGCCGCTGTCTGTTTCGTCCGGCGCGAACGACGGGTCACCGCCCCCCTGATCGATCTGTCGATCCTGCGGCGCCATGGCCTCACGTCCGGTCTCGGCAGCGGTCTCGTGTCCTACCTGGCGCTGTTCGGGACGCTGTTCATCGTCCCGTACTACCTGTCGGCCGACCACGACAGCGCGACGCTGATCGGGCTGCAACTCGCGGTGCTGCCGATCGCGATCGGGATCACCGCGCCGGTGGCCGGTCGGCTCGTCACCCGCGTAGGCGCGCGCTGGCTGACCGCGGGCGGGCTGGTGCTGGCCGCGGTCGGCATGCTCACGATCGCGGTCGAGCACGGCACCGCAGGGATCCTGACCGGACTCGCGTTGACCGGGCTCGGGCTGGGGGCGTTCACGCCGGCCAACAACGCGGGCGTCATGTCGGCGTCGCCACCGGGGCACGCCGGCGTCACCGGCGGCATGCTGAACATGACCCGGGGCCTTGGCACAGCGCTCGGCGTCGCGCTCGCGGGCGCGCTGTTCGCAGCCGCAGCGGGCGTCAGCGGCTCGCGCGTCGCCGAGGCGGGCGTCGTGGCCGTCGGTCACGGTCTCACGGCCGCGCTCGGAGTAATCGGCATCGTGACCCTCGCAACCGGCGTAGCGCTGGTGTTCAGCGATCGCAGCTAGCGCTCCCGGGACAGGGTGGCGGTAGGATCGCGTCGTGCGTCGCATCGGCCTATCCGCGCTGATTGCGGGCGTCGCCGCTGTCGGCGCGCTCGCCCTCGCCGGCGCGAGCGAGGCGGCTCCGGCGACGTCGATCGTCGGCACTTGGAGCGGCTATCTCACGCCGGCGGCGGGAAGTCACGCGTCGCGTCAGCGGCTCACGGTCGTGGTCGGTCGCGGCGAGCGGGCAGGGACGTGGCGGATCAGTGCGCGCTGCGCCGGGACGCTTCGCTTGGACAACATCTCGAACGGCTTCCACCACTACTACCGGGTGGCGGGTGCGCACCCAGGTTGTGCCCCGCTCGGCGTCGACTGCCTGAAGCGTGACGGGTCGCGGATCGTCGATTGGTTCGTCTCCAACTCGGGGACGGCGAACAGCAACGGCGCGTTCCGCCGGCTGAGCTGACCCACCCGGTCGGGTACCGGCTATTGGCGCAGCGGGGTGCTATAAGCTCAAGGAGCAGGGTTTTCTGGGCGAGCAAAAGAGGACCGGTGTTTTGTCGGTGCGCAATCTCAACGCCCTCGTTCGTACATAGGTCGTGCGCAGAAGGGTGGGAGGCCGGCCGATGACTCGTCGGCTGCTGACCGTGTTTGCCGCGTCTGGGGCGCTCGTCGTCTCGGCCGGAGGTCCGGCGGCCGCGGCGTTGCCCGCCCTGTCGGTTCCGAGCGTCACCGTTCCGACGGTCTCGATCCCGACGGTCTCGATCCCGACGGTCTCGATTCCGACGGTCTCGATCCCCACGATCTCGGTCCCCACGGTCACGGTCCCGTCGGTGACCGTCCCGTCGGTGACCGTCCCACCGGTGACGACCGGGCCGGTGACGACGCCGGGGGTGACCACTCCGAGCATCACGGTCCCGTCGGTCAGCACGCCTTCGATCCCGCCCGTCCGCACGCCCACCGTGGGGTCGCCGATCTCGCCGCCGCGCCTCGGCTCGTCCTCGCCGTCCACCGGTTCCGGAGGCGACAGCTCGGGGTCGTCGGCTCCGTCGGTGCAGGGCACGAGCGCGTCCGGCACGCGGTCGACCTCCCGTGGGTCGCGCGGTGGGTCTGGTCGTTCCCGGCCTCCGGCCGGCAGCGCGGCGGCCGGGACGGGAGGCCGCGCCGGCGCCGCGTCGGGTACGGCGCAGCCGAACACCGGGAAGATCACGGTCGCACTGTCGCCGGCGCACCAGCGCGGCACGCTGGCGAGTTCGGTCACGCGACCCCCGACCGGGCTGGCGCGCGCGGACCCCGCCACCGGAACGTTCAGCAAGTTGGTCAAGGAGTTGCCGACTGCGTTCTTGGTGGCGCTGCTCGCGTTCGCGGTCATCGCGGCGGCGATGGCCCTCAACGCCTACCTGCAAAGCAGGCGGGCCAAGTCGCTGGCGGGTCAGCGAGAGGCGCTGCTGTCAGACGTCGGCGTGCTCCAGGCCGCGCTGCTTCCCGCGGTGCCCGCGAACCTCGGCGAACTCGACGTATCGGTGGCGTACCGACCGGCGCAGGGCCTCGCGGCGGGGGGCGACTTCTTCGACGTGTTCACGGTTTCGCCCGACCGGACCGGAATCATCATCGGCGACGTGTCCGGACATGGGCGCGAGTCGCTGATCCACGCCGCGCTCGTCCGCTACACGCTGCGGACGTTGATGGGGGAGGGCCATTCGCTGCCCGAGGTGCTCGCCCGCGCGGACCGATATCTCACCGGCGAGCTCGGCGACGGGTTTGCGACGGTGGTCATCTGCTGCTACGAACACGCGACGGGCGAACTCACGTGGGCCAAGGCGGGTCACGAGCCCCCGATCATCGCCGGCCAGCCAGAGCGCGAGGAGCAGGCCGCAACCCCGCTCGGTTTCGGGATGGGCGATGTGTGGCCGCAGTTCTCGCGAGTGCTGGCGCCCGGCGAGCGCGTATGCCTGTTCACCGACGGTCTCACCGAAGCCCGCCGGAACGGCGCGCAGCTCGGTCGCGCGCATCTGAAGTCGCTCGTGGACCAGGGGCTGAGCGCACAGGCCCTCGTGGAGCGCGTCCAGATTGACTCCGACGACTGCAGCGACGACCTCGCCGCCGTGGTCATCAGCCGCTCCGCGGCCGTCGCCGACCTCTCGACGACCGGGGTCCGGGAACCCGCGACCGCTTAGCTCGGAGCGCGCGGCTAGGCTGGCCGGAGAATGGAGATCCGGGAACTCCGCGCCACCGACGGTCCGCCCGTTCATCGCTCGCTGCTCGGCGACCCCGAGGTGGCAGTCTGGTTTCGCCCCGGCGGGGCGTTCACGCTCGTGGAGTGCGAGGAGCTGGTGGCGAGGAAGGTCGCTCATCGCGCCGCCCACGGCTTCGGGTGGTCGCTGGGCTGGGAGGGCGACACGTGCGTCGGGTGGAGCGCCGCCCAGTACTGCATCCTCGACGGCGTCAGCGAGGTCGAGATCGGCTGGGCCGTCGCCCAGTCACACTGGCGCCGAGGCGTCGGAACGCGCCTCGGCCAAGGGGCACTGATCGAGGTCGCCTCGCTGGGGCTCGACAGCATCGTGGCGTACACGCGCGAGGACAACGTGGCCTCGCGGGGCGTCATGACGAAGCTCGGGATGACCTACGAGAAGAGCTTTGACTTCCGCGGCGAGCCGCACGTGCTCTACCGAAAGCCGCTCCCCGTATCGCTCGACCTAAGCGCCTTGGACCGGCTCGAGGATGAAGACGGCGATCCGGCGGTGTGACGCGCGGCGCTCGTATTGAGCCCAGCCGGGATACACGCGCAGTCCTTCCTCCCAGATCCGGCGACGAACGTCGCCCTCGGCTTCCACCGCGCGAAACCGCAGCACCCGTCCGTCGACGGTGACCGAGCCGTTGGGATTGGCGCGGAGGTTGTAGTACCAGCCGGGCTGGTGCTGCTGGCCGAAGTTCGAAGCGATCACCACGAGCCCGTCGGCGGTGGGCAACCCGAGCACCGGAACGGTTCGTGGCCGCCCCGTGCGGGCTCCCGTCGTGGTGAGCAACACCACGGGAATGCCGGACAGCAAGTTCGCAAACGTGTGACGCCCGCGGGTGAGTCGGTACACCGGCCGATCGATCCGGTGCAGAACACGCGCGAACAGCCACGCTCCCGGTCCGCTGGCCGCCAGGCGCCGAAGGGTTTTCTGGACCGCATTCGCGCGCTCGAACGTCGCGACCTCAGCGAGGACCACCCCCGTGCGCTGCATGAACGCGAACGCGAGCTTCATCGTCGGCATTGTTGCCGAACCGACGAATAGCCGCGTACGCGTAGGGGTGGTGGAACACGTCGAGCGCTCGCTCGCCGTCACGGACCGGCAGGTCGAAGATCACCCCCGACTGGGTTTCCTCGACGGTGACCGACACGTGGCGATCGTCCTGGTGCCATAGCAGGCGGACGCGGATGCCGTCGCTGATGCGACTGTCAAGCTCGCGTGTGCCCGCGGAGGTCGTCGATGGGTCCAGGTCCGGGTGGCCTGGGCCGGCATATTCGATGTTTGGATAGACCATGCTCGCGTTCCTGTTGGGTTGGTTTTCGCGTCTGCCTTAAATGACGAACGGGGTGTCTCTGTTTCGACTCCCTGTCGCGCCGTTTTTCATCGGCCTACATGCATGACCGTCGGCGAGCGGGCGATGTGACGCGACGATCTCTACGTCCCGAAGATGCGCACGCAACTGGTCGCCGCCCGCACGGTCGCCGAGGCGCTTGCCGATCTGGCGGTCGATCCCACCGCAGCGCCCGGGCCGACGCTCGAGGTCGCGGCTGGGTTCGGGGGAGCGCTGACCGGCGCGCGCCCCTCCCACCCTGTGGCTGCTCCGGCGAGTGTCACGCCCGACCCACTACGAGGTCGCGATGACCCGGCGCAGGTATTGGGCGCCCTGAGCTGATGTGGTGGCGTCGCGCAGGGTCGTCCTGCGACTCGTCCCGTCGCCCTAATCCTGCTCTGACCCCGTCTCGCGGGAGGCGCGGCCGAATATCTCCGCCGCGGCCTCGTGGAACCCGGACGGAAGCCCAGCGGCGGCGAACGTGGCCGCGATCTCGTGCATCTCTCCGACCCAGCGCCAGCCCTTAGCGGCAGCCGACTCGGCCGCGCCCTGAGAGCGAGCAGCCAGGTCGGGTTGCGAGCGGTGCCACTCGGCCCGGAGCGCTTCTTCGACCCCCGTGGCCCGCGCGGTCTCGAGCGCGGCCAGCAGCAGCGCCGCCGAGCCCTTTGTCCAGGCTGCGTACGCCATCTTCACGGCGGACGCGGCCACCGGCGAGCCGTCGAGAACCACGGGTTCCAGAAGCGTGCCCTCGAACAGGAGCGACGCCTCGACCGCGTGGGGCCCTGAGAGGTACAGACGCGTCGTACCTTCGCGCCGCGGCGGCGGCCCGACAATGCCACCGTCGGCCCAGCGATCGCCGACGAGCTCGCCGATGCGAGCCGCCGTCATCGGCGACACCGCGTTGGCGTCGATCACGAGCGCGGTCGTGCCAACCAACGACCGCGCGACATCGAGAGCTGCGTGCGGCGGACACACGGACAGGATCGCCTCGGCGTCGACGAGGTCCGAGGCGCGACGGAGACCCGCCGCAGCCGCCCGGCGCGCGGTCGCCTCGCTCCTTCCCTCCGGGCACCAGAGGACATCGTGACCGCGCTCCACCAGCAGGGCGCCGATCGCCGCCCCCATCTCTCCCGGATGCAACAGCCCGACGCGCATCGGTTAATCATCGCAACAGAGGCTTGCGCTAGACGAGCATCGCGCGTGCGGCGAGCTCGGTTGTGCGGGCGAGCACGTCGAGGTAGGCGTCGCGGACGAACCCGGCGTGGCGCATCCCCCACAGCACCTGCGCGTGCTCCCACGCGACGTCGCGCGCGGCGGCGAGCGACCACATCGCGATCGCCTCGTCGGTCTTCCTCGGCGTCACGTCCTCGATGTCGGCGATCAGCCCGGTGTCGAACCAGCCGGCGACCTTCGTCTCGACGGTGGACAGCAGGCCGTCGACCCGCTGGAAGTCGCGGTGGATCGGGCTGTCGTCCTCCGGCGCCAGCCCAAACTGTTCGCAGGTCGTGACGACGGCGATCGGGAGATCGTGGTTGATGTGGGCGGTCATGCCGGCGAGCGCGAACTGGATCGGCTCGCGCGCCTCCGACCGGGTCTCGACGAGCGGCCTCCAGGCGACCGGGCAGCCCGCGCCGGAGTCGATCGTCGCCTCGGCGTCGAAGTAGAGGCAAGCGAAGACGACGTCGAGGCGGTCGACGAAGTCCTTGTTCTCGAACTCGGTGCCGGCGCTGGCGGAGTCGACGGCGAGCGTGACCTGGAGATAGAGCCGGTCGAAGATCGCGACTCCGTCCTTGCGCGGGAGCGCGCCGTCGATCGCTTCCATCTGGGCGATCACCTGCGTGATCGTCGACACGTCATCCCCGGTGCTCACGACGCGATCCTAACTATTCCGACAGGGCTTGCCCGTCATGGGAGGATTTTCTGCGATGACGGATGCCCCGTACCAGTTGGATGCGCTCGGCTGGCTCCAGTTCGATCGACTATGCCCGTTGGTCCTGGAATCGGAGACCGGATTGAGCGATCTGCAGTGGCATGGTCGCTCCGACACCGGACGGGTGGCGCTGATCGATCGCGAGGTGGCGTTTCGGGACGGCGCACACCGGCTCCCGGGTCCGGTCGCGGTGGCGGCGATCTGGGTCCGCGACAACGCGGTGGTCGAGCGGCGTCTGGAGGTGTTCAGAGACCGTGTCGTGGCCGCGCGTGTGAGTGCCGACGCCAGGCCGTCGGATGCGCTCCTGGTGTTGACGAACCTGGACGGCGACGCCGCCCGCGCGTCGCTCAGCTGGGATCCGGTGACGGACGAGCAGCGCAGTGTCGTCCTCGGCGCGGGCGAGATCTCGACCAGCCTGGATCGCCACCCCAGCCTGCGGGCCGCGATGCCATCGGTCCTTGGGCTGCGAGATCTCGACGCGCTGATCGATTCCGACGTGCGCCGCCGGTCGTCGCTCGACGTCGAGCGCGCTCAGCAGTTGGCACGGGTGTTCTGGCCGACTCGCGCGTACGAGCGCGCGCGAGCCGTGCTCGACAGACACCGGTTCGTCGTCCTGACCGGACCGCCGGAGATGGGCAAGACCGCGATCGCGGAGATGCTGGCGCTCACGTACCTCACGGACGGCTGGGAGGCGCATGAGTGCAGTGATCCCGACGAGGTCTGGCCCGTGTTCGATCGCGGGCGCCGGCAGGTATTCGTCGCCGACGATGCGTTCGGTTCGACCGAGTACCGCCCCGATGCGGCCGAGCGCTGGGCCCGAGGGCTGGGACGGCTGCTCGAGATGCTCGACGCGCAGCACTTCCTGATCTGGACGTCTCGGCCGGCGCCGCTGAAGGCGGGTCTGCGCCGGGTCCAGCGGGAGAGCGGTGCCGAGCGGTTCCCGACCCCCGGGGAGGTACTCGTCGACGCCAGCGACCTCGATCTGGCGGACAAGACGCTGATCCTGTTCCGCCACGCCAAGAATCGCCACGCCGACGACTATGTCCGCGCGCTCGTGCGGTCCGCCGGCGTGTCGATCGTGGAGCACCCGCATTTCACGCCGGAGCGGATCCGGCGGTTCGTGACCGACCGGATCGACGAGCTGCCGGGCCTCGTCGCCGACGACACGAGCCGGCTACTTGCCGTCGTCGAGCGCGAGCTCGCGTCGCCCACGGACGCGATGCGCACCTCGTTCAGGGCGCTCGAGCCGGAGCACCGCGAGCTACTCGTCTCGCTGCTGGACGCGCCGGCGGGGTTGATCGATGAGCGCGAACTGGCCGCCATCGTCCGTCGCCATCACGCGGGTGGTCTCAGCCGTCCCGTGGGCGAGCTGATCGACCGGCTCACCGATCACTTCCTGCGGATTACGCCGCTCGGCATCGGCTGGGTGCACCCGAGCTGGCGTGACCTCGTGATCGATGAGTTACGCGAGGATTCGAACGCCAGGCAACGTTTCCTGTCCGTATCGGGCGTCGATGGGGTCACGCTTGCGCTCTCGCGCGCCGGCGGGGCCGCGGGCGAACGGGTCCTCCCGCTGTTGATCACGGACGCCGACTGGGACGCGATCGGCGATCGGCTGCACGCGCTGGGACGCGAGCTCGAGGACCGAGAGCTGGCTCGGGTGATGCTGGCGATCGGCGCCACGCTCGCCACGCTCGGCGCCGGGCCTCGGAGACACGAGCTGGACAGCCTGGCCATGAACTTCCTCGCCGCGACCCGGCGCGCATGGGATGAGCGGGACGGGCCCGTTCCCGTGTTCCTGCTCGAGGCGTGGTACACGCTCGACGCTGCGTGTCCGAGTGGGTGATGCCGCCGCGTTCTCTCCCCGACGTGGGCGGAGCTGCATCCCGGGGGCCTGATGCTCGAGTGCCCGGACCCGGCCGAACTGGCTCGCACCGAGGAATGGCTCGCGCTCGCGGAGATGCTGTCCCGGTACGACCGGACGACGCTCGAGGCGTTCGGCTTCTTCGACCGAGATCGCGAGCTCCTCGAGCGCCTGATCGTCACCCTGACCAGGACATGCTCGGACGAGGACCTGCGCCCGTCGTCGGAGAGCGTGCTCGCCCGGATCGAACGATTGGTTCCCTCGCTCGCCGTGGGAGCCCAAAGCGCGCTCGAGATCGGACGGCTCGTGGAGGGCCTGGGTCGCCGGCGCTGGTGGGTGCCCGAGGACATCCCGGCGCCGCCAAGCACGGAGCCTGTCACCGCGAGCCCGGGCCAGTTCAACCGCGACGATGTCGACCGCGTGCTTCGGGACCTGTAGCCCGCGTGGCGGCGCTCGGCGGCCACGCTCGCGACGCTACGCGCTCAACTGCAGGCGCCCGGACACGTCCGCCTCGTGGCGGAGCAGATAGCGCTTTCGCTCGAGCCCGCCGGCGTACCCGGTCAGATCCCCGCCCGAGCCGATCACGCGGTGGCAGGGGACGATGATCGAGATCGGGTTGCTCCCGTTCGCGGCGCCGACTGCGCGCGCCGCGGTCGGCACGCCCAGGCGGCCGGCGAGTTCGCCGTAGCTGACCGTCTCGCCGTACGGAATCTCGAGCAGCGCGCTCCAGACACTCCGGCGGAACGGGGTCGCTTTGTCCAGGTCGAGCGAGACGTCGAACTCGGTTAGCTCGCCGGCAAAGTACGCCTCGAGTTGGTCACGCACGCGTGCGAACGGCACGTCCGCGCGAAGCCGGCCGCGGGTCAGGTCCGCGTTGTCTGAAGCCGGGAGTGTGTACAGGGCCGTGAGTCGCTGCTCGTCGCCGCTCAGCAGGAGGCGGCCGATCGGGCTCGGCATGTACGTGTAAAGGCGGGGTGGGGTGTGTGTCATGGTTGTCATCGCGGGCGTAGAACGGTGACTCGTTGCCTTGTGTGAGGTGACGCCGCTGCCTGCGCCCACAGGTGCTGTGTCGCATACGCGCGGTACGGACGCCAGCGTTCCGCGATGCGCTCGGCGCTCGGGGGCCGCCCGTCGTGTCCGAGCCGCTCAAGGCCATGGCGGACCCCAAGGTCAGTCGGCATGTACGCGTCCGCGTCGCGGAGCGCGCGCATCGCTATGTACGCGACCGTCCACGGCCCGATCCCCGGCAGCGCGAGCAGCCGCCGCTCGATCTCGTCCTGCGCCATGACCCCGGTGTCGAGCACGGGGTCGCCGTCGGCGAGTGCCTTCGCAAGGCCGATCAGCGCCCGCCGGCGCGACCAGGGCATCGCCAGCTGTTCTGGGTCAGCGCCCGCGAGGGCAGCGGCCGACGGGAACAGGTGCGTCACCGGCCCGACGGGGTGCGCGAGCGGCTCGCCGTATGCGCTGACGAGCCGAGCCGCGAGCGTCGCGGCGCCGGCGAGCGAGACCTGCTGGCCGAGCACCGCGCGGATCGCGATCTCGTCGGGACCGGCGTGGCCGGGCACCCGCCGACCGGGGGCGCTCTGAACGATTTTCCCGATCAGGTCGTCGCTGCCGAGCACGTCGACGATCGGCGCCGGATTGGTGTCGAGGTCGAGCAGGCACCGGGATACCGCCGCCGCCGCGTCGAGATCGCTCGCATCCGTGAGCCACACCTTCGCCTCGACGTCCCCGTCGTCCCCGGCGCGTAGCGCGACGACGCCCGGTCCACCCGGCAGCCGGACGCTGCGGACATAGACGTCGCCGTCGATCTGTTCGACTCCGGGGACGGCGCGGGCGGAGAAGAACCGCACGAGGCCGGCGACGTCACACGGCGCGCGATACGGCAGCCGGAGCTCGAGCGCGCCGTCCACTGGTCAGAGACGGAAGGTCAGGAACAACTCGTCGCGGTCGTCGCCGGGCGCGAGCCGGATCGCACCGGGGTGCCGGCCGACCACCGTGTAGCCGCACCGCTCGTAGAACCCCTCGACTCCGGTTCCGCCGCGTGTGGTCAGCATCAACTGCTCGAGGCCGAGGTCCGCGGCCGTCCCGTGCAGCCCTTCGAGCAGGAGCCGACCGGCGCCGCGTCCCTGAAGCTCCGGGCGGACCATCAGGCGCAGGATCGTGCGCCAGTGGCGCCGCAGCGGCGACCCGCCGTCGACGAGGAACCCCATCCCGACCACGTCGCCGCCCTGGCGCAGGATGCCCAGCAGGTCTGTTCCCGCCGCCACCCGATCGAGCGCCGCATCGAGCGTGCCGGCGACCGCGGAGACGTCGGCGGGCGCGGTGAACCCGACCGCGCCGCCGGCGTTGGTCACATCGACCCACATGGCCAGCAGCTGCTCTCGGAGCTCCGGGCGGCGGGCGGCGGAGGCTTCGACGACGGCGTAGACGAGCTCAGCGTCGGGGTCGGGGTTCGGATTGGATGACATTGGCGCCGCGGGCACGGCGCCAATGTTCCCAGTCAGGTGTCCCGTGCGTCCGCGCGCCGAGGATCGAAGTGCCGCCGGACGCCATGCGGCCGCGGTCAGCGCCTGGCGGGGCGGCAGGCGGCTGCGACCAGCGCCGCGAGCACGCACAGCGCGCCGCACACGATCACTGCCGTGTTCCAGCCGGCCAGCAACGAGGATGCGCCGGTCCCGCCGTGGCCGGTCGCGAGCGCGACCACAAGCGCCACGCCCGCGGCGCCGCCGAGGTACCGGCTGGTGTTGTTGGCACCGCTGCCCATCCCGGCGCGCTCGCGGGGCACCGACTCCAGCGCGAGCCGCCCGAGCGAGGCGTTGACGACCCCGCTCCCGATGCCGAGGATCACGAGGCCTGGGAGCAGCCGCGCCCACGACGACCCGACTCCCAGGCCGGCGAGCGCGAACACCCCGACGGCCGAGATCGCGAAGCCGAGCACGAGCGCCGAGTCGGCGCTCCGGCGCCCGAGCAGCGGGCGGGTGGCGAGCGCGACTGCCATGCTCGTCGTCGACCATGCGGCGAGCACGGCCGCGCTACCGATAACGCTGACTCCGAGGGCTCGCTGGAGGAGCAGCGGCGTGAAACTCATCAGGCCGATCACGGCGAGGCCAGTGAATAGCGCGCCCGACAGCGACGCGAGAAACAGTGGGTTCTTGAACCGCTCCAGCTCGAGGATCGGATCGGGCTTGCGGAACTCGATCGCCGCGAACGCGGCGAGCAGCGCCGCGCCGGCGACCAGCGGAACGATCGTCTGAGGCGCCGACCAGCTCTGCCGGCCTTCGATCAGCCCGGCGGTCAGGCCCGCCATCGCGAGGGCCAATGCCGTCGCGCCCAGGAGATCGAGCGGGCGCCTGGTCGACGCGCGCGACTCGTCGATCCCGGCGGCCGCCACGACCAGTGCGGCCGCCGCGACTGCCTCGAGCCAGAAGCTGCTGCGCCAGCCGAGCCATGCCGCGAGCGCGCCCGCGGCGAGCGGGCCGATCGCGATCCCGGCGCCGACCGCGGAGCCCCACACGCTGGTGGCGAGCGCGCGCCGACGACCGGTGGGGAAGGCGTGCCCGATCGCGCCAAGCGATGCCGCGAGCACGCCGGCACCGGCGGCGCCCTGGAGGATCCGGGCGGCGATCAGCACGCCCATGCTCGGGGCGACGGCGCCGAGCGCGCTCGTGAGCGCGAGCAACGCGGTCGAGACGACCAGCACGCGGCGGCGACCGAACGCGTCCGCCAGGGCGCCGACGGTGAGCAGGGCGGCGGCGAGACCGAGGCTCATCCCGCTCAGCGTCCACGTCTGGCTCGACACATCGCCGTGGAGCGAGCGGAGGCTGTCGCCGACCGTCGTCACGACCGCGCTGAACACGGCCAGGACGAGCAGCGTCGCCGCTGCGGCGACCCGGAGGGTCCGGTTGGCATCGGCGTCTTCGGTCCGTGTCGTGGCCCTAGCTCGCTGGTGCCGCTGCGCGGCGATGGTCGTCATCAGATTCCTCCTCGTGAGTTCAGTGATTGAACCGCTGGTTCGCGCACCCTAGCACAACGAGTTCGATGATTGAACCTGTACGCGCTAAGATGTCCCCATGCTCGGGAAGGAGTACGCCGGCCAGGACTGCGGGATCGCCCGCGCGCTCGAAGTGATCGGCGAGCGGTGGACGCTGCTGATCGTGCGCGACGCGATGTACGGCGTCCGGCGCTTCCGCGACTTCCAGGCTCACCTCGACATCCCGAAGGCGGTGCTGTCAGACCGCCTGAGCGGGCTCGTCGAGCACGGGATCCTCGAGCGCCATCCCGATCCCCACCATGCCGGCCGGTCGCTGTACGAGCTCACGCAGGCCGGGCGCGATCTGTGGCCGGTGCTACACGCGATGATCGCGTGGGGCGATCGCCACGAGCTCCCGAACAGCCGGTTCTTCAGGCACGCCGCGTGCGGCACCGTGCTCGACGACGGAGCGCACTGCCCGGCGTGCGGGATCACGCCGGCGATCGGGGATATCGTCGCCGAGCCGCGCCCGGGGCGGGGCCGACACCGCGACGATCCGGTGGCGGTGGCGCTGCGAGGTCCGCATCGGATGCTCGAGCCGCTCGAGGTCGGGTAGCTCCGGGCGTCCGGGAATAACGGACGAGCCGTACGGCGAGGCGCTCGGATTGACAAACTCCCGCGCGGAGTGACCGAACCCCCTCGCACAGAACCCGCCGAGCGCCGTCCCACTCCGGACATGCTCGTCGACGTGGACCGGCTGATCGCGGCGTACTACGACGAGCGCCCGGATCCGTCCAATCCGGCCCAGGCCGTGTCGTTCGGGACCTCGGGCCACCGAGGCACATCGTTCACGGGAACGTTCACCGAGTCCCACATCCTCGCGATCAGCGAGGCGATCGTCCGGTATCGGACCGCGCAGGGAATCGACGGGCCGCTGTATCTGGGGCGCGACACGCATGCGCTCTCAGAGCCCGCCTTCCGGACGGCGGTGGAGGTGCTCGTGGCCCGCGGCGTCGAAGTCGCGGTCGACGCCCAGGGCGGCTACACGCCGACGCCGGCGGTGTCGCACGCGATCCTGACGCACAACGCCCGCGGCGGCGCCCGTGCCGACGGCGTCGTGATCACGCCGTCGCACAACCCGCCCGAGGACGGCGGGTTCAAGTACAACCCGCCGCACGGAGGCCCGGCCGACACCGACGTGACGCGGCAGATCCAGGACGCGGCGAACGAGTTACTGCGCGCGGGCGTGGACGCGATCGAGCGCCTGCCGTTCGAGGAGGCGATCGACGGCGCACGACGCCACGACTACCTCGCAGCGTACGTCGGGGAGCTGTCGGCGGTCGTCGACCTCAACGAGATCGCGGGCTCCGGGATCCGGCTCGGCGTCGACCCGCTGGGCGGCGCGAGCGTCGCGTATTGGGAGGCGATCGCCGACCGTTACCGGCTCGACCTGGAGGTCGTCAACGACCGGGTCGACCCGACGTTCTCGTTCATGCCGCTCGACCACGACGGGAAGATCCGGATGGACAGCTCCTCGCCCGACGCGATGGCGGACCTGATCGCGCTCAAGGACCGGTTCGACGTCGCGTTCGCCAACGATCCCGACGCCGATCGCCACGGGATCGTGACCCGCGAGGCGGGGCTGCTGAACCCGAACCACTACCTCGCGGCGGCGATTGCCTATCTGTTCAGCGGCGTGCGGCTCGACTGGCCCGAGGGCGCCGGCGTCGGCAAGACGATGGTTTCGAGCTCGATCATCGACCGTGTGGTCGCCGGCTTGGGGCGCCGGCTCGAAGAGGTGCCGGTCGGCTTCAAGTGGTTCGTCGGCGGCCTGCTCGACGGGACGCTGGCATTCGGAGGCGAGGAGAGCGCGGGCGCGAGCTTCCTGCGCCGCAACGGCCAGGCTTGGAGCACCGACAAGGACGGCCTGATCATGTGCCTGCTCGCCGCCGAGATGACCGCGCGCACCGGCAGGGACCCGGCGCGGGTGTACGCCGAGTTGACCGATCGCTACGGCGCGCCGGTGTACCGCCGCATCGACGCCCCGGCGACCCCCGAGCAGAAGCGGGTGCTCGGGAGCCTCTCGCCGGAGAGCCTGGCCGCGACCGAGCTTGCCGGTGAGCCGATCACCGAGGTCCTCACGGCGGCGCCGTCGGGCGCGCCGCTCGGCGGGGTCAAGGTCGTGACCGAGAGTGGCTGGTTCGCGGCCCGGCCGTCGGGCACCGAGGACGTGTACAAGCTCTATGCCGAGAGCTTCAAGGGCGCGCAGCACCTCGAGCAGATCCTCGAGGAGGCCCAGGGTGTCGTCGACGCGGCGCTCGGGGGCTGACGATGACCGACGTGTTCGCGATGGTGCTTGCGGGCGGGGAGGGCAAGCGGCTGGCCCCGCTCACGGCTGACCGGGCCAAGCCCGCGGTGCCGTTCGGCGGCGTGTACCGCCTGATCGATTTCGCGCTCTCGAATCTCGTCAACGCGAGCTATCTGCGGATCGCCGTGCTGACCCAGTACAAGAGCCACTCGCTCGACCGGCACCTGTCGCAGGCGTGGAGGCTGTCTCCGCTACTCGGGAACTACGTGACGCCGATCCCGGCGCAGATGCGTCGCGGGCCTCGGTGGTTCGTGGGGTCCGCCGACGCGATCTACCAGAACTTCAACCTGATCCGCGACGAGCGGCCCGACCACGTCATCGTGTTCGGCGCCGACCACATCTACCGCATGGACCCGCGCCAGATGGTCGAGGAGCACATCGCGAGCGGAGCCGCGGTGACGGTGGCGGCGATTCGCGCGCCGATCGACCAGGCCGATCAGTTCGGCGTGATCGAAACCGCGTCCGACGGTCGTCGAATCGACGCGTTCCGCGAGAAGCCGACCGACGCCAGGCCGCTCGTGGACGCGCCCGATCAGGTGTACGCGTCGATGGGCAACTACGTGTTCACGACCGAGGCGCTGATGGACGTCGTCACCGAGGACGCCAAGGACGAGACTTCGAATCACGACATCGGCGGCAACCTGATTCCGATGCTGGTCGCGCGTGGCGAGGCGCGCGTCTACGACTTCGCGGCCAACCACGTGCCGGGCGCCACCGATCGAGACAGCGGCTACTGGCGCGACGTGGGAACGCTCGACGCGTATTACGACGCCCACATGGACCTGATCTCGGTGACGCCGATCTTCAATCTCTACAACCTCCAGTGGCCGATCCTGACCTGGCTCGATCCCCTGCCGCCGGCCAAGTTCGTGTTCGACGAGGACGGCCGCCGCGGCCACGCGCTCGACTCGATGGTGTGCGCTGGGGTCGTGCTGTCCGGCGGGGTCGCGCGGCGGTCGATCCTGTCGCCAGGCGTCCACCTGCACTCCTACGCCGAGGTCGAGGACTCGATCCTGATGCACGGCGCCGACATCGGTCGCGGCGCGGTCGTGCGGCGGGCGATCGTCGACAAGGACGTCCGAATCGGCCCGGACGCCCGGATCGGGGTCGATCCGGAAGCCGATCGCGAGCGGTTCAAGGTGTCGGCCGCCGGCATCGTCGTGATCCCCAAGGGCGAGGTCGTCGATTGAGGGTCGCACTGCTCACGCGCGAGTACCCGCCGGAGGTGTATGGCGGCGCGGGGGTGCACGTCGAATATCTCGCGCGGGAGCTCAGGCGCCTCGAGGACGTGACCGTGCACGCGTGGGGCACCGGCGACGTCCATCATCACGCGTGGGAGGCGCTCGCCGGCGATGAGCCGTCGCTGGCCGCGCTCCGCGCCCTGTCGATCGACCTGACGATGGCCGCGCGGACCGGGGACGCCGACCTGGTCCACAGTCACACGTGGTACGCAAACCTCGGCGGGCACCTGTCGAAGCTGATCCACGCGATCCCGCACGTCGCGACCGTTCACAGCCTCGAGCCGCTGCGGCCGTGGAAGGCCGAACAGCTCGGGGGTGGGTACGCGATCTCGAGCTGGGCGGAGAAGACCGCGCTCGAGGCGGCCGACGCGGTGATCGCGGTGTCTCGGGGCACCTGCGACGACATCCTGCGCGTGTATCCGGCGATCGACCCCGATCGGGTTCACGTCATCTACAACGGCATCGACACGTCGCAGTACTCCCCCGACGCAGGGACCGACGTGCTGGAGCGTTTTGGGGTGGACGCGGAGCGGCCCTCAGTGGTGTTTGTCGGCCGGATCACCCGCCAGAAGGGGGTCGAGTACCTGTTGCGCGCCGCCCGCACGTTCGACCCCGCCGCGCAGCTGGTGCTCTGCGCCGGCTCCGCGGACACTCCCGAGCTCGGCGCCGAGGTCGAGCGCCTCGTCGGCGAGTTGCGCGAACAGCGCGACGGCGTGGTGTGGCTCGAGCAGATGCTTCCCAAGGCCGATGTGATCCAGCTGCTCAGCCACGCGACGGTGTTCGCGTGCCCGTCGATCTACGAGCCGCTCGGGATCGTGAATCTCGAGGCGATGGCGTGCGAGGCCGCGGTGGTGGCGACCGCCACCGGCGGGATCGTCGAGGTCGTCGACGACGGCGAGACCGGACTGCTGGTGCCGATCGACCCCGGCGACGACGGAACCGGCGCCCCGCGCGACCCGCAGCGGTTCGCCGACGACTTCGCCGAGCGCGTCAACGCGCTGATCCGCGACCCGGAGCGCGCCGACGCGATGGGGCGGGCCGGGCGGCGGCGGGCGATCGAGCATTTCTCCTGGCCGATGATCGCCGAGCAGACGTCCGGGCTGTATCACAGCCTGGTCTGACCGGCCGGCACATTTTGCCGTCGTTCAGGCGGTCATATCGCCGGTGGGCCGCGCGACGTGGGCGCGGACGCACTAGCGCGTGTGCGGAGGCGCTCACCCCGGCCCGATTGCCGTCGACAATCGGGATCTGACTGTCGGCTTACTTGACATACCGTCGCCGTGTGTAAAGCTGTGCCGGTCAGCGAACTTGAAGGAGACGCGGATGACCTCTGTGGCAGGGACTGAGGACTGCACCGCCGGCGCTCGGGCGAGCGCGCCAGACGGACGACCGGCGGCGTGGCGGGACGGCAAGCGCTACGCGTGGTTGCTGGGGGTGGTTGTGCCGACACTGCCGTTCATCGTCTACGGGCTGGTGCACCTCACCGGCCTGGGGTTCTTCTGGTTCTGGGGGCCGATCCTGATCTTCGGCGTGTTCCCGCCGCTTGATCTGCTGATCGGCCTCGACGCCGAGAACCCGCCGGACAGCGTGCTCAAATGGCTCGAGCAGGACCGCTACTACCGCTGGTGCACGTACGCGTTCCTGCCCCTCCAGTACGCCGGGCTCGTGTTCGCGTGCTGGCTGTGGGCGAGCGGCGACCTGTCCGTCGTCGACAAGCTGGGGCTGGCGCTGACCGAGGCGATGGTGAGCGGGATCGCGATCAACACCGCGCACGAGCTCGGGCACAAGCGCGACGGCCTCGAGCGCTGGCTGAGCAAGATCGCGCTCGCCCAGAGCGGGTACGGCCACTTCTTCGTCGAGCACAACCGCGGCCATCACGTACGCGTGGCGACGCCCGAGGATCCCGCGAGCGCGCGGCTCGGCGAGAGCTTCTGGGCGTTCCTGCCGCGGACCGTCGCCGGCAGCCTGGTCTCGGCGTGGGAGCTCGAGCGCGAATGGCTCGCTCGCCACGGCCGGCGGTGGTGGAGCATCCACAACAACGTGCTCAACGCCTGGGCGATGACGGTGGTGCTGTTCGGCGGCCTGACCGCGATATTCGGGCTCGTCGTGCTGCCGTTCCTGCTGCTGCAGATGGTCATCGGGTTCCCGCTGCTGGAGGTGGTCAACTACCTCGAGCACTACGGGTTGCTGCGGCAGAAGCGGCCGGACGGTCGGTACGAGCGCACGCGGCCGGAGCACAGCTGGAACAGCAACAACGTCGCGTCCAACGTGCTGCTGTACCACCTCCAGCGCCACAGCGACCACCATGCCAATCCGACCCGGCGCTTCCAGGCGCTGCGTCATTTCGACGAGTCGCCACAGCTGCCGACCGGGTACGCCGGCATGATCCTGCTCGCGCTGGTTCCGCCGCTGTGGCGCCGTGTGATGGACCCGCGTCTGATCGGCCACTACGGCGGCGACCCGACGCGTGCGAACATCCATCCGCGGGTGCGCGGACGCGTGCTCGCGCGCTACGGGAGCGCGGAACCCGCAGGGTGAGCGACTTGGATCAGGCGTCCTCCTCGACAACCGAAGATCGCGACCCGGCGACGTATCGCGCGGCGGTCAGGCAACTGCTGCGCGATCGGCTCCTCGACGCGGGCCGGGACGAGCTGCGCGGTCGCGCCTGGGCGCAGGTGACGATGGCGGAGATCGCCGCGGCCGCCGGCGTCAGCCGCCAGACCCTCTACAACGAGTTCGGCACCCGCGACGAGTTCGGCCAGGCGCTCGTGATCCGCGAGAGCAGCCGTCTGCTCGACGCCGTCGAGCAGACGATCGCCGAGCACGCGGACGACCCGATCGCAGCGCTGACGGCCGCGCTCGAGCGCTTTCTCACGATCGCGACGAGCGACCCGTTCGTGCGCCTGCTGCTTGGCGACGACGGCACGGGGGGCCTGCTGCCGCTGGTCACCACGCAGAGCCGCCCGGTCCTCGAGTGGGCCAGCCAGCGCGTCGCCGCCACGATCCGCGTCCACTGGCCGCAGGCCGCTTCGGTCGATCTCGACGCGCTGGCCGACACGCTGGTGCGGTTGGCGATCAGCCACGTGACCGCGCCGAGCGGCCCGCCGGCGCAGACGGCGGCGGCGATCACCGGGCTGCTCGCGCCTTCGATCGAGCGGATGCTGGAGGCAGCGCTTCCAAATTGACTTGCCGCTGGCCCGGCGACATACTCCTTGGAGGCGGGGGTCGGCCGCTCGAACCCCGGTCTACGAGTATGCGGGAGTGGTCGCGTGGCAGATGAGCGTTCAGCTCGGCAGGGGATGAATGCCCGGTTCGGTTGGTGCGTGGTCGGAGGTCGGATCGGTGCGCGGTCGGAGTCGATCGGTGCGCGGTCGGAGTCGGTCGGTGCGCGGTCGGAGGGGCTTGCGAGTGAATAAGCCGCCGGTACGGCCTCCCGTGCGGCGCTTCGAACTCGCGGGCGTCCGTCCCGCGGCCCTGATTGGCATGTTCATCGCGGTGCTCGTCCCCGTGGCTGTGGTGGCGGTGCTCGTGATCGGCGTCGGCGGGTCAAAGTCGGGTGGGTCGAAGTCCGGCGGGTCGAAGTCGCCGGCAGCGACGGCGTCGATCGCGAGCGCGAAGTCGCGGGGGCCGGTCGACCTGCCTCTGACCGCGAAGACCGTCGCTCACTATCCGCTCGCCAAGGCGGTCGCCGGGATCGACGTGAGCGTGACCGCCAAGGGGATGCTGCCGCTCGGGTCATGCAAGCTGACCAACTCGACCACGGTCACCTGTATGCAGCCGACGCCGGCGGTCGACATCGTGATCTTCCGCAGCTACCGGTCATTGCCGGCGCTGTACGCCGCCTACGAGGCGCGCGTCAGCCAACTCGCCCAGGGACCGTTCCATCCGAACTTCGGTAACTGCACCGAGACGATGACGAACGGGGAGATCGGCTGGAACCACGATTTCAAGCATCCGAGCATGTACCCAGTGAGTGAGTTCACGTCCGGGCAGATCACCGACGACAAGGCCGCCGGACGCGTGTACTGCACGTTCGAAGACAACGACCTGTACCTGGTCTGGACCCAGGACGACGGCCGTGTGCTCGGCGAGTTGAGCGGCGCGCCCCACGTCGACGCGTACGTCTGGTGGCGGCAGGTGCACCACTCGATCGTCATGCCCGGGTCCCCGAACATGATGATGGCGATGGAGGGGCCGACCGGCTCGGCGTCCAAGACGAGCACGCACGGGATGTCGAGCACTCAGTCGATGTCGACGACGAAGGGCATGTCGAGCACGACGGGCACCACGAGCATGAGGTAGGCGCGCTCGTCTGGGTTTTCGCGGTTCGTCCGGGTTTTCGCGGTTCGTCTGGGTTTTCGCGGTTCGTCCGGGTTTTCGCGGTTCGTCCGGGACGCGGCGCTTCGCGCAGTGTCCGCGCGGGTGGGACACGCGCCGGCGCAGCCGCAGGGTGGAAGATGGGCGGTCCGCCTAGGACAGCCGGGCCTCGGCGATCGTCGGCTCGAACAGTTCGACTGGGTTGCCGCTCGGGTCCTCGATCAGGACCTGCTTGCCCCCGACGCCGGCGACGATGTCGTTGCGGAAGCGGGTCCCCTGCTCTCGCAGGCCGGCGACGGTCGCCTCGATGTCGGCGACCTCGAGTTGAAAGCGATTCCATCCGCCCGGCGCCGGCACGGTGCCGTCGGGCATGGCCTGACCGCCGCCGGGCCCGCCGCCCGGGGCGCTGAGCACGAGCCGCAGGTCCCCGTGGGAGAGCATGGCGAAGGTGGGGGCCGGGTGCATGACCTCGTCGAACCCGAGCCGGCCGCAGTAGAAGTCGATCGCGGCGTCGACGTCGTCGACGATGTAGCGGACGCTGACTCTGGCCATTTGAGTGCTCCTCCTGCTCGCGGATGCTTGAATACGAAACGTACGCGTATCGCAGCGATACGTCAACGTTCTATTAAGGGATTCTGATGAGCGCGCGGAGGGATGACCGGCCTGACCCGAGGGTTGAGCGCTCGCGCATGGTGATCCTCGAGGCCGCGGTCGAGGAGCTTGCGGCTGTGGGCTACGGTGGCGTGACGATCGAGTCGATCGCGGCGCGGGCCGGGGTGGGCAAGTCGACGATCTACCGCCATTGGCCGGACAAGCTCGCGCTGATCGCCGACGCGTTCGAGACGTTCCACGTGCAGATGGTTCCGGACCTCGGCGACCGCACCGCTCGCGAGTCCGTCGAGCTGCTCGTGGGTCACGTCGCCGAGGTAGTCGTCGACTCGACGTGGTCGCGTTGCATACCGGCGATGATCGAGGGCGCCGAGCGCGACCCGCGGGTGCGCGCATTCCATCACCGTTACAACGCCGAGCGCCGTCAGGCGCTGATCGACCTGATCGCGCGCGGGGTGGACGCCGGCGAGTTCCGCCCAGGGCTCGACCCCGAGCTCGCGACGGTGGCGCTGCTCGGCGCGATCTTCTACCGGCGGCTGATGACCGGCGAGCCGCTCCACCGCGGCGGGCGCCCGAGAGCTGGTCGACCTGATCCTCGGCGAAGTCACCTGACCGGACATCACGATCGCCGGCGCCGCAGCGCGCGCCACTGCTCGGACCGGATCACCCAGTGCTCGTGGTCGCGCCACCGCCCGCCGATCTTCAGGTACCGCTCCGCCGTGCCCTCGTACACGAACCCCGCTCGCCTGACCAGCGCGAGTGACGCCGCGTTCCCTGGCTGGATGTTCGCCTCGAGTCGGTGCAGACCCATGTCCCCGAACGCGCGCGCGAGCACCAGCTCGAGCCCTTCGCTCATGTACCCATGGCCGGCGTGGGCCGCGACCGCGCCGTACCCGAGAAAGGCGCTCTGGAACGAGCCGCGCACGATCTCGCCGATGTTGATCCACCCGGCGATCGCTCCGGTGTCGCGCCGGCACACGAACAGCGGCTCGTAGCGCTCGTCCTCCACGCGGGTGAGTAGCCGGTCGAAGGCCTCATCGGTGGTCGGCGAGGTCACCCACGGGCGGTGGAGCCTCCGACTGGCCCGCATCGCCGCGAGATATTCGTCGCGATCCGCCGGCGTCGGCGAGCGCAGCTCAACCCGCGGGCGCCGCGGCGGCATCCAGGGCGCCACGGTATTCCCACAGGGACCGGGCCTCCTCGAGGGTCAGCATCCGCCACCGCTCGGCCTCCGGTTGCCACACCCAGATAGTCACGTCGACGATGCTGCGGATGTCGTCGAGCAACTTGACCGTGGTCCGAAGGTCGGCGCCCTCGGCCAGGACCTCGCGGGTCATCACGTCAACGACCTTGAACTGCCTCGGCTGCCTCGGTTCGGGCGGCTTTGGAGCGCGCGGCTTGGGACGAGGGAGAACGCGCACCGCAACCTCCTCGGACCCCGGCTTTTTGAGCACGCGCTCGAGCGGCACCATGTTCGCTCCGGTGCCTTTGGTTTCGGTGTCGAGGACCCAGATCTTGCTCAATCCTTACTCAGCGTAGCGCCCGTAACGACCGGATCTGGAGGCCTCCGAGCCCCGGCCAGCCGGCGCTCACGCAGAGCGCTTGCGGCCCCCCGGAACGAGATGTTCGGATGAAACGCGAGCTCTCCGTGGGGGACGGGGCGGAGGTTCGGGAAGCGGGCGCCGAGCGCCGTGCGCGACGGTCAGCTTCGGGCGGGACCATTGGCCGCGTCGGTCCCGAGCGGCGCGCACACCGACGCCGGCTTGTCTTCGCGCATCAGGCGGCGTCGCAACAGCACGAACGCCGGCGCGCCCAGCACGGCGGGAATCGTCAGCTGGAACAGCCGGTAGACGAAGACCGCGGCGACGGCATCGGACACGTTCACTCCGTACAGCGCGAATATCGCGACGAGCGCGCCCTCGGTTCCCCCGATGCCGCCCGGGAGCGGAATGAGGTTGCCGAGCTGGCCGATCAGGTAGCCGAGCACGAGCACGCCGAACGACGGGGCGTGGCCGACCGCCGCGAACGCGAACCCGAGTGCCGCGATATCGAACGCCATGTAGAAAAACGAGCCTGAGATGGCGGCCAGGCTGTGCGAGCGCAGGAGGTCGATCGCCGCGTCGACGCCGTCAGCCCCCGCTTCGAGCGCCGACCGCAGCGTCCGACTTGCTTTCCCGCCCACCGTGGTGCGGTCGGCATCGGCGCCACGCTGGCCGAGCGCACGCATCAGTCTCGGGCTCAGCGCTGCCACGAGCACGCCGAGAGCGGTGATCAGCGCGGGCACGAGCGTGAGCGCAGCCGATCCCCTGCCGGAGATGATGTGGAGGAACACGCCGATCCCGACGACGATCAGGGCGAAGAAGTTCGCGGCGCTTGTGATCACGAAGAACGCGACCGTGCGCCGCGCGATGTGGCTCGTGGGCATTCCGGCCTGGCGGAGCGCCCAGACGCCGAGTGCGAGACCGCCCGCCCCGCCGCTGGGCAGGAGCGAGTTGGCCGCCTGCTCGGACATCGCGATGTCGTAGCTCAGCCCCCACGACATCCGCGAGCAGAACACCGCGCGGAACACGAGCAGGTAGCCGAAGCACGATCCGACCTCGGCGAGCGCGACCGCGACGACCCAGCCCGCGCTGGCGTTCTGGAGCCGGTCCTTGACCTCGTCGAGTCCCGGCAGTGCCGTGATCGCGATGACCACGGCGGCGATGAAAACGGCGACCTCAGCGACGCGGATGGCGAGATGCCGCGGGTGCAGCTCGTCCGGCATCGAGGCGTCGGGGGACTCGGGGCGCGGGGCGTCTTTCGGGTCTGAACGCGTGGCCACTCAGGTTCAGCTTACGCGGGTGCGGCATCGCGATGGACTACCTGCGAGGTAATCGACAGGCGTCGCGGCGGGTGGGACGCTGCGGGCATCGGAAACGACGAAAGGAGACCAAGATGTCAGACGCCACCACGATCGTCCGCACCTATATCGAGATGTGGAACGAGACCGATCCGGAGCGGCGGCGGGAGCTCGTCGCACAGGCCCTGACCGATGACGCCAGCTATCTCGACCCAGTCATGGCGGGCAACGGCGTGCCGGAGATCAGCGACATGATCGGCGCCGCGCAGCAGCAGTACCCCGGTCATCGCTTCGCGCTCGTCTCCGGACCCGATGTCCACCACGACCGCGTGCGGTTCACCTGGTCGCTGGGGTCGCCCACGGGCGAGCCGGTGGCCGTCGGGGTGGACTTCGCGAGGACGGCGGACGACGGGCGCATGCACGACGTCACCGGATTCCTCGAGCCGGCCGCCTAGGGGAGGGCCGGCATGAGCCGCCGCGGTTCCGGGGGACCGGGACCGCGGCGGTCAGGGACCGGTGATGCCCTGGAGGAGGTGGGCCGCGGTGGCGGCGTTCGCGGGATAGAACGCCTCGATCGTCAGCTCGGCGAGCGTGATCTCGGCGGCGGTGCCGAAGGTCGAGACCGTGCTGAAGAACGCGAGCTCGCGGTCGCCGGCGCGCATCCGCAGCGGCAGCACGATGTCGTGGCCGGCGCGCTCGTCGGGCGGCGCCTCGAGGCTGACCCCCGGGTATGTCGCGAGCTCCTCGTAGAGCCGTTCGAGCTCCGGGTCGCCCATGATCGCCGCCTGGCGCCGCAGGCGCGTGAGCAGGTGGGCGCTCCACTCGGGCAGGTTCAGTATTCGGGGGGCCATCCCGAGCGGGTGGAGCGTGGCCCGCAGCGCGTTGGCCGGCGGCGCGACGAGGTCGGGCGCCACGTCCTCGGTCAGGACCGCCACCGCATCGTTCGCGGACACCAGGTTGTAGTGGCGGTCGAGGATCACGGCCGGGTAGGGCTCATGGGCGCGCAGGAACCGGTCGAGCGCCTGGTTGATCGGCGCCATCTCGGGCGCCTCGAGCGACCGCTCGACGTATTGCGGCGCGTAACCCGCGGCGAGCAGCAGACGGTTGCGCTCGCGCAGCGGGATCTCGAGGTGCTCGGCGAGGCGCAGGACCATCTCCCGGCTAGGTCGTGCCCGGCCGTTCTCGAGGAAGCTCACATGGCGCGCCGACACGTCGGCTTCGAGCGCAAGCTCGAGCTGGCTGAGGCTTCGGCGCCGCCGCCAGGACCGGAGCAGATCCCCGATCGACATGCGTGCGGCGGCCGGCGGCGCGAGTGCGGTGTCCACGGACAAGGGGCGAACGTAGCGCGCGTCCTGCCGCGGCGCAATTACCTCAGAGGTAGCGCCGGCGCTGACCCCGGGGACACCTGTAAAGCACACTTGACAAGCGACCAGAATGAGAAACCGCGTGCGCGCGTAGGTCGCGGCGATCGTGGTGTTCCGGATCCGCGGCTGACTCAGCCGGTTCCGCTCGGGTCATATGTCGCCACTCGGCAAGCCGCTGGCGCCGAATGCGGATTCGGGCACGTATACGGGTCATTTCGCGGATCTCGGCGGTCGAGATGCGTCGAGCGCCGGGTTATGACCGCCCCGGGGCCCGCGCCGGCGTCCCGGGGGCCTGCGCCGGCGTCCCGGGGCCCGCGCCGGCGTCCCGGGGGCCGCGCCGGCCCCCTTTCCCTCCCTCGCCGCCGGATTTGTGAGACTGGTCGGTGCTGTGGAGGGCGGCACGCGCCAACTCGATCCCGAATCGCTCGGCGGCCATGTCGCGCGGCTTTATCGCGCGGCGTACGGCCTGTGCGGGTCGCGGCAGGACGCCGAGGATCTCGTTCAGGACACGTTCGAGCGGGTGCTCCGGCGCCCCCGATTCCTGCGCCGCGACGAGGATCTGGTGTACCTGCTCCGGGTGCTGCGCAACACGTGGATCAGCTCAGGGCGAAGCAAGCGGCAAGTCGTGGTGTCGCCCGCCGGCGAGGAGATCGAGGCGATCGAGGCCCCGAACGATCCGATCGCGCAGTCGATCGAAGGCGCGGCGGTGTACGAGGCGCTCCAGCAGTTGACCCAGCCGCTGCGCGAGGCCGTCGTCGCGGTCGATGTCCTCGGCCTGTCGTACCGCGAGGCCGCGCAAGCGCTCGGCACGAAGGAGGGGACGATCATGAGCCGGCTGCACCGCGGCCGAGGGCAGATCGCCGAGCGCTTCGCGCCAGACGGCTGACCGGAGCGGCGCTACGCGTGCGCCTGCTCGAGCACCGGCGCGGCGGCGAGCCCGAGCACCACGTCAGGCTTGGTGCGCGCGGCGAGCACGCATGTCCGGCCGAAGCGCACGAGCGTGACCACCGACAACCCGGACGAGGTCGAGAACTCGTGCAGCGGAACGCCTTCGAAGCGGACGACCCGGGCGCTGCTCGGCAACGGCACGGCCTTGCCGGAGAACACCGTGTAGCTGAGCCGGGTGCCGTTCGGTAGGCGGTAGAACACGGTCAGGGCCGGGCGGCCGCCGATCCGGTCGGTCCGGGTGCCGGTCGCCGGCACGGAGAACTTCGCATAGTTCGGATACGTCACGCCGCCGTAGGAGACGTCGAGCAGCGTGGCGCTGTGAGCGGTCGGCGCGGCGCCCACCGAGGGTGCGAACGCGAGACTCGCGGCCGAGGGGATGCTCGGTTCGCTGCGGCCGCCGCCGGTACCGGCTACGGCGATCACGACCGCGGCGCAGATCACGGCGAGCCCCGCGACCGCGACTGCCGGCCGCCACGCCGGGCCGGACAGCAGGCCCCGCCGCCGGGAGCCGGCCGCGCCGCGGCCGTAGCGATCCTCCACCTTCGCCTCGACCGCGCGGACGAGCCGATCCGGGACCGCCGGGCCAGCGGTGCTGAGCGCGTCCGAGACGCGCCGCTGCGACTCGATCTCCCGGCGGAACTCGGGCCGGGCGGCCAGGTCTCCGGCATTGGCTTCGACGTCGACCGATCGATCGTCGACGAGCCGCGTGATCTCGATCGCCTCGTGCTCTTCGGGGGTGGGCTTGGCTGGCATGGCTTGCTATCCGATCATAGGCGCGATCCACGCCGTCTTGGGGGGCCGCTCAGGGCGCACCTCACGATTAGATAGACGCATCCGGACGGGTACTTATTCCATCCGGATCGGGCGAAACTTCCGCCCGGATCACGGACGCAACCGCGATCTGGATCGCCTCCCAGCGCCGTAAGGGATCTTTCATCGATTCCGATGGAATGCGCCCGACGCGGCCCGCGTCTTATCGAGATGTCGGCACCTCGTGGGGGCCGGGAGAAGAAGGTGAGTGAACTCTTCCGCCGCGCGGTGTGACCTCTGTCACGTCTGAGATAAGGAGTACTCATGCACACGCATGCAAAGAAGCACGCGCGCTCGTCTGCGGGCGCGAGCAAGGCGAGCCGCAAGAACCGCGCGGCGAAGTGGGCCCGCGTTGCGCTCGTGGCCGTCACCCCGGTGCTCGGCGCCGGCGCCCTCGCGGGCCCGGCCCTGGCGAGCCCGCACTCTCACGGGTCGACCAGGTATAGCTTCACGACCCTCGACAACCACGCCGATACGACGTTCAACCAGTTGCTCGGAATCAACCAGCGCGGAGTCATCGCCGGCTACTTCGGCTCGGGCGCGATGGGTCATCCGAACCAGGGTTACCTGCTGACCGCCCCTTACGGCCAGGGTAACTACCGGAGTGAGAACTGGCCCGAGTCGGTGCAGACTCAGGTCACCGGCCTGAACGACCGTGGTGTCACCGTCGGCTTCTGGTCGACGATGAACACGCAGAGCATGATGAACGACAACCGTGCGTTCGTGTCCGAGCACGGCTACTTCATCGACGGCGACTTCCCGACCGATATGCCGGCGTCGCCTCCGGTCGACCAGCTGCTCGGCGTCAACGACCACAACGTCGCCGTCGGGTTCTACAACGATGCCAACGGCAACACGCACGCGTATTCGTTCGACATCAACCGCAACTCGTTCAACGAGATCACGCCGTCCGGGATCAGCAACCCGACCGCCGCCGGCATCAACAACCACGGCGACGTCGCCGGGTTCGGTACCGACATGACGAACGACTCGTCGAACGGGCAGGTCGTCGCATACCTGCTCCGCCGCGGCGGCCGAGTTACGGTGCTGAGCGTCCCGGGCTCGAGCGTGACACAGGCCCTCGGGATCAACGACAACGATGAGGTCGTCGGCGTGTACCAGGTGGGCACGGGCTCGAACGCCCAGAGTCACGGGTTCACCTGGACGCCGTCGGGCGGTTTCCAGACCGTCGATGACCCGCATGGCGTCGGCGCCACCACGATCAACGGCGTCAACGACAACGGCGATCTCGTCGGCTTCTACACCGACGCCGCCGGCAACACGGACGGACTGCTCGCCATGGCGCAGCAGCATCACCGCGGCTGATCGGACGTCAGCCAGTGGGCGCCGAGACCGGGCCGCCGCGACGGCGGCCCGGTCTCGTTTTATCTGTCGAGGTGGCGCGTGGGGTCGATCCCGGTAGTACCTTGCGCCGCCGTGACCCTGTTGGGCATCGACTCGCTGCCGTCGGACCTGATCCGGCTCCTGCGATCGCTACCGCTGGTGGCCGACCGGCTCGATGCGATCGCGGCGTCGACGAGCGAGGTTCCGAGGATGCGAGCCGGTATCGATGCGCTCGGTGGGGACACGCGGCGGATCGCGGGGGTGCAGGAGGCCCTGGAGCGGCTGGCGCGGGAGATGGGTGGCTTGAAGGATGAGCTCGGGCGGGTCGTCGAAGCGACGGACGTCCTGCCGACGATGGACGGCCGGATGGCGGAAATCGAAGCTTCGATGCCGGTACTCGTCGAGGTGCAGCAGCACCTGTCGAAGCTGCCGGAGACGATCGAGACGCTCGGGGAGGGCATCGATCGTTTGGCGGGCCTGATGGACCGCCTGCTGGCTTCGATCGAGACGTTGGACGGAAACGTCGGCTCGCTGCGGTCGTCGCTCGAGCCGATCGGCCGGATCGCCGACCGGGTACCGGGGAACCGCCGGACGGGCTGATCCTCGGGACGAACCCGAACCCGCGGAGCAGACATCCGGGGGGATTGTGTGTCCGAACGCACGTTCGGACCGGCGGCTCTCGTCTAACGTCCTAGAACGAATCGACATCTATCTGCGAGGTCATGCCCCATGGGCGAGATCGTGAAATTGATGCCAAGCCGGAAGCGAATCGCGCTGATCGCGCACGACAACTGCAAGACGGAGATGCTCGAATGGGCCAGGTTCAACGTCGGCACGCTGGCCGGCCACGAGCTCCACGCGACCGGAACCACCGGCGCGCTCCTGTCCGGCGAGCTCGGACTCGAGGTCGACCGGTTCCTGAGCGGTCCGCTCGGCGGCGATCAGCAGGTCGGTGCCGCGATTGCCGAGGGGAGGATCGACTTCCTGATCTTCTTCTGGGACCCACTGCAGCCCCAGCCACACGACGTCGACGTCAAGGCGCTGCTGCGGATCGCCGTGGTCTGCAACGTGCCGACCGCGTGCAACCGCGCGACCGCCGACTTCATCCTCTCGAGCCCGCTCACCGCCGAGGAGTACGAGCGTCCCGATCCGGTGTACCCCGAGGCCGACGCGGCCGAGCGCCTGATCGGGCTCGGCGTCGACTCCGCGACGGGTTAGCGCGACCCGAGCGCGACCCGAGCGCGACCCCGCGCGACCCCCGCGACATAGCCTGAGCCGGCGGGCGGCCGGCGACATGACCCCGAGGGCGGAGGCTGGCCGTAGTGTTACGCCCTCGTGTCCACCGCCGACCTCCTCCTGCACCCGGTCCGTCTGCGGATCGTCCAGGCGTTCCTGGGTGACCGCGCGCTGACGACCGGCGAGCTCCGCGCCGAGCTCCCGGACGTGCCCGCGGCGAGCCTGTACCGCCAGATCGCGCGCCTGGTCGACGCCGGCGTGCTCGGCGTGGTGTCCGAGCGCCGCGTGCGCGGTGCGGTCGAGCGCACGTACATCCTTCGCCTCGCGGCCGCGCACATCGGCTTGGGTGAGTTCGAGAAGATGACCGTGGACGATCACCGACAGGCGTTCATCGCGTTCGTGGCCGGCCTGCTCGGCGACTTCGACCGTTACCTCGCCCGGGGAGACATCGATCCGCTGCGCGACGGCGTCAGCTACAACCTGGCTGGGATGTGGCTCGACGACGAGGAGCTCCGAGACCTGCTCCGCGACATCGCCCGCGTGTTCGAGCCGCGGCTGGCCAACGCGCCCAAGCCGGGCCGGAAGCGGCGGATCCTCGGCAGCGTGCTGCTGCCCGGCAACGAGATCGGAGGAACCTGATGCGCGAGCTGATCTACTCGATGGGCACGTCGCTCGATGGCTTCATCGCCGGGCCTGGGGGCGACATCGGCTGGAGCGTGCCCGACGACGAGCTCTTCCGCTTCCACACCGAGCGGGTGCGCGAGCTGGGCGACCAACTGCTCGGACGTCGCCTGTACGAGACGATGGTGTACTGGGAGACCGCCGACCGGGCTCCGGCTGCCTCCGAGGCGGACCTTGAGTTCGCTCGCATCTGGCAGGCGCTGCCGAAGGTGGTGTTCTCACGGTCGCTCGAGGCGGTCGAGGGCAACACGAGGCTGATGCGCGACGGCCTCGGCGAGGAGGTCGCGCGGCTGAAGGCGCAGGAGGGCAAAGACCTGGCGGTCGGCGGGGCGGGCCTCGCCGGCGCCTGCGCCGCGATGGGGCTGATCGACGAGTACCAGCTGTTCGTCCACCCGGTCGTGCTCGGCGCCGGCACGCGGTTCTTCCCGGCGCTCGATGATCCGATCAACCTCGAGCTGGTGGAGACACGGACGTTCGCCTCCCGCGTCGTCTACCTGCGGTACCGGCTCGCGAGCTAGGGCAGCGGCCGGTGGGAGCGGGTCGGAACCGAGACGGAGTGATCGACCGGTCGATCACGACCGCGTCGGGCCGTGAGCTGCTCGTGCAGGACGGCGGCGACCCGGCAGGCCGTGCCGTGCTCGTGCAGCTCGGGACGCCGGGCTCGCGGTTCTTGTACGGGCCTCACCTGCTCGACGCGAAGGAGCTGGGGATCCGCCTGATCGCCTACGACCGGCCCGGCTACGGCGGATCCACCCCCCATCCGGAGCGGACGGTGGCGGATTGTGCGGAGGATGCCCGCGCGATCGTCGACGCCCTCGGGATCGAGCGGTTCGCCGTCTGGGGGATCTCGGGCGGAGGGCCGCACGCGCTTGCGTGCGCAGGCGTGCTCTCAGAGCGCGTCGTCGCCGCTGCGACGCTGGCTTCGCCGGCGCCGTTCGACGCCGAGGGCCTCGACTGGTTCGCGGACACGGGGGAGGAGAACGTCGAGGACGACAAGCTGATCCTGAGCTACCCCGAGGCCGCCCGGGCCAAGATCGCCAGAGACCGGCTCGAGTTCTTCGAGACGACCGCGCCGGATCCGGCTGGGTCGCATCCGACGCTGTTCTCGCCGGTCGACGCCGCGGCGCTGACCCACGAACTCGCCGATTACTTCGCCGAGCGCAACCGGGTGGGACTTGCGCCCGGAATCGAAGGCTGGTGGGACGACAGCGTCGCGTTGCTCAGACCGTGGGGATTCTCGCTGGACGCGATCCAGGTACCGGTCATGGTGTGGCACGGGCGGCAGGACTGGATGGTGCCGTTCCGCCACGGCGAATGGCTCGCGCTCCGGCTGCCGACGGCGGACGCGTACCTGAACGACGACGACGGCCACCTGACCCTGTTCCAGAACCGGGTCCCGGCGGTTCATGCGTGGCTGCTCGACCACTTCTGAGGGAGCCGAGACCGTGATGCGCCGCCGGAGCCCGCTGCTCGTATTGCCGATCGTGTCCCTCGCGTGGCTCGTGCTCGCGGCATCGGCACTCGGGGGCTCCGGGAGCGCGGCTCGCCCCGCGGATCGGCCAGCGGATCGACCAGCGACGAGCGGAGGCGGGGCGCCGACGGGAACATCCAAACCGATGCTCGCCGCGGTCCCCTACATGGGGTGGAACACCTATTACGGAGTGGGAGGGATCTTCGACGAGGAGACGATCCTGTCGGTGGCCAGATCGCTGCTTCACACCGGCCTCGCCCGGGCGGGCTACCGGATCGTGTGGCTCGACTTCGGGTGGGCGAGCGGCAAGCGCGACCGCAGCGGCGAGATCGTGGTCGATCGCCACCAGTGGCCCCACGGGCTGCGGTGGCTGACCGACTGGCTGCACCGGCGCGGCCTGCTGGCCGGGATCTACACCGACGCGGGCAAGAGCGGATGTCGCGGCCAGGGCGTCGGATCGCTCGGTCACTACCAGCAGGACGCGGACCAGTTCGCCGCCTGGGGATTCGACGCGGTCAAGGTCGACTTCTGCGGCGCCGGCCAGGCCGGGCTCGCGCCGAGGCCGGCGTACGTTAAATTCGCCAAGGCGCTCCGAGAGAACTCGAGCCACCGGGAGTTGCTGCTCAACGTGTGCAACTTCTGGGTCCCGGGTCAGGTCAACGGCGCGCTCCCGACGTTCGCCAACTCCGCGTATGCCAACTACCGGTGGGCGCCCCGGATCGCGCAGAGTTGGCGCACCGACACCGACATCGGGTTCAACAAGAAGATCCAGTTCGTGAACGTGCTGCGGAACCTCGACCACGACGCCGCGAACCCGACCGCGGCCGGACCCGGGCACTGGAACGACCCCGACTACCTCGGGCCCGGACTCGGCATGACCGGCGCCGAGGCCGAGGCGCAGTTCTCGATGTGGGCGATCGTGGCCGCGCCGCTGATCCTCGGGAGCGACCCGCGGGCGCTCCCGCCGGCGACGATCAAGATGCTCGAGAACCGGCAGGTGATCGCCGTGGACCAGGACGCGCTCGGGATCCAGGGCACGGTCGTGCAGCAGGATGGGTCCGGGCAGGCGTGGAGCAAGCCGCTCGCCGGCGGGGCGGCGGCGGTGGCGCTGCTCAACCGGGGCTCCGAGCCGCTCGAGATCACCACCAGCGCCAGCAAGGCCGGGCTGCGCGCGGCGGCGAGCTACACGCTCCACGATCTATGGGCGGGCACGACCGCGCGGACGGCGGGCGCGATCAGCGCGTTGGTACCGCCCGACAGCGTGGTTCTGTACCGCGTCGAGCCCGAGCTCCGTTGATCAGGCAGCGGCCTCGTCGACCACAACCGGGGTCGCGACCTGGTCGACCACGACGGGGGCGTCGGTCCACTCGCCCCACACGACCTTGGAAGATCGCACCTGGTAGCGGTAGACGGTGCCTTCGTCGTTGACCATGTAGGTGTCGACGTCGACCGACCGGTTGTGAAGGATCAGCCGCTGGCCGCTCTCGGCCAGCCGCACGAGCGCCTTGATACTGGGCACGTCCACCGGCGGCCAGCCGAGGTCCTCGCCGGCGACGATCGGCACGATCAGGTGCCTGTACTGGGCCTGAATCTTGACGCTCTCCTCGAACGCCTCGCCGCGCTTGCGCAGGAACGCGTACACGGCCAGCGGGGCGGTGAGGAGGAGTCCGATCAGCGCGAGCCAGCGCAGCAGTGTGATCGTGGGGGAGACCCCGAGTACGGTTAGATTGGTCGCCGCGCTACCGGGGACGCCCGGGACGGAGCCTGACGCGGATTGGGTGTAGCCGACTTTCGGCGCGGCACCAGGCGTGACACCGGCGCCGGCGGCGCTCGCGGCGCCGGCCGAGACTCCGTTAGGTACGAGCTGCGTCGGCGAGAGCGAGAACCCCAGCGTGGGGTCGAAGGTCGTGTTCACCGGTCGCCCCGCGACGGTGCCCTTGACGTGGATCTGAGGCACGACCGAGATCGAGTAGCTCTCGGGTCCGGTCCCGCCACCGATCTCTCCTGCGACCTTGTCGAGCAGTGACTGCAGGTGTGGTATGTCGAGTGTCACCTCGGTGCCGGTGCGTGTGCCGGCGAAGCGGGTGCGAGGGACGAGCACGATGTTGTGCGTCCACCCACTCGGGCCGGTCAGCGCAAGCAGCACATCCTCGGTCCCAGTGACCGTGGTCGGCGCGTCGGCGCTCAGCCGGTAGTCGATGCTGACGGCCACGCCGTGGACGAGGCTGAGGAAGATCGGGTCGCCGGTGGCAATGCTCCCGCTCGGGTATACGAGCCCGGAGCGGACGTGCGCGCTATACCCGAAGCTGACCTGCTGTTCGTAAGGTGTGCTGGCCGGGACGGCTCTGCTGGCGGGGCGCGTGAACGCGATCAAGCCCAGAACGAGAAAAGCCACGGCGGCCACGGCCGACGCGGTGAGAAGCGCAGCGAAGTTAAAAGGGCGTTGATCTCGAGGGCTATTCACGATTGGGATTCCCCGGCGACCCGATCCGACGGCGCCTTTCCGGCGGCGTCTACGCCGCCGGCCTCTCTCTTTGACTCCGAAGAGCGTCAGGAGGCCGACGACAGCACACAAGAGCGCGGCGACGACTCTTGTGTGCAGCATCTGGAGCACCCGGCCGAGGTGCGGCACATGCAGCCACAGCTTGCCGAGGAGCTCAGAGCGTGTAGGACGGACAGGGTCGATGAAGTGGTTGTTGTCTCCCTTGAATACATACCTATTGCCGTCCCTGGCGATGATGCGGTGAAGCACCACGGTGTGGAGCAGCGTGCTCCAGTAAGCGACGATCTCGCCGACCCGGTAGTTCGTGGCGGGCCGTACGATCGCGAGATCGCCTGTGTGGAAGCGCGGCTCCATGCTCACCCCGCTCGTGACCACGTAGCGGGTGGACCCGCCGATGTTGGTCGGGGCGAAGTAGAACCACGCCACGCCCGCGACGATGAGGACCGCGAGCGTAGCCAGGCCGGAACGCAGAGGAATTCGCTTCAAGATCGTTGCTCATCCGCGATCCGGCTGACGCAGAGGGGAGAGCCCGGACCAGTTGTCCGGGCTCTCCCGACCGCTTAGTTGATCTGCGAGCCTCCGCCGAGCGTCTCGCTCGTGCCGGAGCTGTTGTTGCCGACCACTGACAGCTCGAAGCCGTCCACGGAGTCCGCAAGGACACCGGTGGTCGCTGTGCCGGGAGTGCTCTCGAACTCGCACGTGACGACCGTGCTGCCGCTGGTGAAGGAACCCGCGGTGCACGTCCCACTCTGGACAATGGTGCCACCGGCACCGTTGTGACCGGTACCGTCGGTCACGGCGCCCGTAAATGTGTAGCCGGTATGGAAGTCGCCCGTGAGGGTTGCGGCAACCTCATCGACAAACTGCCCATCGCTGCTGAGCGCGTAGTTGACGTTGGTGGCGGCTGCGCCGGTGACGGTCTCGCTACCGAAACCGATGTTGGCGTTGTTGCCGTCAAGGCCCGACAGCTGGTTCGTGAAGGCTGCGCCTCCGGCGGCCAGCAGGGCGATCACGGCGACAGCCGCGATGATCCTTCTGGTGTTGCGCTGCATGGTAGTAGTGACCTCCGTGTGGTCTCCAGTGGTTGCCCGCTGACCTGTCGGTCATTACTCAACGCTTCGCCTCCGTGGACAGCGGTTTACTGTCCAATGTCATCGTCCATGTAGCGAACAGCCTTTATCCGTAGTAACTGCGGATCGAATGCTCGGGTTTCCCGCCTACCGCGCGGGCGAAGGGGGTGCTACGCGCGGGTTTACACCCGTTATCGCGCGCTGGATCGGCGGCCGCGAGTGCGGGCCAGAGCGACGCCGGCAAGGCACAGGGCGCCCCCGGGGAACACGAGCGCCGGGGGGACCTCGCCCAGGAACGCCCACGCGAACAGCAGCGCGAGCGGCGGCACGAGATACGTGGTCGAGCCCATGCGCCCTGCGGTCGTGCGGGCCAACGCGTACGCCCAAAGCACGAATCCGAGGGCGGTCGGGGCCAAGCCAAGGTAGATCGTCCAAGCGATCGTTGAGCGGCCGGCGTGGCCGACCCCGTGGATAAGCGAGCCCGCGTAGGGGAAACAGCTGATCGCCCCGATCGTGCACGCGAGCCACGTGACCGACAGCGGGGAGGCGTGGCGGAGCACGGGCTTCTGAGCCACGACGCCACCGGCATAGCCGACCGCCGCCACCAGGCACAGAACCGCGCCCAAGATGTCGTGCAGACCGTGGCGTGTGGTCGCCACGCCGATAACGACGACGCCGGCAAACGACACAAGACAGCCCGCGAGGAGCCTGGGCGGGAACCCCTCGTGCAAGAGCACGCCCGCGAGGATCGCGATCAGGATCGGCCCGACGTTCACGAGCATCGCCGCGGTTCCGGCGTCAACCCGCTGCTCAGCGGCGTTGAGGGCGACGTTGTACAGGCCGAACCAGAGGACGCCGCAGACCGCGATGCCCGCCAGCTCGCGGCGGCCGGGCATCGGCGCCCGGCGCACGAGGACGAAGATCCCGAGGGCGGCGCTTCCCACGAGGAGCCGCCCGAGCGCGAGCGCTCCCGCCGAGAGCTCGCGGTCGGCGAACCGGATCGCGACGAACGCCGACGCCCACAGGCAGACCATCACCGAGACCGCGCCGATCACGAGCACGCGGTCCCGAGACGGGCGCGAGATGGCAGGGGCGACCGCGGTCATGTGAGATAGAACGTTACGAGGCGCAAACTGTGATGTCCGCCGAAATGTCCTCGCACACCGCTGACGGCATACTGGGGCGCATGGCGGTCCATTCCATCGCGGCATGAACCGGGACACCGAGCTCGCGCGAGGCGGCCTGCCCCCGCTCGACCGCGCGACGATTCATCCGTTCACCGACGCCACGCCGGGACCGTTCTTCTACCAGCGCTCGGCGCACCCCGTCGGCGCCGAGGCCGAGCGGCTGCTCGGCGAGCTCGACGGCGGTCACGCGCTCCTGTTCTCCTCGGGCACGGGCGCGACCACGGCGCTCCTGCTGGCCACCCTCAAACCCGGGTCGACGGTAGCCGTCGCCGGCGGCGGCTATTACGGCACCGTCGGCCTGATGCGCGAGCTGTGCCGTTGGGGCCTCGAGGTGGAGGAGTTCGACCAGACCGGGGAGCCGCCGGTGGCCGACCTGGTGTGGTTCGAGCCGTGCTCGAACCCGATGCTGACGTTCCCGGATCTCGACGTCGCGATCGGACAGGCGCATGCCGCCGGGGCGGTGGTCGTCGTCGACAACACCGTGCTCAGCCCGGTGCTGCTGCGCCCGCTCGAGCTCGGCGCGGATTTCGTCCTGCACAGCGGGACGAAGATCCTCGCGGGCCACCATGACGCTCTGCTCGGCGCCGTCACCTGCGCGCGTCCCGAGGATCACGCCCGGCTGAAGGCGTTCAGGACGGTCTCGGGAATCGTCGCCGCCCCCGACCCGGCCTGGCTGATGCTGCGCGGGATGAAGACACTCGCGCTCCGGGTGCCGCGCCAGTCCGCCACGGCGCTCGAGTTGGCGCGCCGGCTCGAGACCCACCCGAGCGTCGAGCGCGTCCGGTATCCGGGGCTCGGCGATCCGATTGCGGCCCGCTACGTCGACGCGTTCGGGCCGCTCTTGTCGTTTGACGTCGCCGATGCGGACAGCGCGGCCCGGGTCGAGCGCTCCCTGCAGCTGATCGAGAACGCGACCAGCCTCGGCGGTGTCGCGTCGACGCTTGAAGCGCGTGCCCGCTACGAAGGGGCACGGGTCCCGCCCGGTCTGCTTCGCCTGAGCGCAGGCCTCGAGGACGTCGAGGACCTGTGGGCTGACCTTTCGCGCGCCCTCGACGGCTAGCCCGGCAGCACCGCTACCCTGCCGAACCTCATGAAGATCGTCTACACGCTCACCGACGAGGCGCCCGCGCTCGCCACGCAGTCGCTGTTACCGATCGTGCGTGCGTTCGCGGCCGCCGCCGAAGTCGAGGTCGAGGTCCGCGACATCTCGCTCGCGGCGCGGATCCTGGCCCAGTTTCCCGACACGCTCGACGAGGCCCAGCGAGTCCCGGACGCGCTCGCCGAGCTCGGCGCCCTGGCCGAGACTCCGGAGGCGAACATCATCAAGCTGCCGAACATCAGCGCTTCGGCGCCGCAGCTCAAGGCCGCGATCGAGGAGCTGCAGGGCAAGGGGTACGCGATCCCCGATTATCCGGAGGAGCCAGCCGATGACGAGCAGCGCGACATACGGGCGCGCTACGACAAGGTCAAGGGCAGCGCGGTCAACCCCGTGCTCCGCCAGGGGAACTCGGATCGCCGGGCGCCGGCGTCGGTCAAGGAGCACGCCCGCCAGCACCCCCACTCGATGGGTAAATGGTCCTCGGATTCAAAGTCTCACGTCTCCACCATGACCGAGGACGACTTCCGCGCCACCGAGCGCTCGCACACGGTCGAGCGGGCCGGGGCGGTGCGGATCGAGCATGTGGACCCGGACGGCGACGTCACCGTGCTCAAGGAGAAGACCGCGGTCAAGGCCGGCGAGATCCTGGACGCCGCGGTGATGCGACGGGCGGCGCTCGACCGCTTTCTATCCGAGCAGGTGGCCGACGCCCTAGACCGCGGCGTGCTGTTCTCGGTCCACTTGAAGACGACGATGATGCGGGTGTCCGATCCGATCATCTTCGGGCACGCCGTCCGCGCGTACTTCGCCGGTCTGTTCGAGGAGCACGGCGAGGCGCTGAAATCCGCGGGCGTCAACCCCAACGACGGGCTGGGCGCATTGCTCAAGGCGATCGAGTCGCTCCCCGACGAGCAGCGCGGCGCGATCGAGAACGCGATCGAGGCGGCGTACGAGGCCGGCCCGCCGCTCGCGATGGTCGACTCAGCGCGCGGGATCACGAACCTCCACGTCCCCAGCGACGTGATCATCGACGCGTCGATGCCGGCGGCGATCCGCGCGTCGGGCCAGATGTGGAACGCCGACGGCGAGCACGAGGACGCCAAGTTCGTGATCCCCGACCACTCCTACGCGGCGCTGTACGCCGAGACCGTCGAGGACTGCCGCCGCCACGGCGCGTTCGACCCGGCGACCATGGGGAGCACCCCGAACATAGGCCTGATGGCCCAGGCGGCCGAGGAGTACGGGTCGCACGACAAGACGTTCGAGATCGCGGAAACCGGGTCTGTGCGGGTCGTACGCACCGACGACGGCGAGACGCTCCTGGAGCACGCGGTTTCCGCTGGCGACATCTGGCGGATGTGTCAGACCAAGGACCAGCCCGTTCAGGAATGGGTTCGTTTGGCGATCTCGCGTGCGCGAGAAACGGATACACCCGCGGTGTTCTGGCTCGACGAGACGCGCGCCCACGACGCCGAGGTGCTCCGCAAGGTTCGGGCCGCGCTCGACGCGCTCGACACCGAGGGCGTCCAGATCGAAATCCTCGACGTCGCCGGGGCGGCGAGGTTCACGCTCGAGCGCGCCCGCGCCGGTAAGGACACGATCTCCGTCACCGGCAACGTGCTCCGCGACTACCTCACCGACCTGTTTCCGATCCTCGAGCTCGGCACCAGCGCCAAGATGCTGTCGATCGTGCCGTTGATGCAGGGCGGCGGTCTGTTCGAAACGGGCGCGGGCGGATCAGCCCCCAAGCACGTCCAGCAGTTCCTCGAGGAGAACCATCTCCGCTGGGACTCGCTCGGCGAGTTTCTCGCGCTCGGCCCGTCATTCGAGCTGCTCGAGGAAAGCGATGGCAACGGGCGCGCGAAGCTGCTGGCGGCCACGCTCGACCGCGCGATCGGCCGCCTGCTCGAGGAGGATCGCTCGCCGTCGCGCGAGGTCGGCGAGCTCGACAACCGAGGCACTCACTTCTATCTGGCCCTGTACTGGGCTCGGGAGCTGGCCGAGCAGGGCGACGACGCCGATCTGGCCGATCGGTTCAAGCCGCTCGCGGACCGCCTCGCCGACGGCGAGCAGACGATCGTCGAGGAGCTGACCGCGGTGCAGGGCTCCCCGGTTGATATCGACGGCTACTACCTCCCCGACATCGACAAGGTCGCGGCGGCCATGCGCCCGAGCGCGACCCTGAACGATGCGCTCAACGGGCTGTGATCAGCGTCAGTCGCTGCTGAGATGCAGGCGCTCGGTGGGCGGGCCGCCATTCAGCTTCGGCACCGGTGAGGGCCCGAACGACAGGTAGCGGCGAACACCGGTGATCGCGAGCAGGCGCTGCACCTGAGAGGAGCCGCGCGTCAGCCGCAGACGGTCGCGGTTCTGCTCGGAGATCGAGAACTGGAGCAGCACGTGGACGCCGGCCGAGTCCATGAAGCTCACGCGATCGAGATCGAGGACGATTTCCGGCGCGTCGGTCGCCGCCGCGATCGCGAGCGACTCCTCGAACAGCGGCGCCGCGCATAGGTCGACCTCGCCCTCCACGGAGACGATTACCAGGTCGTCGTACTCGACGATGTCGATGTCTATGTTCGCGTTGTCGTCCATCGAGGGAAGTGCGTGCCGGCGACCGGCGTCCTGCCCCGCCTATCGGCGCGCACGAGCGGAATCACCTCCGGGGAGGCGCTCCACATACATGTGAATCAACGCGCCGTTAAGGGTTTTTTCTCGCGCGCGGATCGACGACTGGTTCGGAAATGTCGATTTCCGCCATCAGCCGTGCCGTCTCGACCAGGTCCGCGACAAGCGGCGTCGCCCCTCCGCGAGGCCACACGAGCGTCAATACGGCCGGGTCGGCGTCGACGAGCGGGATCGCCCTGATCCCGAGATGGCCGAACGGGACCGCGACGAGCTCAGGCACGGTCGTGATCGCACGGCCCGAGGCGACGATCGACGCCACCTCCTCCGGCGTGATCGCGCCGTCATCCGTTCGGCGGGCCGGCGCTCCCCGGTAGCTGTCAAGGCCCCAATAGCCGAGCCACACGGGGTCGGCCCAGTCGACGATTCCGGGGAACGTCTCGTCGAGCACCTCGCCGACCGTCAGCTCCGTGCGATGCGCGAGCGGATGGCTCTCGCCCATGGCCACGACCAGCGGGCTCGTCCGGATCTGCTGGCTGGCCAGCTCCGGGGCGCTCGGCGCGAACCAGATCAATGCGACGTCGGAGTCGCTCAGCCACTCGCGCGAGTCGAGCGCCGGGTAGCCGAGCTGGCGCCATTCGATCGTCATATCGGGATGCTCGGCCATGAACCGCGCGAACAGGTCAGCGGCCATCATGGGCGGGGTCATGCTCATGAAGCCGGCATGGAGCCGCCCCGCCTGCTCGCGCGCCCATGAACGCGCCGTGGCGCTGACCTCATCGACGGCGGCGAGCGTCGCCTGCGCCTTCTCGAGAAAGGCCGCGCCCGCCGGGGTCACGGCCACGCCGCGCGGATTACGGTCGAGCAGCCTGACGCCGACCTGGGACTCGAGTCGCGCGATCGCCTGCGACAGCGCCGGCTGCGCCAGCTGGAGACGCCGCGCCGCGCGCGTCATCTGCCCCTCGTGCACGACGGTCACGAAGTACCGCAGCTGCCTGAGGTCGAGCTCGGTCAGCTACCTCACTCGAGCGTCCATCGTGTGCCCGCCTCTGCCATAAGGAGCCGTTATACCACTCCGAGATGAACGTATTTGACTACGCGTCGACCCTCTGGAACCATCGATGGCACCTCACCCGCGGGTGTCGGGGGCAAGCTATGGGACCGGTTCAGAGACGCGGGCCGGCCGCGTGAGCGCCTGGGGGGGCGCTAGTGCGGCGGGCCCGCGCTCTGGTTTTCGGAGCGCGGATGTGCCCGTCCGGGATCGGGTGAGCCGCGCGTCTGGGATCGAGCCGCGCTTCCGGGATCAGGTGAGCCGCGCGTCCGGGGTCGGGCGAGCCGCGCGCGGGTGCGCGCGGGCGTCTAGGGCCTGGCTGCGCCTACCAGGCCTGCGTGCGCGAGCAGTGGGGGCAGCCGACCGAAGTCGTGACCAGCGCTTCGAACGCGTAGCCGCATTCGCACGTGTACAGCGCACGGTCCTCGATTGGGCCACCATGACGGCGTTCGCGAGAAGGAGCATCGCTCTGGGGTGGCACGCTCGGACGCGGCGCGTGGGCATCGCGGTCCCGCCGGCGCCACCGGATGCTCTCGCTTGCTTTTGTTCTGACCAACATCTCTAGCTAATAACTCTTCTGGGCCTGATTCGTTTCTCGATTAACGCGAGGGCCGCAGCCCTCTAATACGACGTTAATCGGCAGACGCCCCCAGACCGTGAACGGCGAGGGGTTCTATGGCCGGGGTGTGGGAGAATCAACCAAGGCATGGATCCCAGCCGCAAGCGCGCCATACGGCTAACCGTCGCCCTAACTGCCGCCGTGCTGCTGGCGTCGGCGCTCATCTACGTGAGCTTCACCGCCGGAAATAAGGAGTTCACGGCCTCTCAGCTGCTCGCTCGGGGCAAGCCCGGGCAGACCTACGAGCTCGCCGGCACGGTTCTGAACGGCTCGGTTCAGCGCGACGGCACCACGCTGCTGTTCCGGATTCGCGACCCCAAGCTGCCCGTGTCGGTCCCGGTCCGTTACGCCGGGATCGTCCCGGATCCGTTCGCGGCCGGCCGCGCGGTGATGGTCGCGGTGGAGAAGGGCGGCGCCGGGACCACCTACGTCGGCGAGGGGAACTCGCTGACGACCAAGTGTCCGTCGAAGTACCAGGCGGCGGCGGCGTCGTAGCGATGTTCCGGACCACCGGCTTCACAGCGAGGAACCCGACGTGGCGCTGATCGGCCGCGCGCTCCTGATCATGGCGCTCGGCGTCGCGGCGTTCGGGATCGGCGCCTCGATCTACGGCGCGCGCACGGGCCTGCGCGAATGGGTCATCGCCGGGCGGCGGTCGGTGTACGCGCTGGCGGCGCTGGCCACGCTCGCGTTCGCGATCCTCGAGAACGCCTTCTGGCGGAACGATTTCTCGTTCAACGTCGTCGCGAACCACTCTTCGACCACCACGCCTGCGTTCTACAAGCTCGCCGCCGCGTGGTCCTCGCAGGAGGGCTCGCTGCTCCTGTGGGTGTTCCTGCTGTCGCTGTGGTCGAGCCTGATCCTGTTCTTGGTCCGCAACCGGGCCCGCGAGATCACCCCGTACGCGACCGCCGTCCTGCTCGGCTTCGCCGCCTTCTTCACCTCGCTGGCGACGTTCTGGGCCAACCCGTTCTCGACGTCCACCAACCCCCCGACGCAGGGCGCCGGACTCGATCCGCTCCTGCTCCACCCGAGCATGATGATCCACCCGCCGATGCTGTACTCGGGATACACGCTGCTGACGATCCCGTTCGCGTTTGCGGTTGGTGCGCTGATCAGTGGCCGGCTCGGCGCCGAATGGATCGCGCTGACCCGGCGGTTCGCGCTCGCGGCCTGGCTGTTCCTGGGGATCGGGATTCTGCTCGGGGCGCGCTGGTCGTACACCGAGCTCGGCTGGGGCGGGTACTGGGCCTGGGATCCGGTCGAGAACGCGGCGCTGATGCCGTGGCTGTGCATCACCGCGTTCATCCACTCGGCGATGATCCAGGAGAAGCGCGGGATGCTGAAGGTCTGGAACGCCTCGCTCGTGCTTGCCGCCGGCACGCTGTCGATCCTGGGCACGTTCCTGGTGCGCTCGGGGATCCTCGACTCGATCCACGCCTTCGGAGCCTCAACGCTCGGCGTCCCGTTCGTGATCCTGATCGCGGCGATGGTGATCGGCTCGATCTCGCTGATCCTGTGGCGCCGCGACCAGCTGCGCTCCGACGCCCGCCTCGAGTCGCTGGTCTCGCGCGAGGCCGTGTTCCTGTTCCAGAACCTGGTGCTGGTGGGGATGGTGTTCGTGATCTTCTGGGTCACGTTCTTCCCGCTGATCTCCCAGGCGCTGACGGGCACCAAGGTGTCGGTCGGGCCGCCCGCGTTCCGGCCGTTCATCGTTCCGCTGGCATTGGTCCTCGTGCTGCTGTCGGGCATCGGGCCGATCATCGCCTGGCGGCGGGTGACGGTCGCGAACCTGCGCCGGAGCTTCGTGTTGCCGGTCACGGCGGGCCTCGTCACGTTCTTCGTGCTGCTGTTCTGGCCGGGCGGCCCGAGCTCGCGGCCGTTCGCGCTGGTGATGTTCGCGCTCGCCGCCTTCGTGCTCACCTCGGTCGCGCAGGAGTTCTGGCGCGGTGTGGCGGCGCGCCGGGCGATGACCCATGACCCGGCGCCGATCGCGCTCGTCCAGCTGGTCCGGCGCAACCGCCGGCGTTACGGCGGCTACATAGCTCACGCCGGCTTCGCGATCATGCTGGTCGGGGTCGCCGCCTCGTCGTCGTTCCAGCACTCCCAGGACGTGCTGCTGTCCCCGGGCCAGCACGCGAAGGTCGACGGCTACACGGTCCGGTACGTCCGGCCCGTCGAGTCGGTGTCCGCATCGAAGATCTCGTTCGGCGCGGTCCTGAACGTCACCAAGGGTGGCCACCGCGTGACCACGGTTACGACCACGCGCAGCTACTACCCCTCGACGGACCCGACCCAGGGCATCGTCGGGCGGTTCTTCGACAGCGTGAACTCCGACAGCCAGGTCGGGCTCGACGCCGGGCTGCGGCGGGACATCTGGACGGTGATCAACGTCGACCTCACGCCGCTCAATTCGCTGATCAACCGGGCCAACACGCTGTTCGCCGCCTACGCCCCCGAGGTCATGACGAAGGCGGCGAAGCTCCCGCCCGGCCAGAGCCAGCAGCTCATGAACGGGCTGTGGGAGGAGCGCGACGTCGCGGTGGCCGACATCGCGCAGCGGTTCGTGACCCATCCGTGGCCGGCCGAGTTCCTGCTGATCGTCGATCCGCTCGTGACCTGGCTCTGGCTCGGGGCGCTGATCATCGGTGGCGGCGGGCTGATCGCGCTGTGGCCGGTGCCGTCGTTGGCGCGCCGGCGCACGCGCGTCGCGGCTCGGGCACGGCCCGCGGGACCGGCGCCCTCGCCCTCGCCTCCGCCCTCGCCTTCGCCGCGGGTGCCCGTCCGCGAGCCGGTCTGAGAGGGACGCGGATGGCGGCCCTGGAGTATCTGGTGGTGTTCGCGATCCTGCTGGGCGTGGTCGCGTTCGTGCTGGCGCCGGTGCGCCGGGCGGGCGCGGCCCCGACGCCGGGCGCCGGCGAGGATCAGGCCCACGACACCGTGCTCGCCGAGCTCGAGGCCGCGCGCCAGGCAAAGTACCGCGAGCTCCGCGACGCCGATCTCGACCACCGCACGGGCAAGCTCTCAGACGACGATTACGAGGAGCTCGACCTGGCCCTGCGGGGCGAGGCGATCACGATCTTGCACGACATCGACCGCGCTAACATCGACCCGCAATGAGCACCGTCCTCGGAGTCGTCCAAGTCTTCCTGTGCGTCGTCCTGGTGTTCCTGATCCTGATGCACTCGGGCAAGGACGCCGGGCTGTCGGGCGCGTTCGGCGTGGGGACGGGTGCCGGTCCGTTCGGTGGCGGGTCGCTCGTCGAGCGCAACCTGAATCGCTGGACGGTCGGGTTCGCGATCGCGTTCGTCGTGAACACGATCATCCTGATCAAGATCTCGTAAAGGCTTACTGGGCCGCTTCGCGGCGTCCAGCCGGATGACTCCCGGCCGGCCCGGTCTTGGCGAGGCCGGATGCCGAGCGGGCCGAGCCGGGAGGCCTGTTCCGCGCGGCGTCCGTGCCGCGCGGGTAGTCGCGACCCCCCGCGCGTCCGGGCCAGCGGAGCGTCAAACGGCGGCACCTGGAGTGGGGCGGCGGCTTTCCGCAGGGTCATAAGTCGACTCTCGGCGTCCGTCCCGAGCCGAATGCGGATTCGGGCACGAATACGGGTCATACGGTGCATCTCGGCCACGGGGGAGGGTCGAGTGCGCGGTTGTGACCGTGTCGAATGGCGCCCGGCGTGGTGCGGGTTCGCGTCCGCTGGGGTGGTCGCGATCCCCTCGCGTCCGCTGGGTGGTCGCGACCCCGCCGCCGGGCACGGATGCCCGGCGGAACCGGCCTCGTGGCTCGGCCGCGCTCGGCATCCGGCCTCGCCAATACCGGGCCGGCCACGAGTCATCCGGCTGGACGTCGCGCGCCAGCGCGACCCATAAACCGGCACCGGATTCGCGGTCAACGTGACATTCGACGGGGCCGGCGGGCCGAGATCCACCTTCGCCGCGACATACGCGGCAAACGTGACATTCGGCACCCGGCGGGCGTCGAGTGTCACGTTCCCGGGTCAGGCGACGAGGTTGGCCGAGCGCGGCGGCGGGGTCTCGGGTGGCGCGCGCCGGGGGCGGCGCGCCGCGAACAGCCGCGCGATTCCGGGCGGGAGGCGGCCGTCGGTCGCGAGCCACCCGCCGGCGAGGATCAGCAGCAGGCCGGCGATCGCGCCGGCGCCGGGCTGTTCGCCCAGCACCAGGACGCCGAGTGCGACCGCGACGACGGGGTTGACGTACGTGATCACGGTGGCGCGGCTCGTGCCCGCCTCCCCGATCAGGATCGCGTAGATGACGAACCCGGCGGCGGTGCAAAGCAGCCCGAGCACGACGACCGAGCCGATCGCGCCCGCCGAGGGCGTGCGCGCCGGCAGGTCGAGCGCGGCCCACGGCAGCAGCAGCAACGACGCGAGCGCGAGGCTCGCGCCCATCGTGGCGCGCGGGTCGAGCCCGCTCAGGCGATGCTTGATCAGCATCGGCCCGATCGCGTAGCCGGTGGCGGTGATCATGATCGCGCCGATCCCGAGCAGCTCGCCCTTGTGCCCGGCGGCGTCGATCCCGACGAGCGCGATCACGCCGCCGAACCCGATCGCCAGCCCGAGGGCGCGGACCGGTGTCGGACGCTCGGAGTGGTCGAACCGCATCGCCAAGATCGCCCCGATCAGCGGCACGGCCGCGACCATGATCGCGGCCAGCGACGAGGGCACGCGCTCTTCGCCGATCGCGAGCATCGGGAACGGAATCGCGATCTCGGCGACGGCGAACGCGAGCAGCCAGCGCCACCGTCCGCGGACGCTGGGCAGCGTGCCGGCGCGCCAGGCCAGCGCGAGCAGCACGAGCGCGCCGAGCGTCACCCGTCCCCACGCGAGCACCGGCGGCGTCATGCCGTGGTCGACCGCGATCTTGATGAACAGGTATGGCACGCCCCAGATCAGCGAGGACGCCGCGAACGCCACCCAGGCGCGACGAGTCATGCCCGGGAGTGTTGCAGCCGCAGCTGCTCAGCGGGCGCTGCGCTCGCCGAGTTGATCGACGAGGCGGAGCAGGTCCAGCGGGCTGAACGGCTTGGTCAGGAACAGGTCGGCGCCGGCCGCTTCAGCGTCTGACTCGACGTTGTCGCCGGAGGCCGCGGTCAGCATCACGATCGTGAGGTTGCCCGAGGTGTCGCCTGCCCGAAGCTGGCGACACGCCTCGATTCCGTTCAGGCGCGGCATGTCGACGTCGAGGAACACGAGCCTCGGCCGGGTCTCCCGCGCGACCTCGAGCGCTTCGACGCCGTCGGCTGCCTCGTGCAACTCGAACTCCGAGACGTCCTCGAGCGTGGTTGCGATCAGCTTGCGGATGAACTGGTCGTCATCGACGATCAGCACCCCTTGTGTCATCGAATCTCGGTGGCGATCCGCTCGAACACCTCGTCGTCGATCGAGTCGAACACCTCGACGACGCGCGGGTCGAACTGGGTCCCGCTCCCGGAGGTGATCATCGCGCGTGCGTAGCCGAGCGAGCAGGCGGGACGGTAGGGACGGTCGGTGGTGAGGGCGTCGAGCACGTCGGCGACCGAGAACGTGCGCGCCGCCAGCGGGATGTCCTCGCCCTCGAGGCCGTCCGGGTAGCCGGTGCCGTCCCAGCGCTCGTGGTGCGAGCGGACCACCTCGGTGGCCTCGGCGAGGAACTCGATGCCGCTGACGATCTCCGCCCCGATCACCGGATGGCGCGACATCAGCGCACGCTCTTCGTCGTCGAGCGAGCTCGGCTTGTACAGGATCGCGTCCGGGATCGCGACCTTGCCGACGTCGTGCAGCAGGTAGCCGAATTCGAGCTCGGGGGTGATCGTGAGCTCGGGCGCGAACTTGCGCGCGATCACGAGCCCGTACGCGGCGACGCGCTCGGCGTGCTTGCCGGTGTACGCGTCGCGGGCCTCGACGGCATTCGACAGCGCTCGCACGGTCGCCATGTACGAGCGCCGGAGCTCCTGGGCGCGCGCCCGCTCCTGCTTGAAAGTCTCGCGCAGGTCGGCGGCGTAGCGCTGGAGCTGAAGCTCCTTGTCCGCGGCCTCGCGCTCGCGCCGCCGCAGCTCCGCGCGCAGCCGCACCAGCTCGTCGATCAGCCCGATCTCGCTTTGGACTGCCATCGCATTTCAGCCTAGCGTTCTGGAGTCACGCAACATCTAGCCGTACCCGTCCTGCAACCTAGCGCTACCCGGACCCGTGCAAAGTTAGCGCTCCCCCCGGAGCGCAGCCAGCACCGCCGACGCCGCGTACTCCGCCGGTACTACCTCCATGCCGAGCTTGCCGACGCCGGCGGGTGTCGGCGTGTCGCCGTCGGAGACCAGGATCACGGCCCGCCGGACCCTGCGGCCGCGCAGATCAAGCGCCTGGATGACCATCTGCGGATTGCGGATCCCGATGTCGACGAGCGCGACCTCGAACCGGCGCTCACGGCAGACGCGCGCCGCGGCCGCGCCGGTCACCTCCCACTGGAACTCGATCCCGAGATCGTCGAGCGCGGGCTCGAGCGTGATCTGGAGCTCCTCGCGTCCGACTACGAGCACGCGCGAGCGGCCGGCGCTGACCGCCGCCCCGAGCACGGACCGCAGTTGGCTGGCGTCGATCGGCTTGGACACGACCCACTCGCCGGCGAGCTCCTGGCGACCCGAGAACACCGACACGAACACGATCGGCATCGTCGCCAGCTCGCGGTCGCCGCGGATCTGGCGCAGGACCTCGAACCCGTCCATTCCCGGCATCAGGACGTCGAGCGTGACCGCGTCGAAGTGGCCCTCGTGCAATCGCGCGAGCGCCTCCTCGCCGCTCAGCGCAATCGTGGCCTGCACGTCTAGCACGGCGAGCTGGCTGGCGATCAGCTCCGCGATCTCGCGCTCGTCGTCGACCACGAGCACGCTGCGGCCCCGGATCGACTCGAGCGCGCCCGACGAATCGAACCCCGATACAGCGGCGGGCAGGCGCACGCGAAAGACGGTGCCGCGCCCGGGCTCGCTCTCGACGGTGACCTGCCCGAAGTGGAGATCGACGAGCGACTTGACGATCGACAGGCCGAGGCCGGTCCCGGGATTCGATCCGCTCCGGTTGCCGGCGCGGTAGAAGCGATCGAAAACTCGTGAAAGCTCCTCCTCGTTCATCCCGACGCCCGAGTCCGCGACGACGATCTGGACCCACGCGCGATCGGCCTCGACGCCGACGTGGAGGTTCCCTCCCTCGGGCGTGTACAGGTGCGCGTTGGTCAGCAGGTTGGCAACGATCTGGCGCACCCGTCCCGGGTCGGCGAGCGCGGGCGGCACGGTGGGCGCGACGTAGGAGGTGAGGTGCTGGTTCTTATCGAGCACGCGCGGCTCCATCAGCACGAGCACCTCGTGCACGACCTCGCCGACGTCGATCGGGCGCCGGTTTATCTCGACGTGCTGGGCCTCGATTCGCGCCACGTCGAGCAGGTCGTTGACGAGCTCGACGAGTCGATCGGTCGACTTGAGGATGATGTCGACGAACTCGCGCTGGCGCTCGGACATGCTCTCGGGCGAGCGCTGGAGCAACTCGACGAAGCCTTTGATCGAGGTCAGCGGGCTGCGCAGCTCGTGCGAGGCGGTGGCGACGAACTCGCTCTTGGCCCGCTCGAGCCGGGCGTGTTCGCTCATGTCGCGCACGGTCCAGACGACGCCCTGGCTGTCGCTGCCGAGCTTCGCGGCGGTGATGGCCAGCGAGCGCCCGTCGTGCTCGATCAGCATCTCGCGCTGGAGCGCGGATTGCTCGGGGGGTAGCGGGCTGTCATCGCCCTCCGTGTCGCTTCCGACGGTGAGCTCCGGGACGAGTTCGACGGCGCGCGGGTTGACGGTCGCGACCGTGGTCGAGCCGGGTTCGGTCACGATCAGGGCGTCGCCGAGGCTTTCGATCGTGACCGCCAGGCGCCGCCGTTCCTCTTCGATTCGATGCTGAGCGGTGTGGAGGTCCTCGCCCATCTGGTTGAAGGCGCCGGCGAGGTCCTGGAGCTCGCGCGGTCCGGACGGGTTCACCCGCTGCTCGAGCTTGCCCTCGGCCAGGCTGTGGGTGGCCTGCACGAGGTCGTCGAGCGGGCGGCGCATCGAGCGGACGAGCACGGTGATCAGCGCCAGCGCGCCGGCGAGCGCGAGCACGCCGGCGACGACGATCAGCAGGAGCGCCCGGCGGGAGGCGTCGCGCGCTTGCCGGCGGGCCTGCGCCTGACGTGCCGCTTGGCGGGCCTGGAGCTGGGTCGCGAGGGCGCGGGCGGTGGCGAGCGGCCCGTTGGCCGCGGTGGCGACGGGGAGCTGATTACTTGTCGCGAGGTTGCGCGCCTGGTTCTCGGCGGCGATCTGGGCTTTTACGAGGTGTTCGCTGGTCGGGTCGTTTGCCGCGAGGCTCGTGGCGGTGGTCGCGGCGGCCTCGTAGGCATTCGCCACCTGGGCGCGCGCGGGCGCCGCTTGCGGTCCGCGCGCGTCGCGGAGGACCTCCTCCTCGGCGATCCCGGCGCCGGCGAGGTTGGCCGCGGCGGTGGCCAGCGACGATGTCCGCTCTAGTTTGTTTTCGTAGCTTTGGCGAGAGTTGTAGAGGCTCGCGACGCCGAGCGCGGCGATCACGGCAAGGGCGAGCGTCAGCGCGACTAGCGCCAAGCGCAGCGAGCGGGCGATGGAAAGGCGCTGCATAGGATGGACGTTGGGCTGCGGGTAACCCGGGCGTGATCGTACCCGCGGAGTTGTAAATCCAGGCACGCCCCGGTCCGGTTCCGGTGGGCTTGTGGTTCGGATTGCGCGGGTACCATGCGCTCCATGAGCCTTGCGAGGGCGTGGAGGCGCCAGCTACTCGGCGCCTCGACTGCCGCCTTGATCGTCCCGTCCGCGATGCTCGCCGCGCTCGTGGTGCTCGCGCTGAGTGGCGCCTTCAGCCAGGTCGGAGTGCTCGGGCAGTTGTTCGTGGGGCCCTCGCTGCCCGCCGCCGGAGCCGGGTCTGGTGCGGGTGCAGGTTCCGGGTCGGGGCCGGCAGCGAGCGCGTTCGCAGCGGCGTCGTCGCTGCCGGTGATTCCGGGTTCGGGTTCGGTTTCTCGGGCGCGCGGTGGCGTCGTGCATCAGGCGCCGGCGAGGCACCCGGTGCTGACGGCGAGCCGCGGCACGGGCGTCGCCGGTGGCGCGATCGGGGGGACGGGGGGCACGGCGACCGAGGGCGCCGGCGGGTCGGCCGGCTCCGGCGGCTCCGGTGGATCCGGTGGCTCCGGCGCAGGACACGGTGGCGGACCGCCGGCGGGATCTTCTCCCGGGACTGGCTCGAGCTCGCCTCCACCGGCGCCTGCGCCTCAGCACCAGCCGACGGCGGTGGACACGGTGGTCACGGTCGTGACGTCGGTGACCCAGCAGGCACCGGCGCCGGTCGGGCCGGTGGCGACGCAGGCGGTTCAGACCGCCGGGTCGGTGGTCGACAACCTGATGCCCCAGACGGGGCAGCCCTGAGGTCGATCGCGACCTTCTGCGGTGCGCTCGGGCGGGTCCGTGGGTCGGGCCGGCGTCAGGCTGCCTGCAGGAGCGGCGCCCCGGCGGAGATCGCCGCGCCGGCGGAGATCGCCACGCCCGCGGAGACCACCACGCCCGAGGAGACCGCCAGCGCGCCGGCGGAGACCGCCACGCCCGCGGAGACCACCGCGCCGGGGGAAACCTCCGCGCCGGCGAGCAGTCGCACGCTGAATACGGACCCGGCGCCGGGGTTCGACGCGACGTCGATGGTTCCGCTCATCGCCTCGACCAGGGACTTCGAGACGGCCAGGCCGAGCCCGTTGCCCTCGATGCCCCGGGCCGGCGCATCCAGGCGCTCGAACGGATGGAACAGGCGCGTGAGCTGCTGGTAGGACATCCCAACGCCCGAGTCGATTACGTCGATGCGGACGCCGTCCGCGCCGTCGGGCCGGGCGCGGATCGTGATCGAGCCGCCGGGACGGTTGTACTTGATCGCGTTCGAGATCAGGTTGAGCAGGACCTGCTTGAGCCGGCGGGCGTCGGCGAGCGCTGACAGCGGCTCGACGCCCGTATCGACGGTCACGTCGAGTGATTCGCTCGCGGCCAGTGGCTGGCATAGCGCGACCGCGTCCTCGATCTGCGCGGCGATATCGACCGGGGCGAGGTCGAGTCCGGCGGCGTCCGGACGCGAGACGTCAACCAGGTCCTCGATCAGCGCGAGCAGGTGGCGGCCGCCGGCCATGATCTGGTCGACGCTGTGGCGCTGGGAGTCGTTGAGCTCGTCGAGGGCCAGGAGCTGCCCGAAACCGAGGATCGCGTTCAACGGGGTCCGGAGCTCGTGGCTGGCCCGGGAGAGCGCCTGGCTGTTCGCGAACATGCCCTCTTATCGTCGTAGTCGGCCGAAAGCGTTAGCAGTAGTTCTCCCGAGGGGGTGGGGAGAACTACGGGGACTCGCTCCTCGGGGCGTTTTCAAGCCGCCGGATTACGGGGCGGTGCGTTCGAGCAGCTCTTCGGCGATCGCGAGGCTCGAGGTGGCGGCGGGGGAGGGGGCGTTCCGCACCCAGGCCACGTTGCCGTTGACGCCGAGCCGGAAGTCGTCGACGAGGGACCCGTCGCGATCGATCGCCTGGGCCCGGACGCCGGCGAGCGCCGGCACGACGTCCTCGGTCGCGATCGCGGGGACGTAGCGCGCCACCTCGCTAATGAACACGCGCTTGGACGCCGAACGCTTGAGCTCGCCGACACCTGCCCGCCAGTGGCGGCGGAGCATCCGCATCGTGCCCGGCCAGCTGATCGTGTCGTAGGTGTCGCGCAGGTCGAGCCGGCGGCGGTCATAGGCATCGCGGGCCGTCGCGAGGACCGCGTTCGGCCCGAGCACGACGGTCCCGTCGACCTTGCGGGTGAGATGCACGCCAAGGAACGGGAGCGCCGGGTCGGGCACCGGATAGATCAGCCCGCGGATGAGGTGGGAGCGGTCGGCGCGCAGTTGCCAGTACTCGCCCCGGAACGGAACGATTCGCGGCTCGGCCGGTTCGCCCGAGGCTCGTGCCAGGCGATCCGCCTGAAGGCCGGCGCACACGATCACGCGATCGCCCTCGATCGCCGTGCCGTCGCTCAGCTCCACCCGGGGTCCGCGACCACCGTTCCGGTCGACCCGGGCGACCGGCGCGCAAACCCTGATTTCGCCGCCGGCCGAGGTCACCTCGGCGGCGAACGCGCGCGCCACCGCGGCGAAGTCGGCGATCGCGGTCTCGGGGGAGTGGAGCGCCGCGACGCCGCGCGCGTACGGCTCGATCGCGGTCAGCTCGTCGGCGTCGAGCCAGTTCAGCCCGGGGACGCCGTTGGCGGCGGCCCGTTCGGACAGCCGCAGGAGCGGCTCGACCTCGCGCTCGTCCTTGGCCACGACGAGCTTGCCGCACGCGTCGTACGGGAGTCCGTGCTCCGCGCAGTAGTCGCGGAGCAGCGCCAGCCCGCGCCGGCACAGCCTGGCCTTCAGCGACCCGGGCGCGTAGTACAGGCCGGCGTGGACGACGCCGCTGTTGTGCGAGGTCTGGTGGCGGGCGAGCGCGGGCTCGCGCTCGAGCACGACGATCTCGGCGCCGGCGCAGGACGCGGCGAGCTGGCGGGCGGTGGCCAGACCGAGGATTCCGGCCCCGACGACGACGTAGCGCATGCGGGCAAGACTACGCATGGAGTGCGGCGCCCTCCGGACGCCCTCGCCGCGCGCAGAAACGCCTCGAATATCCGATTAGGCGGGGGTTGGGGTCTCATCGCGCCGGGCATAAGGGCTCGATGACTTGTTCGAGTGGCGAACGTCAACATCCCGGGCTCCATTTCGACCAACGCGCGCTCGCTGCGCGGCTGGTTCCAGGGCGCGGTTCACGGCGCTCAACGGCAGGGCGTGTGACATTTGCCCCGAAACGAAGTATTGAAGAAGAGTGTTCTAGCGGGGAGAAGAAAGCCGGCCCCGCAGACGTCTTTCTCTTTCGGTCGCAGATTATCTAAGTGGCCGAGCTTACGAAACTCATCAGTTCGATGACCGTCGAACAATGCTATAATTCGGTCTGTATCGAACTATGAATGACCAGAGGATTCAATTGGACAATTTTGAAGTAGATCGCCGGACTGATACCCCCCGGTCCGGTAGTCATGAACCCACCAGGCGCCTTCGGTCAAGCGGCACGAAGCGGCGCGCAACGACGGCGAACCGGCGTCAGACCCGGCGTCGGAGCGCGCATGCGGGCACCGCGGCCGAGACCGGCGCAGAGCTGCGGACTACGACCGACACCGATCGGGGCGTGGGCTCGCTCGACTCGCTCGAGCTGTTCATGCGTAAGGCCCGCGTGCACCCGCTGCTGACCGCGGCCGAGGAGATCGAGCTCACCAAGAGGATCGAGCGCGGTGACCTCGCCGCCAAGGAGCGGATGATCAACGCGAACCTCCGGCTTGTCGTCTCGCAGGCGCGGCGCTATCAAGGCCACGGCCTCCCGATGGAGGACCTGGTCCAGGAGGGAATGTTGGGCCTGATCCGCGCGGTCGAGAAGTTCGACTGGCGGCGCGGGTTCAAGTTCTCGACCTACGGCACGCTTTGGATCCGGCAGGCGATTCAGCGTGGGCTGCAGAACCACGGTCGGACGATCCGGGTTCCGGTCCATGTATCGCAGCGCCAGGTCAAGGTACGCAAGATCGAGAGCGAGCTGAACACCAAGCTCGGTCGCGAGCCGACCGACGAGGAGATCGCGGCGGTCGCCGGTCTCGAGCTCGACGAAGTCATGGAACTTCGTGAGCTCAGCCGGGCAATGACCAGCCTCGATCAGCCGGTCAGCGAGGACGGCGAGACGGCGCTCGGCGACTTGCTCGCGAGCGATCGTCCCGAGCCCATGGAGGAAGTGGCCGACCTCGAGCGCGACCAGCGCGTCAACGAGGCGGTCGAGCGGTTGCCCGCGGCCGAGGCGAGCGTGATTCGCTTGCGGTTCGGTCTCGCGGGCGAGGAGCCGCGGACTCTTCGCCAGGCTGGTTCGGAGCTCGGAATCACCGCCGAGCGTGCCCGCCAGCTCGAGGAGCAAGGCCTCCGTCGTCTGGCTGCGACTGCTGAGCTCGAAGGTCTGAGCGCGGCGGCGTAACGAGACCGCAGACTGAATTTCGGGACGGGCCCGAGCGATTTGCTCGGGCCCGCTCTGTTTAAGCGGCGTCGCGCGCGATCAGCACGTCGCACGGGGCGCGAGCACACACGCGGGCGGGCAGCGAGTACGCGCTCCAGGGCGTGACCGAGCTCGCGCGTGGGTCGATCACGATCAGCGCGGCCTCGGTCTGCTCGGCGACGTCGATCACGGCGTCCGCGGTGTCGCCGCCGAGCAGGTGCGCGGTGACGTCGAATCCTTGCCGGCGTAGCTCAGCCGCGGCCGCGGATAGGCGCTGGTCTGCATCGGAACGGTTCGACAGGACCGGCCAGTAGCTCTCCACGAGATGGATGTGGGCCTCGCGGTAGGCCGCCAGCCCTGCGGCGACGGCCAGCACGGGCGCGTCCCCGGCGGCGCCGTACGCGTGGGCGACGATCACGTTGGCGGGCTCGGCAGCAGGCTCCGCCCGCCGGTGGGTGAAGTCCGCGACCTGGCGCCACATGCTGATCGCCGGGATCAGCAGGCCGCGCGCCGCGCCGGCAAGGATCAGGCGTAGGGACGCGCTCGACTCGGCGCGGACCGGAAGCTCGATCTCGAGCTCGACCTGTGAGCCTTCCCCGCGCCTGACGGTGTTGCCGATGCGCTCGAGCAGCCTCCGCGCGTCGGTGTTCTCGGCCAGTACCAGCGCGGTGAAGCGCTCGACGTCCTCCTCGCGGGCCCGCTCGACGAGGCGCTCGAGCAGTTGCCCGCCCAGGCCGCGGTTCTGCCAATCGTCGGCGACGACGATCGCGCACTCGGCGACGCCGTCGCCGACGCGCACGAAGCGGGCTACGCCGACGGCGTCGTCGCGCTCTGGGTCGACCGCCAGCAGGGCCTCGTGATCGTGGTGGTCGACGTCGGTCAGGTACGACAGCTGCTCATCGCTGAGCTCCACCAGCGCGGTCTGAAAACGCAGGTACCGTGATCGCTCGGACAGGCGCTCGAACCCGGCGCGCAGCAGCTCGCGATCCTCGGGAGCGATCGGACGGATGACTACGGAGGAGCCGTCGCGCAGCCGGGTGCGCGAGGCATTGCTCAAGACGCGCTGAGCGGCGCGGCGGCCCGGGCCCGGTCGGCGGCGTGGGCGTGGTCGGCGATCGCGGGCACGAGCTGGGGCCAGGCGGCTTCGGGGAGGTCGTGGCCCATCCCCTCGATCGTCATCAGCCGTGCTCCGGGTATGGCCTTCGCGGTCGCCTTGCCGCCCGACGGGCTCACCATCGGGTCCTTGGATCCGTGGATCACGAGCGTCGGTGCTTCGATCCGGCGCACCTCTGCCGTGCGGTCTCCGGAGGCGACGATCGCTCCGAGCTGGCGGCCCGACGCATCGGGGTCGTGGCCGCGGTCGTAGCTCCGCGTCATCATGTCGCGGAGCCGCTCGGTGTCCTGGGGCAGACCGGTCGATCCGATCGTCGCGAACGTCTGCGACATGTACTCGATGTACGCCTCGCGCTCGGTGGGCGCGGCGCGCAGTAGGTAGGGGTAGATCCGGAACGCCGGCTGGCCCGACCACCGGCTGCCGGTCATCGACATGATCGACACCAGCGAGCGGACCGAGTCCGGATGCCGGGCGGCGAGAGTCTGGGCGATCATGCCGCCCATCGACGCGCCCACGACGTGCGCCGGCGCGAGATCCAGCGTCGACAGCAGTCCGGCCGCGTCGTTCGCCATGTCCCCGAGGTCGTAGAGGACCGGCGAGATCTTCCGGCGCAGCAGCTGCCCCGGTGTCGGAGGCCGGCCGTGGATCCGCGTCGAGCGTCCGGCGTCGCGGTTGTCGAACCGAATGACGTAGAAGCAGTGGCCGGCCAGTTGCTCGCAGAAGTCTTCGGGCCAGCCGAGCATCGACATCCCGAGCCCCATGATCAGCAGCATGGGCGGGTCCGACTCGCTGCCGAACGTCTCATAGCAGAGCGTGATCGCGCCGCCGATGTCGCAGAGCTGCTCAGGCATAGAGCCCCTCGAACACGTCCGCGTACCGCTCGCTGACGACGTTCCGCTTGAGCTTCAGGGTCGGGGTGAGCTCGCCCGTCTCCTGCGTGAGGTCGTGGTCGAGCAGCGCGAACCTCTTGATCTGCTCCACCTGGGCGTACTTGGCGTTGGCGCGGTCGAGCACCTCCTGGATCAGCTGCTTGACCTCGTCGGCCTGCACCAGCGAGGCCATGTCCTCAGGGAGGCCGCGCTCCTTCGCCCACGGGCCGATCTCATCGGGGTCGAGCGTAATCAGCGCGACCGGGTACGGGCGGCGGTCGCCGTACATGACCGCCTGCGACACCCACCGCGACTGCTTGAGGTCGTTCTCGAGATTCGCCGGCGCCAGGTTCTTGCCGCCGGCGGTGATGATGATGTCCTTCTTGCGGCCGGTGATCGTCATGTAGCCGTCATCGTCGATCGAGCCGAGGTCGCCGGTCTGGAGCCAGCCGTCGTCGGTGAACGTGTCGCGGGTCGCGTCGGGGTTGCGCCAGTACTCGCGGAACACGTTCGGGCCCTTGATCAGGATCTCGCCGTCGTCGGCGATCTTCAGCTCGACGCCCGGGAGCGCGCGCCCGACCGTGCCGAGCCTCATGTGCTCGAGCGTGTTGACCGTCCCGAGCGCGGTGGTCTCGGTCATCCCCCAGCCCTCGAGCACGGGCACGCCGCACGCGTAGAAGAACTCGAGGATCTCGACAGAGATCGGGGCGGCCCCCGACACGGCCTTCTCGAGCTTGCCGCCGAACAGCCCCCGGACCTTGCCGTACAGGGCCTCCTCGGCGCGGTCGTAGGCCGCGCTCAGCTCCTCCGGGACAGCTTCGCCGCGGGCGCGGAGCTGGCGAACCTTCAGACCCACCTCGACCGCCCCCCGAAGCTGCTCTTCGCTCTCGGCCATCGACAGCGCAAGCGTGTACAGCTTCTCGAAGATCCGCGGCACCGAGGGGAAGTACGTCGGCGAGGTCTGGATCGTCTCGGCGATGATCTGCTGGGTGTCGCCGCCCCAGTACACGATCCCGGTGCCGACATCGAACGAGGCGAGCTGCACGGTGAGCGCGAACACGTGGGCCAGCGGCAGGTACAGGTAGCTCAGGTCCTCCTCGGTGACGAACCCGATCTCCTGGCACATCACACCGACCGACGCGCAGTTGCCGTGGCTGAGCACGACGCCCTTGGGCGCTCCGGTCGTGCCCGAGGTGTAGATGATCGTGTACGGGTCGCCGGGGGCGACCGCCGCGCAGCGCCGGTCGAGCTCGGCGCGGTCGCCGCCGCGGCTCTGCTCGCGGAGGGCGTCGATCGCGATGTGGCCGTCGCCATCGCCGTCAGGGTGGTCGGGGTGGGAGTCAGGATCGGGGTCGATAAGGATGATGTGCTCGAGGTCGGGCAGCCCGCTTCTGACCTTGTCGATCTTGGCCGCCTGGCCCGCGTCCTCGCAGATAACGATCCGGGAGTCGGAGTTGCCGGCGACCCATTCGCACTCCTCCGGGGAGTTCGTCGGGTAGATCGGCACGACCACGGCGCCGGCGCGCGAGATCGCGAGGCTCGAGAACGTCCACTCCGGGCGGGTGTTCGCGAGCAGCGCCACCCGGTTGCCGGGCTCGATTCCGAGACCGACCAGCCCGAGCGCGATTTCGTCGACGATCTCGGCGACCTCGGCGAACGTCAGCTCACGCCACTCTCCGTCCCGCTGGAAGCGGACCGCGACGCGGCCACCGTGTTGCTCCGCGGCGTTGGCCGCGGCTCGCGCGATCGTCCTGTTACTTGCCTCTACGGCCTCTGTCGCCACTGATCAACCTCCTGCCGTCGTTACTTCCGCGATGATAGGTCGAGGCCGAGCAGTCGCTCCGCATTGGCGGACGCGAGCTTTTCGCGGTCCGCGTCGCTGATCGGCGCGCCCAGGACGAAGTCCCGGCCTTCCGCATTGCTGCTGTACGGGTAGTCGACCGAGAACATCACGCGATCGGCGCCGACCACCTCGATCAGGCAGGTCAGGGGCGGGTAGGTGAACATCCCGCTGGTCGTGAAGTGGAGGTTCGCCGCCACGTACTCCTCGAGCGGACGCGATAGGCCCGCCTGCTGCTGGAGCACCCGCGATGAGCGGGCGAGGAAGAACGGCAGCGCCTCGCCCATGTGGCCGACGATCATCTGGAGGCTCGGATACTCGTCGAACACCCCACCGACGATCAGCCGCAGCACATGCAGGCCGGTCTCGACGTGCCATCCCCAGCCTGCCATCGACAGGGCCTGGGCGAACTGCGGCGGCAAGCCTCCGTAGTAGACGTCCCGCACCGCGGGCGGCGGCGGCGTCGGGTGCAGATAGATCGGAACCTCGAGGCGGGCCGCCCGCTCGAAGATCGGCCAGAACTTGCGATCGTCGAGGAACTCGCCGCGGCTGTGGCCGTTGATCAGCGCACCCTTGAAGCCGAGTTCGGTGACCGCGCGCTCGAGCTCATCGGCCGCCTCTCGTGGGGCGGCCGTCGGGAGGGTCGCGAACGCGGCGAGGCGGTCGGGGTGCGCCGCGATCGCGCCGGCCAGATAGTCGTTGGCGTCTCGGGCCAGTGGGATCGCCTGGTCAGGTTCCAGCTGTTCGGTACCGGGGGCGCCGTGCGACAGCACTTGGACGTCGATGCCGCCCGCGTCCATGTCCGCGAGTCGCTGCTCGCCGAGGTCGTCGAGCTTGGCCTGGATACTCGCCATCGGGCTGTCGGGCGGCGGCGCTCCGGCGCCCAGAGCCGCGACCGACTTCAGCATCGGCGCCACGTAATGCTCTTCGAGTGTGATCAGTCGCAATGGCTCCTCCAGGGTTCTAGTGACGAGCGCTCCACCGGGCCATTCGCACGAACAGCTCGGGCGGCGTGAGCGGGGGCAGATTCGGATCGAACTCGCGATACAGGGTCGCCACGTTGACCGCGATCCGTTCCGGGTCGCCCCAGTCGCGATAGTCGCTGATGTCGATGTCGTCGGCGGCTGCCGTCTCGTCCATGCCGTCGTCGAACCGTTTCCGCGACTCGTCGCGGACGTACGTGAGGTAGCGCTGGAGGTCGCGGACGCCGGAGTTGTCGGTCACCGGTCCGTGACCCGGGACGATCGTTCTCGCGCCCAGCTCGATGATGCGGTCGCACGCGGTGAGCCAGCTCGAGACCGGCCCGGCCCACATGATCGGCGTGCCCTCGATGAACAGGATGTCGCCGGTGAACACGACGTTGGCGTCGGGCACGTGGGCGATCGCGTCTCCGTGCGTGTGGGCGGGGCCGAGCTCGATCAGGTGGACTCCGCGATCGCCGACCGTCAGCTCGTGGCGGCCTTCGAACGACGTAGTCGGCAGCCGCTCGATCACCGACGCGAAGTCGAACTTGCGCATGCTGCGCTCCGCGAACGTGGCGAAATCAGGTCCGAGGTCGAGCTCGTTGAACAGGACGTTCACCGCCGCCGCCGGGGCCGCCTTCATGTCGTCGATCGCGCCGGCGCTGGCCACGATCGGGATCCCGTCTGGGAGCAGCGAGTTGCCGAACCAGTGATCGCCGTTGCCGTGGGTGTTGAACGCCTGCTCGATCGGGTTGCTGTCGGTGATGGGTCGCATGGCGTCGAGCATGTCTTTCGTCAGGTTCATGTCGAACAGCGTGTCGACCAGGAGTGAGGTGTCTTGCCCGGCGACGAGGCCCGCGTTGCTCCAACCCCAGCCGCCGTCCGGCTGGAGGTACGCGTACAGCCCGTCGCCGAGCTCGTGGAGTCCTCGTTCGTAGGCGATCTTCACGGCGCTTCTAGAACTCCGGTTCGGGCGGGAGGCCCACGTAGTTCTCCGCCAGGCTGCGCGCGGCCGCCTCGGACCGCGCGACGTACTGGATGCGGGCGAGCTGGAGCTGGTGCTGGAACGGGCCGCCCCCCAGGTCGTGGAGCATCTGGGTCATGTAGTTCGAGAAGTCCTGGGCGCGCCACACCCGGTGGAGCGCGGCGTCGGTGTATCCGTCGGCTCGCTTCGTGTTGCCGCTCCTGATCAGCTCGGTCAGTGCGGGTGCCAGGAGCCGGACGTCGTTGACCGCCAGGTTCAGGCCCTTGGCACCGGTGGGCGGGACGATGTGGGCGCTGTCGCCGGCCAGGAACAGGCGGCCGCGCTGCATCGGCTCGGCGACAAAAGAGCGCATCGGGGTGATGCCCTTGTCGACGATCGGGCCGGTGTTGACGCCGCCCAGGCGTGTCGTCAGCTCGCTCCAGATGCGCTCGTCAGGCCAGTTGCCGATGTCGTCGTCGGCGTCGACCTGGAGATACAGGCGGCTGATCTTCTGCGAGCGCATCGTGTACAGCGCGAAGCCGTCCTCGTGCCAGGCGTAGATCAGCTCGTCGGTGGCCGGCTGCGCTTCCGCGAGGATCCCGAGCCAACCGAAGCCGTATACGTAGTCGTACTCGGTCAGATGCTCGGCGATCGTCGGGCGGCTGACGCCGTGGAAGCCGTCGCATCCCGCGATCGCGTCGCAGGTCAGCTCGTTCGACTGCCCGTCATGCGCGTAAGTGATGCGAGGGCGGTCCGTCTCGATGTCGTGGAGCTCGACATCGCTCACCTCGAACAGGATCGGCACGCCGCGGTCGAGCAACGCCTGCGTGAGGTCCTTGACGACCTCCTGCTGGCCGTAGATCGTGATGTGCCGGCCGGTCAGCCCGGCCATGTCCACGTAGTGGTTCTCGCCGTTGTAGCGGAGGTAGATGCCGTTGTGCTCGAGGCCTTCGCGGTCAAGGCGTTCCGCGACGCCCAGCTCGTGCAGCAGGTCGACCGTGTTCTGCTCGAGCAGGCCGGCGCGGACGCGCTTCGCTACGTACTCGCGGTCGCGCGCCTCGAGCACGACGCATTCGATGCCTTCGCGGTGCAGCAGCATCGCGAGCGTCAGGCCCGCGGGACCGGCCCCGACGATGCCTACCTGGGTATGCACGGGCGCGAGTCTATTCGTGCGCCTACTCGTGCGCCGCGACCAGGATCACGTCGAGCGTGCGGGGGCCGTGGACCCCTTTCACGCGAACCATCTCGATGTCGACGGTGGCGGACGGCCCCGAGATGAACGTCAGCGGGCTGGTCGGATCGAGCTTCGCTATCGCCTCCGGGACCGAGGGGACGATCTGGTCGGTTCGAACCACGCACAGGTGATAATCGGGGAGGAGGGTGAGCGCGCGCCGGCCCATGCCCGGGCCGCCGTCGAGCACGATCGTCCCGGTCTGGGCGATAGCGAGTGCGCAGGTCGTGACCACGCCGTCCGCTGCGTCGAGGGCGTCGTTGTCGAGTGGGGGTGTGTCTTTTATTTGATTTACGGTGGTCAGCCAGCCGGCGGGGACGCCGTCGGGCGCGATGATGTCGCGGGCCTGTCTCTCGGCGAGCGTGGTAGCGATGGTTTGTTCGAGCGCGTCCGGGGTCGTCTGGATCGCGTGGGCGTCGTAGTGGGCGAGCCGGTTCAGGAACTCGGTGAGGCCATCTTGTGAGGTCGTCCGGTAGTCGCGGGGGATGTCGTTTGACGGTTGGCGCCCGATTGCGGCTCGGACGCGCCCCAAGATCTCTTCGCGCGCTGTCATCGGCGCTTGGTCCACCATTCCCGGAAGGGCTGGGGCGGCGGGTCGGGAAGGTCTCTCGTGCGCGTCCACTTCGACAGGGGCGGGGGCGCGCCGTGTTTGACCGCGCGCAGGAGGGGGGCCAGCTTGAGGGCCGCAGTCCACCGTTTTCGGCCGCTCATCGCGTTGGCCGCGGCTCTGAACGTCGCATCCTGGGCTCGGTGCTTTTGAGCCTGGACCGCGTCGTGTCGTAGTTTCACGAGCACGGTCGGGATGTCGATCTCGACCGGGCACACCTCGTAGCACGCGCCGCACAGGGTCGACGCGAACGGCAACTCCGGAGCGCGCTCGACCCCGGCCATCAGCGGCGTGAGGATCGCGCCGATCGGCCCCGGGTAGGTGGCGCCGTAGGCGTGGCCGCCGGTCCGCTCGTACACCGGGCACACGTTGAGGCAGGCGGCGCAGCGGATGCAACGTAGTGCCTGGCGGCCTATCTGATCAGCGAGGGCTCTCGTCCTGCCGTTGTCGATCAGGACGATGTGGACTGATTGCGGTCCGTCGTTTGGGGTGACGCCGGTCCAGATCGAGTTGTACGGGTTCATGCGCTCGCCGGTCGAGGACCGGGGGAGCAGCTGGAGGAACACCTCGAGGTCGCTGAACCTGGGGACGAGCTTCTCGATCCCGACCACGCTGATCAGCGTGTCCGGAAGGGTCAGGCACATCCGGCCGTTGCCCTCGGACTCGGCGACGAGCAGCCCGCCGGTCTCGGCGATCGCGAAGTTCGCGCCGCTCACGGCGACCTTGGTTTTCAGGAACAGGCGTCTGAGGTGAAGCCGTGCCGCCTCGGCGAGGTCCTGGGGGTCGTCGGTCAGGTCTTTCGGTGCATCCGGCATGTGGTCGAGGAAGATCCGGCGGATCTCGGCGCGGTTGCGGTGAAGCGCCGGCACGACGATGTGGCTCGGGCGGTCGTGCGACAGCTGGATGATCATCTCGGCGAGGTCGGTCTCGTGCGCGGTGATCCCTTGGCCCTCGAGGGCTTTCACGAGGCCGATCTCCTGGGTCGCCATCGACTTCACCTTGATGACGTCGGTCTGGCCGGTTGTCTTTACGAGGTCCGTGACGGTCCGCGTCGCTTCCTCGGCGTCGCGCGCCCAGTGGACGTGCGCGCCGCGGGCGGTGGCATTTCGCTCGAATTCCTCGAGGTATGCGTCCAGGTGGTGCAGGACGTCGTCCTTGATCGCGGCGCCGGCGTGTCTCAGTTCCTGCCAGTCGGGCGTTTCGGCGACCAGGCCGGCGCGGCGCTCCCTGATCGTGGTCGTCGCCTTGCGAACGTTGCGGCGCAGTTGCGAGTTCTCGACGGCGCGCTTGGCGTTGTGGGCGAAATCGGGACCCGGCCAGCCCTCGTCACTCCAGATGAGCTCGCCGGTGTTCATGTGCGTGGGTCGGCGTCCGTGTTCGTGTCCGTGTCCGTGTCCGTGCTGGCGAGGATCTCGGCGAGGTGGAGCGTCTTCACACCCGCGCGGATCCGGTCAAGGCCGCCGCCGATGTGCATCAGGCACGAGCGGTCGCCGGCGCACAGCACCTCGGCGCCCGTCTCGATCACGGCCTCCATCTTGTCGGCGAGCATCGCCGCCGACACGTCCGGGTTCTTGATCGAGAACGTTCCGCCGAACCCGCAGCACTCGTCGTGATGGGGGAGGGTGACGAGTTCGATCCCGCGGACGTTGTTCAGCAGGCGGAGTGGCCGGTCCCCGACGCCGAGCATCCGCAGCGAGTGACAGGTCGGGTGGTACGTGACGCGGTGGGGGAAGTAGGCGCCGACATCGTCGGTGTGGAGGACGTCGATCAGGAACTGCGTGAGCTCGTACGTCTTCTCGCCCAGGGCGTGCGCACGGCGGGCGAGCATTTCATCACCAGTGGCCCGCGCCACCATCGCGTGCTGGTGGCGGATCGCACCGGCGCAGGATCCCGATGGGACGACGACGGCGTCGTAGGGCTCGAACACGTCGACGTACCTGCGGACGAGGTTCGGCTCGAAGTAGCCGCTGTTCGCGTGCATCTGGCCGCAACAGGTCTGCTCGAGCGGGAACTCGAGCGGCTGGCCCAGGCGCTCGAGCAGCGTGACGGTCGCCTTGCCGGCGTCGGGGAACAGCGCGTCGACCAGGCAGGTGCTGAATAGCGCCACGCGCATACGCGCTGCATCGTAGACGCGCCGCCCTTGCACCAAATCTGCGTCTTTGTGGCCCGGGGCGGGCTGGGCGCGTCGCCAGGTGCATCCTCGCTCGCATGCCTTGCGCTCCGAACCGGGATGTCCGCTCACTCGCCCGACCCGCCGCGGTGAATTCAGGTTCAGCCACCTCGTGTGTGGCTAATCGCGCGGTCGACCTGCGGCGCCACGCGAGTGCGGGGTTAGCCACGTGACGAGCGGGTGGCGAGATCGGCGAGGTCGCGCGGGTCACCGCGGGTCCGGACGCGTTTCAGAACGACCGCGAGAAGGACCTTGTCTACCGAGACTCTCGCTTCGACGTGCTGCGCCCGACGCGCAATCACGTGATCCACCAGCCGGCCAGGGTGCTGGTCAGCGTGGTGCGCGCCCTGGGGCGGTCAAACGGCGCCTAACGTCAGGCCGCGCGTTCTTGGGGCTCGCGGCGCGCGACTTCAGCGCGTACGACGGGCGCGACCTCGGTCCCGAACAGCTCGATCGAGCGCATCACGTCCTCATGCGCGACGGCGCCGACGCTCATCTGGCCGACGTAGCGGTCGTTGGCGAACAGCTCGTGCTCGAACAGGATCTTCTCGGCGACCTGCTCGGGCGAGCCGACCGCGAGCGCGCCACGGGGCGAGCGGAGCGCGTCGTACTCGGGCCGACCAGACGGCGGCCAACCGCGTTCGCGACCGATGCGGTTCATCATCGCCAGGTAGGAGGCGGCGAACGCGCTGTTGGCCTCGTCCGCGGTGGCGCCGACGAACGCGTGCGTGTTGATCGCGACCTTCGCGCCGGCCGGATCGTGGCCGGCGGCGGCGTACGCCTCGCGGTAGAGATCGACGAGCGGGACGAACCGCTCGGGCTGGCCGCCGATGATCGCGAGCGTGAGCGGCAGACCGAGCGCGCCGGCGCGGACCACCGATTGCGGCGTCCCGCCGACGGCGACCCACACGGGCAGCGGGTCCTGCACCGGGCGCGGCCACACGCCCGCGTCGTTCAGCGGCGCACGGAGGCGACCTGACCAGGTCACGTGCGTTGACTCGCGGATCTTCAGGAGCAGCTCGAGCTTCTCGGCGAACAGGTCGTCGTAGTCGTCGAGGTCGAGACCGAACAACGGGAACGACTCGATGAACGAGCCGCGGCCGGCCATGATCTCGGCCCGCCCTCCGGAAACGAGATCGAGCTCGGCGAACTGCTGGAACACCCGGACGGGGTCGTCCGAGCTGAGTACGGTCACCGCGCTGGCGAGGCGAATACGTTCCGTCCTGGCGGCAATGGCGGCGAGGGGGATTGCCGGCGCGGATACGAGGAAGTCGGAGCGATGGTGCTCGCCGATCGCGAACACATCCAAGCCGAGCTGATCGGCGAGCTCGGCCTCCTCGAGCAGGTCGCGCATCCGCTGCTCGGGGCTGACGCCCGAGGCGAGGTCCGCGAAGGTGGCAAGTCCAAGTTCCATACGAACCAGGATAGCACGATAGTTGTCCGCACAACTATCCCACGGAGAACGGTCCGGAACAGAGCGCCCGGAGGACGAGCGCGCGTCGCTCAGACGGGGGCTTCCTCGCGCGAGGGCGTCCCCGCGGCGAGCTGCAAGGCCCGCGTCTTGGCGGCTCTCACCGCCCCGGTGAGAGTGTCGATGTCGTAGACGCCGTAGTGGCGCCGGCCGTTGATGAAAAACGTCGGGGTGCCCGACACGCCGCTCTCGTCGGCGCTGCCGACGTCCTCGCTGACCCGCTGGGCGTATACGCGAGTGCGCAGCTCGTCCCGGAAGCGTTCGACGTCGAGGCCGAGATCGGACGCGTACTTGCTGAGGTCGCGAGGCGTCAGTTCGCCCTGATGTGCGAGCAGCACGTCGTACATCTCCCAGAACTTCCCCTGTGCCGCGGCGGCTTCGGAGGCTTCGGCGGCGAGCTGGGCGCTCGGGTGGACGTCGTTGAGCGGCAGGTGTCGCCACACGTACCGGATGTCAGACCCGTGTGAGGACAGCAGCTCGCGGATCACACCTTCGGCCTGGCCGCAGAAAGGACATTCGAAATCCCCGTACTCGAGCAGCGTCACGGGAGCGTCGTCCGGCCCGCGGATGTGGTCGTACGCGGGATCGACGTCGACCACGAGGTCGAGGATGTCTGCCGAAGTCCGCGCGACCTGTCGCGCGCGAACCGTGTCGGGCAGTTTCCGGATCAGGCGGGTCAACGCCCACGCCACCGCGGGCGCCACCACCACCGTGCAGAGGGTCCCCAGTCTGGCCTCGTCGAGCTCGATGCCCCTGAACGCGAGGCTCGACACGAGCAGCGACACCGTGAACCCGATGCCGGCGCAGGCGCCGGCGGTCAGCAGCACCGGTTCGCTGATCGGCGAGCGCGGCCCGTGCAGCGCCGGACGCGACGCGATCCACGACCCCGCGAACACACCGATTGGCTTGCCGACGACGTACGCGATCAGGATCCCCCACGTGATCGGCGAGGTGACCGCATGGCTCAGGAGGCTCGAGGTCATGTGGATCCCGGCGTTGGCGAGTGCGAACAGCGGCACGATCACGTAGCTGGTCCATGGGTGCAGCTCGTACTGAACCCGTTCGTTGGGCGAGATCGTCGACTGCAGGCTCTGCTGGGCCGACCGCGCCAGCTCAGGAGTCGGTTGCTCGCGAAATTCGCGCGTGAGCGTCGTGGCCCGTTCGAGGTCGTCGCGCGACGGCGGGTACGCGCTAGTGCCGAGCCCGATGGCCAGACCGGAGATCACCGGATCGATCCCGGACTTGAACATCGCGACCCAGATCGCGACCGCCACGCCGACCGAGATGGCGGCGCGGCCGAACGGGGCGTACCGCAGCGCGACCAGCACACCGAACAGCGCGACTGCGATGCCGAGCGCGAGCACCGAGACGTGCGTCGTGTAGACGGTCGCGATCACCACGAGCGCCATCAGGTCGTCGGCCACCGCGAGCGAGAGCAGGAACACCCGGATGCGGGTCGCGGTCCGTGGAGTCACCAGCGCCACCGCCGCGAGCGCGAACGCCGTGTCGCTGGACATCGCGGCGCCCCACCCGTGTCCGCCCGGTCGCCCCGCGTTGAATGCCAGGTAGATAGCGATCGGCACGATCACGCCGCCGATCGCCCCGAACACCGGGATCGCGACGCGGCTCCGTTCCCGCAGCTCCCCGAGGTCGAGCTGGCGCTTGGCCTCGAGCCCGACGACGAGGAAGAACAGCGTCATCAGGCCTTCGTTGACCCACGTGCGAAGGTCGGCCGAGATGCCCGCGGTCCCGATCCGGATCGAGAGCTGGGTCGTCCATACGGACTCGTACGTGTGCCACCACGGCGAGTTCGCCCAGAGCAGGGCGGCGATCGCCGCGCCGAGCATGACGAACGCTCCGCCCGACTCGGTGCTCAGGAAACTCCGCACTGGCGCGGCGAGGTTCCTCGCCCACGCAGTGCGGCCGCCGTAGGTGGCCGCCTCTGTCGTGATGCTCATCGCGGCCGGTTACTCGAGGAGCGGCGGGTCGCGCAGGTTCGAATTGATCTGCTCAGACAGCGCTTCCGAGGCCGCTCGCTGGGCCAGGAGCCGCTGCTGGTCGTCGGCGTCGTCGAGCAGCGCGGACTCGTACGCGTCGGCGGCGATCTGGTACCGCTCGCGCTCGCGCTCGGTGTCCTGTGCGGCTTCGCGGCGGAGCGACTCGGCTCGGTCGGTGACGGCGGCGGCGGGCTCGTCGGCGGAGTGGAGCTCCTCGAGGTCGACGTCGCTCGTGAACGTGAACTGGCGCTCGCCACTGGCGGTCGGTCGGTATGCGATGCGGCTGATTGTGATCGCGCCGTCGTTTTCGACGCGCGTGTTGACCTCGTAGTGCGTGTAGGGCTCGATGGTCGCGAGCCATTGCCGGCGCCGGCCGTCGACCTCCGCGCTGCCGCGGCCCTCGATCGAGTTGGCCGTCAGCTCGGCGACGTGGACCCAGCCCCAATGGGTCATGACGAGGACCGCCCCGACGACGATGACCGCGATGCTGAGCCCGTCGAAGCCGCTCGAGATCGCGTCGATCAGTCCGAGCAGCGCGAGCAGCGAGCCGAGCACGAGCGAAGCCGCCGTGAGCGTCGCTCCGGTTCCCACGATCCGCCTGCGCGCCCCGGTCGGGACGAACGTTTCGGGCCGGCCGACGGCCTCGGGCAGCTTGTCGTGATCGCTGGACAGCAGCCGCTCGTCAGGCTCCCGTCCGACGAATTCCGCCGGGCTCGATGAATCGGTCATATGCGGTGAAGGTACTCCTCGATCGAGCTCGTTTGGCGGTGTCGCGGACCGACACCTTGGTGCGTCTGCGGGGCGCGCATGGGTGCCTACACTAGGAACTGCAGAATTCACGCGCCGGACGGACCGGCCAGTGCATGATCCCACCCTGGAAAGGGGGGCAAGATGCCGTTGTTTTTCTTTACCGTCGAGCAGCAGGAGCGGGCCATCGTCGAGCGCTTCGGGAAGTTCGTTCGCGTCGCGGGTCCCGGGCTTCAGACCAAGACGCCGTTCGTCGAGCGGGTCGCCGGGCGAATGAGCCTCCAGGTCGAGCAGCTGAACTCGGAAATCGAGACCAAGACGAAGGACAACGTGTTCGTCCGCGTCAAGCTCGCCATCCAGTACAAGGTCGGCCCCGACGCACAACAGGTCCAGGACGCCTACTACAAGCTCGACAGCCCCGAGGTGCAGATCCAGTCCTACGCGTTCGACGTGGTCCGCTCGCACATCCCGAGCATGGATCTCGACGAGGCGTACGCCGACGCCGACACGATCGCGATGCACATCCAGGACACCCTGCACCGGCAGATGTCCGACTACGGCTATGAGATCGTCAAGGCGCTGATCACAAACATCGAGCCCGACCAGCGGGTCAAGGACGCGATGAACAACATCAACGCGTCGCAGCGCAACCAGATCGCGGCCGCGGCCCAGGGCGACGCGCAGAAGACGCTCGCGGTCAAGAAGGCCGAGGGCGAGCGGGAGACGATGCGCCTCCAGGGCGAGGGCGTGGCCGCCGAGCGCAAGGCGATCGCCGAGGGGCTCCACGAGTCGCTCGAAATCATCGCCCAGCACGGGCTCGACATGCGGGAGGCGATGGCGCTCGTCGCGCTCACCCAGTACACGGACATGATCCGGGCCCTCGGTGAGAACGCGAAGACCAACACGATCCTGTTGCCGCACTCGCCGAGTGCGGTCGGAGATCTGATGGGCCAGATCCGGGATGGGATCCTCGTGGCCGACCTCGCGAGCGACGCGTCGAACAACTCGAACAACACCCCGAGTCTCCCGCCCCCACGGCGCGCGGACACGCAGAACAGCTGACGGTGTCGCCGGCGCGTCGGACGTCGCCGGCGCCACCCCGGAGCTGACCTTTCGGCGACGCTTTGGGCGTCGCCGAAACCCGGCGGGATTGGGCGGGATGGGGGTAAGATCCCGATGTGGCGGAAGGTCGAGCTAGCGCCCGAAAGCGTGTAGCCATCCTTGTGGGACTGCTGCTGCTTCCGATGTTGAGCCTGGCCACGGGCTCGCCCACGTTCGTGCCGCTGTTCGCGCTGCCGGCGATGTTCATCCTCTCGGGGATGCTGTTCGGCGGCGGCGACACGCCCCCGGATCGCCCCGACACAGATGACGGGGGCGGGTGGGGACCCCGCGGACCGTCCTCGCCACCGGATCCGCCGAGCGCCGGACCGCCCTTGCCCGACGCCGACCAGTCGCGCCTGAGGGCGCGCGATCACCGCCGCGGGTTCATGACCCCGTCGCGGACTCGACGCGGCGCGCCGGAACGCCCGCGGCGCACGCCCGTGACGCCGCGTCGGGGCGCCAAGGACCGGGCACCGGCGCCGGCTCGCCCAAGGTAAGGGGTCGCGTCCCAAAAGTAAGCGGGTTTTCCCGCGGATCGGCTGCGAACTGCAGATGTCAGGCGGTGCCGCTTAGCGCAGACTGGCTTCATGACCCATAACGAAGTCAAGGAGCCAGACATGAGCGCAGCAACGTCATCCCGAGGGCACCGCAAAATCGCCCGCCTGAAGAGGATCCTCCGCGAGCTCGACTACGTGCAGCGGCGGGTGCTCGAGAACCAGACCGGCGTGCCGTTCGTCACGCCCGAGGAGCGCCAGCGGAGCCGCCAGCGCGTCGCGCAGCTCGAGTACATGTACCGCAGCTGAGCGGGCATTAGTGCCCGGCTGCACGGGCAACCAGCCGGCCCCCGTTGGTCATTGGACCCCTCACGGAGCCTTATTACACATACGCCGATTGAAGGAATAAGCTTCCCCTCCTTCGTCCCGAGGGTGTTTCAAGGAGGGTTGATGGCTGATACGGCGACCCCACAGGTCGAACGGCAAGTTGCGCTGGATGCCGAAGGACTCGACCGGGGAGTAGGGTTTCTGGGGCTTCTTTGGGCGTCCGAAGGCTCGATCATCGGATCCGGCTGGTTGTTCGGAGCGCTCGTCGCGGCGACATACGCCGGACCGTCGGCGTTGATCGGCTGGATCATCGCCTCGCTGATCGTGATCCTGCTCGCGCTCGTGCACGCCGAGCTCGGGGGCTTGTTCCCGGTGAGCGGCGGGACGAGCCGGTTCCCGCACTACGCGTTCGGCAGCTTCGCCGGCGCCACGTTTGGATGGGCGTCGTACCTCCAGGCGGCGACGGTGGCCCCGATCGAGGTGCTCGCCGCGATCCAGTACCTGTCGACGGCGCACTGGGCGCGCCACTTCTTCCACAGCCACGTCGTGAACGGCATCTCGGCGAACACGCTGTCCGGCAGCGGCATCATCGCCGCGGTCATCCTGATGTTCATCTTCGTGATCCTGAACCTGGTCGGCATCCGCTGGTTGGCCCGGGCCAACAACGGGATCACCACGTGGAAGGTGATCATCCCGGTGCTGACGATCATCGTCCTGCTGGTGTCGAACTTCCACGGCTCGAACTTCAGCAAGGGAGGCGGCTTCTTCGTCAAGGGTGCTGCGCTCAAGAGCATCCTGATCGCGATCCCGTCAGGCGGCATCGTGTTCGCCTTGCTCGGGTTCGAACAGGCGGTCCAGTTAGGCGGTGAGGCAAAGAACCCGCAACGCGACCTGCCGCGCGCGGTGATCCTCTCGATCCTGATCGGCGCGGGGATCTACATTCTCCTGCAGGTCGCGTTCATCGGCGCGCTCAGCCCGACGTTCCTGCACGTGCATGGTCCGTGGACGAATCTCGGGAGCTCCAACAGCAATCCGTCGGTGGTCCAGCTCAACGCGGGTCCGTTCTACACCGTGTCGAAGATCGCCGGGCTTTCGTGGCTGGCGTTCCTGCTGCGACTCGACGCGGTGATCTCGCCGGCCGGAACGGGTCTGATCTACACCACCTCGTCGGCGCGGCTCAGCTTCGCCCTCAGCCGGAACGGCTTCGTTCCGACGGCGTTCGAGCGGACCGACTCCCGGACCAAGGTGCCGGTGTTCGGAGTCATCTTCGCGGCGCTCATCGGCCTGCTGTTCCTGCTGCCGTTCCCGAGCTGGAGCGCGCTCGTCGGTGTCGTCACAAGCGCGTCGGTGCTGATGTACTCGGCGGCGCCGGTGGCGCTCGCCGCGCTACGCAAGCAGAAACCGGAGCTCGAGCGCGTCTACAGCCTGCCCTGGGCAGGTTTTCTCGCCCCGCTCGCGTTCGTGTGCGCGAGCTGGATCATCTACTGGGCGGGCTGGGAGACATACACCACGCTGATGGTGGCGATGCTCATCGGCTACGCGCTGATCGCAGCGTCGTACGCGTTCAACCTGAACCCGAAAGCGGCGCCCATGGACTGGGACGCCGCGTGGTGGATCATCCCCTACCTGCTCGGGATGCTGGTGATCTCGTACTTCGGCGACTTCGGCGCCGGCGGGATCGTCGGCGGCATCGGGTTCTTCCACCACGTGCTCGACCAGGGCGGCAACGACGACATCGGGCTCTGGGGCGGGCTGATAGCCGTTGCTGCGTGGAGCCTGATCATCTACTACATAGCGATCAACAAGAGGCTCCCAGCCCACAAGGTCGACGAGTACGTCGCCGAGGTGTACCCGCCGCCGGTGGCGGAGTAGGCATTCGCGCGGCGCCCGCCGCCTGAGCGTTCAACTGACGCAGACCGCCCCGCCCGGCCAGGCGGGGCGGTCCGTTCTTGGGGGCGGTGGGCGTAGGGCGATCGTGTGCTTGCGGCGATCGCGCCGACGGCGCGGTCGCTCGCTTCCGGTTCCGCCTGCGCGAGTCAGGCCGGCCAGGGCCGCAGTTCGCTTGCGGCGCGCGCAGCGCCGGCGCGGAGGCTGGCCCGGCCACAGGGGTTGTACAGCGGTCCGGTGCCGTCGGTGACGAGCAGCCAGGCCTGAGCCACGGCGTGGGCTGCCACCGGCCGCGGATCGGTGAGCCCGTCGGCGAGCGCGGTCAGCTCGTCGCGGGCGGCCTCGACGCCGCCCCGGTCGGGACGGATCCGCCCGTGCGACGGGCGTGGGCCGTCGGGGGCCTCGCGCACGATCCGGCGGAGCGAGCCGGCAAGCGAGCGCCGGCGGGCCAGTTCGGTCAGCCGGCGCGCGCGTAGCGCGAGCGCGGGGCTGGCCTCCGCAGGGACGCCGTCGGCAAGAGCGCGGTCCAGCCGCCGCGGCCACCACCGCGCCGACATGCGGTCGCGGAGCGTCGGGCGCCCGGCGACCACCGGGCTTGAGGCCGGCTCCGGCGCGCCTGCTGTCCGTGCCGGCGCGCCTGCCGTCCGTGCCGGCGCGCTTGCTGCCCGCCGCGGTGCGAACGCAGCACTCTTGGGTCGCTTACGAAGATGGAGGTGCATGACCACCAAACATCCTACGCCGGTCATGGTGACCTGTCAAGTGAGTTTGCTGGTCACGGGGCTACACTCAGTCTGTGGCCGATCTTCCCTCCTGGTACCCCGACGCGGAGACCAAGCCGGCTCCGATGCCGCTGCTACTCGTCCAGGCGTTCTTGAACACGCTGGACGTCGGCCCGGGGGCGGACCTGCTGGCCGATCCGGACAGCGCCCGGCCATGGCTCGTCGATGCCGGCCTGCTCGACCCCAAAGCCTCCGTGACCGCATCCGAGCTCGAACTCGCCCGTGGCGTGCGCGAGGCGATCCGCGGTCTGCTCGTCGCCGGCCGCTCCGACGGGGGCGACGCGCCGGACCTCGAGCCGCTTCGCACGCTCACCGGCTCCCATATGGCGCGGCTGACGATCGGAGGGGACGGCGCGCTCGGGCTCGAGAACGCCGAGGAGGGGAGTCTGGGATGCGGGCTGTTCGACCTGCTCCTGATCGCGCGCGAGGCTCAGCGGGACGGAACGTGGGCGAGGCTCAAGGTGTGCGCGAACTCCGAGTGCCTGTGGGCGTTCTACGACCGCTCGCGCAACCAGCAGGGCAACTGGTGCGACATGGCGGTCTGCGGCAATCGGCTCAAGAACCGCCAGCTGCGCGCCCGCCGGCGCTGACGCCGGCGCTGGCAGGCGGAAATGGCCGAGTTCTTCGAGCTCCCCGAAGGCGCCCGACCCGATATCGGGTTCGAGCGCCTCGAGGAGATCTTTCACGCCCCCTAAGTGGTCGTCACCTCCGGGGACATGTGCGCAGCCCCTGGGATCAGTGCCACACCCAGCGCGCGAGGTGAATCACCCATGACGTGGTCGGACCGCCGGTCTGCGCGGTAGTGACCGTCACCGGGAGCAGATTGAACACGCCGTTGGACTTGAGGTCATTCTGCCCGGTCGAGTTCAGCTCCATGTTCTGGAACCCGCCGCTGTCGGGGTCGATCGAGTAATTACGCTGCGCGATCGTCGTCCCGTTGTGGGTCATGGTGAGTTGACCCGTGCAGGTGGTGGTGCCGTGGAAGCAGCCGACCTCGGCGCCCACGACCGACCCCGGCGACACAAAGCCCTCGTGGCCGAGCACGACCGTCTGGCTCGTGGCCGTGGCGGACGTGGTGAACGTCTGATCGGTGCTGCTGGTCGGACCGGCGGAGCTCGTCGCGACCAGCTGATAGTGGTAGGTCGTGTTCGGCGTCAGCCCGTCGAGCGTCTGGTGGACGGCCACCGTACCCGTGCCGTTGCCGACGCCTGCTGGGGTGGTCTGAAGCCCGTACGAAGTCGTCGTGCCGTACTTGAAGAAGTAACTGGTCGACTGACCGTTCGGGTTAACCGTGCCGCTAACCGTGGCGTTCGACTGGCCGATGCTCGACGGTGATCCCGTCGTGACCGCCGGCGGAGCGGCGGCGGCCGAAGCCGGCGCCGGATGACTCGCCGAGGTGATCGCGAGCGCGAGTAAGCCGCAGCCAACCAACACGACTGCCGCGGCAATGCGCATTCCGCGCATGCTGCCTCCTTTCGTGCCTGTTCTGTACAGCCCCTAACAGGAGGTACCCGCGAGAGTTGCGGGTGGCGGTTAGAGCGCTGACACCGAGCTTATGCGCGAACGGCAGACGCCGGTTCCCCGAGTGGGATGCGCAGCCGCGGGATCGTCACGTGCGCGATCGGACCGATCGCGAGCGCGTACACCACCGTCCCCACTCCGACCGTCCCGCCGAGCAGCCAGCCGGTGACCAGAACCGTGAGTTCGATCGACGTCCGCACGACCCGGATCGAATAGCCGCGGGCGGCGAGGCCGGTCATCAGCCCGTCGCGCGGGCCGGGCCCGAGGCCGGCGCCGATGTAGGCGCCGGTGGCGATCCCGTTCAGCACGACACCGCCGAGCATCACCACGATCTGGGCGGGGAGGCCGTGGACTGGGGGCACCGTCGCGAGCATCACGTCGATCACGAGGCCGACGAGCACGACGTTGCTGAGCGTGCCGAACCCCGGCTTTTGGCGAAGCGGGATCCACAGCAGCAACACCAGGACGCCGACGATGATCGCCCAGGTGCCGACGCCGAGGCCGAACCGGCGCGAGAGGCCCTGGTGGAACACGTCCCAGGGGTCGACGCCGAGGCCCGCGAGCAGCAGCATCGAACTGCTGACGCCGAACAGGATGAGGCCGGCGTAAAGCTGGACCAGGCGTCGCACACGCGGTGGCCGCATCCGCATCATGGCCACGAGTCTGGCAGATAATGGCCTATGCAACCGCAGGCCAATTTGGTAAAAGTGGCTTGTGTCGATCACCCCCGCCGGCCGCCTCACCGACCTGCTCGGCCCGTGGCGGCGCGAGGGCACGAGCCGTGAGCGCCTCGCCGCGGCCGTGCGCGCGCTGATCCTGGACGGACGAGTCGCGGTCGAGAGCCGGCTGCCAGCCGAGCGGACGCTCGCCACCGCGCTCGGGGTGAGCCGCGCCACCGTCACCGCCGCCTACGACCAGTTGCGCGAGGAGGGATACATCGCGAGCCGGCAGGGCTCGGGGAGTTGGGTCACGCTCCCGGGCGGGCACCGCTCTGCGCCGGATGCGATCGTCGGCGGTCCAGGGCTCGACATGCGGATCGCCGCGCTGCCGGCGCCGGCGGCGCTCGAGGACCTGTTCCTCGCGGCGGCGAGAGAGCTTCCGCGCTGGCTCGATCATCACGGCTACGACCCGCTGGGCCTGCCGCCGCTGCGACGCGCGATCGCCGCCTGGTTCGATCGCCGAGGACTGCCGACCCGCCCTGAGCAGATCATGGTCACGAACGGCGCGATGCACGGCGTCGATCTGTCGATCAGGGCGGCGCTGCCGCGCGGCCGGCGCGTGCTCGTCGAGGTGCCGAGCTATCCGGTCGCGCTCGACGCGCTCCGAGGCGCCGCCGCGCTGCTGATGCCGGTGCCCGTCACGGGCGAGGGCTGGGATCTCGACGCGCTCCGCGCGGTGGCGCGGACCCACCCGCCGGCGCTCGCGTATCTGATGCCGGACTTCCAGAATCCGACCGGCGTGCTGATCGACGAGGGATCGCGCCGGCGGGCGATGCGCGCGCTCCGGTCCGCCGGCACGGTCGTGGTGATCGACGAGACGTTCGTCGAGCTGAACCTCGACGGCGTGGAGATGCCCGCGCCGGCGGCGAGCTTCGGCGACGAGCGCACGATCACGGTCGGCTCGCTGAGCAAGGCCGTGTGGGGAGGGCTGCGTGTCGGGTGGGCTCGGGGCGACCCGGCGCTGATCCACCGCCTGGTCGCGGCGCGCGCCACCAGCGACATGTCGGGTCCGCTGTTCGAGCAGATCGTCGCCACGCACGTGCTCGCGCACCTGGACGAGCTCCTGATCGAGCGGCGGGCGATGATCCGCCGCCGGCGAGACGCGCTCGCCGGCGCGCTCGACCGCAGGCTGCCGGAATGGCGGTATGCGCTCCCGGCCGGCGGCATGTTCCTGTGGGCGGAGTTGCCCGAGCCGATCAGTACGAGCCTGTCGCTGGCCGCCGCCGCGCAGGACCTGCAGCTCACGCCCGGACCCCGGTATGCGGCCGCCGGTGTGCTCGAACGGCACCTCCGGCTGCCGTTCACGCTCGCGCCGGCTCAGCTCGAGCGGGCGGTCGAGATCCTCGCCGGGCTCACGCCGGGGAGCGTCGGCGAGCAGACGCCGAAAAGGTTGGCCTACGTGGCCTAGGTAGTAGGTTGGTTCGGGGGGGCGGCGATGGGTTATCAACGGCGGGCACCTGGAGTGGGTGGGGGCGGGTTGCCGGCGCGCGGCGCCTCGCGGGTCATGCTTAACGCGACATTCGACGCGATTCGCTGAGGCCGTGCCGGACTATGCATGTATGGCGCGCATAGCACGGCAAAGCTTCGCCGGCGGGCGCGAAATGACGCGTTATGCATGCTCGGGTAGCGTGGAAGTCCGAGGGATCGGCGCGTACGTCCAAACGGGTGTCGATTTCCGGTCGACCCGTTCGTCTTTAAGCGCGACCATCCCCAACGAGGAGGAAGCGATGAAGTACATGATGTTGATCAACCTCGGCCCCAAGGCCCGGGACTGGCAGCAGCTCACCGAGGATGAGCGGAACGCGCTCCAGTCCGGCTTCCAGGCGCTGAACCAGACGCCGGGCGTCACGCCGGGGATCGGGCTGGCGCCGCCGGAGACCGCGACGACCGTCCGCGTGCAGGACGGCAAGACCCTGACCACCGACGGCCCGTACGTCGAGACCAAGGAGGCGCTCGACGGATTCTTCACGTTCGACGCCGACGACCTCGACGCGGCGATCGAGGTGGCGGCGAAGGTGCCCGCGGCGAGCCTGGGTGGCGCGATCGAGATCCGCCCGACACAGGATTGGACACAGTCGTAGAACAGATCTTCCGCGAGCAGTGGGCGTACGTGCTCGCTGCGCTGATCGGCTTCCTCGGCGACTTCGACCTCGCCGAGGAAGCCACGCAGGAGGCGTTCGCGATCGCCGCCGAGCGCTGGCCGCTCGACGGCACGCCCTCGAGCCCGGGCGTCTGGCTGATCACGACCGCACGTCGGCGGGCGATCGACCGGATCCGCCGGGAGCGTGTGCTGGCCGCCAAGACCCGACTGCTCGAGATCCCCGAAGCGACTCCCGAGGACAACGTGGATGAGACGACCGTTTTCCCGGACGAGCGCCTGGAGCTCGTCTTCACCTGCTGTCATCCGTCGCTCGCGACCGACGCGCAGGTGGCGCTGACGCTGCGGACGCTCGGCGGCCTCACCACCGAGGAGATCGCCCGTGCGTTCCTCGTCGGCGAGGCGACGATGGCCCAGCGTCTGGTGCGGGCCAAGCGCAAGATCAAGGCCGCCGGGATTCCGTTCCGGGTGCCGCCCGCGCATCTGCTGCCCGACCGGCTCGCCGCCGTGCTCGCGGTCGTTTACCTGATCTTCAACGAGGGCTACACCGGGGGTCGAGCGGGGGCGAGTGGCAAGCGCGCACCGGGCGACCTCGCCACCGAGGCGCTGCGGCTCGGACGGGCGCTCGCCGAGCTGATGCCCGACGAGGCCGAGGTCCACGGACTGATGGCGCTGATGCTCCTCCACGACTCGCGGCGCGAGGCGCGCTTCCGCGACGGCGACATCGTGCTGCTGGCCGATCAGGACCGCTCGCTCTGGAACACCGAGCAGATCGAGGCGGGGCGGGCGCGGCTCGACCGCGCGCTCGCCCTGCACGCTCCAGGGGGGCCCGCTCGGCATCCGGCCTCGCTAACGACCGGGCCCCCCTGGAGTCATCCGGCGGGTCCATACGTGGTGCAAGCCGCGATCGCCTCGCTGCACCTGGACCAGCCGCGCGACTGGCCGCAGATTGCCGCGCTATACGGCGAGCTCCGGCGACTGACCGACTCGCCTGTCGTCGAGCTGAATCGGGCCGCGGCGGTCGGCGAGTCGAGCGGTCCGGAAGCCGGCCTGGAGATCATCGATCGCCTGACCGGCCTCGCGGAGTACCGCTATCTGCATTCGACGCGTGCGGAAATGCTGCGACGTCTCGGGCGCGTGCACGAGGCATGCGACGAGTACCGCCGAGCGATCGCACTCGCTCCCGATGACGCCGAGCGGCGGCTGTTCGAACGCCGTCTCGCCGAGGTCACCTCGCCGTCGTCCTCCAGCCCTCCGCGTACTGCATCCGGGCCGGCTCGGAGTACGGCGTCGGGCTGACGATCGCGCGGACCTCGATCTGCTGGTGCGGATTGACGGTCGTCTTGCGCGAGCCGCCGTTCGGCTCGCCCCAGACGAGGGTGACCTCGCTGCCAATCTCGACCGACGGGTCGACCGTGGCCAGCGACAGTGCCCGCTTCTCGTTATCGCTGTAGCCGGTGAACATCGAGTAGCCCACGACGTTGCCGCCGGCGTCGAGCACCGAGTCGAAGTTCGACGCGCCGTAGTTGGCGATCGGGAGGTCGAAGAACTGGTAGGGCTGCTCGTCGGTGTAGAGCAGCGAGGCGAAGATTCGCACGACGTCCTCGTCGGCCCAGGCCAGCGTTACCTTCTTGCGCTGAGCCTCGGGTTCGACCTGCTCGAGCGCGTCGCGGCCGATGAAGTCATGGTCGAACTTGACGAACGGGCCGTAGCCGAGCTCCCACGGGTTGAGGTAGTAGTCCTCGATGCTGTCGGAGACGAAGCTGCCGGCGAGGGCGTTGTTCGCCTCGTAGCTGTTGGCGGGGAGCCACTCGCGATACTTGCGCAGAACACCGTCGCCGGTGTAGATCGCCGGCAGGGGCGACGGGATCCACCCCGACTCGAGCGTGTTCGACGCGTACGCGCGGGCGCCGCACGGCTCGAGCCCGAACTCCTTCCCCGCCTCGAGGATCGTCCCGCGCACCTCGTCGTAGCTCTCGTACGGACCCCACAGCTCGAGCCCGGGCTCGCCGGCCATCCCGTGGCGGAGCGTGCGGACGTGCATGCCGCCGAGGTTCATCTCGGCCATGCGGAAGAACTTGAGCTGCTCGAGCGGCCCGCCGTTGAGCTTCTCGATCACCGGCCACGCGTTCGGGCCCTGGATCTGGAAGCGCCAGACATTGCGCGTTACCGCCTTGCCGTACGGCCGCGAGGGCGAGCGGTCGTCGTAGTCGTACTCGAGGTCGTAGCCGCCGGTCTCCGCGTGGAACCGGAGCCAGTTCGCCGCCGGATTGCGGCCCACCCACACGAACTCGTCCTCGTCGAGGTGGAACAGGATGCCGTCGCCGATCACGTGACCGGCCGGGGTGCATGGCACAAACTGCTTGGCCTGGTTGACCGGGAATGTCGCGACACTGTTGACGCCAGTGTCTGACACCAGCTTGAGCGCGTCCGGTCCCTTGAAGAAGAAGTTCACCATGTGATGTGACTGATCGAACAGAACCGCGGTCTCGCGCCACGCGCGCTGCTCGCGCCGCCAGTTGGTGAACTCGTACGGCACCACCGGATAGATGTACGCGCCGATCTGTGAGTTGCGCAGGAGCTCGACGATATTTCCGGATTCGTCGAGGGCTTCCTGGAGGTTGCTTGCCATCGTCTCTATTTCCCTTCTCGTTATGCGTTATCCACTGAACTGACCCGACTTGGCTTGGTGGTCGCGGCCGAGGAACGTGTTGGCCCACGCGCTGGTACGGGCGAGCGCGTTGTCCTTGACCACCACCGGGTTGGCGAGCATGTCCTCCTCCTCGCCGTATGCCTTCAGCCGCTCGTACGCCTGTGACCAGATGCACTCGGTGTCGTACACCTCACACACCCCGTCCCGGGTGCCGCCGCACGGACCGTTGCGCTGGTTCTTGGCGCAGATCGACTCCGGACACACGTACGCGATGTCGGGGAGTGAGCAGTCGCCACAGTCGCGGCACTTGAACATCGGGACCTTCGCCGCCTGCTCGAGCGCGTGGGCCGCGCGGCCGACCGGGCGGGGCGCCGCGTCGATCTTCTCGTACAGCGAGCGGGCCGCGCCGTACAGCGGACCTTCGGGGTCGAACACGTTTTGATGGACGCGGCGGCTCAACCGGTAGGCGAGCGGGACGCGCAAATCGGTCTGTCGCTTGCGCTTGGACTTCACGTATCCGGGGTCCAGCTCGTCGGACGAGAGCCCGGTCTCGGGGTCGGGCTCGAACAGGTAAAACTCGCCCGTGCGCCCGAACCGCAGCTCGCGCGAGAGCTCGCGCCAGTCGCCGCCGGCGTACTCCTCCGCGCGGTCGAGGATCTCGAAGAACGTCTCCGCCCTGGTGTGGCCGCCCAGATAGGCGCCGTGGAAGCCGAGCCCGCGAGCGACCGTGAGCTGCTTGGCCGCCAGGTCGATGAAGAACGACCGGCCGTTGTCGGCGCTCGCTCCGTGGCGCTCGGCCAGCGCCAGCAGCTCGTCGGTGACGATCACGCCCGGGATCCGGCCCGCGTTGAAGGCGCGCGCGGCTCCGGGGGAGAGGAGGAACACGTTTGCCAGCGCCCTCACCGGGAGGTTCTCGCGAGCGATGTAGCGCAGCAGCTCGTCGTCCTTGCGCGCGTTGTAGCCGATCTGGTTGATCACGAAGCTCGCGCCGGTCCTGACCTTCTTGGCGAGCTTCTGGTACTGCGGGACGACCTCGCGCTCGTGCAGCTTGTGATTCGTCACGACGCACCCGAGAAAGAAGTCGGTCCGGTCGAGCCGCTCGCCGGTGCGCGCGATGTGCAGCCCGTCGTTCATGTCGCTGTAGAGCTTCAGCAGCCCGACCGAGTCGATGTCGAACACCGGCGCGGCCGTCCCGCCGTAGCCGCCGAGCGGGTAGTCGCCGGACAGGCACAGGACGTTGCGGAAGCCCTCCGAGGCGAGTTTCCAGCCGCGGCTCTCGAGCGCGTTGCGGTTCCAGTCCTTGCAGGCGAGGTGGATGATCACCTCCTGGCCCCGCGAGACCAGGTCGGTGCCGAGCGTGTCCGGCGCGAGCATCGCGTTGCCGCCGGGGTTGTCGGTGATCGACAGCACGTCGATCCGGGGGTCATCGGCGAGCGCGCGTGCCTTGTCGACCAGCGCGCGGCTGCGATCGGTGGTGACCATCCCACGGGCGGTCACCAGCTCGACCGCGATCGCAAACGCGCCGGGCGCCTGCACGGAATCGCGAAACGGCGTCGACGTCAACTCACGCGGCCTTCCTCAGCCCTCTGACCTCTCCAACAACGGAAGGCCAGCCTAGGCCCGGGGGCCACCCACTGCAACGTTTGCTTCCGCTCAGCGGAAGAACCGTTCAAAATGGTTGCCTTGGGAGGACTCCGGAATCGAGTCGACCGCCGGTCGGTCACCGCCCGCGGCTTCGCGGTGCTGGAGGCGTTCACGTCGGATTGGACGACGCTGACCCTGTCGGACATCGCCCGGCGGGCCGTGCTGCCGCTGACGACGACGCACCGGCTGGTCGGCGAGTTGTGCGCGTCCGGCGCGCTCGAGCGAGACGGCGACGGGAGCTACCGCGTCGGGCTGCGCCTGTGGGAGATCGCGTCGCTGGCGCCGCGCGGGGTCCCGCTGCGCGAGGCCGCGTTGCCGTTCCTCGAGGATCTGTACGAGGTCACGCACGAGAACGTGCAGTTGGGCGTGCGTGAAGGCCACGAGGTCGTTTATATCGAGCGGATCGCCGGCCGCCGCGCCGTCAGCGTGCTAACACGCGTCGGCGGCCGTTTCCCGCTCCACGCGTCGGGCATCGGACTCGTGTTGCTGGCGCACGCTCCCGACTCCGTACAGCGCGAGGCGCTCGCGGGGCCGCTGCGGCGGTTCACGGATTACACGGTCACCGATCCCGAGCGGCTGCGGCGCACGCTCAGCCAGGTCCGCCGGGACGGCGTCGCGGTCAGCGATCGGCAGGTGACCGACGACGCCCTGTCGGTGGCGGCGCCGATCGTCGACGGCGCCGGCGAGGTGATCGCGGCGCTGTCGATCGTCAGCAAGGCCGACGGGACGGAGGCGGCGCGGCTCATCCCGGCGGTGCGGGCGGCCGCGCTCGGGACCTCGCGGGCGCTGCGCGCCCGGCGCGACCCGGCCTGACATAAGCACGGCACTCACTTAGACGAATTGCATACAGATTGATCTTCTGTCTATAATTCTCCTCGCGATTGCTTGAGTGACGAGTGGTGTCTGCAAAAGGAGCGGCTATGAAGCTGGTGACGTTCGACGACGGGCTGGTGGGGAAGGTCGTCGATGGCAAGGTGCTTGAACTCGACGTCCCCGACATGCGCCGGTACTTCGAGCTCGGGGGGCACGTGCCGGAGACCGGTCGCGAGTTCTCGCTCGAGGACGTGCGGCTGCGGGCGCCGATCATCCCGAAGAAGTTCTTCCACACCGCTGGCAACTTCCGCGAGCACCATGAGGAGTCCAAGAACGTCAACTGGTCGCACCCCGTTCTGCCCTGGATCGTGTTCTTCCAGAACATCGACGCGATCATCGGTCCCGACGACGCGATCGTCTACCCGGAGGCTCTGACCAATGAGCTCGACTACGAGCTCGAGTTGGCGGTCGTGATCGGCAAGGCGGGCAAGTTCTTCTCGCCCGATGAAGCCGCCGACTACATCGCCGGGTACCTGATCTTCAACGACATCACCGCGCGCGACATCCAGCGCGAGGAGATGAAGTCCGGAGTGTTCTGCCTGTCGAAGGGCATCGACACGTTCTGCCCGATCGGGCCGTGGATCGTCACGCCCGACGAGATTCCCGACCCGACCGCGCTGTCGATGGAACTGCGCGTCAACGGTGAGCGCCGGCAGAGCTCCAATATGAGCCGGATGTCGGTCACGGTCCCCGAGATCATCAGCCACTACTCGGCGATGGGCTATAGCGCCGGGGACATCGTCTCGACCGGGACGGTGTCAGGCGTGGCCGGGTTCAGCGACGACGCCGCGTCCCTCTACCTGAAGCCCGGCGACGTGGTCGAGGCCGAGATCGAGGGCGTCGGCGTCCTGCGCAACCCGATCGTCTCCTGGGAGGAGGGGCATCCCGAACTGGTCGCGGACAGCTCGGAGGTAGCGGCGGCGCAGTAGCGCCATGGCCGAGGTGGAGATCGCCGCCGGCCGCCTCCGCGGCCGGCGCGCCGGCGAGGTGGTGGCATTCGGTGCAGTCCCGTACGCGACCGCGCCTCGATTCGCCCCCCCCGGGCCGCAGCCGGACTGGGCCGGAGTCCGGGAAGCGGTCGGGCCGGGCCCTGCAGCACCGCAACCCCGGCGCGCGGCCGCCATGTTCACCCACGGTGAGCTGCCCGCCACCGACGAGCAGTGCCTCAACCTCAACGTGTTCACGCCCGGGCTCGACGACCGCCGGCCCGTGTTCGTGTGGCTGCACGGCGGCGGGTTCGCGATCGGCCACGCCGGCGCCGGCCTGTATTCGGGCGAGCGCCTGGCGGCGGCTGCCGACGCGGTGGTCGTGACCGTGAACTACCGGCTCGGCAGCCTCGGCTGGCTCGGCCACCCCGACCTGGCCGCGGAGGCCGGCGCGCCGGCCGCCAACTGGGGCCTGCTCGACCAGATCGCCGCGCTCGAATGGGTGCGGGACAACATCGCCGCGTTCGGAGGGGACGCGGACGAGGTCACCCTGGCCGGGCAGTCGGCGGGCGCCCTGTCGGCGATGGACCTGCTCGTCGCGCCGGCGGCAGCGGGGCTGTTCCGTCGCGTCGCGCTTCAGTCACCGCCGTTCGGCGACGTGGCCCAGGCGCCGGAGGTGGCGGTCCGGTGGGCGCAGGCGCTGAGCGCCGCCGCCGGCGGGCAGGGTGCATTCGATCCGGCCCGTCTACGCGAACTCGACGCCGAACAGATCGTCGCGCTGCACGAGGAGGTGCTCGACGAGCCGGAGTTCCGCGGGACCCGCGGCGGCGCGCTCCCGACCGTCGATGTCGGCAGCCTTCCCGCCTCGCCCGTCGATGTCCCCGGCGCGAGCCCCGAGGTCGAGGTACTCGCCGGCCACGCGGCTCAGGAGGGCACGTTCTTCTTCCGCGCGCCGTGGCGGCCGTCGCCGCCGCCCGAGCGGATCCCCGCCGTCGTCGCGCATCTGTGCCACACCGACGACCCGGACGCGGTCCTCGACTCCTACCGAGAGCGTGCGGCGGCGTCCGGTGCGCCCGTCGATCCGCTGTCGCTGCTCATCGAGATCGCCACCGACGCGATGATCGCCGAGCCGCTGACCCGGTGGGCGTCGGCCCGCGCCGAGGTGGTCGGGGATCGGAGCGCGGTGTACCGCTACCGCGTCGACCATCCCGGCGCCGGCCCCGACCTCGGCGCCACGCACACGGTGGAGGTGCCGCTGCTGTTCGGCACATGGCGGGACGGCGGACCGGGGGAGCGGTTGGCCGGCCAGGCGGTCGGCGCCGGCGAGGTCGCAGGCGAGATCATCGCCGCCTGGAGCCGGTTCATGCACGGAGGCGGCCCGGGCTGGGCGCCGGTCGCGGGCCCCCGCGTCCGGATCTGATGTCCGCGTGTTCGCGCTCCCGGCCGGATCGCGCCCCGCGCCGGCGCCGGCGCGCTAACGAAACGCTTACACATGGTCACCCATCCACACTGGACACAAGGAGTGAAAGTGTGTACAGTTTTCCTCGATGGGCGCAGATGAGCGCTCCCGAGGGATGGACATGACAGCACAGACCGCATCACGACCCCTGCTCGACGTCCACGGCCTGCGCGTCGCCTACGGGGGCGTCGTGGCCGTAGCCGACGTCGACGTCCAAGTCGCCGAGGGCACGGTATTCGGCCTGATCGGCCCGAACGGCGCCGGCAAGACGTCGATGGTCGACGCGCTCACGGGGTACACGAAGCCGGCCGCCGGGAACGTCGTGTTTGACGGCCGCGACATCAGCCGGCTGCGTCCGTACCGCCGGGCACGCCTCGGTCTCGCGCGGACCTTCCAGTCGGTCGAGCTATTCGACGACCTCACGGTCGACGAGAACCTGCTCGTGGCCAGCGAGCACGTGAGCGTTCGCTCGGCGCTGCGGGATCTGTTCCTGCCCCACCGGCCGCCCGACCGAGCCGGCGTCGACTGGGCGATCGGGGTGTGCGGACTCGAGGACGTTGTCGACCGCTACCCGTCGGAGATCTCGCTGGGCAAGCGCAAGCTGGTCGGAGTCGGGCGCGCGCTCGCGCGTCAGCCGCGCCTCGTGCTCCTCGACGAGCCCGCCGCCGGGCTCGACACCGAGGAAAGTCTCGAGCTCGGCCGGCGCCTGCGCACGTTGCCCGAAGCGCACGGCGTAACCGTGTTCCTGATCGACCACGACATGGGGCTCGTGCTGAGCGTGTGCGACCACCTGATGGTCCTCGACTTCGGCCGACAGATCGCGGCCGGATCCCCGGCCGAGATCCGCGAAGACCCGCGCGTGATCGAGGCCTACCTAGGAGCGAGCCATGCCGCCGCAAGCCACTGACGCGACCGCCCTCGACTACGCCCTCGCGCTCGAGGACGTGTGCGCGGGCTACCAGCAGATTCCGGTCGTGCGCGATCTCAACCTTCACGTCCGTCCGGGCGAGGTCGTGGCGTTGCTCGGACCGAACGGCGCCGGCAAGACGACCACGCTCGAGACGATCGCCGGGCTGAACCGGCCGATCTCCGGCGCGATCCGCATGTCGGGCGAGAACATCGGCGGCGTCCCGGCGCACAACCTGGCCCGGCGCGGGCTGGCGCTCGTGCCCGAGGGCCGCGCGCTGTTTCCCGGCCTGACCGTCCGCGAGCATCTGCGGCTCGCCGGCGGGAGACGTGGCGCGGGAGAGAACGAGCTGCTCGAGATGCTCCCCGAGCTGCGCAAATGCCTGCACCGTAAGGCCGGCCTGCTGTCCGGAGGCGAACAGCAGATGCTGGCGATCGGGCGGGCGCTCGTCACCCAGCCGCGCCTGTTGCTCGTCGACGAGATGAGCCTCGGGCTGGCTCCGGTGATCGTCGAGCGGCTGCTTCCGATCCTCAGACGGGCCGCCGACGAGCTCGGCGCCAGCGTGCTGTTCGTCGAGCAGCACGTGGCGCTCGCGCTCGAGGTGTCGGATCGGGCCTACGTCCTGACGCATGGGCGGATCGCGCTGGAAGGCGCCGCCGCCGAACTCCGCGAACGGCGAGGGCTGCTCGCCGCGAGCTATCTGGGGGAAGCGGCCGCGGCGTAACCGCGGCAGCCCCCAGCCAGTTGACCCCTAGACACAACCAGAGGAGAGCACTGCAGATGAAACGTTCGAAATGGCTCGGCACGGCCGCCGTGGTCGCGGCGGCTGGGCTGATTGCGGCGGGCTGCGGATCGAGCAGCTCCAGCAGCACCACCAGCGCCAGCAGCGGATCGTCTGGTAGCAGCACCAGCGCTACGTCGGCGACCACCACGGCCGCGACGTCGTCGGTGTTCGGCACCCCGAAGAAGGCGACCGGAAGCCCGTACGTGTTCGGGATGATCAACGACGAGACCGGCGCGGTCACGTTCCCAGAGTCGCGCCAGGGCGCGATCGCCGCGATGGAATACGTCAACAACTACCTCGGCGGCATCAACGGCCATCCGATCGTGATCGACAGCTGCATCGGCGACGGCACGCCTGCCGGCGCAGCCCGATGCGCGAACGAGCTGGTGGCCAAGCACCCGCTCGCGATCCTCGGCGCGGCCGACGTCGGGGCGCCGGCGTCGATCCCGATCTACGCGCACGCGAACCTCGCGTACATCGGCGGAATCCCGTTCACCCCGGTTCCGTTCACCGCGCCGAACTCGATCCAGTTCTGGTCGGTGAGCGTCGGCGACAACGCCGCGGCCGCCGTGTACGCCGGCAAGACGCTCGGCGTCAAGAAAGTCGCCCTGATGTACTTCTCCAATCCGCAGGGCGAGTCGATCATTCCCCAGATCGTGCCGGTGTTCAAGGCCGCCGGCGTCAGCAGCGTCAAGCTGATCCCGCTGTCGCCGACTTCGCCTGATCCGAGCCCGCAGGCAGCGCTGATCGAGAGCAGCGGAGCCGATCTGGCGTACATCGACGTCCCGAACGGCTGCGGCAACGTGCTGAAGTCGCTCAAGAGCGTCGGCTACACGGACAAGCTGATGGGCATCGATCCGTGCGGCGCGCCGCCGGTGATCAGCGCGTCGGCCGGCGGAGCCGAGGGCATGTACATCGCCTCGCCCTTCATCCTCCCGACCGGGACCAGCCAGCAGGCGCAGCTGTTCCAGGCCGCGATGAAGAAGTGGGCCGCCCCGGGCACGCTGATCGACTCACCGTCGGTGGCTGGGTTCGCGACCGTGATGAACGTACAGGCGGCGCTCAGCAAGGTGTCGGGCGCGTTGAACACCACGTCGATCGAAGCCGCGTTCAAGACCGGGAGCAACCATGCCAACTTCCTGTCGCATCCCTACACGTGCGACGGGCAGCAGATGACGGGAGCGCCCGCGATCTGCAACGACTACTACCTGATGAACCAGGTCAAGAGCGGTCAGCTCACGCAGCCGAGCGCGACCGACTGGACCACCTCGAAGGGCTACTTCAAGGGCCAAGGGCTCTGATCTCTAAAGACCGGGTTCGCCGCACCCGCCCGCCGACTGGCGGGCGGGTGGGCCCGGCCTTAACCTCAACCACGAACACGTAACCACCATGTCCAGCTACATCCTGTTCCTGATCCTCGGCCTCGGCGCGGGCGCGACCTACGCCATCCTCGGCCAGGGTCTCGTCCTCAAATACCGCAGCGCCGGCGTGGTCGACTTCGCCCACGGCGCCGTGGCGATGTTCATCGCGTACGTGTTCGTGAACCTGCGCAGCTTCGGCGAGCTCGAGTTGCCCGTCGTGATCATCCCCCACCAGATCTCGCTCAACGGCGGGACGGGGATCAACACGACGCTCGCGATCGTGATCTCGCTCGTGTACTCGGCTGCGCTCGGCTTCGTCCTGTACCGGCTCGTCTACCGGCCGCTCCGGAACGCCTCGCAGCTCACCCGGGTGTGCGCGTCGGTCGGTGTGATGCTCGCCCTTCAGGCGATTGCGGTCCTCAACTACAGCACCGAGCCGGTCGCCACCAACCCGATCTTCCCCAGCGGGGCGCTGAAGATCTCGGGAGTCACGTTCCCGCAGGACCGCCTGTTCTTCACCGGGGTCGTGATCGTGATCTCGGTCGCGCTCGCTCTGATCTACCGCTACACGCGGTTCGGGCTCGCGACCCGGGCGGGGGCCGAAAACGACCGAGGCGCAGCCCTGACCGGCATCTCTGCCACCCGCATCGCGTCCCAAAACTGGGTGATCGCGACCGTGCTGGCGGGCGCTGCCGGCATCCTGATCGCGCCGGTCGCGAGCCTCGACCCGACCTCCTACACGCTGTTCATCGTCCCCGCGCTGGCCGCGGCGCTGGTCGGCCGGTTCGAGTCGTTCTGGATCACCGCGCTCGCCGGATTGCTGATCGGCTGCTTCCAGTCTGAGATCAACAAGCTGATCACCGTGTGGACGTGGCTGCCCCAGTCCGGGCTGTCGGATGCGGTCCCGTTCATCGTGATCATCGTCGTGATGGCGTTCCGCTCCCGCTCGGTCCTGGCCCGAGGCGGAGAGGCCGCCCAGAAGAACCCGTCGGTCGGGCGGCCGGGCTCGCCGCTGGCGTCCGCCGGCGCGTGCTTCGTCGGCGGGCTGATCCTGCTCCTGCTCCTGAGCAACGTTCTTCGGTACGCGTTCATCTCGTCGCTGACGGTCACGTGCATCGCGCTATCGGTCGTCGTCCTGACGGGCTACGTGGGCCAGGTGTCGCTGGCGCAGATGTCGCTGGCCGGTATCGGCGGCTTCATGCTCGGGCATATCTCCCACGGATGGGGGCTCGGGTTCCCGTTCTCGCTGCTCGCCGCCGGCCTGTGCGCGGTCCCGGTCGGGTTGGTGATCGGGCTGCCGGCGCTGCGTCTGCGCGGCGTGAACCTGGCCGTGGTGACGCTCGGGTTTGCAGCGGCTATGGATGCGCTGATCTTTTCGAGCATGGGCTTCGCCGGCGGCACCGCCGGCCTCCCGATCAAGGCACCTCACCTGCTCGGGCTGAACCTGGCGGCCAACGCCGGCAGGTCCACGAACCGCGTGGTCTTCGGCGTCATGGTGCTCGTCGTGACGATCCTGATCGGGCTGCTCGTGGCCCGGCTCAGGCGCGGCCCCGCCGGGCGGATGCTGCTCGCGATCCGCTCGAATGAGCGCGCCGCCGGTTCGGTCGGAATCAACGTCGCGCAGGGCAAGCTGATGGCGTTCGCGCTCGCGGCGTTCATCGCCGGGGTCGGGGGCGCCCTGACGGGTTACCTGCAAGGTGAGCTGACCGCCGACAGCTTCGCGGCGTTCACTTCGATCAGCCTGCTCGCGATCGTGTTCGTCGCCGGCGTCGGTCGGATCGCCGGCGCGGTCGTCGCGGGCGTGATGTTCTCGGCGGCGGGCCTGTTCGTGACCTTTCTCGACATCCATCTGAGCGTCGGCAAGTACCAGGCGATCGTCGCCGGCGTCGCGCTCGTGTTGACCGCGGTTCAGAACCCCGACGGTCTGACCAGCACCTCGACGGGGAAGGGACCGGCCGTGGCGCTGATGAAGCTCCGCGACCGGGTCCTCGGATTGCGCAAGAGCGGCGTCGCCGTCTCGGCTCCGGCCGGCGCGGCGATCACGAACGGTCCGTCCGCCCCAACCACCGATCAGGCGCCCGACAAGCTCGACGTGCACCATCCGGTTGCCTGACGCGCCAAGCCGGCTGCGCGTCGAACACCTCAGCGACGCCGTCGGGATCGGTACCACGAGGCCGCGCCTGTCGTGGTGGCTTCCCGAGGGCGCGCGTCGACAACTCGCCTTCCGGATCCGCGGTGACAACGGCTGGGACACGGGCCGGGTCGAGAGCTCCGAAAGCGTGCTCGTCGAGTACGCGGGAGCGCCCTTGAGCTCGGGGGCGCGCGTTGCCTGGCAGGTGAAAGTGTGGACGGACCTTGGCGAGAGCGACTGGTCCGAGACGGATGAGTTCGAGGTCGGGCTGCTCGAAGCGGGGGACTGGTCGGCGCGGTGGATCGAACCGGTCGAGTCCTCAGAGCGTCCGCCTCCGGGACACCGACCGGCGATGCTCGTGCGCGGCTCGTTCGATTTGCCAGAGGTCGCGGTCGTGCGCGCGCGCCTGTATGCCACTGCCCACGGGATCTACGAGGCGTTCTTGAACGGGACGCGGGTTGGGGATGCGGAGCTGACGCCCGGGTTCACCGAGTACCGCGACCGCCTCCAGGTTCAGACGTATGACATCGCGTCGCTGGTGCGCCCCGGGGTGAACGCGCTCGGCGCGATCCTGTCCGACGGCTGGTACCGCGGCCAGGTCGGGCTGCCGCGGGCCCACGATCAGTGGGGATCGGAGCTCGGGTTCCTGGCCCAGGTCCACGTCGACCTTGCCGACGGCTCGACGGTGGTCGCGGGGACTGGCGACGGGTGGCGCAGCGCGCGGTCGCACATCGACGCGGCCGATCTGATCGCCGGCCAGTCGATCGACCTGACGCGGCGGGCGGACGGCTGGAGCGAACCCGAGTTCGGGTTCACAGGCGGCGAGTGGGAACTCGTCACCGTCGCCGATCACGGCTACGCGAACCTGGTCGCTTCGCCCGCGCCGGCCGTCCGCGCGGTCGGCGAGATCGAGCCGGTGTCCGTGCGCCGGGTAACGCGCGGGCACGTGTTCGATCTCGGCCAGAACATCAACGGGTGGGTGCGGCTGTCGAACCTAGGGCCGGCGGGAACGGCGTTGACGCTGACCCACGGCGAGGCGCTGGACCGTGAAGACGACGTCACCACCGCGCACCTCGACGTGGACCTGCCATTCATTCCGGAGCCGCTGCCGGCGGGCCAGGTCGACCGGGTCATCTCGGCCGGGCGTGCCGGGGAGGTGTTCGAGCCGCACCACACGACACACGGCTTCCAGTACGTGCGCGTCGAGGGCCATCCGGACTCGCTCGGCGCGGGTGATCTGACGGGTGTGGTCGTGCACACCGACATGACCCGCACCGGGTGGTTCCGTTGCAGCGACGAGCGCATCAACCGCCTGCACGAGGCGGCGGTGTGGAGCCTCCGCGGCAATGTCTGCGACATCCCCACCGACTGTCCGACGCGCGAACGCGCGGGCTGGACCGGCGACTGGCAGATCTTCGCGCCAACGGCCGCGTTTCTCTACGACGTCGCTGGGTTCTCGACGAAATGGTTGCGGGATCTCACCGCGGAGCAGTGGGGCAGCGGCCTCGTCGCCAACCTGGCGCCAAGCCCGCCGTCTGAGTCCGAGGGCGGTTTCGTGGCGACCCTGAACGGGTCGGCGGGGTGGGGCGACGCCGCCGTGATCGTCCCCTGGGAGATCTACCGCGCCTACGGAGACCGCCGCCTGCTCGAGGAGCAGTGGCCGTCGATGGTCGCGTGGCTGTCATACGTGGAGGACGCAGCCGCGGGCGCGCGGCATCCGGATCGGGTAGCCCGCCGGCCCGAGCCGCTGCCGCACGAGCGCTACCTGTGGGACACGGGCTTTCACTGGGGTGAGTGGCTCGTGCCCGGCGAGGACCTGAAGGGCCCGGAGGAGTTCGAGGCGTTCCGGCGCGCCGACAAGTCCGACGTCGCCACCGCGTACTTCGCCCACTCGGCGCGACTGATGAGCCAGATCGCCGCGGTGATCGGGCGCTCGGCGGAGGCGGCGCGTTATGGCGAGCTCGCGGAGAGCGTGCGGGACGCGTGGCGGACCGAATTCATCGACCCCCAAGGCCGTCTCCACCCCGACACGCAGGCCAACCACGTTCGCGCGCTGGCGTTCGACCTGGTTCCGGCCGAGTCGCGCTCCGCTGTCGCGGCTCGCCTCGTCGAGCTGGTCCGAGCCGCCGGCACGCATCTCGCCACCGGCTTCCTGGCCACGCCGTACCTGTTGCCGGCGCTCGCCGACACCGGCCACCTCGACGTCGCCTACGAGCTGCTGTTCGCGGACACGATGCCGTCCTGGCTGTACATGATCGAGCGCGGCGCCACGACGGTGTGGGAACGGTGGGATGGCGTGCGTCCCGACGGAACGCCGTTCGAGTCGCTGAACCACTACTCGAAGGGCGCGGTCGTCTCGTTCCTGCACCGCTACGTCGCCGGGATTCGGCTGCTCGAGAACGACGGCGGCGCAGCGTACCGCCACTTCCGCGTGCAGCCGCAGCCTGGTGGCGGGATCACTTGGGCGCAGGCCGAGCACGACAGCCCGTACGGGCGGATCGAGTCGGCGTGGCGGATCGTCGGCGACGAGCTGGAGCTGACCGCAACCGTGCCTCCCGGGACCACAGCGGAGATCGTTCTGGCGGGCGAGCCGAGGAGGACCGTCCCCCCGGGCCGGCATGGGCTCCGCTGTCGGGCGCCGGTCCGCCATGCGCCGCACCGCACGATCTGACGGCTAACCAACCACGTGCCAGGCCAGGCGGTTGCGTTTGGGGTCGAGCGTCGCCGCGATCGTGAGCTGCGCCGCGTGTCCGTGCCCATCGCTCGCTGACGCGCGGCAAGTCGCCGCAGTGCCAGAAGTGGCGACGCACGTCAGCGACGTCACAGTGGCCGACCCGTCGCCGAGCTTGGTCCTGAGCTGTTGCTGAAGGACCGGTTCGATGTCGTGAGCCACCCGGTTGACGTCCAGCGACGGTGGGCTCGAACGCGAATGGTGCGAGTTCGACGCGAGCAGCCCGACCAGCACGACCAAGGCGACCGGTACGGCCGTATAGATCAGCGCGCGTGCCCACAGCGGTCCCCACATCAGCTTGAACTCGGGCGCGAGCTTGCGCAGCACGAGCGTGCGCTGTTCACCGTCGCTCCCGGGCGCCGGCTTGGCGGGCACGGCGCCGGACTCCTCGAGCCGGTGGGGAGTCCAGTCGGCATCGAAGTACACGAACTGCGACTCGCCGGCGCCTTCCGGCAATCCGCGTGGGAATTGGTGGGCGAACCGCGTCCGGAACGTCGCGTACATCTCTTCCCGGTGCTGATCTCCACCAAGCGGGAGGCTGAGGATTATCCGCTCGGGCTCGTCAAGAGCCACGATCCGCTCGACCTCCCAGTCGAGGCCCGGCGAGTCGCCGGCGTGGAGGATGATCGTCCCACCGCGGCCGAGGAGGTCCTCGACGGTCTGATGCCAGGCGTCATCCCCGACATACAGGCGAGCAGCGCCGACGCGCGGCAGCGTCTCGGTCGGGTCGCCGATCGTCACGAACGGCCCAACATCGCCGAGGAGGTCGGCGAGACGCAGCTCCCAGGTCTTCCTCACGCCGCCGGGGCCGACCATGTTTCGCAACGGTCGCAGTCGCCGGCGGGAGCTCAGCGACGGCGTCATCGACGCTCGGTCGGATTCGAACGGACGCAGGTACACGATCGGCGGGCGCTCATCGTGCGATAGCACGTCCTCAGCGCCCTTCGCGCGCAACCGGCGTCCGCGGAGCAGCAGCGGCCCCGACACCGCGATTCCCAGCGCAACCGTAATCGAGAGGGGCACGGATGCCGACGATCCACCAGAGTCGCGGGCCTGGCCGTAATAGATGATGAAGGTGATCGCCGCGATCACGGGAACGACCGCCACGCCGAGCGCGATCATGGCCGCGCCGCGGCGGCGGGCACGCGAAGCGCGGGCCGCTTGCGCCTGCGCCAGCACGTCGTCCCGATCCAGCGCCGGCTTGCCGCGCTGCCCCCTCACGATCCTCCGGTTCTAACAGCCGGGCGAAGACGCGTCAAGCCCGCTCTTACCGAGTAGACCGAGGGCGTTCCCCCGAACGATCGCATCGAGCGTGTCGGCATCGAGGCCAAGGCCTCGCAGGCCGTCAGCGGTCGCCGCGATCGGGACGTACGGGTAGTCGCTGCCGAACAGGATCCGCCCGGTGCCGAGCAGCTCGGACGCGGCGGCGAACGCCGGGCGGCTCGTGGTCGTGACCGCGTCCGCGTGGATTCGCGACAGCTGGTCCAGCGGATCGCTGACCGTCCCGGTCATCTGCGCGAGCGCGACGATCCGCTGGGAGAGCATCGGCACCGCTCCGGCGCCGTGCGAGAAGATGAACGCGATCCGCGGCCAGCGCTCGAACGCGCCGGCGTACAGGAGGCTCGTGACCACACGGGTGGTGTCGAACGGGAACTCGAGGAACGGGTCCGGATAGCCGGGGAGCAGGCCGCGGCACGCCGGTGGCGCGATCGGGTGGACGTGCACGACCGCGCCACGGCGGTCGAGCTCCTCGAGCAGGGGCGCAAACAGCGGGTCGCCGAGGTGGCGCCCGCCGTAGTTCGACAGCAGGCCGATCCCGTCGGCGCGGAGTTGATCGAACGCGTATTCGAGCTCGTCGAGGCTGGCGTCGACGTCCGGGAGCGGGAGCGAGGCGAACACGCCGAACCGGTCCGGATGGTCGCGGGCGAGGGAAGCGGCGTACTCGTTGCACGTTCGCGCGAGACCTGCGTCAGCTGCGCCGGGGACGCCCAGTGAGGTGTAGGCGGTGCCGATCCCGAACTGGTCGAGCTGTTCGAGGGCGCGGGCAGGGCTCCAGTCGAGGACCGCCGGGTCGCGCGCGAAGTACAGGATCTCGTCGCGCTGCGCGGCGACGAACGCCGGCGGGAGGATGTGGTGATGGACGTCGATCCAGGCCATGGCGTGCGCGCCGTCAACGCGCGGCCAACGCCGCGGCGATCGTCTCCGGACGCAGCGGCAGCTCCTCGATCGTCGCGCCGTGTGGCGCGATCGCGTCGAACACGGCACAGACGATCGCCGCCGGCGTGGCGGCCGCCGGGCCCTCGGCCATGCCTTTGATCCCGGCCGTCCCGTTCTCCGACGGCGTCTCGAGGTGGTCGATCTCGATCGCGGGGAGGTCGGTCGATCGCGGGAGCAGGTACTCGGCGAGCGTCGTCGTCTGCGGCTGTCCCGCCTCGTCGTACACGTAGCGCTCGAGCAGCGCGAGCCCGACGCCCTGGGCCACGCCGCCGCGGATCTGGCCCTCGACGATCATCGGGTTGACCATCGTCCCGCAGTCCTCGACGGCGACGATCCGCTCGATCTCGACGCCGCCCGTGTCGGGGTCGACCTCGACGATCGCGGCGACCGTCCCGTTGGAGTGCGTGGGCCGTGGCGGGTCGAAGAACGCCGTGGCCGTGAGCGTGGGGTCGCCGAGCTCGGCTCGGACGTGCGGCGCGAAGTGGGCCGCGCCGGCCAGCGCCGCGAGCGGGATCCGGCGCGCGGGGACTCCGCGCACGCCGACCGTGCCGTCGACCAACTCGAGGTCCTCGTGCGCGGCCTCGAGCAGGATTTCGGCGACGCGCAGCAGCTTGTCACGCACGATGACTCCAGCGCGGCTGACCGTGCCGGCGATGAACACGCCGCTGCGGCTTCCGAACGTGCCCATGCCGAACGGAGTGCGAGCCGTGTCGCCGTCGAGCACCCGAACCTCCTGGGGCGTGACCGCGAACATGTCGGCGACGAACTGGGCGACCGTCGTGTGGTGACCCTGCCCGTGCGAGAACGTCGGGACGGCGACGGTGATCCGGCCCGACAGGTCGATGCTGACCGTCGCGTTGTCGTGCGAGGTACCCGGCAGCCCGCCGGCGCCGCCCGCCGATCCGAGCCCCGCGGCCTCGACGAACGGGGAGACACCGACACCGAGCAGCCGGGGCGGGCGGGCCTCTTCCCGCGCGACGGCCTGGCGTTCGAGGAAGCCCTCGTATCCGATCAGCTCGAGCGCGCGCTCGAACGCGGTCCGCCAGCTTCCCGGCTCGTACTGCTCGCCGAGCACCGTCCGCCACGGGCCGTCGGCGACCATGTTGCGCCGGCGCAGCTCCATCCGGTCGATGCCGAGCGTACGCGCCGCGTCGTCGAGCACCACCTCGCGAAGCGTCTGGCTGGTCGTCATCCCGACGCCCCGGAACGGCGACAGCGGTGCCTTGTGGGTGACGACGCCACCGGTGTCGTACGCGTACGCGTCGAGGTCGTAGAGCCCCGGCACGGTGAACGCGGCGACCATGAACTCGACGTAGGCGCCGATTCCGCTCGAGTACGCGCCGGTGTCGGACTCGAAGCGCGCCCGCATCGCGCGCAGTCGTCCGTCCGCGTCGAACGCCGCCTCGAGCTCGGCCTCGGCCTCCTTGCCGTGCGCGCCCGCCGTCAGCGCCTCGCTGCGGTCCTCGACCCAGCGCACGGGCCGCCGCAACTGGATCGCGGCCGCCGCCGCGCACAGGTACTCGGGGAGCATCACCTCCTTACCCCCGAACGCTCCGCCCATCGCGGGGCAGATCACGCGAACGTGGCTGACCGGCAGCCCCAGCGACTCGGCGAGCGCGGCCCGTGCGAGATGGGGCATCTGCGTCGAGAGGTGGCATGTGAGCTCTCCGCTCGCCGAGTCGTAGTCGGCGACGATCCCGCACGTCTCGAGCGCCGAGGTGACGACACGCTGGATCGCCAGCCGGCGGCGGACGCGGTGAGCTGCGGCGGCGAACGCGCCGGCGACGTCGCCGTGCGCGGCCGCGTCGTGGAAGTAGCGGCCGCCCGGAACGCCCGTCGTGGATCGGCTCGTCGTCGTCGAGCGTCTCGAGCTCGAGGATCACGGCGTCGGCACCGTCCTCGGCCGCGTAGCGATCCTCGGCGATGACCGCGGCCACCGGCTCGCCGACGTAGCGCACGCGGTCGGCGGGCAGCGTGACGCGGGGCGTCTTGAGCGCGCCTTCGAGCTCGACGAAGTCCTGCGTCGCGTGCACGTGGGCGAGGTCGGCCGGCCCGAGCACCGCGCGGACGCCCGGGACCGAGCGCGCGCCGTCGAGATCGAGCGAGGTGATCCGCGCGTTCGGCGCCGGCGAGCGCACGAACGCCAGCTCGAGCATTCGCGGCAGCTGCACGTCGGTCACGTACCGGGTCGTCCCGGTCAGCATCCCGGGGTCCTCCAGCCGCTGGACGCGCTTGCCGGCCCATCGCTGCCGGGCGTAGAGCGTCCACTCGCTCACCGGCGGCTCGCCTCCACGACCGCGTCGACGATCGTCTCGTAGCCCGTGCAGCGGCACAGGTTGCCGGCGATCGCCTCGCGGACGGTCTCCCGGTCGAGCGGCTCGCCGGACTCGAGCAGCGGCGCCAACGACATCAGCATGCCCGGTGTGCAGTAACCGCACTGGAGCCCGTGATGCTCGTGCAGCGAACGCTGGAGCGGGTGCAGCTCGCCGTCGGGCGCGAGGTCCTCGACCGTGCGCACCGAGCGGCCGCGCGCCTGCACGGCGAGCATCAGGCAGGAGCGCACGGGCGCGCCGTCGACCAGCACCGTGCAGGCGCCGCACGCTCCCATCGCGCACCCGATCTTCGTCCCAGTGAGGGCCAGTCGGTCGCGCAGCAGGTCGGCGAGCAGCAGACGCGGCGGCACGTCGAGTTCGTGCGTGGCTCCGTTGACGTCGATCGCGATCCTCGTCACGACGCGAGCTCCGCGAGCGCCCGGCGGGTCAGCACGCCGACGAGGTGACGGCGGTATTCGGGGCCGGCGTGGACGTCGGCGGGCGGGTCGACCGCGCCGGCGGCGGACCGAGCGGCGGCCTCGACCAGGTCGGCGGTGGGCTCGGCACCGACCAAGAGCGCCTCGGCCTCGCGGGCCCGGATCGCTCGCTCGGCCACGCCGGCGAACGCCAGCGAAACGCGCGCGAACCGGCCGGCGGCGTCCAGCTCGGCCGCCGCGGCGAGTGCGACGGTGGCGAACTCGCCGGTCGAGCCGCCGAGGCGCGGCGTCACTTCGAGAAAGGCGACGCGCGGTGGAGCCGGAGGAATTCGTACTGCGACGACGATTTCGTCGGGCTCGCGCGCGGTGGTGAAGTACGAGTGAAAGAAGGCGTCGGCCGCCACCACGCGCCGACCCCGCGTGCTCTGGAGCACGACCTCGCCGTCGAGCGCGAGCACCACCGCCGGCACCTCGGCGGCCGGATCGGCGTGCGCGACCGACCCGCACACGGTGCCGCAGTTGCGGATCGCCGTATGACCGACGTGGCGGAGCGCCTTTGCGAGCAGCGGCGCCCGGGCCTCTCGCTCGGCGCGCGTCATGCGGACGCCGGCGCCGATCTCGATCGATCCGCCTTCATCCCGGATCGCGTCCAGCTCCTCGATACCCATGATGTCGATCAACACGCTGGGTGCGGCGATCCGCAGGTTCATCATCGGGATCAGGCTCTGCCCGCCGGCCAGCACGGCCGCCTCATCGCCGTGCTCGGCGAGCGCGCGGACCGCCTCCTCGCATGTCTCGGGCGCGAGGTATTCGCAGGCGCTCGGCTTCACAGCCGCTCGGCGAGCACCGCGAGCGTCCCGGCCCACGCGTGCTCGGCAGCCGCCGCGTCGTAGGCGGGCCTCCCGGGCAACGTGAAGCCGTGCTCGGCGTCGGCGAAGATCTCGATCCGGTGGTCGACCCCGGCCTGCTCGAGCGCCTCGCGGAGCGGCGGGATCGTCGAGACGGGGGTGACGCTGTCGTCCTCCCCGAAGCCGAGGTACAGCGACGCATCGACGCGATCGACCTCGAGATGTGGCGAATCGGGCGCGTCGGTGACCAGACCGGTGGGGTGCAGCAGCGAGGCCGCCGCGATGTCGGTTCCGAATGCCTCGGCCGCGCGCATGCCGAGGCGACCTCCCATGCAGAACCCGATGCATGCCCACTCACCGCCCTCGGCGCCGGGGATCGCCTCGAGCGCCAGGCGTGTGTCCTCGAGGACCTTTTCGTCGTCGATCTGACCGACGAGCTTGCGCATCCGGGCGTACTCCTCCTCGTCGCCGGCCGTCATTCGCTCCACGTCGAACCGCTCGGACGGGTCGAACGGGTAATACAGATCGGGCAGGATCGCGGTGTAGCCCGCGCCGGCGAGTCGCTCGGCGTAGTCGAACAGCGCCGGCCGGATACCAGGGGCGTCCATGTACAGGAGGACGCGCGGGAACGGCCCGTCGCCGTGGGGGCGGTGGACGTATGTCGGCATCGTCCCGCGGGGAGTGGTCACCTCAACTGTCGTCTGGCTCATCGCATCTCCTTGTTCACGCGTGATTCGAGGGTGAGACCGCGGCCGGCGAGACCGGACCCGCGATCGCAGCGGCGGTCGCGCACTGGGTACCCGCGATCCTCCCGAACACGATCGCATCGGTGAGCCCACCGCCGTGCTCGGTCAGGTGACCCCAGATCGAGCCCGCGGCGCCGGCGGCAAACAGCCCGGGGATCGCCGCACCGCCGGGGCGCAGCACCCGCGCCCGCGCGTCGCGGCGCGGGCCGCCCGAGGCGGTCGCGACGCCGGGGGTCATCTGAATCGCGTACAGCGGTGGGAGGAGGGGAACGAGCGTGGCGGGGGCGCGGCCGAATTCGTAGTCCGCGCGCCGGCTGACCGCGGCCGCGTAGCTCGCGAGTGTGTCCTTCAGGATCGCTGGGTCGAGTCCCGTGGCGGCCGCCAGTTCCGCGGTGTCCGCTCCGCGCTTGATCCACCCGGCGGCCACCTCGGCCGAGTTGTCGGGGCTCCAGTCGTAGTCGTTCGGGCTGCCGACGATCCCGTGCAGCGGGCCGGCGTGGCGCGCGGCCTCGTCGAAGATGATCCAGCCGGGCACTCGCGGGCGGTTGGGCCGGCGCGGGAGGTAGGCGGTGAGCGCGCGCACGCGGTCGTGGACCTCCCAGCCGGTCTCGTCGGCGAACCGGCGCCCGTCGCCGTCGACGTAGATGAAGCTCGGGGCGTGGACGTCGAGCGTGAACGCGGCCGGGAAGTCCGGATGCACGTACGACAGCCAGCCGAAGAACGCGCTCATGTGCCAGAGCGACGCGCCGGCCGCGCGCGCCAGGCGCAGCGTGTCGCCGGTGTTGCCCTGGTGCCCGACCGACGCGAGCGGCAGCGGGAGGTAGGTGTCGCACAGCTCCGGGTCGGCTTCGAAGCTCCCGCTGGCAAGCACCACGCCGGCGTTTGCCTCGATCCGCGCGCGCTCGCCGTCGTGCTCGACGATCGCTCCTGTCACACGGTTGCCGTTGCCGTAGGTCACGAGGTCGACCGCGGGGCAACCGAACGCGACCGGAATGCCGCGTTCGCGAACCGCTCCTTCGAGCACGCGCCACAGCCCGGGGCCGGGGCGCTCGCCGTTGCCCGGCACGAACTGGCGGTAGCCAACGTGTCCGGCGCCCGGGAAGTGCGGCCAGGAGGGGAGCATGCCGCCGAACGCCTCGAAGTCGACCGGAGCCGCCGTTCCGCCGAGCGCCTCGATGAACTCCGGGACCTCACGCAGGCCGGCGGCATAGGCCTCGAGCACGGTCCGGTCGGTCTTGCCGAAGCACAGGGCGTCGAGGTGGTCGACGGCGCTCGGACCGCCGAGATCGAACAGGAAGCCGCCCGAGTGGACGCAATTGCCGCCGCCGGAAGCGGTCTTCTCGACGATCGCCACCGACGCTCCTGCGTCGTGGGCGGAGATCGCCGCCGCCGCGCCGGCGGCGCCGAAGCCGACAACGAGGACGTCGACCTCGTCCGGCGGATTCTGGTTCATGCGGGTGCCCCGGCCATGATCCGCAGCGGCTCGGAGCCGTCCCATCCGACCGACGCGTCACGCACCATCGCGTAGAACCCGAGCAACTCGTCGCGGCGCTGGAGCACTTCGATCGGGTGACCGAACATGTCGCCGCCGTCGAACCACACCGCGGACGCGGGCCCGGTGCGTCCGGCGTGGAATGGCGTGACGCCCGCTTGTCGGAGCCGTGCCACCTCGTCCTCGAGCGAGTCGGCCAGCCACGCCACGTGCCCGACGCCGGCGCCGGGCGCGACCAGCGCCTCGCGCAGGGCGGGTGGTTGCGCGTCGTGGACCTGGGTCAACTCGACCAACATCGGCCCCCACTGACCGAACGCCGACGAGTGGTCGTAGACCGCGGCCTCGCCACGATAGGACACCTCGTCGAACACGATGTGCTCCATCGCATAGAACGGACCCGCCCCGGTGACGGCCACGAAGCGGGGCACGTCGCGGTGGAGGTTCTCGACCACGTAGCCGACGTGATGGATCGTCGGGAGCATCTGGCGCAACTGTAGACGATTGTCCAATCTGTATGCAATACTCCCGCCGGGATGCGAGTCGGATTCGACCATGTCGGCCTGTCCGTGGCCGATCTCGACGCTGCCGAGGGGTTCTACACGAGCGCGTTTGGATTCGAGCGCCAGCTCGCTTTCGAGCTCTCGCCGCACCCGATTCGCGGCGTCATGCTGACTCATCCCGAGGGGTTCCGGCTCGAGCTGTTCGAACACTCGGCGTCGGTCCCAGGGCCGCGGGCGGCCACGCCGATCGAGGCGCACGCCACCCGGGGCTACAACCACTTTGCGCTCAGGTCTGAGGACATCGACCGCCTGTGGGAGCGGGCGATCGAGGTCGGCGCGCGTGCCGTCATGGCGCCGGCCCCATCTCCCGAGCCCGGCGTCCGGTTCGCCTTCCTGGCGGATCCCGAAGGCAACCTCGTGGAGCTGGTGGGCTGATGGGGAGGCTGCTCGGCTGGAGCGGCTCGACTGCTGATGGGAAGGCTGGTCGGCCGATGGGAAGGCATGACAGCTGATGGGGAAGCTAGACGGCAAGGTGGCGCTGATCACGGGGACCGCCGGCGGCCAGGGCGCGGCCGCGGCTCGGCTGTTCGCCGCCGAGGGCGCCACCGTGTGTGGTTGCGACCTCGACGCCGAGCGTGCCGAAGCGGTGGCGGCCGAGATCCGCGCGAACGGGGGAGACATGCACTCGACCGCGCCGGTCGACCTGGCCGACCCCGACGCCGCGGCCGGATGGGTGGACGCCGCCGCTGAGCGCGCCGGCGGCATCGACATCCTCTACAACAACGCTTCGGCGCCGCGGGTGGGGCCGTTCACCGAGCTGAGCTGGGACGACTGGCGGTTCACGCTCCACAACGAACTCGACCTGATCTTCACCGTCACCCGCGCCGCCTGGCCGCACCTGATCGCGCGCGGCGGCGGAACCGTGATCAACACCGCGTCGGTGTCGGCGCATCGGGGCGCGACGTTCATCGAGCAGGCGGCCCACGGCGCGGCCAAGGGAGGCGTGCTCTCGATCACCCGGCATCTCGCCGCGTCCGGCGCCCAGCACGGGATCCGCGCGAACTCGATCAGCCCAGGACTGATCATCACCCCGCAGATCGAGCCGTTCCTGGAGGAGCCGGGTCACCCGGTCCACGAGATGCTGCATTCTCACCCGCTCGGTCGCCTCGGGCACCCCGAGGACGTCGCACGCGTGGCGCTGTTCCTCGCGAGCGACGACGCCGCTTATCTGAACGCGGTCGACATAGTCGTCGACGGCGGCCAGTCGCTGATCTCGTGAACCCTCGCCGGCGATGAGCTTTGAGGGGGAGATCTTCTGGCGGGGCGACCCGGGGTATGAGGACGCGCGGGTCGGGCGCCTGTTCAACGCCCGCCGGCCGGGCCGCTACCCGGCCGCGGTGCTGCTGGCCGCCGGCGAGGACGACGTGGTCGCCGGTGTTCGGCTGGCGCGCGAGCGCGGCCTCCAGGTATCGGTCCGCGCCGGCGGACACAGCTGGCCGGCGTGGAGCGTGCGCGACGACGCGCTGCTGATCGACCTCGGCCGCATGCGCGAGATGGCCTACGACCCGGCCACCGGGATCGCCACCGCGAGCCCGGCGGTCAAGGGCGGCGCCGAGCTCGTCCCGTTCCTGACCTCGCACGGCCGCGCGTTCCCCGGCGGCCACTGCCCGAGCGTCGGGATCGGCGGCTTCCTGCTCCAGGGCGGCCAGGGGTGGAACAGCCGCAAGTACGGATGGGCGTGCGAGAACGTCGCCGCGATCGACGTCGTCACCGCTGACGGCGAGCTGATCCGGGCCGACGAGGGTCAGAACTCCGATCTGCTGTGGGCCGCGCGCGGCGCCGGGCCGGGCTTCTTCGGCGTGATCACCCGCTTCCACCTGCGCACGTATCCGCTCCCGCGCGGGATGACCCACGACACGTGGATGTTCGAGCTCGAGGACCTCGAGCCGCTGCTGAGCTGGATCGACGAGCTGTTGCCGTCGCTGGACCGAGTCGTCGAGCCGGTGATCGCGGCCACGCGGCTGCCGCGGCCCGAAGGGCCGCCCGTGCTGCTGTTGCACACGACGGCGATGTGCGACACGACCGAGGAGGCCGAGCGCGTGCTGGCTCCGCTTCGGGCGTGCCCGATCGCCGACCGGGCGGTCATGCACGAGACGGGCCCGACGACCGTCGAGCAGGAGAACGCCGAGCAGGCGGCGCAGAACCCCGAGGACCACCGGTACGCGGTCGACTGCACGTGGACCGACGCCCGCGCCACCGAGCTGGCTCCGCTGCTGCGGGCGCTGTGGTCCGAGTTGCCGACCGAGCATTCGTTCTCGATCTGGTACGGCTGGGCCCCGAGCCGCCCGCTGCCGGACATGGCGTTCTCGATCGAGGGCCACGCCTACATCGCGACGTACGCGATCTGGACCGACCCGGCCGACGACGAGCGCCACCGCGCCTGGGTCGTCGACCACACGACGCGGCTGGCGGGGCTCGGGAAGGGCGTGTACCTGGGCGACACCGACTTCACGCGGCGTGCGGATCGATTCCTGGCTCCTGACAACTTCCGGCGCCTCGAGGAGATTCGGGCGCAGCGGGACCCCGACGGGCGGTTCTGCTCCTACCTGATCGCCGACGGGGCCGAGCTCAACGCAGAATCAGACCGCCGTCGACGCACAGCGTCTGGCCGCTGATCGCGCCCGCCGCGTCGGTCACGAGAAACGCGACGGCCGAGGCGACGTCGTCCGGGCGAAGGGGGCGGTCGATCGCTTGGCGCGCCTGCACCTGCGCGAACGCCTCGGGCGGCGTGTCGGCGACCGCGGCCGGCGTCGGGGTCAAGCCAGGCGCCACGCAGTTGACCGTGATCCCGTCGTGCCCGAGCGCGCGGGCCAGCGTGCGGCCGACCCCGATCAGCGCGGCTTTGCTGGCGATATAGGCGAGCAGGTCAGGCGCCGGCGGCTCCCACACGGTGTCCGAGACCACGAACACGATCCGCCCGAAGCCGCGCTCGGCCATCCCGGGGGCGAACGCCTGGGACAGCCATAGCGCCGACTCGACGTTGACCGCCTGTACGTGGCGCCATGTCTCGAGCTCGAGGCCGGCGAGCGAGGTGCGGTCGAACGCCGCCGCGGCGTGGACGAGCACATCGCACCGGCCGTGCTGTTCGAGTACCCGCGCCGCCGCGGCTCTTAGGTCGTCGCGGTCGGCCAGATCGACGGGCGGATTGCCGGCGCGATCGAGCACGGCGACGGTGTGGCCGGACTTCTCGAGGGCGGTGACGATCGCACCGCCGATCGCGCCGGCGCCACCGGTGACGACCGCGACCCTACTCACGAGCCGCGCCTGTGGCGGTGCAAAACTCGCCAAACCACCCGCCCGCGATGTTCCGCGGCAACATAAGCGCCCCGGTGGCGCTTATGTGCACGGGGCGGCTGGCGAGGTGGTGTCTTGGCGAGAAATGCACGAGGGTAGGGCGGACCGGCGAGCGTGTACTGCACGCATTTGACACAAGTGTATACAATTGCTGACCCGCGGTGACTCGCCGCCGAAGGAGCAGAATCCGGATTCGAGACGAGGCTGAGGAGACACATGTCCTACCAGGTTCATTCGCCGGCCCCCGTGCGTGAGCTGCCGGGCGAGCCCGTGCCCTATTACCTCGCCGACGGCGACGGCCGCGCGCACCTCCTGCTCGGTCAGGTCGGCCGCGCGCTGGCCTCGACCGAGGAGACCGCCGGCGCGATGTCGGTGATGACCGCGGTCGGGCCGGCGGGAGGGCCGATCCCGCTGCACCGCCACGAGAAGGAGCACGACTACTTCCTGTGCGTGCGGGGGACCGTCCAGGTCTGGGCCGACGGCCAGAGCCGGATCCTGCATCCCGGCGACGTGGCCAGCGTGCCCGCCGGCGTACTCCACGCCTACCAGTTCCACGGGCACTACAGCCAGTTCACGGGGCCGATCGCGCCGGCCGGCTGGGATCGCTTCTTCGACTTCACCGGGACGCCCTACGCCGGCCCCGCGTATCCGCTCGTCGACGACAGCCCGCCGCCGTTCGCCAAGTTCGGCGCCGCCGAGGTCAAGTTCGGGATGAAGTACTTCCCCGAGGAGCCGTACACCGAGGCGACCACGGGCGCCGACGACTCGCTCCCCGGGACGCACACCGCGTACTTCCTGAAGGCGGGCGAAGGGCCGCGCCACGTCCTGTTCGGCCAGGTCGCGTTTCAGCTGATGACGGGCGCCGAGTCGGACGGCCAGCTTGGAATGACGATCACCGAGGGCCCGCGCGGACCGGCGATCCCGGCGCACACCCACGAGCGCACCTACGAGGCGATCTATTGCCTGGACGGCCGCCTGCTCGTGACCATCGATGGGGAGGAGCACCTCCTGACCCGCGGCGACTTCGTGAGCATCCCCGCCGGCGTCGAGCACACGTACGCGATGGACGCCCACCTGACGCGGTTCGCGAGCATGTACGGACCGGCCGGCGTCGAGCGCTTCCACGAGGTCGCGGGTGTGGTCGCCGAGCAGCGCATCTTCCCCGAGGAGGCGACGCCGGTCGACCGCGACCACCTCGCCGCGGCGGTCGCAGCCGCGGACCTCGACATCGCGTTCGCGTCCTGAGGAAACCGGCATGGAGATCGGACTTGCCATGACCGCGCGGGTGCTCCCCGGTGACGAGCGCCCGCTGCCCGACGTGTACCGGCAGGTGATCGACGAGGCCGTGCTCGGCGAGGAGCTTGGCTTCTCGAGCTGGCTGATCGCCGAGCACCACTTCGCCGAGGATCGCCACAACCCGTCGCAGTTCCCGCTGCTCGCGGCGGCGGCCGTGCGCACCGACCGGATCCGGCTCGGGACGTACGTGCTGCTGCTCGCGCTCCACAACCCGATACGGGTGGCGGAGGACGCCGCCACCGTCGACATCCTCTCGAACGGTCGTCTGCTCCTGGCGGTCGGCGCGGGTCCGATGCCGGGCGAGTGCGCCGTGTTCGGGATCCCGCCCAAGGAGCGCTTCGGCCGGACGTACGAGGCGCTCGAGGTCATCGAGAAGTGCTTCGGCGGCGAGCGCTTCAGCCACGAGGGTCGCTACTACGCGTTCCGGGATACGCAGATGACGACGACGCCGGTCCAGCCCGGAGGCCCGCCGATCTACATGGCGGCGATGGGGCCGCAGAGCCTGGCCAAGGCGGGCGAGCGTGGCTACAACCTGGCGTCGGTGCTGCACACGCCGCTCGTGCACGTGTACGCGGACGCCCAGACCGAAGCCGGCCGCACGCGCGATGACTACCGGCTGATGTCGGGCCCGGTGACCGTCCACATCGCGCCGACGAGAGACCAGGCATGGGACGAGGCCGAGCGCGCGCTGCACTGGTGGGTGACCTTCTACCGCAACCGCGGGTTCGACATGCCGCTGCCGCCGGTGAACGAGATGCGCAATACGCCGGGCGTGGGCATCTTCGGCCAGCCGTTCGCGGTCGGGACCCCCGACGACGTGCTGGCGGTGCTCGAACGCCACAAGGACGCCGACCTCGACGAGATGGTGATCCAGTTCAACCATCCGGGGATGGGCGCCGAGGCGGTGGCGCGATCGATGCGAATGTTCGCCGACGAGCTGATGCCCGAGGTCAAGCGCTGGGGCCGGGCCGGCGCCGAGACCAAGGCTGCGGTTTCCTGACGGCGTGCTCCATCCGATCGACATCCCGCTCCGGCAGGCGCGCAGGCTGATCGCGCGCGCGATCGACAAGGCCGACCACATCGGCGTGCGCGGAGCCTTCGCGGTCGTCGGTGGGAGCGGCGCGCTCGTGTCGGCGTCGCGCATGGACCGCGGCGGCGCCGGCGGGATGGCCCGGGCGAGATCCAAGGCGTGGATCTCGGCTACCCAGCAGATCCCGAGCACCGAGCACCACCAGCGGATGGCGACGTTGCCGGCGCCGCTCGCCGCCGGGTTCGTCGCGTGCTCGCCGGAGGCGAACTTCCCCGGCGCCGGCGGGATGCCGATCCACGACGGCAGCGCCGTGGTCGGCGGCTTCAGCGCGTCGGGCGCGACGATCGGTCCGTTCGTCGACATTCCGGGGATCGACCGGCGCATGCTGATCGCCGAGGGCAAGCCCGCCAACTCCGAGGACCTGATCGTGCTTTGGACGCTCGGGCTGCCCTATCAGGGCCAGCACGGCGACGACGAGAAGCGCTGGCTCGACGCGTTCGGAGCGCTCCCCGACGAGCCGGGTCTCGGGTACGAAAGTCCGCCGCCCGCGAATCAGCCCGAGCACGAGTGGGCGCTCGGGCTCGCCGACGCGGCGATCGCCCACGCGGTCGCGCGGGAAACCAGGATCGCGGTGGCGGTGGTCGATAGCCGTGGCGACCCGATCCAGCAGGACACGATGGACGGAGCCCCGACTGCGGCGCCGTTCGTGGCCGAGGCAATCGCTGCCGGCGCCGCCACGTTCCAGCGCCGCAGCGCGGAGATCAATCCGGCGCTGACCTCGGCGCTCCCGTACCGAGTGCTGACGGTGGCCGGAGGCGTGCCGCTCCGCGACGGCGACCGGGTCGTGGGCGGCCTTGGGATCGCCGGGCCGGACGTCGCCGTCTGCGAGCAGATCGCGGCGTCGATCACGGCGGCCTGACCCGTGCCGGAGCGCATCTGCATCGTCGGCGCCGGCGCGATCGGCGGGCTGTTCGCCGCGCATCTCGCCCAGCTACCGGAACTCGAGGTGTGGGCGTTCGACCTCGCGCAGAAGCACGTCGACGCCATCAACGAGAACGGCCTGCGGATCACGGGGGCGGTCGAGTTGACGGGCCGGGTCCACGCGCGCACCGACCCGTCCGAGATCCCGTCCTGCCCGCTGGGGATCATCGCCACCAAGGGCACCGCGACCGAGGCGGCAATCGAAGCTACGTCGCCGATCTTCGGCGAGGCCGCCGTGTGCAGCGTGCAGAACGGGATCGGTAACGAGGAGGTGATCGCCGAGTACGTCCCGCGCGTCATGCGCGGCGTGACGCTCCCGGCAGGTCAGGTGGTCGAGCCCGGCGTGATCCGGATGGTCGGGCCGGGGCCGACGTGGATCGGACCGTTCGAGCCGCGGCCGGCGAGCACAGGGGAGATCGAAACGCTGGGAGCGTGGCTGAACGAGAGCGGCCTCGAGACGCGGGTGCGCGCCGATGCGCGCGGCGCCCAGTGGACGAAGCTGCTGTTCAACGCCTCCACGAACCCGCTGTGTGCGTTGACCGGTCTCACCCACGGCGAGCTGTGCGACTACACACCGACGATTCACCTGGTCGACGAGTTGCTCCGCGAGGCCGAGGCGGTGGCGCAGAAGCTCGGCATCGAGTTCGAGGAGGACCCAGCGGAGCTCGTGTACAGCGCGGCCAAGGCGAACTACCACCACCGTCCGAGCATGCTCCAGGACGTCGCGGCGCGCCGTCCCACGGAGATCGCGACGCTGAACGGCGGAATCGTCAGCGCCGCGGACGAGGCCGGGGTTCCGGTTCCGCTCCACCGCGCGATCGTTGATCTGATCCGCGGCGTCGAGCGGAGCTGGGAGGAGTAGCGCCGGAACAGTTCGGCGTAATGTAGACGGATAAACAAACTGTATGCAATAATCCAGGAAGTCATGGACGCGCCGCAGAAGATCGACTGGAGCGAGCAGGAGTTCGCAGAGGTCCGTCCGGGAATCTTCGGCGCCACCGTGCACACGCCGCAGCTCACCGCGACTCTCTATCGGTACGGGGCGGGTTCCAGTTGGGAGGAGCACCAGCACCCTCAGGACCAGATCACGACGGTCCTCGAGGGCGCGATCGACTTCGTGGTGGCGGGGGATCCCGTTCACCTGGTCGCCGGCCAGCTCGCGACGTTGCCGGGGAACACACCCCATTCCGCGACGGTCCCGAGCGCCGGAAGCGGCGCGGTCACGCTGAACGTGTTCACACATCGGGACAGGACGCCCGGTGTCTGACTGGCTCGGGCTAACCGACCAGCGCGTGCTCATCGCAGGTGGCGGGGGCACGATCGGGCGCGCGCTCGTGGACGGGTTCGCGACCGCCGGCGCCACCGTCGCCGTCGTCGACGTCACCGGCGACGCGATGGCCGGGCTCGAGGATCGAACCGCCGCCCGTCACGCCGCCGACCTGAGCGATGCCGCAGCCGCGCGCGCCGCGGTGGCGGCCGTGCGCGACGAGCTGGGCGGGCTCGACGTGTTCGTGCACTGCGTCGGCATCAATGACCGCAGGCCGATCGAGGACTACAGCGCGAGCGACTTCGACAAGATCATCGCCGTCAACCTGACGAGCGCGTTTCACACCGCAACCGAAGCGGCGGTTGGCATGCGCCAAGGACGAAACGGCCGGATCGTGTTCTTCTCGTCGGTGGCGGGGCGGAGCGGCCACAAGCATCACGGCCCATACGCCGCCACCAAGGGTGCGATCAACCAGTTGATGCGCGTGATCGCGCACGAGTACGCCGAGCACGGGGTTACCGCCAACGCGGTGGCGCCGGGTTACATGGACACGAGCCTCACGCGCGCGTACCTGGCGGCCAACCCGGACAAGCGAGAAGCGCTGATCGAACTGATTCCCGCCAAGAGGTTCGGGACGCTGGCGGAGGTGGTGGACCCGGTGCTGTTCCTGTGCTCGCCGCACGCGAGCTTCATCACCGGTCAGGTTCTGTATATCGACGGCGGTCGTACGATCGTCTGATGGCTTCAGGGAGCACGATGCAGCGGAGATTCGAAGGGCGGAACTTCATGGTCACGGGCGCCGGGACCGGGTTCGGCGCGGCACTGGCGACGCGCGCGGCGCAGGAGGGAGCGGCCAAGGTCCTGATCCATTACCGGAGCTCGGACGAGGGTGCACAGCGGACCGCCGACAAAGTCCGCGCGGCCGGCGCCGAGGCCGAGATCGTGCAGGGCGACATCACCTCGTGGGCGGACATCCAGCGGATGGCCGCGTGGGCGTTCGAAGACCACGGCGGGATCGACGTCCTCGTCAACAACGTCGGCGATATGGCGTCGGGACAGGCCTCGTGGAAGGAGGTCACCGAGGAGGCGATCGACCATGTACTCGCGGTCGACATCAAAGGGACGATGCTGATGGTGCACGAGTTCGGTCAGCGCATGGCCGAGGGGGACGGCGGCGCGATCGTCAACGTCGGCTCGACGGTGATCGTCCGTGGCAGCCCCCGGGCGCCGCAGTACGCCGCCGGCAAGTACGGGCTGCTCGGGATCACGAAGTCCTACGCCAAGGCCTTGGCCCCGAAAGTGCGGGTGAACACGTTCGCGCCGGGGTTCATGGAGACCGAGGCGCTGCTCGCTCGCCCGGAGTGGAAGGCGGGACGTCGTGAGGATGTCCTGTCCGGCACGCCCGCTGGGAAGATTCCCAAGCCGGAGGACATGACCGGCGCGGCGCTGTTTCTCGCCAGCGACGATGCCCATCACATCACCGGCTCCTACATGGTCGCCGACGGCGGTTACAGCATGCTCGGCGCCTGACGCCAGGAGGAACCTCATGGCAGACAACGGTCAGAACACTGAGGATGTGTACGAGCGGGTCCGGACCGCGATCCTCGACGGGCAACTCGCGCCCGGAGCCGTGATGTCGCAGGTAGCGCTGGCCCAGGACCTTGGGATCAGCCGGACGCCGCTGCGCGAGGCGCTGCGCATGCTCCAGAGCGAAGGGCTCGTCGAGGGCGAGCCGAACCGCCGCGTCCGGGTGGCGCCGATGACCGCCCCCGATCTCGAGGAGCTGTACGTCATGCGCGTGACGCTCGAGGCGGAGGCGCTGCGCCTGTCGGTGCCACGGATGACCTCGGAGGATCTCGCGCGACTCGAGGGGCACATGGCCGAGATGGCGCACTATGCCGCCGAGAAGGACTACCGGCGCTGGAACCTTCCCCACCAGCAATTTCACCGCGGGTTGACCGCCCACGCCGGCGAACGCGTCAACTTCGTGCTCGGGCAGATGTTCGACCACGCCGAGCGCTACCGCCGACTCCACATCGGACACGGCCCGACCGCCTGGGCGACCGCCGGGCACCGCGAGATCCTCGATGCCTGCAAGGCCGGCGATCGGGACGGGAGCGCAGGACTGCTGGCCTCGCATCTGGCCAGGACCGGGGTCGAGGTCTCCGAGTTGCTCGAGCCTGGTTACCAGCCGAAGCTGCTCGAGCTGGCTCTGACCGACGCGGGTGGCGCCCCGCCCACTAAGAGCCGGCGCCGCTCCGCGCGCTGAAAGCCGCCCCACCGGCGTCTCTCTGTCAGGATCCGCGTCAGACACCGATCGGCGATGGGCGCGCCGGACCGTGCGCCGCGCCGCAGCGACTCCCGGAGGCCTGATGAGCACGCGTGTAATGCCGAGCGTTCGCACCCTGAGAGACCGGCCCGCGTGGAGGGCGCTCGAGAAGCACTACGAGGAACTAGGCCCCAAGCACCTGCGCGAGCTGTTCGCGGCGGACGGTACCCGGGGCGAGCGCCTCGTGGCTGAGGGCCCGGGCATCTACCTGGACTACTCGAAGAACCGGATCACCGAGGAGACGATCGAGCTACTCGTGGCGCTCGCCGAGCAGTCGGGGCTCGCGGACCGGATCGAGGCGATGTTCACCGGCGAGCGGATCAACGTCTCCGAGAACCGGTCGGTCCTTCACGTCGCGCTGCGCATGCCGAAATCAGCGTCGCTGATCGTCGACGGCGTCGACGTGGTCAAGCAGGTGCACGAGGTGCTCGACCGGATGGCGGCGTTCTCGGACCGGGTGCGCTCCGGAGATTGGCGGGGTCACACGGACCGCCCGATCCGCAACGTGATCAACATCGGGATCGGCGGGTCCGACCTCGGCCCGGTGATGGCCTACGAGGCGCTCCGCCACTACTCCGACCGCGAGATGACCTTTCGGTTCGTGTCGAACGTCGACTCCACCGACATCGTCGAGGCGACCCGTGACCTCGACCCGGCCGAGACGCTGTTCATCATCTCCTCGAAGACGTTCACGACGCTCGAGACGATGACCAACGCGCGGTCCGCGCGCGATTGGGCGCTCGCCGGACTGAAGGACGAGCAGGCGATCGCCAAGCACTTCGTGGCCGTATCGACGAACGCCGAGAAGGTCGCCGAGTTCGGGATCGACACCGACAACATGTTCGGCTTCTGGGAGTGGGTGGGCGGGCGCTACTCGATGGATTCGGCGATCGGCCTGTCGACGATGCTCGCGGTCGGACCCGACGGTTTCCACGAGATGCTCGCCGGCTTCCACGCGATCGACGAGCATTTCCGCAGCACCCCGTTCGCACAGAACCTGCCGGCGCTGCTGGGGCTGCTCGCGGTCTGGTACGGCGACTTCTTCGGCGCCCAGACCGTCGGCGTGATGCCCTACGAGCAGTACCTCAAGCGGTTCCCGGCCTACCTCCAGCAGCTGACGATGGAGTCCAACGGCAAGCACGTCACGCTCGACGGACGCCACGTCGACTACGAGACCGGCGCCGTGTACTGGGGCGAGCCGGGAACCAACGGCCAGCACAGCTTCTACCAGCTGATCCATCAGGGCACGAAGCTGATCCCGGTCGATCTGATCGGCTTCGCGAAGACTCTCAACCCGCTCCGCGACCACCACGACCTGCTGATGTCGAACGTGTTCGCGCAGGCCGAGGCGCTTGCGTTCGGCAAGACCGAGGAGGAGGTACGCGCCGAGGGCACGCCCGAGCACGTCGTCCCGCACCGGGTGATGGAGGGCAACCGCCCGACGAACACGATCCTCGCCGAGGAGCTGACGCCGCGGACGCTCGGCAGCCTCGTGGCGCTGTACGAGCACAGCGTGTTCACTCAGGGCGTGGTCTGGGAGATCGACTCGTTCGACCAGTGGGGCGTGGAGCTCGGCAAGGCCCTCGCCGCGCGCATCATCCCCGAGCTCGAGAGCGACACCGACCCCGCCCTGGAACACGACAGCTCGACCAACGCGCTGATCCGCCGTTACCGCGCGATGCGCTGAGGCACGACCGATCATCTGACAAGCCGCGACACCGAGGAGAACGATTCACATGCCGACGGACATGCCGATGCAGCTGGGAATGGTCGGACTCGGACGGATGGGCGCCGGGATCGTCCGCCGACTGACACGCGACGGCCACCACTGCGTCGGGTTCGACGTAAACGCCGATGCGGTCAAGGCGCTCGAGGGCGACGGGATCCCGGGGACGACCTCGCTCCAGGAGTTCGCGGCGAAGCTCGACAAGCCGCGCACCGTGTGGGTGATGGTGCCGGCCGGCGAGATCACGTCGCGGTCGATCGCCAGCCTGAGCGAAGTGCTCGAGGCCGGCGACGTGATCATCGACGGCGGCAACACGCACTACCACGACGACATCAGGCACGCGAAGGAGCTCGCCGGGAAGGGCATCCACCACGTCGATGTCGGCACCAGCGGTGGCGTCTACGGACTCGAGCGCGGCTTCTGCCTGATGATCGGCGGCGAGGACGACGTGGTCGAGCGCCTGTATCCGCTGTTCGCGTCGATCGCCCCGGGGGTCGGTATGGCCCCGCGGACGCCGGGACGAACCGGTGACACGGGCCCGTCGGAGAACGGATACCTGCACTGCGGTCCGAACGGCGCCGGCCACTTCGTGAAGATGGTCCACAACGGGATCGAGTACGGGATCATGGCCGCGTACGCCGAGGGGCTCAACATCCTCCACAGCGCGAACGTCGGAAAAGAGGTGCTCGAGGGAGACGCGGAGACCGCGCCGATGGAGCATCCCGAGTACTACCAGTACGACATCAACACGGTCGACGTGACCGAGGTGTGGCGCCGAGGCAGCGTGATCAGCTCGTGGCTGCTCGACCTGACGGCGCAGGCGCTGTACGAGTCTCCGACGCTGGACGACTTCTCGGGCCGTGTGTCGGACTCCGGCGAGGGACGCTGGACGTCGATCGCGGCGATCGACGAGGGCGTGCCCGCGCCCGTGCTGACGACCGCGCTGTACTCGCGCTTTGCCTCGCGAGGTCTCGACAACTACGCCAACCGGGTCCTATCGGCGATGCGATACGGGTTCGGCGGCCACCGCGAGAAGGCCTCAAGCTGACTGGCGCCGACCAGATCGAGCGCGAGAAGCAGCTCGCCGCCGAGGCGGCGGCTCAGCTCGTGGAGGATGGGATGCTGGTCGGTCTCGGTACCGGCTCGACATCGGCCTACCTCCTGCCGCCGCTCGCCGCGCGCAAGCTCGACATCACGTGCGTGGCGACGTCGCCGGCGACCTCGCAGGCGGCGCGGGCGCTCGGGATCGAGGTCGTGTCGTTCGCCGGGCTCGAGGCGCCGACCCGGCTCGACATGACGATCGACGGCGCCGATCAGGTCGACCCGGCGGGCTGGCTGGTGAAGGGGGGAGGGGCCGCGCACACACGGGAGAAGGCGGTCGCGGCGGCGGCGGACCGGTTCATCGTGATCGTCTCCTCGAACAAGGTGGTGGAGCGGCTTACGCCCCCGATCCCGCTCGAGCTCGCCGAGTTCGGTCTCGCCTCGACGTTCGACCGGGTACAGCCGGCGCGGCTGCGTGACGTGGCCCACAGCCCGGACGGCGGCGTGATCGCGGACTACCTGGGGGAGTTCGCCGACCCGGCCGAGCTCGCCTCCTGGCTGTCCGAGCAACCCGGCGTGGTAGAGCACGGGCTGTTCCCCGCCTCGATGGTCGCCGAGGTCCTGATCGGCCGCGGTCAGGAGGTCGAGCGCAGGACGCCGCCGGGGTAGGCGCCCGCGTCGGCGAAGCTGTACGGCGGACACGGGCCGGTGCAGACCAGCTCGACTCCGTCGAGGTACCCGCCGAGCTCATGTACGAGCGCGACGAACTCGCCGGCACGCCCACGGTCGACCAGGTAGGCGTCGAGCACCGGCAGGTCGGGTCGCGGGCGCAGCGCTCGACGGATGCTGCGCGCGAGCGCGGTGAGCGGGTCGAGTTGGCTCGCGAGCCGGCGCGCGCTCTGGCGCGTCTCGAGGCGGTCGCGCAAGTACGCCACGTCCGACTCCGAGCGCGGGTCGGGGGTGGCATCGGAGCCGTCGAGCCAGCGTGCGTGCAGGCCAAACTCGACGGCTCCGCGGACTCCGTCGAGCTTCGACAAAAGATCGCGCCGGCGCCGGCGCAACATCGCACCGACCGCCTCGTCGTCGGTGAGGACGCGGCCGAACGGGGCGGGGAGGATCGCCCGGGAGTCCATCAGGCTCCGCACGGTCCGCTCGTAGTCGTCCACCGCTCCGACCGCGGCGATCGCGGCGGGATCGTCATGGTCGGTGACGATCGCCATCAACGAGCCGTCGGCGATGCCGCGGAGCGGCCGATCGCCGAGCCCCGTGCCGACCGCCACGCCGGCATCGGCTTCCCCGACGCCGTACAGGAGCAGGCTCATCAGGTGCCCACCTCGCGGTTCACCTCGAGCGCCGCGTCGTCGGGCGCCGCGTCGACGAGCGGCGCGACGTCGGCCGTGACGTCGCGCGCTCGTTCGCCTGGGCTCATACGAGCCTCATGGGCCTGACGGCCCGGGCCTGGGCCGTGGCCGGTGCACCCTCCCTCAGTTCGAGTGTGGACCTGCATTGCCAACCTCTCCACCGTTTTCGTTACCCACACCTCAAGCTCGCCGATCCGGTTCTGGACGAATGTTCGACCCCCGGAAACGCCCCAGGTCCACAGATGATCGAATCCTCATCAGTGATCGATTGATGTTCTTCGATACAGTTGTGGGGAATGGAACGCGAGACCGCCGTACCGGCGTGCCGGCTCGACCGAGCTGGCCTAGGCGACCAGCTCGAGCGCTACAGGCAGATCAGCGGCCACGTCGAGGCCGTCGAGCGCGAGCCCGGCCGGCTTGTGGTGCGGTTCGCTCCGGATCTGCCGCGTGGCCGTCTCGAGATGGCGCTCGAGGTCGAGCGCGGCTGCTGTTCGTTCCTGGGTATCGACTTCGACCCGACCGCGCGGCGACTCACGGTCACGCTCGAGCAGGCCTCAGAGGACTCGATGCTCGACGCGCTGGCGAACGCGCTGAGCCCTCAAATCGCGCGCTGACCCCTCGCCGCGGCCGCCCGCAAGACCGCGCCCGCGTTAGCGTTCACATTGCGAACGGTTGATTTCGTCTGCTGTGCTCGCGAAAATTTGGCTCTCCGATCTGCAACCGAAGCCCAGGGTCATGTCTGAAACCGACAGCAGGCAATGGCGGGAGTCGCGTTGATGGGGCATTCCGTGAGGGCCGCCCCTGACCGAGTACTGGGGCGCGCCCTGCTGTCCATACAGCATTGGGATTTCCGGCGTACCTACGTCGGTCAGGCCGCGTTCCTCGTTGCCGCCTATTACGCGGCGGCGCACCTCGGGTACGCGTTCAGGTTCACCGGCCCGGTGGCGTCGATCGTGTGGCTTCCGGTCGGGGTCGGCATGGCGGGGCTTTACCTGATGGGGCTGCGCCTGTGGCCGGCCGTGGTCATCGGGGATCTGCTCGTCAACAACTACATGAGGCTGCCGATCGGCGCGGCCGTCGGCCAGAGCTTCGGCAACCTGCTCGAGGTCGTCATCGGAGTCATGCTGCTGCGCCGGTTCGTGTCGCGACGGGCGCCGCTCGACACCGCGGCGGGCGTGGCCGGAGTGTTTGCGGCTCTGACCGCCGCGACCGCCGTCAGCGCGATCATCGGGCCGCTGTCGCTCGCGCTGTTTCACACGATCCCCGCCGGCTCGATCCTGCGGGTGTCCCGCACGTGGTGGCTCGGCGATTTCTGCGGCGCCGCGATCGTCCTGCCGCTCGCGCTCGTGTTCAGCACGCCGACTCCACACACGTGGCTGCGCGGACACGTCGTCGAAGCGGCGCTGCTGCTGGCGACGCTGATCGGTCTCAGCACGGTGGCCGCCAAGGTTGGGGGGCCTTCGTCGTACCTGGCGTTCCCGGTGCTGATCTGGGCCGCGTTCCGGTTTGGCCCGCGCGGGGCGACGCTCGCGATCGCGATCAGCGCAGCGTTCACGATGTGGGGCGCGACCGATTTTCCCGGCCCGTTCACGGTCAACGGGATGGACAACATCCCGGCGACCCAGATCTACCTCGCGGTCGCCGCGCTCGCCACGCTCTCGGTGGCGGCGCTGGCCTCCGAGCGGGAACAACTCGCCAGGCGCGTTCGCGCGTCGCGGACCAGGATCGTGCTCGCCGCCGACGATGAGCGCCGCCGCCTCGAGCGAAACCTTCATGACGGCGCTCAGGGGCGCCTCGTCGCGCTTGCTGCCCGCCTCGGGCTGGCTGCCCACGCGGCGCGGGAGGCGCCTGAGGAGGTCGCGTCATCGATCGAGACCGCGCATGCAGAATTGCTGGTCGCGATCGACGAGCTACGCGAATTGGTCCAGGGGATTCAGCCGGCGGCGCTCCGGCAGTTCGGCCTGGCGAGCGCGGTCGAGGACATCGCCGCCAAGTCCGTGACCCCGATCGAGCTGGTCGAGCTGCCACGCGTGCGGCTCGACGAGACGACCGAGGCGACCGCCTTCTACCTGATTCGCGAGGCCGTTACGAACGCCGAGCGCCACGCGCACGCGTCGACGATCAGCGTCCGCGCGCATCTGAGCGCGACGACGCTCACGGTCGAGGTGCGGGACGACGGCGCGGGCGGTGCGTTCGAGCGCAACGACCGCGGCCTCCAAGGCCTCCGCGACCGCGTCGAGGCCACCGGTGGGACGTTCGAGCTCGACAGCGAGCCGGGCGCCGGCACCCGCATCAGGGCCGAGATCCCGCGCGGCCCGACCCTCTGAGGTCCCTTCCTAGTCCGAAGCCGGGCTCTTGCCGCTGGCCAGGAACAGCAGCGCCGCCTTCACGCGACGACTGACGTCGTCCGGGCTCTCGAGCTCGAGCTTGGTGAAGATCGCGTTGATGTGCTTCTCGACGGCGCGTTTGGTGAGCACGAGCGACTTGGCGATGGCGGCGTTGCTCTTGCCCTGAGCGAGCTCGGCGAGCACATCGTGCTCGCGGCGCGTGAGCGACGACAGCGGCGAGTGCGCACCGGCGCTGCGGGCCCGGACGAGTACCTCCACCACCTTGGGATCGATCACCGATCCGCCCGACACCACCGCCTCGATCGCCCCCACGAGTTGCTGCGGATCGCCCACGCGCTCCTTGAGCAGGTACGCCCGGCGCGCGCTGCCGGCGTCCAGGAAGTCGAGCACGTAGCTCGGGTCGGCGAACTGGCTGAGGATGACGACGCCGATGTCGGGATGGCTGACCCGGAGCTCTCGCGCGACCTGAATCCCCTCGTCGGTTCCCGTCGGCGGCATCCTGATGTCGGTGAGCACCGCATCGGGTCGTTCGCGCTCGATCGCCGCGGTCAAAGAGGCCCGGTCGCCGCAGAACGCGACCGCCTCTACGTATTCGAAACCGGACATGATCCGCTCCAGCGCCTCGCGCATCAGGAACGTGTCCTCGCCGATCACGACCCGAATCAAGTCCCTGCGTTGCGCCCCCTCATCCGAGGGCTGGACAGACAATTGCCTCACGGCGCACCCGAGTTGCCCGACTGAAATCCTCCGCGGAGGTGCGGCAAAGTTAGCGCTTCCTTACCCGTCGAATCCCTCTTCGGAGAGGAAGATGAGCGTCGCCTTGACGCGGCGGCTCACATCCTGCGTCTCGGGCAGGTTGAGCTTCGAGAAGATCGAGTTCACGTGCTTCTCGACCGCTCGCTTGGTTAGCACCAATGACTCGGCGATCGCACTGTTGCTCTTGCCCGCGGCGATCTCGGCGAGCAACTCGCGCTCGCGTGAGGTCAGCTGGGAAAGCTGTGACTTCGCGGCTCGCGAGCGAGCCTCGATCAGGACGTCGACGATGATTGGATCGATCACCGATCCGCCGCGCGCGACCGCCTTGATCGCATCGAGCAACTGCTCCTTGTTGCGTATCCGCTCCTTGAGCAGGTAGGCGCGGCCCCCGGTCCCATGTTCGAGCAGGCGGATCGCATAGGCGGGCTCGGCGTACTGGCTGAGCACGACGACTCCGACCTCCGGGTGCGTTTCGCGGAGCGACGCAGCGATGCGAACGCCCTCCTCGGCGCCCGACGGCGGCATCCGGATGTCGGTGAGGACAACATCGGGATCCCAGGTGTCGATCGCTGTCTGCAGTTCCTTTCCGTTCGTGCAGACGGCGACGAGTTCTACCTCCGCCGCCGCGCTCAGCGTCGCGGTAAGGAACTCGCGGATGACGTAGGAGTCCTCGGCGATCACGACGTGAATCGGGTCGGTCGACTCGTCGGACGCCCGCCGACTGTGTTGCTGCGCGCTTACGCTCATCGAATCCTCCGTGGCGCCCCTTTGGCCTCAATCGTGGTTCGGTCACACCTTTTTCACAAGGGCGCTTGCCTCCCACACCATGGAAGCATGCACCACACTTGGGCTCAAGCGGCCTGGCGTCATCCCGATCGGACGATGACGGGCGGACGCGAATGCGGTGCGATGGTCTGCGATGAACTCTCCCGCCCGCCGCGTGCCCGAACCGGACGTGGCGGCGACCGGCCTTGCGATCACCTGGCTCGGGCACGCCACTGTGCTGGTCGAGATCGACGGCGTACGGACGATCACCGACCCCGTGCTCCGGAACCGGATCGGGCCGCTGGTGCGGATCGTCCCCGATGTCGAGTTCCTGGGATCGGTCGACTGCGTCCTGCTGTCGCACCTCCACGCCGACCACACCGACCTCCCGACATTGCGGGCGCTGGCGCGCTCGGGCCCGGTGCTCGCCCCGGCTCCGGCGCGTGAATGGCTCAAGGGGAGAGGTTTGCGCGACGTGCGCGAGCTTCGTCCGGGTGGCGAGATCGGGGTCGCCGGCCTGCGAATCGCCGCCACCACAGCGGTGCACGACCCGCGCCGGCGCCCGTTCGGGCCCGCGGCACCGCCGGTCGGCTACGTGATCCGGGGGTCGAGCGCCGTGTACTTCGCGGGCGACACTGACCTGTTCGCCGGGATGGCGGAGCTCCGAGGCCTGATCGACGTCGCGCTGCTGCCGGTGTGGGGCTGGGGCGCAAGCGTGGGCGCCGGACATCTGGACCCGCAGAGCGCCGCCGAGGCGGCCGCGCTGATCGCGCCCGCGGTCGCGATCCCGATCCACTGGGGCACGTTCGCGCTGCCCCGTCCGGCGCGGCGGGCGGTCGACCCGGCGCGGCCGGCGCGCGAGTTCGCGGAGCTGACCAAGCGATACGCGCCCGGCGTAGAGGTGCGCGTGCTCGTTCCCGGCGAGCGCACCACGCTGTAGAGGCGCCGAAGCCACCTGACCTCATCCGATCTGGGCGATGTACCCGCGCCCTCACTGGGGATACTTGGGCGGTGACCTGGCTCGAAGAGGCTGAGCGACTAGATGTCGCCGTGTACGGGGCGATCGCCAGCACGCCGACGCCGCAATTGGACGGCGCTCTGCGCCGGCTCTCGAACGCCGCCAACTACTCGCGGATATCGATCGCGTCGGGTGCGCTGCTGGCGCTTGCGGGCGGGCCGCGGGGACGGCGCGCGGCGGCGACCGGGCTCGCGTCGGTGGCCGCGACCTCGGTGTTCGTGAACCTCGTCGTCAAGCCGTTCGGACGCCGTCCGCGGCCGGACCGCGAGGCCCAGGAAGTACCGGAGGCGCGCCACGTGCCGATGCCGACGTCGCGCTCGTTTCCCTCCGGGCACACGGCGGCCGCGGTCGCGTTCGCCAGCGGCGTCGGGGACGTGCTCCCGTTAGCCGGCGTGCCGCTGCACCTGCTGGCCGCGCTCGTCGCCTATTCGCGCGTTCACACCGGCGTTCACTACCCCGCCGACGTGCTCGCGGGTGCCCTGCTGGGGGCGACTATCGCCGACGTCACCGCCGGCGTGCTCGGCTCCTCGCGCGGCTGAGCGCCGATCGCGACGAGCTCGTCGATCAGCCCGAGGACCTCGAGGTGCGAGCCGCGGCGGCGCCGGGCGACGGCCTGGATCATCCGGCTGCCGAGATCGTCCGGCTGTGGCCACAGCATCAGCGCGAACATGCCGCGGACGAGAACGAACCGACTGAGGCGGCGACGGCGAGCGACCTCACCGACCCACGCGGTCACGCGCGCGGCGCGGGCTCGCTGGACCTCCTGCGAGGATCGCGTGCCGACGACCTTCGAGGCGTACGCATACAGGTCCTGACGGCGGCGGTCGTCGATCCAGTCGTTATACGCCCTCAGGCACGAGCCGATCACCGGACACACCGATGCCGGGTGGTCGCCGAACGGTTCACCCGCCAGCATGGAGGCGAGCTCCATCACGCACGCTCCCTCCTGGGGGGAGTTGTGCCTTCCCTTGCTCAGCTTGATCGTCTGATGTGTGGCGTGGGACATGGACGCCTTCCTATCGTCGCTTGTGTGATCGGCCGCCGAGCCCGGTGTCCATCACTCGTCGGCCTCCAGGTCGTAACCGATCGCCACCGCCAACCGGGGCGCCGTCGAGACGACCCGCGCGAGTCCGACGGTCGGTGCCACGGCGATTAGCACTCCGACGATCTCGGCTTCGGTCGCGCCGGCCTCGACCGCGCGATCGACGGTCGCCCGAAGCGAGCTCGTGGAGGCCCCGAGGGCCAGCAGCGCGCCCAATTGGACGAGCAGATCGACCTTCGGTCGCAGCGCCGCCGCGCCGGCGGTCTCCGATCCGCTCGCGAGAACCATCCCAACCGACTCCTCATCGTTGAGCGCCAACCGGCGAAGGAGGCGTTCGGTTTCATCCACGACGGCGACGGTAGTCACGATCGCGGTCCGGACATCGTCCGATCCGGGTGATGCGCCCACCCGAGCCGGGCGCGTCGGGGGCCTGCGCACGTGAGTCCAGACCGTGGTGCGCGCCTCCTCGAACACGGGGGTGGGCCTCCTTGCCCCGGACCGGCGGCTCGGAGAGGTTAGTTATCGGGCGCAGCAGCCCGTACTGCCCGGCCTGCCCCGCACGATGACTCCAGCTACAGCACCAGCCCGAGCGCTTCCGCGCCGGCCGTCGCAGAAGCCCGCGGGCGCCCGGATCACCCGAAACGGGCTGGTCCGGCGGGCGACGCTCGTCCGGCGTCTCTCCAGAGCTCGCGACGCGTCGCTGGCGGTGATCGTCGCTCCGCCGGGATACGGCAAGTCGAGCCTGCTGTCCGAGTGGTCCGAGCACGATGAGCGCGAGTTCGTGTGGCTGACCCAGGATGCGCTCGAGGACGACGACCTCGAAGCGCACGTCCAGGCCCTCCTCGCCGGGTCCGAGGCGGGGCACGGCGTGGTGCTGGTCCTGGACGACGCACACCGGGCCTCGGCCAAGGTCGTGCGCCACGCGCTCGAACGGTTACTCGAGAAGATCCCCTCCGGGTCGATGGTCGCGGTCAGCTCGCGGACCGAGCCGCCGCTGCCGCTCGGTCGCCTGCGCGCGCGCCGGGCGTTGATCGAGGTTCGCCTCCAAGACCTCGCGATGATGCCCGCGGAGGCTTCGGTCCTGCTGCGACACGCCGGGCTCGATCTCGAGTTCGCCGGGGTGCAGGCGCTGGTGACGAGAACCGAGGGGTGGCCGGCCGGGCTGTATCTGGCCGCGCTGTCGCTACGCGCCGAGCCCGACGTGGGCGCCGCAGTCGCCTGTCTGCGCGGCGATGATCATCGTCTGGCCGAGTACTTCCGCGACGAGATTCTGTCCGGGTTGCCAGCTGATATGACCGAGTTCGTCGTCCGGACGTCGGTGCTCGACGAGCTCTCGGGGCCGGTATGCGACGCCGTGCTTGAGCGGCGCGGGTCCGCGCTGATGCTGAGCGGCTTGGCAAAGGCCAGCCCGCTCCTGCGCCCGCTTGACGGCGCTCACGAACGTTTCCGATGGCACGGGCTGTTTCGCGACACGCTCGGTGCGGAACTGCGGCGCATCAGCCCCGAGGACATTCGTTCGCTCCATGATCGCGCGAGCGCCTGGTTTGAGGGGCACGGAGATCTGGACCACGCGATCGCTCATGCCGTGTACGCGCACGACCCGGTGCGCGCGGGAGATCTGCTGTCGCCTGGGATCGTGGCCTACGTCGGCCAGGGACGCAACGAGCTCGTTCAAGAATGGCTGGCCGCCTTCAGTCGCGAGGAGCTCGCCGGTTACGCGCCGCTCGCGCTCGCGAGCGCGCACAGCTTCCTGGCCGCCGGGAACGTGGCCGAAGCGCGCCATCTCGCCGCTGCGGCGGCAGCGTCCGTCGACCGGAGCCCGACCGACGGCGCGTGCTCTCTGGCCGCGGGGCTCGCCGTGATCGAGGCGACGTTGGGTCGCCATGACGTCGGCGGGATGGGAGACGTGGCCGGGCGCGCCTGCGAGAGCGAGCCCGAGGACAGCCAATGGCGCTCGATCTGCCTGTTCCTGCGCGGCACCTCGCTCCATCTGACCGGCGACCGCGCCGCGGCCGCGCCGGCGCTCGAGGAAGGCGCGGATCTCGGCGAGGCCACCGCCCCGACCGTCACCTCGCTGTGCCTGGCGCAGGCGGCGATGATCGCGATCGAGCAGGAGGACTGGGACACGGCGGCCGAGCTGACCGATCGGGCCGGCAGGCTGATCGAGGAGCGCGGACTCGCCGGGTATCCGATGTGCGCGCTGGCGTTCGCGGCGTCGGCCGCGACCCGGGCTCACCACGGACGCGCCGACGAGGCCAAGCACGATCTCCGCAGCGGGATCGAGCTTCTCACCATGCTCGGCGACTTCGTCCCGTGGTACGGGGCGGAGGCGAGGATCCTGCTCGCGCACGCCTCGCTGTGGCTGGCCGATGTCGTGGGTGCGCGCACGTTGCTGGCGGAGGCTTCGCGGCTCGCCCGCCGGACCTCGGGGGCGGTGATCTTCCAGCACTGGTTCGACGAGGCCTGGTCGTACATGGACGCGCTCGCCGAGACCAGCCTGGCCGGCCCGTCTTCGCTCACAATCGCCGAGCTCAGGATCCTTCGGTTCCTGCCGAGCCATCGATCGTTCCGCGAGATCGCGGCGCAACTCGGCGTCTCGTCGAACACCGTCAAGACTCAGGCGCACGCGGTTTACCGCAAGCTTGGAGCCGCCTCCCGGTCTGAGGCCGTGCTGCGCGCCACGGACGCCGGTCTCCTCGGTCAGTAGGGATCGATCGCCGCGTCGGCTCCCGGCTCGAAGCCGAGCGCGAGCGCCAGCCGCGGCGCGCTTTCGACGAGCTGCGCGGAGCCGGCCACCGAGCCCGTCGCGATCAGCACCGCCGCCAGCGCGTCATCGTCGGCGCCGCTGGTCAAGGCGAGCTCGACCGCCCAACGCAGCGACTCGGTGCAGGCGCCGACCACGATCAGCGCGGCGAGGCGCACGAGCACCCGGGTGCGGCGGTCGAGCGCGGGCCGGTTCAGCTCGTAGTCGCGCTCAAACTCCGGCGTGGGAGCCATCGCGCTGCGCAGCGAGCGCTCATCGTGTGCCGCTAGACGGCGTAGTAGCTCCCGTGGTTCGCTCACGATGTCGTTCTCTTTCCGGAGTCGACCGCTGCCCCGGATCGTCCCGGCACGACGAGATCGTGGCATCCTCCGAATGGGATGAAATGTCGCCCGCTAGAACTCGTGTGCCCAGTACATGCCGTCGGCGAGCGTCTTCGCCACGAGCTGTGCGCGCGACCGCGCACTCACCTTGGTCATGGCGTTGCGCGTGTGGGTGCGCACCGTGTTGTGCGCGATTCGCAGCTCGTCGGCGACCTCGGGCCCGCTGAACCCGAGGGCGAGCAGCCTCACGACGTCGAGCTCGCGCGGCGACAGCTCGGGGCGCGGCGTCCCGGTTTCGCCGTCTTCGCGCAGCCGTCCGCCGCGGGAGACTCTGAGGGCCACGAACAGGACGAGCTGGCGTCCGGTGACGACCTCGGGGTGACCCGCGTACTCCGCGGTCACGTGTCCGCCGTCGGCGCGGACAAGCTCGATCGTGCCGGTGAACTGCTTCTGGCGCAACGCCGTGCGCCATTGCTGCTCGGATACGGTCGCGTGATCGGCACGCAGCTCATACACGGGCCGTCCGATCAGCTCGCTCGGCCGGTACCCCAGCAGTTGCACGTAGGAGCCGTTGACCTCTACGTGCCGGCGTTCGTCGTCGAGCAGCACCATCGCGTTCCGGGACTGGTTGAACGCGTCGCGGAACAGGGCCGACCAACCCGATCGAGTCTCCACGGTGTCGGTGGTCATGGACGTCTACCGCAACTCTCGCAGGCACGGCGACCCAGGTCCAGACCATCGCCCGAAAAGGTGGTGCACGCTTCCCATCGTGAAGCATGTTTGCCGTGTTGCCACCGGCTCGGTGGGGTGGGAGGCTGGGGGTGGTGAAGCCCGCTCGTAAGCTCGGGGTCGCAATGACGGTTGCGCTCGTTGCCGGGGTGCTCGTCGCCTGGGCCGTGCCGGCCATGGCGCAGACCACGACCGATTCCACGACGACGACGACCGAGACCACGACGGTGTCGACCACCGTCACCGCCCCGCCCAAGACCACCACCGAGACCTCGACGACTACCGTCACGGGGCCGGGGCAAACGACGACGATCAAGAACAACACGACGAGCGTGGTGACCGGGACCACCACGCCCACCGCGGGCCACTCGAGCAGCTCCGTGGCCTGGTGGGTATGGGTCCTGATCGGGCTGGGCGCGGTGGGCGTCGCGGTGGCGGTCTACCAGCTCGGGCGCGGCAGCGGCGAGAAGGCGGCGGCGTCGAGGTATCAGGCGCCACCAGGTCAGCGTCCCCGTGGCGGGCCCGGTGATGGGTGGGATGACCCGACCTATCGCGACCCGCCCCCGCCGTCACGCTAACTGCAAGATCCCGTAGGTCGTGAGCGCGGCACCGGCCACTCCGGCGACCGGCGCCACCACCATCGGCCAGCGCGTCTGGATCCAGTCGCTGACCGGCACCAGGAACTCGGCGCCCTTCTCACCCATGATCGCGCGCACGACCACGATCGCGATCAACGGCACGACGTATATGAGGTTGTAGAGGAAGAGCAGGAACAGTTTGGCGGGAGCGGCCACCGACGAGCCGAGTACAAGCCCGATGGCCGCGAAGTAGGGGAATGCCGTGAGCAGTTCGACGCCGGCGATGCCGGCGCCCATCAGCAGCGGGGAGCCGTGCGCGCTCGGCTCCTTGTGCATGGTCTCCGGGTCGGCCGCGAGCCCTTCCCGGCGCCACCAGACCACGACGCCGCCGCACATCACGACCACTCCGACCACGATCGCCACCTCCCACTTGACGGTGTGCGACAGCTTGGGCAAGAGCGACAGGACCAGATTGCCGAGGCCGAGCGCGATCGCGATCCCGCCGGCGAGCGTCACGATGAACGTCGCGAGCGTGAACAGCGCCGTCCGCCAGACGGGGCGCTCGCCCAACGCGAGGAAGACCGCGGCGACGATGAGCGACGGATTCAGCGAGTCGGGGAGCGCGATCGCGATCACGGCGAGCGCGAGGGCGGGCATTATCTGGGTCAGGTTCGGGCGCGCTCAGAGCCGGCGCATCATCCGGATCAGGTGATGCTCGATCAGTAGCCGAGCGGGTGCTCGGTCTTGGGAAGCTCGGCGAGGCTCGGCTCGGCCGGTGCGGCGCGCTCTTGCGCCGCCGCCTCAGGCATCAGCAGCAGCGCGCCGATCAGGAAGCAGAGTCCGCCGACCGAGGTGCCGGCGTTGGCGATCCGTGCGCTCACGGGTTCGCCCGAGGCCGGCTCGAGCAACGAAGCGATCGCGGACGCGCCGAAGGCGATCGACCCGAGCATGTTCAGGGCGACGATCTTCCACGTGAGCGTCCGGTTGCGAAAGCAGATCCAGCGATGACACACCTCCGCGAACGCCAGCTCGCTCGCGATCAGGAACGCGATCGAGCCGAACGCGTCAGGCGACCACACGCGCACATTGCTCTGATGCGTGGTCAGGTTGTGGTTCATCGCGGTGAACGTGCTGACGTTGAACAGGACCGTCCCGATCAGCTGCACTACCGTCGCCAGCCAGTCGATCCGCTTGGGCTCCCAGGACGCCGGCCGCCAGTGAACGCGGTGCCGGCGAGGGCCGAGTCCGCGCTCGACGTTTACGGCCTCGGAGTACTGCAGGTACGCGGCCGATGTGAAGAACAGCGAGCCGACGAAGAAATCCACGCCGATCCACGGCCGCGGTGTCGCGGCCCACTGCGACGCGATAGCCCCGGCGGTGAAGCAAAACGCGCCGATGACGAATAGCACGGCCATCCACCAGTCGCGCCGATGCGGTCGCCACCACACCGACTGCTTCTCGGCGGCGACCGTGTCGGTGGCGCCGCGTCGCCGTGCCGGCCGTCGCTTGCGGTGCCGGCGCGACTCCCAGCGATGCTCGGTGCCATCGGGCGCGCGGAGCACCTCGCTGGTGACGAACGGGCCCGGTCCCGACGCGGATACGCGCGTCCAGCCCTCCGGCAGATCGACGTAGCCGCTCACCGGGCCGCGCTCACAGCTCGATGATCCCCTTGACGATCAGCCACACCCCCACAACGGTGGCCAGCCCTATCGCGACCTCCCTCGAGTGCCTGTGACCCCACTTCGAGGCACGCTCCACGAGGCCGGCGGCGCCCTCCGGGTTGACCGCGTAGGCGACGATCGGGAGCTCGACCAACGCGAACATGATCACGTTGAACACCAACAATTGGAGCAGCGCCGAGACCGTCGACGGCATCGCCTTAGCGATCTCGGTCAGAGCTTCCAGGTACCAGACCCCGGGGAGGTTGAGCACGAGTCCCGCGACGAACGCCATCGTGATCGATCCGCGCGACAGCGCACGGTTTGCCATCGAGGGCTTGTGCGGGGCGGACGGCTCCGGCTTCGCTCGCCGGTGCTTGCGCAGGCCGTGGCTGATGGCGCCGTTCGCGATCCCCCACGCGACGAGCAGCGACAGCGACCCGAGCACGATCGATACGACCGGCTTGGTCGTGTGATTCGACCTGCCGACCGCGCCTGAGGACTCGATCGCGCGGACGATCCCGATGCCGGCGATCATGCTGATCGTCAGTCCGCCGGCGAGGAAGCCGAGGAGCATCCGCAGCGGCCGGGGATGGGCGAGGATCAGAATCACCCCGGCGAGCAGCGTGGGGTAGACGCAGGCCGCGAGCGCGAGCAGAACCAGGGTCAGCGGGTCCACGCGCGTAGCCTCGCGGCCCTTGCTCGCTGGGGCGTCATCCGGTCGGGATGACAAACCACGCGGTCGCGCCTGCTACTTGAGCTTGCCGGACCCGGCCGCGCGCGAGAGCGGGTCGCCGCCGGGGCCACGCAGGATCACCGCGAAGCCGACGGCGATCAGGGCGCCGACCAGTGGACCGAGCACGTACACCCAGTAGCTGCTCCAATCGCCGCTGACCAGCGCCGGCCCAAACGAGCGCGCGGGGTTCATCGACGTGCCGCTCACCGGAGCCGCCCACAGGCCCGCGAGCGCGACGTATCCGCCGACGCCGAGCGCCCCGATCGTGCCGACGTTCTGCGCCGCCGAGGCCGTGCCGAGGATCACGCTGACGAGCCCGCCGGTCAGCGCGATCTCCATCAGCAGCGCCTGCCAGTTGTCGTAGCCGGGACCGGGAAGGGTCGCGCCGAGGTGCTCGACGTTGCCGAACACCGCCAGCAGGAACAGGCACGCGAGCGCCGCGCCGAGCAGCTGGGCGACGATGTATCCGAGCAGGCGGCGGGCCGGAAGATCGCGGCGCAAGGCGAACGCGATCGACACCGCCGGGTTCAGGTGCGCGCCCGACACCGCGCCCATGAACAGGATGATCGCCATCACGGTGAGGCCGGGCGCGACGACCGCCGCGGCGAGGCTGATCTGTCCCTTCGCGTGGAGAATTCCCCCTCCGGCGGCCGCCAGAAGAAGCAGGAACGTCCCGAGCACCTCGGAGAACAGCCGCCGGTAGGCGAGACGCGGGTCGTCGAAATCCTCGCGCCTGCCGAACTCGAGCGTCAGCAGACGCAGCGCCCGGGCCTGATCGTGGTCGCTCAGGGTCGTCGACGGTGACGGCGTCGCCATCAGACCGCGATTTTGAGACTTGCCGCGGACGGCTCTTCGCGCCGCCCGCGTTCTGGTCGACCGGGGGTCAGACCTCCAGCCGACGTCCGTACGCGACGAGCCCGTAGATCCCCACGATGTTCAGCGTGAACAGCGCGAGGGACCAGAATGGGTACGCGGGAATCATCAGCATCTGGGCGATCGCGTTCGCCGCGAGCACGACCACGCCGGCCCACCGCGAGAACTGGTTCTTCACGAACACGCCGAGACCGACGGCGAGTTGCAGCACGCCGATGCAAAGCACGATCCAACCCCAAGTCTTGAGGTTGCCGGTGATGTAGTGAGCGTGGGCGGCAAAGAAGTGCGCGTTGCCGATCGCGGCGATGCCCTCGATCACATTCATCGTTCCGAGCAGCAGCAACAGGATCCCCGCGAACGAGACCCAGCCGTAACCGCGGTCGTCGTCCGCGTAGTCCCGGTACCCGGCCGAGGCTCTGGCCTCGGGTGTTGACTGGACAGACATGGCAGCCCTCCGGTTGTTGCCCTGACGGGTCAGGCACCGCCCGTCTCTTATGAACGGAAGATCCCACCGGTGCCCGAGGCGGGCAATGGTGTGCTCTTGCCTGTGCGCGGGCAGGTCGGCACCCATCCTCGGCTCCCGCTGCCTCGCCCAGTGAGCACTCACGTGCGCCCGCCCCGAGCACCCGTGCGCCTCACCCCGATCAGGTGATGAACGCGCCGCCGCCAGGCCGCAGCATCCGCGCTGTGACCGCGGTACGCGACACGGGCACCGCTCTCGGGATGAGAGCGTCGACATGACCGTCCGGAGGATGTGGTCCGCGGTCGCGCTCGTGCTCGTCCTGGCCGCGGTCGTGCTCGCCGTCGACACCACGATCGCCCACTTTCCGAGCGGCCTCGCGGTGCTGGCCTGCCTGATCCTGGCCGGATGCTGCGCCTGGCTCGGGATCTGCCGTCGCGGTGCGGCACGTATCGCCGGCCTGGTCGCCGCTGCTCTGTTCGTCGCCGGCGCGATCGTGCTCGTCGTCGTCGAGGCGCGGGTGCTCGAGGACGCGCTCGTCGTGGCGGCGATTCTCGTCGCCCTCGCGGCGACGCGCGAGGCGTTCAAGGCCCACGCGCATCTGCCGCGCGCCGAGCGGCCGAGCCGGCCCGTGCTGTTCTACAACCCGAAGTCGGGCGGCGGCAAGGCCGAGCGCTTCCACCTGGCCGACGAGGCTCGCCGGCGCGGCATCGAGCCGATCGAGCTCAAGCTAGGGGAGGACCTCGAGCAACTGGTGCGCGCCGCGGTGAACGACGGCGCCGACGCGCTGGCGATGGCCGGCGGAGACGGTTCGCAGGCGATCGTCGCGATGATCGCCGCGGAGCTCGACCTCCCCTACGCGTGCATTCCCGCGGGCACCCGGAACCACTTCGCGCTCGACCTCGGGGTCGATCGGGACGACGTCGTCGGAGCGCTCGACGCGTTCGTGAACGGCGGCGAGCGGCGCGTCGATCTGGCCGAGGTCAACGGGCAGGTGTTCGTCAACAACGTCTCGCTCGGGCTCTATGCCGAAGCGGTGCAGCAGCCCGGATACCGTGACGCGAAGCTGCATACGCTGCTGGAGACAGTTCCCGATGCGATCGGGCCCGACGCGAGGCCGCCCGATCTGCACTGGGACAGCCCCGCCGGCGAACAGTCTGCGGTGGCGATCCTCGTTTCCAACAACGCGTATCGGCTCGGCCGGGTCCTCGGGTCGGGCACGCGTCCGCGGCTCGACCGGGCGGTCCTCGGAGTGACGGTGCTCGCTCCCACCGAGTCCAGCGCCCGGGGCGGAGCCAGGGCGAAGCTCGGCATGGAGCAATGGATCACTCCGACGTTCGAGATCGCGTCCGAAGCACCGGTGGCGGCGGGGATCGACGGCGAGGCGATGCGCCTGGACGCGCCATTGCGGTTCCGCATTAGGCCGGGCGCGCTGCGCGTCAGGATCGCGCCCCACCACCCGGGTGCTTCCCCGTCCGCGCTCGAGCCCGACAAGCCGTGGCAGACGATCACGGTGCTGGCGAGCCTGCTGATCCACGGCGCGGCGGCCGACCAGCCGCCGGTCCGCTGAGGTCGCGCGCGCCGGTCTGGTCAGGGCCGCGCGCGCCGGTCTGGTGAGGTCGGCGAGGGGCGGTCAAGCGGCCCCGTTGCTCATCCTTTTTGGGTGATGACCGCGCGTGGGGGATTTCGGATGCTTGACTAGCGCGAGTGTCTCGCGTCTGACTCGGCACGTCGCGGGACCGCATCGCCGGGGCAGGATCACTCACCCGAAAGGAGATGCACCTATATGGCAACGCTTGTTGCGATCGGTTACCCGGATCAGGGAACCGCCGAGCAGGCCAGGGCGACCGTCAGAGAACTGGAATCGGAGCTGATCATCCAGGCCGAGCAGGTCGCCGCGATCTCGCGTGACCTCGAGGGCAAGTACCACGTGCAGACGTCGCACGGCGGCGCCTCGGCCGGCGGCGGGGCCTGGTGGGGCGGGTTCTGGGGCTTCCTGTTCGGCCTGTTGTTCTTCATCCCGTTCGCCGGGCTTGCCCTGGGCGCCGGGATGGGCGCTCTGTTCGGGCACTTCGGCAAGCAAGGCATCGACAAGGCGTTCCAGGAGCAGGTCCGCGAGTACTTGAAGCCAGGCACGTCGGCGCTGTTCTTGATCATCGAGCAGGTCACGGAGGACAAGGCTGTCGCCGCGCTCCAGCAGTACGGCGGAACCGTGATCCGGACCTCGCTGTCCGACGAGGACACCAAGAAGCTCCAGGAGGCTCTGCAGCCGCCCGCGCCCGTCAGCTGACGGGCCGTCGTACCGGACGCGTGGGAGGTTGCTCGGGCGGTCTCCCACGCCCAGCCGGCTCGCCCGCCGGCTCGCCCTGTAGCGACCGTCGCCAGCCGAGCAGGAGGTCGTGGACCGCGGCGGCGCCGACCACCGGATTCGCCGGCATCGCCAGCGCCACCGGATGGAGGATGAACGGCTGCGTCTGCGGTCCGCCGAGCCCGCCGTGGAACGAGATCAGCTCCTCGAACGCGCAGCCCTGCTCGACGTCGGCGTCGTAGAAGCTGTTGACCATGACGTCGGCGACGTGCTCGAACCCGTCGGTCCGCCGCAGGTGAGCCGCGGCGCCGGGCGGGAAAGCCGCCAGCGGATCCTCGCCGGCGACGGTGTCGTCGGCCAGGTATCGGGTTCCGTCCGCGCCGAGCACGACCGCGCCGCGCTCGCGCGAGCGCACGAGCAGGAATCCGATGTGCGGGTGCCGGCGCAGGCTCTCGAGCAGGCGCGGATGACGCTCGTCGATCTCCTCGAGGCACAGGCGGCGGGGCTCGTCCATCAGGTAGATGAGCCCGAGATTGCCCGACGCGAGCACGATCACGTCGTCCTCGCCGATCCCGCCGCCGACGTCGCCGGCGACGCGTCCGGTGGCTTCGGCGACCGCATGGCCGACCGCGGCATCGTTCTCGTCGCCGGTCTGTAGGCGCGCGACCTTGCCGGTCGCGATCGAACGCTCGACGAACTCCTGCAGGTCGTAGCCGTTGCGCTGCTTGAAGGTCGCCCCCTGCGTCTGTCCGTGGTCGGACAGCACGACGATCTCGTACGGGCGCGGCGCGAACCGGCGGGCGCGCTCGATCCTTCCGAACTGCTCGTCGAGCTTGCGCAGCGCCTCGAGCGTGTCGGGACGCTCGAGCCCCGAATGGTGCGCGACCTCGTCGTAGCTCGAGAACGTCGCGTACACGGCGGGCCGTCCCCGCATCATGTCGGTCAGCACGCCGAACACGATCAGGTCGCGCACGCCGACGCACAGCGCAGCGCGCAGGAACGGATATCGGCCGCCGCGGTAGCCGCGCGGCCAGACCTTGCGTCGCCGCTGGCGAATCGCCGACAGCTTCTCGAGCAGCGCCTCCCAGAAGAACAGAACCAGCAGCCGGGTGACGTTGAAGCCGTTGGCGAGAAACGCGCGATAGCCGGGGTTTGCCTTCTTCTCGGCGCCCATCCGGCTGACGGTCAAGATCATCGCGTCGGCCTCGCCCGAGAACAGGTTGCCGCGGCTCGCGCCGTCGTGAGTGAGCAGGCCGTTGCCGCTCGCGAGCCGCCGCTCGATCTCGGCACAGTCATCGGGCGAGGAGCACGTCATCACCTTTCCCGTGGTCTTTTCGACCCAGCGGAACGCCGGAATGTCCTCGTTTGAACCGAGCAGGATCCCGGCCTGACTCGCGCCTGTCTGCGAGCTCAGGTCGGGCTCCCATTCGTCGAGGCGGTGCGTGCCGCGCTCGAGCCAGCTCGCCATCTGCGGCGCGTTGCCGTCGCGAATCGCCCGCTGGAGAACCGGCCGGGCGAGCCCGTCGATCTCCAGGAACAGGATCCCGGGGTCGTCGGTGCGCACCGCCCCGCCCTGGCGGCGCGCGATCCGGCGGATCACCCTCAAAGAGTAGGTGTCGTCGTCGTTGGCGCCGAAGATCACCTCGAGCACGAGCATCGACGCTGAGATCACGACCGACGCGACCAGCGCCCAGCCGAACGAGTCGACCCGGATCGTTCTCGTGGTGATGTGCGACGCGAGCACCAGCATCAGCGCGTCGAGCACGAGGATGAGCACGAAGCCGAGCGCAAGCGTGAACGGCAGGCGGAGGGCCGCGATCACGGGAGGGAGGACGGCGTTCAGCGCCGCGATCAGCACGGCGGCCGCCAGCGCGTCGGAGAAGCTGCCCACGCTGACGTGCGGGACGATCGCCGCGGCGATGAACACCGACACACCGGCCACCAGCCACGACAGCAGTACGTGCAGCGGCCGGAACCGAGGCGCCTGCGGGCTCCATGTCACGGCCTCCCCATGTGAATCTCTCGTCTCCATCGACCGCAGGCGACTATCGCGGTCGCCGACGGCGCGGGCATCACCCCTAACGGACGATGGGCGGTCGCGTCACCCGCATCGGATGATGGACCGTGCGAGCGGCTCTGAAAGCATTCACACCATGGCTACATTTGCGCGGACAACACGAACCACCCCGGTCCCTCATCTCACCGTTGACGAGCGGATCGCGCGCGGCAAGGCTGCGCGCCAGGAGATTCCCCGATCCCGCCACGCGGAGTTCGAGGCGCCACACGATCGCGCTGACCCGGTCGATCTGCTCGAGGAGCAGGCGCGAACGCGCGTCCCCGAACTGGTCCCGATCCGCTACGGGCGGATGCTCGTCTCGCCGTTCACGTTCTACCGCGGCGCGGCGAAGATCATGGCGCACGATCTCGCGGGGACCCCGCGCTCGGGGCTGACCGTGCAGTGCTGCGGCGACGCCCACCTGTCGAACTTCGGCGTGTTCGCGTCGCCCGAGCGCAACCTGGTATTCGACATCAACGACTTCGACGAGACGCTTCCGGGACCGTGGGAGTGGGACGTCAAGCGTCTCGCCGCGAGCATGATCATCGCGGCGCGCGACAACGGCTACTCCGCCAAGGACCAGGACAAGATCGTGCTCGACACGGTCAACGAGTACCGCGTTGCGATGCGCGAGTTCGCCGGGATGCTCACCCTCGGGGTCTGGTACGCCCACCTCGAGGTAGAGCCGATCCTGCAGCAGTACAAGACCCAATTCAAGTCCGCTCAGGTCAAGCGGACCGAGGCGGCGCTGGCCAAGGCGCGCACGCGCGACAGCATGTCAGCGTTCTCGAAGCTCACGGAGCAGGTCAACGGGACGGCCATGATCGTCGACCAGTCGCCGCTGATCGTGCCGGTCCGCGTGCTCCTTCCGGGTGACGAGGGGGAGAAGGCGCTCGATTGGCTGCGCTCTCTGATCCGGGTCTATCGCCAGTCGCTCGATCACGACCGGCGCAAGCTGCTCGAGCAGTTCCGGCTCGAGGACTTCGCGCGGAAGGTCGTCGGCGTCGGCAGCGTCGGGACGCGAGCGTGGATCGCGCTGTTCTTCGGTCGCGACGGCGGCGATCCGCTGTTCCTGCAGCTGAAGGAGGCCGAGGAATCGGTGCTCGAGGAGCACGTCGGCCGGAGCGTGTACAAGAATCACGCCCAGCGAGTCGTCGTCGGTCAGCGGATGATGCAGGCGGCGAGCGACATCTTCCTCGGCTGGATCCACGTCAAGGAGGGACTCGACGGAGTCGCGCGCGACTTCTACGGCCGACAGCTCAAGGACTGGAAGGGCTCGGCGGAGATCGAGCAGATGATCCCGCTTGGAATGGCGGCCTATGGACGGCTGTGCGGCTGGACGCTCGCGCGGGCGCACGCCCGCAGCGGCGACCGCGTCGCGATCGCGGCGTACCTTGGCAACGGCAACGCGTTCGATCGAGCGATCCTCGACTTCTCCAAGGCCTACGCGGAGCAGAACGACGCCGACTACGCCGCGCTGGCCGAGGCGGTCAAGTCCGGCAGGATCGTCGCGCAGACCGGTCTCTGATTCGGGGCACTCTAGGCGTCGAGGAGCTTCGACTTTGCTGCCTGGTACTCGTCCGGGCTGATCGCGCCTCGGTCGCGGAGGTCGGCGAGCTTCGCGAGCTGGTCGGCCGTCGTCGACCCGGCGGCAGGACCGGGATTACCGTGGTGCTGCTGCTGCCGGCGCTCACGCATGTCCGCGACCCGGGTGCGGATCGCGTGCGTCGCCGCTCCCGAGGGCACCTCCGGGAATTCGACTGCGGTTTGCTGGATGAGGATGTAGGTGCCGAACAGCGCGAGCAACGTGAACACGAGAATTCCGAGAGGCTTGCCGGTGGCTGGGATCGGGTTCCAGATGAACAGGAGGACCAAGATCCCGACCACGATCCCGTAGGTGGCGACGGCCTGTTCGCGCAGGAACGGAGAGATCGCATGCCGCGTGGCGTACGCGGGGCGGGCCGGGCCGGCGAACCAGGCGGCTGCGACCAGCACGATCCCGATGAAGATGACCGCCCCGGCCACGTCGTTCAGGATCGCCGTGGCGATGTTGTAGACGTGCCTGATAGTCACCTGCAGCGACGCGTCGCTGGTGAGCGAGTTCACGACCTGACCCTGGAGGACGGAGCGGGCCAGGATGACGAGCACGCCCGCCAAGATTCCGGCGAAGCCGATCGTCATCAGCGTCCGCCGCCGGTGACCCTTGGCCAGGAACAGCGCCAGCGCGTACAGCAGCGGCACGATGATCGTCAACCACAGCGCCAAGCCCTTGATCGCCTTGCCACCGTTCTGGACGTACTTGAGCTGATTGGACTTGAAGATGACCAGGTTCGCGACGCTGGGCGGGAGCTTTGAGGCGATGCCCGCCGGCAGCCCGAGGCGCGAGGCGACGTTGTTCAGGATCGAGGCGAGATCGAGTGAAACCACCCCGTTGTTGAACCCGACGGCACCCCTCCGGCCGTTCACGATGTCGATGAACGTCTGGTCCGCCGCGCGGTTGGCCTGCGCCCACAGCTGCTGGACCCGCGGCCGGCTGAGCGCGAGCTCCGCGCCCTGGACGGCGGCGTTGCGCAGCGCGCCGGCGGCGGGAGCGGCCAGCCCTTGCAACTGGGTCGGCAGGCCCTGCTTGATCAGCCCGGTTACGTCCACGTTCGCATAGAGCTGATCGACCAGATAGTTGGCCGTGGTGGAGCGGACGTTCGGATCCTGGAGCAGCTGGGTGCTCGTCTTCGACCAGTTGTCAGCGCTGAACAGGAGCCGGTTGGCCCAGGTCGCGAAGATGCCCACGACCAGGAGCAGGGTCGTGACGCCGATCAGGACGTCGACCCAGATCAGCCGCCGGCGCGAGATCTTCGCCGGCGTGGCCTCCGCCGTCGAGGCCGACGCAGGCGCCGTTACCGTGTTCAGAGGCTCGGTGGGAGGGGTACCGCCCGGAGACTCGTCCGCGTGGCCATCCGTCTCGTCAGCTGCCATCGGATACCTCAATCTCTCGCCTCATGGTCGCCGGATCATCGTGAAGGCACCGCGCCGCAGAGGCATCGCCTGATTTGGGTGATGCCCGCGAGCCTTGCGTAGTCGAATATCGTCCGGGCATACGATGTCCGCAGACCGGAGAGGAACGTTCAGGCTGGGCCCCCTAGGGCCGCTCGTGGGCCTCGGCACCCGCGCTGCCACGGCGACGCTGAGGCCGATCGCGGGCGTCGTGGAGGCCGCGGCGGATGTGGGCGTCAGCCTCGAGCGGCGGGTGGTGAACCGCGTGCTCGAAAGCGACGAGCTCGAACGGGTCGTGATCGTGGCGGTCAACAGCGCGCACATCCAGGCAGCGCTGAAGCAGGCGCTCGAGAGCGACGGTGTGGCCCAGCTGATCGACAGTGTGTTCGAGAGCGGGCTGATCGACCGGTTCCTCGCCGGCCTGGTCGACAGCGGCACGCTCGACCGGTTCTTCGACCGACTGCTGGCCAGCGAGGGCCTCTGGCATCTCATCGACGAGATCGCCGGGAGCCCCGCGGTGACCGCCGCGATCTCCCAGCAGGGTCTTGGCTTTGCCGATCAGGTCGGCGACCAGGTCCGGGATCGTTCGCGCAAGGCCGACGACTGGATGGAGCGCGCCGCCCGGCGGCTGATCGGCCGGCAGGCGAAAGTGCTCCCGGCGGAACCTGACGCGAGCACCTGATGAGCGGACTGCCGGCGGCGCCCGCGGGCGCGGCGCCCAGCGGGACCGCGCACGCTCCGGATCTTCGCTACGTCGGTCTGGCCACCCGAGTGGTCTCGTTTGTGGTTGACGCGGCCCTGATCACCGTCGTGGACGTCGTCGTGGGCGTGGGCGCTGCGCTGATCTTGTCGCTCCTGCACATTCCGCATGAGCTCAGGACGATCCTGGCCGTGATCGGTGCGGTGGCGTTCGTCCTCGGTTCGATCCTGTACTTCGTGATCTTCTGGTCAACGACGGGCCAGACTCCCGGTGCACGCGTGATGCAGATCCGAGTGGTGGGCGCCGACGCGGCGCGCGTCAAGCCGCGGAGGGCGGTGGTCCGCTCCATCGGCGTCGTCTTCGCGGCACTGCCGCTGTTCGCCGGGTTCGTGCCGATCCTGTTCGACAGCCGGCGCCGCGGGTTTCAGGACTGGCTCGCGCACACCACAGTGGTGGAGGCGCCGGGGCCGTCGATCGCCGACGTCAGCCGGGCGAAGAAGCGCGCGATCCGCGAGGCTTCCCGGCAACCGCCGCCGGCCGTGCCGCGTTGAACCTTGCGCTCATCCGTTTCGGGTGATGACCGGATGCGGTCGCTTCCGGATGCTGGGGTGAAGACGCGTGTCGCGCGTCTGGTTCCAGGTGCGGAAAGGAGACATGGGTAATGGCAACGCTCGTTGCGATCGGCTATCCCGATCAGACGACCGCTGAGCAGGCCAGGCAGACGGTCTTCCAGCTCGAGTCGGAGCTGATCATCCAGGCCGACGAGGTCGCGTCGATCTCTCGCGATGTCGAGGGCAAGTACCACGTCCAGACCTCGCACGGCGGCGCGTCCGCCGGCGGTGGCGCAGCGTGGGGAGGCTTCTGGGGCCTCCTGTTCGGCCTGTTGTTCTTCATCCCGGTCTTCGGGCTCGCGCTCGGCGCGGGGATGGGGGCGCTGTTCGGCCACTTCGGTGAGAAGGGGATCGACAAGGCGTTCCAGCAGCAGGTGCGCGACTACCTCAAGCCGGGCACCTCCGCGCTGTTCATGGTGATCGAGCAGGCAACGCCCGACAAGGCGATCGCCGCGCTCGAGCAGTACGGCGGCACCGTGATCCGGACCTCGCTGTCCGACGAAGACACCAAGAAGCTCCAGGAAGCGCTGCAGCCGCCGACCGCCGAGCAGGCCGGCTGACCGGGCGGGCATCTGTCAGCCGCGGCTGCCGGCCGAGAGCGCCGGCGGCCCGCGGCGGCAGGGGGTTCAGGGACTAGCCGAACTGGCGGTCTGCTCCGAGGAGGCCGTCGGGGCGGACCCTGACGGCTTGGCCGTCGGGGCGGACCCTGAGGGCTTGGGCGAGAGCAGCAGCGTGACCAGGTACGCGACGACGACACCGACGATGATCAGCGGCTCGTCGCCGGTGCCGGACTTGACGGTCAGCAACGTGGCAAGGACGACGGCCGACAGCGGTAGCCGGAGTACGGCCACGGTCCCGGCGCCGATCCCGACGCCAACCGCCGGCTCCAGTGCGAAGCCGGGGAGGTGCGAGGCCGCGACTCCCGCGGCGGCTCCCAGAAATATCGCCGGGAATGTCGGGCCGCCGCGAAAGCTGCCCAGCGACAGGCTGTAGGCGATGCCCTTGATCAAGATCAGCAGCAGGAGCGCGCCGACCGACCATGTTCCGGCCTGCGCGATGAGCCCGGGAAGTGCGTCCTGGCCTGAGAACAGGACCTCGTTCGACGTTCTTGCCCGTCGCGCCGTGAAAGGCGATTGCCAGGCCCGCGATGATCAGGCCGACCACCGGCAGGAAAAGCAGCAGGCGCCGAGCCACGACGCCGTACGTGCTCAGTCCGCCGACCATGATCGCTCTGGTCACGGCCGCGATCGCGATCGCCATCGCGATCGTCCACCCGAACTGACCGACGGTCGGGTGAGCGAAGTGGGGGAGGGCGAGAGGACCGAGCGCGTAGGCGCTGCTGCTCAGACCCGTGAACGACCCCATCCCGATCGAGACGAGCGTGCCGATACCCGCGGCGAGGAGCCCGGGAAGGAGTAGCAGGGGCAGCCGCGGCCCGCCGATCCCGGTCGCCTCGATCAGGATCACGGCCGCGATCAGCGGCGAGTCGAAGATGAACGACAGCGCCGCGAAGCTGCCGGCGGCGGCAACGAGGACGAGCACCTGCGGTGGCGTCTGCCTCCGCGCCAATTTGATGCACAGCAACGCCACGCCCGCGCCGATCGCGATCAACGGGGCCTCGGGACCGATAACGAGCCCCGAGCTGATCGCGGCAAGCCCCGCGAGGACCACCCCGGGCAGGTCGATCGGGCTCACTGGCTTGCCGCCGACGGCCAGGCCCCTGGCCGGCAGGTGGCCACCGTCGCCGGGCAGCCGGGTGATCGCCAGCGCTACGAACAGGCCGGCCAGCGCGAGCACGGGAAGCCCCCACCACAGCGGCGGGCCGTTGTTGTAGCCCAGCGCGTGCGGCAGATGCGTCCAGAGTTCGCGCTGGATCTGGTAGATCAGCTCGAGGAAGCACCACGTCGCCAGCGAGACGATTACCCCGACGATCGCGACGATCACGAGCAGGACGACGAACCGCTTGCTCCGCATCGTGGCGGCCGCCTCCTCGGCGGTCGGTTCCGCAGGCGGCGCGGTGGCGGCGGCGGTGGTGGCGCTCACACCACGCGATGCTCGCAGCGAGCCGTGTCCGAGTCGTCACCCCTTCCGGGTGATCGCTGCCCTCAGTCCGGATGGTCGGAATGGACCGGGTGAACGTCAACACGGTCGACGTTGACGCCGGCGCCCTGGAGCGTGGCGAACAACTTGTCGCTGTGCGCGTCGAAATCCTCCTGAGAGCGCCACAGCTCGAACATCTTGACGTCGTCGTCCTCGCCGTAGGCGGCGTGGGAAAGGCGACCTTCGGGCTCGTGGACGCCGTCCTTCTCGAGGTCTCCGATCACATGCTTGTACTCGTCCTTCGACATGTGGTCGGGGCATATGTGGACTGCGACCGGCATCGCGGAGCGGACGGTAGCCGCGCCGCCTCGCGCGGGCATCACCCTGATGAGGTGACTGCGGTCCGGCCCAGCGCCCGCTGGACGAGTAGCGTCAGGCAACCGGCGAGTAGCAGCATTGAAACGTTGATAGCGAGCACGAGCAGCGCGCCCCACGCCTGGTCGATCTGGCCGACGCCGGCGGCCACACCCAGATAGGCGGATGCCGGGATCGTGGTCACCGAGATCGCCACTCCGACGGCCGAGCTGGCCCGGGTCTCGAGCGCGAGCATGCCGACGACGCCGGCAGCGAAGGCGACGATCGGCGTCGAGATGTTGACCGTCGACAGTCCCGCCAGGAAGCTGCTGTTGATGTGGCCGCCCTCGGGGAGCAGATCAAGGCCGTTCAGAGCTCCCGTCATCACGCCGCCGACGGCGCAGACGACGGCCAGCCCGAGGACGAGCGCGACCACCGCGCGTCCCGCCAGGCGCCACCGGAGCAGCACGAGTGCGGTGGCTGCGGCGGTTATCGGCAGCGTGTCGGGACTGATCGCCATCGCGCCGACCACCAGCGTGACGTTCTGGTAGATGACGCCGAAGGCCGCGATGATCCCTGCCGCCGCCATGAACACGAGGTAGCGCGGAAACGGCCGGGCGTTCGCCCCGGCTTGACTCAGCAGGTCCGACCAGACGACGCTCGCCAGCGGTCGCTGGGCGACCGACGGGCCGATCGACTCGAGTCGCACCAGCACGACGTCCTCAGCCGGGACGCCCAGCCGAGTGACCTGCTCAAGCGCCCGGTCGACCGCGTCGTCGACGAGGTCCGCGCTAACGAGCGCACCACCGAGCTCCCCGTTGCCCATCTGGATAACGTGCCGAGAGCCGGGAATCCGGTGCAGGCAGTCCGCGACCGCGGCGATCGTGGCCGGCGCCCCGAACACCCGCAGCTGGAGCACGGCTCACAGTCCCAGACGGCGGACCCGGTCGTCCACGGCGGCGACTGCGCGACGTAGGCGGCGTGGGTGCCCAGGCAGGTGGCCATCACGTCGGGCGGCCACTTCGACGGCGGAGGAGTGCGTCCGAGTAGCGGGAACAGCGTGAACGTCGCGGTCATCAGCGTGCCGCCGAAGATCGCGCTTGCCCACGGCTCGCCGACCTTCCGGCGCAGGATGCCGTGCTACAGGCCGAACGCCGAGCCGTAGCTCCAGCGCAGCGTCCACCCGATGTCGCGGTCTTCACGCGCCCGTGACGTGCGGCAGGTGCATGATCGACGCGACAATCTTCCCGGGGACAAGCGAGTCGTCATAGTCGAGCGAGCCCTGGTGACGCGGCCGTAGCTTTCGCTCGACCACATAGGCGAGGGAGAGGGCGGCGGTGCCGGCGGTTCCCGCCAGCACGCTTCGGACCGGCCAGCGAGCGTTCATGTTCTTTTCCTTCCTGCGAAGTTGCCAATGAGGATTCCGATTACGGTCACAAGGTAGATCTGACCGATCAGCATTTCGAGCACGGCGAGGGCGTGCCCGACGGACGTGGCGGTGGTGTAATCGCCGAAGCCGGTCGTCGTCAACACGGTGAACGAGTAGTAGACGCGGTCGCCGTTCGTGACGTGCCCCGCTTCGGCGAAGAAACCGCTGTGGACACTGGCCGCGAACGAGATCGCGGAGGCGAACAGCAGGCCAACCAACAGATAGACCGCCAGTGCCCCCGCGACAGCCTGGACCGTGACGCCCTCATCGCGGATCAGCCGGAGCAGCCCTCCGCCCAGGGCGATCGGGATGAACGCGACCACCAGCGTCCCCACCAGGAACGCCCCCCACGCATGCACGAGCCCTGTGGCTATGCCGACTACGACCACGAACGCGATGCCACCGACGACGAACGTGCGGGTGCGGCGTACCTGGGCGCGCGCCCGCGAGGTGGCGACGGACACCGTGAGCGCGCTGCCCACCAACGCGATGGCCACCGCGCGCGCCCAGTCCGCATCTGGGGCGAGCACCTCGAACACGACCGTGACAAGGACGATCGCGAGCACCACGCCGTAGCGGAACCCCGCGGGACGGTCCGCGGTCGCGACGCCGCGTCTGTCGGCAGCTACTGTCGTCACAGTGTCACCACCCGGTCGACGAGGTCGAGCCCCTCGGTCCGGTGCGTGATCAGGAGCACGGTCCGGTCGCCGGCGGCCGAGAACACGTCGTCGACCAGCTCGCTCGCGGTCTGCGGATCGAGGTGGGCGGTCGGCTCGTCGAGCACCAGCACCGGCGCGTCGGCGAGCAGCGCCCGCGCGAGGACGATGCGCTGGCGCTGGCCTCCCGACAGCTCGTGTCCCTCCTCGCCCGACGAACGTGTCGAGCCCGTCGGGCAGCGTGGCAGATCCAGTCCCAGATCCGTGCGCGGCGCAGCGCGTCCGCGCAGATCGTCGTCGCTCGCGTCCGGGCGCGGCGAGGCGGACGTTGTCCCGGATCGACGCCGAGAACAGATGCGACTCCTGGCCGGCGACCGAGATCGCGTGCCGCACGTCCTCCTGGCGGTAATCGCGCACGTCCAGTCCGGCCAGGGTCACGCGACCGTGGTCCGGGTCGAGGAACCGGAGCAACAGGTTCGCGACCGTCGTCTTGCCGGCGCCGCTCGGACCGAGCAGCGCGACCCGGTCGCCTGGCTCGAGCCGGAGGCTGACGCCGTCGAGTGCCGGTCGCTCAGAGCCCGGGTACCGCGCGGTGACGCCGTCGAGCGCAACGGCGAATGGCCACTGCGGTGACGGGACCGGATCCGCGGGGTCACGGATGGCCGCGGTGCGGTCGGTGAGCTCGAGCACCCGCCGGCCAGCCGCGAGCGTCGCTGACAGGTCGCGGGCGGTCGCGGCCAGCGGCGTGACGGCTTCGAACGCGGCGAGCGCGAGCAACGCCAGCGTCGCGATCAGCACGCTGTTCAACGCGCCGCGGTCGTGCGCGGCGATGGCCACCGCGAGCACGCCGGCGACGGTCAGGCCGGTCACGACCAGCTCGAGGCCGTCGCCCACGCCGACGACCAGCGCGTCGCGGCTGGCCAGCTTGACCAGCGTCCGGTCGGCGGCACGGACGCGGTCGAGCGCGGCAGCCTCGGCTCCGAACGCGACGAGCTCGGGCGCGCCCTGGAGCGACTCGATCAGCTCGGCCGACAGCTCTCCGCGAGCGGACGCCTGCCGGCGGCCGGCCTTCGTGCCCAGCAACCCCGCGAGCGCGGGGACGGCCAGGCCCCCGACGAGCAGGCCACCGGCCAGCACGAGCCCCGCCGCGGGCAGCAACGCGACGGTCGCGCCGACCGACAAGGCGCCTGCCAGCAAAGCCACGAGCGGAGGCTCGAGGCCGCGGAGGTAGAGGTTCTGGAGCGCCTCGACGTCCGCGACCATCCGCGAGAGCAGATCCCCCTTGCGGTAGGCGTCGAGCTCGGCCGGCGCCAGCGGCTCGATTCGCTCGAAGAACCGCGCGCGGAGCCGCCCGAGCACCCGCAGCGTCATGTCGTGGGAGGCGAGTCGCTCGAGGTAGCGGACGAACGGACGGCCGATGCCGAAGAACTGGACGGCGACGATCGTCACCATCAGCGACAGGATTGGGGGGCGCTCGGCCGCGCGCGAGATCAGATACCCAGACGTCGCCATCAACCCGACGCCGAACACCACCGTCAGCGCGCCCAACAGCACTGCCCAGGCCAGGCGCCAGCGCGGCACGCTGACAAGCCTCAGCAGCGCTGCGAGCGAGTTCTTGTCTTTCATGCCGCGCTCCCGACGGGCTCGGGCGCCGCGGCTCCGTCGATCACGCGAACGACCCGATCCGCGCTCTGGACGAGCTCGGGGCGGTGAGCGATCACCAGCATCGTGCGGCCAGCCGCTAGGCGCCGGACGGCGCCGGCCACGATCGACACGTTCCGCGGGTCGAGGTCGGCCGTCGGCTCGTCGAGGATCACCAGCGGCGCATCGCGAACGAACGCCCGCGCGAGTCCGAGGCGGCGGCGCTCGCCCGGCGACAGGAGCCGCTCCCCGTCGCCGACCAGAGTCTCGTAGCCGTCGGGCAGCGCCGCGATGAACTCGTCGGCGCCCGCCAGCACCGCCGCTTCGCGGACCGCTTCCGGCGACGCCTCCGGGTCTCCGAGGCGGATGTTGTCGGCGACGCTCGCCCGGAACAGCGTCGGATGCTGGGGCACCCAGGCGACGAGCCGGCGCCAGGCGTCGAGCCGGCACTGGGCCAGGTCGACATCTCCGACCCTGATCCGACCGGCGGTCGGCGACAGCAGTCCCAGCAACAGCGCCGCCACCGTGCTCTTGCCGGCGCCGCTCTCGCCGACGAGCGCGACGACCTCTCCGGGGAGCAGCTCGAGCTGGAACCCGTCGAGCACCGGGACCGCACGAGACGGGTATGAGAACGAGACCTGCTCGAGGCGCACCGTCGCGGTCGCTGGGCTCGGGGCGCGCTGGGGGCCTCCGGCGCCGACCGCCACCGGGGCATCGAGCAGCTCGAACATCCGCTCGGCCACCGCCAGCCCGTCCGCGCTCGCGTGGTACTCGGCGCCGAGCCGGCGATAGGGGAGATAGAGCTCGGGCGCAAGGATGATGACGGTCAGCCCCGCCTGTAGCCCGAGGCTGCCGCCGACGAGCCGCACGCCGGCCGTGACCGCGACCAGAGCCACGCCGATCGTCGCCGCCAGCTCGAGCACGGACCCCGACAGGAAGCTGATGCGCAGCGTTTCCATCGTCGTCCTGCGGTAGCGCTCGCTCACCTCGCCGACGATCGCCACCTGATCCTGACCGCGGCCGAATGACCGGAGCGTCGGCAGGCCGCGCACGACGTCGAGGAAGTGACTCGAGAGCTGGCGGAGCGCTTGCCATCGCTCCCGGGTCATGTCCGCGGTGTAGGAGCCGATCAGCCACATGAACACCGGCACGAGCGGGAGCGTGAGGAGCATGATCACGGCCGCCTCGAGGTCGACGAACGCCACCCACGCGATCACCAGAAACGGAACGACGCAGGCCAGCACGACCTGCGGCAGATAGCGGGCGAAGTACCCCTCGAGCGCCTCGACGCCCTGCACCGAGACGGTCGCGATCTCCGCGCCCTCGGCCCCGTCGGTCGGCGTCGGCTGGGTTCGCAGCCGCTTGGCGACGAGCGCCAGGCGAAGGTCGGACAGCACGTTCCACGCGGCTCGCCGGCCCGCGACCTCCATCGCCCACGCGAACGCCCCGCGCGCCACGAAGGCCAGGACCAGCCACACGAAGTCCGATACGAGCGCGCGTAGCGGTGTGCCGTGGAACGCCTTGGCGGCGATGCGCGCGAGCAGCGTGGCTTGCGCCACAACCGCGACCGAGGTGCCCAGTCCGAGTATCACGTCGGTCAGCAGCAGCGGCCGGGCCGACCGGGTGCGGCTGAGCAGGCGCGGATCGAGAGCGCGCATCGGCGGAGGGCTAGATCTGGGTCGCCGCAGCCCCGGGTGCGGCGGGTTGCTGCTCAGTGTCGGCGGGCGCGGACACGCGGCGACGGAAGACGTGGAACGACCACCCCTGGTAGAGCAGGACGATCGGGAAGAACAGGACCGCAACGACCGTCATCACCACCAACCCGTAGTGGCCGGCGGCGGAGTTATTGACCGTCAGGTTGTAGGCGTGGTTCGTGCTCGACACCATCACGTTCGGATACAGCGCGATGAAGATCTGACCGATCGCGGCGGCGATCGCGAACCCCGAGGCGATGAACGCCCAAGCGTCGTTGTCGGTGGTCGCGAGCCGCCAGGCGAAGATGACCGCGATCACGCCGAAGATCTGAGTCGGCTGCGGCACCGTGCCGCCGCCGATCTCGACCAGCGTCCAGACGCACCACGCGAGGTTGGCGATCAGCGCGACGATGCCGATCGACCGCGCCGCCCGGTGGGCTCGGTCACGGATCTCCCCCGTGGTCCGCAGCGCCAGGAACGTCGCGCCGTGCAGAAGGCAAAGGATGAGCAGGGTGACGCCGGTCATCAGTCCGTAGCCGGTCAAGAGGCTGAAGAACGTCCCGGTGAAGTTGTGTTGGCTGTTGATCGGGAGTCCGTGGAGCAGGTCGCCGAGCGCGACTCCGATCAAGAGCGGGATGAGGATGCTGCCGATCGTCAGCGCCCACGACCAGCCGGCGAGCCAGCGGGGATCGTCGCGCTTGCCCCGCCACTCGAACGACACGCCGCGACCGAACAGCGCGACGAGGATGAGCACGAGCGCCAGGTACAGCGCCGAGAACATCGTCGCGTACCAGCCGGGGAAGGCGGCGAACAGCGACGCGCCGGCGACGACCAGCCACACCTCGTTCCCGTCCCACCAGGGGCCGATCGTGTTGATGCAGACGCGTCGGCCGATCTCGGTCTTGCCGATGTACTGGTGCAGCGCGCCGACTCCGAAATCGAACCCCTCGAGCACGAAGAACCCGATCCAGAGGACCGTGATGATGACGAACCAGATGGTGTGTAGTTGCATGTCAGTAAGTCAGCGCGTGGGCGGCGGCTCCAGCACCGGGGGGGCCGCTCGGCTCGGCCGCCTCGGCGTCCGCTTGCGCGAGCCCGTGACGCGAGTATTTGAGCATCAACACGAGGTCGGCGACCCCGAGCCCGATGTAGGACAGGACGAACGCGATCAGGCTGATCCAGATCTCGGTTGAGCTGACCGACGGCGAGTTCGCGTTGACCGTTTTTTGCAGGCCTTGGACGATCCAGGGCTGGCGCCCGCTCTCGGTTAACAACCACCCCGTTGTGTTCATCAGGAATGGCGTGAACACCGCCCACACCGAGAGGGTCAGGAACAGCCGCGACACGCGCAGCTTGTTCTTGTGCAGCAGCCACGCTCCCCACAGCGATAGCAGCAGGACGAGAGTCCCCAGCCCGGCCATGATCCGGATCGACCAGTACTGGATGAATACGTCGGGGACGTAGTTGCCCGGCCCGTACTTCGCCTGGTATTGGGCCTGGAGCTGGTGAAGACCGATGACTTCGCCGTTCCACATGTTCGTCGCCAGGATCGACAGGAGGTGGGGAATCTCGATGATCTGCGAGGGCGTCTGGTCGTTGGCACCGCCGCCGATCTGGAAAAGCGAGAACCCGCACGGCTGGCAGGTGTTCCACTGCGCCTCGGCGGCGGCGATCTTCATCGGCTGATACTTGGCCTCGATCACGCCAAGCTGGTTGCCCACCGACAGCTGGATCACGATCGCCGGGATGAGGACGATCAGAGCCAACTTGGCGGGGCGGTGAAACAGTTCGACATGGTCACCCTTGCGCAGGTACCACGCGGACACGGCGAGCATCACCAGGCAACCGGTGACCAACGACGCGAGCAGTACGTGCGCGTACCCCCACACGAACGTCGGGTTGACGAACAGCGCCCATACGTTCGTCAGCACCGCCTGGCCCTGTTTGTCGATCTTGTAGCCGACCGGATGTTGCATCCACGAGTTCGCGATCAAGATGAACATCGCGGACAGCATCGTGCCCGCGGACACCGCCCAGATGCAGGCCAGGTGAACGCGCTTGGGCAGCCGGTCCCAGCCGAATAACCACAGTCCGAGGAAGGTCGATTCGAGGAAGAAAGCGAGGATGCCCTCCATCGCCAGGGGCGCCCCGAACACGCCGCCGACGAAGCGCGAGTAGGTGGACCAGTTCATCCCGAACTGGAACTCCTGAACCAGTCCGGTGACCACGCCGATCGCCACGTTGATCAGGAGCAGCGTCCCGAAGAAGCGCGTCAGCCGCTTGTAGTCCGGGTTGTCGGTGCGGTACCAGATCGTCTGGAGAATCGCGACCAGGAACGCCAGGCCGATCGTCACCGGGACGAAGAAGAAGTGGTAGATGATCGTGATCGCGAACTGCCAGCGAGCCAGGTCGTTGGTCATGCCGGATCGGTTCCGTCCCTAGCCGGTCGTCGAGGTCGAAGCCACCGCGCCGGACGATGTCACCGCGGGGTCGTCGTCCCAGTTGATCTCGGCGGCGTCCCCGCGATCCAGGACGTGCGGACCGCCGGTCTTCGAGAAGCGGTCCCAGCTCCAGTCGATGATCGCCTCGACCTTGTCCCGCGTACCGGTCATCAGCGACGCGTGGACGCCAAGCCACGCCATGTGCGCGAGCTGCCCATGGACCTCGTGATGGCGCTTGCCCACCTCCGCTATCGCCGCGCCGCGGCCGATCATGGCCATGATGCCCTTGTCCTTGTAAGCGAAGTCCTTTCGCTCCTTGCCGTCGAAGTCAGCGAGGATGTTCTCCGCGGCCCACTTGCCACTCTGAGCCGCGACGGAGCCCAGCTGCGGCAGCGCTTCATCTCCCGAGCCCGGGATGTTGGCGACGTCCCCGATCACGTAGACCCCAGGGCTGCCCGAGAGGGTCAGGTCGGCCTGGACGTCGACGCGCCCTCCCCGGCCAAGCGTCAAACCGCAGTCGGCGGCGACCGGGGCGCCGGTGATGCCACCGCCCCAGACGACGCAGCGCGTGGGGATGATGGTGCCGTCCGAGAGAAGCGCGTGGCCGGGCCCGACCTCTTTGACGCCGGTACCGAGATTCAGCTCCACCTTGCGCTCCTGTAGGACCTTCGCGACGTAGCCGTGTGCCTCCTCCGAGAAGGCCCGCAGCAGGGTGTCGCCGTAGTCCAGGAGATGGATCCGAGCCGCACCGGCGTCGAAGTTGCGGTACTCGGCGGGGACGGTCAGCTCGATCATGTCGGCCAGCGCTCCCGCGACCTCGACGCCGGTGGGACCGCCGCCGACGACCACGAAGTTGAGCGCGCCGCGCTCGATCAAAGCCGGCTCGCGGTCGACCTGCTCGAACAGCCCGAGGATCCGAGAGCGCAGACGCGTGGCATCGTCGAGCGAGTAGAGCGGGAATGTGTGCTCGGCCGCGCCGGGGGTGTGGAAGAAGTTGGGCTGTGAGCCGGCCGCGAGCACCAACGCGTCCCCCGTCCAGCTCGCGCCATCGGCTGTTGTGACCGTGCGGTTCGCCGGATCCAGCGCCGTCACTTCGGCGAGCTTCACGTCCACGTTCTCCTGGTCGGCGAACACTTCTCGCAACGAGTGCGCGATGTCACTCCCCGCAATCAGCGAGGTGGCCACCTGGTAGAGCAGCGGCTGGAACTGGTGGTAGTTATTGCGGTCGATCAGCGTCACCGTCACCTCGTCGCGGTCGGCGAGTTGTCTGGCGCAGGTGAGGCCGGCGAACCCGCCGCCGACGATCACGACGTGGTGCTTGGTGTTCTCGTCAGGCATGGGCGGGCTCCGGTTGTGGCACGCCTGCTCCGAGGCGCTCGAGAACGTGGTCGCCGACCCGGATGGCGTTGGCCATTGCGGTGAGCGCCGGGTTCACCGCGCCGATGCTCGGGAAGAAGCTCGTGTCGACGACGTACAAGTTGTCGACCTCGTGGGCCCGGCAGTCGGGATCCAGGACGCTGGTTGCGGGGTCGGCGCCGAACCGGCACGTGCCGGCCTGGTGGGCGCAACCGGCCACCGGGATCTCGTTCTTGAGGTAGGCGTGATGCGGCAGCAGGTGGTCGTGGTGCATGCCGAGGTTCGCGAGCATGTCCTTGAGCTTGTGGAATAGGCGGTCTTTGGCCTCGTCGTTGCTGGCCTTGTAATCGATGACGATGTTGCCGTCACGGGCGAGCGTGACCCGGTTCTCGGGCGACGGCAGGTCTTCCGTCGAGAGCCAGAAGTCGACGGCGTGCAGCGCGACCTGTTCGAGCGACCAGTTGGGAGCGAACCTCGTCTCGCCGGGTTTCTCGCCGTGGAACATCGGCGCCTGGGACTTGCCGACCATCTGCATGTTGCCGAGTGGGAACTCGAAGTCCTCGCCGCCCGAGAAGTAGAAGTCGTTGACCCCGAGCGTCTTCTGGAAGATCGTCGGGTTTTCTTCTTTTGAGAGCGCGAGCACGGCCTGGCTGTTGTGGAACATGTAGTTGCGCCCGACCTGGCCGGAACCGTTCGCCAGTCCGTGTGGGTGGGCGTCGTTCGCCGAGGCGAGCAGCAGCTTGGCGCTGTTGGCGGCGCCGCACGACACGACCACGATGTCGCCGGTGATTGTTTCGGTCTCGCCATCCCCGTGCCGTACCTCGACCCCGTCGACGACCGTCCCGGCGTCGTTGGTGTGAAGCCGTACTGCCTCGGCGCCCGTGCGCAGGGTGACGTTCGGGTGCTCGAGCGCAGGGCGCACGGAGATGACCTCGGCGTCGGACTTGGCGTGCACGAGGCACGGGAAGCCGTCGCAGTCGTTGCACCGGACGCACTTGCTATACGGAGGGTTGGCCTCGTCGAGCAGGATCCCGCACGGCGCGTGGAACGGGTGCAGGCCCTCCTTGGCGAGGTCGTCGGACAGCTGCTGGATCCGGGGCTCGTGCGAGACCGCGGGGAACGGGTACGGGCCGCTCGCCGGCGGGTCGGTCGGATCCTCCCCGCGCGCACCGTGGACCTGGTAGAGCTCCTCGGCGCGCGTGTAATACGGCTCCATGTCGGCGTATGAAATCGGCCACGCCGGCGAGATCCCGTCGTGGTGCTGGAGCTCGCCGAAGTCCCGCTCCCGCAGGCGATACAGCGCGGCCCCGTACAGCTTGGTCGCGCCGCCGACGTAGTAGTGCACCTGCGGCGCGAACGGCGTCAGGTCCGCGTAGTACCAGGTGTCCGGCGAGACGTAGCGGCCTTCGACGAAGACGTCCTGGGCGAGCCAGTTCTGAGGTTCGCGGCGCAGCCAGCCTCCGCGCTCGAGCAGCAGGATCCTCTTGCCCGAAGGCGCCAGGTGCCGGACGAGCGTGCCGCCCCCAGCCCCGCTCCCAATCACGATCACGTCATAGTCACTCACGCGCCCAGCTCCTCTATCCGTTCGGCGAGGATGATCCGGCCCGCGGCCTCGACCAGCGCGAGGTGCGAGAACGCCTGCGGGAAGTTCCCGAGATGCCGGCCGGTGTCCACGTCGAACTCCTCGGCGTACAGCAACAGGGGCGACGCGACCTTGGTCAGACGCGTCATCAGATCCCGAGCACGCTGCATCTCGCCGATGATCGCCAGCGCCGAGACCAGCCAGAACGAGCAGATCACGAACGTGCCCTCCTTACCGGACAGGCCGTCGTCGGTCTCGTCGGTCCGGTAGCGGAGCACGAACCCGTGCTCGGTCAGCTCGTCGGCGATCGCGAGCACGCTGGCGCGCATCCGCTCGTCCTCGCCCGGGAGGAACCCGAAGATCGCCGCCAGCAGCGTCGAGGCGTCCAGCGACTCGGTGTCGTAGTGCTGGACGAGAACGCCGCGCTTGTCGACTCCGTGCTCGAGGATGTCGGCCTTGATCTCGTCCGCGACCGCCCTCCAGTTGGCCGCGAGTTTGTTCTCACCGCGTATGTCCGCGAGCTTTCCCGCCCGGTCCATCGCCACCCAGCACATCAGCTTGGATGAGACGTAGTGCTGCGGCTTGCCGCGAGCCTCCCAGATCCCTTGGTCCGGCTGCTTCCAGACCGACTTGGCGCACTCGGCCTGCGCCTGGATCAACGGCCACAGCCGCCGCGGCAGCCGCTGGCTACGGCGCGTGTGCAGCAGCACCGAGTCGAGCGCGGCGCCGAACACGTCGTTCTGGCGCTGGTCGAACGCGCCGTTGCCGGTCCGCACGGGGCTCGCGCCGTCGTAGCCACTGAGATCCTTGAGGAGCTCCTCGGTCAGGTCGCGACGGCCGTCGATCCCGTACATGATCTGCAGGCCGCCGTCGTCGTTTCGCTCGAGGTCGGCGATGAACTGCATGAACTCGTCGGCCTCCCAATCGAGGTCGAGGTAATGCAGCGCCTGGAGCGTGAACGTCGAGTCGCGGATCCAGGTGTACCGGTAATCCCAGTTGCGCTCCCCACCCGGAGTCTCGGGCAACGACGTCGTCAGCGCGGCCACCGTCGCGCCCGTCGGCATGTAGGTCAGCCCCTTGATCGCGAGCGCCGAACGCTGGATCAGCGCGCGGAACTCGTGGTCGGGGATCCGCGCCTTCGACAGCCAGCGCCGCCAGAACCTCGTGGTTGCCTTGAGCTGAGCATTGGCCTCCTCGACCGTCGTCGGCACCTTCGCGTCGTTGTCCCAAGACAGGGCCACAAACAGCTCCTCGCCCTCGTGGAGCACGTGCCGGGCGCGGACGTGGTTGGCCTCGACCCCGAGCAGCATGTCGGTCTGAAGGCGCATCGACTGACCGGCGCCAGTGGCGTCCGCGCGGTGGCGGTCCGGCGACAGCGTCCAGTCGGCAAGCACCCGGCCGTAGTTGAATCCCGGCTCGCATACGAGTTCGACCTCGACGCTGCCGTCTATGCACTTCACGGTACGGACCAGGACGTGGTCGGCGTCCTCGTCGGTGGGCGGGCGCGTGTGGGGCGTGATCGTGTCCTCGCCGCGACGCGGTCCCATCGTCAGGGCGTCGTGAACCTCGGCCCACCCCGACGTCGTCTTCCAGGTTGTGACGAGCGTGTTCGTGCCCGGCTCGTAGTCCCGGTTGCTCGGCACGTTGATCCCGAACGGCCCGAGGCGAAACGCGCCGGCGCCGCGGTCGAGCAACGACCCGAACACGCTCGGCGAGTCAAAGCGCGGGATACACAGCCAGTCGATCGTGCCGTCAGGCGCGACCAGCGCCCCGGTGTGGCAGTCCGACAGGAACGCGTAATCGGCGATCGGCGTGAAAGGCGACGGCGCAGCGGCGCTTTGCGGCATCGACACGACGGTGCCAGTGGCCGCTGCGACCGCGGCTGGCTGGCCGTCGTGCTTGGCGTTCTTCTTCGCCTTGGTCGAGCTCATGACACCACCCACGGTCCGTGCCAGCCGCCCACGGCTCGCACGAGTTGATCGGCTTCGGTCGGACCCCACGACCCCGGCGCGTAGCTGTGGACCGGCGGCGGGTGCTCGAGCAGCGGCATCATGACCCGCCACGTCTCCTCGATGACGTCCTGCCGCGTAAACAGCGCGCTGTTGCCTTCAAGCGCTCCATTTAGGAGCACCTCATACGGAGTCGGCCCCTCGCCGCCCTCCTGGGCGAACTCCATGTCGAGCGTGATCTCTTGCGGCCCGCCCTTGTCGGCCCGATGCGCGTCGAGGGTGAGCCGGATTCCGGTGATCGGGTCGAGCTTGATCACCAGCTGGCTCGCGACCGGGGGCCGGTTCCCAATCGACGGAAGGAAGCCGAGCCGCGGCGCGTGGCGGAATACCAGGCGCACCTCGGTCTGTGTGACCGGCAGTCGCTTCCCCGTACGAATGAACCACGGCACGCCGGACCAGCGCCAGTTGTCGATCTCGAGCCGCATCGCGGCGTACGTCTCCGTGGTCGACCCGGACGCGACGCCGTCGATGTTCAGATACCCGTCGTACTGCCCGCGAACGTAATGCTCCGGGTTGGCCTCGGGCATCGAACGGAACACCGCAAACTTCGCGTCCTTGAGCGTGTCCGCGTCGTCCCCGGCTGGCGCCTCCATCGCGGCTGCGGCGAGCAGCTGCATCAGGTGGTTGACGACCACGTCGCGCAGCGCGCCGACCGGGTCGTAGAAATGGCCGCGATCCTCGACCCCGAAGCTCTCCGCCATCGTGATCTCGACCGCGGCGATGTGGTTGCGATTCCAGACCGGCTCAAGATTGGAGTTCGCGAAGCGGAGGTACAGGAACTCGTCGAGACCCATCTTTCCGAGGAAGTGGTCGATCCGGTACAGCTGCGACTCGTCGATGTACTGGTGGATGTCCGCCGCTAGCTCGCGAGCCGACTCGAGGTCGTGGCCGAAGGGCTTCTCGACCACCACGCGAGCAGGTTCCTTCGTGACCCCCGCATCGGTCAAACCCTTGATCACGCGGCCGAACAGGAACGGCGGGATCTCGAGGTAGAACACCGGACACTTGGCGTCGCCGACCGCGCGGGCGACCCGCTCGTACGTCCCGGCGTCGCCGAAGTCGCCGCTCAAGTAGGACATCCGGCTGAGGAGCCGGTCGAACACGCCTTCGTCTATCTGCTCTTCGGACGACGCGATTGCAGCGCGGGCGTGGCTGCGCAGGTCGTCCGGCGTCCACTCGTCGACGGCCACGCCGATGATCGGGCAGTTCAGCAGGCCCCGCTGCTCGAGGCGGTAAAGCGAGTGGAACGTCATCACCTTCGCCAGGTCGCCGCTGATCCCGAAGATCACGAACACGTCTGCGACGGGCTGACCGCCTGCGCTGGTCCCGGTGGCTGTCGTACGCGGGCGAGATCCGACTGCAGTGGTCATAGTCCATCCTTCTTCGGCAATAGATCGGCCCGAGCAATGCTGATTGCCGGGCATCGGACCGACATCACCTCATCTGGGTGAAAGTGCGCGCGGCGCTTGCAACAGGCTCGCTAGGAGCCCAGCATCCCGAGGGGCTACTGTTGCAACGGGTTGCAATGCAACTCGATCTTCATATAAATCCGCCCGCGTAGAGGCCGTCCGGGGAACAAGCCTGAGTCGTGAGTAGCGAGATCGCCGCCAGCGAGGCGGAGCGCAGAGCGCTAGAGCATGCCGAATCGGCCACAGGCCGTCGCATCGCGGGCCCGGGAGGCCGGCTGGCGCGGGTCCACGCCGGCATAGCCCGGCTGTGGTCCTCGACGCCGCTGACCCTGCGACTCGGCGCCGTCGCGCTGGTCGGCGCGTGCGCGGCGACCGCGGTGGGGCTGCTGACGGCGGCGAATCCCGCGGCACGGCCGCCGAATCTCGCGGTCGAGATCCGGGTCGTGATGATCGTCGCGCTGATCGCGGCCGGGCTGTACGCGCAGACGAACCGGATCCAGGCACGGATGGGCCGGCTACTGGTCGGGGCCGGACTGCTGTCGTCTCTGTGGCTGCTCAATGGATCGAGCAACCGCGTCCTGTTCAGCATCGGGGTGCTGTTCGTCGGCGTGATGCCGCTGGTGTTCGCCTATCTGATGCTGGCTCACCCGACCGGCCATCTGCCGTCGCGCACCGAGCGGCGATTCCTGTCGCTGACCGGATTCCCGATGGCGGTGCTGTGGCTGTTGGGGATCGCGATGACGCTACAGCCCCCACTGCGGACCCCGCTGGTCCAGTGCGGTCCCCACTGCCCGAACAACGTGTTCTCACTCGGATCGTCGACCGAGGCGGTGGCGGCGGTGCAGGTCGCACTGACGCTCGCCTGGCTGGCGGTCACGGTCGGCACCCCGGTGCTGCTCGCCCGCCGGGCGCGTGCGACCTCAGCCCCGGTGCGCCGCTCGCTCACGCCGGTCTGGTTCACCGCGACGGCCGCCGCCGTGCTCCTGACGACGAGCATGCTGTTCCACGCTGCCGGGCTGCACGTGTGGACGACGCTCGGGGCGATCTACATCGCGCTCGTGGCCCTGCTTCCCGTGGCGATCCTGGTGGGCCTCGCCAACGAACGGCTGTTCATGGGCCAGGCGCTCGCGGAGTTCGTCAGCGGGCTGGCGAGGATGCCGAAGGCCGACCCGGAGGCGCTGATGGCGGCGGCGCTGCGAGACCCGTCGCTGAAGGTCGCCTACCGGCGACCGGGACGCGGCACGTACATCGACTCCGCCGGCGTCCCGATCGACGACCTGCCGGCCGACATGGCGATCACGTGGGTCGAGCGCGACCGCCAGCCGGTCGCCGCGGTCATGTACGACGAGGACCTCTCAGGCTACGAGCGGTTCGTCCAGGCCGCCGGCGCCGCGGCGCTGATCCGGCTCGAGAAGACTCAGCTCGAGGCGGACCTCAAGGCCTCGACCGCAGACCTCGCCGCGTCGCGAGTCCGGCTGATGGAGATGGCCCACGCCGAGCGCCGGCGCCTCGAGCGCGATCTCCACGACGGCGTTCAACAGCACCTCGTGGGGCTGCGGATCAAGCTCGACATGGCCACGGAGACGTTCCGCGAGGATCCGGTGCGCGGCGAGCGCGCGCTCGCGTCCGTGGGGCGCCAGATGGACGACGTGCTCCACGAGCTGCGCTCGCTGGCACGGGGCATCTACCCGTCGCTGCTGCACGAGTACGGTCTGCGGGAGGCGCTCCGCGCGGCGGCTCGGAACTCCCCGAGTCCGGTGGCAGTCCGGGCGGCCTCGATCGGGCGCTACCCGGAGGACCTGGAGGTCGCGGTGTACTTCTGCTGCCTCGAGGCGCTCCAGAACGTCGTCAAGCACGCCGGCCCGGATGCGACCACGATGGTCACGCTGTCACGCGACGGACCGTTGCTCCTGTTCGAGGTGCACGACTCGGGGGTCGGGTTCGATCCCGACGCGGCTCGGCCGGGCAATGGCCTGATCAACATGCGCGATCGCATCGAGGCGATCGGCGGGACGCTCAAGATCACCGCGCGCCGTGGGCGGGGAACGTCGGTCCGCGGCCGCGTGCCGGTCTCCTAGCCGCCGTCACACAACTCGGATGCCGACCTGTCGGGGCGACACGTGCGCGCCACCTTGCCGCCTGACGTCCGGTCGGCAACGCTATCCCCGCACCCGTCCGCGCGAAAGGAACCTCCGATGTGTCGCTGGCTCGCCTATTCCGGTTCACCCATCCTCCTGGAGACGGCGCTGTATTCGCCGGTTCATTCGCTGATCGACCAGAGCTTGCACTCCGAACTCGGCGCCGAGGCGACCAACGGCGATGGGTTTGGCGTCGGTTGGTATGACGACCAGCCGACCCCGGGCGTGTTTCACAGCATCGAGCCCGCCTGGAACGACCAGAACCTCCGGGAGCTCGCGGGGCACATCACGTCCGGGCACTTCTTCGCGCACATTCGGGCGGCGATCGGATCGCCCGTCCAGCAGACCAACTGCCATCCGTTCCGGCACGGCCGCTGGCTGTTCATGCACAACGGATACGTCGCCGACCTCCCCAAGGTCAGGCGCGACCTGTTGATGGCGATCGACGAATCGCTGTTCCCGGAGGTCTCCGGAACGGCCGACACCGAGATTCTGTTCTACCTTGCGCTGACCTTCGGCCTCGAGAGTGATCCGGCGGACGCGGTCGCACGGACGATCGGGCTGGTCGAGGATGTCGGTCGCCGCAAGGGCGTCGAGTTCCCGTTCCAGGGCACGATCGCAACGACCGACGGCGAGCGTATGTGGGCGTTCCGCTACTCGAGCGAGGGCAAGTCGCGGTCGCTGTTCTACAGTCGGAACCTCGAGGCGGTCCGCAAGCTCGCTCCCGACCGGGAGGTTCTGTTCGAGATCTCCGACGATTCGCGCCTCGTGGTCTCCGAGCCCGTCGGCGACCTGCCCGGAGCCTGGAACGAGGTGCCCGAGGGGTCCTACGGGGTGGTCGGTGGGGGGGACGAACAGCTGCGCCCGTTCAGGCCGAAAGCGCCCACGACGTCAGTCGCGGTCCCCGTCTGAGCGGCGCTCTGAGCCGCGCTACTCCACGCCCGGGACGGGGCGGCCGTTCTCGAGGTACACGCAGTGCTCGGCGTGGGCGGCCCGCGACAGGCGCCGGCGCAGCGGGCCGCTGAGCAACTCGAGCGCCTCGTCGAGTTCGGCCAGCCGGTGGTCTTCGATCTCGGACTCCTGGAGCCTGATGTGGGCGAGGGCGGTGGGCGAGAGCGCGCCGCAGTCGAACAGGAAGCGCACGCCGCCCGGCCGGTCGGGCCTCGGCGTGAGGAAGTCGACGCACACGAGCCGCCCCCGCTCGACGACGAGTCCGCACTCCTCAGCGGTCTCGCGCCGGCACGCGTCCCACGGCGACTCGCCGTCCGGGTCGATCTGCCCGCCGGGGATCGTCCACCCCTTCTTGTACGTCGGCTTGAGGATCAGCAGACGCCCCTCCGGGTCACGAATCAACGCCCCCGCCGAGGCCGGAATCCGGGGTGGGTCGGGAGGGATATCGGTCGTCAAGTTCCGGCTAGCTTACGTGCGCGCCTTCCGATCGTGCCGCCGCCGGCGCGGTCGCCGCGAGGCGCGCGCTGGCGTTGCCCGCCGCGGGAGCGCCCATCGCGAGCAGCGCGTCGATCAGCGCGAGCATCCTCGCGTGCGTGCGGTCGTCGTGGGTGCAGAGCGAGCGGACTGCACCGGCGCCGAGGACGTCGAGCGGGGGCTTCGGGCTGATCGCACGCAACCGCGCCGGGATCAGGCAGCGCGTCCAGCGTCGCGCCTTGGGTCTGCCCATCCATGCGGTGAGATACGCGGTGCGCCTGCGCTCGAGCTCCGCCGATCCCCGGCTGCCGACGACCTTGGCGGCGTAGCCGTACAGATCCTGGCGGCGCTGGTCATCGATCGAGTCGTTGTAGGCCCTGAGCAGGGAGGCGATCACCGGACAGACCGACGCGGGATGGTCGCTGAACGGCTCGTCGGCGAGCATCGAGGACAGCTCCATCACGCACGCGCCGTGGTCCTTCGACGTGTGCTTGCCCTTGCTGAGTCTGATCGTCTGGTATGTGACTGGGCCCATTACGACCTTCCTAACGTGTTAGTTCTGGATCCTTTGGAGCGGGGGACCTGGCCGGGCGTCCCGGCCCGGGGCCGCCGGACGTCGGCGAGCCATTGATCACTTCCCGCAGCAGCACGCGGTGATACGCGTCGTGCACGACGATCTCGCAGGGGCGGCGGCGCGCGGCGAATCTGTATGCCACCCGTTCGGCCTCCTCGAGGCCCTGGCACCTGAGCGGGCGGCGGCGGCCGGGGAGCACCACCTCCCACTGTCCACGCGTATTGAGCGAGACGCGGACTGTGAGCTGAGGCTCCACGATCGTCGCCGCCTTCAATCCCCGACGGCCGCCAGTTCGTCGGCGGGGGTCCGCAGACCCCCCGCGATCAGGAGCAGGAGCGCCACCGTGCCGGTCCAGCCGGTCTGGTGGCTGGCGCCGATGCCGGCGCCGTTGTCGCCGTGGAAATACTCGTGGAACGGGATCAGATCGTGCCAGTGCGGGTCGGTCTGGAACTTCTCGTTCCCGCCGAACACCGGCCGGTGCCCGTTCTCGTCTTCGGTGAACGTCGTCGTGAGGCGGCGGGCGATCTCAGCGACGACCTCCGCCAGGTCAAGCTCACGACCCGATCCGGTCGGGGTTTCGACCTTCACGCGGTCGCCGTAGTAGCGGTGCAGCTGGACCAGCCCGCGGAGGATGACCACGTTCATCGGGAACCACACCGGCCCGCGCCAGTTGGAGTTCCCGCCGAACATTCCGGTGTCGGACTCGGCCGGGAGGTAGTGGACGTTGTACTCCTGGCCGCCCCAGTCGAACACGACGGGCTGCTCGAGGTGACGGCGTGAGATCGCGCGGATCCCATGGGGACCAAGGAACTCGTCCTCGTCGAGCATGACCGAGAGGATCCGGCGCAGGCGAGTCTCGTCGACCAGCGACGTGATGCGCCGGCCCTCGGGACTCGCCCCCGGGAGATGCGCAAGCTGCGGCAGCGAATCCGAGAAACCCTTGATGAACTGGGTTAGGAGATCCAGGATCAGCGGGTAGCGGTCGAGGACGTCGGGCTCGAACACGGTCGCGGCGCACATCGGGAGCAGCCCGACCAGCGAGCGCACCTTGAGCTCGATCGTCGACCCGTCCGGCATTCGCATCACGTCGTAGTAGAACCCGTCGTGGTCGTCCCACAGCGTCGAGTCGCCCTCCGGCGGGTTCATCGCGACCGAGATCCACATGAAGTGCGAGATGAACTTGAGCGCCATGTCGATGTAGGCGGGCTGCTCGCGGGACAACTCGATCGCGATCTGGAGCATCCACTGGCAGTACAGGGCCATCCACGCGGTCCCGTCGGCCTGCTCGAGTTGGCCGCCGCCGGGCAGCGGCGCCGAGCGGTCGAAGATCCCGATGTTGTCCAGTCCCAGGAACCCGCCCTGGAACAGGTTGCGGTCGTCTGGATCCTTGCGGTTGACCCACCAGGTGAAGTTCGTCAGCAGGCGATCGAACACGCGAGCGAGGAACACGCGGTCGCCCTCGCCGCGAATCTCGGCCTCGCGCTCGTAGACGTACAGCGCCGCCCAGGGGGTCACGGGCGGGTTGACGTCGCTGAAGTTCCACTCGTACGCCGGGATCTGCCCGTTGGGGTGGAGGTAGCGGGTCTTGAGCAGCAGCTCCACCTGCTCCTTGGCGAAGTCGATGTCGACCAGCGACAGCGGGCCGCAATGGAAGGCCAGGTCCCATGCCGCAAACCACGGGTACTCCCACTTATCCGGCATCGAGATGATGTCGCCCGCGAGCATGTGGAACCACTGGACGTTGCGGACGCCGCTCGACGGCGCGTTCGGGCCCCAGGGGTCGACGCCGTGCTCGCGTAGCCAGCGATGCACGTCGTACTCGTAGTACTGCTTGCCCCACAGGAGACCCGCGAGCGCCTGGCGCATCACGAGCGCCTGGTCGGCGGTCAGCGCCGGCGGGATCACGGTGGCGTAGAACGTGTCGGCCTCGGCCTTGCGGGTGCTCAGCGCGCGGTCGAACGCTTGGCCGAGCGGGTCGGTCGGGAGCTTGGCGCCGGCGGTCAGGCGGACGCGTATCTGGGCGCTCGCGCCGGGGTCGAGCTCGAGGACGTGGTGAGCGGCCACCTTGGTGCCGGTGCGATCGGGGTTGACGGCGCCGGCGACGCCGTCGACGACGAAGTCGTTGATGGCGTCCTTCGGGTACGGCGAGGCGTTCGGCGCCCCGAACAGGCGCTCGTTGTTGGTCTCGTTCTCGCAGAACAGGAGCGTCGCGGAGGCGTCCGCGCAGAACAGCGATTCGCCGAGGTCGTCGTGGGTGGCGCGCGCTGCGGCCAGCCCCGGGGGACCGTCGAGCGCGGCTACGGCCGGCTTGGCGACTGCGTCGCCCCACGACCAGGTGTTGCGGAACCACAGGGTCGGGAGCAGGTGGAGCGTGGCCGGGTCGGGGCCCCGGTTGTAGGCGGTGACGAGCATCACGATGTCGTCCGGGGACTCCTTCGCGTACTCCACGACCACGTCGAAGTACCGGTCGTCGTCGAACACGCCGGTGTCGAACAACTCGTACTCCATGTCCTTCTTGGTCCGGCGCCCGTTGGTCTCGATCAGATCCTCGTACGGGAACGCGCGCTGCGGGTACTTGTACTGGCACTTCATGTACGAGTGGGTCGGCGTGCTGTCGAGGTAGAACCAGTACTCCTTGACGTCCTCGCCGTGGTTCCCCTGGCCGTTGGAGAGCCCGAACATCCGCTCCTTGAGGATCGGATCCGCGCCGTTCCACAGCGCGAGCGACAGGCACAGCCGCTGGCGCTCGTCGCACACGCCGGCAATGCCGTCCTCGCCCCACCGGTAGGCCCGCGAGCGAGCGTGGTCGTGGGTGAAATAGTTCCACGCGTCGCCGTCCTCGCTGTAGTCCTCGCGGACCGTTCCCCATTGCCGCTCGCTCAGGTACGGGCCCCAGGCCTTCCAGGGTGCGGCACCGGTGCGCGCCTGCTCGAGGCGCTCGTGCTCGGGCGTGTCTGCTGTAGTCCGACGCGCGGGCATCTAAGTGGCAGTGTCACCCATCGTCGGGCGCACATGCAACAGTGTCAGCACCCGCCGGTCGCGGGTGCCCACTGGTGTCCGGTTGTCCGCGGCACCCAGCGCAAATCGTGGTGAGAGCTTCCCGCGAAAATGGGGTGCCGGCCCTCTTGCCGGTTTGCCTAGGCAATGCCACTCTCACGCCTACGTGAACGAGGTCGGACCCGAGCGTGTTGGGCGCGCGCTGCGCAAGATGGCCGAGGATCTCGTGGCCGAGCGGCGGCGCGTCGTGCTTCTTGAGCGCGAGAACCGGGAGCTACGGGCCCAGCTCGAGGAGCTCCAGCGGGTGGTCGCGGCGGAACGGGAGCCGGCGTCGGGCGCGACGGCCGAGTGACCTGCATAGCTCGACAATCGAGGTCGATCGCCCTGGCCCTGCCGTGTCACGCGTGCCGTGCGTGCGTAGTACGGCACAGGCTCCGCGCCGGGACGCTCGATTGTCGAGTTATGCAGGTCGCGGGGCGGTCCGGATGGTCTGGGCGCGATCGCGCCCCGTCCCTCCCCAGGTGCCCGCCGCTAAATACCGCTTCGCGCCGCCGCCGACCTACCGCCCAAACATCAAAGCCACCTGCTCGGTGGTGCGCTCCTCAGACAGCTCCCTGTCGACGGCTAGGCCGGCGCCGATCAGCAGGCCCTGCGCCACCAGGTAGCAGGTGAACAGCAGCCCCGCGAGCACGAGGAACACCTGGACCGGCGTCCGGCCGGCGACGGCTCGGGCGTAATAGCCGGCGATCAGCGGCGTCAGCTCGAGGACGATCGCGGCCGGGACGCCGCCGCGCACGGCGGCGCGCCAGCTGATCCGGCGGGTAGTGGCGTACCGGTACAGCAGCGAGCAGATGGCAGCGATCACGAGGGCGGAGACGACCGACAGAAGCCAGCCGGGGACCGGGAAGCCGAGGCGCCCCCTGAGGTTGGTGGCCTCGGTCGCGGCGGCGGCCATCAGCGCGATCATCAGGACCATGCCGGCGGCGAGACCCAGGTGGCGCAGCTTCAGCGCGAGCGGCCCGAGGCGTGGCGCTCCCAACAACCGCGACTCGACGCGCTCGATCACGCCGGTGGCGCCGGCGCCCGCCCACACCATCGAGGCGACCGCGACCGCGAGCAGTAGGGGGGAGTTCCGGTGCGTGCGAAGCACCAGGTTCACGACCTCGTCGCGCGCGCCGGGCGGTAGGACGCTGGCCAGGCGGGTGGCCACGTGCTCGGCGCGGGCACCGTCGCCGAGCACGAGCGCGGCGAGCGCCGCGATCCCGAGCGTCAGGGGCACGCAGGCGCCGACCAGGTACCAGGCGAGCGCCGGAACGTCGTCACAGAGCCCCGAGCCCCAGTAGAAGCTTTCGACCCGTTTGGCCACACGGCGCAACGGCCGAGGTGCAAAGATCTCCCCGGGGCGCATGTCCGGATCATCGCCGCGAACCGATATGGATGCCAACCTCCGGTTGGCCCACATGCGCGCTCCCTTGCGGGTGGTGCGGCGGGGAGCGAGGCTCACGGCGACACGATGGCCGTAGGATCGACACGTCGCAAGCTCGAACCGGCCGCGCGGGCGCCGCTGGGGGCTTGTCACGACGGTACGGGCGCGAGCTTCGGGCTGTTCTCGAGCGTCGCCGACGCGGTCGAGCTATGTCTGTTCGACCGCGAGGGCGCCGAGACCAGGTTCGACCTCGAGCAGGGCGACGCGTTCGTGTGGCAGGGCTACCTGCCGGACGTCGAGCCGGGGCAGCGCTACGGCTTCCGCGTCCACGGGCCGTGGGATCCCGCATCGGGGAACCGCTGCAATCCGGCCAAGCTGCTGCTCGACCCGTACGCCCGAGCGGTCGCCGGCGAGGTGCGGTGGCATCCGGCGGTGTTCGGGCACGTGCCCGACGATCCCGACCGCGCCGACGGCACGGACTCGGCGCCGTACGTTCCCCGCTCGGTGGTGGTCGCCGGCGAGTTCGACTGGGGCGACGACCGACCGCCGGCGCGCGCGATGGCGGACTCGATCTTCTACGAGGTCCACGTCAAGGGCTTCACCAAGATCCACCCGGACGTCCCCGAGCAACTGCGCGGCACGTACGCCGGCGTGGCGCACCCGGCCGCGGTCGAGCACCTCAGGCGCGTCGGCGTGACCGCGGTCGAGTTGCTCCCCGTCCACCAGTTCGTCCACGACGCGGCACTCGTCGCCCGCGGGCTTCGCAACTACTGGGGTTACCAGTCGATCGGGTACTTCGCCCCGTACAACGGCTACGCCTCGAGCGGCGACGGCGGCAGCCAGGTCGACGAGTTCCGCGCGATGGTCCGCGCGCTGCACGCGGCCGGGCTCGAGGTGATCCTCGACGTGGTGTTCAACCACACCGCGGAGGGGAGCGAGTGGGGTCCGACGCTGTGCTTCCGCGGGATCGATAACGCCGCCTACTACCGGCTCGCCGCGAACCGGGCTCGCTACGTCGACGACACCGGCTGCGGGAACACGGTCGACCTGCACCAGCCGCAGCCCCTGCGGCTGGTGATGGACGCGCTCCGCTACTGGGTGCAGGAGATGCACGTCGACGGCTTCCGCTTCGATCTGGCGGCGGCGCTTGGACGCGGGGCCAGCGACTTCGACCCGCAGGGGTCGTTCCTGGAGGCGATCGGGCAGGACCCAATCCTGTCCGAGGTGAAGCTGATCGCCGAGCCGTGGGATATCGGAGCCTACGATGTCGGACAGTTCCCGGCGGGTTGGAGCGAGTGGAACGGCAAGTTTCGCGACACCGTGCGCGACTTCTGGCGCGGCACGGAGGGAGCGCTCCCCGCCCTGGCCACTCGCCTCAGCGGCTCGAGAGATCTGTTCGGCCACGGCGGCCGGCGGCCGACCGCGTCGGTGAACATCGTCACCGTCCACGACGGCTTCACGCTCGCGGACCTCGTCAGCTACAACGACAAGCACAACGAGGCCAACGGCGAGAACAACCGAGACGGCACCGACGACAACCGCAGCTGGAACTGTGGCGCGGAGGGCCCGACCGACGATGCCGACGTGCTCGAGCTGCGCGCGCGCCAGCGCCGCAACTTCCTCGCGACGCTGATGCTCTCCGAAGGCGCGCCGCTGCTGCTCGGAGGCGACGAGTTCGCGCGTACGCAGCGAGGCAACAACAACGCCTACTGCCACGACGACGAGCTGACCTGGTTCGACTGGAGCGCGGTGGCGGCGAACGGCGACCTGATCGAGTTCACGGCGGCGCTGTGCCGGCTGCGCGAGGAGCACCCGGTGTTCCGCCGCCGTCAGTTCTTCACGGGCACGCCCGCGCACGAGCACGAACGCGACGACCTCGACTGGTATCGCCCCGACGGCCTCCCGATGACCGGGCAGGACTGGGGTGCGGCGTACGCGAGGTCGGTAAACGTGGCCTTGAGTGGAGCGACCGGCGACGACACTCGCCCCGACGACCCGTTTCTGATCCTGATCAACGCGTGGTGGGAGCCGCTCGATTTCAAGATTCCCGAGTCGCTGCGCGGGCTGGCCTGGCAGGTGGAGGTCGACACGAGCGCCCCCGACGGCGCCGTCCGCGCGGTCGACCCGTCGGCGCCGGTCACGCTGATCGGTCGCTCGCTGGTGCTGCTCCGAAGTCCGTCGTGAGGCGTCTCGACTCGGCTGCGACTCGTGTCCGGTCGCTGATCAAAGCGATCCAGGAGAACGACGAGGCGAAGATCGAGGAGGCGATCCTACGTCTGAGCCGGTCGCGGCGAATCTTCGCACCGCTCGCGCTCGCGGTCAGCGCGTTCGTGCTGCTGTTCGACGGGCTGAGGCTGCTCGTGTCCAACTGGCGGCTGACGCTGGTGACGATCCTGCCCGCGATGTGGATCTGGCTGGCGATGTTCGACCTCAAGGCGCACGTGCTCCACGGCAAGACGTTTCACGTGCTCCGCGGTCCGATCCTGATCCCGATCTGCCTGGTGATCATCGCGATCACGATGGCGAGCTTCCTGCTCAACGCCGTGTTCGCGTTCGCGATCGCCCAGCCCGGCCGCCCCGAGGTCCGGCCTGGAGTCGCGCAGGCTCAGCGGCACCTGACGCCGATCCTCGTCTCGGGCGCGATCGTCGGCGCGCTGCTCGCGTTCGCGGCGATGATCGTCACCCGTTGGGGGCGCCCGTGGTTCGGGATCTCGCTCAGCATCGTGGTCGGGCTGATGATGGTCTGCTACGTGGCGGTTCCGGCGCGGCTGATCGGGGGAAAGCCGAGGCAGTCGAGGCGCGACAAGCTGACGACGAGCGCAGTCGGCGGAGCGATCGGCGCGACCGTGTGCACGCCGCCATACCTGCTCGGGCGGCTCGGGATCCTGATGCTCGGCTCGAAGGTCCTGCTGATTCCGGGAATCTTCGTGCTCGCGATCGGCATCACCCTGCAAGCGGGCGCGACCGGCGCTGTCAGGGCGATCAAGTTGAGCGCGAGCCTGACCGCCGGGCGCCATTTCCAGAACGTGCCGCCTGAACGTGTGGCACAGTAAGCGGCGATGGCGACGGAGGCCGAACCCGCCACCCCTCAGGACTCCGATGTCACCCGTCGCACCTGGCTCGCTGCCGAGCGGACATGGCTAGCGTGGTGGCGCACGGGGATCGGCGCGTCGGCTGTCGCGATCGGCGTCGGTCGGATCCTGCCCGAGCTCACCCACGGCGCGCGCTGGCCTTTCCGGGCGCTCGGGATCGCCTATGGCCTGATCGCGGTGGCCGTGCTCGTGCTCGGTGCCGTCCGCCAGCAGCGGACTAACGAAGCGTTGCGACGGGGAAGCTACAGCCCGCTGTCCTCGCCAACCGTGATGTATCTAACCGCCGCCGCGGTCGGCGTGTCGCTCGGGTCGATCGTCCTCGTCGCGATCCGGCTGTGACTGACGCCTACGCGCGCGCCGAGCGCCAGCTGTTCGGCGCGTAGCCGCTCCTGACCGCCTCGACGTACGGCACCGGACTGACCACGGCCCGGAGCTCGCGTTGCACGTGGGGCTCGACCGTGGGCTTGGAGGTGCCGCCGCCCTCCTCGCCCCACAGGAACGTGACCTCGGTCCCGGGCTCGGCGTACCGAGCGTCGAGCACGGCCAGCGTCAGCATCTTGCCCTCGTTGAAGCTGTAACCGATCCAGGTCGAGACGCCGACTGTGTCGCCGTTCACCGTGACCTTGTCGAACGGGTGCATCGCGTACACGGCCGACGGCCAGTCGATGAACTTAGCGCGATCGCCTGGGCCGAACATGGTCGCGATCGTGTCCGCGACGTCCTCGTCGTCGAGCGCCAGTGTCACCTTGTGGCGATGATCGCCGTCGGCCATCCGCTCGAGCGCGTCGCGCCCGATGAAGTCGTGGTCGAACTTGACGAGGTGACCGTAACCCAGATCCCACGGCGTGAAGTAATAGTCCTCGACGTCCGGAGAGACGAAGCTGCCACCGATCGACGCCGAGCCTTCGTACCCGGTCGCCGGCAGCCATTCCCGGTAGGACCGGAGCGCATCGCCGGTGTAGATCGCCGGCAGCGGTGAGGGGATCCAGCCCGACTCGAGCGCGTTCGAGGAGTACGCCCGGCCGCCGACCAGGCGCAGGCCGAACTCGCCGCCGGCCTCGACGACCGCGGCGTGCACCGCGTCGTAGTCCTTCCACGGACCGAACAGCTCCCACCCGGGCTGGCCGGCCATGCCGTGGCGAAGCGCTCTTACCGTGACCCCGCCGATCTGCGCCGTGGTCACGTTGAAGAACTTCAGCTCGGGTGGCTGCGCGCCGAGCGCGCGGGCGATCACGTCCATCGCGTGGGGCCCCTGCACCTGGAAGCGGTAATGCTTGCGCCGTCCGTCGGCGCGAAGCGCGCTCCGCTGGTCGAGCGCCACCTGCACGTCGTAGCCGCCGGTTTGCGCGTGGTAGGTGACCCAGTTCAGCACCGGAGCGCGGCCGACAAGATTGAACTCGTCGTCTGAGAGGTGGAACAGGATCACGTCGCCGATCACATAGCCGTCCGGGGTGCACGGGACGAACTGCTTGGCCTTGTCGACCGCGAAGTTGGTGAATGTGTTCACCCCCAGCCGCGACAGCAGCGTCATCGCGTCGGGCCCCTGCACGGCCAGCTCGGCCATGTGGAACGACTGGTTGTAGAGGACGCAGGTGTGCTGCCACGCCCACTGCTCGTCGCGCCAGTTCGTGTACTCGGCGGGAACGCCGGGGTACACGTTCGGGCCGACCTGCGCGTTGCGGAGCATCTCGACCGTCGAAGGGACGCTCTGGAGAAGATCTTCCAGACTGGAGTGAGTCATCGTGTGGTCTCCTTTATTTGGACCCCGCCCGCCCCGCCACCGAGGTACGCGGCGATCACGCGCTCGTCCTGTCGAACGATCTCGGGCGGGCCGTCCGCGATCACGCGGCCGAACTCGAGCACGACCACCCGGTCGCAGATGCCCAGCACAAGCCCCATGTCGTGGTCGATCAGGAGCGTCGACTGGCCGGTGTCGGCGAGGTCGCGCAGCGCTAGACCGAGTTCCTCGCTTTCGCGCGTGTCGAGTCCGGCGGCGGGCTCGTCCAGGCACAGCAACCTCGGCCCGCCGGCGAGCGCGCGGGCGACGCCCACGAGCTTGCGCTGTCCCTCCGAGAGCTGGTCGGGCATCGCCTCGGTTGCCCAGTCGAGACCGACCAAGCCCAGCGTCCGGTCGGCCTGCCCGCCGGCGACGGCGACGTTCTCGCCGACCTCGAGGTCGTCGAACAGGTCGGTGTTCTGCCAGGTCCGCGCGAGCCCGCGGCGGGCTCGCTGGTACGCCGGCAACGCACCGATGTCCTCCCCGTCGAGCGAGACGCTCCCCGTGAACGGCACGAAGCCCGTGACCGCGTCGATCAGCGTCGTCTTGCCGGCGCCGTTCGGTCCGATCAGGCCGACGAGCTCGCCCTCGCGGACCTCGAGGTCGACGCGCTCGAGCGCGTGGACGCCGCCGAACGAAACGGAGAGCCCGGAGATCGCGAGCACGGGGGCGGTGGCGTCCGCCTCCCGCCGGGCACGGACGCCCGGCGGAACGGCACCCCCGGGTGCGGCGGCTCCGCCTCCCGTCGGGCACGGATGCCCGGCGGACCGGCCCCAGGGACGTCGAGCGAAGCGAGACCCATATCACCGGCACGTGGCGGCGTCTCCGGTGGGTGGACCACGGGGCGCTTGTGCGTCTTCTTGTAGAACGCGCCGGCAACTCCCTCCGGGTTCTGGATCAGCGTGATGATCAGGATCGCGCCGCCGAACAGCAGGAACCAGTTGCCGTTGATCCCAAACCACTTGTCGAGCGCGTACGGGAACAGCGCCTGGGTGGAGATCAGACCGGCGAACACGGCGCCGGAGATCAGCGTGATCCCGCCGGCGTACGCGAACGCGATCAGGCTGAGCGCGGTGAACACGTCGAACCGATCGGCGCTGACCGAGCCGAAGTTGTACGCGTACAACGAGCCGGCGAGGCCGGCGATCGCCGCGCTGATGCCGAACGCAATCAGCTTGACCATGCGCGGGTCGATCGCCGCCGCCGCGGCGGCACGCTCGTTTGAGCGCACGGCGAGCATCCGCCGCCCGAGATCGCCGCGCCTGATCCAGGCGACGGTCAAGCATGCGGCCACCGTAACCGCGAGCGCGACCCAGCCGAACACGGGGCTCGGGAGGTTGCCGTCGAGTCCGCGGAACGCCGACCGCGGCCCGAGGTCGAGCCCGAGCAGCTTCAGCTCGGGTACGGGCGAGCCCGTCTGCCCGCCGCCCCAGGTGGTGTTGAGGAAACCGAAGTTCGTGATCGCGACGACCGCGGCCAGCGTGACCACGGCGAGGCTCACCCCGCGCACGCGCAAAGCCGAGGCGGCGGTGATCAGGCCGAGGATCACCGCGACGAGCGTTCCGGCGAGCGGGGCCAGGGGGAACCCGATCCCTGCGTTGACCGCCAGGTGCGAGATCGTGAATCCCGACACGCCGGCGAGCGTCAACTGGACCACCGAGATCTGGCCGACGAACCCGGTGATCACGACCAGCGAGAGCGCCATGACCGTCCCGATCAGCGTGTTGATCAGCGCCTCGCGGAAGTCGAACGGGAGCACCACCAGCGCGATCGCGCAGACCAAGACCCCGACCGCGGTCGTGCGGAGAAGGTGCTGCGGGCGGGGCGCCTCGGGCAGCCGCTGCTCGACGAGTTCTCCGCGACCGGGCAGCTTCGCACCGCGCAGATACATGAACAGCACGATCAGGATGAAGATCACGAGTTCTGCGACGCCGGGGATCGCGGTGCCGCCCGACGTCGGGAACCACGACAGGTTCGAGATGTACTGGATCTCCGACTCGAGGATCCCGAGGCCGATCCCGGCCGCGCACGCGATGCCGAACGAGGTGAACCGCGCGAGCAGCGCCGCGGCGAGCGCCGGCACGATCTGGAGCGGCAGCGTCTCGGTGTCGAGTTGCGTGATCGACGCCGCCAGGATCCCGATACCGCCGGCGATCGCCGACGCGAGCAGCGTGTTCACCATCGACAGGGAGTTCGGCGACAGGCCGCCGAGCATCGCCGCGACCTCGTTCTCGGACGCCGCGCGCGTACGCAGCCCGAAGCGCGTGAACCGATAGAGCGCCGCACAGCGCGACGCTCAGCACGATCACGATCCCGGTGATGATGAAGCGGTCGATCGGGATGACCGCGCCCAGCATCGACACGGTGTTCTGCGGCAGTACGTTCGGTTCGGGCTGCTCGGAGCTGCCGAACGCGAGCAGCATGGAAGCCTGGAGCACCAGCAGCACGCCGAGCGACGAGACGAGCTTGGCCAGTGGCGAGGCGGTGCGCAGCGGCCGGAACGCGATCAGTTCGGTCGCCGCACCGGCCGCCAGCACGACGACGAGGCTGGCGGCCAGCGCGGGCCCGGTCGACCAGTGCAGCAGATCGATTCGGATCGCCCAGAAGGCGTACCCGGCGAGCATCGCGAACCCGCCGGTCGCCAGGTTGATGATCCCCGAGCCTCGGTAGGTCAGGACGACCCCGAGCGCGATCCCGGCGATCAGTGCGCCCGAGCCGAGCCCGAGGAGCGCGTACAGCAGTACCTGTTGCACGCTACGCCGCGGGCCCGGTCAGTCGATTTGTCTGCTCATGCGGGCGGCTGCAACCAGCCCGCGGACTTGACGAACACGTGCTTTCCCTTGTACAGGAAGAACTGGGTTCGATCGTTGCACACCGCCGGCGCGCTCGGGTACTTGCCGCACTGGAGCGACGGTGCCCCGAGGGCGACCGGCCCGGTGAACGCCTTGGCCTTAGCCAGTACCGCCGACGGGGTGATGCCGCTGTATCCGAGCTGGTTCAGGAACCGAGCTGTGGTCAGCATCTGTCCGAACGACACGATGTTCCACGGATCGGGCGCGTTGGCGGTCTGACCGTACTGCGCGGTGATCTTCATGTACGGCGGCATGCCGGGGTCGGTCGGATCCCCGTACAGCGAGCTCGCGATCGCGTACGTCCAGATCGGGAAGTCGCCGCCGAGACCCTGCGCGACCTGGCTGTTCAGGCACAGCGGCGCCGACAGGATCTTCTTGGCGTCGGTGATGCCGAGCTGCTTGAGCCCCTTGGCCAGGTCGACGCAGCCGCCGGCCTCGGTGTACGGGATCACCAGGTCGGCGCTCGACGCGCCGGCGCTCGTGAGCGGACCGATCAGGTCGGTCTCGTTCGGGTCGTACGCGACGCTCTTGACCTTGACGCCCGCCGCCTTCAGCGACGCGGAGATCGCGGCCGCTCCATCGGTGATGCCCGCGATGTCCGGATATACGAGCGCGGCCGTCTTGGCGTGCAGGACCTGACTGGCGTACGTGCCGAACGGGCCCAGCACGTGGGTGACGTCACCGAACAGGATCACCGCGTTGGCCTTGGTCGAGTCGACCGGGGTCACCGACACGCCTGTGATGACCGGCTTGGCGGTGCCGAGCGTCGAGTACAGCGACTGGATTCCGATCGCCACCGCGCCGACGTCGATCACCGAGATGCTCTTGTTGGCGAGGAACTTCTGCGCGCAGGTCGTGCCTTCCTCTTCGGCGGAGGTGATGAAGCACGTGCTCAGCACCAGCGGATGGCCGTCGATCCCGCCGGCCTGATCGTTGATGTACTTGACCGCGAGCTGCGCGCCGTTGGTCGCGAGCGCCCCGATCACCTGCTGGCCACCCTGCTGGTTGACCCAGCCGACGGTCACGGGCGGGAGCGACGGGTTGGCCTTGCCGGCCTTGCCGTCGACATAGGTCAGGTAATTGGTCACCGACGCCGCGCCGGCGCCGCCGCTGCCGGGCGTGGCCGCCGGCGTCGTGGCCGCCGCGGTGCTCGAGCTCGAGGTTGCGCTCGCACTCGCACTCGAGGTCGTCGAGCTCGAGTTGCTGCTTCCGCACCCTGTGGCGACCATTAGGGTGGCGGCCAGCGCCACCACTCCGAGCCACCCTCTACGTGCCTGCATGGTCACGTTCTCCTCCTTGTGGAATAAGTCATGCGCTTCACCGCCACGTCGCTCAGACCGCGGCCGCCGCGCCCCAAAGCTCCCTAGATGCGAGCCGTGCGCCTTCCGCGAGTGCCGCGAGCTTCGCCCACTGGATCTCGGGATGCACGCGCTCGATGAACGCCCCCTGGGCGAAGCCGCAATCGGTCCCGGCGAGCACGTTCTCCTTGCCGACCACATTGGCCAGCCGGACCAGCCGCTGCGCCACGAGCTCGGGATGCTCGATGACGTTCGTGTGGTGCGTGACCACGCCCGGGATCAGCTTCTTGCCCTCGGGCAGCGGCACTTCCTCCCACACCCGCCACTCGTGCTCGTGCCGAGCGTTGGCCTGCTCCATGACATAGGTCCCCGCGTTCACGGCCAGGATCAGGTCGACCACGTCCTTGAGCTCCGGGTCGAACGCGTGCGGGCCGTGCCAGCTGCCCCAGCACACGTGGTAGCGGACGCGGTCCTCGGGCAGGCCCTCGAGCGCGTGGTTGAGCGCGCGCACGCGCAGGTCGGCCCACCGGCGGTAGTCCTCCCACGACTGCCCGCGCGACATCATCGTGTCCGCCTCGTGCATCATCACCGCGTCGTCGACCTGGACCAGCAGCCCGGCGTCGACGATCGCCCGGTACTCCTGGCTGAGCGCGTCGGCCAGCGCGAACATGAACTCCTCCTCGCCGGCGTAGTACTCGTTCACGAGCCAGTACGCGCTGGCGGGCGCCACCACCGGCAGGAAGCCGTCGACGATGTCGTGCTCGTGCTCGGCGAGGGCCGCCTTGAAGTTGGCGATGTCCCGGTCGACCGCGGCGCGGTCGTAGGTCAGCGGGCCGGTGCACACCCACGCCACGCCCTCGCCGGAGGCCGCGGCCTGCTCGTCGGGCAGCGCGCTCGAGGAGGCGGCGTTCGACTCGTTGACGCTGGCGTTCTCGAGCGCGTCCATCGCGGTATAGGCGCCGGGGAACGCCTGGCGGTCCCGACTCGGGGGATACATGGTCCCGCCCTCGAGCTGGATCGCGCGGACCTCGAGGCCGCTGACCCGCTCGTACAGGTACGTGATCCAGCTCGCCTTGCCCATCTCGCCGTCGTCGGGCACGTCGATCCCCACCTCGACCTGCTTGTCGACGATGTCGTCAACGGCTGCCCGCAGGCACTTCTGGTAAGCCTCCTCGTCGTAACCCTGCCCCCGTTCCTTGGCTGCGAGAAACGCCAGCAACTCGGGCGGCCGGATCAGGCTCCCGGTGTGGGTCGCAAGGATTCGGTCCATTCCACTCCTCCTCCCTGGGATGGCGCTGTTCATGTGAAAGTCGGGGCGATGCTAGGCGCGCGCCGGTGCCCGGACGCAGCGGCTTTGGCGAGGTGTGCGCGCAGAAGCAACGGGCCGCGTCGGGCTGTGCGCTGAACGACAAGTGGTCGTGCGCGGGATGCACGGTGGCTCACCAAACGCAAACGGGCTACTCGTCGAAAGGGCCCGCGGGCGGTAGTAGAGTGGCGACCGGCAGCCCACACAGTCGAGGGAGAGACAGGCCGCTGCACCAGCCACGGAGCTGTTCTGGCGCACGATGACGTTGCTGATCGACACCAACGCGGTGCCGGCGTCGGACCGGGTCGAGTTCTGGGCCCAGTCGTCCTGCGACGCCTATCACCCCCTGCACATCGGCACCGATTCGAATGACCGGTTCTGGGCCCGGATGTGGGCCGACCATCTCGGCACGGTGGGCGTGTACCGGATCGCCGCGGGCCCCAACACGATGCGGCGAACGCCCCGGGACATCGTCGCCGGCGACCCGGAGTGCCTGCACGTCTCGTTGCTGCTGCGCGGCCGGCTGCACGGCGCCCAGCAGCACCGGGCGACGACGCTCAACCCGGGCGACATCACGAGCTACGACACATCGCAGCCGGCGATCTTCCGCGCGGACGCGCCGTTCGACCTGCTCGTCCTGCGGATTCCGAAGTCGGCGCTCGGCAAGCACGCCGGCAAGGTGTCGCGGCTGACCGCGGTCACGATCCCCGGCGAGGCGGGGCTGCCCCGGCTCGCGGCGCGGTTCTTCAGCGAGGCCGCGAACGGCCTGGCCGACGGCAGCATCGGCAGCGGTGACATCGGACTGGCCGAGCACGTGATCGACCTGGTCCGCCGGCTGTACGGGGATCTCGATGCGACGCGGGTGCCGCGCCCGCGGTCAACGGCGGAGCTCCTGATTCACGCCCAGGCGTATATCGAGGCGCGGCTCGGCGATCCGGGGCTGAACCCCGAGGAGCTCGCGCGCGCGTGTTACATCTCGACCCGGTACCTGCATCGCGTGTTCGAGGCCGAGGGTCTGCGGGTGTGCGACTTCATCAGGTCCGCGCGGCTTGATCGTTGCCGCCGCGACCTGCTCGACCCGGCGTTCGCCGATCAACCGATCTCGGCGATCGCCAGTCGCTGGGGGTTGCCGAGCGCGCCGCACTTCAGCCGGCTGTTCCGCCAGGCCTACGGGTGCTCGCCCCGGGAGTTCAGGCGGGACGCCGCGGTGACGGCCGGGTCCGACGGAGGCGACGAGGCCGCGACGGTTCCGCCGCCGCGGTGGCCGCTCGATCCGGGCCAGCCGTGGGCGCCGACTCGATGAGCGCGACGCTCGAGCTCGACGCGCTGAGCGCCGGCTACGATCGCGCGCCGGTCGTCCGCGGTCTGACGCTGTCGGTGGCGCCGGGCGAGGTCGTCGCGCTGATGGGGGCCAACGGCGCCGGCAAGACGACGACGCTGCGGGCGATCTCGGGGCTGGTCAAGCCGATGGGCGGACTCGTGCGGCTGGACGGCGCCGACCTCAAGGGGATATCGCCGACGGCGCGCGTTCGCCGCGGGATCGTGCACGTCCCGCAGGGTCGGGGGATTTTTTACGGTCTGACCGTGAGCGAGCACTTCCGGCTCGACGGGGTGCGGGACGGGCCGGAATTGGACGCGGCGTTTGCGCACTTCCCGGCGTTGCGCGACCTGGGCGGGCGCCGTGCGGGCCTGTTGTCGGGAGGAGAGCAGCAGATGCTCGCGATCGCGCGGGCGCTGAGCCGGCGCCCGCGGCTGCTGCTGCTCGACGAGCTCAGCCTCGGCCTCGCGCCGGTGATCGTCGAGCGGCTGCTCCCCGTGGTGCGGGAGTTCGCCTCGAGTCACGGGACCGCGGTGCTGCTGGTCGAGCAGCACGTCCACCTCGCGCTCGAGATCGCCGACCGCGGCTACGTGCTCTCGCACGGCGAGCTGGTGGCGAGCGACAGCGCCGAGCGCCTGCGCGCCGACAGCGCGCTACTGGCCGCGAGCTACCTGGGCGAGAGTCGCGCCTGAGGCTCAGCTCGACGGTGGCGGGCGAACATCTCCTCCGCCCAGCGATAGCCCCGGCGATCCGCGAGCGACGCTTGGACCCGGGCCACGGCCGCGGGCGATTTCATCTGGAGCGGCCCCTCTGGCGGCAGCACCAGCGGGTATAGGAGGGCCGCCGCGGTCAGGTCGGCGACGGTGAAGCAGTCGCCGACGAGGTACTGCCGGTCGCCGAGCTCTGACTCCAGGTGGTCGAACGCGGCCGTGACGCGGCGGAGCGCGTCGTCTGCACGGTGATCATTGGCGGTCTGGTAGCGGAGGGCGGTGAAGCCCCGGCCGTAGGCGCCGGCGAGCCGGCGGTAGCGCCTCAGGGGGACGGGGATCTGGGACGCCGCCAGGTCGTCGAACAGCTCCCGCTCGCCGCGGAGGGCGTGAAATACGAACTGCCGAATGTCCGGGCCGAGCCGCTCGTCGAACCAGTCCTCGAGGTCGAGCGCGCGCCGGCGCTCGTCGGGGTCGGCGGGGTACAGGGGTGGGTCGGGACAGGCATCCTCGAGGGCGGCGATGATTGCGGTCGAGTCGCCGATCGTGCGGCCGTCGAGCTCGAGTATGGGCAGCGTGTACTGGCGGCCGCGGGTGATCAGCACCGCGATCGGGATGTGAACGCCGCCGATCAGGGCTCGGCGGCGGTGGGCGACCCGTTTGTGGTCGAGGGCCCAGCGGACCTTCTCGCTGTAGTGGGACACCGGGAGGTGCCACAGAAGCGGACGACTCATCTCGCGCCCATACTGCCGGGTGAGCAACCGTCCGGTCGCAGCCCCGGCGATCCCATTAGCCACTAATATAAGCGCCTCATGGAGCCTGCCAGCGTCGACCGCCGCAGCAGCCAGCTGGATGACATCGCGGAAGCGCTCCCACAGCGAAGCTCGGCGCTGTCGCGGTTGTTCCTGACGCGGTCGACGGTGTGCGTGTCGCGCACCGAGGTTGGTGTGCTGCGCACGCTGAGTGACGGGCCCCGGCGGATCACCGAGCTCGCGGCCGAGGAGCGCGTCACGCAGCCGGCGATCACGCTGCTCGTCAACCGCCTGGAGGAGCGGGGCTGGGTCAAGCGGATTCCCGACCTCAGCGATGGCCGCGCGGTGCTCGTCACCCTCACGGCGAAGGGCGAGGACACGTTCGCGCAATTGCGCGCCGAGTACCGGGCGCTGCTCCACGAGGAGATGGCGATGCTCGACGACGGCGAGGTCGAGACGCTCGCCGCGGCCGTCGAGATCCTCGACAAGCTGATCGCGAGGTTGTCGCAGTGAGCGCGACGAACGGAGCCTCCGGCGCGAACGGCGCTCGTCCGGCGACGCACCCCGACCGCTACAAGTGGATCGCGCTGTCGAACACGACGCTCGGCATCTTGATGGCCGTGATCAACCAGTCGATCGTGATCATCGCCCTCCCGGCGATCTTCCGGGGGATCCATCTGAACCCGCTGATCCCGTCGAACACCAGCTACCTGCTGTGGATGCTGCTCAGCTTCATGGTCGTGATGGCTGTGCTGGTCGTGAGCCTCGGCCGGGTCGGGGACATCTTCGGACGGGTGCGGATGTACAACCTCGGCTTTGCGATCTTCACGCTCGGCTCGATCCTGCTGTCGGTGACGTGGTTGGAGGGCAGCGCCGGGGCGCTGTGGATGATCATCATGCGCGTCGTTCAGGGGATCGGCGCGGCGTTCCTGATGGCGAACTCTTCGGCGATCCTGACCGACGCGTTCCCCGCTGAGGAGCGCGGCCTCGCGCTCGGGATCAACATGGTCGCCGCGATCGGCGGCTCGTTCATCGGGCTCGTGCTCGGTGGCGTACTCGCACCGGTCGCCTGGCGGCTGGTGTTCCTTGTCTCGGTGCCCTTCGGGCTATTCGGGACCGTGTGGGCGTACCTGAAGCTAGAGGATCGAGGCGTTCGCACCCCGGCCAAGATCGACTGGTGGGGCAACGTCACGTTTGCGGTAGGGCTGATCGCCGTGCTCGTCGGGATCACCTACGGGATCCTGCCCTACGGCGGGCACAACATGGGCTGGACGGCCCCGGGCGTGATCGCCGCGCTCGTGGGTGGCGTCCTGGTTCTCGGCCTGTTCGTCGTGATCGAGCGTCGCGTAGCCGCGCCGATGTTCCGGCTCGACCTGTTCAAGATCCGCGCGTTCAGCGGTGGGAGCGTGGCCACGTTCCTGGCGGCGCTGTCCCGCGGCGGCCTGATGTTCATGCTGATCCTGTGGCTCCAGGGGATCTGGCTGCCGCTGCACGGCTACAGCTTCGCGCACACGCCGCTGTGGGCCGGCATCTACATGCTCCCGCTGTCGGCCGGCTTCCTGGTGGCAGGGCCGGTCTCCGGGCGCCTGGCCGACCATTTCGGTGCGCGGCCGTTCGCCACCGGGGGAATGATCATCTCGGCGATCGGATTCCTGCTGCTGATCGCGCTCCCGATCAACTTCACCTACTGGCAGTTCGCGCTCGTGATCCTCCTGATCGGCGCCGCGATGGGCCTGTTCGCCGCGCCGAACCTGACCGGGATCATGAACAGCTTGCCTCCCGACCAGCGGGGGTCGGGCGCCGGAATGGCCGCGACCTTCCAGAACTCCGCGTCCGTGCTGTCGATCGGGGTGTTCTTCAGCCTGATCATCGTCGGCCTGTCCTCGACGCTGCCGGCGGTCCTGTTCCACGGGCTCGCGTCGCACGGCGTGCCTCATGCCGCCGCCACCACGGTCTCGAAGCTCCCGCCGGTCGGAAGCCTGTTCGCCTCGTTCCTCGGCTACAACCCAGTCGGCACGCTGCTGGCCACGACGCTCCCGCACCTGCCGCACGCGACCGCCGCCTACCTTACCGGCCACAAGTTCTTCCCGACGCTCGTGTCGCATCCGTTCGCGACGGGGATCCACACCGTGTTCTACTTCGCCGCGGGGTGCTGCCTGGTCGCCGCGATCGCGTCCTGGCTGCGGGGCGGGAAGTACTACTACAAGGCGGACGTGGCCGAGGTCGAGGAAGCCGAACTGCTCGAGGTCGCCTGACGTACGCCGCACGGGGGTTTTGCCGGTCGCCGCTTTGCTGGTAGAACCGCTGACGGGAAGGACGCGCCGCCGTGTGGCGTCAACTGTTCAGTCGATCTAACAGCAAGGAGATGCGACCTGTGTCGAGGACACTTCGGCTCACACTCGCAGTCGCGGCGCTGACGCTGGGTGTCAGCGCGTGTGGCGGGTCGAGCAAAACCAGCAGCACGTCGAGCGCGGCGGCCACCGGCACGTCATCCGCTTCCGCGACGACGACGGCGTCGACGTCAGCCGCGGGCAGCTCGAGCGCGTCCGCTGGCGCGAGCACCGCGTTGACCGACTCCGCCGATCCGAGCGGTGCCTTGAAATTCACCAAGAGCACGCTGACGGCGAAGGCCGGAACGGTCACGATCGCGTTCACCAACGCCTCGCCGCTGGCGCATAACTTCACCGTCCAGCAGGGCACCAGCGGGCCGGTGGTCGGCGCCACCCCGACGTTCATGGGCGGTACGAAGACGCTCACGCTCAAGCTCAAGGCCGGCACGTACACGTTCTATTGCAGTGTTCCGGGCCACCGCGCCGCCGGGATGCAGGGAACGCTGACCGTGCAATGACGTGTCGTCGCTGCGTGCCTCAGTCGTCGCGCTGATCGTCCTGCTGGTCGTCCCGGCGGCCGCATCTGCGCACGCGCTCCCGATCGAGTCGACCCCGCCGCCGGGCGCGTCGGTCGCCGGGGCGCCGCCCGCGATCACGGTCACGTTCAGCGAGCCGCTGAATCGACCGCTGAGCACGCTGACGCTGACGACCTCGCGCGGCGGCGTCGTGCGCTCGACCGTGACCAGCGACGGCCCGGCGGCGCTCGTGCTGCGGCCGGTCCGGCGCCTGGCGCGGGGGGTGTACGACGTGCGGTGGCACACGGTCTCGGCCGACGACGGGCACACGGCGCAAGGCGCGTACTCGTTCGGGGTACACGCGGCGGTGTCGGGCCCGGCCGTGTCGGCGGCACCCGGCCCGCTCGCCGCCGGAGGCTGGTTGCGGGCGCTGCTCGATGCGACGTTCGACGGCGCGCTGATCCTGTTCTGCGGCGGCATCTTCTGCGCCGCGCTGCTCTCGCGGCGGGGCGAGCCTGGCGGCTGGCTCGTCCCGGACGGCTGGCTCGCCCCCGACGGCTGGCTCGCGCCCGACAAGGGCTCTCCCGGGGCTGGTCGCCGGCAGTGGCGGGTCACGATCGTGATCGGCGGCGCGGCGGCGCTGTTCTCGATCGTCGCGACGCTCGCCGACGCGGCGCACGCGGGCGGCGGGCTCAGCGGCCGAGCCCTGCACGACTACCTGTTTACCGACGCCGCCGGATACACCCGGGTGGCGGTGCCGGTCCTGCTCCTGGCATCTGTCGCGATCGCCGCGCGTGGGGCTCCCCGTCGCGCGAGCGCGCCGGCCGTGCTGGCCCTCGCCGCCGTCGCCGCCGGCGGCCATTCGAGCTCGGCCCGTCTCAGCGGGATCGCGTTCACGGCCGACCTCGTTCACCTGATCGCGGCGGCGGTGTGGTTGGGGGGAATCGCGATGATCGCGATCGCGTGGGTGCCGCGGTTGCGCGTGCTCGGTCCCGCCGGGCGCCGCCGGATCGTCGAGGTCGTGCTGCCGCGATTCGGGGCGGTGGCGCTCCCGGCGTTCCTCGCGCTCGTGGTCGCGGGAGCGCTCAATGCCGCCACCGAGCTCGGATCTCCGCAGGCTTTGTGGAGCACCGCCTACGGGCGCGTGCTGTTGGTCAAGACCGCGCTCGTCGGCGTGGTGGCCGCGCTGTCCTACGCGCACGCGTTGCGATTGCGCCCGCGGCTGCTCGCGGTCGGCCGGCGGTACGACGTGGCGCTCGAGCGGCGTCACTGGCGGCTGCTCGCGACCGAGCCGATCCTTGGGGTCGGGATCGTCGTGGCCGCCGCGCTGCTACTGGCATACGCGCCACCGATCGACGTCGCCGAGCAGGTCGCCGCGGTCGGCGCGGTCGCACCGACGAGGGTGCTCGAGACGTCCGCGGAGGGCGACCAGCTGTCGGTCGCCGGCGAGGCCGGTCCGTACATCGTCAACGCGCTCGTCACCCGCGGCGCCCGCGGGGTGAGCGTCGAGCTTCGGACGCTCGACGCGCTCCAGCATCCGGTCGGCCTCCCGGTCAGGGTTCCGGGCAGCGCCAGTGGTGGCTCGTGCGGCGCAGGGTGCACGCTGCTCGCGCTCGCGGGATTCCCCCCGGCGCTCGTCGCCTACGTGGACGGCGGCGGCCATACGTACCGCGTCTCGCTGCCGATCCGATACGAACCGGGCGCCTCCACGGTCGCGCGGCAGTTGCTCGCGACGGTCGAGGGCTCCGCCGGCCGACTTCGGTCGGTCGAGATCGATGAGACGCTCGGGAGCGGCACCGGCGCGCCCGAGGTCACCGCCTACCAGGTCGCGACGCCCGATCGATTCGCCTACGAGTTGTCCCATGATGGGCGCCTCGTGAGCGACACGACGATCGTCGGAACGCACGAGTGGACGCGTAACGCCGGCAGCAACCGCTGGCAGGCGAGCGTCTACGGCGGCGGCGGTCCACCGTTTTCGGCCACCGGCTACCTCGGATGGTGGACGCCGTTCGTCGGACAGCCACAGCTGCTCGATCGCTACCACGTGGACGGTGACGAACGCGCCGACGTCGCGACCGTCAGCCGGATACCGGACCTCGGCACCGTGTGGCTCCAGATCGCGATCGACGTGACCCACCGTCGCGTGTTGCACATCGGGATGATCACGACGGCCCACTTCATGACCCAGACTTGGCGCGCGTTCGACCACGCCGCGCCGATCGAGCCGCCTCCGAAGCAGGATTCGGGTACGGCTGGGTCGAACTGATACGCGCTTTGCCCCCAGGAGCCGCGGCGAAGCGTTGGCAATTGCCCCCGCCTGCGCTTCACGAGTATCCGCGGAACCGCACGAGCGGCGGCCCTCGAGGCCGCCGCTCGCGTTTTCAGAGATGGTTCGCGATCTAAAGCAACTCCGCGATCAGGCGTGCGGCGCGCGCCGCCCCGTCGGTCGGGACCGGCCGGTAGTCGACCTCGCGGTCGATCTCCTGCGCGATCGCGGCGGCGATCGCGTCGGGCGGCGAGTCGCGGTAGTCCATCCGGCGACCTGCGCCGTGCCGGTCGAGCCGGTGGCGGACGTGCAGGTTCTGCTCGAAATGGCGCTCGAGCGGGAAATAGATGAACGGGCGCCCGTTCGCCGTGAGCTCCATCGTCGTGGTCAGCCCACCCTGGACGATCGCCAGATCGCACGCGGCCAGGTGGCGGTAGAGGTCGTGGACGTATCCGTGGATCTCGAGTCCGGGGTGCGCGGGAAGCGTGTCCGGGTCGATCCGCGGGCCGGCCACGACGATCATCCGCAGGCCGGGGACGAGCCGCTTGGCCTCGGGGAAGCTCGCGATCACGCGACGGAGCAGATGCTCACCGACGCCCGAGCCGCCGACGGTCGCGACGCACACGCGCTCCCGGGCGCCGTAGCCGAGCGCGGCGCGCGTTGCCTCGCGATCGGCGACCGTCGCCGGATCGAAGCCCGTGATGTAGCCGGTGAAGCTGAAGTGCTGCTCGGTCCACTCGCGGATCGGCGGCAGGCCTTTCCCGAAGCGTTCGGGCACGACGTCCTCGGGGTCGCCGACGAACAGCGACAGGTCGCGCACCCGCGGATAACGCGCGATCTGCTCCAGCAGCTCCTCGTTGAGGTCACGAGTCAGGAGCGCCTCGCGCTCGCCGCCCTCGGCCATCGGCAGCCAGCCGACGAAGTCGCTCAGCCATACGTAGGCGGCGGACTTCAGCTCGGGGTTCTCGTGGAGGAAGTAGTCGAGCTCCCACGCCTCGTCTCCGATCCACAGGTCGTACTGCTCGTCCGTGACCAGATCGTGGAACACCATGAAGTTCGCAACCAGGATCTCGTCCATCCGCCGGAACGCCTCGAACACATTCAGCTCGTGCTCGTGGGCCTCGGATTGGATGTGGGGCGATTCGCCGGCGAGCAGCGCGCTGGCGGGATGGATCCGCTCGCCGCTCGCCTCGAGCACCTCGGTGACCGGGTGCTGGGCGAGCCAGTCGATCTCGAGATCGGGGTGGAGCCGGCGGAGCTCCTGCGCTATCGCGACATCGCGGCGGGCGTGGCCGAGCCCGATCGGGGAGGACACATACAGCGCTCGCCTCGTTCGAGACCGGCCCCGCGTCCAGCGCCGCGGCGCGGGCGGCGGGCTGATGAAGTCGCGGAGCAGCAGGTTCAGCTTGACCGGATCGCGGGCGTTCGGGATGTGGCCGGCGCCCTCGAGCGTCACGAGCGTGCCGCCGGTCGCGTCGGCCAGCGCCCTGCCCTGCCGGAGCGGCCGGACCAGGTCGGAGTCGCCGTGGATCACGAGCGTCGGACACCGAACTCGTGCGCACATCTCGCCGAAGTCCTCGTCGCGCGGGAAACCGATGCCGCGGGTGGTGTCCGCGAGCGTCTCGGGCGTAGTGTCGAGCCCCCAGCCAATCGTGTCCTCGATCTGCTTGGTCGAGTGCGGCTCGTTGAAACACTTGGCGGAGAAGAACTCGAGGAAGTCGCGGTAGTCCCGCTTCCAATAGAAGCTGTTGTACTTCGCCCACCCCTCGTCACCGTCGAGCGGCTCGTCGAACGGCACGTCCCGCTCGGGGTGGCCGGGGGCCAGTCGAACCGCGGGTGCGATGTAGACGATCCCGTCCACCCGCTCGGGATGGTTGGCGGCGACGATCGTCCCCCACAGAGCGCCGCACGATAGCGCCGCCAGCGTCGCCCGTTCGGTGCCGGTCGCGTCCATCACCGCGAGCGCATCCTCCGCGAACTCATCGGTGCTGTTCGCCTCGGCGCCGGCCGGTCGATCCGAGCGACCGTTGCCCCGGCCGTCGAACGTGACCACCCGGCAGTGGCGGGCGAGGTAAGGGATCTGCAGCTTCCAGAACCGCGAGTGCACGATCGACCACGTCGGGAGCAGCAGCACCGTGCGATCTCCGTCGCCGTAACGTTCCCAGAAGATCCGCACGCCGTCTCGCTCCGCGTAACCCTCGGCGTCGGGGTAGCGGGCGCGAGTCTGTTCGGGCGCGGCGGCGCCCGCGAGCCCCCCTGGGCTCACGGGCGCCGTCACTGGTGATGTGGTCCCGGTCACCGTCTCGTTTCGAATACGAGATTAAACGGCGTCTCCGCGGCGCGGCGGAAGCGGGTGAAGCCGCCTGCCTCCACCACGTCGCGGATCCGCGCCTCGCCTGCTTGCGCCCCGAGTGCGAGGCCGACGTCCTGCGAGAGCGATGCCGGCGTGCACAGCAGCGTGGAGAACCCGTAGTACGTGCGGCCCACGGGGTTGAGGTTGTCCTCGACCCGATCGCCCGCGTGCGGCTCGACGATCATCCACGTCCCCTCGGGCCCAAGCGCCGAGTGGACGTGGCGCGCGGCGCCAACCGGATCGCCCATGTCGTGCAGGCAGTCGAACATCGTGACGAGGTCGTAGCCGGTGCCGCTGAAGCCGGCCGCCGGCTCGATGTTGAAGGTGACCCGATCGGCGACCCCGGCATCCTGCGCACGCTGGCGCGCGGTCTCGATCGACCCGTCGTGGTAGTCCGAGCCGACGAACGTCGAGTTCGGGAAGGCCTCCGCCATCAGGATCGTCGATGCGCCATGGCCGCATCCGACGTCGGCCACGCGAGCGCCGCTCTCGAGCTTCGCCACCACGCCTTCGAGCGCAGGCAGCCAATCCGCCACCAGGTGGGCGTTGTAGCTCGGGCGGAAGAAGCGCTCACATCCCTCGTGGACGTCGTGGACGTGGTCGCCCCAGCCGAGTCCTGCTCCGCTGCGGGCCACCTCGGTGATCCGCGGAGAGTCGATGACCGATCCGATCGCCGTCTGGAACAGGCCCGGCAGGTACGCGGGGCTGCTCGGATCGGTGAGGGCGACCGTCTGCTCCGGCGGCAGGCTGTAGAGACCGCTGTCGGGGTCGTAGTGAACGAAGCCGCCCGCCGCCTGGGCGTTCAACCACTCCCGGACGTACCGTTCGGCGGAGTCGGTGCGCTCGGCGAGCTCCGCGGGCGACAGGCCGCCGGCACCCGCCAGCGCCCGGTACCAGCCGAGCTTGTCGCCCATCACCACGAGTGCCGCGTTCAACGTGGCGCCTACTTCGTCCACCGCGCGGAAGACGAACTGCATGAGCTTGTCACCGTCGACCGCGACGGGTTCCTCGATCGTGCTCACTGATTTCCTCCTAGAGTCGTTTCCGGCGAGGCTAGAGTTGCGGTTACAGCCCTCGCTTCCGGGGGGCACCTAGTCTTCGGGGGTGGCCTTTGCCATGGCATCGGGTGGTTTGACTCCCGTCGTGCTGGTCGGACGTGACCGGGAACGCGAGGTGATCGAGCGGGCGCTCGAGCGTGCGCGCTCGGGCACCAGCTCGACTCTTGCCGTGGTGGGGGAGGCCGGGATCGGGAAGACGGTGTTGCTCGATCACGCGGCACAGTGCGCGGCCGGGATGCGCGTCCTGCGCGCTCGTGGGATCGAGTCGGAGGCCCAGATTCCGTTCGGTGCCCTGCTCGAGTTGCTGCGGCCGGCGCTCGCGATGCTCGACGTGATCCCGGAGCCTCAGGCCGTGGCGCTCGAGGGCGCGCTCGCGCTCCGGCGTGGTCCGGCCCAGGAGCGGTTCGCGGTCGGCGCGGCCACGCTCAGCCTGCTGGCCGCCTATGCCGAGCAGGAGCCGGTGGTGGTCCTGGTCGACGATGCGCATTGGCTCGACGGCTCGAGCGCGCAAGCGCTCCTGTTTGCCTTCCGCCGGCTGGTGGCCGATCCGATCGCGGTCCTGATCGCGGTCCGCGAGGGCGATCCCTCGCTGCTCGACGGGGCCGATCTGCCGACCCTCCGGCTGGCCGGGCTAACCAGCGGCGAGGCGGCGACGTTGCTGGCGGGACTCGCGCCGATGGCCGCCGAACGACTGCACGGAGCCACCGCCGGCAACCCACTCGCGTTGCTCGAGCTCGCGGCCGACGCCGACGATCTCGCGCTCGCTCCCGAGGGGGCGCCGGTGCTCGTGTCCGCGCGCATCTCGCGCGCGTTCCTGCGCCGAGTGGGCGAGCTCGACGAGTCCGCTCGCCGGGCACTGGTGCTGACGGCGACCAGCGAGAGCGGTGATCTGCCGGTGCTCGAGCGCGCGGCCGGCAGGCTCGAAATCGATCTGGCCGCGCTTGCGGCCGCCGACGCGGCCGGGCTCGTGACGCTGAAGCCGGGGTCGGTCGAGTTCCGGCACCCGCTGGCCCGGTCGGCGATCTACGCCGCTGCTTCGATCGAGGAGCGACGCGCCGCCCACCGTGCGCTCGCCGGGGCGCTGCCCGACCGTGACGTCGATCGCCGCGCGTGGCACCTGGCCGCAGCCGCCGTGGGGACCGACAACGCCGCGTCGGCGGCGCTCGAGCAGGCCGGGGTCCGGAGCCGCGACCGCAGCTCGTACGCAACCGCCGCGGGGGCATTCGAGCGTGCGGCGAGGCTCGGCGCCAACAACGAACGTCGCGCCCGCCTCCTGCTGGACGCCGCCGAGGCCGCATGGCACGCCGGACTGGCCGAGCGCGCCGGCGCGTTGCTCGAGGACGCCCGCGCGTACACGGCTGACCCGGTGACCGGAGTCGCGATCGATCACCTCTCCGGCCACATCACCGTCCGCCGCGGGCCGGTGATGCGGGGGTATGAGATCCTCACGGCGGCTGCGGCGCGTGCCGATCCAGAGCGCGCCGTCGCGATGCTCGCCGAGGCGGCGGTCGCGTGCTTCGCCGCCGGTAAGCCGGCGAACATGCTCGTGGCGGCCGAACGGGCGCACGCCCTGCTGTCCGCCGACGCTTCGGTGCGCTCGCATTTCCTCGCGGAGACCGCGGTCGGAATGGCGTGCATTCTCGGCGGCGACGCGGCCGCCGGCGCCGAGGCCCTGCACCATTCGGTCGCGCTCGCGGACGGCTCGCCGGAGTTGATCGACGACCTCGAGCTGCTCCCGTGGCTGACGCTCGGTCCGATCTTCCTGCGCAAGGCCGACGTGGGGCGGTCGGTGCTCGCGCAGGCGCTCGAGACCGCGCGGGAGCGCGCGGCGCTCGGCGGGATGCCGTTCGTGCTGTTCTTGCTCGCACGCGACCAGGCCACGTCCGATCGCTGGGCGGTCGCCGAGGCCACCTACGAGGAAGCGATAGGGATGGCGCGCGAGACCGATCAGCGCACCGATCTCGGCTTCGGATTGTCCGGTTTCGCGTGGCTCCAGGCCCGGCGCGGCCGCGAGAAGGAGACCCGCGCGCTGGCCGGCGAGGCGATCCAGCTGACCGTCGAACTCGGAACGCGGTTGTACGACGTGTGGGCAGCCGCCGCACTCGGCGAGCTCGAGCTCGGTCTCGGCGACGCCGCGCGGGCCGCCGAGCACTTCGAGGATCAGCGCCGTCTGCTGCGCGAGCTCGGGATCACCGACGTCGACCTCTCTCCGGCGGCTGAGCTCGTCGATGCTTACGTCCGGCTCGGCCGGATGAACGATGCGCAGGTCGTCGCGGCCCAGTTCATGACCGCGGCGGAGGCCAAGGGACAGCCGTGGTCACTCGCGCGCGCGCTGCGCAGCGCCGGGCTGGTCGCAGCCGACGGCGATTACCAGGAGCAGTTCGAGCGCGCGCTCCGCCTCCACGGCGACACGGTCGACGGGTTCGAGACCGCGCGGACACGGCTCGCGTACGGGCAGCGGCTGCGGCGTGCGCGGGGTCGCGTGCTGGCGCGCGAGCAGCTGCGGGCCGCGGTCGAGGCGTTCGAGCGCCTCGACGCCCGCCCCTGGGCCGAGCAGGCGCGAACCGAGTTGGCCGCGACGGGCGAGACGCTGCGCCGGCGCGACCCGAGCACGGTCGATGAGCTGACGCCGCAGGAGCTACAGATCGCGCTGCTGCTGGCCGGCGGGAAGACGACGCGTGAGACGGCGGCGACGCTGTTCCTCAGTCCGAAGACGATCGAGTACCACCTGCGCCACGTGTACCTGAAGCTCGACATCCACTCGCGCGACGAGCTCGCGCAATCGCTGGCGACGCGGACGGCGGAGGCGGTTGAGGGGGTCGGGTGATGTGCTGGGGGTTGTGCCTGCGGTTATCGGTCCTGCCGGTGGTTCAGCGGCCGTGCCTGCGGTTATCGGTCCTGCCGGTGGTTCAGCGGCCGTGCCTGCGGTTATCGGTCCTGCCGGTGATTCAGCGGCCGTGCCCGAAACGCCCGACGTCGAAGCTGGCGCGGTTGTCGAGCTCGGCCGACGAGGTGCCGACGAGCACCGTGTAGCGCCCCCGCGCCACCGTGAACCTGCTCTGGCTGCTGCTGTAGTACGCGAGGTCGCTCGAGCTCAGGCGGAACAACACAAACCGGCTCTGTCCGGGAGCGAGGTCGAGGCTCGCGTAGCCCTTCAGCTGCTTGGGCGGCTCCTGCGCGGCCGCCGGCGACTCGAGGTACAGCTCGACTGTCGCCGGCCCGGGGCGCGACGACGTGTTCCTGACGCGAGCGACGACGTACGCGGTGCTGCTCCGCGGGTCGTAGACCGCGTGCACGCCTGAGACGTCGAACTGTTCGTAGGAGAGGCCGTACCCGAACGGGAACAGCGGACGCTGTCCGGTCGCGTCGTACCACCGATACCCGACGTCGAGGCCCTCGTCGTAATCCACTACCCCGTTCACGCCGGGGTAGTGGTTCGGCTGACTCGCGGGCGCGGGTCCCTGGTCGGCGTTCGCCGGGAACGTCACCGGCAGGCGCCCTCCGGGGTTGGCGTCGCCGAACAGCACGGCCGCGATCGCGGTGCCGAACGTCTGGCCGGGATACCACGTCTCGAGCACGCCCTGGACGTCGTCCAGCCAGGGCATCAGCACCGGCCCGCCGGTGTTCAGCACGACGATCGTGTTCCGATTGGCCTGCGCCACCGCTTCGATCAGTTCGTTCTGATCCCCTTGGAGGTCCAGCGAGGTGCGGTCCATGCCCTCTCCCTGGGCGTCGTTGGCGAACACGATCGCGACGTCAGCCTTGCGGGCGGCCGCCACCGCCGCAGGGATTTGCGACTGCGACGGCGTCTGCCAGCCGAAGTGGATCTCGTGGCTGAACAGCCCGAACTGGCTCGAGTAGTCGATCTCGACCGGCACCGCTGTGCCGGCGGTGAGCCTGACCGTTCCCTGGAGCACGTAGCTTGGACCGACGATGAACTGCGTCGCTTCGCGGTACGCCGGCCCGAACGTCTGCCCCGCGATCTTGAGCGTGGCGAGCCCCGCCTCGCTGATCGTGAAGCGGTACAGACCGGTCTCGGTCGGGGTCAGCGTGCCGGTCCAGCGTGCCGACCACGTCGCTCCGATCCCGGCCGGCGGGCTCGTGAGATCGACGGTCGGATCGACCTCGGTGACCGCCGGCGCGCCGGTTGAGGCGTAGTTGTTCCAGTAGCTGCCGAGGAGCCCGGACCCGGTTCCGCTGCTCGGCGTGAGGACCGAGGACGGAACCAGCGTGGGGGAGGCCACGTCGCCGGCCGACCCCTGCGAGGTCGTGACATTGACGCCGGCCTGACTCGCCCGGGCGGTGATGCCTTGCGCGGGGGTGATCGCCTGGCCCGAGGCGAGCGGCACGCCGGCCGAGCCACCGGTCACGAACACCGCGTCCTCGCCCGCCGGCCCGATCAACGCGATCTTCCGGTCGCGGCTCGACAGGGGCAGCACGTGCCGGTCGTTCTTGAGCAGGACCATGCCGGCCTCGGCCACATCGGTGGCCACCTGCTGATGCTCCGGCGTCGAGACCTCGGTCGAGGGAGTCGCCGGGAGCGGGTTGTCATACAGGCCGGAGTCGAAAATCGCGAACAGGATCCGGCGATCGATGTCCTGGAGGCGCGACATCGGGATCGCGCCCGAGGTGAAGTCCGCGGCGGTCAGTCCGCCCGCGCCGCCACCGGGCAGCGCCGGCAAGTCGGTGCCGGCGTTGGCCGCGGCGACCGGATCGCGCACGGCGAACCCGAAGTCCGGGGCCACGAACCCGTTGAAGCCCATACCGTTCTCCAGATCGCCGAGCGTCGTGGGGTTCTGACAACTCGGGAGGCCGTTGATCTGGTTGTAGGAGCACATCACCGAATCGAGGCCGCCCTGTTGCACCGCGATCCGGAACGGCTCCTCGTAGATCTCCTGGAGCGCGCGCTCGGACACCATCACGTCGGTCGCGGGGGACCCGATCGAGTCAAACCCGATCCGGCCGTAGTCCTGGTTGTACGCCGTGTAGTGCTTGAGCGTGACGATCACGTGCTGGCTCTTGGCGCCGGCCACGATCTGCGCGGCGGTGTTGCCGGACAGGAACGGATCCTCTCCCTCCGCCTCGGGCTGGCGCCCCGCCAGCGGCGTGCGGTCGATGTCCACCGCCGGGCCTGTCCACTCGCCGAACCCCTCGCCGCGCGCCTCGGACCCCACGACCTGCCCGTATGCATACGCGAGCGCGCGGTTGAACGTCGCCGCGATCGACTGCCCGGATGGCATCGCGGTCGTGCCCGGATTGCGGATCCCGTCGGGCCCGTCGTCGAACGTGAGGTTCGGCACGCCGAAGCTCTGGAGCGCCGCGAAATTGCCAAGCGCGAGTTGGATCTGCTGGTCGGTGCTGAGCGCGGACAGCAATTCGTTGGCGCGCGTCAGCGCGGGCTGATTCGGGTTCGTCCACGACTGGGCGGAAGCCGCGGTCGCGGCGAACAGGGCGAGGGCAGCGACGGCGAGCGCGGACGCGACGACGCGGCGCGCGGGGAGCGCGAACATCGTTCTCCTCCTGGGGTCTGGACGGGGATCCTGTGGGTCCCGCCACCCGGCGTCTGGGAGCCTGGCGGCGGTGCGGCGCCGGAGTCGTACCACCCGTGCTGAATCGTGTCAAGCCGGACTGTTATTGCGCTTTCAGCGGGCTAAAAACGGGCACATGGGCGGTGGCGGTGCGGCGGCGGTCGGTGGCGGTCGGTAGTCGGTGGCGGGTCGCCGGCGGTGGTCGGTGGCGGTCGGTGGTCGGTTGCGGGTCGCCGGCGGTGGTCGGTTGCGGTCGGTAGTCGGTGCGGGTCGCCGGCGGTGGTCGGTGGCGGGTTGCCCGGCGGGGCGGATGGCGTGCCGGCGGGCGAGCGCGCTCCCAATCAGCCTCCGGGCCGCCGCCGCCCGTGTATTTCGCAGCAAACTGGCCTCGCGTCACTCCGAGGAGCCACATAAGCACCGTGGGGATGCTTATGTGGCCGGCCCGGTGGCGCTGACGGGTGGTTTGGCGCGAAATACAGGGGGACCGCCACCCGGACCGTCACCCGGGCCGCCGAGCGGCGGCGGGGCGGGGCGAGGGCGGCGGGACGGATCAGGTCGTCTGACCGAGGACCACGGTCGGCTGCGAAGCGGTCATCGCCGGGTACTCGCCGTCGCCCGGAGATCATCGCGTGGAGGTGGCGGGCGATCTCCCGCCACCGCCCGTGGTCGTCGAACCGCACGGTGGTCAGGCGCGGGCGGATCTGCTCGGCCGCCGGACTGTCGTCGCAGCCGATCAGCGCCATCTCGGCGGGGAGCGCGACGCCGCGGTCGCGCAGGACCTCGAGCGCCACGAGCGCCTGCTCGTCGTTGAACGCGTAGATCGCGGTGGCGCGGTCGGGGCTGTCGAGCTCGGTGGCGAGCGCTCGCTCGGTCGCATCGCGCCGGACCGGCACGAGCACCGAGCGGAGCGTGACGTCGTGCTCACGCGCGGCCGCGGTGGCGCCGGACAGCCGTTGCGAGACCAGCTCGCCCAGATCGGGGTCATCGGGCATCAGCGCGAGCACGCGGCGGTGGCCGCGGGTGGCCAGGTGCTCGACCGCCAACCGTCCGATCCGCGCCTGCTCGATCACGTATGTGTAGACGTGCGGAAGTGGCCGCTGGTCGAAGGCGACCAGACCGCGCGCGCCGAACGCGGCCAGGCGCGGGAGCACCTCGGGCGACAGCTCGGCCCCGGGCGCGATCACGCCGACCGGATGGACGCGCTGGCTGGCCCGCTCGAGGCTCCGCGGATCGGCGCGCTGGAAGTGGACCAGCGGCGTGTAGCCGAGTTGCTCGAGCGCCTCGACCATCGTGCTGATCGCCTCCGCCACCGGCGGCCCGAGCGGCCAGTTGGGGATCTCCACGAGCACGATCTCAGTCCGGCCGGCGCGCAGGGCGAGCGCCACCGCGTTCGGCTCGTAGCCGAGCCGCTCGGCCACCTCGAGCACACGGTCGCGGGTCGCCGGCGTGATCCGGTGCTTGGTGTCGGCGCCATTGAGGACGTAGCTGACGGTGGCGCGGGACACGCCGGCGGCGGCCGCTACGTCCCTGGAAGTTGGCCGTTTCCCGTGAAGCACGCCCCGAGGCTTGTCCGCACCCACGCGCCCAGTCTAAGACGGCGGTGGCGGGGTCTAGCCGCCGGCGCTGAACCGTGCGGTGCTGCCGAGAACGTGACCGTGCACGTCGAGCGCCTGCACCTTGAACGTGTTGTGGCCCTCACTCACCGGGATGGCCGTCTCGAATCCGGACTTTGCGGCGGCGGCGACGGTCTGCCCGCTCGCGCCGTCGAGCACCTTCCACGAGGCGACCTTGGTGGCGCCGTTCCAACTCGCGTACACCGTCGTCTTGCCGGCGTTCTTCCGGGCGGCGGCGGCGGGCGGGGTCAGGGGCTGGCCGACCCACGGCTCCACCTGTGCGCGGTAGGTGATGTCGGAGCCCGGGAGGCGAGCGTCGAGGAGCATGTTGCCCGACGCGTCGTACTCGGTGATGAACGGAGACGAGCCCCAGCCGACGAACTCGTTCCCGTTCGACAGCGGCTCGAGACTGCCCATGTAGTCCGAGTCGAAGTTCGAGCCGTGGCTGTACTGGCCGGCGAACGTCGCCGTGTGCGTCTTCTGGTCGAGCTTCAGTACGAGCCCGCGGGAGGCCGCGGTCGGCGAGACATACGTCCCTCCGCCGGTGAGCTGGCAGCAGTGGTCGTCGAACATCGTGATCAACGGCGAGCCGGGATACGTCACCACGTCGTGCTGCCACTGGAAGTCGGCGTTCGGGCCGAGCTTGAAGCTCGAGTGCGGCCCGCCGAGCGTCCACTCGATCTTCCCCGTGGCGATGTTGACCTTGTAGACGGCCCACGTGTCGCGCATCGACACGACGAACGACCCGTCGCCCGGAAGGTCGATCGCGTTGACGTGATAGGCGTCCCACGGGAAGCCGTTGGTCGGGATCGTGGCGCGCGAGTCGCCGAGCGGGATGTGGTCGAGCGCGTCCCAACTGCGGATCAGCTTGCCGGTGTTCAGGTCGTACTCCTGGACGGCCGAGTCGATCAGCGCGCCGTTGTAGGCGCCGCCGTACTTCGACAGGTCCATCGGGAGGTTCTTGTTCGCGGTGACCCAGGCGTCGTGGCCGCGGATCACGATCTCGTGCAGCGTGAGCACCCAGCCGTCGGTGGCGTGCAGCGTCGCGACCGTCTGGTAGTGCTGGTTGACGATCACGTACTCGCCCTGCTCGGTGGCGCCGGTGTTCGTGACCACGCCCTGCCACCAGGCGAGGACCGGCTTGCCGTTGTAGACCTGGAGGCTGAGGTTGCCGGCGACCACGTTCGTCGGAACCGGTTTGAACCACACCGGCTGGAGGCTGTTGTCCAGGATCAGCGGCCCGCTCTGGCCCGTTATCGGCGGGTGGCTGAGGTCGTAGAAGTTCGTCATCAGGATGTAGCCGGGCGCGAGCTTGCTCGAGGCGGTCTTGATGTCCGACCGAATCACAGGCGGGCGCAGCGCCGGCTCGGTCACGTAGCTGTAGGTGTTGCCGGTCGTGTACGCACCGATCGGGGCGCCGTGGGAACCACCGAACGCGAACGCGACCAGGACGAACGCGGCGACGACCCCCGTCACGCCGATCGCGATCGGGATCCGCTTCGTGATCGGGCCCTGGGCGGCGGCGCCCACTCTGGGCACGAGCGCGAACGTGACCAGGGCGGCGGCGGCGCACAGGCCGGCGCCGATGAAGTAGCCGACACGGAAGCCCTCGGTAAGGGCCTGGGGCACCCCGTGGCCCTTGCCGATGAGGTGGCTTGAGAGCGACGTCGCCAGCGTGATCAGGACCGCGAGGCCGAGGCCGCCCCCGACCTGGCGGGAGGTGTTCACGAGCCCCGACGCGAGGCCGGCCTGTCCCTCCTTGGCCCCCTGGGTGGCGGCGATCGTCGAGGGCACGATCGACATCCCGATGCCCGCGGCCGTGAGCACGCCGGGGAGCACGACGTACAGGATCGGGCTGCCGCTGGCCGCGATCTTCGTGAACAGCAGCATCCCGAACGTCATCATGATCAGGCCGCCGCCGAGCACGGCACGCACGCCGAAGCGACTCACGAGCCTGCCGGCGCTGCGGGCGACGAACATGATGGTCAGCGCCATCGGCAGGAAGCAGAGGCCGGCGTGGAGCGGGGAGAGCCCGAGCACCTGCTGCAGATACAGCGAGCTCAGGAACCACATCGGGAACAGCGCCGCGCTGAACAGGATCACGATCCCGTTGGCGACGTTGAGCGGTTTGGTCAGGTCCTTGAACGGAATCAGCGGATCGGACGCCCAGCGCGTCTCGATCAGGTTGAACAACGCCAGGAGCCCGAGCCCAACGAGGATCGGAATCAGCGCCTCCCCCGCGTGCCAGCTGCGGAGCCCGGCCTGGACGATCCCGTAGACGAGCACTATCTGTCCGACGGTGAGCGTTACGGCGCCGGCGACGTCGAAGCTCCGGCCGGCGACGTCCCGGCGCCGGTCGGCCACGACCGCGTACGCGATGACCGCGGTCGCGAACCCGATTGGGGGGTTGATCAGCAGCACCCAGCGCCAGCTGATCGTCTCGGTGATGATCCCGCCGAACAGCACGCCGGCGGCGCCGCCGGCGCCGTTCATCGCCGCCCACAGCCCGATCGCGCGGTGCAGCTGGGGGCCGGGCGGGAACGACGACGTGATGATCGCCAGCGACGAGGCGGCCATGAACGCGCAGCTGAAGCCCTGGACGCCTCGGGCGATGACGAGCATCTCGCTGGTGGTGGAGAGGCCGCCGACGAGCGACGTGAGCGAGAACAGGACGAGCGCGGCGACGAACACGCGCCGCTGCCCGAGCTGGTCGGCCGCGCGGCCGCCGAGCATCAGGAATCCGGCAAACGTGATCGCGTACGCGTCGATGACCCACTGCAGATCGGCCGAGTTGAAGTTGAGGCTCGACTGGATCGAGGGCAGCGCGACGTTGACGATGCTCAGGTCGAGGATGACCATGAACTGCGCCACGCAACACACGACGAGAATCCACGTCGAGCGCGAGCCCGCGCGCAATTCGGGCGCGTGCGGTCGCGCCTGCGTGGCCCCGTTGGTCGGGGCGTCTGCGCCCCCGGGGCCGTGAGTCTCGCCGTCTACTACTGCCGCCCCACCCGCAGCCGAGGCGTCGGTGTCCCGGGGAGCAGACGAAGTGTCAGATGCCTCCATCCGCGCCCATAGCTTAGCCTGAGCCGGTGGCGGAACGAGCGACGCGCCATGTGGGCCCGCCCGTTAGGCGGTTGCGAAACGTTTCGCCGCCGGGGGTGTCTTGTAACCTGAAGTCAGAATTTTCTTAGCGAAGGACTGGAGTTGGATTTATGAAAAAAGCGCTGCTAAGCGCGATTTTGGCCGCTGTTGCGATAGCGGGGTGCGGCGGCGGCTCGGCGTCCACCACCAGTTCCACCTCGACGGCGGCCGCGTCGGCGACAACGACGACGTCGTCGACCACGCAGACGACGGATCCGACCACGACTGCGGCCAAGAAACACAAGAAGCCGGCGGTCCACAAGACGGTGACTCACGCGGCGACCACGACGCACTCCGCGCCGCCGCCGGTGACCACCACGTCCGCCCCTAAGCCGACCGTCACGGCCCCGGCCCCCGTGGTCGCTCCTCCCAAGACGACCACCAGCAGCCCGCCGCCGACGACCACCACCGGCCCTCAGGGCTACACCAGCACCAACCAGGGGTACTAGCCGCGGCGTCCAGGCGGGCCCTGTTCGTACTGGTCGCCGGTCCTCCCGGCTCGGGCAAGAGTTCGCTGGCCATCCCGCTCGCGCAAGAGCTGGACCTGCCGCTGCTCGCCAAGGACGAGATCAAGGAGGCCCTGATGGCGGTGCTGGGGCCGCCGGCGACCTTGGAGGAGACCCGGCGGCTCGGCAGGGCCGCGGTGATGGCGATGCTCGCGGTGGCAAAGGCGAGCCCCGGCGCCGTGCTCGACAGCACGTTCTATTCGTACGCGGTGCCGCCCCTCGAGCAGTTGCCGGGGACGTTGATCGAGGTCCGGTGCCGGTGCCCGCGCGAGCTCGCGCAGGCTCGGTATGAGGCCCGCAGCACGGTGCGCCACGCCGGGCACCTCGATGCCGAGCGCCCGCCTGAGGAGCTGTGGAACGAGCACCACCTGGTCCCGCTCGGGCTCGGCCCGCTGATCGAGGTGGACACGTCGGGGGCGGTGGACGTCCGGTCGGTGGCGGGCAGCATCAGGGCTCTGGCGGGCCGCGCGGTCTGAAGCCGCGGCGGCCCGCCTGCCCTTGAGCCCGCGGGCGGACGGATCGTGGGCTCAGGGCCCACGACCTCGGTCGCGGACCCTCAGGTCGTGAGCCAGACAGATGTGTCCCTCGGGACGCGGCCGTCCGCGGTGAGCGGCCCGCTCGAGAGGAACACGTGCGCCCCGTCCGGCAGCGGAACGGGATCCCCGGAGAAATTGACGATGCAGGCGAATCCTGGGTCGCGCGCGAACGCGAGCGCACCCTCGGTGACGTCGAGCCACGTGAGCGTGCCGTCGCCGAGCGCGGGCTGGCTCCGGCGGATCCGGAGCGCTCGGCGGTACAGCTCGAGCATCGAGGTCTCGTCGCCGACCTGCGCCTCCACCGTGAGCTCACGCCACGCGAGCGGCTGCGGAAGCCAAGGCGACCCGGTCGCGTCGTCGGGGCTGAAGCCGAACGGAGGCTCGCTGCCCGACCACGGGATCGGGACCCGGCAACCATCGCGGCCGCGCTCGGTCCGGCCGGACTGCTCCCAGCCGGGATCCTGCAACACGTCCTCGGGCAGGTCCTCGACCTCGGCCAGCCCGAGTTCCTCGCCCTCGTACACGTACGCGCCACCGGGTAGCGCCAGCATCAGCAGCGCCGCCGCCCGCGCGCGCCGGCGCCCCAGGTCGAAGTCGGCCGGCAACTCGCTCAGGTCGTCGAGCTTTCGCAGGCGTCGCGCGTCCTGGGGCCGGGCGTAGCGCGAGACCTCTCGCACGGTGTCGTGGTTGGACAGCACCCAGGTCGCCGGAGCGCCGACCGCCTCGTGGGCGGCGAGGGAGTCGATAATCGACTCGCGCATCGGCTCGGCGTCCCACGGCGCGAGCAGGAAGTCGAAGTTGAACGCGGTGTGCAACTCGTCGGCGCGGACGTACTGCGCGAGCCGCCCTGAGTTGTGCACCCACGCCTCGGCCACGAACACGCGCGGATCGTCGTAGGTGTCGGCGAGCGAGCGCCACGACCGGTAGATGTCGTGGACGTCGTCGCGGTCCCAGTGGGGATGGTCGACCACCTCGGCGGTGACCGGCGGCCATACGGTTGAGCCGACGTCGGGCAGCCCCTCGGCCTTGGCCAGGCCGTGGGCCACGTCGATCCGGAAGCCGTCGACCCCGAGGCCGAACCAGAAACGCATCGTCTGCGCGAACTCGTCGCGCACCTCGGGGTTCGTCCAATCGACGTCGGGCTGCTCGGGCGTGAACAGGTGCAGATACCACTGCCCGGGACGGCCGTCGGACTCGGTCACGCGGGTCCACGCGAGCCCGCCGAAATTGCTCATCCAGTCGTTCGGTGGCTCGCTCCCGTCGGACCCCAGCCCGTCGCGGAAGATGAACCGCGCGCGCTCAGGCGATCCCGGCGCGGCGGCGAGTGCCTCCTGGAACCAGAGGTGCTGGTCCGAGAAGTGGTTCGGGACGATGTCGAGCAGGATCCGAAGGCCGAGGTCGTGGGCCTCGGCGATCATCGCTTCGGCCTCGGCGACCGTGCCGAACAGCGGCTCGATCTCGCGCAGGTCCGCGACGTCGTAGCCGCCGTCCTTCATCGGCGACGGATACCACGGGGTGATCCACACCGCGTCGACGCCGAGCGCGGCGAGGTAGGGCAGCCGCGATCGCAGGCCTCGGATGTCGCCGATGCCGTCGCCGTCGCCGTCGGCGAAGCTGCGGATGTACACCTGGTAGATCACCGCGCTCCGCCACCACAGCGCTCCGTTGTCCGCGGGCCCGGCGCCCATCACGCCACCGTGACCCGCGCCGACATCGGAAGGTCCGCCGAGGACGAGCCGGCGGCCAAATCGAACGTGCCCGTTTCGAGCGCCCACCGCCCGTCCTCGACGCTCCAGTGCTCGAATGCCCGCGGCGGCACGATGATCGTCGCGATGGCACGCTCACCGGGCTCCGCGAGCACCGCCGCAAAGCCGACGAGCCACCTCACCGGGCGCTCGATGGCGCTCTCGGAGCGGCTGGCGTAGAGCTGGACGACCTCACGGCTCGGCCGCTGACCGGTGTTTCGAACCGCGACGCTGGCCCGGACCGCCGCTCCGGGGGCCGCCCGCGGTGGCGCGTCGAGCGACTCGTATTCCCACGAGGAAAAGCCGAGTCCGTGACCGAACGCGAACAGCGTGTCGCGTCCCCGCGCGCGGTACCCGACCGACAGACCCTCGTCGTAGCGGAGCACGCCGTCGATCGGCGTCGTCGCCGGCAGGCCGGTCTCGGTTGCCGGCCAGGTGGTCGGCAGGCGGCCGCCGGGCTCGGTGATGCCGAGCAGTACATCCGCGAGCGCGTTCCCGAACTCCTGCCCCGGGAACCACGCGAGCAATACCGCGGCGACCTCGTCCGCCCACGGCATCAGCACCGGAGCGCCCGCGTTCACGACCACGACCGTGTTGCGGTTGGCGGCGGCGACCCGCCGGACCAACTCGTCCTGGCGACCCGGTAGCGACAGCGTCGCGCGGTCGAAGCCCTCGCTCTCGACCTCCTCGGTCGTGCCGACGACCAGCACGACGGCGTCGGCCTCGGCAGCCATCGCAACCGCGCGCTCGATCTCGCGATCGTCCCCGGCGTACGGTGGCGCGGCATTCAGCTGAAAACTCACGGCGAGAGGGCCGCCGCCAGGGGCAGGGGCCTCCACATCGTGCGTCAGGACGATCCCGATCTCCTGGCGAGCGCCCAGTTCCCTGATGTGTACGGCCTGGGGCGGAACCATCAGGCCCTCGACGATGTCCGCGCCCGGAGGCAGCTCGAGGCACTCGTCGAACGCCTGCTGGCCGTCGAGGGCCAGCCGGTATCGGCCGAGCCCGGATGCCCCGATCGCGTACCTGCCGGAACCGGTGGCGCGGAGCGCCGTGTGGACCTCGATCCGGGCAACGGTCCCGGCGACGTCGAGCGAGCCGAGCCACTTGAACGCGCACCCGCCGCGCCGCTCGCTCGCGAGCAACGCTCCTCGGCCATCGAGAAACCGGACCTCGACGCCGGGCTCGCTCGTGTCGGGTACGTGCACCAATGACGCCGGCGCCACGGGGATCCGGCGGCCCGGCTGCACTCCGGGGCTGTGGTCGACCTGGACCCCGGGGCCGAGCGCGGTGCGGAGCCCGTCGAGCGGAGACACCGTGTAGGGCGGAAGCACGGTCGCGCTACCGCCGCCGAGCGTCCTGGCCGCGGCGGCGTTCGGTCCGATGACCGCGATCCGCTCCAGGCGGCCGCGGTCGAGCGGGAGCAGGGCGCGCTCGTTGCGGGCGAGGACGAAGCCGGCGGCCGCGATTCGCCGGAGCATCGCCGCGATGTCGCCGTCGTCGAACGCCGGCGGGCGGGCGGGGACCGTGCCCTCGAGCGCCCCGACTCTGGCGGCGAGGCGCAGCACGCGCAGGACCTTGTCGTCGATCGTCGCGGGATCGACCTTGCCGGCGCGGACCGCTTCCACCAGCGCGTCGTCCCACGGGCCGTCCGGACCGGGCATCACCAGGTCGAGCGCGGCCCGCGCCGAGGCGGTGGTCGAGCGGGTCGCGAACCAGTCGGACATCACCACCCCATCGAACCCGAGCTCGCGCTGGAGGATGTCGCGAAGCAGCGAGCTCTCGGTCATCGCCTCGCCGTTGACCGCGTTGTAGGACGCCATCACCGACCAGACACCCGCTTCCCGGACGATCGCCTCGAACGGCGCCAGGTACATCTCGCGGAGCGTCCGCTCGTCGAGGCGCGCGTCGAGCGTCATTCGCTCGGTCTCGGAGTCGTTCGCGATGAAGTGCTTGACGGTGGCGCCGACACCGCCGTCCTGTAGGCCGAGGACGTAGCTGACCCCGATCCGCGCGGTCAGCAGGGGGTCCTCGCTGAAGCACTCGAAGTGGCGTCCGGCGTACGGCGTGCGGTGGAGGTTGACGGTCGGCGCGAGCACGACGTCGACGCCCTTGCGCCGTGCCTCTGAGGCGAGCAGGCCGCCGAGCTCCTCGACCAGCGCCTCGTCCCAGGTCGCCGCCAGCGCGGTCGGCGACGGCACGTTGGCCGAGGGGTCGCGCTCATCCCACCGCTCGCCGCGGACGCCGGCGGGCCCGTCGGAGACGACGAGCCGGCGGAGGCCTACCGCCGGCTCGGGATGCAGCGACCAGAAGTCGGCGCCGGTGAGCAGGCGTACCTTCTGCTCGAGCGACAGCGAGGCCACGCGGGCGGCGAGCTCCGAGTCGTCGAGCGCGGGCAGGGCAGCGGCCGACTGGATCATTCGGGGCACGTTTCTACCGGTACCCGGCCACGCAGCCCAAACGCCGTTCGGCCATCGCGAACGCGAGGGCCAAGGTGGCGCGCGGCGGCTAGGTCGTCCGGCGCGCGATCACGTTGAGCGGCGCGAGCTCCTCGGTCGGCTCGGCGCCGATTCCGTCGATCGCCGACAGCAGCAACTCGACGCCGCGCGCGCCGGTCTCACGCAGCGGCTGGTGGACCGTAGTCAGGCCTAGCACCTCCGCGACCTCGATGTCGTCGAATCCGATCACGGCCAGATCTTGCGGTACGCGTACCCGCATCGATCTCGCGGCCGCGAGCGCGCCCATTGCCTGGACGTCCGAGGCCGCGAAGATCGCGGTCGGAGGGTCCGGCAGGCGCAGTAGCCGTTCGGCCAGCTCACGCGCGGGCTCGCGTCCGTGGGCGCCACGCATCTCGTACTCGTCGCGGCGTTTGACCCCGGCGCGACGGAGCGCGCGCGCCATGCCCTGGCGCCGGTGCTCGCTCGAGGTAAAACCGAACGGCGTCGGCGCGTCCCCGATGAAGCCGATCCGCGTGTGCCCCCTGTCGAGCAGGTGCTCGGTGGCGATCTGGCCACCGAGGACGTCGTCGATCACGACGCGCGGCAGCGCCGGGTGGCGCACGTCGACGAGCACGACCGGCATCCCCTCTCGCCGGAAGCTCTCGATCTCCTCGTCGGTGGGGCGCAGCGACATCACTAGCAGTCCGTCGACGCGGTCGGTGCGCGCGAAGCTGCTGAACGCGTCGTTGCGCTGCGGGATCGTTTCCACGTCGAACAGCACCAGGTCGTAGTCGCTGTGGTCGCGCAGCTTGTCGACGACCCCGCGCAACCGCTCGAGCACCGAGTTGCTGGTGAAGAACGGCGCGACCACGCCGATCATCTGCGTTCGCCCCAGAGACAGGTTGCGCGCGGTCGAGCTGCGCCGGTAGCCAAGCTCGTCGATCGTGCGATGCACGCGCCGGCGGGCATCCTCGCTGACCATCGGGCTGTCGTTCAGCACGCGCGAGACGGTCCCTACCCCGACCTTGGCGTGACGGGCGACGTCGCGGATGGTCGGTGCGCGGTCCCTGGACTTGGGTGGAACCGGGTCCATCAGCGATCAGCGTAGTCGAAGTTCGGCGATTTGGACTTGACTTCCGGGGGAGCGGCGTGAAAGACTGGAACCGGTTCCAACATTTCCTCGCTCGAGGCATGCCGAGATCGTCGGGGTCCGGCGGCGGGGAGCGAGCATCCGACGAACACGGTTGCAGGGGAAATGGTCAAGACGAGGTGAGGAGCACTCCATCAACGTCCCTCGCGCGGCAGCGTTGCCGTGCTCGTTTGCCGGCGTGATTGCGCAAGGCGCTCGCGGCATCGCGGTCGCCGGCGAGGCGATCGTCGACTTCGTGCTCGAGCCGGGCGGCGACGCGACCCCTCGCCTCGGTGGCGGGTCGTTCAACGCGGCGCGAACGCTGGGCCGGCTCGGGCTGGCACCGGCGTTCATCGGCCGGCTGTCCAGCGACCGGTACGGGCGCGCGCTGCGCCATGGGCTCGAGGAATCGGGCGTGAACCTCGATGGGATCGTGACGACCGACGACCCGACGACGTTCGCGCAGGTCGAGGTCGACAGCTACGGCACAGCTAGCTACCGCTTCTACATCGAGGGAACCTCGATGGCCGGACTGCGCCCCGCGGAGGCACGCGCGGCGATGCCCGCCCGGGCCGCCGCGCTCCACGTCGGCGGGCTCGGCGTCGCGGCCGAGCCGCAGGCGAGTGCGATCTCCTCGCTCGTCCGCGAGGCGGGCGCGGAGACGCTGGTCCTGGTCGACCCGAACTGCCATGCCCACGCGACGCGCGCTCGCCAGAGGTTCCGCGAGCGCCTGCGCGACCTGATCCGGTTCGCTGACGTCGTCAAGGCGAGCGAAGCGGACCTCTCATGCCTCGAGCCCGCCCAGCCGCCACAGCAGACCGCGCGCGCTCTGCTCGAGCAGGGGCCGGCGGTCGTGCTGCTGACGAACGGCCGCCCCGGAGCGATCGTGCTCACCGCGCGGGACGAGGCGTTTGTCGAGGGCCCCTGCGTCGAGGTGATCGACACGATCGGAGCCGGCGACGCGTTCGGGGCGGCGTGGCTCGGTGGGTGGATTGCCGACGGGCTCGGGCGCGAAGACCTTGGGGACTTTGACGCGGTGCTCCGGCTAGCGGATTTCGCCGCCCTGGTGGCGGCCCGGACCTGCGAGCGGGCGGGCGCGGAGCCTCCGCGCGCTGCGAAGGTGGATGCGGAGTGGTGCTTCGCATGATCAGTGCATCTCAATCGGGGGGAAGGCGATGCTAGGCACGGTCGCGAGGGCAGGCGCTGTCCTCGATCTGTTCACTACCGAGGAGCCCGAGTGGGGGGTTACCGCCACCGCGCAGCGGCTCGGAATCGGAAAGTCTCTGGCCCACGACGTCCTCGCGAGCCTGGCCGGCATCGGCCTGCTCCAGCGCGTCGGCCACGGCAGATACCGGCTCGGGTGGCGCACGGTCACGCTGGCTTCGGTGCTCCTGCGCACGAGCGCGTTGAAGGTGCACGCGAGGCCCGTGGTGCGCGACCTGGCCGACCGCCAGGGGCTAACGGTGACCCTTGCGGCCTGGGACTGCGGGCGGATCATCTACGTCGACCGGCGCTACAGCGCGCGGCACACGAACGGGTGCGGGCCGGTCGCCGGAACCGCGGCGCCGCTCGATGGAAGTGCCGCCGCCAAGGTGCTGCTCGCCAGCCGGCCGCTCGATGAGATCAAGGTGTTGTGGGGCGACGGGCTTGTGCATACCCGGCACGCGTCGGTCGACGAGCTACAGGTCGATCTGGAGGTGGTGCGGCGGCACGGCTGGGCCCGCAACGACGCCGAGTGGGCCGAAGGCGCCAGCGCGGTGGCGGCACCGGTTCGCGACGCCGAGGGCATCGTCGCGGCAGCGATCAGCCTCGACCTGGCGGACCCGTTCTCCCGGGCCAAGATCGACCTCCATGCGCGGGCCGTCGTCGCGGCGGCGTCGAGGATCACCGCCGCGATCCGTCACCACGCGCTCGCGGCGTGAGCCGCGCCGCTACTCGGATCTCGCCGAGAACGTGTCGGTGAACTGCTGAAGCCCGCTGGGCTCCTCCGGCGGCGTGATCACGGTGACCGGGAGGCCGAGCGTTTCCACGCGGGTCGGCAGGTCCTTGCGCAGCCACTCGGACCGGCGCTTGGGTAGCGTCGAGATGACGATGTCGTCGTAGTTGCCGCCGGCGATCTCCGCCTTGATCGACTCGAACGGATCCTGTCCGCCGACGTGCCCGTCCACGGTTGCGCCGGCGGCTCGTCCGAGCAGCTTGGTCGCGGTCGCGATCGACCAATCCGAGCCCTGGTCCTGGTTGCTGTTTGGGATCAGCAGGCTGAAAGCGGTAGGACGTGCACCGGCGAGGCGTTTGACCTCCTGGAGGAGGAATGGGGTCGAGGCGGTCAGGTTCGCCACGATCAGAGTGCGATGCGGAGTTGCCGTCTCCATAGGTCTCCCCTCGGTGACGAGTTAGGAAAGTCGGCGGCGCCTGACGGCGGCGCCTTACGGCGCGCGAGTGTGACACCCGCTTCGGCCGGCGGTCAAGATCCGTTCGAGAATGCCGGAACGGCAGGTCGTCGAGTGCACGAAGCGCGCCGGATCGCGCTCAGAGCTTGTAGTCGCGCAGACCGTTCCAGTACTGGCGAGCGCAGAACCGCTCGAGCCGCCAGAAGGCGAGCGCGACCGCTGCCATCAGCACGCCGAACCCGGCGAGTCCGCCGAACGTGCTGCTCACGAACGGCACGATCGCCATCAGAAGGCACCAGACGGCGAGCCATGCCAGCGCCCGCCACGGGACCATGTGCCAGTCCCACTCGAACCGCTTCCGCGCGGGAAACTCGTCCTCGGGCTCGGGGCCGTAATCCGGCGGCTCCCATCCACGGTCGTGCACGAGGCCGAAGACGAGCATCTAAACCGCCGACTCCGATTTCAGGTACCACATCGTCGATCCATCCCCGCCGGCCTCGCTGCCGACGACGCCGGCCGCCTCGAGCTTCGCGAGTTCGGCCCGGAACGAGTGATACGGGATCAGGCCGACCTGAGCCAGCGTTCCGTAACCGACCCGCTCGTACAGATCCGACGTGCTCGTGGGGTCGATCGTCAGGGCACCCATCAGCACCGACTCACGGGACATAGCTCATACGTTACTCCCGAGGTGCCTCGAACATGGTCACCATCGAGTGTCAGTCGCGAGAGCGATGGGTGACGAATGGGTCAGATGAGTCGATCAGATCCTGAAGGAGATGCGCTAAACGGCGCTCCGGACACCCGTCCGGCATAGTCGAACGTCGCTGTTCACCACATCTGACCAGCGATAGAACAGGCCCGCTACGCGCCCCGGCCCGGACCGACCTGAGGAGAGGATCTTGTGAGCCAAGCGTCGGCGAGCACTCCTGGAAGTAGGGTTTTGAGGATCGCTACCGCGATCGCTGTCGGGGGCCTGTGTGCACTCTGGATCGCGGCTTGTGGCTCGTCGGGCTCCACGCACGGACCGGTGTCGATCGTCTACTACAGCCCGGTCGACTCCAACGGCACGAACGTCAAGGCTGCAGCGACGTGCAGCAAGCAGTCCGGCGGCAGTTACACGGTCTCGATCACCCCCGAGGCGAACAGCTCGGACGCCTCGCGGCAGCTGGCGGTGCAGCGCCTGGCGGCGCATGACTCCGACTACTCGCTGCTGAATATGGACACGATTTGGACGGCGGAGTTTGCGGCCGCCGGGTGGCTCAAGCCGATCACCGGGGCGGAGCGCGTCCAGGCGCTTCAGGGCGTGCTTCCGATCGCCGCGCAGTCGGCCGAGTACAAGGGAACTCTGTACGCGATACCGCTGAACACCAATGCGCAGCTGCTCTGGTATCGCAAGGACCTGCTGGCATCGATCCATCAGCCGGTGCCGACGACCTGGGCGCAGGTCATCGCCGACGCCCAGAAGCTTCCGGACAGCGACGGCCTGATCGAGGAGCAGGGGCAGCAGTACGAGGGGTACACGGTCTGGTTCAACAGCGTGCTGGCCTCGGCCGGCGGCGAGGTCGTCAACGCTCAGGACAAGCCCGTGCTCGGCCACCCGGCCGTGGTGGCGGCGCAGATCATCAGGGACGTCGCGACCTCGGGCCGCGCCGACCCGTCGCTGTCGACCGACCAGGAGGACCAGGGGCGCCTCGCCTTCGAAGCGGGCAAAGCGGCCTTCATGCTCAACTGGCCCTACGTGTACGCGGCCGGCCGCACGGACGCGGCGACCAGCGCGACGACCAAGCACGTCTGGCAGAACATGGGATGGGCTCCGTACCCGTCGGTGTATCCCGGCGTGCCGGGCAAGTCGTCGGTCGGCGGCGCCAACATCGGCATCTCGGCGTACAGCAAGTACCCGAAGCAGGCACTCGCCGCCGCCCTCTGTATGACGCGTTACTACTGGCAGAACCAGGAGGCGATCAACGAGGGGCTGCCGCCGGTGACGATCGCGTCGTACCACAACCCGACGGTGATCAAGAGCTATCCGTTCGCCGCCGTGTTGCTCAAGCAACTCGAGCACGCCACCAACCGTCCTGAGACGCCGTACTACTCGGACGTCACGCTGGCAATCCAGCAGACGCTCCACCCGCCCGCCTCGATCAAGCCGGTGTCTGACATCAACAGCTTAGGTTCGTGCCTGAAGACGCTACTCGCGGGAGGTCTGTGCTGATGGCCACGGTCGCCGGAACCCCCAGCGTGGCGCCCGTCGCCGCGCCCCCCAAGAGCCACGGGCTGACCGAGCGCGCCAAAGCCGAGCGCAAGCTCGGGCTGATACTGGTGATGCCGTCTGTCCTGGTCATGATCCTCGTCGCCGGGTTCCCGATCCTGTACGCGATCTGGCTGTCGCTCCACCGCGCCGACCTGCGGTTCCCGAACCTGACTGCGTGGATCGGCCTGGACAACTACATCTCGGTGCTGAGCTCGCACACCTGGTGGAGCGACTTCTTCAACACGGTGATCATCACCGTGTTCTCGGTGGGGCTCGAGATCGTGCTCGGGCTGCTGATCGCCGAGGCCATGTACCGGGCGCTTTACGCCCGCACGTGGATCAGGGTGGCGGTGCTCGTGCCCTACGGCGCCGTCACGGTTGTGTCAGCGTTCGCATGGTCGCTGGCGTTCAACCCGGCGACGGGGTTCGCCACTCAGTGGCTCGGGCTGTCAACGCCGCCGCTGACGACCCGTGCGGGGTCATTCGCGGTGATCATCCTGTCGGACGTGTGGAAGACGACGCCTTTCATATCGCTGTTGATGCTCGGAGCGCTCGCACTCGTTCCCGAGGATCTTTACAAGGCCGCCAAGGTCGACGGCGCGACCGCGTGGCAGCGGTTCTGGCGGATCACGTTCCCGTTGATCAAGCCCGCGCTGGCAGTCGCCGTTCTGTTCCGCGTGCTTGACGCCTTCCGGATCTACGATTCGGTCTACATCATCACCAACGGATCGAACAACACAGCGAGCGTGTCGCTGTTGGGTTACCAGGTCCTGATCGGACGGCTTGATCTCGGGCTCGGCTCCGCGATCGCTGTGTTGATCTTCTTGTGCGTCTGCATAATCGCGGTCGCGTTCTTCCGGTTCCTCGGTGCCAGTCCTCAGCGGAGGTAAGACGACGTGGAGAGTGAAAAGACACCCGGACGCAGGTCGCTTTGGGGCCTCGCGGTAATCGCCGTACTCGTGTACGCGCTGTTCCCGGTCATCTGGATCATCTCGCTGTCGCTTAAGACCCCCGAGTCGATCGGCGACGGCAGCTTCCTCCCGACCCATTACACACTCAGCAATTACTCCGCGGTCTTCAATACCGATTTCTTCCCGCCGGCACTGCGGAACTCGATCGGGATCGCGCTGATCACCACCCTTCTGGCGCTGTGCTTCGCGTCCGCGGCCGCCTACGCCATCACCCGGCTCGACTTCCCGGGTAAGACGCTGATCTTGGCGGGCGCCCTGGCCGTGACGATGTTCCCGGCGATCTCGATCGTGGGCGGTCTCTACAACGTGTGGCGAAACGTCGGCCTGTTCGACACCTGGCCCGGGCTGATCCTGCCGTACCTGACCTTCTCGCTGCCGCTGTGCATTTACATCCTGTCGGCCTTCTTCAGAGAGATACCCTGGGATTTGGAGAAGGCCGCCCAGATGGACGGGGCGACACCGCTGCAGGCGTTCCGCCGGGTGATTCTGCCGCTCGCGATGCCAGGAGTGTTCACCGCCGGCATCCTCGCCTTCATCGCGGCGTGGAACGACTTCCTGTACGCGAACGTGCTTACCACGTCGAACGCGGCACGGACCGCGCCCGTGGCGATGGCGTACTTTACGGGCGCCTCGCAGTTCCAGCAGCCGGCCGGCGCGATCGCCGCAGGAGCGGTGGTCGTCACCGTGCCGATTCTGATCATGGTGTTGATCTTCCAGCGACGGATCGTTTCCGGACTGACCGCCGGGGCCGTGAAGGGCTAAGGGCTAAGGGCTAAAAGGAGCGAACATGTCCGAAATCGTTCTGGACAACGTCGTCAAGCGATATCCCGACGGCTTCGAGGCCGTCAAGAATCTGAACCTGAGTATCGGCGACGGCGAGTTCATGATTCTCGTGGGACCGTCGGGGTGCGGAAAGTCGACCGCGCTGAACATGATCGCCGGGCTCGAGGACATCTCCGCGGGCGAACTGCGGATCGCGGGCAAGGTCGTCAACAAGGTGGCGCCGCGCGACCGTGACATCGCGATGGTGTTCCAGAGCTACGCGCTCTACCCACACATGACCGTCCGCGACAACATGGGGTTCGCGCTCAAGCTCAAGAAGGTGCCGAAGGCCGAGATCGACCGCAAGGTGCAGGAGGCGGCGGACATCCTCGACCTCACCGAGCACCTCGCGCGCAAGCCCGCGAACCTGTCCGGCGGCCAGCGTCAGCGGGTGGCGATGGGGCGGGCGATCGTCCGTGATCCGAAGGCGTTCCTGATGGACGAACCTCTTTCCAACCTCGACGCCAAGCTCCGCGTCCAGATGCGCTCGCAGGTCGCACGGATCCAGCGGCGGTTCAGCACGACCACCGTCTACGTCACCCACGACCAGACCGAGGCGATGACACTCGGCGACCGGGTCGCGGTCATGCTCAGCGGACTGCTGCAACAGGTGGGCACGCCCATGGAGCTGTACAACAATCCGGCGAACCTGTTCGTCGCCGGGTTCATCGGCTCGCCGGGCATGAACTTCATGCCGGCCACGCTCACGAACGGATCGGTCCATCTGCCGATGGCGGACGTCCCGCTTCCGCAGGAGGTGCACGACCGGCTCGGCCGCCAGCCCGAAGGCCGCCACGTGATCGCCGGCATCCGGCCCGAGGACTTCGAGGACGCGACCAAGGTCGATGGCGACGGTCGCGCGCGCGGCACGACGTTCAAGGCCAAGCTCGACCTGGTCGAGGCGATGGGCGCGGAGTTCTACGCCCACTTCGGGATCAAGGGTCAGATGGTGCAGTCCGAGGAGCTGCAGGACCTGCGCGCCGACGCGGGCGGCGTCGAGGAGCTGACCGAGTCCGGCGAGCACGTGCTCGTCGCCCGGCTCAGTCCCGAGAGCCGCGCGCGATCCGGCGAGGAGGCGGAGATCTGGCTCGACGCATCGAAGCTGCACTTCTTCGACGAGCAGTCGGGCGAGGCGCTCACCACCGCGCGCTGATTTCTGGCGGCCCGGACGGGTGGCTCCGAAGATCGCCATCATCGGAGCCGGCTCGACCGTCTTCGCGCGGAACCTGATCGGCGATCTTCTGCGCTTTCCCGCGCTGGCAAACGGGACGATGCTTGCGCTGATGGACGTCGACCGCGAGCGCCTGGCGACGTCCGAGATGATCGCGCGCCGGCTCGCCGATGGGTGCGGGGCGCGGGTCGAGGTGCACGCCGTCTCCGATCGACGCGAGGCGCTCGATGGCGCGGACTACGTAATCACCTGTTTCCAGGTCGGTGGGCTGCATCCGGCGACGATGGTCGATTTCGTGGTCCCCAACCGCTACGGAGTCCGTCAGACGATCGCCGACACGCTCGGCATCGGAGGGATCATGCGCGGCCTGCGAACGATCCCGGTGCTGCTCAGCGTCTGCCGCGACATGGAGGAGCTGTGTCCGGGCGCCCTGCTCCTGCAATACGTCAACCCGATGGCGATGCTGTGCTGGGCCGTCGCCGAGACGAGTCGGGTCCGCACGGTTGGCTTGTGTCACTCCGTCCAGCACACCGCCGGCCAACTCGCCGCCGTGCTCGCCATCGACCCACGGGAGCTCGATTACCTGGTTGCCGGGATCAACCACCTGGCGTTCTTCCTAACGCTCGGGCGCGATGGTGAGGATCTCTACCCGCGCCTTCGCGAGCTGGTCGAGATCGACCGCGTCCGGGCCCAGGACCGGGTCCGGTTCGAGGTCCTCCGCCGCCTCGGCTACTTCGTCACCGAGTCCTCCGAGCACTTCGCCGAGTACGTGCCGTGGTTTATCAAGTCGGGGAGGCCCGACCTGATCGAGCGGTTCGCGATCCCGCTCGACGAGTATCCGCGGCGGTGCGAGCGCCAGATCGACGATTGGTTCGCGCTCCGCGCCGGCTTGCAGAACGGAGCCACGATCGAGGCTGCGCCGAGCGACGAGTACGGCGCCGACATCATCAACGCCTGCGAGACGGGCGAGCCGTTTGCGTTCAACGGCAACGTCCCGAACGCGCGCGCCGGCGGGCAGCTGATCGACAATCTCCCCGGGGACTGCTGCGTGGAGGTGCCGTGCGTCGCCGGCGAGCAGGGGATCGAGCCCCACCCGGTGGGCGCGCTGCCACGCCACCTCGCCGCCCTGATCCAGACGAACGTCAACGTGCAGGGGCTGACCGTGTCGGCCGCCCTGACCGGGCGCCGCGAGCCGGTGTACCACGCGGCGATGCTCGATCCGCACACTGCCGCGGAGCTGCGGCTCGACGAGATCGAGGAGCTTGTCGACGAGCTGCTGTGGGCGCACGGCGACCTCGTGCCGCCGTTGGTGCTCTAGTTGCGCGCTGGATTTGGGTCCACCATGGACCCAAATCCAGCACGCCCTCGAGCGCTGACCCCTCAGTCTCCAGACGGCTCGAGCGGCAGCGGCGAGGCCGGCTTGAGCTCCTCGAGCCGGAGAAACGTGATCACGCGCTGGGCGCCGCCGCGCGTCGAGAGCCGGATGAGCACGCGCTGGAGCTCAGCGACCTCGCGCGCGACGATCAGCAGCATCGCGTCGGTTTCGCCGGTCACCCAGTCGGCGGAGATCACCTCGGGCATCGCCCGCACGGCGTCGCGGAAACGCCGGTGGGCGGTGTCGCCGTGGTACTGGAGCGTCACCGCGACGTAGACCTGGAGCGGGAAGCCGGCCTCGGCTGAATCGAGCCGGGCCTGGATGCCTCGGACGATCCCGGACTCCTTCAAGCGCCGTACGCGGTGCAGTGTGGCGGCCGGGGACAGGCCGACGATCCGGGCGAGTTCGACGTTCGGGCGATCCGCATCGGTCTGGAGCTCCTCGAGCAGCTTGACATCAATCAAATCAAGCGAAATCGGCATTTCACAAAATATTCCATCGTGATAGGCCCTATATGTCAAATCGAGGCTGGATGTTTGCCGCATATGGCCGATCCTGATTTATATGAACAGGAGCAACCGTTCACCGATCTTCGCCCTCGTCGCAGCCGGCACGCTGTGGGGCCTCAACGTGCCCCTGAGCAAGCTCGCGCTCGCGTGGCTCGCCCCGGGCTGGGTGACCTTGTTGCGCTTCGTGGTCGCCGCGCCGCTGCTGGCGCTCGTCGGCCGGCGCGGCCTGCGCGATGCGCTCGACTGGCAGGTGCTCGGGTCGGGCGCCATCGGGTTCGGCGCGGTGATCCTGCTCCAGAACGCGGGAATCGAACGCACCAGCGTGAGCCACGCGGCCGTCGTCATCGGCGCCGCGCCGGTGCTCGTCGCGCTGATCGCGGCGGGCCTCGGCCAGACCACCACCCGCCCGCTGACGTGGGCCGGATACGCCGTCGCGCTCGTCGGAATCGCGCTCGTCGCGGGCGCCGGCGGTGGCGGGGCGACGCCTCGTGGCGACCTGCTCGTGCTCGCCTCGGTCGTCCTGTCGGCCGCGTTCGTTGCGGTCCAGCCGCGTCTGCTCGAAGGACGCGACGCTGCCGCGGTGACCGCCGTGCAGTTCGCCGGCGGCGCGTTCGTCGCGCTGCCGGTGGCCGTCCTGACCGAAGGCGTTCCCCACGGCCCCGGGTCGGCGACGCCGGCGCTCGCGATGGCGGCGCTCGCGCTGGCGGGTACGCCGCTGCCGTTCTGGTTGTTCGCGTTCGGTCAGGCGCGCGTCCCGGCCGAGCTTGCCGGCGCGTTCCTCAACCTCGAGCCGGTCGTCGGCGTCGCCGCCGGGTGGTTTGCGCTGGGGGAGCCGGCGACCGCCTGGCAGGTCGCCGGCGTCGTCGCGGTGCTTGTGGGCGTCGCGATGAGCACGCTCCCGACCGCGCCCGAGCCGGCGGAGGACCGCGAACCGGTGGTGACCCGCCTCGCCTACAAACTTCTTACGTTGAGACCGTGAGGCCCGTGGCTGGAGCCCGATCTACAGGGCACCAGACCAACAAGGAGGCCTCGATGACGAGGAAGCAGCGAAACGTCGTGGCGGTGGCGACCACCGTCCTGACGCTGGCCGGCAGTGGTGGCGTCGCGTGGGCGTGCAACGGTCCCGGCGACCCGGGATACCAGGGCCCGACCACCACGACCACCGGCACGACCGGGACCACCGGCACGACCGGGACCACCGGCACGACCGGGACCACCGGGACGACCGGGACGACCGGCACCACCACGACCACGTCGAGCACCGGCACGACCGGCACCGGCGCGACGACGTCGGCAGTCCGGCACTCGGCGCGGAGCCACGCGGCGCGCACATCATTCCCGCCGCAGCGGATGAACGAGTGGGGGAGGGGCGCGGCCGGGTCGCGCTCCTCCCTCAACTCTTACGAACTCACGACGCTCGTCTAACGCGCTTGTCCGATCGTGGCTGAGCGCTCGTGAACCCGCGCCTGGTACCTCCATCACGACTGGCCCGGCTGTCGCTGCGGATGCAGGGCGACGAGCGGCTCGCCGAACTCGCCGGACTCGGGTCCGAGGCGGCGTTCGAGGCGATCGTCCATCGGTACCGCCGCCCGCTGCTCGCGCATTGCGCCCAGGTAGTGGGAGAGTCCGATGCCGACGAAGCGCTACAGGAGGCGCTGCTCAAGGCCCACCGGGCGCTTGCCGGCGGCACGCCGGTGCACAGCCTCGGGCCATGGCTGCACGCGATCGCCCACAACTCGGCGCTCGCGATGCTGGCCCGGCGCCGCGCCGGCGCGGACTATCGCGAGGACGACGTGATCGCCCGCGCCGACCCGGACGACGTTCACCGCGAACTACTCGACGCGCTCGTGGGTGCGCTCCTGTCGCTCCCGGCTCGACAGCGCCAGGCGCTCGTGATGCGGGAGTTCGAGGGCAGGAGCTACGACGAGATCGCCACCCGGCTGGGGGCCAGCAACGGCGCCGTGCGCCAGTTGCTGAACCGGGCCCGCACCTCGATCCGCGAGCGGCTCGGCGCGCTGATCCCGGTCGATTTCGTGGCGCGGTGGATCGCGACCGCGTCATCCGGGCCGTCGAGGGCGATCAGCCTCGCCGGCAGCGGCGCCCTCGCGGCGAAGCTGTCCGGCGCGGTGCTGATGTCGGCGGCACCCTTGGTCGCTGTCGCCCCGGTTCCGGGCGTCGTGCCGGCGCCGGCGCCGCCCCGGCACGTCACGCACGTCACGCAGGTGGCCGCGCGTCCAAGCGCGGTCCGGCCCGTCAGCGTTCGGTCGTCGGCGTCAGCGGTTCGACGCGGCGAAGCGCCCGCCGCCGTACGAGCCCAGGTCGATCACGAACGCCAGTACGACGAACAGCCAGTCGAAAAAGCGCAGGTGGTGTCCGGGAGCCCAGGACCAAAACGCGGCGTACGCGAGTGTCGTCCACGGCAGCAAGAAGAACCCGAGCAGGGGCAGGACCCAGCTGCTGAACGCCCGGCTCAGGAGATCGCCGAAGATCCACAGCAGGAACAGCACCAGCCTGGGGGAGATCAGGGCGAGCAGGGCGAGCAGACAGGGCACGGCGCGAGTCTGTCCGCGCCCGGCCCAGCGGGCTTCACCCAAACCGGGTGAGGACCGGCCGCTGGGCGCCTGGAACGATCCCGACCGATCCGTTGACCAACCGACAGGAGACGCGCGTCACATGAGCAAGCCGGACACACTGTTTGTCCTCGCGGCTGCGTACGACGATGTGGCCGCCGCCGAGGCCGACTACCAGGCCGTGAAGGCGCTTTACCACGAGCTCCACACGTCGCACGCGTTCGACGCGGCGGTCATTGCCCGCGACGAGGACGGGAAGACCGAGGTCGTCAAGAAGCATGAGGAGCCGACCCGCCACGGCGCGGCGCATGGACTCGGCTGGGGCCTGGCGATCGGCGCCGTCTGCGCGATCCTGCCCGGAGTCGCCCTGATCGGCGGGCTCGCCGTCGGCGGCAGCGCGGGCGCGGTGATCGGTGCGGTCACCGGTCATGTGCGTGGCGGGATCGACAACACCGATCTGAAGGCGCTCGGCGAGGTGCTCGATCAGGGCCAGGCCGGGTTAATCGTCGTCTACGCGACGAACATGGCCGACCAGATCGCAGCCAACATCAAGGCGGTCAACCACTACGTGTCGAAGGAGATCGACGCGAACGCCGACGAGCTCGCAAAGCAGTTGCAGGAGGCCCAGGCCGCGAGCTGACCGCCGCCCCGGTTCGCCGGTCTCCGTCGGCTGGCGCCCTGAAGCTAGCCTGCGTCTGCGTATTCGGCGAGCTCAGCCAGCTCGATCGCGGCGCCGAGCGCCTTGACCATTCGGCCCGCCGCCGCGACGATGCGCGTCGTGCCGACGATCGGCGCGACCGCGGCGAGGACGCCCAGCACCTGATCGCTGGTGACGCCGACCTCGCCGGCGGCGCCGAGGTTCAGCAGGTAGGACGCCGGCGGCGCGTCGACGGCGACGAGCGCCGCCACGCGGACGAGCATCAGCGTCTGCTCGTCAAGGCTCGAGGTCTCCATCGAGTCGGCGGTCATCCGGCCGAGGAGATCGAGGATGGGGGTATCGGATGACTGCGCGGACATGGGGATTCCTCTCGTTCGGGTCGGTATACGGACGGCCCAGCTTCCATCCGGAGCCGTGCCCGGTCGTCATCCGTTTTGGGTGAACCCTCGGAGCCGTGCACATGGGAGGCTGAACTGTGAGTCCGACCTCGCTCGAGGATCTGGATCGCCGCCAGCAGCGGAAGGTGGTCACGCGCTCCGCGGTGAGGATCCTGGTCAGCATCGTGGTGCTGTTCGCGCTCTACGCGGTGCTGCCGGCGGCCGACCGGACGGGCATCGGAACGTTGCTAGAGCTGCTCGTCGGCCTGGTCATCCTCGGGGCGCTGCTCGCATGGCAGGTCCTCAAGATCATGGGGGCCGAGCATCCCGAGTTGCGTGCAGCCGAGGCGCTGGCGACCGCGGTTCCAGTGGTGCTGATCGTGTTCGCGTTCACGTATCTGTCGCTGTCACACGTTCAGCCTAGGAGTTTCTCCGAGCCGCTCGACCACGTCCGGGCGATCTACTTCGTGATCACCGTTATCAGCACGGTCGGGTTCGGCGACATCGTCCCCAAGACGGACGCGGCGATGATCGTGGTTTCGTTCCAGATCATGCTCGACCTCGTGCTGCTCGTCGGGATCGTCCGAGCGGTGTTCTTCGCCGCGCAGGTCGGCGTCCGCAGGCGCCAGAGCGAACGCGAGGCGGCTACGAGCGGGACCATCGCTTCGGGAGGAGCCAGCGAAGGTTCAGGCTGAGCTGACCCTCGCTGCCCACGACGAACACGCTGCGGATCGCGACCGCCAGGTAGCCGACGACCGCGATCTTCGGGAACACGAACACGCCGAACAAGATCGCCACCGCGTACAGAGCCGTGCTCACCCACGCGCGCCATCCGGTTACGTGCGGCCGGGGCTCGGTTGCGAGTCCCGGCGCCGTCGACGCGGACCAGTCCCCGACTTGGAGGTCCGGACGCGACCCGGCGTAGCGGACGCTGGCGCGCAGCAGCAGCTCGATCACGAGCGCGGCGGCGCCGTAGAACAAGACCGCGGTCCGCTCGGCGGTGCCGCCCGCGTGGAGCGCCTCCGCAAGCACGCTCGTCGGGAACGGCAGGAACGAGGTGGCCATCAGCAACAGCAGGTTCAGGCGCAGAAGCGTGGGGTCGATGAAGCGCAGCCGCGAGAACAGGTTGTGGTGGGCGATCCACACGCTCCCGACGGTCAGGAAGCTGGTGACGTATGCGAGGTACGCGGGCCATTCGTGCACGAGCGCTTTCCGGAGATGCTCAAAGTCCGCTGGCGCGATCTTGATCTCCAGCACCAGCAGCGTGATCGCGATCGCGAACACCCCGTCGCTGAATGTCTCCACGCGACCCTTGTCCCAGCGCTGCACAGCCGGTTGGTCGCCGGCGCCGGCCGGCGAGAGGTCATCGGCGGCTGCCATAGACGGCGGCGGCGGTCACGATGGAGAGGGCGACAAGAAAACCGACCGCGGCGACCCAGGTGAACCCGAACTTGTGGCGGACGTGGATGGCGTAGGCGAGGAAACCCGCGGGGATCGCGACCGACAGGGCGAGCCCGGCTGCGCTGATCGCCTGCCTCCCTCTCGGAACGCGGGCTCGCCACCCTCGCCCGGGTCCGGGTGGTGCCTCTGGGGGCGCCTCCACGGTGGCATAGAACGCACGAGTACGTTGGAACAGTTGGCGGGAGTGGGTCTCGCACCCCCAGGCCATCATGATCATGAACGTCACCGGAAAGATCCACGTGATTCCCCAGATGACGAGGAAGGCCGCGAAACCGGCGACGTCTCGCAATCGGGCGCGCCACCCGCTGTGAGTCTCGCCGCTCGGGGGGCCGATGAATCCACCGAACACCAGCATCCGGCGACCGCACTCGATCCACAGCTTCAGCGGCCGACGAGTCTCCGGCTTTGGTGGTACGCCCGCGTCCTCGACGGCGAGCAGTCCGGCCTCCGCATCCTGCGTCGTCGGGTATACGCCGCGTAGCGATAGCAGCTCGGCAGCGGTCTGGAGGATCCCCGGGTCGCGGCCGTACAGCGCGGCTAACCGCAGGTTCATCCGAGCCTCCTGCCACAGGTAGTTCATGTAGCCCGGAACGAGCGCGAGGTAGAACGGAGTCCCGGCGACCATGCCCTGGAGCCGCGCGATCCTCGCGGTCTGCGTGCCCAGTCCGTCCACGACCTCTCGCAGGTCACCATCCGGGTGGGCGGCTCGCGCAGCCTGCGCCCACTCGAGCGACGGCTCCGCGAGCCTGTGGACGGCTTGCAGGGTCAGGCGCTCGCAAATGTGCTCGGGGTCGCGATAAGCGACCCTGACCATCTGCCGCGGGATATCCGTGGCGACGCGGACGCCTCGGTGACCGACGTCCGCTTCCTGCCCGGTGCCGTCCGGGATGCTCATCCTCGCGGGTCGGCGAACACGGTGCTCATCCTCGCGAGTCGGCGAACACGGTGCTCCAGTCATTCTTGATGCTGACCACCGTCCAGCCGTCCTGCTCCGCCCGCTCGAGCGACTGCTCGGCGCCGGCGGTGTACTCGAACTCTCGCTCAGGGTCGTCGTGCAGCAGCAGAAGGCGGAGCCCGCTCGGGCCCGTGTAGTGGAGCATCGGGATGTCCCCGTTGGAGTTCCCGCCGGCGAGGATCGGCCGGCGTCCGACGCGGCTCCAGATGCGCACGGGCTTGGCTGGGCCGTCGTCGAACGCGTCGAGTTCCGCGAGATACACGAGCGTGCCGCCGGTGTCGTCCTCCTGGTAGCGGAGATGCGTCGAGCTGCCGATCACGCGTTCGGACGGAATGCCGTAGATCTCCTCGGTCACCGGCCGCATGAAATCGCGGTCGCCGCCCGACGCGATGTAGGTGGTGAAGCCGTTCGCCTCCAGGTACCGCAGCAGCTCGATCATCGGCAGGTAGCCGCACCCGCGCAGCGCGCGCCCGAGCGTGGGGTGCTGCCCGTCCATGAACGCGTCGGCTGCGTCCGCGTAGTCCTCGACCGACATACCCGCGAAGGCCCGGAGGATCCCACCCATGAGCACCTTCACGTCGGCCTCATCTCCGTGGTAGTGCTTGGTGATCACGTCCCCGAACCAGCCGTAGTCGCGGGAGTACGCGGCCTTCCACGGCTGCCGCTCTCGCAGTTCGGGGTCGGTCTCCGCCATCTCCGCGAGGCGTTTGAGGATGAACCCGACCTCGACCTGCATCGGCTTCTCGCACCACAGTGTGCCGTCGTTGTCGAACACCGCGATCCGCTCGGGCGGCGGGACGTAGTCCGGTCCACCCTCGTCCGCGACTCGTGAGACGAAGTCGACGATCGCCTGTCGTGCGGGAGTGTCGTTCCAGGACGCCAGCGTGGTGCTGACCGTGTCGCTCGTCATGTGTCAGTCCCGCGCGAACGCCATCCGCGCTTCCTGCGCGAGATCGACAAACGGATCGCCGCTGACGTCGATCGCCGCCTTCTTGATCGTGCCGCCGACGAACGCCCACGGGTAATCACCGGGATAGTCATCGGTGACGGGCTCGGCGCCCTCCTTGCCGATGTTGAGCCCTTCTCCGGCGATCGAGAACTTGCCCGGCTGGGTCTTTATCTGACCTTCGCCGACCGCCTTCTCGCGGATGTGGAGCGTGAGCGTGCCGTGTGCGGGCATCGCGTCGCCCTCTCGCTCGAACGACGCCGACAACACGACGTGACCGGTCGGCACGTCCTCCGTCGACTCGACGATCTGCTCGTCCAGGCCGACCCAGTTGTAGACGTACTTCAGCTTGCGGTCCTTGATGTACAGCGCGTGGCCGCCGAACCGAGAGCCATGGGAGAACAGCACGCCACCGGCCTCCTCGGTTTCGATCGTGACCTCGACCGCGATCGTGTAGGAGCGGTTTCGGATGTTCGGCGCGACCGATTCGGGGATCTCCGAGCCGCCCGGATAGTACGTGTACCGGTTGCGCGGCTTGGACAGCTGCGGCCGCTCGGTGGTGAGAATCTCGAGCGCGTTGCGGTCCTCGAGCGGCAGCGCCTGGTAGCGGCCGGCCTCCATCCACCACAACCCGATCAGCTCCTGGAGCTTGTCCGGGTGCTCGGCGGCGAGATCGTGACACTCGGTCGGGTCGTTCTCGGTGTTGAACAGCTCCCAGCGCTGGGTCGAGTAGTGGGCCCACATGTCGGGGGCGGACGGCGTCACCGACACGGCCTTCCACCCCTGGTGCCAGACCGCCCGCGTGCCGCCCATCGAATAGAACTGCGTCTGCTTGTCGGTCTTCGCGTCGGCGTCGCCCAACGTCGCCGCGAAGCTGACGCCCTCGATGGGATGCTGGGTGAATCCCTTGACCGCCTCGGGGGGCTCGACCCCCAGGCACTCGTAGATCGTCGGCACGATGTCCACGGCGTGCGTGAACTGCCGCCGCACGCCGGTCTGGCTGATCTTCGCCGGCCACGAGACGATCATCGGGTCCGCCGTGCCGCCCTCCCAGTTCCCGTAGCGCTTCCACAACTTGAACGGCGTGTTGAACGCGCACGCCCATCCGGTCGGGTAGTGGTTGTAGGTGCGGGGGCTGCCGAGGACGTCCAGGTATTTGAGGTTGTTCTCGATCTGGTCCGGGATGCCGTTGAAGTAGGCGTTCTCGTTGACCGATCCATTCGGACCGCCCTCGCCCGACGCTCCGTTGTCGGACACGAGCACGATCATCGTGTTGTCGAGCTGGCCGCTCTCCTCCAGGTAGTCGAGCAGGCGGCCGATCTCGTTGTCAGCGTGGCTGAGGAATCCGGCGTAGACCTCGGCCATGCGCGCGAACAGGCGCTTCTCCTCGTCGGACAGCGAGTCCCAGGGGCGGACGGTGTCGGCCTCGGGCCATCCCTTGCTTCCGTCGACGCTCTTCTCGTCGATGTACGGGTTGATCGGCGAAAGCTCGGCCTGCTCGGTGACGATGCCGAGCTTCTTCTGGCGCTCGAACACGAGCTCCCGGAATGCCTCGTATCCCATGTCGAACTTGCCCTTGTACTTGTCGGCCCACTCCTTCGGGGCCTGATGGGGGGCGTGACAGGCCCCCGGGCAGAAGTAAAGGAAGAACGGCTTGTCCGGAGCGATCGCCTTCGAGTCCTGGATGAACGACAGAGCCCGGTCGGTCAGGTCCGTGGTCAGGTGGTAGCCGTCCTCGGGCAGCGCGGGCTGCTCGATCGGGTGGTTGTCGTAGACGAGGTCGGGATACCACTGGTTGGTCTCGGCGCCGAGGAACCCGTAGAACCGCTCGAACCCGCGGCCGATCGGCCACTGGTTCTTGACCGACGCGAGGTTCATCTCGTCCTCGGGCGTCAGGTGCCACTTGCCGGTCATGTACGTGTTCCACCCCCGCTCGCCGAGCACCTCGGCGATCGTTCCGCACTCGAACGGAATGTGACCGTTGGAGCTCGGGAAGCCCGATGCGGCCTCGGTGATCGTCCCCATGCCGTTGGTGGTGTGGTTGCGGCCGGTCATCAGGCACGAGCGCGTCGGCGAGCACAGCGCGGTCGTGTGGAAGTTCGTGAACAGGAGGCCGCGCTCGGCGATCCGGTTGATGTTGGGGGTCTCGATCAGGCCGCCGAAGGGCTCCATCGCCGAGTAGCCGACGTCGTCGAGCACGATGTAGAGCACGCTCGGCGTGCCGTCGGGCGCGATCGGCTGTGTGTACGGGGCCCAGTCCGGGACCGAGTTCGTCACGTCGACGTTGATTACGCCCTTGAACGGTTTCGCCATCGATCTACCTCCCGGTCACGGCTTTCGGCGGTTTGCCCGTGAGGCCGAGTCTCCGATGCGGGCGGTTCGGCTGCATCACCCCATTCGGGTGAGCGGAGTTCGGGAGGTCAGTGGCTGAGCCGCCCGCCGTTGACAAGCAGCGTCTGGCCGGTGATGAACGCGCTCTCGTCGGAAATCAGGAACGCGAGCGCGCCGAGGAGGTCGGCCGGTTGGCCGAGTCGGCCGAGCGGCGTCGGGCCCACGTCGTACCGGTTCGCGGCGGTCATCGTGGTGCTTCCCTCGGTGGGGACGAAGCCGGGGGCGATCGCGTTGACGCGGATCTGCGATGGACCGAGTTCCCGCGCGAGCACGCGCGTGAGCCCGATGATGGCCGCCTTCGAGGTGACGTAATGGACGAGGCCCGGCGACCCCGAGAACGCGACCTCCGAGGCCATGTTCACGATCGAACCCCCGCCGCCTTCGCGTATCAGCGGCACCGCGGCCTTCGCGCACAGCCATGCGCCCTTGACGTTGACCTCGAGCACGCGGTCCCACTCGCGCTCGTCGACCTCGTCGAACGGACGCCGCGTGAGGCCTTCGACGATCGCGGCGTTGTTGACGAGCGCGTCGAGCCCGCCAAGGGCGTCCCGGGCGCTGGCGGCGAGGGCGCGCGTCTGGTCGGGGTCGCTGACGTCGGCCGTCGTCGCGTGGATGTCGAGGCCCTTGTCTTGGGCCTGGTCGACGGTCGCCTGGAGCCGATCGGGTCGGATGTCCGCAGCGATCACGCTTGCCCCGAGGCCCACGAGGTGCAGCGCGAACTCGCGCCCCAGTCCCTGGCCGGCGCCGGTGACGATCACGCGCTTGCCGGCCAGGCGCGGTTCGCTCATCACGCGGCGACGGCCGCGCCCTCGAGGTGCAGGGCGCGGGCGATCTCCTGGTAGCAGTTGTAGCTCGAGCCGCGCCCGATCCCCGGCCCGGAATGGAGGTTCGCCGAGCAGTCGTACAGGTTCTCGAGCAGCACCCGGTAACCGGTGAGCTCCGGAATCGGCCGGAAGCGGCCGAGCTGGGACGCGATCGTGCTTCCGGTCGAGTACCCCCCCTCGATCATGTTCGGCCGCTCGCGCTCGATGTCGTCGGGCGTGTATACGCGTGTCGCGATCACGTTGTCACGCGTCATGTTGGATGCGTAGCTCGCCCACTCGCGCAGCACGTTGTCGGTGAACCGGTCCTTGATCGCGCGCCACTGTTCGCGCGTGAACAGGCGTCGCGGCGCGGAGAACTCCTCGACGCCGACGATGTGCCGCTGGTCGGGCGCCCGGGTCGCGTCCCACAGGCTGTCGACCGAGCACAGGACATACGGGCGGCTGGCGAATCCGTTCAGGAGGATCTCCGGTTGGTAGCGCAGATGGAGGTAGTCGAGATCCTTCGGCCCCCAGTACAGCCGCGGCTGCGAGCCGACCCCTGGGTTGTCGCGCTCGGCGAGGAAGCGCGGCGGCTCGTGCAGCGCCAGGTTTGCCCACAGCAGCTGCCCCCGGTCGAAGTGGATGTTGCCGATCCGGCGCCGCAGGCGTGCATCGACGTTGAAGTCTCGCAGCAGCGCAAGCACCGTTCGCGACAGCCCGACGTCGCTGACCACGAGATCCGCATCGATCCGCGCGCCGTCCGACAATTCCACGCCGATCGCCCGCTGGTCGTCGACGAGTATCCGGTCTACCTCTTGCGAGGGTGCGTACTGCACCCCGAGCTTGCGCCCGGCGGAGACGAGCGCGTCGGTGATCGCCTGGCTGCCTCCGACCGCGATCGCGGCCGGCTCGAACGACAGCGTGAGCGGCAGGCAGTGGATCAGCCCCTGGAGGCCAGGGACGTCGTCGGGGAAGCAGCCGGTCGAGGTCGTCGCCGCACGCATGAACAGGATCTGGAGCTCGGGGCTCTCGAAGAAGTCCTGCGCCAACTGCCGGAGCGTCATGAACTGGTGGACGGGCTCGATCAGGCTTCCGGGCACGTCGAGCAACTCCTCGAGCGCGTCGGGCGTGCCCCACGGCGGCGGCGCGCTGAACCGGTGGCGGCGGAACGCCGCCTTCCAGTGCTGCTCGTAGGCCTCGAGCAGCCTCAGGTACGTGCCGGCGTCGGCCTTCGAGAACCGCGCGATCTGTTCAGCGGTTTTCTCGATGTTCTCGTCTGAGCGCTCCTGCCGGCCGGTGCGCCCGTCGACCACGCGCGAGGCGGAGAAGCCGATGAACGACGAGGAGTCGTCGAAGATCATCCCCTCGTTCTCCTCGGGGAACACGTACCGCAACCCCTCCTCGTGGAGCGCGAAGTCCCGGTACGCCGGATGCCCGTAAAAGCGGGTCCAGTGGCTGCAATGGTTCATCGTGAACCCGGGAGCCGGGCCCTCGCTCGAGCAGGCGCCGCCGCCGAGATGGGCGGTGCGCTCGAGCACGAGCACCGACATCCCGGCCCGGGCCAGGTATGGGGCGATGATCGTCGCGTGGTGACCGCCGCCGACCACCACCGCGTCGTAGCGCGCGTCGCTCATCGACGTGCTCTAAGCGAGGATCGTGACGACGCCCGTGTCGCCGTCGACGCGGAGGCGGTCGCCGGTCTTGATCCGGCTGGTGGCGTTGCCGGTCCCAACCACCGCCGGCAGCTTGTACTCGCGGGACACGATCGCAGCGTGGGACATGATTCCCCCGATGTCCGAGACGGCGGCCGCGATCGTCCCGAACACCGGCGTCCAACTCGGCGAGGTGACGGGCGCGACCAGGATCTCGCCCGGCCGCAGGTCGCCCAACCGGTCGACCTCGAGGATCACTCGCGCCGGTCCCTCGACCGTGCCGGGCGAGCCGGCGAAGCCGGTGATCGTCGCGCCGTCGTCGCGGTCCGGCGCGGCCCACGCGTGCACCCGCTCGGTCGTGATCCCCCACAGCATGATCGTCATCGGCTCGGTGATCGCATCCGGAACCGAGCCGAGCGCCGGCGGCGGCGTGAATTTCCGCATCGCCTCCATGATCCGCTTGCGCTTCTGAACGATCGGCGGCCAGTAGCCGGGGCCGCGGCCCTCGGAGCCTGCCGCCCACGCGAGCCGCAGGTCGACGAGCGCGTCGGAGATCTCGTGGCGCTGGAGATAGAAGACGTCCTCGGCGTCGTCGAGGAACCGGTGGCGCGCCAGCAGCGAACCGAACTCCCTGACCTTGTTCCAGAAGATCGTGTGGTACCAGTGCTCCACGTAGAAGTTGTGGCTCTCCACGTACGGGAACACGAGCCGCGCGAGGCCGAGGTTCTGGTCGAACGCGGCGACCGCGTCGGGGTTTTCAAGCAGCGCGCGGTACTCGGTGCTGATGCGCTCGCGCTCGGCGCTCACCTCGGCCAGCGGTCGGGTCAGGTCTTCGCCGGCCTGGAGTCGCTGGATGTAGTTCGCGAGGTAGTTCAGCGGAATGCTTGGATCGTCGATCCACGAGCGGTGATGGTGGTAGAAGCCGTTGCCGTTCGAGTAGTAGAACCAGGGCGTCTTGACCGCCTCCCAATCGGCCAGCCACTCCTGGCCGGGCGCGCTCGTCGACAGGGCGTCGCGAAGGGCGGTTTCGTTGTCGGCCGCCTTCACGTCGTCGGCGATGCCCAGCTCGACCGCCTTGCCCGCGAGCCGGCCGAGCTCGCTGTCGGGCCGGAACAGGACGACATCGATGCCGCTCACCATCTTCGCGATCGTCTGATCGGGGATGTCGGGGAAGCTCTGCTTGCACAGCTCGTAGAACACGAGGTACGCCGCGTAGCCGAGGTTCAGAAACTCGAAGTGGTACTGCCAGATGCGGTCGATGCTCTCGAGCAGCCGGTCGTACGCGACCAGCAGCGTGTGCGCCGAGCCGATCCCGCGGCCCTCGGTGACGACCTCGCTGTCCTCGATCTCGGGCAGATCGGGCACCTCGAGCGCCGCGAGTTCGCCGATCGTGTCTTCCACTTTTGCCAGCCAGCGGCCGTAGAGGTCGTCCCAGTTCTGGAAGTAGAAGCCGGCGCGCTCGCCGAACAGCTGCGCCCTGCGCCCGATCTCGGCCTCGTCGGTGACCGCGTTGGCGCTCATGTACACCCACCCGTACAGCACTCGATGATCGATCCCGAGGGCGGGAGGCACCGCGAAGATCCGCGTGTTCGCCTGGCCGAGGCACATGTACGGCGAGTCGGCGGTGACGAAGTCGAACGGGAACATCGGCTCGGGGAAGTGCATACCGTCGCGGAACCAGCCCCGCGCCTCTTCTGAGGAGCGCCGTTCCTCGCTGAACAGCGCGTAGTACGGATACATCGACTCCCAGCCCTCGCACCCCTCGGGGACCGGCACCTCGAACGGGCTCGAAAAACCGCGCACCTCGGAATGTGTCGTCGCCATCTCGCCTCTCGTTTCCTCTCCGTTTCTCGAGGGGACCGACCTTACGGCCGGGGATCGCGTGCGGCCAAGACGGATTCTCGCTTCTGTGAAAGGCGGCGCCTATCATGCTGGTTCATGGAGCTCAGGCAGCTGCGGTCGTTTGTCGCGGTGGCCGAGGAGTTGCATTTCCGGCGAGCGGCCGACCGCCTACACCTCGCGCAACCGAGCGTCAGCCAGCAGATCCGCACGCTCGAGGCCGAGCTCGGCGTCCGCCTGTTCGAGCGCAACCGGCGCGGCGCGGTATTGACGCCGGCCGGAAGCGCGCTGCTCGGCGAGGCGCGCGATCTGTTGAGCCGCGCCGACCGAGCTGCCGCTGTCGTCCGCGCGACCGGCGCCGGCGAGCGTGGTCGCGTGCGGATGAGCCTGACGCGGTCGCTGACCGGCGGGGTGGCCGGCGCGATCGTCTCCGCCTACCGGTCTCGATACCCCGACGTGGAGCTGGTTTTGAGCCTCGGTACGACGATGCTCCACGTCGAGCAACTTCACGCCGGCGAGATCGACCTCGGCTTCGTCCGTCCGCCGCTTGGGGAACCGGGGCTCGACGAGCTGGTCCTCGGGCGCGAGCCGATGGTGTGCGTGCTCCCTCGCGGGCACCGGCTCACGCGGCGCACGACCGTCCGGCCGGCGGATTTGCGCGACGAGCCGCTCGTATGGTGGCCCGAAGAACACGGACCCGGCGCCTGGCGGGAGGTCCGCCGCGAGGTCTGCGGCGATCCCCCGTGGCCGCCGCTCGCGCGCGCCGAGCCCGAGGAGGAGCGGATCGTGACGGCCGTCGCCGAGGGCGCGGGGATCTCGTTCATCATGCTCGAGCGGTCGCGCAGCCTGCGGATACCGGGCGCGGTGTACCGCCGGTTCGCCCCACCGGAGCCGACGATGGGGATCGCGATCGCGTGGCGCCGGGGTGACAACCTGCCCACGGTGGCGCGGTTGCGCGACCTAGCCGCGGACGTCGCGCGTCGCCACGGTGAGGTGATCCGAAACGGGTGATGGCCGTGCGCGTCCCCGCCGGGCACGGATGCCCGGCGGAACGGCGTGGCGGCAACGGCCCGCTCGGCATCCGTGCCTCGCCTAACGGGCCAGCCGCGACGTCGTCCGGAGGATGTCGAGCGAAGCGAGGCCCAATGCTCACGCCTCCCCATTCCGATGCACCGGAAATTCGGGCCGGAAACGTGTCACTCGACGCGGGCCGCCAGACGAAATCCACGTTCGCCGCGCCTGTGGCGGCGAACGTGACATCCGCGGCTGGAGAGGTCCCGAGTGCCACGTTTGCCGCCACGCGCGAGGCGGTCTCGCGGACACGTCCCCAGACTCGCCAGCTCCGTAACGGTGAATTCGGGTTTCAGCCACCCACCTCTGGTGCGACTTTCTCAGCACTGGGGTTCTGGGCTGACGCCGAGTGCATGCTTATCCGGGTTGGGCCGGTTCGACGGGCCGCAGCCTCAACCCGGCAGCGTCACCCACAGCCGCGGCGCCAGCTTGACGAGCACCTCGGGGTCGAGTGCGCCGACGGTGGCCGCGCCGGCGCGGTCCATCTCCACCGAGAGCTCGCGCCACGCCAGAGCCACCGGGGCGACGCGCGCCGTCGGTCCCCAGCCGACCGCGGCCCGAAGTTCGTCCGCGCGCGCTCTGACGTTGTCCGGAGTGAGCGAGCCGAACGGCCGGTTGGCGCCGTCGATATACACCTGCTGCTCGAGGATCCGGTCGACGTCGCTCATGCCAGCGATGCCGCCGCCACCGCGGCCTGGCCGTACGCGATCCCGCCGTCGTTGACGGGGAGGCGCTCGGGCACGAGCACGCGCAGCCCGGCGCCGGCCAGCGCGTCCGACACCGACTCGAGCAGGAGGCGGCTCTGGAACACGCCGCCGGAGAGCACGACTGCCTCCGTCCCGTGCGCGCCGGCGAGCGCCACGCACGCCTCCACGGTGGCGCGCGCGATCGTGCGGTGGAACCGACGGGCGATCACGCCGCCGGACTCGCCGGCGGTGACGTCGGCGACGACCGCGAGGATCGTCTCCCGGGGATCGATCACGAGCGATTCGTCCGCCGCGTGCACGGCGATCGGATACGAGCCGCGCTCGGCAGGGTCACACGCCGCCTCCAGCTCGATCGCCGCCTGGCCCTCGTAGTTGATGTCGGCGCGAACGCCGGCGAGCGCGGCGACGGCGTCGAACAGGCGGCCGATGCTGGTCGTTGCCGGCGCGGCCGGCCCGCCGCCGGCGGCCAGGCGATGCACCTGCGCCCAGGCGCGGGGGTCGACCCGCCCGGCGAGCGAGGCGGGCAGGCCCGGCTCGCCGCCGTCGAGCGCCGCCGACAGCCACGAGCACGCCATCCGCCACGGCTGCCTGATCGCTCGTTCGCCTCCGGGGAGCGCGACCGGCAGCAGCGACCCGACGCGGCGGAACGAGCGCAGGTCCCCGAGCAGGAACTCGCCGCCCCAGACGGTCCCGTCGAGTCCGTAGCCCGTCCCGTCGAAGATCGCCCCGAGCGCCGGGCCGGTCTGATCGTGCTCGGCGAGGCACGCCGCCAGGTGAGCGTGGTGGTGCTGGACGCCGATCAGCTCGACGCCGTCCAGGTCGAGCGCGTACTTGCTCGACAGGTACTCGGGATGGAGGTCGTGGGCGACGACCTCGGGCTCGACCGCGAACAGCTCTCCGAAGTGCTCGATCCCGTCGGTGAACGAGCGGAGCGTCTCGTAGTTCTCGAGGTCGCCGATGTGGTGGCTGACCCACGCCCGGCTCCCGCGAGCCAGGCAGAACGTGTTCTTGAGTTCGGCGCCGCAGGCGAGCAGCGGTCGCGGCGTGCCGGCACCGGGCAGCGACAGCGCGGCGGGAACATAGCCGCGGGAGCGCCTGAGGATCGTGCGCGCGCGCACGACCGAGTCGTCGGTGCGAGTCTCGATCGGCCGGTCGTGGACGAGGAACAGGTCGGCGATCCCGCGCAGCCGGTCGAGCGCGTCATCGTCGACAAACGCGATCGGCTCATCGGACACGTTCGCGCTGGTCATCACGAGCGTCTCGCCTATGTCGGCGAGCAGCAAGTGGTGGAGCGGCGAGTACGGGAGCATGACGCCGAGCTCGGGCGCTCCCGGCGCCACCGACGCGGCGACCGGTGCGCCGCGTGAGTCGCGGGGCGAGCACGATCGGGCCCGCCGGGGAGGTCAGGAGCCCGAGCGACACGGGGGAGAGCGAGACCAATGTCTCGGCAACTGCGGACCGACGGCGCCATCAACGCGAACGGCTTGTCCTCGCGGTGCTTGCGCGCGCGCAGTGCCGCGACCGCATGCTCGTCGGCGGCGAGGCAAGCCAGGTGGTAGCCGCCGATGCCCTTGATCGCCACGATCGCGCCCGCGCGAAGGACGGCGGCGATGGCGGGAAGCGGGTCTCCGGGGATATACGCGCCGTCGCTGGAAAGCAGGCGGAGCGAGGGTCCGCAGGCCGCACATGCGTTCGGCTGGGCGTGGAACCGCCGGTCGGCCGGGTCGTCGTACTCGGCCCGGCAATCCGCGCACATCGTGAACCCCGCCATCGTCGTCAACGGCCGGTCGTACGGCACGCCGCGGACGATCGTGAACCGCGGACCGCAGTTCGTACAGTTGATGAACGGGTAACGGAAGCGGCGGTCGGCGGGATCGAACAGCTCGCGCAGGCAGTCCTCGCAAGTGGCGGTGTCGGGCGTCACCGGTGCGTCCGGCACCGAGCCGCCGACGCTCTCCCTGATCGCAAACGAACCCTCGCCGCACGGAACGCGCTCCTCGGCCAGGACCCGCTCGACCACCGCCAGCGGCGGCGCCTCGCAAGGCAACCGCGCCACGAAGCGGTCGACCGACGTCGCGTCACCCTCGATCTCGATCAGGACGCCGTGCGCGTCGTTGAGCACGAACCCGCCGAGCGAAAGCTCGCCGGCGAGCCGGTAGACGTAGGGGCGGAACCCGACGCCCTGCACGGTGCCGGTCACGCGCACCCGCGCTCGGCGGGCGACGGCGTTCATCCCACCATCTCCAGCAGCGCGTGGTACGCGCTCGCCTGGGCCTCCTGGATCCGCGGGATGTGCTCGGAGCGTGTGACGACCACGTGATCCGCGAGCCCCTCGCCAAGGATGCGGCCGCCGTCGTAGCCCACCATCGCGATCGTCACGAGATCACGCCGGCGAGCCTCCGCCAGCGCGTGGATCACATTGCCCGAGTTGCCCGACGTCGACAGCGCCAGCACCACGTCACCGGGTGCGCCGTACGCGATCACCTGGCGCGAGAAGATCGCCTCGACGCCGATGTCGTTGGCGATCGCGGTCAGGATCCCCGGATCCTCTGTGAGATCGATCGCGGGGTGGCCGCCGGCGCGGATGTCCGCGACGACATCCATCGCGTCGGTCGCGGATCCGCCGTTCCCGAGCGCCAGCAGCTTCCCTCCACGCCCGAAGCTCACGCGCAACGCGTCCGCTGCGGCCGCCAGCACCGACGCGTTGTCGGTCAACGTTTGCTCCCGCAAAGCGCCGACGTCCGCGGCCTTCATCAGCACCGACCGGCGGACGTCCTCGAGCACCGCGTCGAGGTCGCTCTCGCGCTCGTCGAGGAATGGGTACAGGAAGCTCGAGGCGCCGGCGTCGTGCACGCGGCGCTCGCTGCGCCCCTCGAGCAGCCCGCGATGCTCGAAGAACACGTGCACTAGCTCCCACAGCACGTGGTACAGCGTCTCGATCAGCTCCTGGCGGACGTACGGGTCAGATGTCGGCGGCTCGAACTCCCACTCGGCGCCCGCCGGCGCGAACGCGATCGTCAGGCAGCCGCGCTTGCGCGCGACGCCGATCGCGTCACCGCAGTCCGCGCCGAAGCCCATCGCCACATCGTCCGCGGCGGCGATCAGCGAGACCTGCGCGGCCAGGTCGCCTCCCTCGCCCGCGAACGCGACAGCGGGCAGCGCCCGCTTGCCGACGATCACCGGGTGGACGAACTCGACCGCGACGTGGCGCGCGTCCGATCGCGCCGCCGGCGAGCGGCCGAACGCGATCAGCCGACCCCCGCGGGCGAACCGCTCGGCCATCAGATGACAGACCCGTGCCAGCCCGTCGGCCGACTCCTCGAAGAACCGCGCGCCCGACTCCGTCCGCTCCGAGAGCAGCGCGGCGACGGTCAAGCAATCGCCTCCTCGGGGGCGCGGGTGGCGATCCGCAGCAACCAGTCGCGCCACGCCTCGATTCCCTCGCCGGTCCGCGCGCTCAGCACGATCCGCTCGACGTCGGGATGCACGACGTCAATGTTGTAGAGGAGCTTGTCGAGGTCGAAGTCGAGGTGCGGAAGCAGGTCGATCTTGTTGACGATCACGAGCTCGCAGGCCCGGAACATCAGCGGGTACTTGAGCGGCTTGTCCTCGCCCTCGGTCACCGCGCTCACCATCACGCGCGTGTCCTCGCCGATGCGGAACTCGGCCGGGCACACGAGGTTGCCGACGTTCTCGACGAGCAGCAGATCGATCTCGTCGAGCGGCAGCGCGGGGATCGCCGAACGGACCATGTTCGCGTCGAGGTGGCACTCGCCACCGAACCCTGCGCCGGTGTTGAGCTGGGTCACCGGGATGTGCAGGCTCGCCAGACGGTCCGCGTCCATCGAGCCCTCGACGTCTCCCTCGAGCACGCCGACGCGCACGCCGGGCAGGTCCGTGACCACGCGCTCGAGCAGCGTGGTCTTGCCGGCGCCGGGCGCGCTCATGAAGTTCACGACCTTGACTCCGGCTCGGTCGAAGTCCGCGCGGTTGGCGCTCGCGATCGTGTTGTTGGCGTCTAGCGCGTCCTCGACGATCCTCACCTTTGTGCGATGCATTCGGCCTCCTCGACCTCGATTGCCTCAACCTCGAACTCGTCGCCGCTCGCTATCTCGACGTCGCTACCGGCGCACTGCGGGCAGCGGAACGCGGGAATCTCGATCTCCCACTCGTGCCCGCATCCCCGACATCGCAGGCGCGCGTCGATCACCTGTTGCACGAGCCGCGCTCCCTCGCACACCGTGTCGCGGGCGACGAACTCGAAGTAGAACTCGAGCGTGTCCGGGATCACCTGACGTAGCTTGCCGACCCGCAACTCCACCACGGTGACGCGCCGACCGCGAGCGTGCTTCACGACGGTGTTGACGATCGCGCTGCTAAGGGAGAGCTCGTGCACCGCCGCGCAACTCCGCCACCGTCTCGAAGACCAGGTCAACAGCCCGCTCGATGGCGTCCCGGACGGGCTCCGACAAACCCCAACCCATGTCCTCAATATCAGCCGGTTCGCAGGCGATCACGACGACGCGCCCGGGCCACGCGCCGACCGACTTCACGAACCGCAGCACGGTTTGCGGGTCCATCGCGTGGGGGTTGATCACGTCGCCGTCCTCGATCGCGCCCGGGACCGACTCCTCGTCGGGCTCCATCACGTACAGCGTGCCGGGCTCGCCTCCCTGCTTGGAGACGTCGAGGATCACGAGCGCGTCGTAGCCGCGCATGACCTCGTAGGCCAGGTCGAGCCCCCCGGTGCCGGCGTCCATGACGGCGACGCCCGGCGGGAGCGAGCGCTCGCCAAGGCGCCGGGCGACCTCGCCGCCGAAACCGTCATCCCGCAGCCAGGCGTTACCGACGCCGGCGATCAAAATGCTCCGCAGTGGCTCCTCGGTCATGTCTCGATTACCTCCACCTCGGGGGCAAAGAAGTACAGAAAGCGCCCGGTCTCGCGCAGGATGTCCCGGCCGGGATCGTCGTCGACGGTGACGCCCAGGTGCACCTTCCCGTCGTAGTCGGTCAGGATCCGCTCGATCGTCGCGACCCGGCCGTCGAGCATCCGGGCCTGGATGTCCGCGCCAGGCCCGGGACGGATCACGACCTTGAGCCCGCGCGCGAACCGCACGCCGTCGACGATCGCCTCGGGCTGGCCGGCGGCCGGATCCGGTAGCCCGGGCGGTTCGGACGGGGGCTCGGTGGTGAGCGGGTCGCGGATCTCGACGCGACCATGCAGCGCGATGATGTCCTCCGGCGTCGCTGCCGCGGCGCGCTCGATCATCTCGCGCACGGCCGGATCCGCGCGCTCGATCTCGGCGCGCTCGGCGTCGGTGAGCACCTGGACGTGGAGGAGCAGCGCCTCCTCGATCTCGGTCGAGTCGAACAGCCCGCCCCGGCTCTCGGGCGCGATCTGCGGGTGGTCGGGGAGCACGTACGTCGTGCCGAGGACGACGTCGTCGGCGTCGGTCGCGAGCACCGGATACGTGTTGACGCTCGTCGGGGCGCTGTCGAGCGGGGAGCGGAAGCGTCCCGCCGACACACGCACGAGCAGTTGCGTCGAGATCAGAGATCGTGCGAGCGCGCCGGCGCGGTCGAGCCCGGACGGCACATCGAACGTGTTGTGCACGCAGCACCGCACGAGCGCCGAGCCGTCCGCGCGCCGCTCCGAGCGCAGCGTGAGCCGTCCTGCATCGAACTGCGTGATCACGCGCTTGCCGACCGCCACCGGCCCAACCTCGACGCGGCACTCGGAGGCCTGGTGGCGATCGCCGCTGGGGGCGAGGTACCGCAGCGTTGCGGACAGCGTCGCATCCACGTCCGCAAGCTCGGCGACGCACTCGAGCCGAGAGTGGTCGAACGCCCCCGGGCACTCCGCCGCGTACGCCGGCGGATACACGATCCCGAACGGAGTCGGGGTGGCGTTCTTGGTCGCGCCGGGCGTGTACGGGTACAGCGCGTAGCCCTCCCACAGCAGCGAGTCGACGAGCCGTTCGAGAGCGTGGTCAGTCATTGGTCAAGAGCGCGCTGACACACGCGTCGAGCGTCGCCAGGCCGCGCGCGAGCTTCTCCCGCTGAAGCGCCTCGAACGTGTCCGCGCGCACCGCCACCCACGCGGTGCCGGGGTAGTAGTGCGCGATCGTCTCTTGCCATACCGACACCGGCATGTGGAAGTCGATCGACTTCGACCACGGGATCAGCGCCATCTGAAGCCCGCCATCGTCGGCGGGGTAATAGATCATCCCATTGAAGTGGAGCGCCAGCGGCGCCACCCCGTCCGGTAGCGAGTGCAGGTACTTGGCCGCGGCGAGCTCGAGATCGAAATGACACGCGATCGGGACCGTGACCGTGGTCGTGCCGGTGAACGCGGGCACGAGCACGTCGAGCTTGGCCCACACCAGGCTGCGCGTCGTGACCGCCCACCGCTCGGGGGCGCCGAACAACTCGACGAGCCGCGCGCGGGTGGCGTCGTCGTAGCGGCGGCGTGCCGGCTCGATCATCAGCTGGATCGTGAGCGCGATCATGTACACCGGCGCGCCGGCGGTCTCGGTCACCTGTAGATCAAGCGACAGCATCGGCGCCGCCGCGTACTTGACCGGGCGTGCACTCAAGATCTCGAAGTCGACGTCGCGCGGACCGTCCCGCTCGACCGGTCCGGTCGACTCGGTGCCGATTTCGACGCTCACGCCGGGACCGCCCGAGCGCGCAGCGCGTCGAAGAACTCGCTAACCGCCGCCTCGACGCCGCTGCCGCCCGAGATCCCCTCCCAGTGCGCCTTGATCGTGCCAGTGAGCTCGTAGCAGCGGTCGATCGGCGCGATCACGTACACCGCCGGATCCACGAGCCGGTTGACGATCAGCCCCTCGATGTCCGGCTCGAGCCCTTCGAGCACGGGGTTGAGTTGCCGCATCCGGCTCCACGAATCGAAGTGGAGCTCGCTCTCGGTCGCCCCGCCCGGGCTCGGGTACATCGCGACCACGCACGAGGTGACGGTCGAGGCCATGAAGAACGCGAGCCCGATGGGAATCTGGAAGCTCGCCCACAGGTCGTCGGGGACGTCGAGCTCGGGCAGCCACAGCGTCCGGCTGCCCGTCGGGCGGTAGTCGCCCTCGCCCGAGCGCATCGCCCAACACGCCTCGCAGGCGCAGACGATCCGCCGTTCTGACAGCGCGAGTAGGTGACGGTGATCCTCGGGAATGCCGACGCCGCACAGGTCGCAAACCTCGTCGGTGGCAGTGGACGGTGTCGCTGGTGCTCGGGCGCTGACCCGCGCCAGGCCGCGCAGCCCGGTCACGACCCCGGCACGCCTGCGGGCAGCGACCGCGTCTTCCAGCATGCGGCGACCGTCGTTCACTGCGCGACGGCTACCTTCACCCGGCCGTCCTCGCGCAGCAGCGGCACGGGCTCGAGCTGGATCCGGTCATCATCCATCGATCGTCCTGCGCTGGGCAGGAAGAACGATCGGGCGCACTCGGGGCACGAGAGAGCGCCGGCCAAGAGCAGCCCGTCGTGCAGCGACGCGCCACAGCTCGCGCACCGGTCGCGGTACGCGAGCAGGCTCCCCTCGACGTTCGCGACCACCAAGTCGGAGCCCGCCACGCTGACCGCCGCGAGCGACCCGTCCGTGAGTGAGGCCACCGATTCGACGTCGAACCACGACCGGGTCGGTTCTGAGATCACCACTGGCAGCGCCTGGGGCGCGACACCCTCAACCTCGAGGCCCTCGAGATCGGGCGCCGCCTCCTCCAGTGCCTGCTTGATCGCGAGCTCGAGCGTCACCGACGACGCCGAGCAGTCCGAGCAGCTCCCCCGCAGGTGAATTCGCGCCACCCCGTGCTCGATCGACAGCAACTCGACATTTCCGCCGTGGGACTCCATGTACGGCCGCACGGAGTCGAGCGCCTGCTGTACCCGCTGCTCGAGCGGCACAGGGTGGAGGTCGTGGATCAGCAGCAACGTCGCCACGAGCGGGTCATCCGGAAGTGAGGCGGCGAGCCGCTCGCCCTCCGGCCCGGCTTCTAACAACGAGTCCAGAATCCGTTCGAGGCCGGCACCGTACATCTGCACCACCGCGGACATCAGCTCCTCGGCGAGGCCGCGCGGGACGGACTCGCCGCGAGGCCTCGAGCGCGGCCTGGAGATCCTGGACGCGCTCGACCAGTTGCTCGGTGTCCATCCCGCTACGCCAAGGCGGTTGGGGTGTGCATCACCTTCCGGACCGTCCCCTTCCCGGTGTACATGTGCACCCCGCACGGCAGGCACGGATCGAACGACCGGACCGCTCGCATGATGTCGATCCCCTTGAAGTTCTCGGGTCCGTTCTCCTCGAAGATCGGCGTGTTCTGGACGGCGTCCTCGTACGGTCCGGGAGTTCCGTAGACATCTCGCGGGCTCGCGTTCCACGGGGTCGGCGGGTACGGCTGGTAGTTGGCGATCTTGCCCTCCTGAATCACCATGTGATGCGACAGCACGCCGCGCGCCGCCTCATGGAAGCCGCAGCTGACCGCGCTGTCGGGGACCTTGAAGCTGTTCCAGCTCTTGGTCCGTCCGGCCTGGACCTCCTTCAGCGCGCGTTCGAGGTTGTGCAGCGCGATCAGCGCGCTGTAGGCCTGGTGGTACGTGCGGGCGCGATCGCGCTCGACCGCGTTGGACTTCTCCGGCACGTTCCACTCGAGTTCCATCTCGGGCATGTTCGGGGAGCGCGGCAGCACCATCTGGATCGAGTGACCGGTGGCCTTCGCGTAACCGAAGTCGACGAGCCCCGCCTTGGCCGTGCACCACTGGCGGGCGAACGGACCGCCACCGGTGTCACAGCACACGTGGGTGTCGGTGCGCTTGTCGTAGATCCGCGGCGACACCACCCAGGTGTACTTGTCGGTGAAATCGCGCTTCTGCGGGCGCGGCAGCGTGACCTTGTTCCACGGATGGTTCTTGTCGACCGGGTTGCCGAGCGGGTCCTGGGTGACGAACGTCGGCTCGTTCTCCCACGAGTCGAAGTAGGAGGAGCCGAGCAGGATGCGGATCATCAGGTTGATCTCGACGAGGTCGGTGGAGATCAACTCGCCGCCGATCGCGACGCCCGGGGTGATGTAGCGCTTGCGGCCCCAGTTGGTCATGTTCTTGTAGTCGTAGTCGACGTAGTCGGGGTCGTCGAACGATCCCCAGTTGACGAGGTTCGTCTCGCGGAAGCCGACCATGTCGTAACCCGGCAACTCCTGGAGGAAGAAGTCGTACAGGTCGTCGTGCATCGGCACGCTGCGCTTGACGTAGTCGAAGTAGCGCATCAGGCGCACGTAGTAATCGGTGCACGTCTGGTGGGTGATGTCGGCGCTGCAACCGCCCGGCATGATCGTTGAGGGGTGGGTGTGACGTCCGCCGAACAGGCAGTACATCTCGCGTGTGTAGCGCGCCACGTGGAGCGTCTCGAGGTAGAACTCGCCGGTGAACGGGTTCAGCGCCCGCATGATGTCGGCGATCGTCTTGAAGCCGTGGATGTCCTGGCCAGGCGCCGGCGTGTTCTCCGCCTTGGCCAGCAGCGTCGGATTGGTCTCCTTGACCATCTGCTCGCAGAAGTCCACGTTCGCCATGCAGTCGTTGAAGATCGCGTGGTCGAAGATGTAGTCGGCGGTCTCGGCCAGGTTGAACGCGAGGTCACCGAGCGCCGGCGGCTTGACGCCGTAGGCCATGTTCTGGTTCAGGCACGAACACGTGCAGTGGTTGTCGCCACAGATCCCGCAGATCCGGCTCGTGATGAAGTGGGCATCGCGTGGATCGATCCCCTTCATGAAGATGTCGAACCCGCGGAAGATCATCGAAGTGCTGTAGCACTTGTTCACCCGCTGGTTTGAGAAATCGATCTCGGTGTGGATCCCAAGGCTGCCCACGATCCGCGTGATGGGATCCCAGGACATCTCTTTGACCATCACCCTCTGCTGTTCGGGCGTCTCAGTCGCCATCTACGTTTCTCCTCAAAGATTGGATTTCCGGGGTGATGGGTTGTGTTACCAGCGCTTGACGTAGCCGCTGGTGAGGGTCTTGCCGCGTCGGCGCCACTCGGGCTCGACGTCGAAGTTCTGCTTGATGTGACGGTTGCGGAAGAGGCGAACGATCGGGCCGTAGGAGAACTTCATGACGTTGGCCGCCGCGCCACCCCACTTGTCTTCGTCCATGAACGGCATGTACTTGTCGGGGAAGCCGGGCATCGTGCACGCCATGCAGATCCCGCCCACGTTCGGGCAGCCGCCGACGCCGTTGACCCAGCCGCGGATCGGCACGTTGCATTTGACCACTGGGCCCTTGCATCCGAGCTTGACCAGACAGCGGTGGTCCGAGCCGTATTCGGTCGCGAAGTTGCCCTCCTCGGCGAAGCCGGCGCGGTTGCAGCTCTCGCGGACGGTGCGCCCGAACAGCCACTTCGGGCGAAGCGCCTCGTCGAGCTCGGGGGCGGGGGCGAGCCCGGCGAGATGGAGCGCGAGGTACAGCAGCGTCTCCGTCATGTTGTCGGGCTGCGCCGGACAGCCGGGGATACAGACGATCGGCAGGCCGGCCTTGGACTTCCAGCTCCAGCCGAGGTAGTCGGGGACGCCCATCGCGCCGGTCGGGTTGTTCTTCATCGCCGGGATGCCGCCGTAGGTGGCGCACGTCCCGACCGCGACCACCGCTGCCGCCTTCGGCGCGAGCCGGTCCATCCACTCGTTCATCGTGATCGGCTGGCCGTTCTCCGGGTTCACGGCGAAGCCGGTCCAGTGACCCTCGCCGTTGATCTCCTCGTTGCCGAGCGAGCCTTCGATCACGAGCACGAACGGATCGAGCTCGCCCTTCTCGGCGTCGAACCACGCCTGCGCGTACTCCTGGCCGACCGCGTAGTCGATCACCTGGTTGTGGACGACGACCCTGGGCATGCCGGGGATCGCCTGCAGAATGATGTCCTCGAGGCTCGGGTTCGTCGCCGAGGTCATCGCGACGGAATCGCCCTCGCAGCTGAGTCCCGTGGTCATCCACAGGACGTGCGCGGTGATGGCCTCGGTCTCCTTCTGCTTCGCGTACGGATTCGCCAACGCCGACATTCCGTCTCCTCTCTTTTCTCTCAACAGATCCTCGGGAGCGGGTCGCCCACCAGCTGATCCATCACCCGCTTGCCGCCAAAGCTCGTCTCTACCAGCACCATCCCGGGCGGCTCGGTCCGCACCTCGCCGATCTCGGCCGCGGCCTCGCAGCCGGGCACGGCGCGCAGCGCCTCGAGCGCCCGGCCGGCGGCGTCCGGCGCCACGAACGCCACCAGCTTGCCCTCGTTCGCGATGTACATCGGGTCGATCCCGAGCAGCTCGGCCGCGCCGGCGACCTCGGGACGCACCGGGACTGCGCGCTCGCGCACGATCATCGCCACCGCAGACGCGCGCGCGAGCTCGTTGAGCACCGAGGCGACGCCGCCGCGGGTGGCGTCACGCAGGCACCGCAGCTCGGGACCGACGGCCTCTAGCAGCGAGTCGACCACCGGCCACAGCGATCGGGTGTCCGACTCGATCTCCGCGTCGAGGTCGAACTCTCCGCGGGCGAGCATGATCGCCGTGCCGTGCTCGCCGACGCTCCCGGACAGGAGAATCCGGTCTCCGGGCCGGAGCCCTGCGGGCGACAGCCGGGCGCGCGGGTCGCGGCGGCCGATGCCGGTTGTGCAGACGTACATCCCATCGGCATGACCGCGCTCGACCACCTTCGTATCGCCCGTGACGATCTCGACGCCGGCTTCTCGTGCGGTGCGCGCGATCGCCTCGACCTCGGCCTTCAGGTCGCTGGCCTCGAGTCCTTCCTCCAGGATCAGCGAAAGGCTCAACGCGAGCGGCCGCGCGCCCGACACGGCCAGGTCGTTGACCGTCCCGTTGACCGCGAGCTCGCCGATCGAGCCGCCGGGGAAGCGCATCGGCTTGACCACGTAGGAATCAGTCGTGAACGCGAGATCCACGTCGTCCACGGTCAGCGTGGCCGCGTCGCCGAGCTCGTTCAGCTTGTCTGAGGCGAACGCCGGGGCGAGCAGGCCTTCGATCAGGCCCTGGGTCGCCTTGCCGCCGGCGCCGTGGGCCATGTTGATTCGCTCGTCGCGGAACTTCGCGCGCTTGGCCCGCGCCGTCTCGATGATCCCGAGGATCTTCTGCTCGCGGTCGGAGATGACGGCGGGGTCCGAGGTCACACGACCTCCCGTTCCCTGGCAAACCGTCCGAAGTTGTAATACGCGGCGCAGGCTCCCTCGGACGAGACCATGCACGTCCCGATCGGCCGCTCGGGCGTGCACGCGGTTCCGAACACCTTGCACTCCCAGGGCTTGATGACCCCCTTCAGCACCTCGCCGCACTGGCACGCCTTGGGGTCGGCGACCCGCACGCCCGGGACGCTGAAACGCACCTCGGCATCGAGGTCCGCGTACCGGTCCGACAGCTTGAGGCCGCTGTGCGAGATGAAGCCGAGGCCGCGCCACTCGAAGTGGGGGCGAAGCTCGAACACGTCGGCCATGACCTCGAGCGCGCGCAGGTTGCCCTCCCACGGGACGACGCGCTTGTACTGGTTCTCGACCTCACAGCGCGCGCCGGCGATCTGGCGCAGGATCATCTCGATCGCCTGGAGGATGTCGAGCGGCTCGAACCCGGCGATCACGATCGGCTTGCCGTAATCCGCCGGGATGAACTGAAACGGCCGCGCGCCCACGACGGTCGAGACATGCCCCGGGCCGATGAACCCGTCGAGCCGCAGATCCGGGGATTCGAGCAGCGCCCTCAGCGGGGGCACGATCGTCACGTGGGAGCACATCACCGAGAAGTTCTCGACGCCGTCGGCGCGGGCGCGCTTCAACGTCAACGCGGTCGAGGGCGCCGTCGTCTCGAACCCGATCGCGAAGAACACGACCTCGCGATCCGGGTTCTGCTTGGCGATCCGAAGCGCGTCGAGCGGCGAGTAGACCATCCGGATGTCGGCGCCGGCGGCCTTGGCGTCCAGCAGGCTGCCGTCAGATCCGGGCACGCGCATCATGTCGCCGAAACAGGTGAAGATCACTCCGGGGTTGTGCGCGATCGCGATCCCGTCGTCGACGCGTCCCATCGGGATCACGCACACCGGACAACCGGGCCCGTGCACGAGCTCGACGTTGGCGGGCAGGAGGTCGTCGATCCCGTACTTGTAGATCGAGTGCGTGTGCCCGCCGCACACCTCCATCAGCTTGTAATGCCGTCCGGGCTCCACCAGCGACAGGATCTCCATCGCCACGGCGCGCCCGAGCTCGGCATCGCGGAACTCATCGACGAACTTCATGCCGCATGCTCCAGTCGGATCAGCGCGGTGCCGGCGTGCACGAGCAGTACGTCGCCCGGCGCCACCGGGTCGACGAGCGCCACCTCGACCGTCTCTCGCACCCCGTCATCGTGCTCACACAGCGCCAGCCCGCGGACCTGGTCCACGCGCACCACCTGCATCGGCACACCATCATCGCCACAAGTGACGCAGTGGTGCGACCCGCAGGTGTCGGCGCCCGTCACTCGATCACGCTGGCCTTCAGCTCCTCGAGCTCCTGTTCGTAGTCGGCGCCCATCCGCACGAGCAGATCGCGGGTCGCGCGCGCCTCCTCCTCGTCGACCCTGGAGATCGCGAAGCCGACGTGAATCAGCACCCAATCACCCGGTCCGACGCCGGCGCCGTCGTTCTCGGAATCGAGCAGTCCCACGTTGACGTTGCGGCGTACTCCTGCGACGTCGACTTTCGCCAGCCTATTCAGGTCATCGACGATTTCGATGACCTGGCCAGGGATCGCCAGGCACACGTCCGGTGTTCTATCACTCGAACGCGTCCGATTGTGAACCCGGGTAAGCGGAGTTACCAACCAACATCGGCCGTGGTACGCGGCGCTATCACCGAGGCATAGACTGGATCGCACTTCGGGAGGTCGGAGAGACCAGAGAGGCTGTGTCGTGTCGGTCGAACGCCGAGGGGTTGCCCAGCCGGGACCATTGGGGTGGCCACGCCATCCGCAGCTGGCTGGCGATCAGCCCGAGTCGGTCGCGCTCTACACATACCTGCTCGACGCCGACGGAGAGCTCGCCGAGGAATTCGACGTCCGGGCTCGGATCGCGGCCCGGCAGCTCGCGACCGCGAGGGTGCTCCAGGTCGCGGTCGGAGCGTGCGATCTGGCCCCGTGGTTCGAGACCGCCGGGCAGGGTCTCGGTCTGCTGATCCTCGACGGCCTGCTGGCGCTCGAGATCCGGGTCGGCGGCCGCACCGCGGTGGAGCTGGTCGGCCCGGGGGATCTTCTTCAGCCGCTCGGTCCCGCGGCGGACCAGTTGCTCGCGCGGACGTGCGGCTGGCGCGCGCTCCGCCCCGCGAGGCTCGCGGTGCTCGACGCCGATTTCGCGGACCGGGTGCGGCCGTTCCCGCAGATCGGCCGCATCCTGACGCGCCGGGCGTGCCGGCGACCGCTCGAGCTCGACGTGCTCCGCGCGATCACGTCGCAGCCGCGGCTCGAGGTCCGCCTGGTCCTGCTTCTGTGGCACCTGGCGGCGCGGTGGGGGAGGGTGGAGCCGACCGGAGTCCGGCTGTCGCTGCCGCTCACCCATCGCCTGCTCGGTCAGCTGGTCGCGGCCGAGCGGCCGTCGATCTCGCACGCGCTCAAGCGGCTCGCGCAGGCTGGCCTCGTGACCGGCCCGAGCGACGACCTCCACCTCCAGGCGAGTCTCGAGCAGCAGCTCGAGGCGCTGGCCGAGCGCGAGCCGGCGTTGATCGAACGCGCGCCGGCGCTGACCGAGCACGCGGTGCCGCATTCACGAAGGGCGCGCCGGCCGATCGCGTAGCGCATGGTCACCGCCGAGCGGCATCCGGTGCACGTCCTCTGGCTCACGAGCGGGCTTGGCTGCGACGGCGATTCGGTGGCGATGACCGCGGCGCGCAACCCGAGCTTCGAGGACCTGATCCGGGGCTGCTTCCCGGGCGCGCCCCCGGTGATCATCTACAACCCGCTGCTGGCCTACGAGACCGGTGACGAGTTCATGGCACCCTGGTTCGACGCGACCGCCGGCAAGCTCGAGCCGTTCATCCTCGTGCTCGAGGGCTCGGTGCCCAACGAGGAGATCAGCGGCGACGGGTATTGGGCGACGATGGGCGTCGATCCGTCGAGCGGCGAACCGATCTCGACGTGTACGTGGATCGACCGGCTCGCGCCGCGCGCCGCCGCTGTGCTCGCGCTGGGCACCTGCGCCACGTTCGGCGGCATCCCGGCGATGAAGAACAACCCGACCGGCGCGATGGGTCTGCGCGACTACCTCGGGTGGCGCTGGACCTCGCGCCGCGACGTCCCGATCGTCAATCTCCCCGGCTGCCCGGTCCAGCCCGACAACATCACCGAGACGCTGCTGCACCTGGCGCTGCACGTCGCGGGCGCCGGCCCGATGATCGACGTCGACGAACACGGCCGACCCACCTGGCTGTTCGGCCGGACCGTCCAGCAGGGGTGCGGGCGCGCCGGCTTCGCCGAGCAGGGCGAGTTCGCGCGGACTCCGGCCGATCACCGGGGGTGCCTGGTCAAGCTCGGCTGCAAGGGACCGGTGGCGATGTGCAACGTGCCGCTGCGCGGTTGGGTCGGCGGCGTCGGCGGGTGCCCGAACGTGGGAGGCATCTGCACCGCATGCACGATGCCGGGCTTTCCCGACAAGTTCATGCCGTTCATGGAGGCGAACTCGCTCGGCGTGCTGGGGGCGCGGGCGACGCGGTTCACGTACGGGCCGGTGCTCCGGTCGCTCCGTCGGCATGCCATTCGCCGCCACTACGACCGCGAGCCTGAGTGGCGAGCGCCGGGCAGCAAGCTGACGAGCGGCTACGAGCCGCGGTGGGACAATCGTTGAGATGCCGGTGTCGGTCGTGTTCAAGTGCGAGATCTGCGGCGTGCGTCCGGACCCCGAGACCCAGGTCGCGCTCGAGCGCCAACTGCTCGACCTGCGCCACGGCGAGTACGTCGACGCCGACCCGGGCCGCTGGCTGACCTGGCACGGTCGCGGGATGTACGGGCCCCAGCGCTACGCCTGCGGGGAACACCGGGGCGAGCTCAAGGCGCTCGTGCGCGAGCACTACGGCACGCTCGGGTGGCATCCGTGGGCCAAAGGGCCGCATCCTTGGGCCGGGCGCAGAGGGACCGACCGCGCCCGCGTGCTGGTGCGCGCGCTCCGCTCGACGTTCGGCGCTCCCGGATCGTGAGAATTCCCCGGCCATGACGGTTTCGCCGAATGTCCCACCGCTCGCGGTCGACGATGTCGTCCAGGCGGCGCAGTCGCTCCGCGAGTCCGGGCTACGGCTCTCGACGCCACGGCGATTGGTGCTCGAGGCGCTGTTCGCCGCCGACGGTCCCGTCGCCGCCGGCGACCTGGCTCGAGAGCTGGGGATCGACGAATCGTCCGTGTACCGCAACCTCGAGGTCCTCGAGCATCACGGGCTGATCCGCCACGTCCACCTCGGTCATTCGGCCGGGCTGTACACGCGAGTCGGCTCGGACGACGTCGAATATCTGTACTGCGAACGGTGTGCGAGGGTCACCGCCGTCGCGCCGGCTCGTCTTGACACCGTGCGCAAACGGATCAAGCAGGAATTCGGATTCACCGCGCGCTTCGCGCACTTCCCGATCGCCGGAATCTGCGACGAGTGCGACGCAGCCAGGTGATCGTAATTACCAGTCGCTTGCATTAAGACGCCCGCCGGGAGTAGGTTGATCCAAACTCCGGCGGCCCCCGTATATGCGGTCAGCGCTCATCTGAGCTCGTGATCGATGAAGGAGGACACGATGGAAGCAGCGACGTTGGGATCGAGGCGCCGGCCGGGTGTCCGGGGCTTCTGGGCTTCGCTCACGGGTAGCCAGAAGCGGACGTTGCTGATGATGATCGGGGTCGTGGGCGGTCTCCACGTTCTCGGGTTCTTGACGTTGATCTCGTTGGTGTCGCCCAGGCACTATCAGCTTGGTTCCGCGGGGGCGTTCACGATCGGGATTGGGGTGACCGCGTACACGCTCGGGTTGCGCCACGCTTTCGATGCCGATCACATATCGGCGATCGATAACACCACGCGGAAGCTGATGTCCGAGGGGAAGCGGCCCCTGAGCGTCGGGTTCTGGTTCTCGCTGGGGCATTCCACGATCGTGTTCGCGCTCGCGTTCCTGATCTCGGTCGGGGTTCGTGCGCTGGATGGTCCGGTCAAGAACGACAACTCCAACCTGCACCAGGTGACCAACTCGATCGGGACGCTGGTCTCGGGCACGTTCCTGTACGCGATCGCGGCGATCAACGTGGTGATCCTGTTCGGAATCATCAAGGTGTTCCGCGAGATGCGGACCGGGCGCTACAACGAGCGTCAGCTCGAGGAGCAGCTCAACAAGCGCGGGCTGATGAACCGCTTCCTGGGCCGGCTGACCAAGACCGTGACCAAGCCGACGCAGATGTACCCGATCGGGGTGCTGTTCGGCCTCGGGTTCGACACCGCCACCGAGGTCGCACTGTTGGTGCTCGCGGGTGGTGCCGCCGGCGCGGGGCTGCCGTGGTACGCGATTCTGTGCCTGCCGATTCTGTTCGCCGCTGGGATGTCGCTGATGGACTCGATCGATGGATCTTTCATGAACTTCGCCTACGGTTGGGCGTTCTCAAAGCCCGTCCGCAAGGTCTTCTACAACATCACGATCACCGGTCTGTCGGTCGCCGTAGCCGCGGTGATAGGCACGATCGAACTCGGTGGACTGGTCGCGTCGGAGCTCAACCTCACCGGCTCGTTCTGGAACTGGTTCGAGAACATGAACATCAACCTGCTCGGGTTCGTGATCGTCGGCATGTTCGTCGCAACCTGGGCGATCGCGCTATCGGTGTGGCGGTTCGGACGAATCGAAGAGCGCTGGAGCGCCTGTCTCGACCAGGCGGCCTAGCGGCGCCTAACGCCACCAGGGGCGTCGGCGGAGATCCGCGACCGCAACCGCCGGCTTGACGAGGTCAACCGTGTGCTGGCTCAGATGGTCGAGGTGCTCGCACAGCCAGACGCCGTAGTAGGAGCCGGAGGACTCGTCGACGACGCCCGCCTTCGCCAGGGATGGCGGCTGGAGCTCGGACACGGCCCTGTGATTCGGCCTGCCGACCTGCTCGGCGAGCTCCTCGTACCAGGACGCGAGCGTCGCGGTTCGGCGCTCGAGCACGGCGCGTGCCTCGTCGAGGCCGGTTGCGTTCGGAGGCATCTCCGCGACCGCGTGCGCGGTCAGACGGAGCCGGAGCGACCCGCCGACCAGGCGCCACAGGTCCTGCTTGGCGATGCGCTTGCTTCCCTGCTCGGCGAGGAAGCCCCGCAGGCCCTCGTCGAGCCGGACACCCGCGGTCCCGGCGGGCGCCCCGGCATCGGGCTCGTCACCCCGCGTTCCCGTCGCCCACCGCACCGCCTCGGTCAGGTATGACGCGCCCGTACGGAACGCGTCCGCGAGGTCGTCACCGACGACGGACGACACTCCCCGCGGCCAGAACAGCGTGCCGACCACCGCGCTGACCGCGCAGCCGAGCGCCACGTCCTCGATCCGGACCACGCCGACCTTCCATCCCACCGGAACGATCAGGTTGAACAGAATCGCGATCAACACCGTGAACGCCGCCTGACCGACGGCGAACGGCGCGGTCCCCGGCGAGTAGGCGGCCACGAGCACCGCGAACGGGAACACGATCCAGAGCGCGGTTTCATCGCCGCCGATCGCCACCACGAGCGCACCGCCGATCACGAACCCGATCGCGGTGCCGGCGATCGCCCGGGCCGCGGTGGCGCCGGTGGCCGACGCGTTCGTGCGAAGGACCGACAGCGTCCCGAGCACGACCCAGAAGCCGTGTTGGACGGTGGTCACGTCGGCCACGGCGACGGCCACCGCGAGCGCGACCGCACCGCGAATGCTGTTGACGAACCAAACCGAACGCAAGCTCGCGTGGGTGTGAGCAGCGGTGGCCACGCTCGACACCCGCTGCACGGTTCGTGCCGCGGCGTTCGATCCCGTGTACCAGCGAGCGCGTCTGGCCTCTAGCCACTCGGGATCCGCGAGGCCTGACGCGATCAGCGTCTCGTAGGCGACACCGAGGACGGCGACGGCGACCGCGTTCGCATGGAACGAGATCTGGGCGGCCTGCTGGAACTGGCCGGGCGGCGATGTCGACTTCAGTATCTGGTCCAGAACGACCGCCCGGCAGCGCTCAAGCCCGTCGACGTCGGGACGCCCGTCGCCGCCTGCCAGCAAAGAGGCCGTGTCTCGCAGCGCCGAGCTTGAAGCGGCGATGAGATCGAGGTCGGGCGCCGGGGCGTTCCTGAGGTCGTGCTGCTCCTCGACGGCGTCGGAGATCAGGTCCTCGGCCCATTCGAGCAACTCGACGCAGTTCGCGAGCGCCTGGTCCGTCGCAGCCAGACCGGTAGGGCGGTAAGGCGTCGACGTGAACTGGGCGATCAAGTCGTGCTTGGCGGCAACCATCGCAGCGACGTCCTCCTTGATCAGCTCGCCGCGGGCCGCTCCGTCGAGCACGTCTGCGAGCTTCCCAGCGAGCGCCGACGCCGCGGCGTTCAGCTGGTTGCCGCCGGTCGATCGCGGCGAGAACAGCAGCACGGCGGCGGTGCCGCAGACCGACGCCAGCCACCACCCGATGAGGCGGTCGGGGACCATGCTGATCGTGCCGACGGACGCCGCCGGTAGGACCCACGCGAGCAGCGCGCCGGTGACTCCCGAAGCCGCGTTGGGGCCGGTGACGCCCGCGAAGAACACGGCGAACGTCGCGGGCACGGTCACGATCGCGACCAGCCAGGTCGTGGAGCTGACGATCGTCGCGATCGTGATCAGCACGCTGCCGGTGAGCGCTAGCGCGAGGTGGGCGAGCAGCTTGTCGCGCCACGTCCCCGCGAACGACGCCAGCACGAGCGTGGCAAAGCTGCCGAACGCAGCGAAGGTGGCGATCTGCGGGTTCCCGAGCACCTTGTCGGTGAACGCGAACAGCCCGCACACGCAGACCATCGCACGGATCGCGCGCATCGCCGCCGGGACCGACCACTTCGGGATGAGGCCGGCGAGCCCCGCTTTGAGACTCCACCCTCCAGTCATACGCGCATGATCACAGGTGTATGAATTTGTTCATGACTCATGGGCCCGGAGGTATCGCTCGGCCTCGGTCTGGCCGAAGTGCTCGGCCCAGCCGGCGGGCGTCGACTGGTACGAGCCGTCGCGGAGGTTCGGGTCGGCGCCGTTTGCGAGCAGCAACTCGATCATCTCGAGGTTCCCTTTGGCCGCGGCCTCGTGGAGGGGCGCCGATTCGTGGTAGCGCTCGAGGCGGTTGATCGCGTTGACGTCGAACCCGAGTTCGATCAGCATCGCCACGCCGTCGACGCTGTTCCGTTGAGCGCCGCGCACGAGTTGGTCCGGGTATAGCCCACGGGCCTCGTCGGCGAGGGTCGGGTCGGTCGCGAGGAGTTGCTGGACGCCGTCGCGGTCGCCCTCGGTGGCGGCTTCGAGGAACGCGTAAATGGGTGTGTCGCCGCTGGTCGCGCCGCCGGCTTTGAGCATTTCGGCGCACTCGCGGTGGCCGCGGAGCATCGCTTCCTCGCGTGGCGTCCGGGCCTCGTAGTCGCGGCGGCGGGTGCTCTCCGCCTCCGGGTCGGCGCCGTGCTCGAGCAGCAGCCGGACGTGGTCGGTGAAGCCGGCACCCGACGCGGCCATCAGCTGTTCGTCGACCATCTGACGCGGCGTCGCGTGCACCTCGGAGAGGAGCCGGTGCCACGGCCCACCGTCGCCGGTCCCGAGCCCGAACTCGAACAGCAGCGCGAGCCAGCGATCGTCGGAGTCCCAGTGCCGGTTGTAGAGCGTCTGCTCGTCGTTGGGGTCGGCGCCGGCCTCGAGCAGGAGCCGCGCGAGCGCGAGCTCGTCCGGGTGCGCCGGCGGATCGCCTTCGCCGCTGCCGAACGCTCCGGTCAGCGCCGTGAACGGCGGGCTGAGCCCCTCCCACAGGTAGCCGGCGTTCGGGTCGGCGCCGTGGTCGAGCAGCACGCGCGCCGTCTCGAGCGCGTCGCGTCCCGGTCCGGTGGGACCGAGTCGGGAGTACGTGAGATACAGGAGCGGCGCCCATTCGAACGGGCCGCCCTGACGGTTCGCGGCCTCGGGGTCGCGGTCGAGCAGGGCGTGGGCGGCGGCGGCATCGCCAACGGCGGCGATCGTGTGAATCGTCGCGGTCGCGAGCTCGGGATGGTCGATCAGCAGTTGCTTCGCTTCGGCCCAGCGCCCGGGGTCGTCGTTCCCGTAGTTCAGGCACGCCAGGCGCAGGAACTCGTCGACTCGTGCGTTTGGGTCGTTTTCTGGGATCGCCTCGCCGATCGGCTGCTGCGCCGGCGAGCGCGAGTAGCGCTGCGTGAGCTCGATGTACGCCTTCAGCTTCGTCCAGCTCGGAAAACCGAACGATCTCGCGACGACCAGTTGGGCATCCGCGCGCTTGAATGCGTCGAGCTCAGGCGAGCCCGGCTGCGCTTGCGCAAGGCGGGGATGGAACTCGCGCACGACCTCGGCGGCGCCGGCGTCGCCGGCGCGGACCGCGCGCTGGAACGACTTGGCGCCGTTCCTCAGCTGCTCGATGTTGGCGTTGCCGGGAAGACCGCGGGGTGGCACTGTGGCCTCCTTTCGCACTGGCCCGGAGTCCGCAATCTCGGGCCGGAAAGGAGACGGGGCCGACTACGAGAAGCTAGTCCTGCTCAGGTGGGCTTCGCCCTTTCCGCGGACCGGTGGCGACCTGCGCGCTCGTGTCGATCTTATCCGTCCGTTGGGCGGGTGGGGTGTTTAACGGCGGCACCTGGAGAGGGGCAGGGTGGGGTCGCGGGCGCGGGGCGGGCTTGCCGGCGCTCGGAGCCGTGCGGAGCATGCATAACACGACATTTGAGCTGGAATCCGGTGGCCGTGACGCGTTACGCGTGCCCCAGATGCATAGTTCGGCACGGCCCCCGCGTCGGGGCTGAATTGTCGTGTTATGCAGGTCGCGGGGCCATGGTGCCGACCGCTATGCCGGCGTTGCGCTTGCGCCGGCGCGTTCGCGCAGCTCGACCAGGCCGGACTCGATGCCCGCGGTCAGCACGTCGATGTCGGCCGCGTGATCGCGGTCGCCGGTGACGCCGAAGTACAGCCCGCCGTCGTAGGAGAAGATCGCCACCACGATCCGGATCGTGCCGACGATCGGGACGTAGGGGTAGGACTCGAGCAGCCGGCGCCCGAGGGCGTGGACGGGCCGTTGCGGACCGGGCACGTTGGTCGTCGCGGTATCCATGTTGAACCGCGCCGAGCGGGTCATCGTGCGGCTTCCGAGCGCGAGCAGCATCGGTGGCGCGAACCCCGACAGTTGCGCGAGCACGTCGCCGGCGACCGCCTGCCCGGAGGCTTTGATCGCGTCCATTTCCTCCCGGATCACCAGCAGGCGCTCGGCGGGGTCGTCGATCCCCACCGGGAGCCGGACGAACACGGCCGAGACGCGGTTGTTGTAGATGCCGCGCTCGCCCGGGAGGCGGACCGACACGGGAACCATCGTGCGAACGGTGCGCCCAGGCCCGATCTTCTCGCCCCGCTCGGCTAACAGCTCACGGAAGCCGTTGGTGACGATCGTGAGGACGACGTCGTTGACGGTGCCGCCGAGGCCGGCGCGGACGGCTTTGACGTCGCCGAGCCGGGTGTTGGCCCAGCTCCACACGCGGTGGGGCCCGATCGGGCCCGTCAACGAGGACGTCGACGGCCGCAGGGTCGGCGCCGCCGCGGCGATCGCGCGCATCAACCCGACCGTGCCGCGGAGGAGCTCCGACCGGGCCCGGATCGCGACGCTCGCCTGCTCCGCCGGATGGCGCACGCGGTGCGAGGCGCCGCGGACGAACAGCTCGACGGTCGACGGCTCGGGGTGGGGGTGCCAGTCGTCGCGCGACGCCGCGTCGCCATCGTCGCCGAACATGACCGACATCAGATCGGTGGCCGCGACGCCGTCGACCATGCAATGGTGGACCTTTGACAGCAGCGCCCAGCGCCCGTCCTCGAGGCCCTCGACCATCCAGATCTCCCACAGCGGCCGGGCGCGATCGAGGTGCTGCGAGAACACGCGCGCGGCCATCGTCCGCAGCTGCGCGCTCGAGCCCGGCGCGGGCACGGCGGTGTGCCGCAGGTGGTAGGCGACGTCGAAGTAGGGGTCGTCGACCCACATGGGTTCGCTGATCCCGAGGGGGACGAAGCGCACCTTCTGGCGGTAGCGCGGGGTGTGGTGGAGCTTCGCCCGCACCATCTCCGTCAGCTCGGCGAACGACGGTGGCGGCCCTTCGAAGATGCTGACGCCGCCGATGTGCATCGGGGTGACGTCGTTCTCGACGTGCAGGAACGTCGCGTCCTGGGCGCTCATCGACTGCACGGCGTCACCTGGGATTCGGATCGTTTGAGCAGGTGTTCGAGCTCGCGGTACACGTCGGCGTTGACCGCCATCCCGCAGTGGCTGCCGTCGATCTCGACCCATTCCGCGGCGGGGTCCTTGCATGCGCGCCAATCGACGATCGCGTCGCTGCGCGAATAGACCGCGATCGCCGGCGCGCCCTCGCGCAGCGGCGCCTTGAGCAGAGCCCGGAACTCCGAGCAGCAGGCGCCGTCGAGGCATTCGTTCGTGAACAGGCCGCGGATCCCGACATCCCCGAGAAACGCCACCGAGCGCACCGTCCGCAGCACCGACGGCGAGATCGCGAGCTGGTCGAGCACGGGGGACCCGAGCGTCATCACCGCCGCCACCCGGTCCGGATGCCGGGCCGCGAGCGCGCGGGCGAGCGTGCCGCCCCGGCTCTGACCGATCACGACCGCGGGTTCCTCGAACGCCTCGAGCACGGTGCCGAGCCGCTCGAGCTCGCGGCCGGCGCAGCCGACGTTCAGGCGGATGCCGCTCGTACGCACCTCGTGGCCGCGGCGGCGAAGCCACCCGGCGAGCACGGTCAGCGAGGAGTCGCCGGCGAGGAATCCCGGGATCAGGAGCACAGGTTGCCGCCGGGCTGCGTGCTCGGGGTTCCAGTACCGCGTATCCGCGAGGAGCCGGACGAACTCTGGCCAGAAGCGGAGCTCGTACCCGAGCGGCGCGCTCATTCCTCGCCCTCGGCCAGCTCGAGCACGAGCTTGCCGGTGTTCTCGCCGCGGAACAGCATCAGGAACACCTCGGGGAACTTCTCGAGGCCGCAGCGCACGACGTCCTCGCGCGCGCGGAGCTGACCGCTGCGCAGCCACTCCACGAGCTGGGCGACGCCCTCGGGATAGCGCTTGGCGAAGTCGAACACGAGGAAGCCGGTCATCGACGCGCGCATCACGAGCAGCTGCATATAGTTGACCGGTCCCCGGGGCGGCTGCTCGGCGTTGTACTGGGAGATCGCGCCGCAGATCACGACGCGGGCGCCGCGCGCGAGACGCCGGAGCACCTCGTCGAGGATCTCGCCGCCGACGTTGTCGAAGTACACGTCGACGCCGTCGGGCGTGTGCTCGCGGAGTTGCGCCCGGAGGTCGTCGCGCTTGTAGTCGACCGCGGCGTCGAAGCCGAGTTCCTCGACGAGCCACTCGCACTTCTCCGGTCCGCCGGCGATCCCCACCACGCGGCAGCCCTTGATCCGCGCGATCTGCCCGGCCACGCTCCCGACCGCGCCGGCCGCTCCGGAGACGACCACGGTCTGCCCCGGCTCGGGGCGCCCGATGTCGAGCAGCCCGAAGTACGCGGTCAGGCCGGTCATCCCGAGCGCCCCGAGATGGACCGGCGCCGGCGCATGCGTCGTGTCAACCCGGTTGACGCCCCCGCCGTCAGCGACCGCGTAGCGCTGGACGCCGAACATGCCGGACACGCGATCGCCGACCGCGTACTCGCCGTGGCGCGAATCGACGACGCGCCCGAGCCCGCCGGCGCGCATGACCTCGCCGATGCCGACCGGCGGAACGTATGAGCGGGTCTCGTTCATCCAGCCGCGCATCGCTGGATCGAGCGACAGGTACTCGAGCTCGACCAGCACCTGCCCGTCGCCCGGCTCGGGCGCCGGCTCCTCAACGTATTCCCAATCGGATGATTTCGGCAGGCCGACCGGTCTTGCGGCCAGCCGCCACTGAGCGTTCAAAGGGGTCATCGGGGCGAGCCTACTGCACGCGCCAATGCCCCAAATGCCGCGGCTCCGCTAGCGCCCGGTCTCCGCCGCCAGGCGGCGCCGCCTTCGTTTGAACGCATACGCCCCGGCGGCGCCCAGCGCGACGACTGCGGCAATCGCAAGCGAGCCTTGCCGGGCGAGATCGACCGCGTGATCGATCGAGTTCCAGAACACGAATCCGAGCAGGCAGCAGGCGACCGCCCACATCCCGGCGGCGGCGATCGTCGCCGGGACGAACCGGCGCGCCGGCATCCGCGAGGCGCCCGCGATGAACGGGGCGAGCGCCCTGACCCAGCCGATGAACCGCCCGAACAGGATCGTCTTGCCGCCGTGCCTGGCGAAGTAGCGCTCGACCTGCTCGAGCCGTTCCGGCGTGAGCCTGATGTGGCGGCCGTGTGCGAGCAGGAACTCGCGACCAAGCCGGCGGCCGAGCACGTACGACAGCAGGTCGCCGGCGACGGCGCACACCCAGACCACGGCGATCAGCGGCACCAGCTCGATCTCGCCCTGGCCGGCGGCGACCCCGCCCAGGATCACCGCTAGCTCACCGGGGGCGATCAGGCCGATGCCGGCGCCGGTCTCGAGGAACGCCATCACGCCGACCAGCCCGTACGTCCAGGGTCCGAGCGTTGAGCCGGCGGTGCGCAGGGCGTGCTCCGGATCGGGCGGTCCACCGAGGACCGCGAACGTCGCGACCGCCGCCGCCACCACGCCCGCGATGAGCGCCCATCGCCGCGGGCTTCCCAGCATCGGGATCGGGTTCCGTGCGAGCATCTCCACCAGGATCGCCCGCGAACCCGGGCGGCGCCATGGGGTCTGGCGTGTATGTGCGCCTGCCCCTACGCCGCTCGCGCGCGAGACTCGTGATCGTGGTGACCGCGAGCACGGCCACGATCACCGCGAGCGACACGCCGGTCGACACCTCGGGGACCGAGGCGTGGTGCAGGTGCGCGAAGTGCAACACGAGCTTGACGCCGATGAACACCAGGATCACCGCCAGCCCCGTCGACAGATACACGAGGCGATCGAGCAGGCCCGAGACGACGAAGTACAGCGCGCGCAGGCCGAGGAGCGCGAACACGTTCGCCGCGAGCACGATGTAGGGGTGCTGGGTGACTCCGTACACCGCGGGGATCGAGTCGAGCGCGAACAGGAAGTCGGTGGTCGCGATCGCCACCAACGTGATCGCCAGCGGGGTGAGCCGCAGCCGACGGCGCGCGAACGCCACGACCGGGTTGTTGCTCACGGACGGCTTCGCGTCGCGGTGGCGGAAGAGGTGCACGGCGGTGGCGATCAGCCCGATCCCGAAGACCAGGAACATGAACGAGAACGTCGAGAGGAGGATGGAACCGGCCGCGATAAAGATCCCGCGCAGCACGAGCGCCAGCGCGATCCCGATTCCGAGCACGCGCGGCTGGGACTCGCGGGGCACTGCGAACGTGCTCATGATGACCACGAACACGAACAGGTTGTCGACCGACAGGCTCTTCTCGACGACGTAGCCGGCGAGGAACTGCGCCCCAAGGCTCCAGCCCGCGACGAGCCCGAGCGCGGACCCGAACGCGAGCGCCGCGGCAACATAGATCAGCGACCACGCGGTCGCCGCGCGAAAGCTCATCGTTTCCGCCTCAGGGCTCGACGAGCCCGTGCCGGATCGCGTACCGGGTCAGCTCGACCCGGTCGTGCATCCCGAGCTTCTCGAGGATGTTCGTGCGGTGGCGATCGACGGTCTTCTCGCTGATCACGAGCGCCTCGGCGATCTCCTTGGTGCTGTAGCTCTCGGCGATCAACTTGACGATCTCGCTCTCGCGCGGAGTCAGCGGGTCCTCGCGCACCGGGGCGTCGTTGCGCGCGCCGTGGAGCAGGTTCTCGATCAGCGGCGTCATCGCACCGGGGTACAGGAACCGTTCGCCGCGCATCGCGGCCCGGCAGGCCTCGACGAGGTCGCGATCGGCGACGGTCTTGAGCACGTATCCGGATGCGCCGGCCTTGAGCGCCTCATACAGGTAGCGCTCGTTCTGGTGCATCGACAGCATCAGGATGCGCAGGTCGGGGCGGCGGCGGTGGAGCTCCCGCGCCGCCTGCAATCCCGTCATCCGCGGCATCGAGATGTCGAGGATCGCGAGATCGACCTCGGGCTCCAGCGCGCGCTGGACCGCCTCGGCGCCGTCACCGGTCTCGGCCACGACCTCGAGGTCCGGCTCGGCGTCGAGCACCAGGCGCAGCCCGCGACGGACCAACGCGTGATCGTCGGCGAGCAGGACTCGGGTCTTGAGTGGCGTCATCGGCCGTCCCCGATCGGGACTTCGAGACGCACCCGGCAGCCGTGGCCGGCGGGGTTGCCATCGATAGCCAGCGTCGCGCCGATCAGCGCCGCGCGCTCCCGCATGCCGCGGATACCGGCGCCGGGGGTGTGGCCGGCCGGGAGACCGTCACCGTCGTCGGTCACGGTCAGCGTCAGCGCGCCGTGTTCGCGCGCGAGCGCCAGGTCGGCCTCGGTGGCGCGGGAGTGGCGCGCGACGTTCGTCAGCGCCTCCTGGGCCACGCGGTACAGGACGAGCTCTTCGTCCGGCGACAGGTCGGGCAAGTCGTCGGCGACCTGCTGGCGCACGGCCAGTCCGGAGCGCTCGGCGAACCGTTCGCACAGGACGGCGAGCGCGCTCTCGAGTCCGAGGTCGTCGAGCGCCTCGGGTCGGAGCTCGATCGCGATCCGCCGTACATCCTCGAGGCTGCCGCGCACCGCGCTCTGGATCTCGGCGACGTCGGCGCGCAACTCGCCTGGGACCCGTGCCTCGATACGCGCCAAGCCGAGCAGGACCGCGGTGAGCTCCTGCCCGACCTGGTCGTGCAGCTCCTGCGCGATCCGCAGGCGTTCGGCTTCCTGGCCGGCGAGTACCCGCCCGGTCGAATCCCGGCGCTCGGCCTCGAGGCGGGCGAGCATCTCGTTGAACGTCGAAGCCAGCTCGCCGGCCTCGGATGCCGGGTTCGAAACCGGCATGCGCTCGGTATGGTCGGCGAGATCGACTCGCCTGGCCAGGGCGGTCAACGATTCGACGGGGCCCACCAGGCGGCGGACCAGGTACACGTTGATGGCCACGGCCAGCAGCAGCGCGACGATCACCGCCGCCCCCTCGCTCTCGACGCGGAACGACGACTCCCGGCCCGGTTCGAGCACGAGGATCGTCGCCGCGACCGCAACCGCAAGCAGCAGCGCGTTCACGCCTGCCACGCGGTAGAGGAGGGGGACGTACCTTTGGCGCCCCCGACGCTCTGGCACGGACCTGTTGCCGTTCATCGGACTCAAGTGGAGTGAATCAGCAAGCAACCGGGGCCTCAGCAGCCGGGTGACCGGCGACGCCTGATCCGCCGGGTGCTCAGCGGCGCGCTCGCGGGATCGGGTCGCAGCGCCTCGAGCTTGTGCAGCATCGCCCACCGGTGCGTGTCGAGCTCGTGTGCGGAGATTCCGAGCGTGGTCGCGATCTCCGACGGCTCGATCCCGGCGAGCAACATGCCGAAGATCGCCTGGTCCTGGGCGCTGAGCCGCCGGCGCATCGCGCCGGCAAGCGTCGGCGGGACGAGCGGAAGTCGGGAGTGCCCGCGCGCGACCGCGCGGACCGCATGGCACAACTCCGCGCCCACGCCGCCCTTGCTGACGAGCCCGTCTGCGCCGGCGACCACGCAGGCGGCCGCCAGCGGGCCGTCGCAGTACGCCGAATACATCACCACCCCCGGCGCCGGCTCGAGTTCCTTTAACTTCCGGGTGAGCCACAGCCCGGTCCGCGAGCCCAGTTGGTAATCGACCACCGCGACGTCGATCGGCTCGCGCTCGGCGAGCGACCTCGCCTCCTCGGCGCTGCAGGCGGCCTCGACGACGACGAAATCGGGCTGGTCGTCGAGCAGCTGCAACAAACCGAGCCGCACCGCGGGGTGGTCGTCGACCACCAGCAGGCGAAGGCGCGTAAGGTCGTCGCGTGATTGGAGCGTGTCGGTGGCGGTGGCGCGCTCGGGGAGTTCTTGAAGCGTGAGCATGTGGCATCTCCTTGACGTGATTGCCATGCCACGATCGCGGAGGAGCGCGCTCGACGGAATGGGGGAAACCCCCCATCTATAGGGATCGGACCCTCAGGCGCGGAGCTTCTTGCGGATCACGAGTCCGAGTCCGGCCAGCACCAGTCCGGCGAGAACGGTCGCGGTCGCCGCGAACCCGGTCATCGGCAGCTGCCCGGCGCTCGCGCTCGTCGTCGACGACGGTGTCGTCGACGATGGTGTCGTCGCCGTTGGCGTCGTCGTTGGCGTCGTCGTGGTCGGCGTTGTCGGCGTCGTCGTCGTGGGGGTAGTCGTCGTCGACGTGGTGTTCGCCAGCACCACGATCGTTCCGTGCATGAACGGGTGAATCTGGCAGATGTAGGTGACCGTGCCCGCAGTGGTGAACGTGTGCGATCCGCTGTGGCCCTTCTGGAGTACGCCCGTGTTGAAGCTGCCGTTGTTGGCGCTCGCGGTGTGGGCGCTCGGACCGTTGTTGGTCCAGGTCACCGTGTCACCCACGTGAATCGTGATCGATGCCGGGGTGAACTTGAAGTCGGAGATCGTCACCGATGTGTCATTCGCGGCGTGAGCGGTCGCGGGTCGGGCCAGTGAGGACACGAGTGCGCTGCCGGCGAGCTTCACCAAAGTCGGCCGCCGGGTGCGCGCGTCCGCGTGCCGGTGGCGGATCGCGTGGGCGCGATGGGCGCGGTGCGCCGGCCGGTGGCGCACCACCGCTTGAACGGGCGCAGCCAGCAGCGCAATCGCAAACACCGTGACCGGCAAAAGCCAAAAGCGTCTCATCAACTCACTAGCTATGACGCTCGCTGGGCGATGAACCTTCCGGGCACAAGCCGCTTTAACTCGAAGCCTGCTGAAGCGTGCTGACGAGCCCGTAGATCGCGAACGCGCTCGCGATCAGGCTGAGCGTCCACGCCGGCCACATGCGCTGGCGGTGCTTTCGCGCGAACAGAGGGTAGACCGCGAACACGATCAGCTGGCTCAGCCACAACGCGACCAGCGACGGCTTGACCAGGGAGTCGTAGAAGCCGTCCGGGTCGATCAGCGTGAACGGCGCGGCGAGCACGAGGCCGGCGCCGATCACGACCGCGATCGGGCGCATACGCCACCGGCCGATCGCGTGGACGAGACGGGTCAGCGCCAGGTACTCGCACAGGATCACGCCGGCGGTGCTGACCGCGACGCCGATCCCGATCGCCCGGGCGAGGCCGACGCCGGCGAACTGCTCGGCGACGCTCACGCCCGGGATCTCCGTATGGAGCAGTCCGGGCGCGGCGGCGAGCGGCGCCACCGCGAGCACGATCACGGTGGCGGTGACGAGGAACGCACCGGTCAGCCCGCGGCGGATCGTGCGCGCCGGCGCCGCCAACTCGCCGCCGAGGAAAACCGGCAGGCTGCCGCAGATGTACAGCAATGACGTCTGCGCGCTCGCCTTGGCCAGCGCGCCGGCGGGGGCGCCGGCGCCGAAGCTCGAAGCGGGCGTCGAGATGTTCGCGAGCGTGACGCCGTCGAGGATGCCCGCGAGCACCAGCTGTCCGGCGGCCATCACGCCGAGCACGATCAGCGTCGCCGCGCGCCCGGCGATCATGACGGCGGCGATCGCGACCGGGATCAGCAGCGCGAGCGCCGCCTGGTAAGGACGCACGCCGGGGATCACCTCGGGGAGCAGGTCGTAGACGATCTGCACCGTCGTGTACACGATGTACAGCGCGTAGCTGAACGCCCAGATCGCGGCTTGCACGAGCGCGACGCGGCGTCCGGCGGCCGCCTCGACGAAGGCGAACAGGCCGCCGGCGCTGTGGATGTGCCGGGAGTAGCGCAACCAGATCGCGAGCGGCGCGATGAACACGACCGCCGCGGCGAGCATCGCCAGCCCGGCGGAATCCGCCGCGTCCCCGACGAGCCCGGGAGCGCTCAACGCCGCGAGCGCCAGTGGCCCGCCGAAGGAGGCGACGGCGACGCCCGCGAACGCCCACTGTCCGATCGGCCGCTCGGTCGCCGGCCGTGCAACTCCAGACGCCTCGCCGTCTCCGTTAACCGGGGGAGTGCCCGCGTCCGCGCGGGCACTCACCGTGGTCGCTGTCATTCGCGGGCCCCCTCGGAGTGGCTGCTAGCCCCAGCCGCTGCCCGAGGACGAGCTGGTCGAGCTGGTCGAGCCGCCCGATGACGCGGAGGCGACGGTGGCGCCGGCGGTGATCGCCGTGCCGGACGGAGCGACCAGCCACCACTTGGCGCCAAACGAATCGCTGCCCTGCCCCTTGATGCTGCCGGCGCTCGTGTCGGCGACGAAGTAGTACAGCGGGTGACCCTTGTACGTCACCTGCTCGGTGCCGTCCGAGCGCATCGTGGTTCCGAGGTCAGACGCGGCGACACCCGAGCCGGCGGTCGGATTGCCCTTGGTGAGCAGCGGCGGCCACGCCTTGGCGCACGCTCCCATGCAGGCGGACTTTCCGCCGCTGTCGGCGATCCACAGGTACAGCGCATGCCCGCTGGGGCCCGCGAGGTAAGTGCCGCCCGAGCCCTTCGCAGTCTTGACAGTGACTCCACTCGCCGCCGCGGCGGTGGTTGACGTTGTCGACGCCGCCGGCGTCGTCGCGGCCGCCGCGGTCGCGGTGGTGGTCGAGCTCGAGCTGCTCGCGCTGCCACATCCGGCGACGATCAAGGCTGCGGTCGCCAGTGCGGCGACCCCGACTATCCGGAACCTCGCGGTTATCCGACTGGCCATAGTTATCTCCCAGCGTGTTGGTTTCAGTTGACCGCCGAGTGGACGGTTACTTGTGAAGACCCCGGGAGGAGTCGGAACCTTCCGCGCCCCGATTGTGAAAGTGCGCACGTGAAAGTGCGCACGCAATCTCGATGCAGCGCGAGTGCTTAGAGTCCGACCAGGCGGAACAGTTGCCGGGCGGCGCGTTCACCGGTCTCGACGGCTCCATCGAGGAAGCCGATGTTGTCGATCGAGGTGTGCTCGCCGGCGAACAGGAAGCGGCCGTCGGTGGCGCCGGCCAGCTGGCCGTAGTTTGCGGCCTGCCCCACCCGGTAGTAGGAGTAGGCGCCGTGGACCCACGGGTCGCGCGCCCAATGGTCCTCGTACGCGCGGCCCGTATAGGCGGCGCTCGTGCCCGGGAAGACGTGATCGATCTGGCCCAGCGCCCAGCGAACATCGTGCGCCGGCGCTGTGCCGTGCGCCTCCCCGCTCAGACCCGAGCGGCCGACGCGACCTCCCGGGAAGGCCAGGTAGAGCGCGGGGCTGGCAGCAGGGCCGAGCTGAACGGTGTCGTCCCAGCCGCAGGCCAGGTGCTGCCATTCCTCGTAGATCGCGCCGCTGTAACCGAGCGCCGGCCAGGTCTTGTGGCTCAGCTCGAGATGGATCTTGGCGTTCGTGCCCATGCCCATCGTGCCGATCACGTGCCGCTTGGTGCTCGACATCCCGGCGCGCTCGAGGTCGACGTGGCGGAGCGTGCTGAACGGCAGCGCGAGCACGACCAGGTCGGCCGTCTTCTCCGCGCTCTTGCCGGCGACATCGAACACCAGGGCGACCGTGCCGTCCGCGTTTTCGCGGATCGCGACGAGCGCGTGGTCATGCCGGACCGCATCCTCCGGCAGCGCCTCGATCATGCGCGACACGAGCTGGTCGTTTCCGCCGACGACCGTGTAGCGCTCGTCGTCGCCGGGCAGCGGGTACAGCGAAGAGCGGGGATTGCCGGTCAGCAGCACGATCAGGTCGAGCGCCGACTGGTCGTCCGGGTCGCCGCCGTTCTCGGTGACGGTGTCGGCGAGTAACAGCTTGCCCAGCCGGCTGCCCGCGCCGATGTCGGTGCTGTCGAGCCATTCCGGCACCGACATGCGGTCGAGCCGAGCCGTGCCGGCGGCGGTGTTCATTTCGTGTGCGGCCTTGCGGAACGCCGGGAAACCGGTGTCGTGCCAGTCGGCGTTCGCCTCGGCGTACGTGTATACGCGGCCGTCGATAAAGAACACCTCGTCCCCGCGGAGCAGGTCGCCGCCGTTGACGACGACCTGCGCCAGCCCGAGACTCGTCGCGAGGCGACGGATCGCGGTCTGGTCGCTGTTCAGGAACGACCCTCCGTGCTCGGTGATGAGCCCGCCGGCGAAATAGTCCCGGAGCGTCCAGCAGCGACCGCCGGCGCGGTCGGGGTTGGCCTCGTACACCGTCGAGAGCACCGGGTCGCCGGGACTCTGCGTCCACAGCATGTGCGCGCAACGAAGGCCGGCGAGGCCGGCGCCGACGATCGCGATCCGCGGATGGGCCTGCAACTTTGCGATTCCGAACGCGAGCGCCGCCGCCGGGCTCCGGGCCAGTGTGGCGCCGGCCGCCAGCCCGCCGGCGCCGATGAGCACTTCGCGCCGAGTGCGCCGATCGGCCTCGCCGGCCTGTCCCAGCACCTCGTCGACGGGAACGCCGGTGCGCTCAGCCCGCAAGTGCGCCGCGAACAGGCGGCGCGCGCGGATCATCCCCGGCGATCGTGGCGCCCGGGGGCGCCGAGCACCCATCCCAGGCATGGCGCGGTAGGTTAGCTCGGGGCGTCCACTAGGACGGTATACCGAGGCCTGTGTACCCCATCTGGTGGGCCTCCTCGACCGACACGTTTTCCCGCCCGAGCGGCCACAGCGACACCGGGATCAGCTTGAAGTTCGCGAGGCCGAGCGGAATCCCGATGATCGTGATGCACTGCGCGATCCCCGTCACCAGGTGAGCGAGCGCCAGCTCCCACCCGAACAGCACCACCCAGATGATGTTGCCGACGAGCGAGCCGACCCCAGATGTGTCCTTCTTCACGAGCGTCCGGCCGAACGGCCACAGGCAGAACCTGGCCATGCGGAACGCCGCGAACCCAAACGGGATCGTGATGATCAGGATGAACGCGAGGATTCCGGCCAGCGTGTAGAGAATCGCCAGCCACAGGCCGCCGAAGACCAGCCAGATGACGTTGAGGAGGGCTCGCACTTAGCCGCTTAGGTCGTCGATGGCGGGGCGGCGGTCGGATCGTCGGCGACCGCATCCATGAGCGCCTTCGCTTCCTCGGCGCCCAGGTGGTGCCGGACCACCCGACCGCCTTGTCCTTCGAGCGCGCTGACCATCGCGTCGACGTGATCCGGCGAGGCCATCATGAGTACGGCCGACGAACCCTCGGGCACGTCTCGCCGCAACTCGTCGAAGAACGCGCCGCGCAGGTGCGGGGAGCTGCGTTCCTGGGCGACGCCGCCGGCGAGTCCACCTCCGACGAGCCCCACCGCGAGCCCGACCGGGCCGCCGAATAGGCCGATCGCGGCGCCGGCGATGGCACCCTCCGCGGTCTTCTTGCCGACGAACTCCAGCTCGTCGTCCGCATCCACGTAGCGGCCGGCGAACGTTCCCCGCACGATGATGCGGTTGCGCCGGTGGTGCTCGACGAACGCGACCTGGTCCGCCCACGCCACGCCGCCGACCGACCGCGGCGCACGCGAGTAGGCCTCCTCGGCGCCCTCGGTGTGTTCGAATTCCATCAATGCGAAATCGAGACCGTTGTCCATGGGTGGCGAGGATACGGACCCCGCGGCGCACCGCGTCGTCCGAATTGGGTGATGCTGAAATCAGCCGCGTGCGCCGGCGAGACGGATCGCGATCAGCAACTCCTGCACGTCGGCGAGGTCGCGCAGGTCGCAGCCGGTCCTCTCCTCGATGCGGGCGAGGCGATGGTGAGCGGTGTTCACGTGGATGTACAAGCGCTGCGCCGCGACCTTGGCGTTGAGGTTCGCCGACGCGTACGCGAGCAAGGTGCTCGTGAGCACGCCGCCGCCGGTCACATCGTCCTCGACGAACCGGCGAACGGTCGGCGACAGCAGCCGCAGGACGGTCCCATCGCTGCGCAGCGTCAGATAGTCGAAGGCGCTCAGGTCAGCGAGCGCCATCACGCCGCCGCCGGGCGCAAGCGACTCGATCGCGGCGCACGCCTCGCGGTAGCCGTCCGGCAGGCCGGCGGTCGTCCCGAGCGGGGTGCTGATCCCGATCGCGAGGCGGACGCCGGCGGCCGCCAGTTCCCGCTGCGCCCGTTCGACTGGCTCGGTCAGCCGGCGCGGGTCATCGCCGTCCAGTGCGCGGACGATCACGATCTCGTCCTGGCGCACGACGGTCAGCGGACGGAGCACGCCGCCGGCGGCGCGCGCGAGCGCCGATGCCGCCGACCTGAGTGCGAGTTCGTCGTCAGCTGGGGACACCGGCACCGCGGCGAGCAGCACGCACCGCCCACGAGTGTCGAGGCCGGCGGCGCGCGCCGCCGCCAGACGGGGGCCGGGCGCCGGATCGCGACCGGCGAGCAGGTCCTCGAGCAGGTCGCGCCGCACGCGGTCGCCCTCGGCCAGCAGCAGTTGCTGCGCCTCGAGGTACGCCTGGGCGGCGTGAGTGCTCGCGTGGTCGATGAACTCCATCACCAAGCGCGCGGCCTCGAGCGCGGCCGCCGCCGCCTGTTCGTCCTCGGCGGCGAACTCGACGATCGCGTCCCAGACCACGCGGTGACCGATCCGGAAGGCCTGGAGGAAGTCGGCCAGCGGCACCCCGCGTCGAGCCCGCAGCGCCGCGTGGGGACCGATGAACGCGAGGTCCTGGGCGGTCACCGGTTCCCCGCGGACGAGGCTCGAGCGCAACGCGTCGTGGTTCTCCGCGACGTGCTCGGTGACGTCGGCCAGGATCACCGGATCGTCGATCGCGGAGTAGGCCGGGATCGCGGCTCGGATCTCGCGCAGGCTGTCGGTAGCGAGCTCTGCCCGGCGCGCCGCCAGCATCGTGGCGATGCGGTCGATTGCGACGACGCCGGGCATAAGCAATGACCTCAAGCGGTCACCCGGGGGTCGACCTGCGCGGCCGTGGACGGCGACGACGATGCGCCGGCCCGTCCCGCCACATCGGCGAGCGCCCGAGAGACCAGTCCGAGGACGGGACCGCACAGCAACGACACCCAGACGCTGAACGCGACCCACGGCCACGGCGTCGACAGCAACCCGCCCAGTGCGCCGGTCCCGGCCGCGAGCGGATGCGTGGTGAGCGCGAGGCCGAGCGCGGCCACCGTGTGCGGGCCGGCGGCCCCTGGGACGTAGTTGTCGAGGCCGGTGGCGAACCACCAGAACAGCACGGAGGCCGCGCACGCGAACGCGGGGGCCGCGGGCAACGAGTCACTCGCGGACAGCGAGGACACGATCACGAGGCCGCCGCCGACGATCGCGATCGCGAGCGAGATGCCCCACAGGCTCGGGAGGCCCGCCAGCGCCGGCCCGAGCGTCATGATCACGATTGCGCCCACCGTTCCCGTCGTGCACGCGAGTAGCGTCTTCCGGAGCGCGACGCGGTCCGCGCCGAGGACGTAGTAAAGGCCCCAGCTCACGAACGTCGCGGGCAGGACCAGCTGGAACTTCTCGGGGAGGCCGAACTTGCCGAACACGCCGTCGGCGACCGTGAACCAGTGGAGGTTGAAGTTCAGCGTGAACTCCGACCACAGAAACGCGACGAGTCCGATGCTGAGCGCCAGCGGAACGGCCATTTTCACTCGATTGGACATTGCGGGTTACTCCTTCCTCAGGTGAGTGGATTTGTGGCCGGAACGATCTCTCGGACGGGGCTCTGAGTCATTGGGGACCGACCCCACGCTTCGTCCGGGAGCGTTGTGTTCCGGCCACAACCGCTCGCCTGCGCAGTCGCGACCTACTTCGCGCCCACCCCCGCGGGCGGCTCGATCGCGCGCTTGAGGATCTTGCCCGTTGGGCCCTTGGGCAGTTCCTCGACGAACCACACGTGCCGCGGGTACTTGTAGGCGGCGACGTTGGCCTTGACGTAGTCGCGGATGTCAGACTCCGTGACCTCGGCGCCGTCCTTGAGCGCCACTGCGGCGCCGACCTCCTCGCCGAGCTCGGCGTGGGGGATGCCGATGACCGCGGCCTCGCGCACGGCGGGATGCTCGTAGAGGACCTCTTCGATCTCCCGCGGATACACGTTGTAGCCGCCGCGGATGATCAGCTCCTTCTTGCGATCGACGATGAAGTAACAACCGTCCTCGTCGATCCTCGCGATGTCACCGCTGTAGAACCAGCCGTCGGAGTCGATCGCCTCGGCGGTCGCTTCGGGGCGGTTCCAGTATCCCTTCATGACGTTGTGGCCGCGGATCGCGATCTCGCCCGCCTCGCCTGCGGCCGCCTGCTGGCGGTGGTCGTCGACCAGCTTCATCTCGACCCCCTCGATCGGGGTGCCGATCGAGCCGGGCTTGCGCTCGCGGTCGGGATGGTTGAAGCACGCCACCGGAGAGGTCTCCGACAGGCCGTAGCCCTCGAGGATGATGCAGTCGAAGGCCTGCTCGAACCCCCGCAGCACCTCGACCGGCAGCGCGGCCCCGCCGGACACGCACACCCGGAGCGTGCTGACGTCGAATCGCCCGCGGTCAGGGTAGTGGAGGAGCGCGGAGAACATGGTCGGCACGCCCTCGAACACCGTGACCCGATCGCGCTCGATCGTCGCGAGCGCCTTGTCGGGCGCGAACCGGGGGATCAGCGAGAGCGACGCGCCGGCGCTGACCGTCGCGTTCAGGGCGCAGGTCTGGCCGAACGCGTGGAACAGCGGCAGCGCACCGAGGACCACGTCCTCGTGGTCGAGTGAAAACAGCGCCTTGCTCACGTCGGCGTTGATCGCGAGGTTCGAGTGCGTCAGCTCGGCGCCCTTCGGCTTGCCGGTCGTGCCCGACGTGTACAGGATCACGGCGGTGTCGCGGGCCACGCGGTCGACGACCTCCTCGACCGGCTCGACGTTTCCGAGCAGCTGGCCGAACGCCACCGGCTCGACCACGATGCACTCGGCGCCCGCCGCGGCGGCACCCTGCCGGGCGGCGTCGGCGAACTCGTGCCAGGCAAAGATCAGCTTTGCCTCGGGGTCGCCGAGGTAGAACTCGACCTCCCGCTGCTTGAGCAGGATGTTCATCGGTACGACCACGCCGCCGGCGCGCAGCACGCCGTAGTAGGCGAACGCGAACTGGGGCACGTTCGGGAGCATGACCCCGACGCGGTCGCCGGGCTCGATGCCGTGCTCGCGCAACAGCCCGGCGACGCGAGCGGTCGCTTCGTCGAGCTCGGCGTACGTGATCACGACTTCGTCGATCCGCAGTGCGGGACTGTCCGGATACCGCTGAGCGGATGTCGTCAGATTCTGGGCGAGGTTCTCGTTCATCGACGGTCTTTCTTTTCGGGGAGTCGGGATAACACAAGCGTCCCTCAGCCCGTCCGCCGAGAACATGGGAGCAGGGGCCTAATTCGGGTGTCCGCGATTGTGCGCCGCAACCAATTGGGCGTCGGCCAGCCGGGCCGCGATCAGGATCTCGATGAGGTCGCTCACGCTGCGCAGGTCATACCCGGTCCTCTCAGCGATCCGGGACAGCCGGTAGTGCGCCGTGTTCACGTGGATGTGGAGGTTGTCGGCGGCGCGGCGCGCGTTGAGGTCGCAGGCGACGTATTCGCGGAGCGTGGCGATCAGCGGGCGGCCCTCGGCGAGGTCCTGTGCGACGAACTCGTGGACCGCCCGGGGGATGAGCCGCCCGGTGGTGGGGTCGGCGCGGAGCGTGAGGTATTCGAACGCGCTCAGCTCGGACAGGGCAACGACCCCGGGCGCCGATCCGCGCGCGATCCGGATCGTGCTCGACTCGCGGTAGGCGTCGGGGATCTGGGCCAAGCCGTTCACCGCGGTGCTGATCGCGACGGCCAGCGGCAGGCCGGCGTCGGCGAGTCGACGCTGGACCTCGACGAGCCGCGGCACGACCGTCTCCAGGAGGCCTTCGGCAGCCGGCACGACCACCACGATCTCATCTTGGCGGACGACCGCAAGCGGGAGCGTCCGGCCGCCGATCGCGCGAGCCAGCGCCGCCGCGCCCCCGCGCAGGAGCTGCTCGTCGCTGGGCGTCCCGGACGGGGTCGCGGCGATCACGACGACCGACGATTCGTCGACGAGTCCGGCCGCGCGCGCCGCGTCGAGCCGCGGACCCGGTTCGAGCTCACGACCGGCGAGCAGGTCCTCGAGCAGGTCGCGCCGGATCCGCTCGCCCGTGGCCGCGAGCTGCTCCTGGGTCTCGAGGTAGACCTCCGCGGCATGCGTGGTCGCCACCTCGAAATAGCGCGGGAGGTGTGATGCGAACACAAGCGCCGCCCGGCGTGACTCGTCGTCGTGGGCGAGCCCCAGTGCCGTGTCCCACAGCACCCGCTCCCCCACATAGAACGCCTGGACGAACTCCGTGACCGATACACGCTTGGCGCGACGGGCCGCGTGCGGGCGGACGAACAGCAGATCCTCGCGCGTGACCTCGCGGTCGGCGTCGAGGCTCTCGAGGCTGGCGTGCAGGTGCGCGACGACGTGGGCGCGGATGTCCGCGCGGAACTGCTCATCGGCGGCTCGATAGGCCGGCACCTCGAGCACGATCCGCTCGGTCGCCTCGTCGGCCATAGCTTCCAGACGCTGCTCGAGCGCCTGTCGGAGCGCGACAATCGCAGGGTCCGGTTTCACCACGCCAAGCCTCTCCTCGGCGGCGATTGTACGCAGCACACAACGGAAGCTCGGGAACTTAGGTCGCTGATCCGATGTGCGGGGGCCTCGGCGCAGCGAGTCTTAGTGCACAAGCACAACGCGGAGATGAACGATGAGCGAGAACTCGACAACTGAGACCAAGAAGGAGTCCCGCGTCCGGCGCACGAGCCAGGCGGCTCGGTCGGGCCTGGACGTGATGCTGAGCGACGCCGCGTCCGGCGGTCCGCCGCGGTTCATCGCGCCGGGCTCGGCCGTCAAGATCAGCGCCGGGCTCGCGCGCCGCCCCCAGCGGGTGATCGGCCGCGCCGCCGGGCTCGGCGCCGAGCTAGCCCGCGCGGCGACCGGCCGCTCGGAGCTGACGCCCGCCAAGGGCGACAGGCGTTTCGCCGACCCCGCGTGGGAGGGCAACTGGCTGTTCCGGGCGCTGCTCCAGAGCTATCTGGCCGTCGGCGAGACCGTCGACGGGTTGATCTCCGACGCCGATGTCGGTTGGCGCGTCGAGCGGCGCGCGCGGCTCGCGGCCGGGAACGTCCTCGACGCGCTCGCCCCGACCAACTTTGCCTGGTCCAATCCGACGGTGATCAAGGAGGTCGTCGACACCGGCGGCGGCAACCTGGTCCGCGGCGCACGGCACCTCATGCACGATCTGAACACGCCGTCGCGAATGCCGGCGACGGTCGACACGAGCAAGTTCGAGGTCGGCGTCAATATCGCGGCCACGCCCGGATCGATCGTGCTCCGGACCGACGTGTTCGAGCTGATCCACTACCAGCCGACGACCGATCAGGTGCGGGAGGTACCGCTGCTGTTCATCCCGCCGACGATCAACAAGTTCTACGTGCTCGACATCTCGCCGGGGCGGAGCATGATCGAGCACTACGTCGCCCAGGGGCAACAGGTGTTCGCGATCTCGTGGCGCAACCCCGAGCAGGAACAGGGTCACTTCGACCTCGACACGTACGCGCAGGCGGTCGCCGAGGCACGGGACGCGGTCGCCTCGATCACGTCGCAGAGCTCCGTCCACCTCGCGGCGGCGTGCTCGGGCGGGATCATCACCGCGGCCCTGCTCGGCCAGCTCGCGGCAACCGGCGAGCTCGACCGCGCGGCGAGCCTGACGCTGATGGTGTGCGCGCTCGACAACGACACCGAGGGCACGATGGCGGCGCTGACCACCCGCGACGTCGCGGCCGCGGCGGTCGCCGAGTCCGCGCGCAAGGGGTACGTCGACGGGCAGGCCCTCGCCGGCGTGTTCACGTGGCTACGCCCAAACGACCTGGTGTGGAACTACGTGGTCAACAACTACCTGCTCGGCAAGGAGCCGCCGGCGTTCGACATCCTGTATTGGAACCAGGACACGGTCCGCCTCGCGGCTGGGCTGCACCGGGACTTCATCCACATCGGGCTCGACAACGCGTTCGCCAACCCGGGCGCGCTCGAGGTTCTCGGCGAACCGGTCGACCTCGGAGCCGTCGACCTCGACACGTATTTCGTCGCCGGCGTGACGGATCACATCGTTCCGTGGGAGAGCGCGTACAACGGCGCGCTCCTGTTCGGCGGCAACCGGCGGTTCGTGCTGTCCCGGAGCGGCCACATCCAGGCGCTCGTCAACCCGCCGAGCCCGGATAGCCGGTCGAGCTACCGCATCGCCGACGAGCTGCCGGCGACGGCGGAGGAATTCGAGGCCCAGGCGCCGCAGCTGCCGGGAAGCTGGTGGTCAGACTGGGACGCCTGGCTCGCCGAGCGGTCCGGTGCGATGAAGACGGCCCCGAAGTCGCTCGGCAACGCGAAGTACAAGGCGCACGGAAAGGCACCGGGGACCTATGTACTTGCTAACTGACGATCTCCCCGAGGTCCCCGACGAGCGCTGGTGGGGCGACCACCTGCGCGAGACGCGCTGGACGCTCGAGCTCTCGCGCCTGCTCGCGGATCCGGTCTTCCACGGTCGCGGGGTGCCGCGCGGCGACGGCCGCCCGGTCATCCTGATGCCGGGATTCGGCGGCGGCGACTACACGTTGCTCGCGCTCGCCGTGTGGCTCAGACGGATCGGATACAAGCCGCACATCGCCGGGTTCGTGACGAACACCGGCTGCTCGGATCGCGGTCTCGACCGAGTCGAGCGCCGAGCGCAAACGCTCCACGAGACCCACGGGCGTCGTGTGGCGCTGATCGGCCACAGCCGGAGCGGGCACTACGTCCGGGCGCTCGGCCATCGCCGGCCGGAGCTCGTCTCGCACGCAATCTCGATCGGCGCCGGGCTGCGCGGAATGCTCGCGACGAGCTATCCGACGCAGGCGGCGGTCGCTGCCGCCCGCCGCGCCGTGATTCGAAGCGGACGCGCGAGGTCGCCGCGGTGCCTCACCGAGACATGCGACTGTGCGTTCGCGGCCGACTTCGCCGGCAGGTTCCCGGTCGAGCGCGTGCGCCTGACGAGCATCTACTCCAAGGGCGACGGCGTTGTCCGGTGGCAGGCCGCGGTCGTTCCGTACGCCACCTGCGTGGAGGTGACCGGAAGCCACGTAGGGCTGATCTTCAACCGAAAGACCTACCGGGCGATCGCGACCGCGCTCGCCGACCCCGAACTACCGCTCGAACCAGAACTGGAGGACCCCGATGGTGACCGCACCCGCTGACCTGTTCGAGGGCCTTGGCCACTCCCTGTCGACCGATTACTTCTTCCTGCGCGAGCAGCTCACCGAGCAGCAACTCGAGGTGCTCCGGCGCGTGCGGCTGTTCGTCGACGACGAGGTGCTGCCGGTGATCGGCGACTACTGGGAGCGCGCCGAGATGCCGTGGCCGCTGATCCGGCGCCTCGGCGAGCTCGGGATCGTCGGCGAGGACATCCAGGGTTACGGCTGCCCCGGGTTCGACCCGATCTCGCTCGGGCTGATCCACATGGAGCTCAACCGCGGCGACGGGAGCCTCGGGACGGTTCTCGGGGTCCAGGCGGGCCTGGCGATGAAGTCGATCGCGATGCTCGGGTCCGAGGAACAGAAGCAGCGCTGGCTGCCGCCGATGGCCAGGGTCGAGCAGTTCGGCGCGTTCGCGCTGACCGAGCCGAATCACGGGTCGGACTCGGTCGCGCTCGAGACGAGCGCGCGCCGGGTCGGCGACACGTACGTGTTGAACGGCGCCAAGCGCTGGATCGGCGCGGGCAGCTTCGCGGACGTCGTCGTCGTGTGGGCTCGTGACGAGGAGGGCAAGGTCGGCGGCTTCCTGGTCGAGGGAGGCACTCCCGGTTACGACGCGCACGTGATCGAGGGCAAGGGGTCGCTGAGGGCGATCTGGCAGGCGCAGATCTCGCTCGAGGACGTCGAGGTCCCGGCCGAGAATCGCCTTCCGGGGGCGCACAGCTTCAAGGACACCGCACGCGTGCTCGCCGGGACGCGGAGCACGTGCGCGTGGGCGGCGCTCGGGCACGCCGTCGCCGCGTACGAGACCGCGCTCACCTACAGCAAGCGCCGCGAGCAGTTCGGCAAGCCGCTGTGCAGCTTCCAGATCGTCCAGGACCGGCTCGTGAGGATGCTCGCCGAGGTCACCTCGATGCAGCTCTACTGCCTGCAGATCGGGCGGCTGGCCGAGCGGGGGGAGCTCAGCGACACGATCGCCGGCCTGGCGAAGCTCAACAACACCCGCAAGGCCCGGCAGATCTGCGCCGAGGCGCGAGACATGCTCGGCGGCAACGGGATCCTGCTCGAGAATCACGTGATCCGTCACATGGCCGACATCGAGGCGATCCACACCTACGAGGGCACCGAGACGATGCAGACGCTGATCGTCGGCCGGGATATCACCGGGGTGGGGGCGTTCGCGTAGACGGCCCCGCGGCGGCGGGCGCTCCGCGGGAGCGCCCGCAAAACCCGTTGCAGCGGAAGGAATCCGCGGCGGCGGCTGGTAGCGTGGCCGCCCTTGAGCAGGCGGGCCTCAGGGATCCTGGCATCCGCGCTGGCGGTTGTCCTTTTGGTGACGAGCGCCGGCGTGAGCCGCGGCGATCTCGCGAGCCGGTATTCGGCCGGCCAGCACCAGGGCGAACGGGCTGCGCTCCTCGATCAAGTCAGACAGCAAGCAGATCCAGGGCTTCGAGGGCACGATCAGCTCGCTCCAGGCGAGGCTGACCGCGGTCCAGCAGAGCCTCGAGATCCAGGAGCAGCAGCTGAACGAGGTGACGGTGGCGTTGTCAAACGCGCAGCGGCGCCTGGTCCGGCTACAGCGGCAGCTCGTGAGCGACCGCCGGATACTCGCCGGGCAGCTCGTCGCCGATTACGAGTCGCCGACCCCGAACCTCGTCGACGTGATCGTCGAGGCCCGAGGCTGGGATCAACTCGTCAACCAGGTGAGCAACCTGACCGCGATCGCGAAGTCGAACGCGCGGACCATGCGGTTGGTCATCACCACTCGTGCAGCGGTCGAGGCCGAGGCCCGCGGGCTTGCCAGGATCAAGGTCCGCCGGCAGCAGACCACGGCCGCGGTGCGCGTCGAGCGCGACAACATCGCGCAGCTCCGCCTGTCGATCGTCGATCGCGAGCTCCGCGTCGCGCGTGACCGTTCCGCCAAGCGGACCCAGTTGACCAAGCTGCAGAAGACGCTCACGCACGAGGCGAAGGTGCTCGACGCCGAAGCGGCGGCCGCCGGCGGTGGCGCCGGCTTGCCCGTCGTTCCGCCCCCGGGTGGCTGCATCAACACCGCGTTCGTGCCCCACGGCGGCTCGGCCGGGTTCTTCCCGGCGCCGGGAACGAACTACACGGTGAACCAGGAGCCGGTCATCGCCGCCCGCCTGGACGCGCTCGGCAAGGCGCTCGGGCTCCACCTGATCGGCATCTCCGGATACCGCACGCCGCAGCACTCGGTCGAGGTCGGCGGTTTCGCCGACGACCCTCACACCCGGGGCGAGGCGTCCGACACGCCCGGAGTCGAAGGCGTGCCCGAGGCGACGCTCGAGGAGTTCTGCCTCACGCGCCCCTTCCCGGGGGCACGCGAGGCAGATCACATCCAGGAGCTCTAAGGCGCCGCCGTCAGGCGCCGCCGACCATCCGACTCGCCGCGATCAGTCGTCGCCGATGAACGCGGCCGGCAGGTTCCGGCCGGGCACCTGGTCGGGCTTGTAGATCTTCGGATCGCCCGGGTACGCCACGCGCCAGTCGTGGGCCGAGTACCAGTCGTACCGGTTCATCTGCTCCGGATTGACGTGGTCCGGACCGTCGAAGTGGTGCTCAGCGGCCTGCTGCGCGCTCCACTCCGTCCAGGCCCTGTAGATCGACTGCATGTCGGCCGGGACGACCCCCTGCACGTGGAACGCTTTGCGCACGCCCGCGCTGGCGCCGGCTGCCGGCGTGGTGAGCGTGGCCGGATACCCGGGTGCGCCCAGGGTGAGCGGGATCTGATTCGGCTCCACGTCGTACGGCGCGAAGTTCCATTCGCGCGGACCGTTCGTGAACGCGCCGTACATCGGCTCCGCGGCCAGGTCCTCCTGGTTCATCGGGTGGATGCCGAGGATCTGCTCGATTGTCTTCACCATGTCGAGCTGGGTGTAGTAGTTGTCGTCCACCCCGGAGGCCGAGTACGGGCTGACGACGAACGCCGGCCCGCGGTGGCCGTCGACGTGGTCGACGCCGTTCTGGGTGTCGTCCTCCACGATGAAGATCGCGGTGCTCTTCCAGAACTTGCTGTGCGAGATCGTGTCGATCACGCGGCCGACGGCCAGGTCGTTGTCGGCGACCTGGGCGACCGGGTCCGGGACGTCGGTGCCGGTGGTGTGGTCGGTCATCAGCCACATGAACGACAGGTTGGGCATCCGGCCGCTCTTCTCCTGCTGCTCGAACACCGGCAGCCACTGGTCGACCCGGTACTGGTCCGGGATCGAGAGCTGGAAGTTCGGGAAGCAGGGATCGGTGATCGCCTGCAGCGACGGGATGTCCGACTGCGCCTTCGTGTAGGAGCAGGGGGCGTTGAAACCGTTGGCCTTGCTGATCGGCTCAGTGCCCTTCTGCCCATCCTCGAGCCACTGCGACTCCGCATACCACGTGTCCCATTCGGGAGCGCCCGACGGGAGGCTGTACGGGTTGTAGATGTACTCGCCGAAGTTCTGGACGTCCAGACCCGCCTTCTCGGCCGCGTTCCAGAGGAAGCCGTCGCGCTGGTAGGCCAGTGCGTCACCGGCCTGCGACGGATACGAGCGGTAGAACGCTCCGAACTCCTTCTCGACGTAGTCGTTGGCCTCGGCCTGGACGATCCAGTTGTGACCGTCGGCCGACAGCGTGCCCTCGTCATAGAAGTTGTCGAGGTCACCGAACCGGTTGGCGAGCGCGTGGGCGTTTGGCGTGACCTGCTCACCGAACTGAGCGTCGGCCGGATCGCCGTTAGACGGCTGGCCATCGACACTGGTGATGTCGCCCAGCTCCTGGTCATACGTACGGTTCTCCCGGACGATCACGACCACGTGCTTGATCGGCGAGCTCCCGCCGAGATGGGCCGGGATGACGTTCGGCGCGGTGTCGTAGTCGCCCTGGTTGATCGGCTTGATCTGGTTCCAGTCGTCGTCGGTGAAGACCGTTTGGGTGTCCTGCCAGAGCTGACCGTCATGCGGCATCGTGAACGTCGTCACGCTCCCGGTGTCGTCGTACGTGTTGTGGTCGGTGGCCGGGGTCGTGTCATAACCCTTGTTGATCGTCGCCTTGGGGCCCTGGGCGCCGATGCCCTTGTCGTTGGTCACGACGATCGTGTTCGCGCCGAGCGCCGGGTCCGGCTGGACCTGAACCGGATACCAGTCCGTCGGGATCAGGCCGGCGGACCGCATCGGGCGGTTCAGGCCTTGGTAGCGATACACAGCGATCGCGTTGTCGCGCCCGATGCTGACGAGCACGTGGGTCGGGTCGGACATGTTGATCGCGTTCGCGTAGCTCCCCACCTGCGCGCCCGGCACCGGGTTGGTCCGGACGGTCTGGGCGACCCGGTTCGTCTGCTCGTCGATCACCGACAGGCTGTCGTCGTTCGAGTTGGCGACGAACAGGGCGTGGCCGTCCTGGTAGAGCGCGGTCGGCTGGAGCCCAACCGGGATCTCCTGCATCTCCTTTCCGGTCTTCAGGTTGACCTCCGAGACGGTGCCGGTGATCGCCGCGCCCGTGCTCGGGCTCGACACGATCGGCGTACCGTCGGACAGGTTCGTGAAGTCGTGCTTGTTGGACGGGCGGCCGCCTTCGTTGGACACGTAGGCGACGGTGCCGTTGTCGGCGAGCGCCACCTGGCGCGGGGCGTTGCCGACCGGGATCTCGTCGAGCACCGTGCCGGTGGTGGTGTCGATCACGCCGAGCTTGTTGGCGCCGTTGAGCGCCACGTAGAGCTTCGACCCGTCCGGCGAGAGCGCCATCCCGGACGGCAGTTCGGCGCCGTTGGCGACGTCGGAAGCTTGGGCGCTGTTCTCGCCGAACTCGCCGGCGTCGTCGTAGCCGCTGCAATAGGTGTAGGCCGCGGGGTCGGAGCCGGGAGGTGCCTGGCTGGCGCTGCTCCCGCACAGGAAGGTCGGCGTGCCTTCTTGGGTGGCTGCCCCGGTGTTGTCGTTGAAGCTGAACTTCAACAGGAACTCCGACTGTGGAACCCACAGGGTCGAGATGCCGCTTGTGGAGTCTGGGGAGAACAGCGGCCCGTCGGCGGCGACGGTCGGGTCATTGCCGTCGTCTGTGTTGAGCGCGGTCTGCTGCACCATCGACCCGGTCTTCAGGTCGAAGATCGTCAGGAAGCCCTGGAAGTTGTTCCAGCCCAAGGCCGCCAGATACCGGCCGTCTGGGCTGATCGCGCTCGACACGAGCCGGGCGCCCTGCTGGGTGGCACTACCGTCGACGATTCGGGTCCCCAGCGGCGAGATCCACTGGTTCGTCGGGCAGGAGAATGCCGTTGGCATACGTCTGCGAAACCTGCTCTGTGCCGAACGGGTCGAAGCCGCCGACGGCCGCAGAAGCGACGCCCACGACGGCGACGCACATCGTCAGGGCCGCGACGATCGCGACTCGTCCCCGCCGACGCCCCCGCATGCGTACCGGCACGAGCTTCCTCATGGCGTATTCCTCCCCACGTCGTTCCAAATCCGCCGGGCCGAAGGGCGCGGGCGTCACGGCAAGACCGGCAGCGTATGTCGCCGCCGGGGCCCCAAGTGTTAACGGATTGTTGCCTTCGCCGGCATGTGACTTCTCTTAGAAAGTCGTCCCGTCCCTGCGCTGTATATTGCTCCGCCGTGGAGGCGGCCCACGCGACGGGATTGGTCAAGCGCTTCGGCGTTACGACGGCCGTCGATGGCGTGGATCTGGCCATCGAATCGGGCGAGGTGCGCGGGCTGCTCGGCCCCAACGGCGCCGGCAAGACGACGCTGCTGCGGATGCTGTTCGGCTTGATCGGACCCGACGGAGGCACGGTCGAGCTTCTCGGCCGCAAGCTGGAACACCTGGGCGGCGACGCGCTCGACGCCGTCGGGGGCTTCGTGGAGGAACCCTCTTTCTATCCGTACCTGTCGGGGCGCTCGAACCTGAGGCTGATGACCAAGCTCGACGGCTGGCATGCGGGAAGCGGCGAGATCGATGACGCGCTGGGACGGGTCGGCCTCGCCGATCGGGGCGAGGACCGCGTGAGCGGCTACTCGACCGGGATGCGTCAGCGACTCGGCCTCGCCGCAGCGCTGCTCCGCCGACCGCGACTGCTCCTGCTCGACGAGCCGACCAGCGGGCTCGACCCCGGCGGGACGCGGGCAGTGGCGACGCTCGTCCGCGAACTCGCCGGCGAGGGGGTCGCGGTGCTGCTCTCGAGCCACCAGATCGGAGAGCTCGAGAAGGTGTGCGACTCCTACACGGTGCTGCGCCGCGGGCGAGTCGTGTGGGACGGCACCGCCGCCGAGCTCGAGGCGCAGGCGCCACAGTCGGCCTACGCGCTCTCGACCAGCGACGACGCGCGCGCACTCGAGCTGGCGGCCCGGATTCCGGCGATCAGGATCCAGCCCGCGGCGCGGGGCGGCCTGGCCGTGGCCGCCCGTCTCGACGCCATGGACGAGCTGGTGGCCGCGCTCGGCGATGCCCACGTTCTGATCCGGCGCCTCGAGCTGGTAGTCAGCCCGCTCGAGAGCATGTTCTTCGCGCTCACGGGCGAACACGACGCCGCCGCGCTCGACGCGCTCGAGCCCCAGCAGCTGGCCGACACGATCCTGGCGGGCGCATGACGACCGTTGCCCCGACCGCTCCCGCGGCCAGCTCGGAGCCCGGCATCAGCCAGGGCGTGCGCAACGCGTACGAGACCGAGCTGTACAAGCTGATGTCCCAGCTGACCACGCGCATCCTGTTCCTCGTGTGCGCGCTCGGCCCGCTCGCGTTCGCCGCGATCCTCAAGGTTCAGAGCGGCACGCCGTCCGACGCGCTGTTCGGAGTCTGGGTCCACTCGTCCGGGTTTGCGATCTCACTCGTGATTCTCGGGTTCGCGGGCTCCTGGGGATTCCCGATCATCGCCGGCGTGCTGGCGGGCGATGTGTTCTCCTCCGAGGACCGTCACGGCACGTGGAAGACGATCCTCACCCGATCGTGCACGCGCGAGGATGTGTTCGCAGGCAAGCTGCTCGCAGTCGGGACGTTCGCCGTCGCCCTGATGGTGATCCTGGCGACGATGAGCCTTGTCGCCGGGATCGCGCTGGTCGGACCGCACGCGCTCGTCAACTTGAGCGGGGTCCTTACCTCTCCGGGGCGGATGCTCGCGCTGACGATCGTCAGCTGGCTGCTCTGCATCCTGCCGCTGCTCGCCTACGCCAGTCTGGCGATCCTGTTCTCGGTGGCCACCCGCAACGGCATCCTCGGCGTACTCGGTCCGTTGCTCGTCGCGCTCGTGACCCAGCTGCTCGACCTGATTGGCAAGGGGGTCATCGTCCACGAGCTTCTGATCGGCTCGGCCTTCGACGGCTGGCACGGCCTGTTCACCAGCCACCCGTTCTTCGGCCAGGTGCTCGTCGGAAGTCTCGTCTCGCTGATCTGGATCGCGGCGTGCCTGGCCGCCAGCTGGCGGATCATGCGCCGCCGCGACTTCCTCACCGGCGTCAGCGGGCGCGGGCCGAGCTGGACCGCCCCGATCAAGGTCGTCGCGATCAGCATCGTGGTCGTCGCGGTGCTCGCGTTCGGCTGCGGCCTCGGCCCCACCGGGGTGACGGCGTACCGGGTCGCGTACGCGCTCGGCCGCGAGTTCAACAACGCCACGCTGCTCCAGCAGCAGTTGATCGGCCGCCGCGTGCCGGCGAATGCGCGGCTGTACGTCCAGCCGAATTGCAACCGCCGCGCGACCAAGGCGGTGGGTCCCGGCGACTGGAACTGCACCGTTTACGTCTATCTACCGCAGACGAACGCGGTCCCGTACCAGCTGACCTCGGTCGAGTACGACGTGAGCGTCCAGTACAACGGCTGCTACAAGGCGCAGTCGCCGCCGGCGTTCCTCGGCGGTCCGACGATGGTTGCCGCGGGCGGGCGCAACGTCACCAACCCGCTGTTCATCGTTTACGGCTGCTTCAACATCCTGTGACGCCGGGCCGGTTGTACAGCGCCAGCGCAGCGATCGGTAACCCGGCCGCACCAGAGCGCTGACCTGCTCCCGTTAGACAGTTCTTAGGCTCATACAGTTTGACCCGGGGTTGCCGTTCGTTAGCGGGAGTCAAGGCAGGTCGGCTCGGTTTCCGCGCGCGTCGACGGACCATGGCCGGCATCCACCTCAACTCCAGGAAGCGATGAACGAAGCCATGACAGCCACCACGTCGCGCCGCGCCCGCTTGCAGCCGATCCTCGTGAAGGTGCCCGAGATCACTCTGATCTTCTGGGTGCTCAAGCTCCTGACCACCGGCATGGGCGAGGCCATGTCCGACTTCCTGGGTCAGAACAGCGTCCCCCTCGCCGCCGCCGTCGGCTTCTTCGGTCTGGTGCTGGCCCTGTGGCTCCAGTTGCGCCAGCCGCGATACAGCCCGGCCTACTACTGGTTCGCGGTGATGATGGTGGCCGTGTTCGGCACGATGGCCGCCGACGCGATCAAGGACGGTGCCGGGATCCCCTACAGCGTCACCACGCCGGCCTTCGCCCTGATCGTCGCCGCGGTGTTCGCGCTCTGGTATCGCAGCGAGGGCACGCTGTCGATTCACAGCATCGATACGCGCCGTCGGGAGTGCTTCTACTGGGCCGCGGTCCTCGGCACGTTCGCGCTCGGCACGGCCGCCGGCGACCTGACCGCCTACCAGCTGGGTCTCGGCTTCTGGACCTCGGCGCTCCTGTTCGGGGCGATCATCGCGATCCCGGCGCTCGCCTGGTCACGTCGCGTCATGAACCCAATCGTCGCGTTCTGGTTCGCCTACATCCTGACCCGGCCTCTCGGCGCCTCGTTCGCCGACGGATTCAGCAAGCCGACCAACGGCGGCCTGAACCTGGGCGACGGAACGGTCAGCGCGATCGCGCTGGTGGTGTTCATCGCGCTGGTCGCGTACGTCTGCCGCAGCGAGCGCAAGCGCGGGGCCTCGGCGGCCGGGCGCCGGCGCTACCACGCTCCGCACTTCGAGTTGGACGTCCTGGAGGTTCAGCCCAGCTCCGCCGATTGAACGCCCGGCGGGCACGGACGCCCGGCGGAACGGCCTCGTGGCTCGGCCCGCTCGGGGATCGCGTCCGCCCCGCCGGGCACGGACGCCCGGCGGAACGGCCCCATGGATGCCGCGCAGCGGCCCATAAATCCCTGTAAAACGCGACAAATCGTCCTCGGGCCACACCGTGCGACGACATAGGCATGGTGGCCATGCTTATGTGGCTCGCGGCCGGCTCGGAACGGGAGCTTTGCTGCGAATTACAGGGCGAGCGCTTGCTCGAGGTCCGCGACGAGGTCGTCGGGGTCCTCGACGCCGCAGCTGAGGCGCACCAGATCGGCGGGGACGGCGGCGATCGAGTCCTCGACCGACTGGTGGGTCATCGCCTGCGGCACCTCGATCAGCGATTCGACGCCGCCGAGCGACTCGGCGAGCGTGAACAGGCGCGTGCGGGTCGCGATCTGGGTGGCGTCGGGGTGGCGGAAGCTGACCATCCCGCTGAACCCGGGCCAGCGAACGTCGGTCACGCCGGGGGCGGTGCGCAGGAATTCGGCGACGGCGCGCGCGCTGCGGGCGTGGGCGTCCATCCGCAGATGGAGCGTGCGCAGCCCGCGGTGAACGAGAAAGCAGTCGAACGGTCCGGGAACGGCGCCGGTGGCGTTCTGCACGAATCGCAGCTGCTCGTACCACTCGTCCGAGCGGGTGACGACCACGCCACCGACGACGTCCGAGTGGCCGCCGAGGTACTTGGTCGTCGAGTGCACGACGAAGTCCGCGCCGAGCTCGAGCGGGCGCTGATTCGCCGGCGTGGCGAACGTGTTGTCGACCGCGACCAGCGCGTCGCGCCGGCGCGCGATCACGCCCTCGATGTCGATCACGTGCAGGAACGGATTGGTCGGGCTCTCGATCCAGATCAGCCGCGTGTCGTCCCTGATCGCGCGCTCGACCGCGGCCAGGTCGGTCTGGTCGACCAGGTCGTAGGCGAGGCCCCAGCGGCTCATGACCTTGTCGACGAGCCGGTAGGTCCCGCCGTACAGGTCGGCCGGGAGCACGACGTGCGAGCCCGGCTCGCACAGGACCGTGATCAGCGCGTGCTCGGCGGCGAGGCCGGACGCGAACGTCACCGCCCGACCGTCCTCGAGTTCGCCGAGCGCCTGCTCGAGCGCGGACCGGGTCGGGTTGGCCGACCGCGAATAGTCGTAGTCCTCGACGAACTCGCCGGGCCGGGGCTGGGCGTACGTCGAGGTCTGGTGGATCGGCGGAATCACCGAGCCGTAGCTCGGATCGGGGGTCAGGCCCGCGTGGACGGCGCGCGTCGCGAACGCGTCCCGCCGGCCATCGGCGGCGTCGGTCACGAAGCCAATGCTTCCAGCAAATCCGTCCGCGTGACGAGACCCTCGGCACGGCCGTCACGCGTCACGAGCAGCGCCTGCTGATCGCCGACGAGCAGTTCGACCGCGTCGCGCACCGGATCCTCGGTCGATACGGCCGGGAACGGCGCCTCCATCACCTCGACGATCTCGGCATCGAGGATCGCGGGGTTCTCGGCGGCGCGCTTGAGCAGCCCGCGCTCGCCGATCGCGCCGACCACCGTCGCCGGATCGTGGGCGCTGACCACCGGCAACTGGGACACGCGGTGCTCGTGGAGGAGGGCGACGGCGTCGCGGACCTTGAAGTGGGTCTGGACCGTGACGAGCGACGGGATCTCGCCGGCCTCGCGCTTGCGCGCGAGCACGTCGCCGACGCGTAGCTTGGTATCGCGCTCGAGGAACCCGTACTGGCGCATCCACGCGTCGGAGAAGATCTTCGACAGGTACGAGCGGCCGCCGTCAGGAAGGATCACGACGATCAGCGCGTCGGGGTCTTGAACGTCGCCCGCCACTTGGAGCGCGGCGTGGAGCGCGAGGCCGCCGGACCCGCCGGCGAGGATGCCCTCGAGTTGGGCCAGCCGGCGTGTGGTCAGGAACGCGTCGCGGTCGGACACCGTGATCCAGCGGCTAACGATGGTCGGGTCGAACGTCTCGGGCCAGAAGTCCTCGCCGACGCCCTCGACCAGGTACGGGCGGACGTTCTCGGGGCCGCCGGAGTAGATCGAACCCTCGGGGTCGGCGCCGACGACGACGAGGTCGGGGTTGCGCTCCAGCAGGTAGCGGGCGGTGCCGGTGATCGTGCCGCCGGTTCCGACGCCGGCGACCAGGTGGGTGATCTGGCCGGCGGTCTGCTCCCATATCTCGGGGCCGGTCGAGTCGTAATGCGCCTGCGGGTTCGCCTGGTTGAAGTACTGGTTGGGCTGGAACGCGCCCGGGATCTCGCTGGTCAGCCGGTCGGCCACCCGGTAGTAGGACTGGGGCGAGTCGGGCGGCACGTCGGTGGGGGCGAGCACGACGTCGGCGCCGTAGGCGCGGAGCAGGTCGATCTTCTCGCGCGACATCTTGTCCGGCATGACTGCGATCACGCGGTAACCCTTCAGACGAGCCGCGATCGCGAGGCCGGTGCCGGTGTTGCCCGATGTGGGCTCGATGATCGTCCCGCCGGGCTTCAGGCGGCCGTCGCGCTCGGCGGCCTCGATCAGCGCCACCGCGACCCGGTCCTTGATCGACCCGCCCGGGTTGAACGTCTCGAGCTTGGCGACCAGGCGCGGGCGCAGTCCGGCGCCGATGCGTGACAGGCGCACGAGCGGCGTGTCCCCGATCGTGTCGAGTATTGAGTCGTGCAGAATCGGTTCGGTGGCGATCTCGGTCATGCCATTAGGATGACGATCCTGCGGCAATTCGACAAGAAGCCGAAGATCCTGCGGGTAAACGCCGAGAAGTCAGATATTCTTCGGGGTGAGTGCCGAGAGTTCGCGCCGCACCGAATGATCCACAGCCCCCGGTCGACGACATCGACCGGGCCCTGCTCGAGCTGCTCGCACGCGATGCCCGGATCACCAACCAGCGCCTCGCCGACCGGGTCGGGGTGGCGCCCTCGACGGCGCTGGCACGGCTGCGCTCGCTGCGCGAACGCGGCGTCATCCGCGGCTTCCACGCGGAGGTCGACCTCGCCGCGCTCGGGCGCCCGCTCCAGGCGCTGATCGCCGTGCGGCTCGCGGTCCACGCGCGCGACCAGATCGACGACTTCACGGCCACCATCCGGCAGCTGCCCGGGGTGCTGATGGTGTTCCACCTGACCGGCGTGACCGACTACCTCGTGTGGGTCGCCGCGGCCGACGCGCAGGACCTGCGCGAGTTCGTCGTCGACCACCTCGCGACGCATCCGTCGGTGGCGCACGCCGAGACGTCGTTGATCTACGAGCACCAACGGGGCCCCGGCATCTGGGGCGCGGCCGATCCCGCATGAGTCCCGCCGAGCGCGTCGCCGGTCTCGGCACGACGATCTTCACCGAGATGAGCGCGCTCGCGCTGCGAACCGGGGCGATCAACCTCGGCCAGGGGTTCCCCGACACCGACGGCCCCGCGTCGGTGATCGAAGCCGCGGTTACCGCGCTCCGCGGCGGCGAGAACCAGTACGCGCCGCTCCCGGGCGTGCCGGCGCTGCGCGAGGCCGTGTTCGAGCACCAGCGCAACTGGTACGGGCTCGATCCCGAGGACGTGCTGATCACATTCGGCGCCACCGAGGGCATCGCTTCGGCGCTGCTCGGGTTGTGTGATCCCGGCGACGAGGTCGTGGTGCTCGAGCCCTACTACGACTCGTACGCGGCCTGCATCGCGTTCGCCGGCGCGACGCGCCGGCCGGTGACGCTGCGCCCGCCCGGCTTCTCTGTGCACGACGAGGCGCTGCGAGCCGCCATCGGTCCTCGGGCGCGCGTGTTGCTGCTCAATTCGCCCCACAACCCGACCGGTCGCGTGCTCAGCCGCGCGGAGCTCGAGCTGGTCGCGGCGGCGTGCGTCGAGCACGACCTGATCTGCGTCACCGACGAGGTTTACGAGCACCTCGTGTACGACGGCGAGCACGTCCCGATCGCGACGCTGCCCGGCATGGCTGAGCGCACGCTCACGATCTCGAGCGTCGGCAAGTCGTTCTCGTTCACGGGCTGGAAGATCGGTTGGTGCTCAGGCCCGGCGGCACTTGTCGCCGCGACCCGGACGGTCAAGCAGTTCCTGACGTTCGCCGGAGGCACGCCGCTGCAGCACGCCGCCGCCGCGGCGCTGCGCCTGCCGGCGGCCGAGGTGGAGGCGCTCCGCGACGATCTGCGGGTCAAGCGCGACCAGCTGTGTTCCGGGCTCGAGGCCGCGGGGCTGCGTCCGATCACACCCGCCGGCACGTATTTCGTCAACGCGGACGTGGGAGTCGACGCGGTCGAGTTCTGCAGGGCTCTGCCTGAGCGGTGCGGGATCGTCGCGATCCCGACGAGCGTGTTCTACGACGACAAGGAGGCGGCGCGGACGCTGGTCCGGTTCGCGTTCTGCAAGCGCCGTGAGGTGATCGCCGAGGCCACGAGACGTCTCGCCGGCCTCGCCGATAATTAGGCTTTATGCCTAACGGGGGATAGGTCACGGGCGGTGCTGGATCCGGGGTTACCGACGTGGGAATGGAACCACGATCCGGGAAGGATCGCTCGCCATCTGCGTCGGTATAGGTAAGGACACGACGTACACGAGCAACAAGGAGGTCCTTTTCCATGACGCTGCAACTCATGCGCCGCGCCGGCGCGCTGGCGATTCTCGCTGTCGGCGCAGTGCACCTACAGCAGTACCTCGGCGCCGACTATCGCGAAGTACCGACAATCGGGCCACTGTTTCTATTGAATGCGATCGCCGCGGGTGTGGTGGGCGTCGGGCTGCTCCTGCCAATCGAGCGATTCTTCGGCGAGCGCGGAGGCGGGCGCATCGTCGGGCTGTTCGCGCTTGGTGCGGTCGCAATCGCGGTCGGCTCGCTGATCGCGCTGTTCATCGCCGAGAGCGGGCCGCTGTTCGGCTTCTCCGAGCAAGGCTACGACACCCCGGTCCTGATCGCGATCGCCAGCGAGGCGGCGGCGACGCTGCTGCTGGCGCCCGTGGCGGCAGCCAACCTCACGCGCGGGCTGTCGGCTCGCCGTGGCGGCGGCGCGCTGCCGTCGGCGCGGTAACCCCGTGGTGCGGTTGCGGATAACGTGACATTCGCCGACATCCGCCTGCCGAGTGCACACGTTGGCCGCCATAGTCGCGGTCAATGTGTCACTCGGCGCGGGCGCAGCGCCGAGTGACACGTTAGCCGCCACCGGACGGCAGCGCCTCGCCAGCCTCGACGCCGGTCTCGACACCGGCCTCGACGCCGGCCTCGACGCCGGCTAGCGGGCGTCGCCGTCGGGTGCCTCGCCGGTGCTGGACCGCGGACCGATCGTGGCGATGCGGTGCCGCAGGAACCTCATCTCCGTGGCGTTGTCGGTGCGGTCGATCGCGGCTTGGTAGGCAGTCGTCGCGTCATCCGGCCTGCCGAGACGTCGCAGCAGATCGGCCCGGATCGCGTGGTAGAGGTAGTAGCCATCGAGGGGTAGCGCATCGATCAGCTCGAGCGCCGCGCGCGGGCCTTTGACCTCAGCGACCGCGACGGCGCGGTTCAGCGCGACGACCTCGGTCGGGGTGAACGTCAGCAGCTGGTCGTACAGCGCGAGGATCTGGTTCCAGTCGGTCTCGCCCGCCGTGAGCGCGTCGCTGTGGACGGCGCTGATCGCGGCCTGGACCTGGTAGGGACCCGGCTGGTTTCGCCGCAGGCATCGTTTGACGAGGCTCTGTCCTTCGTCGATCAGCCCTCGGTCCCACAGGACGCGGTCCTGATCTGGCAGCGGTACAAGATCGCCCGTGACGGTCGTGCGCGCGGCGCGTCGCGAGTGGAGGAGCAGCATCAGCGCCAGCAGGCCGAGCACCTCGGGCTCGTCGGGCATGAGCTCGGCGAGCAGACGTCCGAGACGGATCGCCTCGGTCGCGAGCTCTTCGCGGATCAGGCGCTCGCCGGAGGTCGCGGCGTAGCCCTCGTTGAAGATCAGGTACACGACCGCGAGCACCGAGTTCAGACGCTCCGGTAGGTCGGCCTCGCTCGGGACCCGGTACGGGATCCGGGCGTCGCGGATCTTTCCCTTGGCGCGCACGAGTCGCTGGGCCATCGTCGCCTCGGGCACGAGGAACGCGCGGGCGATCTCGGGGGTCCGCAACCCGCCCAGCAGCCTGAGCGTGAGCGCCACCTGCGCGGACCTGCCGAGGGCCGGATGGCAGCAGGTGAAGATCAGACGCAGTCGGTCGTCCTGCACCGGGCTCTCCTGCACCGGTTCGTCGCGGGCATGCAGCAGCGCTGCCTGCGCGTGACGATCCTCGCGCGAGGCCTCGCGGCGCAGCCGGTCGATCCCGCGGTTGCGCGCGGTCGTGATGATCCAGCCGGCCGGCGCCGGCGGCAGGCCGGTGTCAGGCCAGCGCGCGACCGCCGTGGCGAACGCCTCCTGCACGGCCTCCTCGGCGACGTCGATGTCGCCGAACACGCGGGCCAGCACCGCCACCGCCCGCCCGTATTCATCGCGAAAGACCCGCTCGATGTCCGCACGGGCGACCGTCGGCACGCCTTGTCAGTCCTCGACCTCGCCCTGAAACGGGCGCACCTCGACCGGCAGCGTCGTCGCCCGCGCCACCTTCTGCCCCCACGCGAGCGCCTCGTCGAGGCTCTCCGCCTTGATGATGACCAGGCCGCCGACGTGCTCCTTGCCCTCCGCGTACGGGCCGTCGATCATCGGCATCGCTTCGCTGCGCGGGTTGAGCACCGTCGCGCTGGTCGCGGCGTGGAGCCCACCCGAGAACACCCAGGCGCCGGCGGCGCGCATCTCCTCCCGCACGGCGCCGACGTCGGCGTCGATCTGCTCGAGCGCCTCGGGGGTCGGGAGGCTGCCATCGGGCTGATAGATGCTCAGCAGGTATTGCTTCATGTTCGTCTCCTATCCCCGTGCGCGCTCGTAGACGGCCATCAACACGCCGGTGCTCGAGGTACTGCTCTCGACGAGCCGCAGCGACGCATACGTGCCGCCGGCAAAAAGCCGCCGCCCGCTGCCGAGCACCAGCGGCGTGATCATCAGCAGATACTCGTCGATCAGATCGCCGGCCATCAGCGAGCCGATCAGCACGCCGCTGCCCAGGATCACGAGATTCGCGCTCTGGCTCCGCTTGAGGTCGGCCACCGCGGCGGGCACGTCGCCGTGCAGCAACGTCGAGTTCGGCCACTCGAGCCGGGTCGCGGGGTTGGCCGAGGCGACGTACTTCTGCGCGCTGTTGAACGCGTCCTTGAACGGACCGCCTCGCGCGTTCCAGATGGCGAGCAGGTCCTCGTAGCTGCGCCGCCCGAACAGCCACGCGCGATCCTCGCCCATCCGTTCGCCCATCTTGGCGACCATCGCGTCATCGCCGTAGGGGACCGCCCAACCGCCGTGCTCGAACCCGTCGCGCGCGTCCTCGTCGGGGCGCCCGGGCGCCTGCATCACGCCGTCGAGCGACACCCCGTTCATCACGATGACTCTTCCCATCTCCTGTCCTTTCGGTCGGTGCCTTCACCCCCTACACGAACGCGAACGGCCGAAATCGACATCCTCCTGATTACGCGCCGCGTGCGGGCGGCTAACGTGACACTGGTCGGCCCCGGCGGGTCGAGATCCACGTTGGCCGCGATAGAGGCGGTCGATGTGTCACTCGCCCCGGGCGCGGTGTCGAGCGACACGTTAGCCGCCACCGGACAGCACACTTTCGAGTTCAGCGACCGTGATCACGTCGGCCTGACGCGGGAAGATCCGCTCGGTCAGGAACGCGTGCACCTCGGCATCGGGGTCGGCGGTGGCGTCGGCGAGCACGACCACCCGGTAGTCGCGGTCGCTGGCGTCGCGGACGGTCGACAACACGACGCCGCTGGTGCTGATGCCGGCGAGGATCAGCGTGTCGACGCCGCGCTCGCGCAGTTGCGCGTCGAGGTCGGTGGTCGAGAACGCGCCGACGCGGACCTTGCGGACGATGATGTCGCCGGGTTCGGGCGCCACCCGGTCGTGCACGGCGGTACTCGGGGAGTCGTTGTGGAACGCCTTCGGGGACGTGCCCACGCGCTGCCCCATCCGGCTCGTCGGGGGGAACGCCTCGAGGTCGGCGTCCTCGAACGCAACGCGGACGTAGCCGACATGACCGCCGGCGCGGCGCACCGTCGCAATCGCGTCCGTGGCGAGCGAGAGCAGGTCGTCAGGCTCGCCGAGCATGTCGACGACCCCGTTCTGGTAGTCCATCACGAGCAGCGCTGCGCGCCTCGGGTCGATCGGTTCGGTCATGTGGCGTTCCTTTCGTGGGTGGGGGCTCGTCGGTGTGGACGTAGCGGCCGCCGCGCATCAGCGAGGCGCCGGCCGCGAGCACCGACAAACCGGTGGCGACGCTGAACACGACCACGAGTCCGTGGTGGAACGCGGCCGCGATCAGCTGCGGGAAGAAGTGCGTGCCGGTCAGGATCTGCTGATGGGCGGGAGAGAGCGAGGTCAGCACGCCGGTCGGTCCGAGGAGATGCGCCACCGGGTTGTCTCCGAGCATGGCCGCGAACAGCGAGGAGACCGGCGGCAGGGCGGCGATCTGATGGGCGATTGCGTGGGGCACGCCCTGCTGTTGCAGCCCGCCGAGCAACTGCGCCGGGAGGCTGCTCGCGATGCCGGCGATCAGAAGCGAGAAGAACACGCCGATCGACAATGCGGTGCCGGTGTTCTGGAACGTCGACCGCATCCCCGAGGCGGCGCCGCGGTACCGGGCGGGGACGCTGCTCATGATCGACGCGGAGTTGGGGGCGCTGAACATGCCGACGCCGATCCCGTTGAGCACGATCAGGCCCGCGAACGCCCAGTAGGGGAAGTCGACGGGCAGGAACATGAGGCCGACGAAGCTCGCCCCGAACACGAGCATGCCGGCGGTCGCGAACCCGCGCGCGCCGAACCGGTCCGACAGATATCCGCAGATCGGGCCTGAGATCAGGAACGCCGTGGTGAGCGGCAGCAGGTAGATGCCCGCCCACAGCGGCGTCTGGGTGTAGCTGTAGCCGTGCAGCGGCAGCCAGATGCCCTGGAGCCAGATGACCAGCATGAACTGGAGCCCGCCGCGCGCGGTGGCCGCGATCAGCCCGGCGGCGCTGCCGGCGGCGAACGCCCGAATCTTGAACAGGCCAATCTGGAACATCGGCTCGGCGACGCGGCGCTCGATCACGACGAAGACGACGAGCAGCGCGGCACCGCCGACGATCGAGCCGATCACCGCCGGGTTGGTCCAGCCCATCGCATGACCGCCGTACGGCTTGATGCCGTTGGTCACGCCGATCAGGATCGCGCTCAGGCCGACCGCGAACGTGATGTTGCCCCACCAGTCGATCCGGCCGGGGTGTCGCTCGCCGGTGTCGCGGAGCATGTGGTACGCCCACACGGTTCCGAATACGCCGACGGGCACGTTCACCCAGAACACCGCGCGCCAGTCGATCTCGGCGAGCACGCCGCCCGCGACCAGGCCGATGAACTGACCGGCGATCGCCGCCACCTGGTTGATGCCGAGCGCGAAACCGCGCCGGTCGGCGGGGAACGCGTCGGTGAGGATCGCCGCCGAGTTCGCGGTGAGCATCGAACCGCCGAGGGCCTGGACCACCCGCCAGCCGATCAGCCACTGCGCCCCGTGGGCACCGGTGAACGGGTCGAACGACAGCAGGACCGACGCCGCCGTGAACACCGCGAAGCCGCCGTTGTAGATCTTGACCCGGCCGTACATGTCGCCGAGCCGGCCCACGGTGACGACGAGCACGGCCTGGACGAGCCGGTAGCCCATGATCATCCACAGCAGGTAGCTGATGTTCCCCGGCGCGAGCGGGTCGAGGTGGATCCCGCGGAAGATCGCCGGCAGCGCGATGATCACGATCGAGCCGTCGAGCGCCGACATGAACACCGCCATCGTCGTGTTCGACAGCGCCACCCACTTGTAGCCCTCCTCGGAGCGGAGCCGCTTCCACATCAGATGCTCTGAGCCAGCCGCTCGAGCAGCGGCGCCACCGCCATCAGCTGTTCGAGTTCCTTACGCGTGAACCCCGAGGACAATGCCTCCGCGAGCCGTTCGGTCCGCGCGTTGCGGCGGTCGCGGAGCACCTGGAGGCCCGATTCGCTGATCGACAGGATCACGCGCCGCCCGTCGTCGGGGTCGGCGGCGCGCCCGATGAGACCTCGCGATTCGAGCGACGCGAGCGTCGCGCCCATCGACTGCGGGCTGATCTGCTCCGCGCGGGCGAGCGCCGCCGAAGTGGCTGGCCCGCCACGATCGAGGCGCGCGAGCGCGGCCGACTCGGACAGCGAGAGCTCGTCGGTGGTGGGCACCTGTCGCAGACGGCGCAGCAGCAGCCCGATGCTGAGCCGGAGCGTCGCCGCGGTCTGACCGACGTCTGGATCGTCGTGCGCCAAGACGATTCATAAGTCTAGGCTGATAAGTCTGGACTTTCAAGTCGCTAAGCGCTTACCGTTCCTCACATGCGCGTGGCCGGGATCCGCTCGTTCGGTGCCGCCGTCGAGACCATTGATGTGCCCGATCCGCGTCAGCTCGCCGCCGGGGAGGTCCTCATCGAGGTCAGGGCAGCCGGGGTCGGGAACTGGGACGACTACGTTCGCCGCGGTGGATGGGACGTTGGCGCCACGCCGCCGATGGCGCTTGGGGTGCAGGCGGCCGGAGTCGTCGCGGCCGTCGGACCGGCAGCCGGCGATCTCGCCGCCGGCGATGAGGTCCTTACGCATCCGTTGCCGCTTCGGGACGGCCAGGGCACCTGGGCGCCGTGGTTGATAGCTGCGACCTCACTGGTGGCGCGCAAGCCCGCCGATATGCCATGGGAAGCGGCCGCGGCGTTCTCGGTGCCGGCCCTGACCGCCACACAGGCGCTCGACGAGGCGGTGGCGATCCGACCCGGCGAGACACTGCTCGTCAATGGCGCCGGCGGCGTGACGGGCCTGTTGCTCGTGGCGCTCGGGGCGATCCGCGGGGCACGGGTGGTCGCGACCGCAGGCCCGGCGAGCCACGAGGAATTGCGTCGCGTCGGAGCCGAGCGGGTTCTCGACTACCACGACGCGGGTTGGACCCGGGAGGCGAGGGAAACCGGCGTAGACGCAGCGGTCAATGCCGCTCCGGGCCAGGCGGACACGGCGATGGGCGTCGTTCGCGACGGCGGCCGCCTCGCCACGATCACGTCGGACCCCCCGAGCGAACGGCGGTCGATCCAGGTCTCCAACCTGTACGTCCGCCCCGACGGTCGGCAGCTTCAGAGCGCGGTCGACCTATGGAGCGCGGGAAGCCTGAGCGTCGAGGTCGGCTGGACGTTCGGGCTCGACGACGCGGCCCGGGCGCTTGAGACCGGCGTTCATGGAGGCGGAGGCAAAGCGGTCGTGCTCGGGCTCTGAGGCGTGGACAATAGGACCTCCGCCACCGGACCGAGGAGAGAGAGGATGTCCGCAACCGCAGCCCGTCCACCCGCGGCGACCGAGGTCGACCAATGGCTCGAGCGCTTCGGTGCCGCGCTCGAGCGGGGCGACGCCGCCGGCGCCGCTGAGCTGTTCGCGCAGGAGAGCTACTGGCGCGACCTGGTTGCGTTCACCTGGAACATCAAGACCGTCGAGGGACGTGACGAGATCGCGGACATGCTGGGGCACACGCTCGCGCGCGTGCAGCCGCACGGCTGGCACGCGACCGAGGAGCCCACCACCGCGGACGGCGTCACCGACGCGTGGATCGAGTTCGAGACCGCCGTGGGCCGGGGCAAGGGGCACCTGCGGCTGATCGACGGCATGGCGTGGACGCTGCTGACCGTGCTCGACGAGCTCACGGGTCACGAGCAGGGACTCGGGCCGCGGCGACCGAAGGGCGTCGCGCACGGCGCCAACCGCGAGCGCGAGACCTGGCTCGAGGATCGCGAGCGCGAGGCCGAGGAGCTCGGCCGCACGATCCAGCCGTACGTGGTCATCGTCGGCGGCGGGCAGGGTGGGATCGCGCTCGGCGCGCGGCTGCGCCAGCTGCGCGTGCCGACGATCATCGTCGAGCGCAACCCGCGCCCCGGTGACTCGTGGCGCAAGCGGTACAAGTCGCTGTGCCTCCACGACCCGGTGTGGTACGACCACCTGCCGTACGTCAAGTTCCCGCCGAACTGGCCGGTGTTCTCGCCCAAGGACAAGATCGCCGACTGGCTCGAGATGTACACGCGCGTGATGGAGATCAACTACTGGGGGTCGACGACCGCGAAAAGCGCCCGGTATGACGAGGACGCGCGCGAGTGGGTACTGGTGGTCGACCGCGACGGGGAGGAGATCACGCTTCGCCCGAAGCAGCTCGTCCTGGCCACCGGGATGTCCGGCCGCCCGTACACGCCGGAGTTCGGGGGCATGGACCGGTTCAAGGGCGACCAGCACCACTCCTCCGCTCACCCGGGACCCGATGCGTATCGCGGCAAGCGGGCGGTCGTGATCGGGTCCAACAACTCCGCCCACGACATCTGCGCGGCGCTGTGGGAGCACGGAGCCGACGTGACGATGGTGCAGCGGTCCTCGACGCACGTGGTCCGGTCGGACACGCTGATGGACATCGCGCTCAGCGGTCTCTACTCCGAGCAGGCGGTCGCCGCGGGGATGACGACCGAGAAGGCCGACCTGACGTTCGCCTCGCTGCCGTACCGGATCATGGCCGGGCTCCAGGTCCCGGTGTACGAGCAGATCCGCGAGCACGACGCCGACTTCTACGCCCGGCTCGAGGCCGCCGGCTTCCAGCACGACTGGGGCGAGGACGGATCCGGGCTGTTCATGAAGTACCTGCGCCGCGCGTCGGGCTACTACATCGACGTGGGCGCGTCCGAGCTCGTGGCCAACGGCCAGATCAAGCTCGAGCCGGGCCAGGTTGACCACCTGACCGAGGACGCCGTCGTGATGGCCGACGGCACCGAGTTGCCGGCGGACCTCGTCGTGTACGCCACCGGGTACGAGTCGATGAACGGGGCCGTCGGGGACCTGATCTCACCCGAGGTGGCCGACAAGGTCGGAAAGGTCTGGGGACTCGGGTCCGATACGACCAAGGACCCGGGGCCGTGGGAGGGAGAGCAGCGCAACATGTGGAAGCCGACCCAGCAGGAGAACCTGTGGTTCCACGGCGGCAACCTGCACCAGTCGCGCCACTACTCCCTGTACCTCGCGCTCCAGCTGAAGGCACGCGCGGAGGGGATCGACACGCCGGTGTACGGGCTACAGGCAGGTGCATCACACCCGGTAGCGGGCGACCAGGTCGTTGGCGGCGGCGAGCTCGGACGCCGACAGGATTGCGGGCGTGAGGCTGGCGCCGCGTGCGTACTCGGCGAGGAGCGCGTCGCGGACCGCTTCGATGCCGACGCCGGGCGCCTCGTCGGCAACCGAGCCCGTCGTCGCCGGGTCCCATTCGAGGCCGAGGGCGGCGTAGACGTCCTCGAGCACCGCGCGGAGCTCGGCTGTGGGTTCGACCACGACGACGCTCGAGAGCAACCACGCGCCGCGGACGATGCGCTGGGCGGCGCCGACCAGTTTGGTGTGGCCGCGCGCGTTCACGCTGAACTCGCCCGGGCAGTACTCGCCGGGCACCTCGCCGACGCGCGCGTCCACGCCGAGGCCGCGTAGCGCTCGCGCCTGAAGCTCGGCCTCGACGGAGAAGCGCGCCTGGATCCCGGTCGTCGAATCGCCTGCGGGCATGATCAGGTCGAACACCAGGCAGCCCTCGTCGTACGCCGCGGCGCGACCTCCCGCGCCGCGCACGACCGGCGTGAACTCGCGCCGTTTCGCCGCGGCAACCGCGCCCGGGAACCCGGCGAGGAAGCTGTCCCGGCGCCCGAACGCGACGGTCGGCTGGGGGCGGTAGGACCGGAGCACGGGTCCGCGGTGACCTGCGGCGACGTGTGCGAGCAACGCGTGCGGCAGTGCGACGTCGAGCGCTGGGTCAGCGCCCGCGGACCCCTCGAGCAGATCCACCGGCTCAGATCTCCCGGAGTCGCTCGACCGTGGCTGGGTCCACGTCGAGCGCGGTCACGTTGTCGGCGATCTGAGCCGAGGAGGTGGCGCCGAACAGCACGGTGGCGACCGCGGGGTTGGAGAGCGCGAACGCAATCGCGAGCGCGGCCGGGCTGGCGCCCTTCTCCGCGGCAAGCGCGCGCAGGCGGCCGCCGCGTTCCCGGGCGGCGGCGAACCGCGGATCGTCGATCTCGGCGGCGGCGCGCCCGGACTCGCCGGCGTCGTACTTGCCGGTGAGGACGCCGCCCGCCATCACGAACGACGCGACCACGCCGGCGCCCGATGCGTCGAGCGCCGCGGCCATCTCCTCGCTCTCGACCCAGTCGCGGCGGACGAGGCTGTACGGGAGTTGCGCCGCGCACGGTGCCGGCGCTCCTTGGTCGGCGGCCGCCTTCGTGGCTTCGATGAAAGGCGCTGGCTCCCAGTTGACGACGCCCCATGCCCGGGCCTTGCCGGACTTGATCAGCTCCGCGACGGCGGCGACCATCTCGGCCATCGGGAGGTCGTCCGGCGGAGGGTTCGCGTAGATCAGGTCGACGTGGTCAAAGCGCATGCGCGTCAGCGAGCCGTCGAGCTCGGCCGCGGCGCTCTGCTCGGGCCAGAACTCCCACCACAGCTTGTTGGAGACGACCGTGTCGTCCCGGTCCCGGCCCGTCGCGCGAAACAGCTCGCCGAACAGCACCTCTGAATAGCCGCTCGGGATCGGCGCGTGTCCGGTCTCGTCGTTGTAGCGGGCGTCGTCGAGGAAGTTGATCCCCCGCTCGAGGGCAGCCCGCATCACCGCGAGCGCATCCTCCCGTGGAATTCGCTCGAAAGTGCGCCACGACCCCAGCGACAGTCGTGAGACCTCGAGCCCCGATGAGCCAAGTCGCTGTCGCGCGATCGGAGCCACTGGTCTAGGGCGCCAGGCGCTCGATCTCCCAGCCCGCTCCGTCGCGCCTGCGGTAGCGAAGGCGGTCGTGCAGCCGGTTGCGCCGGTGCTGCCAGAACTCGAACGTCTCGGGGGTGAGGCGAAACCCGCCCCAATGGTCGGGGACGGGCACCTCGGCGCCGGCGTGTTGCCGGTCGAGCGCCGCCACCCGCTCCTCGAGGGTTTCGCGGCGCTCGACGACGGCGCTCTGGGGCGACGCGGCCGCGCTCAATTGACTGCCGCGCGCTCGGCTGTGGGCGTACGCCTCCGACTGTTCCCGCGTGGTGCGCTCCACGGGGCCCTCGATCCGCACCTGGCGCCCGAACGGCTCCCAGTGGAACAGCAGCGCGGCGCGAGGATTCGCGGCGAGCTCTCCTCCCTTGCGGCTGTCGTAGTTGGTGAAGAACACGAACCCGTCGTGATCGGCCTGCTTGACCAGCACCATCCGTACCGACGGCGCGCCGTCGGTCGTGGCGGTGGCGAGGGCCACGGCCTCGGGCTGGCTCACGCCGGCGCCCTTGGCCTCCTCGAACCACTTCGCGAACTGGCGGACGGGATCCGGATCGACGTCCTCCTCCCGGAGCGGTTGGGAGGGATCGGCCATACAAGAAGTAGAGCGCATTTGCGAGCCGTCGGCACTCATGCTCATGCGGGCGCGGATCTGTATCGGTTCGTCCTTTCCGGAGATTCGTCTCAGGGGTCCGTTGGACCGTACGACCGCCCGGGACTCATCGCTAGCCTTACCGCGTCCCCATGCCGCAGCCGCCCAAGATCGTCCGCCTCGATCAGCTCGAGGCGATTCCGGGGCCCGGAAGCCTCACCTGGCACCCGGTGCGGCTGACGCTCGGGGTCGAGGCGTTCGGGTGCAACGCGTACACCGCCGGCGAGGCCGGACAGGACGTGGTCGAGCCGCACACCGAGGATCCCGCACTCGCCCATCAGGAGCTGTACTTCGTCGCCGCCGGGCGGGCGACTTTCACGATCGACGGGACCTCGCACGATGCCCCGGCGGGCACTTACGTGTTCATCCCCGATCCCGCCTCGCACCGCCATGCGGTGGCTGCGGAGGCCGGCACGACCGTGCTCAGCTTCGGCGGCCCGCCGACGTTCGAGCCCTCGGCCTGGGAGTGGGCGTTCCGCGCCGGCCCGCTGATCCGTGATGACCCGGCGCGCGCCCGGGAGATCCTCGCCGAGGGGCTCGAGCGGCACCCGGCATCGGGGTCCCTTTACTACAACCTCGCCTGCCTGGAGGCGGTTCAGGGTGAGACCGACCGCGCGCTCGCTTCGCTCGGGGAGGCCATCCGCCTGAGGCCCGCCGCCGCCGGCTGGGCCCGCGATGACGAGGACCTCGCGAGCCTCCGCGACGACCCCGAATTCCTGGCGCTCGTCGGCCGGGGCGCCGAGCCTGGTAGCTGAGCTCTGGCTCCGGCCTGAATCCCGCGTGATGTACCCTGCTCGGCCCGGTCGACGATCGCGCGCATGACGACTGCACCGCACCCCACGATCGCCACGCTCCCCACGATCGCCACGCTCGAGCTCGGGGAGTCGACAGAGCGCGGCCGCGCCGCGCGGGCGTCCGTGCCGCGGTCGGTGCATGGCGACTGGGCTCCGGCGCCGGACCGCCCCGATCCGGTGGCGGTGCTCCAGGCCCAGGCCGCGACCCGCGTCCGGGAGCTGATCCCGATCCGGTACGGGCGGATGCTCGTCTCGCCGTTCACGTTCTACCGTGGCGCCGCGGCGGTGATGGCCGCCGACCTCGCGGCGACGCCGAACTCGGGCATCGTCGTGCAGGCGTGCGGCGACGCTCACATCTCGAACTTCGGGGGCTTCGCCGCCCCCGACCGCCGGCTGATCTTCGGTCCGAACGACTTCGACGAGACGCTGCCCGGCCCGTGGGAGTGGGACGTCAAGCGGATGGCGGCGAGCGTCGAGATCGCCGGCCGCGACGTCGGGCTGCGGGCGGATCGCCGCGCGCGGCTCGTGAGCGCGTGCGTCCGCGAGTATCGCGAAGCGATGCGCGCCTTCGCCCGGATCAGCCACCTAGACGTCTGGTATGAGCGGATCAACGCGAGCGAGTTGGTCGGCCGGTTCGGCGGCCGGCTCGGCTCGCGGGGCCGGATCACGTTTTCCAAGCCGTTCTCGCAGGCGCGGGAGAAGACGAGCCTGCGCGCGGTGCGCAAGCTCACCGAGCAGGTCGACGGCAAGCCGCGTTTTCGGAGCGTCCCGCCGCTGCTCGTGCGGTTCGCCGATCTACGCGACCCGAGCGATCCGCGCGACGAGTCCGACTATGTCCGGGATCTGCTCGACCAGTACGTCGCGAGCCTCGACGAGGACAAGCGCTACCTGTTCGGCACGTACGAGTATGTCGACCTCGCGCGCAAGGTCGTCGGCGTCGGAAGCGTCGGCACGCGCGCCTGGGTGCTGCTGTTCGCCGGCCGTCAGGGTCAGGACTCGCTCGTCCTCCAGATGAAGGAGGCGCAGGCCTCGGTGCTGGAGGCCCACCTGGGTGCGAGCGAGTTCGAGCACCACGGCGAGCGCGTCGTCCGTGGCCAGCGCATGGACCAGGCGGTCACGGACCTGTTTCTCGGCTGGCAACGGAGCCAGGGCCTCGACGGTCAGGAGCACGACTTCTACATCCGCCAGCTGTGGGACTGGAAGGCGTCGATGGACCTGTCGACGATGCGCTACTGGGGCCTGCACGCGTACAGCCGTGCGTGCGGATGGTCGCTGGCCCGGGCGCACGCGCGCTCCGGGGACCGGTGCGCGATCGCCGCCTACCTCGGCGGCGGGCCCAGATTCGACCAGGCGATGGCACGCTTCTCGGCGGCCTACGCCGATCAGAATGAACTCGATTACCAGCGGCTGATCGAGGCGGTGCGCACGGGAGAGGTACCTGCCCAGTTCGGGGTGTAGAGGCCTCTACCCGGCCAGGATCAGGCCGAGCACGCCCTTGATGATCAGCAAGATGCCGATCACCGTGAAGCCGCGCTCGGCGTAGACCCTTCCGTGGACGCCCGCCCACTTCTTTGCCCGCTCGATCGCGGCCGGCGTCCCCTCGGGCGCGACCTGGAACGCGATCATCGGCAGCTCGAGCAGGAGCAGCATCACGAGGTTGAACGCGACCACGACCACCACGGTCACGAACGTCGAGTAGTGGAGCTTGCTCAATCTGTCCAGCCCGGCCAGGTACGACGCGCCGGGCAGGGTGAGGAGCGCGCCGATTACGAACGTGGTCCTGGGGCTGCCGCGGCTCAGCTCGCGCTGCCAGCGCGGAGGCGGTTTGCCCTCCTTCTTCTTCGCCCGACGCGCCCGGTAGCGCGCGTCGCGGCCGGTCGCGAGCACGGCGGCGACGATCAGGATCAGCCCGCCGATCACGATGTCGGCGAGCGGGCTCAGCGTGTGCTCGGTCGTCGAGACGACCCCCGATCGTTTGAGCGAGAACACGATCAGCAGCCCGAGCGTGATGCTCGTCAGCATCGCCCCGCAGTAGTAACCGAGCATCAGCCGCTTGGGGTTGGGCAACAGCAGCATGAGCGTCGTGACCGCGATCAGCGTCGGGTTGAACGCTGAGGTGAACGACAGGAGGACGACCTGGCCCATGCGATTCCGATCCGCTTCCGGCGCCGATCAGGGCGGGGGTGGAAGGCCGATCAACTGGAACACCGAGAACGCGAGCAGGATCACGCCGACGCCGACGAGGCCATAGCGAGCCTGGCGGAGCTTGACGTGGCCACTGATTCCGATGAGGAACAGCACGGTGGCGAGGAATACCGTGTCGCGCACATACTTGTCCGCGGTGCCGCCCGCGTCCGAGCCCTTCGTGAACTCTTCGTCGGCCTGTGAGTCGAGCGCGGTCGACTGGGCCTGTTGGGGAATCACATATTGGGGCATGTAGGCGGGGCCGGGGGGTGCGTGCGGATTGTGGGCTGGATCTGTGGCCAACCATGCGTCGAACGCCGGCCGGTATCCCGGGCGAAGGCGGTTCCGGGCGAGTTGCTCGGCGCGCTTGTTGCCCGCGACGTACGCGCTGAACCAGGCGTTGAAGGAGACCGAGTCGAGCGTCTCGGTCTGGAGCGCCTCGAGGTCTGCCCGGTTCGCCTTGGTCCGCAGTGCCGATGCCTTCGCGAGCGACACCGACGACTCCGTGCTCCACTTCGCGGCCGCGTACCCGGAGTAGGCCGCCAGCAGCGCGACCGCCGACAGCAATACCGCCTCGACGATCGACAGCAATTGCTCCTCCCGGCTCTGATGCCCGTGCTCGTGCTCCCCGTGCTCGGCATGCTCCTTGTGCTCGGCGATCTCCTTGCCCACCTCCGCCGCCGACAACCCCTCAGGCACTCTCCAACTCCGGTCTCGATCTTCGCGATGACGCCACCGGGAAGGATCGGGGTGGTGCGCGGGCCGACATCACCCGATCCGGGTGACAGTCGCCGGCGGATCGACGCGGGGCTGTGGCCGCGAGTGCCCTCGGATCCCTAGTCTCGTTCCCGGACCATGGATCAGCAGTCACTCGAGGGACGAACCGCAATCGTCACCGGCGCCTCGCGCGGGATCGGCGCGGCGATCGCGCTCGCGCTCGACCGCGTCGGCGCCCGCGTCGCGCTGGTCGCGCGGGACCGGGCGGCGCTCGAGGCGGTGGCGGCCGAGCTGCACAACGGGCCTCTGGTGCTCGTAGCCGACCTCGCCGATCCCGATGTGCCCGCCCGTCTCGTAGCCGACGCGCGAGACCAGCTTGGCGCGATCGACGTGCTTGTCAACAACGCCGCGCTCGCCGCCCGTGCACCCACCGAGGAGCTCGACGCGGCGCTCGTCGACCGGCTGTACGCGGTCAACGTGCGGGCGCCGCTGCTGCTGATCGCGGCGCTGGTCCCGGGCATGGTCGAGCGCGGACGTGGCGCGATCATCAACATCTCGTCGGGGTCGGCGGTGGTGGGCACCCCGCGGCGAGCGGCGTACGCCGCCACCAAGGGCGCGATTGACGCGGCCACGCGGTCGCTGGCGATCGAGCTGGGTCCGCACGGCATCCGCGTGAACTCGGTCGCCCCCGGCGTCGTCGACACCCACATGTGGGCGCGGAACAAGGCGATCCCCGGGGTGATCGAGGAGATCGAGGCGCTGACGCCGCTGCGCCGCTGGGCGACGCCCGAGGACATCGCCGACGTGGTCGTGTTCCTGGCCTCGGACGCCGCCCGCTTCGTCACCGGCGAGACGATGTGCGTCGACGGCGGTCTGGCCAGGACCACGGACCTGTACGGCGGCCCGGTTTGACCGCGCACGGCGTGAGCGACGCCGAGCTGCGCCGCCGGTACGGGCAGGTGTTCGACGGCGTCGCGGAGGAGTACGACCGCGAGCGCCCGACGTATCCGAACGAGCTGATCGAGGCCGCGATGACACGCGGCGGTCTGAGCGCAGGCGATCCGGTTCTTGAGATCGGATGCGGCACCGGCCTGCTCACCGCCGCACTCGTCGCCCAGGGCCTCGAGATCGACGCGATCGATCCCGGCGAGAACATGATCAGGCTTGCCCGCCGGCGGGTCGGCGAGGGCGCGGCCGTGCGCTTTCACCACGGTCGTTTCGAGGACGTCTCCCTGCCCGAGGGCACGTTTGCCGGCGTGTTCTCGGCCACAGCGTTCCACTGGATCGAGCCCCAGATCGGCTGGGCGGGCGCGGCCGCCCTGCTCCGTCCGGGCGGCGTGCTCGCGCTGATGCAGTACTCCGAGGTCGTGGACCCGCGGACCGAAGAGGACCGGAATGCACTGCACGCCGCGCTCGCGAAGGTCGCGCCGGAGATCGCCGCGGGCTGGCCGGGGACGCGCTCCGCCGAGGAGATCCTCTCTGGTGCTGCGCAGCGGCGCGCCAACATCTCGGCCGTGTGGTCGTGGATCGGCAGGCACGATCTCACGATGGGGGAGGCCGCCACGCTGTTCACCGAAGTGGAGATCGACAGCGTGCCCGTCTACTACGAGCTCACCGCCGATCGCCTGAACGGGTTCCTCCGCACGACGTCGCTGTACGCGCGGCTCGACCCCGATCAGCAGGTTTGGCTCGAGCACGAGAACCGGCTTGTCGCCGAGCGCGCCGGCGGCGTCGTGCGGTCGAGCGAGCTCGGCGTGCTGGTCACCGCCCGCATGCGCTGAGGATCGCGCGGCTAGGCGCGCGCGATCGACGCCGGGTCGACGCCGTCGAGCCGGGTCATCGTGACGCTGGCGTCGAGCGCCGATTCGGCCGTCCCGCGATACACACCCTTGATCGGCGGGACGTCCGGGTAGTGACGGCCGTGACCGATCTTGACATGGTTCTCGCCGGCGATCCCGCGGTTCGTCGGGTCGGCGCCGACCCACACCGGCTCCCCGCCGCCGGGCACCGGCAGCAGCGCCTCGAGCCAGGCGTGGGTGTCGACCTCGATCGACTCCTGGCCGTCGCCGCTCTCGGCCGCGAACAGGTACCCGGACACGTAGCGCGCGGCGATACCGTGATGGCGCAGCAGGCTCAGGCCGAGATGGACGAAGTCCTGGCACACGCCGGCACCGCCGTCGAGCAGGTCGTGCACGGTCGAGTCGACGTACGTGGCCCCCTTGCGGTACTCGAACCGGTCGGGTATCAGCTCGGAGGTCAGGCTCAGCATCGACAGCGGCGACGCGGCAGCGCGCGTAGTAGCCAGCATCGCGAGCATCGACGGGTGCTGGGCGGCGTCCTCGGTCTGGAGCAGGAACTCGCCGCCCGACTCGCGGTAGCTGGGGTCGCCGAGCGCGTCCCAGGTCGCGTAGGGCGGCTCGGGCGGGGCATTGGTAGTCACACGCGCGCGGACGTCGATCGTCAATTCGCGGTGCGGGCGCGAGACCTCGAACTCGACGACCTCGGTGCCGAAGTAATCGGTGTGGCGGTGCAGCCGGACCTCGGGCGTAAGCCGGACGCTGAACTCGTCGCAGCGCTGTCGCCCCGTCGCCGCCGGCTTGACGCGCAGCGCGTTCAGGTTGTCGACGACGTCGCCGTCGTACAGGTAGCGCGTCAAGTACCGGATCGCGAAGTTCATTGCTCAGATCATGGCGCGGGCTAGAGATGGACAGCGGCGAGCGCTGCGATCGCGAAGTAACGGTCCCCGATGTCGCGGTCGATCAGCCCGAGCTCTCCCTGTACCCGTCCGAGAATGCCGGCTAACCCCAGGCTGCCCAGCGGCGTCCGCCGCTGTAGCTCGAGGTCGGCGATCAGCCGCTCGAGGCGGAGCACCGGCGGCGAGGAGCGCGGCTGCGCGTCCGCGTCCGACAGCGCGTCGCGCAGCGCCGCCACAGACGAGGCGACCGATCCGGGGTACGAGCTGTCGTAGAGCAGGAAGCGGACCACGGGCACGACCGTGGGCGCGTCGCGCACGGCGCGCCGGTAGGCCTGCGCCCCGCCGACCGAGTGCAGCAGCGCGATCGCCTCGCTCTCATGACCGTCGCGCCCGGACTCGGCGGGGACCGTGACCAGCAGCATTCGCAGCACCATGTCGGCCTGCTCGATCCGGCCGCCGGCCTCGAGGAAGGCGCGGCCGTCGTCCCGGAGCATGGTCCGATCGACCAGCCCCCAGAACAGCGCGCAACGCTCCTTGACCTCTTGGTACACCGAGTACGGGCCGGTCTGCATCGCGGCGGGCAGGTCGTATCGCCCGAGCGCAAGGTAGAACGAGTTGAGCGCCTCCCACATCTCGGTTGAGATCACGTCGCGCAGGATGCGCCCGCGCTCCCGGGCGCGGGCCACGCACGAGACGATCGACGCCTGGCTGTCGGTGTCGAGCGTGAGCAGCCGCGTGGTCTCGGCCCGGCCGAGCGACCGCGCCTGGGCGCTGGCCGCCACCTCGAGCGCGTCCTCGCCAGGCATCGGAGGCTTGCCGCCGATGATCGTCAGCACCGCGTCCCAACTGAGCGAGATGCTGCGTTCGCCCGGCGCGCCGGCGATGTCGGCGTGAAAGGCGCCGTCGAGCGTGCGCGCCGTGTGCTCGGCCCGGGTCAGGTCGCGGCCCAGCCAGAACAGCTCGTGGGCGATCCGGGCGAGCATTTAGATGAGCGGCGGCGCCTGACGGCGGCGCCTTTGCTGCTGTTGCTGCTGGGACTGGCCGTGCCAGCCGCCGTATCGCACGTCGGGCAGCCGCGGCGGTCGTTGTGCGGGCAGCGTGCCCGGCGCGAGGTCGACCGAGGCGCCGTCGTCGAGCACCCAGGTGTCCTTCGAGCCGCCGCCCTGAGAGGAGTTGACGATCATCGAGCCCGGGCTGAGCGCCACGCGGGTAAGTCCGCCGGGGACGATCCGGATCTCCTCGCCGAACACGGCGAACGGGCGCAGGTCGACGTGGCGCGGCGCGAGCCGGCCCTCGCCGGCCTCGGTGGGGACCGTCGAGAGGTGGACGAGCTCCTGCGCGATGAAACGCTCGGGCTGCTCGGTGATCAGGCGCGCCTGGTGCTCGCGCTGGGCGGCGCTGGCCTGCGGGCCGATGAACACGCCTTTGCCGCCGGACTCCGAGGTGGGCTTGATCACGAGTTCGTGCAGCCGCTCGAGCACGTGCTGGCGCAGCCGCTCGTCGGTTAGGAGATAGGTGGGGACGTTTTCGAGGATCGGCTCCTCGCTCAGGTAGAACCGGATCATCTCGGGCACGTAGTGATAGACGGCCTTGTCGTCGGCGACTCCGGTGCCGATCGCGTTCGCGATCGCGACCGTGCCGGCGCGGTAGGCGCGGACCAGGCCCGGGACGCCGAGCAGCGAGTCGGGGCGGAACTCGAGCGGATCGATGAAGTCGTCGTCGAGCCGCCGGTAGATCGTGTGGACGCGCTGCAGCCCGCTCGTCGTGCGCATGTAACAGACGGCGTCGCGGACCACGAGGTCGCCAGCCTCAACCAGTTCGATCCCCATCTGCCGCGCCAGGAACGCGTGCTCGAAGTACGCCGAGTTCATGGGACCCGGCGTCCAGAGGACCACGGTCGCCTCGGCCGCCTCGACGCCGGGCGCCACCGAACGCAACGCATCGAGAAGCAGTGACGGGTAATTGTCCACGGCGCGGATCCGCTGGCCCTCGAACAGCTCCGGCATCAGCCGGGTCATCGCCAACCGGTTCTCGATCACGTACGAGATGCCCGACGGCGTGCGCACGTTGTCCTCGAGCACGCGCCAGCGGCCGTCGCCGGCGCGGACGAGGTCGCAACCCGACACGTGGCAGTACACGCCGCCGGGTGGCCGCACGCCGTGCACGGGCCGCGCGAACTGGGGCCTGCTGACCACGAGCGACCACGGGACGACTCCGGCCCGGACGATCTCGTGCGCGTGGTAGACGTCGTCGACGAACGCGTTCAGCGCCCGGATCCGCTGCGCCAGACCGCGCTTGATCGAGGTCCACTCCGCGGCGGTGAGGACCCGGGGCACGAGGTCAAGCGGCCAGGCTCGATCGCGGCGCTCGCCGTCGCCGGTCGGCACCTCGAACGTGATCCCCTGCTGCATGAAGATCGTGTCTCGTCGCCGGCCCGCGGCGCGGAGGCGCTCGGGTCCGAGGCGGCTCAGCGCTGCGAGCAGCGCGGCCGCGTGTGGCAGCGGCGCGCCGTCGGTCCCGATCAGCTCATCGCAGCATCCCTTGGGGACTCGGTAGTCGTCGAGACGGGCTTCGTCGACGTTGCTCATGACCTCCGAGGTTTACCGGGTATGCGACAGGGGTGCCGCTACCGTGTCGTCGGTGCGGATCGCGACCTGGAACGTCAACTCGGTCAAGCAGCGGCTGCCTCGACTGCTTCCCTGGCTCGATCAGCGCAAGCCGGACGTGGTGTGCCTGCAGGAGACGAAGCTCGCCGACGACGCGTTCGTCGAGTTGCTCGGCGCGGACCTGTCCGCCCGCGGGTACGAGGTCGCGGCTCACGGGGAGCCGGCCTGGAACGGCGTCGCGATCCTGTCGCGGGTCGGGCTCGACGATGTGGTCAACGGAATCGATGGAGCCCCCGGGTTCCCGAATCCCGAGGCGCGCGCCGTGTCGGCGACGTGCGACGGCGTCCGAGTGGTGTCGGTGTACGTGCCGAACGGTCGCACGCCCGGCTCGGAGCACTACCAGTACAAGCTCGCCTGGCTCGCGTCGCTGCGCGGGATGGTGGCGCCCGAGGCGAACAACTCGGTCGTGTGCGGCGACATGAACATCGCGCCGACCGATGAGGACGTGTTCGACCCGGACGCGTATGTCGGGCAGACGCATGTCACCCCACCCGAGCGGGCGGCCCTCGCCGAGCTCGAGGCCGTCGGTCTCCATGACGTCGTGCGCGACCACTGGCCGGACAAGCGCGTGTTCACGTACTGGGACTACCGGGCGGGCATGTTCCACCAGGACCTCGGGATGCGGATCGACCTGGTGCTCGCCGGCGACGCCGTGGCCGAGCGGGTGCGGGCCGCATGGGTGGATCGCCAGGCCCGCAAGGGCACCGGCCCGAGCGATCACGCGCCGGTGATCGTCGACCTCGACGAGGCGCCCGACGGCGACATCGGGCCGGTGGTACCGCCGCCGTCCAACCCGGTGACGAAACGGGGCGCGAAGAAGCTTCCCCAGGCGACGCCTGAGAACTAGCGTCGGGGCACTAGGTCACCCCCGCGGGCGGTCGCGGTCGCGGTCACGGCCGCGGGCGGTCGCGGTCTCGGGAAGGCTGGACGCGCTTGGGCTCGCCGGGCATCTTGGGGTAGTCGGGCGGGTACGGCATGTCGCCGAGCCCTCCGGCAGCGTCCGCCTCGTACAAGTCCAGCAGCGGTTGCAGTGAATACGCCACGTCGTTGATCGCCGCGTGGCGGTCGCCGACGTCCGCAAACCGCGCCGGCATCGTCGCGACCGTGAAGTCTTCGGGAACGACGTGGGGCAGCTCGTCCCAGGTCAGCGGCGCCGACACCGTCGCGCCCGGCTTGGGGCGGATGCTGTAAGCCGATGCGATCGTCCGATCGCGCGCGTTCTGGTTGTAGTCGACAAAGATGCGCTCGCCGCGGTCCTCCTTCCACCAGCTGGTCGTGACCTGGTCGGGGAGCCGGCGCTCGAGCGCCCGCCCGAACGCGATCGCGGCGTGGCGGACCTCGGTGAACGTCCAGCGCGGCTCGATCCGCACGTAGATGTGGATCCCGCGGCCCCCGGATGTCTTTGGAAACCCGACAAAGCCGAGCTCAGCGAGCAGCCCCCGCGCCTCGCCGGCGACCCGCGCCGCGTCCGCGTAGTCGGTGCCCGGCTGCGGGTCGAGGTCGAGCCGCAGCTCGTCGGGGTGATCGACGTCCGTGCGGCGGACCGGCCACGGGTGGAACGTGATCGTGCCCATCTGCGCCGCCCAGGCGACCACCGCGATCTCGGTCGGGCAGATCTCGTCCGCCTTCCTGCCCGACGGAAACGCGATCTGCACCGTCTGTACGTAGTCCGGAGCGCCCTTGGGGATGCGCTTCTGGTAGAAGGCGTCGCCGACGCGGCCCTCGCGGGTGGACAGGGTCATGCCCGGATACACCCCCTTGGGCCAGCGCTCGAGCGTGGTCGGCCGATGGTCGAGCGCGCGCATGATCCCGTCGCTCACCGCCAGGTAGTAGCTCACGATGTCGAGCTTGGTGACCGGGGCGGTGCGTTCGGTCGGCGGGAAGATCACGCGCTCCGGGTTGGACACGCGGACCTCGCGACCGCCGGCGTCGACCGTGGCTGCGTCGGGCGGGGCCATGTTTGCGACGTGCTCTACGAATGTCCCGCGATCGCGTGCGGAACGTACGGCTCCTCGAGCGCGGCGACCTCCTCGTCGGTGAGCGTGAGCTGCTCGGCCGCGAGCGCGTCCTCGAGGTGGGCGAGCTTGGTGGCGCCGACGATCGGCGCGGTCACGCCGGGCCGCTGTAACAGCCACGCCAAAGCGACCTGCGCAGTCGGCACGCCCCGGGCGTCCGCGACCTGCATCGCCCGCTCGACCACGTCGAAGTCGACGTCGAGTTGCGTGTAAAGCAGGTCGCCGAAGCGGTCGGTGTTCGCACGGGTGGTCAGGCGATCCCCGGAGCGCGTGCGGGTGCCGGCGAGCAGGCCGCGCGCGAGCGGGCTCCACGGGATCACGCCGACGCCCTGGTCGATGCACTGCGGGATCATCTCCCGCTCCTCCTCGCGGTAGACGAGGTTGTAGTGGTTCTGCATCGACACGAACGGCGTGATCGAGACCGATTGCGCCTTCGCGAACTGCCACGCGTACATGCTGCTGGCGCCGAGGTACCGCGCCTTGCCGGCCCGGACGACGTCGTGGAGCGCGTCCATCGTCTCGTCGATCGGCGTGCGCGGATCCCAGCGGTGGATCTGGTAGAGGTCGACGTAGTCGAGGTCGAGTCGCTTCAACGAGGCGTCGATCGAGGCCATGATGTGCTTGCGCGACAGCCCGCGCCCGTTCTCGCCCGGCATCGTCTGGCCGTGGACCTTGGTCGCCACCACGTACTCCTCGCGCATCCCGAACAGCTGGCGCAGCAGGCGGCCGGTGATCACCTCGCTCTCGCCGCCGTTGTAGACGTCGGCGGTGTCGTAGAACGTGATCCCGCCCTCGACCGCCCGGCGCACGATCGGCTCGGCGTCCCGCTCGTCGAGCGCCCATTCGCGGCTCTCGTGCCGGCCGTAGCTCATCATCCCGAGGCACACGCGAGACACCCGAAGTCCGGTCCTGCCGAGGTTCACGTAGTCCATCGCTCGTCTCCTATCGGTCGTATGTGTCGAGTTCACCCGTCCGCGGAGACCGTGACGTTAGTCGGTCGCTCCGACTATGGTCCGAGGCGTGTACGCGGGGAGATCGGATATCGACCTCGAGGCGCTCGAGCACCTGCACACGTTCACGGTCGTGGCCCGGTGAGCAAGCGGGTCGCGCCTCCCAGCGGGATGCCCCCGCCCGAGAGCGCGATGAGCCCGCGCGGCCGGGACATCGACCTCGTCGCGATCGCGCGCGCGGCGTGCCTGTCGTACGACGCAGAGTTTCCCGACGAGCGCGAGCGCTACGGCCCCGCCGGCGCCGAGTGGTGCCGACACGACTGCCAGCACCTGCTCAACTGGGCGGTCCTGAGCGTCACCGTGGATCTCGACTTCGACGCGCAACTGGCGTGGCTTGCGAGGGTGCTGTCGGCTCGCGATTTTCCGCTCGACCGTCTCGCGCGAGGCCTCGAACTGCTCGCCCGGGAGGTCCGCGCAACCCTTCCCGACGAGCCCGAGGTCGCGGCTCGGCTCGATGCCGGTGCCGCGTACGTGCGGACATCCCGGCCCTCCGACGGGGAGGACCGGGATGCCGCGAACGAACCTACGGCTTGACTCGGAACACCTGGCCGGTCAGCTCACCGACGTAGAGCCAGCCGCCGTTCGCGCCGAGCCCGACGGTCGGAGCGACAAAGCCCGTCAGTAGCGGCTTGAGCTTGCCACCGGACAGCGGGAGCGAGAGGACCTCGCCCGCGCCCTTGGCGCCGATACCCGTGAACGAGGTCGTGTAGAGCCGCTTGCCCATGATGACCATGCCCATGAGATCGGTGTGGGGGCCGAACTGCTCGAACGGCTTGGCGAACCCGGTGCAATTGCTACCGGAGGTCCAGTTGCAGCCCGGGAACCCGAAGTTGTCGCCCTTGTGAACCCGCAGGATGAAGTCCGGCGGGTTCTTGGCGCCCGAGTCCTGACCGAGGTCGGACACGAACGGGGACGACGAGCCCTTCGGGAACGCCATCTGCCACGGCTGGCGAATGCCGGTCGCGAACACCTGCCGGCCCGTGCCGTTCGACTTGAACGACAGGATGTCGTACAGGAACGGCGACAAGCTTGCCGGCCCGTGGTCGTTGTTGTCGAGCAGGCCGGTGTCAACCCCGACGTACAGCCGCCCGTCGGCACCGAACGCGATGCCGTTGAAGCCCTGGAACTTCTTCGGCGCGGTGTAGATCGCCTTCTGGCTGGCGAACGTCGTGCCGTTCCAGCCGCTCCACTTCCACAGCTGCCACTTCGGACCGGTGGCCGTGATCGAGCCGCCACTGACGTACAGGGCGCCCTGGTGCCACGCAAGTCCCGCGACGAATCCGGGCGAACCTGGGATCTCCGTGGCCGCGCCGTTCTTCAGCACGAACACGCCGCCGTTGGGCGGTGCGGTCTTCGACTCGACGCCGCCGTCACCCTCGAACACCGTGCCGCCGCCGAACGCGAACGACGTGGGGGTGTGAAGGCCGGAGGCGACCAGTTGAACGACATGGCCGTTCGTCGCCGTGGGCGGGGGCGGCGGGCCCGAGGCGGCGGTCGCCGCGGAGGCCACCACTCCGGTCGAAACGGCGGTAGCGGCGATCAACGCCGCGGTACGTCCAAGCATGTTTGCTCCTTTCGAGCGCTTAAGAACTCGCGCCGATTTACCCCGACCGGACGCGAGCGGCGGAAGGCTAACACATGATCGTGTGAACGACTCGTTAAGGCAGGACGGCCTGGAGACTGCGCGCGAGCTCGTCGAGGCTCGTGGCCGGCAGCCAGCGACCGTGACCGCGCCGCGCGAGCGCCTTGCCGGCGTCGATCGAGTCGGGCTTTGCGCTTGTGCCGAGAACGTGGAGGCCGTCGAGCGCCCCCGCGCGGGCGAGTGGATCGGCGCCCTTGGTGTGTACGCAGTCGGACAGGAGGATCGCCACGCGACCGCCCGGCTGGACGTGCTCGAGCTGGGCGGCCGCCGCGGCCAGCGCTCCCGCCAGATCCGTCCGGCCGTGACCGCGGAGCGAGAGCAGGTCCTCGACGACCCGTTCGGAGGGCGCCTCATCGCGAGGGTCGCGCAGGACGATGGTCTCGCCGGCGAACGCGATCACGCCGCAGCGCAGGCGGTCCGAGGCGGCTTGCACGATCGCGGCCGCCGCCACCGCGGCGATCGCGACGGCATGACCCGACATCGAACCGCTCCGGTCGACGAGTAGGCACACCGCCCGAGGCGCGGCTGCGAACTGGCGAGCGACGAGCTGGCCCGCCTCCCGCGGCCGCATCCCATTGCTGCTCTCGAGCGTGCGCTCGATGTCGAGGTCGCCCTCGGTGACGCCCGACCGCGCCACGAGCCGTCGCGTGCCGCGGCGCTGCGGCGTGCCGACGCGCCCGAGCGGCGGCAGCAGCCGCCGGGCGAGCCGTCGTGCCTCCGCCCTGAGCGACGGGTCGGTCGCCACCGCCATGTCCGCGAGCAGTGCCACCGCGGCGTCGGGGTCGTGGCGCATGGTGTCGGCGAACGCGTCCGGATCGATCTGCCCGACGTGACGGGAGACGGTAGTGAAGCTCTCATGCTCGGCGGTCAGGCGATCCCGGCTGAGCGTCTGCCGCGCGGCATCGTCGATCTGCGAGCGGGCGTCAGGGCCGGTGAGCGGACCGGGCGTTGTTTGGTCCCGAGACGTGATCTGCGCCGGCTGCGTCGGCTCCGCCGGCGGTAAGGACGCCCGATCGCGGTCCTCGCTGGCGAGGGCCGCGTCGAGCAGCTGGGCGATCACCTCCTCCGCGGTGCGGGCCTGGTCCTCGTGGACCCGCACGCGTCCGGACATCGCGGCGATCGCGGCGTCGAGCAGGATGTCGCGGTCGGTCGGCGGCTCGGCGCGGACGGTCGCCAGACCGCTCGCCAGGCGGACCATGTCGATCGCGCCCCTGACCGATGACCCGACGCGCACCGCGGGATGGGCGCGGCTGCCGCGCGCGACCGCCACCGCGAGCGCCACCACGCGTCCCGAGACCGTCGTCTGGCGTTCGACGACCTCGCGCTCCTGCGGTTCGTCGAGGTAGCCGATCGCGACCCGGCACATGCGGTCCGCGATCGACTGACTGACGCGCGCGGTGCCGATCGCGTCGAACGGGTTCATCGCCGCGACGAGCACGAACCCGTCGACCGCGGCGATCCGGCCGAGGCGCGGGACCGCGATCTCGCGCTCGGCCATCGCGGTGATCAGGACGTTGAGCGTCTCCTCCGGAATCCGGTTGAGCTCCTCCAGATACAGCAGCTCACCTGACCGCATCGCGGTGACCAGCGGCCCGTCGGTCCAGGCCTCCGGCGTGTACCCGCCGTCGAGGACGAGCGCCGGGTCATGCGAGCCGATCAGCCGCGCCGGGGTCAGCTCGGCGTTGCCCTCGACGAACTGCACGCCGCGGCCGCTGGCGGCGGCGATGCCGCGGAGCAGCGTCGACTTGCCGGTGCCCGGCGGTCCCTCGAGCACCGTGTGGCAGCCCTGCGCCAGCGCGACCGTGAGGATCTCCGCCTCGCGGTGGAGACCCACCACGATCGCGTCGACATCTGGCGAGAATGAAGTCACACGATCTCAATGCTCGTGGATGATGACCCCGCGGATGTTCTTGCCTGCCTCGAGATCGGCGTAACCCTCGTTGATCTCAGACAGCTTGTACTGCTTGGTGACGAGCTCGTCGAGCTTGAGCTTGCCGGCTCGATAGAGGGTGAGCATCTTCGTGATGTCGTAGGCCGGGTTGCAGTCGCCGAACAGCGAGCCCTTGACGTGCTTTCGGTTGAGCACCATGTCGGCCCCGGACAGATGGACGGTCAGGGACTCGGGGTGCGCGAGCCCGGTGATCACGAGCGTGCCGTTCTTGCGCAACGACATCGCCGCGGCCTGCACGACCTGCTCGTTGACGACGTCGACCGTGACGATCGCCACGTCGGCTCCGCCGGCGGCATTCTGCTTTGCCAGCTCGAGCCCCTCCTCGGCGGTTGTGACGGCGTGCGTGGCTCCCATCTCCTGCGCGAACTCGCCCTTGTTGGGCAGCGGATCGACGGCGATGATCTGTGTCGCGCCGGCGTGCGAGGCGCCCTGGACCGCGTTCGCGCCGATCCCGCCGATGCCGAAGATGATCACCGTGTCGCCGATCTGGACGTTGCCGGTGTTGACGGCCGATCCCCACCCGGTCGGCACCCCGCACCCGCACAGCACGGCGACCTCGAGTGGCAGGTCCTCGTCGACCTTGACCACCGACTCCTGTCTGATCGTGGCGTATTGCGAGAACGTCCCGAGCATGCACATCGCGCCGATGCCCTCGCCGTTGAACGTCGACCCGTAGCTGCCGTCGGGCAGATAACCGTCGAGGATCGTCGCGCCCATGTCACACAGGCTCTGGCGGCCGGTCGAGCACCAGCGGCAATGTCCGCACGCCGGGATGAACGCACAGACGACGTGATCGCCCTTGGCCACCTTCTCGACGCCCGGCCCGACCGCCTCGATGATGCCGGCGCCCTCGTGTCCGCCGACGTACGGCAGCGGTGACGGAAGATCTCCGGTCACGAGATGCATGTCGGAGTGGCAAAGTCCGGCGGCGGTGTAGCGGATCAGAACCTCGCCCGCCCTCGGGTCACGAACGTCGAGCTCCACGATCTCCCAGGGCGCGTTCCGCTCGGTCAGGATGGCGGCGTTGGTCTTCATTCGCGTCTTCCTCTCCTCGACGTTGGGCCTCGGCTCGCGAGGCTCGGCCTCGTAATCATGCACGACCGAGCGCCGGATCACACGGCGGCCGATGCCGGGATTTGACTCTGAACGTGCCTCGACTTGACTTTCAATGCACTATCGCGTCGGTGGCCGCCGCGCGGCCCAAAATCGCTCTATAGGCGTGTTACGATCGCGGCGGCGCTGCCTCCAAGAGCCAGCGGTGTCTGGCATCCAGGGAGCGCCGGCGAGTAGGCTGCGCGAAGCGAGGAGAGCCGAGGATGCGTCATGCCATCCGTTTGAGCAGGCCTGCAGCAATTGCGGCCTGTGTGTTTGTGATCGCCGCGGTCGCGAGTGCGTGCGGCAGTTCGAGTTCGAAGTCATCGACTTCGTCCTCTTCGGCGTCGAGTGCGACGTCGTCGTCGGCTACGTCGACGGCGGCGGCCGCGACGGGAACGCCGAAACCGGGCGGGTCGCTGACCGTGCTCGAGTTGGGCGGGTACGCCGGCGCGTGGCCGGCCGGCCTGGATCCTGCGACGAACACCAACGGCGCCGCCGACCAGGATCAGATGAACTCGATCTTCGGCCAGCTGTTCCAGCTCGCCGCGGGCGGGAAGGTGATCCCCGATCTTGCCGCGTCCGCGACGCCGTCGGCCGGTGGAAAGACGTGGACGATCACGCTGCAGCCGAACCTCAAGTTCTCCGACGGTACGCCGCTCAACGGTGCTGCAGTCGTGGCCAACTGGACGCGCGACCTCGCGAACCCCTGCACGTGTAAGCCGATCCTCCCGCCGGTTAAGTCGATCACCGCGCCGAACGCGACGACCGTGGTGTTCAGCTTGGCCGCTCCCGACGGCGCGTTCCAGAATCAGCTGCTAGTTGCAAATCTGAACTGGATCGCCTCGCCGACGGCGCTCAAGACCATGGGCGAACAGGCGTTCAAGATCAAGCCCGTGGGCGCTGGTCCGTTCACCGTGGTCAGCGACACCCTCAGCAACACGCTCGTGTTGAAGAAGAACGCGAGCTACTGGGAGAGCGGGAAGCCATACCTCGACAACCTCACGTTCAAGGCCACCGCCGACGACGAAGCCGCGCTCGAGGCGCTGCAGTCGGGAGGCGCGCAGGCCTACGACGGAATGGCCACCCCCTCACTCGTGAGTTCGTACCAGTCGCACTTCACGACGACCGAGCAGCCGGCGACGTCCCCGTATGACATCCAGCTGAACACCACGGCGCCACCGTTCAACAACGTCAACGCGCGGCTGGCGATCTACTACGCGACCGACGCGTCGATCATCGACCAGAAGCTGTTCGGCAACCAGTTCCAGGTGGTCCAGGGGTTCACCGCGCCCGGCGGCCTGTTCTATTACCCGAACGTGCCCGGCTACCCGGCGTATGACCTGAGCAAGGCCAAGGCGCTCGTGAAGCAACTCGGCGGACTGAGCGTGAACTTCTTCACGCTCGCCTCGCCGGTCAATCAGAACTTCATGGAGGCACTGCAGACGCTGTGGAAGGAGGCGGGGATCAACACCTCGATCCACCTGTACAGCCTTGCCGGGCTGATCCAGCAGTTCGACACCAAGAAGTGGCAGGCGGCACTGCAGACGGCGGGCGCGTGGGATCCCGCCGCCGGCGTGGGCCTCGGCTTCCGGTTCCTGTCCGCGTCACCGTTCAGTGGCGTGCACGACCCGAAGCTCGACGCCCTGATCCTCGGCGGCCAGGGGCTCGTGAACCCGGCGGCCCGCGACAAGACATACCAGCAGGCTGCCCAGTACATCGCCAAGAACGCCGACGGGCCCTTCCTGTTCCCGCTCGCGAGTTGGAACGTCGCGGTGCACGGTGTGCAGGGGCCCGGGCTCACAACATCGATCCCGTCGGTGGTGGTGAACACCGCGCCGTTGTGGCAGGACGTCTCATACACACAGTGACTCCAGGGGCGGCAGGGACAGCGCCCGATGAGTAGTGCCTCCGCGCCGCTCAGCGCTCCGCTGGCGGCGCGGGCCGGCCGGGCGGGCCGGCTCGCCGGCTCGCCCACGCTGCGATTCATAATTCGCCGTCTACTGACGGCGATCCCGGTTTTGTTCGGGGTGACGTTCCTGTCGTTCGTGGTGATGAACTCACTCCCGGGCGACGCGGCACAGGAGCTGCTCGGGGCGAGCGCGACGCCGTCGGAGATCCACCAGCTCGAGGTGAAGCTCGGGCTCGACAGGCCATTCCTGACGCGCTACTGGGACTGGTTGCACGAAGCGGTCATCGGGCACCTCGGTCACTCGCTGTCGAGCGGTCAGAGCGTCGGCTCGATCCTCGGCGCCGACCTTCCGGTCACGTTCGAGTTGGTGGCGTTCGCGTTCTTGATCTCGCTGGTGCTGGCGGTGCCGCTCGCGCTCCTCTCCGCGCGCAAACCGAACGGCATCGCCGACCGGCTCACGATGGTTTTCAGCATGGCCGGACTATCAGTTGCGCCGTATGTGCTCGCGCTTGTACTGGTGTACGTGTTCGCGGTCAAGCTGAACGTGCTGCCGGCGATCGGCTGGGTCCCGCCGGGACAGAGCCTCGGCCAGAACATTCGCTACCTGATCCTGCCGTCCGTCTCGATTGGGCTGGGCCTGCTGTGCTTCTACACGCGCCTGCTGCGCGCGGACCTGCTCGAGCAGATGCAGGGGGAGGACTATGTGGTGACCGCGCGTGCCAAGGGCGTGCGCCCGTGGCGGGTGCTCACGCGTCACGCGCTGCGCAATTCGCTGTTCGGGCTGATCACGGTGGTGGCTTTGAATCTCGGCACGCTGCTCGGGGCGACCGTGGTGATCGAGGACATCTTCGGGCTTCCCGGCATCGGCCACGAGTTGCTCCAGGCGATCGACAACCGCGACATTCCGGTGATCGAGGGCATCGTGTTCGTGTTCGCGGTGATCGTCGTCGTCGCCAACCTCGCGGCCGATGTGCTGTATTCGGTGCTCGATCCAAGGATCAGGTATGGCCGACCTACCGAGTGATCTCGTCGTAGCCGGCGTCGCGCCTTCGCTCGACGAGGCAGCGGCGGTGCGGGTAGCGGGACGATGGCGCGGCTCGATCGGCGTGATCGTGCCCGGGGCGATGGTCCTGTTCATCATCGCGCTGTGCTTCATCTGGCCGATTATCGGTCCGGTGCCGCCGCCCACCGGCGGGAACATCCTGAACGCGAGCCTGCCGGCGTTCTCGCCCGGCCATTTCCTCGGCACCGATCCGGTCGGAAACGACGAGTGGTCGCGGATCCTGTACGGCGGCCGGGCCTCGCTGGAGATCGCGTTTGCCGTCCAGGCGATCGGCATCATTCTCGGCGGGCTGCTCGGCGCCATCGCCGCCTACCTCGGCGGCTGGCGCGATGCGACGATCATGCGGCTGCTCGACGTGGTGATCGCGTTCCCGGCGTTCGTTCTGGCCGTCGCGATCGCGCAGGGTCTGGGTCCGAGCGAGCTGCATACGATCTGGGCGCTGTGCTTCTTCAGCGTGCCGGCCTTCGCACGAATTTCGCGCGCGGCCACGCTGCGCGTCCGCGAGCAGACGTTCATTACCGCGGCGCGCCTGTCTGGAACCCGGTTCCCGAGGATGCTGCTCGGTCACATCGCGCCCAACATCCTGCCCCAGTTGATCACCTTCGGCCTGCTGGGTATAGGAATCGTGATGATTCTCGAGGGCGCGCTCAGCTTCGTCGGTCTCGGAGTTCCACCGCCGGCGCCGAGCTGGGGGAACATGATCGCCCAGGGTCAGAGCACGCTGTCCGCCGACCCGCGCTACGTGCTGCTGCCGAGCGCCGCCCTATTCATCACGGTCGTCTGCTTCAACCTCCTCGGCGACGGGCTGCGCGCGCGCTGGAGCAGCCAGTGACCGAGCCGCTGCTCGAGGTCTCAGACCTGCGCGTCGACTTTCGCCACGACGGTCGCCTCCTGCGCGCGGTCGACGGGCTGACGTACTCGCTGAGCCGCGGGCACACGGTGGCGGTGATCGGAGAGTCCGGGTCGGGTAAGACCGTCAGCTCGCGCGCGATCATGGGGCTGCTGCCGCCGACGGCGAACGTCACCGGGTCGATCCGGTTCGACGATGTCGAGATCGTCGGGCTGGCCGAGAAGGCGATGCGCTCGCACCGCGGGCGCGGCGTGGCGATGGTGTTCCAGGACCCGACCCGGTCGCTGAATCCGACGATGCGCATCGGGGGGCAGATCCGGGAGGCGATCCAGACGCACGAGAAGACCTCGCGCGCGGCCGCGCACGACCGCGCGCTCGAGCTGCTCGAACTGGTCCGTCTGCCGGCCGCGAAGGAGCGACTCGAGCAGTACCCGCATCAGCTCTCGGGCGGGATGCGCCAGCGCGTGATGATCGCGATCGCGCTGGCGTCGTCGCCGAAGCTGTTGATCGCCGACGAGGCCACCACCGCGCTCGACGTGACGACCCAGGCGCAGATCATGGAGCTCCTGCGCGACCTGCAGCAGCGGCTGGGAATGGCGCTGATCATGATCAGCCACGACCTGGGGCTGGCGGCGAGCTTCGCCGACGAGGTCGTCGTGATGTACGCGGGGCGGGCGGTCGAGCGGGCTCCGACCCAGATGCTGTTCGCCCACGTCCGGATGCCATACACGCGCGCACTGCTCGACGCGATCCCGCGTCTCGAGAACGCGTCGCACGCGCCGCTCGCCGCCGTGCCGGGCCAGCCGCCCAACCTGGCGCTACGAGAACCGGGGTGCCCGTTCACGCCGCGCTGCCCGAGCGCCACCGATCAGTGCCGCCAGCACGTGCCGGCGTTCGAGGAGCACGAGCCCGATCACCAGTGGGCGTGCTGGCATCCATGTGCCGACGGGGTGGCGCGATGAGCGATGGCCCGCTGCTCGACGTACGCAACCTGGTGCAAGAGTTCGAGGTCCGGGCCCAGGGCGGGGTGCGGAGCGGGGTGGTGCAGGCGGTCTCGGACGTCTCGTTCACGCTGGCGAAGGGAGAGACGCTGGGGCTGGTGGGCGAGACCGGCTCGGGGAAGTCGACGCTCGCGCGGGCGATCTTGCAGGCGCCACGTCCCAAGTCCGGCGAGGTGCTGTTCGAAGGGGTCGATCTGGTCAACCTGCGCGGGAAGCAGTTGCTCCAGGCGCGGCGCCAGATGCAGATGGTGTTCCAGGACCCCTTTGGGTCGCTCGATCCGAAGTGGTCGGTGACGCGGATCGTCGAGGAGCCGCTGATCGCGTTCCGGACGGCGGCGCGAGGCGAGCGCCGGCGCCAGGTCAACGAGGCGCTCGATCGCGTTGGTCTCGATCCGGCGCGGTACGCCGACCGCCGGCCGCGATCGCTGTCGGGCGGTCAGGCACAACGCGTCGCGATCGCGCGTGCGCTCGCGCTCGACCCGGCGCTGATCATCTACGACGAGGCGGTCTCGTCGCTGGACGTGCTGATCCGGGCGCAGGTCCTGAACCTGCTCGAGCGCCTGCGCGCCGAGCTGTCACTGACGTATCTGTTCATCGCGCACGATCTTGCGCTCGTCAAGCAGGTCTCCGATCGGGTCGCGGTCATGTACCTGGGCAAGCTGGTCGAGGTCGGTCCGGCCGAGTCGCTGTATCGCGAGCCGCTGCACCCGTACACGGTCGCGCTGCTGGCGTCGATCCCGAACCCGGATCCGACGGCGGCGCGCGCGCCCGTGACGAACACGATTCACGGTGAGCCGCCCTCGCCGATCGATCCGCCCTCGGGTTGCCGCTTCCGCACCCGGTGTCCCCACGCACAGGACGTCTGTGCGGCCGAGGAGCCGCCGCTGCGCAGGCTGGCCGAGGGTCATTTCGCCGCGTGTCACTTTCCGGTTTCGCACGACGCGCCGGCGCCGGCAATGGCAGGAGGAGCACATGACGCTGCAGCAGCCAACTGACACTCTCGACATCGAGTCACTGTTTCGCGACGGCACCCAGCTCATCGGGGGTGAGTGGGTACCCGCGCGTGGCGGCGACACGATTCCGGTGATCAACCCCGCCACAGGCGAGACCTTGGCGAACGTACCGCGCGGGGGCCCGGACGACGTGAACGATGCCGTGTCGGCCGCCTCGGATGCTTTTCCCGCGTGGCGGGATCTGAGTCCGAGCCGAAGGGGGCAGTTGCTGCTCGATTGGGCTTCTTTGTGTCGCGAGCACGCCTCCGAGATCGACCTGCTGGAGCGTCTCGAGGTCGGCCGGCCGAAGTGGGGACCGCCCGGGGCGGGCGGGCCGATGGCGGGGATCCTGACGTTCACCGCCGGCCTCGCCGACAAGGCCACCGGGTCGACGCTGCCGAGCATGTTCCCGGACGTGATCGGGATGACCTTGCGCGAGCCGTTTGGCGTGTGCGGGAGCATCATCCCGTGGAACGCGCCGGGGCCGAACACGGTCAACGACGCGGGGCCGGCGATCGCGATGGGGAACACGATCGTGATCAAGCCCGCCGAGGACGCGCCGTTGACGTGCCTGTTGCTGGCTCGGTTGGCTCTCGATGCGGGGATACCGCCCGGGGTGATCAACGTCGTCACGGGCTACGGACCTGAGGCGGGCGAGCCGCTGGCGGGTCACCCCGGCGTGCGGCGCATGAGCTTCACGGGGTCGCCGGAGACGGGCCGCCGCGTGATGGAGGCATGCGCGCGGCACCTGATCCCGCTGCATCTCGAGCTTGGCGGTAAGTCGCCGCAGGTGGTGCTGCGCGACGCGCCGCTGGATAAGGCGATCCCGACGATCGCGCGGAGCATCACGCTGAACACGGGGCAGATCTGCGCTGCCGGGTCCCGGGTCGTGGTCGACTCCTCGATCCGGGACGAGGTGGTCTCGGGGTTGGCGGATGCGTTCAAGCACGTGCGGGTCGGGCCGTGGTACGAGGACGTCGACATGGGTCCGCTGATCAGCGCCAAGCAGGAGAAGCGCGTGCTCGGGTACCTCGACAGCGGGCGCGCCGAGGGGGCGCGGGTGGTCGTCGGGGGTGGCAAGCCGGAGGGCGACGTGTACGACCGTGGCTTCTTCGTCGAGCCGACGATCTTCGACGAGGTGCGACCGGAGATGCGGATCGCCCAGGAGGAGATCTTCGGCCCTGTGCTGTCTGTGTTGAGCTCTTCCGATGAAGAGGAGGCGCTTTCGATAGCCAACGGGACGCGGTACGGGCTCGTCGCATCCGTGTGGACGCGCGACGTGGGTCGTGCGGTGCGGCTGGCGCGCCGGATCGAGGCCGGGCAGGTGTCGATCAACACGCTGTGGTCGGGCGGCGTGATCGGGGCGCCGTTCGGCGGATACAAGTCGAGCGGATTCGGGCGGACGGTGAGCGCCGAATCGATCCTCGACTACACCCAGGTCAAGAGCGTGATCATCGACGGGCGGGTGTGAGGCCTCGTGGACGTTTCGCTTGAAGGCAAGGTAGCCCTGGTGACGGGCGCGGGTCCGAACATCGGCAGCGGGATCGCGCTGGCGCTGTCGCGGTACGGCGCTTCTGTGGCGTGCAACGACGTTTCCGCGGATGCCGCCGAGGCTTCCGTCCGGCGGATTTCCCGGCACGGCGGTGACGCGATGGCGGCCGTGGGCGACGTCAGCTCCGAGGACGACGTCGTGCGCTACGTCGGTGAGGTGCTCGACGCTTGGGGGCGGATCGACATCCTGATCAACAACGCCGCCGTGCTCGGCGGGCGGGGGGTGCTCGAGGAGAGCCTCGAGTTCTGGAACCGCGCGGTCGCGGTTGCCGGCGCCGGCACGTTCCTGAACACCAAGCACGTCGCGATCTCGATGATCGAGCGCGAGATCAAGGGCTCGATCCTCAACATCCTGTCCTCGAATGCGTGGCAGGGTTGCGCCGGCGTGATCGCGTACGCGTTTCACAAGGGCGGGCTCGCGAACTTCACCCGCGCCGCCGCGATGGACCTCGCGCCGTACGGGATCCGCGTGAACTCGTACTCGCCGACGGCGCCGAGGCCCGACAACCCGGAGCTACTCGCAGAGCTGTCCGAGTCGGGCGGAGTGCGCGTCCGCCCGGACCGCTCCGGCGAGCACGCGTCGTGGTGGCGCGACCCGGGCAAGATCGACGTGCGCGGCAACATGCCGATGGCACCGTCGACGCCGACCGACATCGGCCACTGCGTGGCGTGGCTGTGCTCCGACTACGCCCGGCTGATAACCGGCTGCGACTTCGTGATCGACGGCGGCGCGCGGGCCAAGTACTGGGGGTACACGCCGCCGTCCGAGAAGGCCGAGCCGATACCGCTGATTCCCTTGTATGAAGACGAGACGATGCCGGGAGGATTCTGATGTCTTCCGAGATGGTGAGGGCCGCGGTTCAGACCGGGCCGTTGGCGTACGAGATCCGGGAGTTCCCGCGGCCGGTCATCGGTCCTGACGAGGGATTGCTGAGGATCGAGGCCTGCGGTGTGTGCGGGTCCGACGTCGAGCAGTACCGAGGCCACCTCGTGCGTCCTGGGATGTTCCCGCTGATCCCGGGGCATGAGCCGCTCGGTGTCATCGAGGAGGTGGGGGAACGTGCTGCGGAGCGGTGGGGCGTTTCCGTCGGGGATCGGGTGGCTGTGGAGATCCTCCGGCCCTGCCGCGCCTGTGACTACTGCCTGACCGGCCGCTACATGTCGTGCCCGAACCGCGACGGCGCGTACGGGATGACGCCGCTATCGCGTTCGCCCGCGCTGTGGGGAGGATTCGCGGAATATCTGTATCTGCATCCGTGGGCGATCCTGCACAAGATGCGGAGCGACATCCCGCCCGAGATCGCGGTGATGTTCAACCCGCTCGGCGCCGGCGTGCGCTGGGCCGCGTTCCTCGGCGAGGTAGGGCTCGGTGAGACGGTGCTGATCCTTGGTCCCGGCCAGCGCGGGCTGACGTCGGTGATCGCGGCGCGGGCCCGGGGGGCCGGGACGATCATCGTGACCGGTCTGTCTCGCGATTCGCACAAACTCGCGCTGGCGCGCGAGTTCGGGGCTGACCACACGATCAACGTGGAATCCGAGGACGTGGTGGAGCGGGTGACCGAGATCACCGGTGGCGCGATGGCCGACGTCGTGCTCGAGCTCACGCCGATCGCGTCGCAGCCGGTTCTCGATGCGATCGAGGCGGTGCGGCACAGCGGTCGGATCGTGCTCGCGGGTTTGAAGGGCGGTAAGCGGATCGAGGTCGTGACCGACCGCCTGATCAACAAGGGCCTGACCGTCCGCGGTGCGTTCGGCGTCAACGCCGAGGCGTACATCGAGGCGATCCGGATTATCGAGTCCGGGCGGTTCCCGCTCGAGAAAATGGCCTCGGGGACGTTCGAGCTGGCCGACACCGAGGCCGCGATCCAGGCGCTCGCCGACGGGGACGCGATTCACACGTGCGTCACTCCGGACCGCGGCTCGGCCATGGCCGCCGTCACGTCGAGCGGAGAGGAGGCAGCCAATGCTCGTTGACATGCACGCCCACGTGATCCCGGGTGCCTTGGAAGCGGTCGGCTCGTCCGCCGATCACCGGGGACCGCGGATCGGACCGTGCGCGGGGGACGAGCACGCGCGGCTGCTCGAGAACGATCGCGGGATGCAGTTCAAGGCGATCGACGCGTTCTACTCGGCCGAGCGCCGGCTCGAGGAGCTCGAGCGCAGCGGCCTCGACGCCGAGGTGGTCTCGCCGATGCCGCCGCTGCTCGACTACGCGGTGTCCGGCCCCGAGGGACTCGATCTCTCGCGCCGTGTGAACGAGTTCGTGGCGTCGTTGTGCGCGGCGGACCCGGGGCGTTTGATGGGGATGGGGATGGTGCCGATGCAGGCTCCGGAGCTGGCGTGCGCGGAGCTCGCGCGCGTGCAGGATGCCGGGCTCGTCGCCGTGGAGATCGCCTCCAACGTGGCCGGACGCGCGCTCCACGGATCCGAGTTCGACGAGTTCTGGGCCGAGGCCGAGCGCCTCGAGATGCCGATCTTCATCCACGCGATGCCGACCGATTTCGGGGAGCGGCTGCCGGCCGGGCTGATCCCGATTGCGGCGTTCGCGGTTGGCGCCGACGCGCTGCTGGCGTGCGCGGGGATCATCACCAGCGGCCTGGCCGAGCGCCACCCGCGCCTCCGGCTGGCCTTCAGTCACGGCGCCGGCGGCTTTCCGATGATGCTCCCGCGCGCGATGACCTTCTGGGGGAAGACCTGGAATGAGGAACCGCCGGTTGCGGAAGCCGAGGGTGTATCGCCGGCGGAGCTCACCCGGCGCTTCTACTACGACGGGCTCGTTTTCGACCGGCGCGCGCTCCGCTTCCTGATCGAGTTGGTGGGGCATCGCCAGGTGTTGGTCGGCTCTGACTTCCCGGCGATGCCGCGAGAGGACCCATGCGCGCGCACGTTGCGGTCGCTCGACCTGCCGGCGGACGCGCTCGAGGACATCACCTGGCACAACACATTCCGCTTCCTGGGCATCGAGGCGCCGCAGCTTGCGGGCGCCGGGGTGGCTAGTTCGACTAAAACAGGAGTGACACAGTGAAGACACGCGCCGCAGTCGTTCGAGGAGCGGGGCAGGCCTGGGAGCTGACCGAGCTCGATCTCGACGAGCCCAAGGCCCACGAGGTGCTCGTCCGGGTGATGGCCTGCGGGCTGTGTCACTCCGACGAGCACGTGCGCGAGGGTGGCCCTTACCGGTATCCGATGGTCGGCGGCCACGAGGGGGCGGGCGTGGTCGAGAAAGTCGGTCCGTCGGTGACCCGCGTTCGCGAGGGCGACCACATCTGCACCTCTTGGATCCCCGTGTGCGGTCACTGCCGGTACTGCTCGACCGGTCGCCAGAACATGTGTGACGACGGTCTGAACGCGGGCACGGGAATGTTCCTCGACGGGACGTTCCGCTTCCACGAGAACGGCGAGGACGTCGGCGGCATGTGCGTGCTCGGCACGTTCTCGCAGTGGATGGTGGTCTCCGAGAACTCCTGCGTCCCGATCGACGAGGATCTCCCGTTCGAGATCGCGGCGCTGGTGGCGTGCGGGGTGACCACGGGCTGGGGATCGTCGGTATACGCGGCCGGCACACGCGCGGGGGAGACCGTGGTGATCTTCGGCACCGGCGGGGTGGGCATGAACGCGGTGCAGGGGGCGGCGTACGCCGGCGCCAAGAACGTGATCGCGGTCGACCCTAACCCGTACAAACAGGAGATGGCGGGCAAGTTCGGCGCCACGTTCACCACCGGCGATACGGAGGAAGCCAAGCAGAAGATCTGGGAGCTGACCCACGGCCAGATGGCCGACCACGCGGTTATCACCGTTGGCGTGATGCACCCCGAGGTGCTCCGCAACGCGGTAGACATGATCGGCAAGGGCGGCAGCGTCGTCGTCACCGCGGTCGGTGGCGAGGGTGACACGATCGCGATCCACGGCTCGCCGGTGACCGGCTTCCACAAGAACATCCAGGGTTCGCTGTTCGGTGGCGCGAACCCGCTGTACGACATGCCGCGCCTGCTCGGCCTGTACAAGAACGGCGATCTCAAGCTCGACGAACTGATCACGAACCGGTACACGCTCGACAACATCAACCAGGGCTATGAGGACATGCTCGCGGGTCGCAACATCCGCGGCGTGTTGATCCATGAACACTAGGCACTCGTTGGGAAGAAAGGTTGAACTATTCATCCTTTCTTCCCAAGCGACTGTTGAGGAGGCGATATGAGCGCGATTTTGGACCCGACCGGTTTGACCGGCAAGGACACGAAAGCGGCCCTCGAGCTTGCGCCACGGCGGGGGGAGCTCAGTGGCGCGACCGTCGGCTTGCTCGAGAACGGCAAGCAGAACGCGAGCCTGTTCCTGACCGAGGTGGCGGACATCCTGCGCGAGCGCTACGGCGCGGGCGAGGCGAGGCTGCGCCGCAAGGAGAACTTCGCGCAGCCGGCACCGCAGGAGCTGATCGACCAGCTGAGTTCGGAGTCGGACGTGGTGGTGATAGGCATTGGCGATTGAGGCTCGTGTAGCGCGTCGGCGGTCGCCGACGGAATCCTGTTCGAGCGTCACGGCATACCCGCAGCGGTGATCTGCTCGGACGCATTCAGGGCCACGGGTGACGCGATGGCCGAGATCCAGGGTGCGCCCGGCTACCGGTACCTGACCACGTCGCATCCGGTGGCGGGCCTCACGCCGGCCCAGGTGCGCGAGCGCGCCGAGGCGGTTGCGGCCGAGGTCACGGCGCTGCTCACGGGGAACGGCGGTTGATGGCTCGCGAACCGGATCCGGACGTGGCCCGCGAGGCGATCGAGTACTGCTACGAGCAGGGATGGACCGACGGACTGCCGGTGGTCCCCGTCTCGCAGGCGCTGCTCGATCAGTTCCTCGCGCGGACCGGCCGACCACCCGACGAGGTGCTCTGGCGCATGGAGCACCTCGGGCGCGAGTGCACGGTCCAGACCGCCGCGATCAACGCGGCGATGGCCGGCTGCCTCCCCGAGTACTTCCCGATCGTGCTCGCGGCGTGGGACGCGGTGATGCGCGACCGGGCCGCCAAGGGCGGCGGCTGGCAGTCGACGAGCGGGCCCGCGCCGCTGATCGTGATCAACGGTCCGATTCGGGGCGAGCTCGGGATCAACAGCACGGGCGGGAACTTCGCGGCGGGCTTTCGCCCCAACGCCACGATTCCGCGCGCGCTCGGGCTGATGATGCGCAATGCGTTCGGCGTGGTCCCGCACGTGTTCGACCAGACGACCCAGGGGATCCCGGGCCGGTGGGCGATCTGCTTCGGGGAGAACGAGGAGGAGAGCCCGTGGGAGCCGCTGGCCACGGAGATGGGGCTCGAGCCTGGGGCAAACGCCGTGTCGTGCACGCTCACGCGCACGTACGAGTTCGTCGACAACCGCCACACCCAGAACCCCGAGCATCTGCTGAACGATTTCGCCGACACGATCTCGCGGACCGGCGTGATGATCTTCCGCGCTCAGTCGGCCGGGATCGTGTTCTGCCCCGAGCACGCCCAGATGCTCGCGGACGCCGGCTTCTCCAAGGCCGACGTCAAGGACTGGCTGGTCGAGCACTGCGGCCGCATCGAGGCCGACCTGCGGCGCGCCGGCAAGGACGGGGTGGCCGAAGGCGGGTTCGGCGGTCGCTCCGCCTCGGACGAGGAACGCGTTCCGGGGGACACGTTCACGCCGTTCCTGCCGAGCCGCGCCTCGGTCCCGATCGTCGTCGCCGGCGCGCGCAACGCGGCGATCTCGATGGTGTTCCGCGTGTTCGGCGAATGGTCGAACTCATCGGTCGAAATCGAACGAGCCAGCGCTGCGGTGGCGGCCGGCAACGGAGGTTGAGATGTACAGCGAGCAGGGGCTGAAAGAGATGCGGACGATGCTCGCCGCCGACGGCTACGGGCTCGAAGCGCGCGAGGAGGGCGAGCGCGTCGTCGTCGACATCGTCGCGACGCCCGAGGCGTGCGAGGACTGCCTCGCCCCGCCCGACGTCATGCGCGCGATCCTCGGCAAGTCGCTCGCTATCCCGGCCGACGCGATCGACCTCCACTACCCGGAATGAACGGCCGGGTCGCGCTCATCACCGGCTGCGGCAAGCCCGACGGCGGCGGTCAGGCGGTCGCCCGCGCGCTCGCCGGCGACGGCGTCGCGGTCGTCGTCGCCGATCGCCGGCCGACCGGTGTCCTCAACCGCCGCCAGGAGATCGTCGGGTCGGGGCAGCCGGAGTCGTGGCACGGGCTGGACACGCTGGTGCAGCAGATCGAGTCGGCCGGCGGGACCGCGATCCCGGCGCTCGGCGACATCGGCGACGAAAACGACGCCGAAGCGATGGTGGCGGCGGCGCTCGAGCGGTTCGACCGGCTCGACATCCTCGTCAACAACGCCGCGGCGCCGCAGGGACTCGATCGCGACGTGATCGACGAGATCCCGATCGACGTGTTCGACGACGTGATCCGGATCAACCTGCGCGGGACCTGGCTGATGTGCCGCGCGGCCGTCCCGGCGATGCGCCGGAATCGGTGGGGGCGGATCATCAACGTCTCTTCGATGGCGGGCGTGATCGCCGCCCCGCGCTCGACCCCGTACTCGGCCTCGAAGGCGGGAATCATCGGGCTGACGCGAGCGCTGTCGATGGACGTGGCGGCGTGGGGGATCACCGTCAACGCGATCGCGCCCGGAGCGCTTGACACGAGCCGCTCGGTCCTGAGCCTCGACCCCGACCTCGACGTCCGCGCCGAGATGGAGCAGCGCGGGCGCCGCCTGCCGGTCGGCCGGGTCGGCCGGCCCGACGACGTCGCTGCCGCCGCGCGGTACCTGGCGAGCGACGGCGCCGAGTTCGTGACCGGCCAGGTGCTCGTTCTCGACGGAGGCGGGCCGGCGCCGTTCCCGTTGCCACGTCCGGATGAGGAGGCGGTGTGAAAGTCAGAGTGCTGATGGAGCCGCATCACGGCGCGACGTACGACCGCGTCGTGGCCATGGCCAAGGTCACCGAGGAAGCCGGGTTCGACGCGTTCTTCCGCGGCGATCACTACCTCGGGATCGACTCGACCGACCCGGAATACCGGCCGACGGACTCGTGGACGACGCTCGCCGGCGTGGCGCTCGAGACCAGCCGGATCAAGCTCGGAACGCTGATGACCGCCGGCACGTTCCGCCACCCGGGCGTCGTCGCCAACTCCGTCGCGACCGTCGACCAGATGTCAGGCGGGCGAGTCGTCCTCGGCATCGGCACCGGCTGGTATGAGCGCGAGCACAAGGCGTTCGGCATCCCGTTCCCCCCGATCGGCGAACGCTTCGACCGCCTCGACGAGGAGATGAGGATCATCAACGGCCTGTGGACGACGCCGGAGGGTGAAGCGTTCAGCTTCGACGGCAAGTTCTGGCAGCTTGAGGAGTCCCGGAACTTCCCGGTGCTCGTGCAGAAGCCGCGGCCCGAGATCGTGATCGGCGGCACCGGGCCGCGCCGGACGCCGCTGATGGCGGCCAGGTACGCCGACGAGTTCAACAGCGGCGCCGGCCACGGCTGCGCCGAGCGCTTCGCCAACGTGCGTGGCGTGTGCGAGGAGATCGGCCGCGATCCCGCGACGCTGCGGATGTCCGCGACCATGCAGGCGATCTGCGGCGTCACCAAGGAGGAGGCCGATCAGCGGCTCGAGCGTCTCGGGGCGCCCGGCGCGCGCATGTTGGCCAACGGCGTCGTGGGCACGCCGTCGGATCTGATCGCCGCGCTTGAGCGGCTGGCCGGCGAGGGCTGCGAAACCGTCTACCTGCACATCTTCGACATCGACGACCTCGATCACCTGCGCCTGATCGGCGCCGAGGTGGTCCCGCAGGTCGCATGAACGCGAGGGGAGAGAACCGATGGCGAGCATGACGACGCGGGCGGCCGTGCTGCACGAGCCCGGCACCGACTGGGAGATCACCGAACTCGATCTCGACGAGCCCAAGGAGTTCGAGGTGCTGATCCGCTACAAGGCGGCTGGGCTGTGCCACTCCGACGAGCACATCCGGCGCGAGGGCGGCAGCCACATCCGCTTCCCGCTGGTGGGCGGGCACGAGGGCGCCGGCATCGTCGAGGCGGTCGGCGCCGGCGTCACCCGCGTGGCGCCCGGCGATCACGTCGTGACGTCGTACATCCCGGCGTGCGGTAAGTGCCGCTACTGCTCGACCGGCCATCAGAACCTCTGCGATCGCGGCCTGTACGCAGGAGTCGGGTGCCTCCAGGACGAGACGTTCCGCTTCCACAAGGGCGGCGAGGACTACGGCGGGTTCTGCGCGCTCGGCACGTTCTCCGACCACACCGTCGTGTCGGAGTACTCGTGCGTGCGCATCGACAAGGACGTCCCGTTCGAGGTCGCCTGCCTGGTCGGGTGCGGCGTGACCACCGGCTGGTGCTCGGCGGTGCGCGCCGGCGAGACGAAGGCGGGGGAGACGGTCGTGATCTTCGGGGTCGGCGGCGTCGGCATCAACGCCGTCCAGGGCGCCCGCTACGCCGGCGCCACCACCGTGCTCGCGATCGACCCGAACCCGTTCAAACTCGAGATGGCGAGCCGCCTCGGCGCTACCCACACCGCGACCAACGTCGACGAGGCGCGCGACATCCTGTTCGGGCGGACGCACGGGCAGATGGCGGATCTGGCGGTGATCACCGTCGGCGTGCTCGAGCCGCAGACGACCGTCGACGCGGTCGGCCTGATCGGCAAGGCGGGGCGGGTCGTGGTCACCTCGGTTAGCCGCGCGGACGAGAAGTCGATCAGCCTGACCGGCTCGCCGATGGTCGGGTGGCACAAGCGGATCCAGGGCTCGCTCGCCGGCGGGTCGAACCCGATCTTTGAGATGCCGAACCTGCTCGGCCTGTACAAGTCAGGGCATCTGAAGCTCGACGAGATCATCACCCAGCGCTACACGCTGGAGCAGGTCAACGACGGCTATCGCGACCTGCTCGCGGGCAAGAACATCCGCGGCGTCGTCATCCACTGAGGGCCGCCGACTCGGCGGCCACGCCGAGGCGGCGGGTGAATCCGGGCGGGATCAGAACATCCTCGGGCGTGATCTCGGTCGTGCTCGCGCGGCCGAGTGCGAGCAGCGCCGACTCGATTCCAGCGCGCATGATGTCGAGGACGTTCTCCACGCCGGGCTGGCCGGCGGCGGCGAGTCCCCACAGGTAGGCGCGCCCGATCATCACCGCCTTCGCGCCCAGCGCGAGCGCCTTGACCACATCGCTGCCGCGCCGGACGCCGCCGTCGAGCAGCACGTCGATCTGGTCGCCGACGGCCTCGGCGATCGCGGGGAGCGCGCGAATCGAGGCGGGCGTGGTGTCGAGGTTGTTCCCGCCGTGGTTCGAGACCGAGATCGCGGTAAAGCCGGCGTCGACGGCGCGGCGGGCGTCGTCGACACGGATGATCCCTTTGAGCATGAACGGGCCGTCCCACTGCTCGCGCAGCCAGCGAAGGTCATCCCAGCTCGGGGGCGCGGTCATCATCCACTCGCCGTAGGCGCCGAAGAAGGTCGTCGGGGGCGCGCCGAGCGGGGACACGTTGGGCACGGTCAGTTCGGGCGGTCCGCCGGCGCGAGCCCACTCCACCAGCCATCCCGGCCGGACCAGGACCTCGGGGGCGAGCCGCGCCATCGCCTTGAGATCGAGCTTGTCCGGGATCCAAGGGCTGCCCCAGTCGCGGCTGTGCGAGAAGCTCCAGTCGAGCGTGACGATCAGCCCGCGCGCTCCGGCGGCGCGTGCCCGTTCGATGCGCCCGGCGATCTGCTCGCGGCCCCCGGCCCAGTAGAGCTGGAAGAACGTCTGCGGGTTGGCTGCGATCACCTCCTCCATCGGCTTGGAGGCGAACGAGCTCAGGCCCATCGCCGTGCTGCGCGCGGCGGCCGCTCGGGCCACCGCCACCTCGCCCTCGGGATTGACCGATTGAACGCCGGTCGGCGAGATCAGCACCGGAAGCGAGATCTGCTCCCCCATCACGGTGGTCGTCATGTCCCGGTGGGCCGGCGCCCCGCCGACGTGCGGGGCGAACCCGAGCTCGCCGAACGCGGCCACGTTGTCGGCGAGCGTGATGCCGGCCTCCGAGCCGGCGATCAGAGCGGAGTACACCGACCTCGGCAGGCGCTTCTTGGCCCGGCGCTGGGCCACGGCCACCGACTCGAACCACAGATTCTTCATTGGTCGAGAGGGCTCTCGTTGCAGGCCCGCGCCGGGACGCGCTTCTTCGACATGTCGACCGAGGGCTTCGGGAGCGGCTTCTCGCCGCGGGCGGCCAGCGCGCGTTCGCCGTGGCCGAGTACGCATTCGGGGTCGGGTCCGGCCAGCGGCAGCCCGGTGAAGAACTTCGCGGCCATGCACCCGCCGCGGCACTTGTCGAACAGCCCGCAGCTCGAGCACGCGCCGGCGTGCTGCGGCTCGCGGAGCTCCAGGAACAGCTCGGACTCGCGCCACACCCGCGCGAATCCACCCGGCTCGCGGACGTTCCCGGCGAGGAACTCGTCGTGGATCACGAACGGGCACGCGTACACGTCGCCGATCGGGTCGATCAGGCACACCACCCGTCCGGCGCCGCACAGGTTCAGCCCGGGCAGCGCCGCGCCGTACCCACCGAGGTGAAAGAACGAATCCCCGGTCAGCACGCTCTCGCCGTGCGCGAGCAGCCACTCGTACAGCTCCCGCTGCTGCGCGCCGGTCGGGTGAAGCTCGTCCCACACGTCGGCGCCGCGGCCGGACGGGCGCAAGCGCGTCAGCCGCAGCTGCGCGTGGTAGCGATCGGCGAGCGCCTTGAACGCGTCGAGCTGGGGCACGTTCTCGCGCGTGACCACGACCGACAACTTGAACCCGGTCGAACCCGGCTTCGGCCAGGTTCTCCATCGCGCGCAGCGCCGTGGCGTACGACCCCGCGCCGCGGACCCGGTCGTTCACCGCCGCGGTCGCGCCGTCGAGCGAGACCTGCACGTCGACATAGTCGGTCCCCGCGATCCGGGCCGCGAGCTCCGGCGTGATCCGCGAGCCGTTGGTCGAGAACTTGACCCCGACGCGGTGCGCGACCGCGTAATCGACCAGCTCCCAGAAGTCGCGCCTGACCGTCGGCTCGCCGCCGCCGATGTTGACGTAGAACACCTGCATCCGCTCGAGCTCGTCGATCACCGCCATGCACTCGGCGGTGCGTCAGCTCGCGCGGGTCGCGCCGGCCCGAGCTCGACAGGCAGTGCACGCACGCGAGGTTGCACGCGTACGTCAGCTCCCACGTCAGACAGATCGGCGCGTCGAGCCCCGTCTCGAACTCGTCGGCCAACGACCGGGCGGCCTCGGCCCGGCGACGCACGAACGACAGCCGCCGCGTGCCGAAGTCGTAGGCCAGCGCGCCGAAGCGCTCGGGCCGCAGCTCGGTCTCGGGATCCAGCCCCGCGGCCCGCTTGAGCTCGGCGGAAGTCACCGAGCGGCTCTAGTAGACGCCGCACATGCCGTCGATCGAGACATCCTCGACCAGCAGATCCTCGACCACGAGCTCCTCCTCGTCGGCGGGCTGGGTCGCAGTCTCCTCGTCGGGCTCAGCTTCGGCGGCCGTCTTGTCGAGCTGCTCTGGCGTGGCGCTCATGGCGGGTGCTCCTCTCCGCGGGCGATCGGGCGCGATAATTTAGCACTCTGTGACAAATCTCGCTGACTTGAATTGGGTTCAGGTTGACGACGCTCCGCGGCGTGCGGTGATCGTGCCGCTGGGCTCGCTCGAGCAGCACGGGCCGCACCTGCCACTCGACACCGACACCCGGATCGCGGTGGCCGTCGCCGGCGCGGCCGCGGCGCGTCGCCCCGGGGTCGCGGTGGCGCCACCGATCGCGTTCGGCTCGAGCGGTGAGCACGCCGCGTTTCCGGGCACGCTGTCGATCGGCACCGCCGCGCTCGCGGACGTGCTGGTCGAACTCGGCCGGGACGCGTCGCGACACTGGGACGCGCTACTGCTCGTCAACGGGCACGGCGGCAACCACGACGCGGTGTCGGAGGCGATCCGGCGGCTCATGGGCGAGGGACGGCGGTGTGCGGCGTTCACGGTGGCGCCCGCGGGCGCGGACGCGCACGCGGGTCGCACCGAGACGTCGCTGCTCCTGCACCTCGACCCGGCGGCGGTCCGCCGCGAGCAGGCCGAGCCCGGCGAGACGCGGCCGATCGCCGAATTGATCGACCGGTTGCGCCGCGACGGCGTCCGGCCGGTGAGCCCGAATGGCGTGCTGGGCGACCCATCCGGGGCAAGTGCGTCCGAGGGTCGGCGCCTGCTCGACGAGTTGGTCGCCGGGTGCCTCGCTCGGCTAGACGGGCTGCTGTCGGACGTTGCCGTCCATGTCTGAGGGTCCCGGTCTCGCGGTGGTGACGGGCGCCGCTCGCGGGATCGGCGCCGCGGTCGCCGGCGGGCTCGCCGAGCAGAGGTGGTCGCTGCTGCTCGTCGACGCGTGCGCGGATCAGCCGGGAATCGGCTACGCGATGCCGTCGGCCGCCGACCTCGAGGCGGTGGCGGAAACGTGCGCGCGGGCGGGAGCGCCACGGTCGACACGCTCGAGGCCGACGTGGGCACCGCTGAGTTCGTTCCCCGCCTTGAGACCGCGCTCGCGGGGCGGAGCCCCGCCGCAGCGGTGGCGGCCGCCGGCGTGATCGCAGGGGGCCCCGCGTGGGGGACCAGCGAGCGGGTGTGGCTGAGCCTGATGGACGTCAACCTGCACGGCACCCGGCGACTCGCCGAGGCGACGGTCCCCGCCATGGTCGAGGTAGGCGCCGGGCGGTTCGTGGCGATCGCGTCGGCGGCCGCGCTGCGTGCGATGCCGCAGCTTGCCGCGTACTCAGCGGCCAAGGCGGCGGCGGTCGCGTTCATCCGGGCGCTGGCCGGTGACCTGGCCGGCACGGGCGTGTCGGCGAACGCGGTCTGTCCCGGATCGACGCGAGGGGTGATGCTGGCGGCGAGCGCCGAGGTCTACGACCTCAGCGGTCAGGAGGAGTTCGCCAGCCAGCACCTGATCCGCCGGCTGATCGAACCGAATGAGATCGCTGAGGCGGTCGTCTGGCTGTGCGGGCCGGCGGCGTCGGCGCTGACCGGCGCGGTGTTGCCCGTCGACGGCGGATTGACCGCTTGACCCTGCCGAGGGAGGTGCCGGTCCCGTCGGGGTGGCGACTGCAGCCATCGCGCGGGTTGCGGTGGGGCGGGAACGGCGAGGTGCTGCTCGGCGGTTCGCCGCCGCGGCTGATGACGCTGTCGGCAGCGTGGCGCTCGCATGGTTCGAGGCTGGCTGGCTGGCCAGCCAGTCGGGTGGGGGAGGCCGAGCGGATGCTGGCGCGGCGATTGCTCGACGCCGGCCTCGCCCCAGCCCGACCCGCCACCGCGGCCGCGCGCGACCGGGCGGCGACGTGACGATCGTCGTCCCGGTCTACGGTGACGCCGCCCAGCTTGGGCGCTGTCTGGCACCGCTAGCCGGCGGCCGAGCGCGCGTGATCGTGGTCGACGACGGATCGCCCGACGGCCACGCAATCGAAGCGGTCGCCGATCGTGTCGGCGCGCACTACGTGCGTCACGCCGAGAACGTCGGCGCGTCCGCCGCGCGCAACACCGGGCTCCGGCTCGCCACGACGCCGCTGGTCGCGTTCCTGGACGCCGACTGCATCCCATTCGAGGGCTTTCCCGGCGCGCTGGTCGACCACCTGGCCGACCCGGCGGTGGCCCTGGTTGCGCCGCGGATCGTCTCGTCGCGCGTCACGGGCAGGCCGGATCGCCGCGTACGAGCGGTGCCATTCGGCGCTCGACATGGGCGCGGACCCATCGCTGGTGCGCCCGTACAGCTGGGTCTGGTACGTCCCGAGCGCGGCGATGGTGGCGCGGCGTGACGCGCTCGGCCCCGGCTTCGACGAGGATCTCACGCTGGGCGAGGACGTCGATCTCGTCTGGCGTCTGCACGACGCGGGATGGCAGGTCAGGTACGACCCGCGGATCTGCGTGGCGCACGAGGATCGGATCGACCCGATCGCCTGGTACCGGAGGCGGGTCGCGTACAACGAGTCGGTGGCGCCGCTGCTCGCGCGCCACCCCGAGCGCGTACCAGCGCTGTTCGTGACCCCGATGCCGGCGCTCGGCTGGGCCGCCGCGCTCGGCGGTCGATGGTCCGCGCTGGTGGCGCTGACCGCCGTGCGTGGCGTGCGGCTGCACCGGACAGTCGCCGGGCGGCTGCCGGGCGCGCCCCTGTGGGCGGCGCGCGCGAGCGCGCAGGTAACCGTCCGGGAGGGGCGCGAGCTCGGCCGTGCGCTCGCCGGCCCGTGGGCGCCGTTCGCGCTGCTTGCCGCATACCGGTGGCGCCGCCACCGGCTGCCCGAGACGACTCGGCGCGCTGCTCGCCGCCGGTCTCGTGGCCGACTGGATCGAGGACCGGCCGGGGCTCGACCCGCTCAGCTACGGAGCGCTGCGGATCGCGGACGAGTCCGCCCGGGGCGCCGGCATCTGGCTCGCGTGTGCGCGCGCCCGTGACTTCCGAGCGCTCAGACCGAGGCGACCGCCGCACCCGAGCCGCCGTTAGGCCGAACGCCTCGGGGACCTGTCCGCTAACGCGACATTCAGCGAGCCCCGGTGGCCGCGCCGTGTGGCGCGTGCCCCACATGCGTAGTTCGGCACGGCCTCGGGATCGCGTCTCAATTGTCGTGCTGTGCAGGTCGTCGCGCGCCGTCCCGGGCGCCGAGCATCGCCAGGCCGGCGCCGAGCAGCCGGAACGCTTCGTCGAGGTTGGCGGTCAGATCGCTCGACGGGTCGTCGACCCACACCAGGAACGCGGCCATCGACGTGCCAAGGGCGGCGTGCGCGACGGTCTGGGGGACGAGATCGGTCGGCTCACAGTCGAGCCGGCCGGCCACGAACTCGGCGATCACCCAGCGCCATTCCGCGTAGCGGAGCGTCGAGTGCGCCTGGAGCGCCGGCACGCCCGTGATCAACCGCATCCGGATCCTCAGCTCCGGGAGCTGCTCCTCCTCGTAGCGGTTGGACTCGACGACCGCGCGCCGGAGCGCCTCGTGCAGCGGCTCTTCCGCCGTGGTCTCGTCCAGGCACCGGCGCAGGCGCCCGAGCACCCAGTCGAAGTCGCCCCACGCCATGTCGTTCTTCGAGGCGAAGTAGCGAAACAGCGTCCGGCGGCTAACCCCCAGAGCGTCGGCGACATCGTCGACCGTGGTCTCTTCGAATCCCCGCTCGGCGAACATCTCGAGCGCGGTGCGACTGACCGCTCGCCGCGACGTTCCCGGAGGACGTCCCGGACCTTGACTCGCACTCTCGGCCACGGGCAGCTAGCCTGCCGCCGGGGCTGCGGAGCGCCTCGGCGACGAGCGAGAGATGGCGCCGCATGGCCCGTTCCGCCGCCTGCGGATCGTGGGCGGCGATCGCCTCGACGATCTCGGTGTGCTCGGCGAACGAGTGCTCGGGCCGGCCTGGCAGCAGCACGGTGCGGTACTGAAAGCGCACTAGTTGGGAGCTCAGCGTCTGCGACAGGCGCTTGGCGGTCCGATGGCTCGAGATGTCGAGGATCAGGCCGTGAAGCCGGGCGTTCGCATCCGAGATCCCAAGCAGGTCCCCGCGCTCGCGCAGATCGCGCATCTCCGCGACGATCGCGCGCAACCGTTCGATCGCCGCGTCGTCGGCGTTGACCGCGGCGTGCCGCGCCGCGAGGCCCTCGAGCGCGGCACGGGCCTCGAGGATCTCCACCGCCTCCGTCCCGGACACGCGTCGGACCCGCGCGCCTCGATGGCGCTCGCGCTGGACGAGCCCGTCGTGCTCGAGGCGCGCGAGCGCCATCCGCACAGCCGCCCGGCCGAGCCCGAGCCGCGCGCTCAGATCCTCCTCGAGCAGCCGCTCGCCGGGCAACAGCTCTCCGCTGACAATCGCCTTGCGCAGCTCCTCGTAACCATCGGCTCTGATCACCTTCTATCGATCGCTGACACTACCGCAGCGCTCCCGGCTGCCGTATCACCCGAACCGGATGATGGCGGCTGCGCGCCACGAGCCGAGACTTCGCCCGCCAGCGATCGAAAGGCCAACCCCAGCGCTGCTCGGCCCGGAGCGCCAGGCGTTCCTGCGCGGAGCGCAAACGGCTGAGGCGGCGGGCTCAAGCCTGCCCGCGGACGAGCGTCTGAGCCGGCGGGCGGATCACGCAGCGGAAGCCAATGTGACTGGTCGAGGTGTCGATCGCCTCGGGCTGTCGCGCGGCGGGCCGGTAGCGCAGGCAATAGCTCGGGGCGCACAGGTGCGAGCCGCCCTTGATCGCGCGCCGCGGGATGTGCGCGCCCGGCGGCCCACGTCATAGCTGGCGTCGGGGGTCTGATGCGCGGATTCGTCGGCGGCTTGCAGCAGGGGCTTGCCGGCGCATCTGAGCCGGCGCCGCGCGCCGAGTAGTAGTCCGAGGTCCATTCCCACACGTTCCCGGTCATGTCGCACAGGCCGTACCCGTTGGCCGCGAACAACCCGACCGGGGTCGTGCCCTCGCCAGCCCTTGGCGCCGGTGTTCCGCCACGGGAAGTCACCCTGCCAGTGGTTCGCCATCGGCTCGCCGTCCGGCCGCTCGTCGTTACCCCAGGCGAAGGTCGCGCCGTCGAGACCTCCGCGCGCCGCGTACTCCCACTCGGCCTCGGTCGGAAGAACCTTGCCCGCCCATCGAGCGAAGCTCTCGACGTCTTCGTACGCGACGTGCGTGACCGGGTGATCTTGCCGCTCGGTGTTGTCGCTGGCCGGCCCCCAGGGATGGCGCCAGTCGGCGCCGGGGACGTACGCCCACCACTGGCTCGGATCGTTGAGCGGCACCGGACGGGGCGTGGGATGGAACACGGCCGAGCCGGGGACGAGCAGCGAGGGGTCCGCATCCGGGTATTCGTCGGGGCTCGGCGGCCGCTCGGCGAGCGTCACGTAGCCGGTGTCCTCGATGAATCGGGCGAACTCGGCAACCGTGACCGGTCCGCGATCGATCGCGAAATCGCCGACCGCGACCTCGCGGACGGGACCCTCCTCGGGGTAGAAGCCGTCCGCGCCCATCCGGAACGTCCCCGCGTGGATCTCGACCATCTCCGCACCCGCCATCCCGAGCAATCGTAGGGTGGCTACACGGGTGGTGATCATCTGATTCGGGTGATGCCCGGTCGCCCGCGCGTGGGAGGCTGGCGGCGAAGGTTGAACTGGTCGACATCCGGCGTGGAATCGGGGTTTTCGTGAGCAAGCCGTTCAAGGGCGTCATCAACGTCGATATTCGTGACTCGGAGCCGGACTGGGCGCCGTTCGAGCCGCCGAAGGCGCCCGAGGGCGCGCCGAGCGTGCTCTACATCGTGCTCGACGACGTCGGGTTCTCGGCGATGGGCTGCTACGGCGGTCCGGTCGAGACGCCGAACATCGACCGGATCGCCGCCGCAGGGGCGTGCGCTACACGCAGTGGCACACGACCGCGCTGTGCTCGCCGACGCGCTCGTGCCTGCTGACCGGTCGCAACCACACGCGCAACAGCATGGCGTGCATCACCGAGGCCGCGATCGGGTTTCCGAACGCGAGCGGGATGATCCCGCCCGAGAACGGGATGCTCCCGGAGATCCTCGGCGAGCTCGGCTGGAACACGTACATGGTCGGCAAGTGGCACCTGTGCCCGACCGACGAGATGCACCTCGCGTCGACCCGGCGCAACTGGCCGGTCGGTCGCGGCTTCGAGCGCTTCTACGGCTTCCTCGGCGCCGAGACCGACCAGTGGCATCCGGACCTGGTCTACGACAACCATCCCGTCGAGCCGCCGCGCCAGCCCGAGGAGGGGTATCACCTGACCGAGGACCTGACCGACAAGGCGCTCGAGTTCATCAAGGACGCCAAGGCGGTCGCGCCCGACAAGCCGTTCTTCCTGTACTACGCGCCGGGCGCGTGCCACGCGCCGCACCAGGCGCCGCGGGAGTGGATCGACAAGTTCAAGGGCCGGTTCGACGCCGGCTACGAGGCGATGCGCGAGCAGACGCTGGCGCGCCAGAAGCAGCTGGGGATCGTCCCCGGCGACACCGAGCTGCCGCCGATCAACCCGATCGGCACCCCGAGACGCGGACCGGCCGGACGGGCAGCCGTTCCCGGCCGTCGACATCACCCGGCCGTGGGACTCGCTGTCCGACGACGAGAAGCGGCTGTTCTCGCGGATGGCCGAGGTGTACGCCGGGTTCCTCGCGCACGCCGACGATCAGATCGGCCGGCTGCTCGACTACCTGGAGGAGACCGGGCAGCTCGAGAACACGCTGATCGTGCTCGTCTCGGACAACGGCGCCAGCGGCGAGGGCGGCCCGAACGGCTCGGTCAACGAGAACAAGTTCTTCAACGGGATCCCCGACGACGTCGAGGCGAACCTCGCGCTGCTCGACGAGCTCGGAAGCCCGAAGACCTACAACCACTACCCGAACGGCTGGGCGATGGCGTTCAACACGCCGTTCAAGATGTGGAAGCGCTACGAGTTCAACGGCGGCACCAGCGACCCGTGCATCATCTCGTGGCCGAAGGCGATCACGCGCGAGGGGCGAAGTCCGCCATCAGTACCACCACGCGATCGACATCGTCCCGACGATCCTCGACTGCCTCGGCGTCGAGCCGCCCGAGACGATCAAGGGCCACGTGCAGAGCGACTTCGACGGGGTCAGCATGCGCTACAGCTTCAACGACGGCGACGCCCCGAGCCGGCGCAAGACCCAGTTCTACTCGATGCTCGGCTCCCGGGCGATCTGGCACGACGGCTGGAAGGCCGTCAGCACCCACCCGACGATCAGCGGCTGGAGTCACTTCAACGACGACACCTGGGAGCTGTACAACGTCGAGGTCGACCGGGCCGAGCTACACGACCTCGCCGCCGAGCACCCGGACATGGTGCGCGAGCTCGTCAACCTGTGGTTCTCCGAGGCGGGTGCCAATCATGCGTTCCCGCTCGACGACCGCTCGGCGATCGAGATCCTCAACACCCCGCGGCCACAGCTCACGAGCCCGCGCGACCGCTACCTCTACTACCCCGGCACCGCCGGCGTCCCCGAGGCGCAGTCGGTCAACATCCGCAACCGCAACTACATCATCGGCGCGCTCGTCGATATCCCCGCCGCCGGCGCCGGCGGTGTGCTGTTCGCGCAGGGATCGCACTTTGGCGGCCATGCGCTGTACGTCAAGGACAACCGCCTTCACTACGTCTACAACTTCGTCGGGATGATCGCGCAGCACGTCGTCGGCACGCAGGATGTTCCGACGGGTGAGAACCTGATCCTGTCCGCCTCGTTCGTGAAGGACGGCGAGGACCCGCCGGGCGTCTCGACCGGAATCGTGTCTCTGTTCCACGGCGAGGAGAAGATAGGGGAGGGGCGGATCAAGACGCAGCCGTCGGCATTCGGGTTGTCGGGGACGGATCTCGTCGTCGGTCGCGCGATCAGCAACGTAACCGATGACTTTCCCGGCGAGCGCCCTTGGGCGTTCACCGGCGGAACGATCAAGACGGTCGCGGTCGACGTCAGCGGTGATCCCTACGTCGACCTCGAGCGCGCCGCCGCGGCGATGATCGCCCGCGAATAGCGTTCTCAGCGCGTCAGGCGCTGGGGTCTTTCTCGAACGGGTCGGGTGGTGCGCCCTTCGGGGCCTGCTCGGTCAGCATCTGCCGGATCCTCAGTAGTTCCTCACGGCGCTCGTCGGTGACCGTCGGGAAATGTGGATCGATCTCCATCAGCGCGTGTGCGATCACGGCGCCGGCGCCTAGCCGCGCAAACCACTTGCGGTCGGCGGGGATCACGTACCACGGCGCCCACTTCGTACTCGTGTGCGACAGCATCTCCGAGAACGCGGTCTGGTACTCGTCCCAGTGCTCGCGCTCCCTGACGTCGGCCTCGGAGAATTTCCAGTTGTGGTCGGGGAGGTCCAGGCGCTTCAGGAAGCGCGTGCGCTGCTCCTCCTTCGACAGGTTGAGGAACAGCTTCACGATCCGGAACCCGTTATCGGTGAGATATCGCTCCCAATCGTTGATCTCGCGGTAGCGCCGCTTCCAGATATCGCCCCGTCTGGCGGTCTTCGGGAGCTTCTGGCGATCGAGGTTCTCAGGATGAACCCGCACGACCAACACCTCCTCGTAGTGCGAGCGGTTGAAGACCCCGATCATGCCGCGGGCGGGCAGGTGCGTCGCGTAGCGCCACAGGTAGTCGTGGCTGAGTTCCTCGGCTGAGGGCACCTTGAAGCTGTGGACCTCGACCCCCTGCGGGTTGACGCCGCTCATGACGTGGCGGATCGTCCCGTCCTTGCCCCCTGCGTCGAGTGCCTGGAGCACGACGAGCAGGCCGAACGATTCCTGGGCGGCGAGCCGCGCCTGATAGTCGGCCAGCGTCTGCACGCCCTCCTCGAGCAGCGTGACGCCGTCCTTCTTCTTGTTGACGCCCGCCTTGAACGCCGGATCGAAATCCTTGGCGAGCGTCACCTTCGCGCCGGGGGTCACCCGGAACGGCTCGATGAACTCCGCCAGTCGCTTCAGCTGGGTGCTGCTCAGTTCCTGAGGCGTGCTTGCCATACCTGACTCCAATCGGTCAATTGTGAAAGGTCGTTCTCCGTCGCCGACGCGTCTGATCGCTCATCCGCTTCGGGTGATGCCTCCGCCCGTGGCCGCACATACGCTCGGTGCCCCGTGAGTTCGACACCGATGAGCGACAGCACCGGAACGGCGAAGTGGGTCGGCTCGCCGCGCGCTTTCCTCGCTCCGCTGGCGCTTGCCCAGTTCATCTGCAGCTTCGCCGGCTCGAACATGAACGTGATGATCAACGACATCAGCCACGACCTGCACACCGACGTGAAGGGCGTGCAGACGACGATCACGCTGTTCCTGGTGATCATGGCGGTCCTGATGATCCCGTGCAGCAAGCTGAGCGACCGGTGGGGCCGCAAGCGCTGCTTCACCGGCGGCCTGATCCTGTACGGGATCGGCACCGTCCTCAGTGCGATTGCCCCGAACCTCGGCGTGCTGATTCTCGGCAACTCCGTGTTCCAGGGCGTTGGCACGGCCTTCCTGATCCCGCCCGTCTACATCCTCACGACGCTGGCGTTCACCTCGCTGAACTCGCGGGCCAAAGCGTTCGGCGTGATCAGCGGGATGGCCGGGCTCGGCGCCGCCGCCGGCCCGCTGATCGGCGGCCTGATCACCTCGGGCATCAGCTGGCGGGCCGCGTTCGTGTTCCAGGCCCTGATCGTGGGGACGATCATTCTGCTCAGCCGGCGGGTCGTCGATCCGATCGCGCCGGACTCGTCACGTCCGTTCGACACGGTCGGGGCGGTGCTGTCGGCCGTCGGAATGTTCTTCCTCGTACTCGGCATCCTCCAGGCCGGGGTCAACAACACGCTGCTCGTTGTGTTCCTCGCGCTTGGAGCCGCCTTCCTCGCGGGCTTTTTCGTCTACATCCGCGCTCGTGAGCGCGAGCACAAGGACGTGCTGCTGTCGGTCGATCTGTTCAGGAACCGATCCTCGAATCTCGGCCTCGTCACCCAGAACCTTCAGTGGCTGCTGCTGATGGGCGTGTCGTTCGTGGTGTCGGTGTTCCTCCAGACCGAACGTCACTACAGCGCGATCAAGACCGGCGTGATCTTCACCGCGGCCACGGTTGGCGTGCTCGTCTCGTCGCTCGCCGCCGAGCGCCTGGCCAGGAAGTTCTTCCAGAAGATCCTGATCGCGACGGGGTTCATCGCGACGACGATCGGGATCGGGCTCCTCCTCGCGCTGGTCCATGCTGCCTCGTCAAGCCCGTGGGCGTTCGCGCCCGGCCTGCTGCTGATCGGGCTCGGGCTCGGTGTGATGCTGACCCCGTCGGTCAACCTTGTGCAGGGAGCCTTCCCCGAGGCAAAGCAGGGCGAGATCTCCGGCCTCTCGCGCAGCGTCTCGAACCTCGGGTCGTCGTTTGGCACCGCGATCGCGGGGACGATTCTCGTGTCCAACCTCGTCTCCGGGAACGGCACCTACGTCGCCGCGATGATTGTCCTGGCGGTGGTGGCGCTCGTCGGCTTCGGCGTTTCGCTGCTGTTGCCGACGAACCCGCTCAAGGCCGCCGACGCGCAGATCACCGCCGTCGCGGCCGCGGGCCCGGCCGGCGGCGCGGGGGCGCTCGACGCGCCGGCCTGAGCGGTACACGATCGCCCGGCGAGAACGCTCGATAAGCCACAGCCTCACTCGCCGCTAACGTGACCGCTTGCCGGAGCGTGGAGAATGTTGGGCGTGCGTGGCACGATCGTGTCGATGAACCGTCACGCGTGGGCAGCCGTCATGGCGTTCCTGTCCGTGGCGCTGATCGCGGCCGCGTTGACGCCGGTTGCCCGCGCGGACGGTGACCCGGGCAGCGATGTGCTGGTCTACCAGGATCTGTTCGCCGGCTCCGATGCCGGGCTGTCGGTCCAGCAGCAGGTGCAGCTCGGAGACTTGCTGAAGGCGGCCGCGCGGGACGGGTTCCCGGTCCGGGTCGCGATCATCGCGAGTCCGTTCGACCTGGGGTCCGTGACCGAGTTGTGGCGCCAGCCACGCGAATATGCCCGCTTCCTGGGAATCGAGCTGTCGCTCGCCTACAAGCAGCGGCTGCTGGTGGTGATGCCGAACGGGTTCGGGTTCAACTGGCCCGGCCACTCGGCAGCGCCCGGGTACCGCGCGCTCGGCGGAATCCCGATCGGAGCCGGCGGGGCCGGGCTGTTCAACGCGACCGAGGCCGCGGTGGGCAAGCTGGCGCTGGCCGGCGGCGTGAAGCTTCCGTCGATCGCCCATTCGGCCGGTGCGCCGGCCGCGCCGGGCGGGGCGGCCGGGAACGCCACCGGGCACCCAGCGCAGAAGAGCGGAGTCGATGACGTCCTGGGGATCGTCGCGCTGGCGCTGGTGGCGATCGCCGGCGTCGCGTTCGGCGTTCGGACGCTGGTCCGCCGGCGTGGCTGGTCTGCGCCGCGGGTCACCCTGCGACGGGGCTTGCGTCTGCCTGCGGGCCGTCTGCGATTGGCGACGGCCGCAACGGTCCTGCTCGTCGTGCTGGCGGTAACACTGGTCATCCTGGCGCGGTCGAACTCCACGAGTACGTCGCAGGCCGACGCGCTGGCCACGAACCCGGACCTGGACCCCGGCACGCCGGTCTCGGGCGTGGCTCCCGATTTCTCGCTGTCTGACCAGTTCGGGCAGCCCGTGTCACTGCACTCGTTCCACGGCAAGGTCGTGATCCTGGCGTTCAACGACTCTGAGTGCACCACGGTGTGCCCGTTGACGACGACCGCGATGCTCGACGCGAAGGCGATGCTGGGCAAGGCGGGCTCGCAGGTGCAGCTGCTCGGGGTCGACGCCGACCCCGCGGCGATCTCGCTCGAGGACGTGTGGTCCTACTCGGAGTTGCACGGGATGCTCCACTCCTGGCGGTTCCTCACGGGCTCGCTGCCGCAGCTGAAGCAGGTCTGGAAGCAGTACGGGATCGAGGCGGCGGTCCAGGCCGGCGAGATCACCCACACGCCGGCGCTGTTCGTGATCGGGCCGGGCGGGAGGCTGTCTCGGTTGTACATGACCCAGATGTCCTACACGGCAGTCCCGCAGCTCGGACAGCTGCTGGCCAAGAGCGCGGCGGCGTTGTTGCCCGCCCGTCCCTCGGTGCGTGCAGACCTGTCGTACTCCCAGGTACAGCCGACCGCGCCTAGCGAGCACGCGACGTTGCCTCGGGCGGGGGGAGGGACCGTCGAGGTCGGCCCCGGCGAGTCCGCGCGGCTATTCATGTTCTTCGCCACCTGGGATCAGGAGACCAGTGGCCTCGCCGGCGAGCTTGACGCGCTCAACCGGTATCAGACGATCGCGAGACGGAGCGGCCTGCCCCAGCTCACGGCGGTCGACGAGGCGAGCGTCGAGCCGTCCGCGGGAACGGTGACGAGCTTCCTGCGCAATCTCCCGAAGCCGCTCTCTTACCCGGTCGCGCTCGATCGCAGCGGCAAGTTGGCCGACGGGTACGAGGTGCTCGGACTGCCGTGGTTCGTGCTGACGTCGCCAACCGGCCAGCTCCTCTATTACCGGGAGGTATCGACGGCCGGGTGGCCGACCACCAGCACGTTGGTCCGCTACGTCAAAGCGGCACTAGCTCGTGCTCCGAAGGTCGCCGGCGCCGCCACCGTGAGCCAGGATCTCGCCGGCTCGCCGGCGCCGCTCGCGTCGCTGCACCAGCAGTCAGACCAGCTACTCGGCGGCGCGTCCGCGCTCGCCGCCCGCGTCCGCGCGCTTCGCGGGTATCCGATTGTGATCAACGCCTGGGCATCGTGGTGCGGGCCATGCCGTTCGGAGTTCGGTCTGCTCGCATCCGCGTCGGCCCGGTACGGACGGCAGATCGCGTTCCTCGGGGCCGACACCGATGACGCCGCCGGCGACGCGCGAACGTTCCTCTCCCAGCACCACGTCAGCTACCCGAGCTACCAGACCAGCACCTCCGACCTTTCGTCGCTGGCCGCGGTCGAAGGTCTCCCGACGACGATCTTCATCAACTCCGCCGGCAAGGTCGTGTACGTCCACACCGGGCAATACGACGCCCAGGGGACGCTCGACCAGGACATCAGCACGTACGCCCACTAACGAGTCGGCTCAGCGTCGGAGTCGCACCTCATCACCCGGCTGCACGGTCGCCGGCTTCAGCTTTGGGTTCAGTTGCTCGAGCGTGACGATGTTGATGCCAGTGCTGGCCGCGATCGAGCCGAACGACTGGCCGGGCCGGACCAGCCAGAACATCGGCCCCGGCGGCTTCGGCTTGGCGGCTCGGGGCTTGGGCGGATACCGCCACAAGTTGAGGCGCTCTCCGGGCGCGAGAGCGAGCGGATTGGCGTTCGGGTTGTAGGCCTGGAGCAGATCGATCGACAGGCCGGTCTGCGCGGAGATTTGCGCGAGCGTGTCCCCCGGTCGCACCGTCCAGTACGGAGGCAGTCGCCGCACGGTCGCGGCACGTACTCCATGAGTGCCCGACGAGCCGGCGAGGTTGGGGGGAGAGCTGACGATGAGCGCGATTGCAGCCACGACAGCGAGGAGTAGCAGGGGCGCGAGAAGGCGCGCGAACACCCGTCCCGATCGCCGGGCTGGGGGTGCGCGCTGCACCATTGTTCCCACCTTCGCACCGACCGATCTCTACTTCTCTACTTGACACTGTGCCGCATCGGCGCGCGCTTGCCAAGGGGCGCCGGCACGTCTTAACGCGAGCTCTTGCTGGTGCGCGGCGGTCCGGCGACGCGCGGCGGCGTGAGAAGATCACGCCTGGTATTGGCAGACCGAGCGCCGGAGTGAGAGGAAGAGGATGGATCTCGAACAGACCCTGGAAAAGATCGTGGAGCTCGCTCGTGAAGAACTTCACATCGTCCGCAAGCGCGCCGAAGAGAAGACACCGGCTCGTGACCACGGCAAGGACTACCACGAGGCCCAGGAGGCCGCGGACCGCCTGGACCACTACGCGCACCAACTCCACCGGCTACACGACGAGGAATATCACGACGGTTGGAGGCACCACAGCGTCTGATCCGTCGGTCCCGGCGGCTGATCTCGCCGCGGTTCGTGGGCGCGAGCTACCGGGCAGCTAGGGTGCGGCTTGTGGAGTTCAGCCGCGAGCTGCGCAACGACGTCCTGGCCGGAGATATCACGGTCTCGGTCCGGCTGTGGCAGCGGCCGAGGGTCAAGCCGGGCGGCCGCTACCGGGTCGGGCTCGGTGAGATCGAGATCGACGCGATCGAGCTTGTCCCGTTCTCGGCGATCACGGCGCGGGACGTCCGACGCGCCGGCGAGCCCGACCGGGAGACGTTGCGCCGGCGCGCCGCGCACGCCGGCCCGATCGACGACGACACGCTCGTGTATCGAATCGAGTTTCACGCGGTGAGTCCTGGCGACGCTCGGTCCGAGCGATGATCATCACCGGGGTCGAGACGGTTCCGCTCAGGATCCCTTTCAAGCCCGGGCGCAGCTCGGCGGCGTCTGGGCGGGGTCCGGCGGATCTGCCCGCGGTGGACTCGCTGCTGGTCAAGGTCACCACCGATCAGGGATACGAGGGCTGGGGCGAGGCGTTCGGGTTCGAGGCGGTCCGGTTGACACAACGGGCGATCGACGACTTGATCGCGCCGCTGTGCGTCGGGGAGGACGCGGCCCGGATCGCTCCACTCATGCTCGACGTGCAGAAGAAGCTGCAGGTCTTCGGGCGAGGAGGGCCTGTGACCCATGCGCTGTCCGCTGTGGATATCGCCCTGTGGGACATCGCCGGCAAGGCCGCCGACGCGCCGCTCCACCGGCTTCTCGGCGGGGGTGCCGCCGATCTGGCCTCGTACGCGAGCCTCGAGCGCTACTCGGATCCTTCGGTGGTCCGTGCCTGGGTCCGGGAGGTGCTCGGCGCCGGATTCACCAGCCTGAAACTGCACGAAACCGAGCCTGCGGCGATTCGTGCCGCCCGTGAAGAGGCGGGGCCCGCGGTGGACATCATGGTCGATGTGAACTGTGCTTGGACGGTTAACGAAGTCCGGGAGCGTGCCCAGGAACTCAAGGGGTTCCGGTTGAAGTGGTTGGAGGAGCCGGTGTGGCCACCGGAGAACTACGACGGCCTCGTCGAGCTGCGCAGCACCGAGGGCATCCAGATCGCGGCGGGAGAGAACGTGCCAACCCCGATGGACTTCGAGCGCATGTTGCGCGCCCGCGCGGTGGATTTCGTCCAGCCGAGTCCCATCAAGATGGGCGGCGTAACCGAGCTGTGCAAGGTCTTTCATCTCGCGGCGGTTCACAACGTCACCGTGATGCCGCACAGTTTCTATGACGGTCCGGGTCTGCTGGCCGCGATACACGTGACTGCCGCACTCGGAACGGTCGACTCGATGATCGAATGGCGCTACTTCGATCTCGAGGCGCAGATTCTCGGGGACGCGCTCAACCCCGAGCGCGGCCGGATCAAGGTCCCGCAGGGCGCCGGGCTCGGAATCGATCCCGACCCCGAGGTGATCGACGCCTACCGGACGTCGTAGGGAGCCACGCCGCCCGCGTCAGTCGATCACTACTCGACGAGCTGCTGCCCGCCGTCGATGTCGAACGTCGCGCCAGTGACGGCCGTGTTCGCCATCAGATGCACGGCGAGGGCAGCGACGTCCGCTGGTCCGACGACTCGCCCGATCGGGAGCGTCGAGCGCAGTTGCTCGCGCCGATGATCCAGGTCGCCGCCGAGGAGTGACGCCGACAACGGCGTATCGACGAAGCCGGCGGCAATCAGGTTGACGCGGACCGGCGCGAGCTCGAGCGCGAGCGACGCCACGAACGCGGGCAGCACGGCGGTGGCGGCAGAGGCAATCCCGGGACCGATCCGCCGGCCGCCCGTGGTGCCCATCAGGAGCAGCGTGCCGCCTGACCGCATCTTGCCGGCGGCGTGACGCGCGACCTCCAGCCCCAAGACCACGCGATCGCTCATCGCCGCGCGCACCTCGGCCGCGTCCATCTCCAGCAGCGGCCCGTAGGTCGGTCTGCCCGCGGTGATCATGACGTGGTCGATCCGAGCCGGCAGCCCGTCGAAGAATCGGGCCAGCGAGACAGCATCGTTGGCATCGAACGCGGCCATGCTCCGCGCCCCGATCTCGCGCGACGCGTGCTCGAGCCGCCCGTCGTCGCGACCGGTGAGGATGACCTCCGCGCCCTCGGCGTGGGCACGCCGAGCGGTCTCCAGCCCGATCCCCGAGCTACCGCCGATCACCACGACGGTCTGGCCGAGCAGCTCGGGATCGCGCCGGGGGACAGCGGGAGTGGGTGCGGTGCTCATGCTAGGGCGGGCAGCCGGCCGCCATCCACTCGCGGAACAGCGCCACCCGTTCCTGCGGCCACGCTCCGTCGCACGGCATCGACCCCTTAGAGACCGCCGCGAGGATCGCATCCGCGCTCGCCTTCACGTCGTCATACGACGACAGATCGAACTTCGCGGACATCGACTGGACGTCCTTCTCGCGAAAGAGCGGCCGTATCTCGCTCTCGAACCCAACTTCCTGCGGTGGCATGTGGACCTCCGTTCAGTAGCCGCCCCGCGGGCGGACGATCGCAGGAAGTATGAGCCGGTCATCTCCACCCGTCGAGGTCATTTCGGGAAGGACGCCGGGTGCCGGCTCCGCTTGTGGTCGGCCGTCAGACGCTGAGTCCGGTCGCGAGCGTGCGCTCGCGACCGGACTGCGTGTCGGTCCCCAGCCCCGACGGGGTCGTGTTCCCTAGCGGAACTCGCCCGGATGCCAGGGGAGCACGTAGGCGCGATAGGTGTTGACGCCGGTCGGGAACTCGGCGTTGAACACGAGCCGTCCTGAGGGGTCGAATTCCGAGAAATACGGGAGCGCTCCCCACCCGACGAACAGCCCACCGTCGGGCGTCGTCTGGGCGTTCCCCTGCGAGGGCGCGACGAGGCCTTCGGGTTGATCGTCGGAGGCGACCAGCGTCGCGACCCGATTGCGGACGTCGAGCTTCACCGTCGCCGCTCGGCTCACGGGGAACTCGGGCGTCCCCGCCGACTCGTTGTCGAAGAACGTGTACTCGTCGTGTCCGATCGCCTCGGGGTCGTGCTGCCAGGCGAAGATCTCGCCGGCGTTGTCAAGCGACTGGCCGGGCGCGGCGCGCAGCTTGAAGCTGCTGTCCTTGCCGCCGAGCTGCCAGATGATGTTGCCCGTGTACCGGTTGACCTTGTAGGTGGTCCAGGTGTCGCGGGCGTCGATCAGCAGGTTGCCGTCGGTGTCGATGTGGACCGCGTTGACGTGGAACCAATCCCATGGCGTGCTCGCCGAGGCCGGCAGTGGCTGCTCGCTCTGGCTGAACGGCACGTGGTCCTGGCTGTTCCACTGAAACAGAACCTTCCCCGTTCTGATGTCGATCTCCTGGACGACGCCGTTGATCACGGTCTGGTCGGCGGGGCCACCGATCGAGGTCAGGTTCGCGGTCGCGGTCGTGTAGGACAGGATCAGCGCCGTGTTCCAGGGGGTGATCAGGAACTCGTGGCCGTCGGCGCTGAGGCCGTTGCCTGCGTTGACGGTCGCGATCTGCTGGTAGCGGTCGTTGTAGATGTAGTCGGTGCCGTTCGAGATTCCGCCGAGCCCGGTTCCCTGCCAGAAGGTGAGGACAGGCCTCCCGAGGTAGGTCTGGGCGCGGAAGTCAGCCGCGGTCAGACCCTGCGGGGCGCCGTGGAACCACACGATGTGGCCACGGCGATCGAGGATCTCGGCGCCGTTGGCGTAGGTGGACGTGTCGCCGGTCGGCGTGATGAAGAGGTCACCGGGAGCGACGTGCCCCGTGGAGGTGAGAATCGTGACCGGTGGCGGCGCGGTTGGTGCATCGGCGGCCGCCGAGCCCGCTGCTGCGAGCACGCCGACGCCGGCGAGTGCCGCCGCCGTCGCGAGCCGGCGCCCGCGCCGGCGAATCCAGCTGTAACGGTGGGACGGAGAATGAGTTCGAGGCATGTCGTGTCTTTCTTGTGGAACGGAGGTGGACAGGGATGTTCAGCGCTGACGCTCGGTCAACGAGTGGATGTAGGTGGTGAGGAGCCGCTCGGCGGCGACGGACGCTGTGGCGTACTCCCGCGAGGTCACCTCGAGCATCCCTTGGGAATCGAGGCTCGAGACCCGCCCGGCGGCGATCCAGTCGCCGAGGATCTTCGGCGTGATCTCGGGATGGAACTGAAGACCGAGGTGACCGCTGGCGATGAACGCCTGCGGCCCGACCTGGTCATGCGCGAGCAGGCGAGCCCCGGCGGGGAGCCGGATCACGTTCTCCTGCCAGGCAAGCCACGGCCCGGACGAAATCCAGCGTGGGATCGATGTCGATACCCAGAGCCAGCCGTAGCGAGCTCTGGGCGCTCGGTCGACGCCGCCGCCCAGCGCCACGGCCAGCGCCTGAGCACCGAAGCCGACGCCGAGCATCGCCGTCCCCGCCCGGTCGGCTTGGCGAAGCCAGTCGAGTTCGGTCCTCAGCGCACCGGGCGGTTCGTCGGCCGACGCCTCGCGGCCAAGCGTGACCGCGAGCGTGAACGATCCGGGCTCGGGCAGCGGCTCGCCCCGGTCGACGCGTACGATCGTCGACCGTAGCCCGTTAGCCGCGAGCACGTCGATCAACAGGCCACCGGGAGCGTCATCCCGATGCTGAAGCACAACCGCGGACGGCTCGCGGGTGTTCGGTCCGGCACTCATCGCATCACCTCGTGGTGGGATCAGGGTTTGCCGCGGCGGGTCGTCACGGCGCGCGCGGCCTGGGTCGCGGCCAGGACGGCACGAAAGCCGCCCTGGCCGCGAAGAGGAGAGGCCCGGGCTCGCCGCTTGGCGGGGGCTCGAGCCCGGAGTGGAACGAGGGCGTCTACGCCCTACATCGAGCCGGCATGCCTGCGACGGCCAGCCGGCCGCTGGCCGCGGTGTATGTCCCGGATCGGAGCGGTCCGGGGATCGATCAGGCATGCACGAAACAATGTCGATCGAATTTATCGAGTTTGATGTGGGCTGTCAATCGGATGAAGCAGACCAAGAAGCCCCGCCACCTCGGGTGTGCTCGATTTGGCCCCACCATGGGGCCTTTTTCAGCACGCCTCGGCGATCAAGCCGGTCTCGACCGGCGACCGGCTAGCCGGCTGGCATAAACTTCACAAAGTCTGTAAGAATTCTGAGGATTGCCGGGTCGGGCAATCCCTCAGAAGCGTGGAGCACTCGCAAGGCGCGGTCGACCCGCCGCGTCACCCCATAGACGGAGGTCTAGCTGTGTCGCATCGCAAGGCAGAGCGCCGCACCGGAAGACGACGGTCGGCCCTGGTGGCGCTCGCGTTTGCTCTATTCGGTTGCGTGCTCGTTCAGTCGGCGGTCGCGGCCGTTCCGACGCCGGAATCCTCGACCTTGTGTGGCGGGACTCTGAAGCGCGCCAAGCCCACCATCGACGATCCCAACCTGGTCAATTACAAGTTCAACTGCAATGGCGGTATCACCGCTTACACGCTGATCGTGCTTCGCAAGTCGAACGACTTCAACACGGTCGACGACTTTGCCAGCAGCGTGTCGGTGTTCGACCCGACGGGCAACCCGCTCTCAACCGCGAGCTTCAATTGCACGGGCGAGATCCCGGGCGACGGCATCAACTGCAACGCCGGCGCGGGCGGTTCGATGGCCTCGCCCGACTGGGCCGAGGGCACCCTCGACACGACCGAGCCGTACTGCGCGAACATCCCGCCGGGCTCGCCGACCGGCGCGAAGCCGGACCCCTCGGCGGTGGTGGAGCTGGTGGTCAGCGACACGACCGGCGCCGAGGACGGCCCGTTCCGGCTCCGGCTCGACGGTAAGTGCCCGAGCCCCACGGCCAAGGTGAAGGCCAAGACAAAGACGAAGAAGACCTCGGTCAAGCACACCGCGAGGAAGGCGGCGCACACGTAGAAGCGACCGAAGCTCGTCGACGCTGCCCGGCGGCTACGCGCCGGGCAGCGCAGTCTTCTCGAACGCGCGCGCGCTCTTGGCGTGCACGAGCGGCGTGTAGCCGAGCAGATCTTCGATCGTGCGAAGCACCGAGTACGGACCGTACGCGCCGGATAGCGTCCGACGCTTTGCGGCAAGCGGCGACAGGATCAGGGCCCCGGTCTTGACCGGGCCTTGGCGGGTTGCGCCCGCGGCGGCGGCCGTCGTCGGAGTCGGCGAATACGATCATCAGCACGCCGTCCTGCTTGTACGCCTCAGACGCGAGGATCTTCGGGACCCAGCGCTTCAGGAACGCGTCCTCGCCCGCGAGTCCGCCCGGCTTGTCGCCCGGGCACGAGGTCGCGGAAGGCTCGTCACACAGTCCGGGCGCGATATACGCGTAGGTCGGCGTGCGCTTGACCGCGCGTAGGTCACCCGCCAGGTGCTGGATTCCGACGTCGTTGCTGCTGCATCCGCCCAGGTCGAGCAGCGAGTGGAAGTAGATGAACGGATTGTGTCTCGTCGCGTAGTCGCTCCCGGCTCCGGTGAGCGGCGCGTCATCGGCCGCGTTCGAGTCCGCGTGCACACACGTCGAGGAGCCCATGCCGGCGAGGTACGCCTTCCACTGCTTTCCCGCAGCCGTGACCTGGTCGGCGACGGTCAAGGCCGTGTTCGGGTACACGCACCCGGGGCCGGTGAACTGACCGTTGCCCTGGGCCGTGGCCGACGAGGGAAACTCCGAGTAGATCGCGCAGTCGCTCCTGGTGTCGGCGTTCGGGGCCTGGCCGCTGATCATCGCGAGGTAGTCGGGGAGTTCGGTGTCACCCAACGTGCGGTAGCCGCTCAGCAGCGTGCCGCGCCGGCGAAGGGTGCCGTTCAGATAGTGCGCGACCGAACCGGGGCCGAAGGCGGCTCGGTAGCTGCCGGTGGTGAGCGCGATCACGAACACGTGCTTGACCGGACTCGTTGTACTTGCCGGCGTGGTGGTGGGCGTCGTCGCGGTGGCGCCGTTGTCGGTGTCGGTGGTCTCGTCGGACCCGCTATCGGCGCCGTCGTCGGTCGTGGCCGAAGTGGTTGTCGTCGGCGTGCTGTCGGCCGGTGCGTACGACGGTGGCAGCGCACCGTCGGTCGCCCCCGACGGAGCTGAGGCGGACGCTGACTGCACGGATTGCGGAGCGGCCGACGCCGACGTGGCCCGGTGCACGACGACGCCTCGGCGCAAAGCGGCCAGGGTCGCGGACGGCACGCCGTCACGGCGCGTCGCCGCATGGATCACGACGACCGTGGCAACCGCCGACGCCGCCGCGATCAGCGCGATCTGTGACCACGTCAGGCGGACCGAGCGCAGCCGGGAGATCATGGCGCGGTGAGGGGGTGCGCGCACTGCGCGCAGAACGCAGCGCCGCGCGCGTGCACCGCCTGGCAGGAGGGACACTGTCCACCGGCGCTCGCGCTCCCCGATTCGATGATCCGCTCGAGCTGCCCGAGCTCGGCGTCGACGCGTTGCAGCTCGGCGGCCTTGGGGATCAGAACGTCCATCCGCACGTGATCGCGGATCGCCATCTCATAGAACAGCCCGCCGAGCTCGGATTGCATGATCGCGAACCGCTCGACCAGCCGGTCCCGCTGGGCCAGCAGCTCCGGGTCGGTCACCCGGGCCGTTGGGGCACCGTTGCCCTGCGTAGCCGCCGCAGATCGGTTGCGACGAAGCGCCGTCATGGCACCGAGATCGCGTCCGGCAGGCCCTGCTGCGATTTCACGTAGCTGCCGTTGGTCTCTTTGCTCTCCTGGTTGGCGACCTGGCCGCCGGTGGCGAGCTGTCCGGAGCTTGGCTTGAAGCCTGAGATCTGATGCGCGGACCCGTACGAGGTCGAGGACAGCACCTGGGTGGGCCCAGAGCTACCGACGGGGCGGACCGCGATCACCTTGGCGGCGGAGAACGAGTGCCTGAGCTTGGCGAGCGCGGCCGTTGCCTGCGCGCTCGTGTGGTACTGCCCCGAGTAGATCACGTAGTCACCCGCGGGCGGCGTGGGCGTGATCTTGAAATCGGCCTGGCTGAGCAGGCCGACCGCGGTCGCTCCGCGCGCTCGGGCGCGGCTTTCGGCCGTCGCGACGCTCGCTTCCGTGGCCCCGGCGCCCGGCACCGTCTCGAGTTCGACGGCGTAACCCTGCCCGAGCGCGAAGCTGCTCGTTACGCGGGCGGCCGGCGAGGCCGTGCCGGCGGTGCTCGCGGCCGTGGCCGCGCCACTTGCCGTGCCCGCGCCGCCGACGTTTACAACCGTGGGCTTCTCGGCCCGGAGCGCTGCCAGCAGCTTGGTGTTGGAGTCGTTTCCGTTGCTGGCGACGAGCGCGCCGACCGCGACCGCAACCGGGATCAGGGCGAGCGCCAGCGCGAGCCCGAGTCCCGGCGATCGCCGCTTGGGCGCACCCGCGCCCGCTCCGCGACCGGCTCGCGAGGCCGACCGCGACCGGCTCGTTGCGTCGGCGAGAAACCGAGCCGCCGGGTCGTAGACGTGCCTGCGATGGGTCCCGCACACCACGCAATAGCGCTGGTTGGCGTCGACCGGGGCCTCACACTGCTCGCACGTCTCATACGTGGCCGCGGGTGCCGCCACCACCGGCGACTCGAGGGTTTGCTCACTGTCAGTCACGCTCATGCTCGCTGCTCCTAACTGAAGATCGTCGGTAGTGCGATCAGCCGCAGCGCGGCTCCGTGGTCGACGCCGACCAGGGTGACGCTCAGCGTCGTGGTCGCGTTCGAGCCGAGGTGAGTCACCTCCGCGCGTCCGGCGCCGACGTCGCGCCCGGCGCGGATCGCGACCGCGTACACCTGGAGGTCGTATTGCGGGATACCGGAGTGGTTGCGCGACCGTCACGCTTCCGGCTCGGCGCGATGACACTTGCAGTCGCGGCAAGCTGCGCGCGGTCGACGGGTGCAGCTGCGCAAGCCCGACCAACGCGGAAGCTCGCCCACTCGCGATTCGCGCGCCGGTCGTAAACACCCAGTCCGTCGAGTCATGCGGAGCGATCGCCGCGACGTGCGTTTGGAAGTAATCGAGATTCGCCGACCGGTTGAGATATACATTCCCGCGCGCGGTGCGTATGGTGACCGAGATCGGGAGGTCGGTGAGCGTGTTCGATGTGTCGTTGCGGAGCGGCACCACGATCGCGGTGCCGGCTCGGGAGCGGATCACGGTCAACCGGCCAATGCTGACACCCGGGTTCTCGCGAGTGACCTCGATCGCGCTCTGGCTCGCGAGCGTGCGCGCGCTCACGAGGCGCGCGCGAGCGGCGATCTGCTGAGTCGACACGCAACCCGTGAGGACGAGCGCGAACGGGAGCGTGGCGGCACACGCCGCCGAGGCGCGCCTAACCGAACGCACCGCTGATGTACTCCTGGGTTCGATGCTCCTGCGGCGCCCCGAAGATCTTCTGAGCGCTTCCGTACTCGACCATCTCGCCCAGGTACATGAACGCCACGTAGTCCGCGATTCGGTACGCCTGCTGAAGGTTGTGTGTGACGATCACCACGGCGACGTCTTCGCGGAGCTTGATGATCAGCTCCTCGATCAGCCTCGTCGATTGCGGATCGAGCGCCGAGCACGGCTCGTCGAGCAGCAGCACCTCGGGATGGGCGGCCAGCGCGCGCGCGATGCACAGCCGCTGTTGCTGCCCACCCGAGAGCCGGAGCGCCGGATGGTCGAGATTGTCCGCGACCTCGTCGAGCAGCCCGGCTCGCGCGAGCGCGTCGCGCACGGCGCCGCGGACGGCGGCCTTCCGCGGGCGCCGCGAGGCCTGCTCGCGTAGGACGTAGGCGACGTTGTCGAACACGCTCATCGGAAACGGGTTCGGCTGCTGGAACACCATCGTCACGCGACGCCGGAGCGAGGTCGGCTCGAGCGTCGCGATGTCGGCGCCGTCGAGGGTGATCCGGCCGGAGAACGACGCGCCCCGAGTGAGCTCGGTGAGGCGGTTGAGCGAACGGAGCAGCGTCGTCTTGCCGCAGCCGGACGGCCCGATCAGCGCGAGCACCTCGCCCTGGCGGATCGGCAGCGACACGGACTTGACGGCCGGCTTGGAACCGTAGGACACCGAGAGCTCGTCGACGTGCATGCGATCGATCGCGATCGCGCTGTCCCGCACGGAGCGCCGGGCCGCCGGCGCGAACGCGGCGGCTGGGCGGTGCCCATTGCCGTTCGACCCGGCGGCGTGTCGCTCGATCCCGGCGGGTGGGGGGGCGACCTGAACCTGGACGTCGTCGGTGTAGGCCTCGTTCCCGGTCAGGCGCCTGACCGGCGGCGGCTTTCTCAGCTCCATTTGACCGCCCTCTGGGACCGCCTGATGACGGCGTCGACGCCGACGTTGAGCAGCGAGCACCATCAGCATCAAGACGAACGCCGCCGCGTACGCCTTCGACGGCTGGTTCCCGTCGCCGGTCGGCGCGTTGTAATAGATGTAGCCGGTCAGCGTGTCCCCTGTCCCGCGCAATAGGCCGAGCACCGGGATCGAGTTCGCGGGTTGGAACGTCAGCGTCCCGCCGAGCAACAGGAGCACGATCGCGGTGTCGCCGATCACCCGACCGAGGCCGAGCATCGTCCCAGTGATCATCGATGGCCGTGCGGCCGGGAGGAGCACCCGCCGGGTGGTGGCGATCTTGGTCTTGCCGACCGCGTAGGACGCTTCGCGGACGTGGCTCGGGATCGCCTGGAGTCCCTCCCGAGTGCTCGCCACCACCATCGGCAGGCCGACGAGCGACAGCATTGCGGCCGCCGCGAAGAACGATTGCCCGAGCACGATCCCGTGCGAGGTCTGGCTGAGGAAACCCAGCTCCCGCACCGTGAACAGGACCGTCCCGAACAGGGCGAGGACCACGGACGGCTCGCCGGCCAGCATCTCGACCGACGATTCCGCCACGCGGGCGAACCCCGTCGGGCGCCCGAACTCACTCAGCCACACGGCGATCCCGATCCCGACGGGTGTCGCGATCGCCATCGCCAACAACCCGACGATCACGGTGCCGAGGAGCGGGTCGAGGAAGCCCCCGGTCTGGCTCTCGCTCACCCCGGGCGCGGGGTTGGTCACAAGCAGGTTCGGGCGCAGGTACCGGATCCCCTCCACGAGGAAGTAGATGACGATCGCCGCGGCGATCGCGCAGAACAGCAAGCCGAGCAGCCACGCCAGGCCGAGCCCGAGTCGATCCGTCAGTCGCCACGACGCGCTCGATCCCTCCGGCCGACGGACGGGCCCTGCCGTCACCGTGCTCACGGAACCACCCCGTAGCGACGCATCGGCTGCTTGGCCGCCCACCCGATCACCGACAGCATCGCCGAGGAGAACAGCAGCACGGCGGCGATGGCGTAGAGGGTGTGCTTCATCGGCGCGGAGCTCAGCTCCTCGTCGAAGGCGATGATCGTCGCGGCGAGCGGGCGCGACGGCTCGAAGAAGAACATCAGCCCATCGACCGGATTGGGCGCGAACCCGACACCGCCCGAGACCATGCTGAGCATGATCGCCTCGCCCAGGGCGCGCGCCGTCGCCAGCACGGTACCGGCGACGAACACCGGCCGCGCGGTCCGCACACCCACCTTCCAGAACGTTCGCCACCGGTTGATCCCAAGCGCCAGCGAGCCCTCCAGCCAGCCGCGCGGAACCGCCCGGAGCCCGTCGGCGAACACCGCGATCATGATCGGGGCGATCATCACGGTCAAGACCACGATCGCGGCCAGCAAGCTCGAACCGCTCAACTGGATCGTCGGCGTGACCGACGCCTTCTCGCCCTGGGTGATCAGGTGGTTGCCGATGAACGGCACCAGCACGAGCACGGCGGCAAGGCCGTAGATCACGGATGGAATGCTCGCGAGCAACCGGACGACCGGCTCGAGGATCCGCCGCAACCACGGCGGGGCGAACTCGACCATGAACACCGCGATGAACAGCGAGGAGACGAACGCGATCGCCACCGCGCCGATCGTGATCACGATCGTGCTCCAGATCAGCGGCCAGGCGTGGAACGTGTAGACGGGCGCCTCTTTGAGGTCGCCCGACCTGGAGATCGCCTGCAGTTCCTGGTCCACGCTGCCGCCGCCGCCGAACCAGCCGAGGCCGTTGTGGGCGAACGACGGCCACGCCTCGTGCAGCACGAACACGAACAACGCCACGAGCAACGCCATGACCACGAACACCAGCGCGCCGAGCCCAAGCTCGGCGCGCTGGTCCTGGCTGAGGCCCCGGTCCCGTTCGAGGAAGTCGTCCTCGTCCATCCCGTGGGGGACCCTCGGCTACTTCTTGTTGAAGGCCGGGACGGCCCCGGCGCGGGAGATGATCTGTCCGGCCTGCTTGCTCGTCCGGACCCAGTCGAAGAACTTCTCGACGGTGCGGCTCGCGCTGTTCGTCGGCAGGACCCCCCAGATGTAGCGGAACAGGGGATAGGTCTCGTTCTTGATGTTCGCCTGGTTGCACGCCACGCCGTTCAGGGTCACGGTCTTGACGCCGCTGCCCTTGCCGGTGTGCGCCAGGCCGACGTAGCCGATCCCGCTCTGGTCCTTCGACACCGAGGTCGCGACCAGACCGTCGGACGTCACCGGGTGGACGTTCGAGGACTGCGTCTGGCCACCAAGCACCGCCTGCTGGAAGAACGTGTACGAGCCGGCGCTCGAGTTACGGCCAACGGGATCGATCGTCGTGGTGAGGTTCGAGCCCGCGATCTGGCTCCAGTTGGTCGCGACACCCGTGAATATGTCCTTCGCCTGCGTGATCGTCAGGCCGCTGATGCTGTTCGACGGATTGACGGCCACGCACAGGCCGTCGAGGAACAGCTTGAAATAGGTCGTGCCGGCGTCGCTCGGCAACGGCGGACGGGTGTTGACCGCGAACAGCCGGCGGCCGGCCTGAACATCCTGGACGCCCGCGTTCCCGCCGTCGGCCAGATAGTTGAACTTGATGCTCGGGTGGAGCCGGTTGTACGCCCTGAACAGCACCTGCAGGATTGGCTGCTCGGCGCTCGATCCCGAACCGAACAGCGTCTGCGCGCCGGCGGTCGCCGGTAGGGCGACCATCGCCACGACGACGCTAAGTGCAGCCAGACCTCTGATCCTTAATCTCAATCTCGTTCCTTTCCCATCGAAGGTCAATCCCCACAACTTCGATCAAAATTGCTGGGTCAGAGTACCAGGCTTCTCAGCCAAGTCGATGGACTTGCTTGAGTTTGGTGCGAAACGCGAGTAGACGTCCGTCGGCGGCGGCTATATGCTTTTGTCGATCGATTTAGTGAGGTTAGTCCGATTCCGCCCATTTCCCAGGCATTCCGCCATTCCGCCGTGGCGCGGTGCCGCAGCGCGCCGATGTCCTAGGCGCTCCGCGAGACCGGGGCTGGTGTGATCTCAGCCGCGCGTGTGATCGAGACGCGGCGCCGGGGCCTCCGCGACGTCACGTGGCAGCCTCCAGCGCTCGCCCGCGACGAGCGATGGACCGCGATCGATCAACGCGGCGCGACCGTGCTGCTGACCGGGCTGCCGGCGTCGGGCAAATCCACGATCGCGCGAGCACTCGAGCGACGCCTGGTCGACGCCGGGCAGTCGGCCTACGTGCTCGACGGCGACAACATCAGGCACGGCCTGTCCGACGATCTCGGGTTCTCCCCGCGCGACCGCGCCGAGCACATCCGCCGCGTCGGGCACGTCGCGCTACTGATGGCGGACTCGGCACGATTGCGCTGCTGTCGCTGATCTCGCCGATGGCGGCTCACCGCGCGCACCTGCGCGACGTCCACGAACACGCCGCCCTCCCGTTCGTCGAGGTGTTCGTCGACACCCCCGTCGAGGAATGCGAGCGGAGGGACCCAAAGGGTCTGTACGCGCGCGCACGCGCGGGACAGATCACAGACTTCACGGGCGTCGATGCTCCATACGAGCCACCCGAACATCCCGAGCTCAGGGTCGACACCGCGATCACCGGCGTCAAGCAAGCAGTTGCTCAAATCATCGAGATACTCCGACCCGCGCAAGGGTCCAGGCAAAGGAGGCGACAATGAGAGTCTCCGCCAAAGCGGACTACGCCGTGCGAGCCGCCATCGAGTTGGCCGCGGCGCCGAACGGCAAGGCGGTCCCGGCCGAGCGAATCGCGACCGCGCAGGGGATTCCGCTCAACTTCCTCGAGCACATCCTCTCTGAGCTCCGGATCGCCGGCGTGGTGCGGAGCCAGCGCGGCTCCGAGGGCGGCTTCCGGCTCGCCAGAGACCCGTGGCAGATCACGATTGCCGACATCATTCGCGCCGTGGAGGGTCCGCTCGCCACCGTTCGCGGCGGCAAGCCCGAGGAAACCGAATACCCCGGCGTCGCCAGCCAGCTCCCGCGAGTGTGGATCGCGGTCCGCAAGAACCTGCGCAGCGTGGTCGAGCACGTGACCGTCGCCGACCTGGCCAACGCCAGTCTGCCCGATTCGATCAACGTGCTCGCCGACGATCCCGAGGCGTGGGTGACCCGTTAGGGCGCGGTGGGCTAATCGAGTGGCGAGTCGCGCTCCGAGCGCGCTCGCCAGCAAACCCATCCGCAATAGCCGTCCGGAAGACGCAGGGTGGCCGCCCGCCACGGGCCGCTGATGCCGTCAGTCCACCCCGCCGGCGACTCGAGCCGGCGGGGGTCGTAGTTCAGCGCGTCTCCGAGCGCCTTGGCCAGCGCCTCCTTGCTCGACCACAGCGAGACGATCTCGTCATCGGTGGTCCAACGCCCCGCGGTCCGCTCGGCCGGAGTGGAGATCGAGAGCCCGAACTCCTCCGGGCAGGCGACGACGCGCTCGACGTCGACGCCGATCGGCCCGGTGTGCCAGCCGACCAGGGCGAAGGGGTGGCAGTAGGAGCGCGACACCGCGCCGGCTCCTACTGCCGTCCCGAGGTCCCTGGCTCGCGTCCTCAGCCCCGCTTCATCGAGTCCTTCGAGCGTGGCGTCGATGAGCGCGACCTGCGGAGCGCCGTCCGTGTCTATGTCGAGCCAGGTGACCATGACTTAGATCGCCACGACCGGTGTGCCGTGCCAGCGGGTACCGGCGGGGAGCTCCTCGCCGCGCAGCACGACCGAGTGGCCGAACACACGCGTGCCGGCGCCGACATGGGTGTCCGGAAGGACCACCGCTGTCGGTCCGAGGGTGGCGCCGGGGTCGAGATGTGTCGGGCCGATGCGCAGCAGCCGGTCGTGGAACAGGTGCGTCATCAGGCACCCGCCGCGGTTGACGGCCGCGCCGTCGTCGAGCGTGATCATGTCGTGCTCGGTGACTGCGGTCGTCTCGCACCACACGCCCCGGCCGATCCGGGAGCCCATCGCCCGCAGGTACATGGACATGACGGGCGTGCCCATCGCGAGGCGCAGCAGCCGCTCGTCGGCGAGTTGCTCCTGGGCGGCGTTCATCATCTCGTCGCGCCAGACGAAGCTGCACCACAGCGGGTGTTCGCTCCGGCGGTAGCGGCCGATCAGGATCCACTTCATCGCGATCGTGACCATCGTGGAGACGAGCGCGCCGGCGAGCAATACGAACGGCGCCGCCAGGACCGCCCCGATCAGCCCGTAGTGGGCGCCGATCGTGGCCAGCCCGATGATCTCGAGCCCCTCGATCAGGAGCACGATCGTGTTCGGCACGAGCAGCCGCAGCAGATCCATCACGCCGCGGGCGAGCTTCAGCCGCCGGGGCGGATTGACCGTGCGCGACGGATCGGTCGCGTCCGGTACCCGCGGCAGTTCGAGCGCCGGCGTTCCGAGCCACGAGGTCCCCGCGGCCGGCCGCCTGGGTGACAGCGTCATCACCCCGAGCAGGCTGTCGTCGTCGAGGCGGGTCCCGCCGCGCAGGATCGAGCCCGGGCCGAGGAAGCTGTGATCGCCGACCTCGATCGGCTCGATTGCCATCCAGCCGTCACGCGCCCGCACGCCGCAGAAGCCGATGTCATCCGTGCACTGGCTGAGCTCGCCGAACGAGACAAGCGGGTTCAGTCCGGTCGTCACCGAGATCTCGGTGCCCTTCCCGATCTTCAGGCCCATCATGCGGAACCAGGGGCGGGTGTACATCGACGCGTACAGCGGGAACAGCAGCGTGCTCGAGCTCTGCTTGAGCTCCTCTCCGAACCACAGGGCCCAACCGACCGGGGAGTGCTCGTCGTACCACCCCGGCTGCACGAGCCGCCACACCAGCCGCAGCGCGAGCGCGACGAGGATCGCGGTCATCGGGACCATCACCGCGGTGAAGATCGCCGCCTCGATCAGAACCGAGACGAACGAACTCTGAAGCGTCGGGAGGTCGCTCCCCAGCAGTGCCAACAGGCCGACCGCCGGCGCGATGGCAGCGAGGGCGATTCCGAGTTCGAGCACGAGGCTCGCGCCGAACAGCCATGCCCAGCCGCGGGAGCTGCGGACCGCCGCGGGGGGCTCGGCCGGCCAGTTGTCGCCGGCCGCGCCGGTGCGACGCGCGGGGGCGCCGCCCCACCGCTCGCCGGCGGGGATCTCACCGGACACGACCGTGCCGACTTCGATCTCGGCGCCGTCGCCGATCACCGCCCCGGGATTGAGCAGCGCGCGCGACCCGATCCGGGCGCCGGCACCGATCCGGATCTCGCCGACGACGAGCTCTTGCCCGTCGATCCACCAACCGCGCATGTCGACGTTCGACTCGACCGTCGCGCCGGCCCCGATGTGCAGCAGAGCGCCGGCGGGAGGCACCGTGGCCAGCCGCGCGCCCTCGCCGACGTCGGCGCCGACGAGCCGGGCGTAGCGATCCGCCCACGGCGTCCCGCCAAGCCGCTGGAAGCGCGTCACTTCGGCGAGCCGGTCAACGAACCACAGGCGCGCGGCCAACGACGAGTACCGCGAGTATCGACCGGGCTTCAGGTCGCGCAACAGGACGCGGGTGCAGATGCACTGCAGCGCGATGTGCGCGGGCGGGCTCGCGAACACGACCCAGGCCGCGCCGAGCCAGAGCCATCCGACGTGGGGCGTGCCGATGTCGGCGATGTCGCCGTAGGCAAGCGCGGCGAGCAACCATGGAACCGACTGCACCGCGAACAGTACGAACACGCCGATCAGCTGCATCAGGCCGAGGCGCCGCATCGCCCCGAACGAGAACTCGGGCTTGGCGTCGGTCTCGATGCCGCCGACCGACTCGAGCCGCGCCGACAGCTCGCGCAGGGTGCGGTGCTCGTACACGTCGGCAACGGCGATCGCCGGATGCTCGCCGCGCAACACCGAGACGAGCTTGGCGACCGCGAGCGACGTGCCGCCGAGCGCGAAGAAATCGCTGTCGGCGTCGATCGCCACCGGCCCGAGCTGCTCGCGCCACCGGTCGGCGAGCTTGCGCTCGGCGGCGGTGAGCGACCCGTCGTCGCCGGCTGTCCCCTCGGTGCCCGGCGGCGGCCAGGGGAGCGCCTTGCGATCGACCTTCCCCGACGTCGCCATCGGCAGCTCGTCGAGCATGACGATCAGCGGCACCAGGCTCGCCGGCATCCGCTCGGCGGCCACGGCCCGGACGTCCTGGGCGTCGACGTCGCCGGCCACGTACCCGACGAGGATCTTGTTGCCGGCGGTCGACTCGCGCACCACCGTGCACGCGCCGTGCACGCCGGGGACCGAGTTCAGCACGCCGTCGACCTCGCCGAGCTCGATCCGGCGTCCGCCGATCTTGACCTGGTGATCGCGGCGCCCGACGAACTCGAGGCCGTGCTCGCCGTGGCGGACGATGTCGCCGGTGCGGTATGCCCGCTTCCAGCCCTTCGCCGGCAGGCTCCGATACCGGTCGGCATCCAGCTCGGGCCGCAGGTAGTGACCGAGCCCGACGCCGCTGATCACGAGCTCGCCCGCCTCGCCGTCGGCGACGAGGTGACCATCGTCATCGATGACCGCGAGCTCCCATCCCCGCAGCGGCTCGCCGATCGTCACCGGAGCGCCGGGCTCCAGCCGAATCGCGGTGGCGACGACGGTTGCCTCGGTCGGGCCGTAGGTATTCCACAGCTCGCGGCCCGGGGCCAGGCGCTCGACCAGGTGCTCGGGGCATGCCTCGCCGCCGAGGATCAGCAACCGGACGTTCGACAGCGCGTCGTCGTCCCAGATCCCCGCGAGCGTGGGGACGGTCGAGATCACCGTGATCCGGTGTTCCTTCAGCCACGGGCCGAGCTCGACGCCGGAGCGCACCAGCGCGCGTGGCGCCGGGACGAGGGCGGCGCCGTGCGCCCACGCGAGCCACATCTCCTCGCAGCTCGCGTCGAACGCGACGGACAGGCCGGCGAGGACCCGGTCCTCGGGGAACACCTTCCACAGATCGTCCTCGGCCCGGACGAACGCCGCCGCGGCCCGATGCTGGACCGCCACGCCCTTGGGCTTCCCGGTCGAACCCGACGTGAAGATGATCCACGCGTCGTCGTCCGGAGTCGGACGGCCGACGCGGCCGCCGGTCGGTCCCCGCCAGGTCACCTCGAGCAACTTGCCGACCACCGCGCATACGCCGGCGTCGGTGAAGATCTGCTCCGCGCGGGCGTCGGGATCGTCGGCGTCGACCGGTACGTACGCCGCGCCGGCGAACAGCACGCCGAGGATCGCCACGTAGAGGTCGGCCTTGCCGCTCGGGACCCGCACGCCGACGCGATCGCCCGGGCCGACCCCGCTACCGCGCAGCCGAGCGGCGAGCTCGTGCACCTCCGCCGCGAGGTCGTTGTAGGTGAGGACGCCGCGCGGCGCGTCGACCGCCGGGCGCTCGCCCCACGTGGCGACCGTCGCCTCGAACACGTCGACCAGCGTCAGCTCGAGCACAGCCCCCTCGTTGCGAGGTGCTTCGCTCGGGCGGGCGTGGGCGCGGCCGAGGTGCTCTCCCGGGCGACTCGGCCGGCCGGCGGGCCGGCCGGGGGCCCGCCCGGTTACAGCATGAGTTTCTGTGTTGCTCATGTGAGGCTCCTGTTCAGGGTTGATCTGCACCAGGAGCCTCTCGCGAAGCGGCCGCGGGGTCATTCGTACCGGACTACGACACCTACCGACCTCGCCTACGTAGTGCGGAACGCAAGAAGGGGCGGCTCGAAAAAGCGACACATATCGTCGCTTTCTCGAGCCGCCCCAGGGGCCCGGGGATCGATCGGCTAGTCGACCGGCGGGGGGTGCACGTCTGCCACGTAGCGGTCGACGTCGACTTCGGGCAGCCGGCACGCGATTGCGACCCGGAAGATGACGAGGCTCCACGCCGCCGAGGCGACGAGTCCGCCGACGAGTCCGAGGTCGTCGTTGCCACCCTGGTCGAGGACGTGCTTGAAGATCCCGATGCCGCCGATGATCCCGCCGGGACCGAAGTCCCCGAAGTACGAGATCAGGAGCATGCCGAGGAAGTAGGGAACGATGAACCCGGCGGCACGCCAGTCGAGCTTGGGCGCGGCCGAGTTGAGGCGGAACAGGTAGGACAGCGCGACGAGTGCGTAGCCGATCAGCATCGCGACCATCAGCGTCGTCAACGTCTGCCACCCGGACCAGTAGATGATCCAGCTCGCGCACACGAACGCGAGCGGCGCCAACACGCGGGCAGCGGGGAGGCGGTACACGCGCGGGAGGTCGGGCTTGGTCTTCCGGAGCGCGGCGAGCGCGAGCGGCGCGCCCGCGTACATGAGCACCGAGGAGCTCGTGGCGATCCCGACGAGCTTGCTCCAGCTCGGGAACGGCAGCAGGAACAGCAGGCCGATGCCGGTGGCGAACAGAACGCCGAACACGGGCACGTGCGTGCGCTTGCTGGTCCGCTCGAACTCGTCCGGGACGTAGCCGTTGCGAGCGAGTGCGAGGCTGATGCGCGATGACGTGGTCGCGTACAGGAGGCCGGTGCCGAACGGGCAGATGACCGCGTCGAGGCGGAGGACGAACGCCAGCCACGCGAGCCCGGCGACCTTCGTCACCGTGTAGAACGGACCCGCGTTCAAGGCCACCACCGACGGGTTCGCGTTCGAAGCGCCGAGGTTGGTCCAGGTGTGCTGGGACGCGAGCAGGCTCGGGCTGACCGCCCCGATGAACACGACCTGGAGCAGGATGTAGATCCCCGCCCCGATCAGGATCGACAGAATCACCGCGCGGGGGAGATTGCGCTCGGGATTCGCCGCCTCTCCACCCAACTGCACCGCCTGTTCGAACCCCAGCAGAGCGAACACGATTCCGCCTGTGGGAAGCGCGATCAGAATGCTCTTGACCGCCTGGCCGTGGACGAAGAACCCGCCGCCGGCGGTGAAGTTGCCGGCGTGGAAGTGCGTCGCGAGCAGCACGATGATCGTGAGCACCGGGATCGCGACCTTCCAGGTGGTGATCGCGGTGTTCGCGCGCGTCAGCCATCGGATCCCGATCAGGTTCAGAACCACGAAGCAGGCCATCAGGATCACCGCGGCGATGATCCCGTCCGGGCTCAAGGTCCCGTTCGTCCTGTAGAAGCCGTGAGCCCAGTGCGCGGTCGACAGGTACTGGATCACTGCGAGCACCTCGATCGGCGCCGTGGTCGCCGCCTGAAGGTACGAAGCCCAGCCGAACGTCATCCCGGCGAAGCTCCCGAACGCGTAGTGCGGGAACCGGCTGGTGCCTCCGCTGACTGGGAACAGCCCGCCGAGCTCGGCGTGCACCAGCGCGAGCAGGATCACGATGAACGACGCGATCACCCACGCGACCAGCGCCGACGGTCCCGCGACGGTCGCCGCGATCAGCGCGCCGAACAGCCAGCCGGACCCGATGATCGACCCGACCGACGACCACAACAGACCGAGGAAGCCGATGTCGCGCTCGAGGCCTTCGCCGTCGCCCGCGACATCGGCGAGCACTTTCTGCGGTGGGGCTGCGACTTTGGGTGCGGTGGCGGTGATGCTCATTGGAGGCTCCTGTTCACGTGGTGCGGGTTCGGTCAGTGCGAGGAGACTCCCGCCGTCGGGCCGCGCGGTCGTGCGTACCGGCCTACGACACCTGGTGTGCGCCTGTACGTATCGCGAAGATCCGTAGAGCCAGCAGCACGGCTCGGTACGATCCGCCGGGGACCGTGATGCGTAGAAATCCCGCCGCAGACCCTCGCGTCGGCTCGGTGTGGCCGTTTGTCGGGCGACAGAAGGAGCTCGCGGGAATCGCCGACGCCCGCACCGACGGGTGCTGCGGCGTCGTGGTGTGCGCCGACGCCGGAATCGGCAAGTCGCGGCTCGGCCGCGAAGCGTTGGCGACCGCCGAGCGAACCGGGGCGATGACCGAGTGGGTGCAGGCGACGCGGAGCGCGGGGCTGGTTCCGCTCGGTGCCTGCGCCGGGCTGCTGCCCGATGAGGTCCCGTCCGATCAGGCGTTCCGACTGCTTCAGGCAACCGTGCAGGCGCTCCACGAGCGGGCGAGCGGGCGGCCGATCGTGGTCGGCGTCGACGACGCGCAATGGCTCGATCCCGTATCGGCGACGCTCGTGCTGCAGCTGGCGACCGGCGGGGACGCATTCGTGATCGCGACCGTTCGCGCCGGTGAGCGGTGTCCCGACGCCGTCGTGTCACTGTGGAAGGACGCCGGCGCGCGTCGCTTCGACCTCGGCGGGTTGGGGGACGACGAGATCCGACGGCTGATCGAGACCGCGCTCGAGGGGCCCGTCGAGGAGGAGGTCGTCCGCTGGATCCTCGACCGCAGCGGGGGAAGCCCCATGTACGCGCGCGAGCTGGTCCACGGAGCCGTCAGCGCCGGCAACCTGGCCTGGTCCGGTGGCCTCTGGCGGCTATCGGGCCCGTTGTCGATCGCGGACTCGCTCGTCGAGTTCGTCGGGCACCGGATCGCCGCGCTCCCCGCCGCGCAGCAGGCGCCGCTCGAGCTGCTCGCGCTCGCCGAACCGCTGCAGGTCGATGAGATCGCGGGGCTGACGTCGTACGACGCGCTGGCCGAGCTCGAGGCGGAGGGGCTGCTCGTGGTGGCGCCCGGATCTGGCGAAGTTCGGCTCGCACATCCCTTGTACGGAGAGGCGCTCCGCGCTTCGCTTCCCGCGCTGCGGGCGCGCGGGCTGCGCCTGCGGCTCGCCGAGACGCTCCAGCAACGCGAGGGCGCGACGCCCGAGGACACCGTGCGCGTCGTGCGGATGCTCCTCGATGCCCACGCGCCGATCCCGTCCGCGCTGCTCGTCAAAGGGGCCGACGCCGCCAACTTCGCCGGCGACCCGGAACTCGCCGCCAAGCTGGCGGAGCGCGCGGTCGCCGATGGCGCGGGGTTACCGGCCGCGCTCGCGTTGGGCCGCGCGCTCGCCACGCGGGGCTTGTTCTTCGATGCGGAGCAGACGTTGGCTCCGGTCGAGGGGGAGGCTGCCGGACACGCACTCGCGTTGGACTACCTCGACCAGCGCACCCGTGTGCTGTTCTGGGGTCTCGGCCGTATCGAGGGTGCCCGCGCGCTGCTGGAGCGCGCGCGGTCGTGGTCGCACGATCCCGCGTGGGGGTGGCGGCTGCTCGGGGTGTCGATGCCGAGTGCGGTCGTCGACGATCTGCCCGGAGCGATCCGGGCGGTGCGTGCCGCGCTCGAGGACCCCGCGATTGACGAGGAAACGCGTCGCGCGCTAGAGCCCCGATTCGCTTTGGCGCTGTTCTACGGCGGCGAGTGGGTTGAGGCTCAGGCGGTCGCCCGGCGCTGCCGTCCGGCGATCCCGGTGCGTGACTACCCGGGCTTGGTGGGCCTCGGGGCGTTCCGGCTGGCCGGCGTCGAGTCGGGTGTCGACTGGTCCACGCTCGAGCCGGAGCTCACTCAGATGTTCGTGGAAGGGGTGCGGCGACACGATCATGAGGCCGCGGCCCAGGGTGCGCTCGGGCTCGGGCAGCTGGCCTTCATGCGCGGCCGCTTTCGGGACGCGGAGCGCTGGCTGGCCGAGGCCGATTCGCATTTCGACCACGAGGACGCGTTCGGGACGGTCGCTGAGGTGCTCGTGCTCCGGGTCGGTATCGCGTACGTCACCCGCGATGCGGAGCGCGCAACCGCCATGCTCGCGCGCCTGCGAGTAATCGAAGACCACACCCGCATGCGGCCGCTCGCGCGCCAGGTCTACCTCGCCCGCGCACACGTGTGGGCGGCTTGCACGCGGGACGGCCCGGCCGCTGCGCCCGGCTTTCTCGCCGCCGCCGATCTGTTCGGCGAGACGATGCCCGGCATGGCCGCGAAGCTTGCTTACGACGGGCTGATCGCCGGCGCGCCGGCGACCCAGGCGAGCGCCGCGCTCGCGCTGCTTGCGGAGCGGGCCGACGCCCCGCTCGTCGACCTGTACGCCGCTCATGCGTCGGCTCTGGCCGCCGGCGACGGGGAGGCGCTGGCCTCCGTCAGCGAACGGTTCGAGCAGATCGGCGCGCTCCGGTTCGCGATGATCGCCGCCTCTCACGCGGCCTCGGCGTTCCTCGACGCCGGACGCCAGGATTCGGCGCGCCGCGCCGGGTCGCGCGCCCGCGATCTCCACGTGTCCGATCAAGGCACCGACCCTCCGGCGGTCGACGGGCTCGATGGGTTCAGGGTCGGGCTGACCGCACGCGAAGGTCAGATCGTCGAGCTCGTCCGCCGAGGCCTTGGCAACGCCGAGGTTGCGGCGCGACTCGCGGTGTCGGTTCGGACGGTCGAGACGCACCTCTACCGTGCGATGCACAAGCTCGGCGTGACCGACCGGCGAGACCTGTGATCGAGGAGGCTGGTCCGCCACTCGTCGGGCGCGCCCTCGAGTTACGGACGATCGCCGTGGACCGCGCGGCCGGTGGCGTCGGGTTCGTCCTCACCGGTCCGTCCGGGGTCGGCAAGACGCGGCTCGCCCGGGCGGCGCTCGCCGAGGCAGAGCAGGCGGGCACCGCGCCGCTATGGGTCCAGGCGACGCGCAGTGCGGCGACGATCCCGCTCGGCGCGTTGGCCGGAGTCCTGCCCGGGCGCGTCGGCTCGGACGACCCGCTGACCGTGCTGCGAACGAGTGCGCAGGCGCTCACGGAGCGGGCGGGCCGCAGACAGCTCGTCCTCGGCGTCGACGACGCCCAGCACCTCGACGAGACCTCGGCCGCGCTCGTGCTGCACCTCGCGAGAACATCGGCGGCGTTCATCATCGTGACCCTGCGCACCGGTGAGCCGTGCCCGGACGCAATCGAGGCCCTGTGGAAGGATGCCGGCGCACAGCGCCTCGGGCTCGGAGCGCTCGACGAGTCCCAGACCGACCAGTTGCTCGAGGCGATTGTCGGTGGCCCGGTCGAGGCCGGCGTGCGCCAGTGGATCTGGGAGCTCAGCCGCGGCAATGCGCTGTACGTCACCGAGCTTCTGCGCGGCTTGCTCGCCGGCGGTGCGTTTAGCCTCCAAGACGGGTTGTGGTGGATGTCCGGGCGCCCGCAGGTGCCGCGGTCGCTGGCCGAGCTTGTCTCCGCCCGGATCGAACGCCTCGGCGACGGAGTCCGCCGCAGCCTCGAGCTGCTCGCCCTCGGCGAGCCGCTCCGCCTGTCCGAGCTCACGCGACTCGAGCCGCTCGACTCGCTCGTCACCGCCGAGGCCGAGAAGCTGATCACCGTCGACGAGGCGATGACCGATCCGGTCTTGCGTCTTGCGCACCCGCTCTACGGGGAGGCGATCCGCGCATCGCTGCCGGGCCTGCGCGCCCGCCAAGTGCGTCTGCGACTGGCGCAGTCGCTCCAGCAAAACCCCTCGCTGACGCCGGAGGTGTCGCTGCGCGTCGCGCGGTGGTTGACCGAGGCCGGTGAACCGGTTCCGCATCGGCTGCTCGGCGACGCCGCCGGAGACGCGATCGCAACGGGCGATCCGGAGCTCGGAGGGTTGCTCGCGCAGCGTGCACTCGAGGCCGGCGGCGGGATGGAGGCACAGCTGCTACTCGCGCGGTCGCTGGCGGCACGAAACCGGTTCGAGGAGGCAGCCGCCGCGCTCGCCGACGCTGAGGCGATGATCAAAGCGCCGGACATGGCGATCGAACGGGACGTAGCGATCGCCTATCTCCAGCAGCAGACCGGGGTGCTGTTCTGGGGACTGAATCGCGTCGCGGACCTGCGAGAGCTGCTCGGGCGTGCGAGCACGTGGTGGCCGGACACCTCGTGGCAGCGCCGCCTCGATCCGCTGCGCGACCTGATCGACGCGCACCTCCCGCGCGAGCGCCCCGGCGCCGGCGGACTGCAAGCCTCGACCTTGTCCGATGCCACCGGCTCCGATCCCGACCGTCAGCGCGCGGTCCAGACGGCGCAGCTGCGGCGGCTCGCCTACGACGGTCGTAGCCGCGATGCGTACCGGCTGGCGGTCGCGCTGCGTCCGGGGGTGCCGTTCCGGGACGTGTACGACGAAGGCGCAGCGGCCATAGGGGTGGGCGTATGCATCAACACGGGCGAAGGCTGGGATGAGCTAGAGCGCTGGTGCGAGACAACGATGCGGGCGGCCGTGCGGAGCCGGGACCACAGCGCGGCGGGCATCGCGGGGCTCGGACTCTCAACTCTCCGCTACGCCCAGGGACGGTTCCGGGACGCGAGCCGGTGGCTCGCCGAGGCCCAGCTGCACTACGAGCTTCATGACGCGTTTGGACTGCTGGTCATCACCCACGCATACCAGTGCGCGGTCGCGGCGATCACGGGTGACGCGGCCGCGGCGCGCGTCGCGCTCGAGCGGTGCCGGGCCGCGGTGCGCGGGGAACCACCTCCGCCCAACCAGCTGCCGCACCTCCGATGGGCGGAGGCGTGGACGGCCGTCGCCGACGGTGACCCGGCGCCCGGATGGCGCGTCATGCTGGATACCGCGGCGCTCGTCTCGTCTCCGCACGACGCGGCGTTCCTCGGATACGAGGCGCTCCGGATAGGCGCCCCGCCGGCGGTGGTCGCCCCGTTGTTGGCCGACCTGGACGCTCGCAGCGATGCGCGGTTGATCACAGCCGCCGCGGCCCACGCCGCCGGGTTGCTCGACGCCGACGGAGCGGCGCTTCTCGACGCCGCCGAGCAGCTCGAGGCGATAGGGGCGCTTCGCTACGCGTGCGAAGCGGCCGCGCACGCCGCCGGCGCGTTCCTCGCCGAGAGCCAGGAGGGCTCGGCGCGCCGGGCGGCCGCGCGCAGCCGGCGCCTGTTCGTCGAGGGCGAGGGCGCGAGCGCGCCAGAAATCGACGGGCTGGCCGGTCCGGGGACCGTGCTCTCCGCGCGCGAGGCAGAGCTGGCCGAACTGGCCGCCCAGGGGCTGAGCAACGCTGAGATCGCCGAGCGTCTCGTGCTCTCGGTCCGCTCGGTCGAGACGTACCTCTACCGCGCGATGCACAAGCTCGGTGTGAACGACCGCCGCGATCTGCGGCGCGCGGTCCAGGGAGCGTCCGCGCCCGGGCAGCGCCGGATCGCTTCGTAACTCGGGGCGCGGCCCGACAGCCGTACGTACGCCTCAGTAGTGGCGCGCGCGAAGTGTCGTACCCGAGTACGGACGGCACGACCGCGCGGCGGTGGGACCGTGGGCAACACCGAAAACGCGTCTGCCCAACAGCCGCACAGCTTCTGAAACGAACGGAGATCCCGATGTTCCGCAATCGCTCACGTATCTCGCCCCTCAAGCTCGCCAGCCTCGGCGCCATCGCGGCGACCGCGCTGGCCGCCGCCCCGACCGCGCTCGCCGCGACGTCCGGAGGTGCCCCGGTGACCCCGGCCGCGCACGCTGCGAACAGCGCGCCGTTCACCATCGGGCTCAGCTCGACCACCGTGAAGCCGGGCGCGAAGCTGACGATCTCCGGTCTGGCGTACGCCAGGGCGGGCCTGAACGTCACGATCGTGTCCCGCGCGATCTACTCGGGCCGCACCGTTAGCGGCGTGCCGGCCGTCCAGACGCCCGCGCTCGTCGAGGGCATCTACCAGACGACGGTCCGGATCGCCCCGTCGACCAAGCCCGGCGTGTATTCGGTGCAGCTCCGTTTCGGCAACCGCCAGGTCGCCTCGGTCGGCAACCTGCGCGTCGTCGCTGCGAGCTCGAACTCCGGCGGCTCGACCCGACTCAATCGTTGCGTCGGCATCGGCTTCACGGTGCTGCACAACGACCACGCGGATAAGGCGTATCTGCCGGGCGGCGCGTACACCGTCTCGAGCCCCAACCTGGACTGCGGCACGGCATCGGCCGAGTTCACGAGCTTCCTCGCGGCCGCCGGGAAGCCGATCTCCGGGTGGACCACGACCTCGCCGGCAGCCGGCCGCGCGACCTTCACCCAGCGCAGCAGCGGGCTCAGCTTCACCGTCGCCAAGGCGCGCTGACCCTCGTTCTCCTGCCCGGCCGGCCCGCGGATCGCGGCCGGCCGGGTTGCGGCGTTAGGGCGAGTTATGCTGCCCTCGTCGGAGCCGAACGGCCCGGCAGCGCCGTAGGCGCTGCACTCGCTGCACTTCACCCGGGGGTCGAGCATGACCGATACCCAAGAGATCCTCGAGGCCGTGCCGACCGGCGTCCCGCTGGGCTCAGCGGATCTCGCGGCAGCAATCGATGCCTGCCTGAGGTGTGTCCAAACCTGCACCACCTGCGCCAACGCCGACCTCGCCGAGGAGGACGCCGCCGACCTACGCGTATGCGCCCGCCTGTGCATCAATTGCGCCGATGTCTGCGACGTGACGGCGCGACTTCTTTCTCGGCCGGCGCAGTGGGATGAGTTCGTCGTCCACCGGTTGCTGGAGGCGTGCGTCCGCTCGTGCGAGAACAGCGCCGAGGAGTGCGCTCGGCACGCTCACCATCATCGTCACTGCGCGATCTGCGAGAAGACCTGCAGGGCGTGCGTCCGCGCTTGTGGCGATCTGCTCGAGGACGACACGTTCGAGCAGCTCCGGAAGCTGGCGGGCGCCTGAGCCTGTCCGATGTCGGACTGCTCGGCCGCGCGTCGGCCCCGTGACTGCACCATGTCCAGTTCCCCGCCAGCCAAGACGCGCGCAGCAACCGTCGCGATCGAGTCGATCCGCCGGCTGGTCAACGGCGGCACGGTCACGTCGTTGGGGGTGGGCATCGCTGATTGCGATCAAGCTCACCGGCGCCCGCTGGATCGATCCCGTCGTCGGTCTGCTCGTCGCGGGAACGATCAGCATGACCGGCGTGCGGATCCTGCTCGACAGCGGTCGTCGCCTCGCCGACGAGACGTTGCCCGAAGACGAACTGGCCCAAATCCGGGAGGTCATCGAGTCGTCCCTGGGCGACGAGATCGTCGGATTCCACGACCTCCGCGCGCGGCATGTCGGCAGCCAGCATCAGGTTGACTTCCACCTCCAATTCGCGACCGGGACGAGCCTCGAACGAGCCCACAAGATGTCCCACGACCTCCAGGACGAGATCGTCAAGCGGCTGCCGGGCACCACGGTACTGGTGCATCTCGAACCCGAACACCGCGTGCGCGAGGATCGGTTCGGCGACGCGCCATCGGTCAGCAACGCGAGCGGCACGGCATAAGTAGGATGCTCCGCCATCGGGGCGATCAAGCGGTTCGGGGTGGCCGCTCTGTCCTCCTGTGTCGGGCGGGGACGACCCGTGTGTTGAAGTCGAGCGAAGCGAGGATCCGATGGCGACCATCACGGAGCACGAGGAGCGGCAGGTCAAGCGGGCCAACGCGGCGGGACGTCAGCCCGTCGTGTTCATCCACGGTCTGTGGCTGCTCCCGAGCAGCTGGGATCGGTGGGCGGGCGTGTTCAAGAAGGCCGGCTACACGACGCTCACACCCGGGTGGCCGGACGACCCCGAGACGGTGGAGGACGCCAAGGCGCACCCGGAGGTGTTCGCTCACAAGACGATCAAGCAGGTTGCCGATCATTTCGCCGACCTGATCGCGCAGCTGGACCGCAAGCCGGCGGTGATCGGACATTCGTTCGGTGGCTTGATCACCCAGATCATCGCGGGACGCGGGCTGGCCTCGGCGTCGGTCGCGGTCGATCCCGCGCCGTTCCGGGGCGTGCTGCCGCTGCCGATCTCGGCGCTCAAGTCCGCCTCGCCGGTGCTCGGCAAGCCGGCCAACCGCAACCGCGCGGTTCCGCTCACCTACGAGCAGTTCCGGTTCGCGTTCGCCAACGCGGTGAGCGAGGACGAAGCCAGGCAGCTGTATGACACGTTCGCGGTGCCGGCGTCGGGTAAGCCACTGTTTCAGGCGGCGAGCGCGAACCTCAACCCGTGGACCGAGGCGAAGGTCGACACCAAGAATCCCGAGCGCGGGCCGTTGCTGATCATCGACGGGGAGAAGGACAACACCGTGCCGTGGGCGATCGCCAACGCCTCGTTCAAGCGCCAGCAGCGCAACGAAGGCGTGACCGAGATCGTGAAGATTCCGAACCGCGGTCACTCACTCACGATCGACGGCGGGTGGCGAGAAGTCGCTGACGCGGCGCTGCAGTTCGTACAGCGCTTCGTCAAGGCGTAGCGCCCGGCCGCGAGCGCGCAGTCCATTTTCTGAGGACTTCCAGCCGGTGACCGTCGGCGACCAAGCCTGATTGCGATGCTGGACCGCGCCGGCCTCGCCTGATCAAGGCGTTCGTGCCCGGCGTTTGCTCGCGAAGAGCATCGCCGGCGCGGTCATCGCTGACCGCGCCGTCGCGGTGCTCGGGGTCACCCCGCGAATGAGTGGAATGCTCCGAGTGGGTTCGGCAGCGTTGGAGTGAACGGCCTGAACTGGTAGGGCTTGGTGGTGTCGAATCCGGCCTGGCCCGCGGCTGCCTGGTCGGCGAACGGAGTCAGAGCCGCGACCGCCTGGCTGATCTTCGTCCACTTGAGCGTGCGCTCGTACCCGTTGTTGTTGGGCGGATCGGCGCGCTCGGCCTTGCCCTGGACGCCGGTGATCTTCTTGATCGGTCCGCCGTCCTGGGCCGACACGTCGCCGGCCAGGACGCGCGCGAGCGTGCGGTGGTCGCTCTCGATGCCCATGATCCGCGCCGCGAGCACGCGGAGGGCGGGGGTGCTGAAGTCCCGGACCCCGACGAGATAAGCGGCGATGAACGCATCCTCGAGCGTGACGAGGACGTCGAGGGTGGTCTGGGCGTCGGAGAACATCTTCGGGGGGTAGTAGAAGGTGGTGAACGGCGAGGGCTTGCCGGTCACGCTCATCTCGAGGGCGTAGTGCGACATCTCCTCCTGCCGCGCCGCGACCAGATAGCCCTGATCGTCCTCGGGCAGCCGCTTGAAGAACGGCGACTGGTTGATGATGTTCGTGTACGTCGTGACCGCCAGCGCCTCGGCGATCTGCGCCGCACCGACGATCGCGACATCGCCGCTGGTGACGCCACCGCTCTTGGCGGCGGCAAACGACGGGATCAGCACGTCGAGCGCCGACGCGCTCACGAGGACGCCGGCGCCGGTGGCTGCCGTCCTGCGAAGGAAGTGTCTGCGGTCCGTGCCCGGCTTGGGTTGGTCAACTGACATGCGCGAAGTCTCCTTGGCGTAGTGAGGATCGATGCCCTCATTACGACGCGCGCGCGCCGTTGGATCACCACGGTGTGAAATGTCCGGATAGGTTAGGCGCGCGATGCCGACCGCGGGGTTGACAGAAGTGCTGGCGGCACTGTCGTTGGTGACCGACCGGGGTTCTGGTTTCCACCCGAGAAGGGACTGCCGACATGCCTGGTCGCGCTGGCCGTCGCGGACCAGGGTGGGCTTGACGACGCGTCGCGGGCGGACGTCTTTCAGGGCGTGTTGCTGCTCGCGCCTGGCTGCAGTTCGTAGGCGACGGAGAACGCGGGGCACTTCGACGACGACCTGGCCTTCCAGCGGGCCGTGCACACGATCGATCCGGCGGACCCTTCTTCGCGACGATCGTCTCCGTCCGTCCTTCAACCCGTCAGTGCACGGCCGGTCAGCTCGTCGTCTGCCGGCTCGGGAACATCAACGCGGGCGCCACCGTCAGGATCACGCTCACGCTGATACCGGGGAGCGCCGGAAGTCTCACGCCACGATCCGGGCGCTGCGTGCGCCGACGAATCCGGTCGCCTGCCCAGTCGCGTGTCGCTCCGGTAGCGCACCCCGCCTGCTCGCGCGTTGGTCGTCGGGCGGGAGCTTGCGCAATGCCTGTACCGGCCTGCTGTCGTTGGGGTCCGTTGTCGGTGCTACCGTTTATGTGCGGGCGACGCTGTCGCTCGTGAGGTTCTTCTCGGCCGACGCAGCGAATCTCCCTCTGATCAGACCGACCGCGCCGGCCAAGGAGGGAGACGCATGATGAGGCACCGATGCGCTGGGCGGCTGGGGTGTCGCGCCCGCGCCCAGCGGCCCACATTCGTCGTTGCTTGGCTCGGTCGAGGACCGGAAGCGAGATGATGCGGTGAAGACGACGCGTGAGAGAGCCGAAGAGAAGCGCCAGGCGAAGCTCGAGCTTGTTCGTGAGCAGGTTCAGAACGGCGAGCTCGTGATTCGCCAGATGACCGAGGAGGAGCGTCGGCGCTACCCGCCCCGGACCACGTCGCCGAAGCCACCCGGAAGAAGATATTGATGGCCGACCGTGACGGACTCATCGCACGAGTCCGTCGCGTCAGCCGGTCGCCGACGGATGCAGACGCTTCGGCCGCACGGCCGACCATCGACCTCGAGGCTGGTCGCGGCGCACCGGATGACAGGGTCAATGCGCTCGAAGCCCGGCTCGCGCACCTGGAGCGGCTGGTCGAGGGACTACAGGACTCCGTGCACCGAGAATCGGAGCGGCGCGGCAAGCAGATCGCTGAGCTTCAGGAGCAGATCCAGCCTGGGACGATGGGCGCAGCCCTCGCCGAGGATGCTCGCAGCCGCGGGCTGTGATCTCCGGCGTGACCACGTTTTTTATTCCCGGAGTCGGCCGCGATCCGCGTGTCGTCGAGAGCGCCTACCGTGACATGAGCGGCGTGGTCGAGCTCGAGATGGGTCATCGACCGAACGCCCGTCGGATCCTCAGATTGTGGTCACGGCGGGGAAAAATCGACTGCATCACCGAGGTCGGCAGTTCTGACCCGCTGTGCGGCGGCACCGTGGTGGCGATCTTCGATATGGGCCCTCATCGGCCGTTCGTCGTCTGGTGGCAGCCGGAGATCGGAAGGCCCGGAGGCGTGCGCGAGGTCCTCGGCTCCAGCGCGTACGCCGTGTTGGAGTTCGACTCGTAGGTTGAGCAACGCCTCCGCGAGGTCCGTTTTGCCGCCAGGCGCGCTGATTTGCGGTCACGCATCGCCGTCCGCCGTGTAGCGCAGGTGTGCTTCCTCGACGAGCTTGACCATCTGCCAGTAGGCGATGAGGTCCCGCTCGGCGTCCGTCGTGTCAGCGAAGAAGCGGCGGGCAATTGTGAGCTCGCTCCGATCGGGTCCCGACGCTTGCTCCGCGATCCAGGCCCGGTCGATGCGCCTTTGGGCGATCAAACCGATTGCCGACTCGATGTCGGAGCCGGTGCAATCACCAAGTCGCTTGAACACGCCGCGACCGATCTCGAGCGACGCCTCTGGATTGACCTCGCCCATCGCCACACGATCTTGTCGCACTCACGCCGATTCGGCAACACCGCCGGCATTACTGCCGCGGGTGCGGCCGGGACGACGCCCGCGAGAGCGTGTCGGCGGCCGCGCCCGTGGCAACCAAGACTTCTCGTCAGTAGGATGCGCCCGAGTCTGAAGTAGGCGATCCGGTTCGCGCTGGAGTCGGTTCGCCGGGTACCCGTAGCATCAGTGAGCACAGCAAAGGGCGAAGCACCCAGAGGCAAGGCATGAGCGTTGGCGGCCCGGAACAGGGTCCCCAGCCGCTGGTCGGCGGCAGGCTGCTGGCGGAGATCACGAATCGGCTCGTCGCCCTCATGCGCGAGCACTACGGCCGCGGACCGATCAAGGCCAAGACCTACGTTCTCGACAACCTGATCGTGTGCGTTCTCAGCAACGGGTTCACGGCGATCGAGCGCACGATGGTGGAAGGAGGGGAGCCGAATCGAGTGCTCGATATGCGCCGTGACTTTCAGCGAATGATGAAGGAGCGCTACAGCGCGATGATCGAGCAGCTCACGGGGCGTAAGGTGCTCGCCTTCCTGAGCCAGGCACATATCGAGCCCGACCTCACGATCGAGATGTTTCTGATGGACGGCCCGGTTCCGGGCTTCGGCGCGTTGGAATTCGTCGACCCGGCGGTTCCCGAGGACCCCGGCCCACCCCCATAGGCTGCCGCTCAGGCGGCGCTACGGGCCGCCCGCGCTCGCCAGGATGACTACCCGCCCGCTCCCCGGGTGCTACTCGGGAAGATATCGACTAACCTAGGTTGGTCTTCGAGACAGCTGGCGGAACCACCGCTGTTCGGCCGGGTTGCCTCGCTAATTCGAAGCTTGCGCCCAGGGCGGTCTGATGGCGGCCGGTGGGGGTTGTGCTCTGGACCTCAACCCCTGCATCGGAGTGGTCATTTTGGCTCGATTGGATTGTCGGCTTGGGCCTGAAGCGCTAGCCGCGTACGCGCGTCCCCGGTTTGGGCGAAGCGCATTCGAGATCCTCACGTCGGTCGTGCCATACGTGGCGGTTTCCGTCCTGATGTATCTCGCGCTTGACGTCTCGCTTCTGCTCACGCTCGCGTTGATCCTGCCCGCCGCCGGCTTCCTGGTGCGCACGTTCGTCGTCTTTCACGACTGTGCGCACGGGTCGCTCCTGCCCTCCAAGGTTGCGAATCGGTCCCTCGGCCGTTTTCTCGGCCTGTTCGTGTTGTCACCGTTCCAGCGCTGGCGTCACGATCACGCGATCCATCACGCAACATCGGGGGACCTCGAGCGCCGTGGCGTCGGGGACATCATCACGCTGACCGTGGGCGAGTACCGGGCGCGTGGGTGGCGGGGTCGTCTTGCCTACCGCCTGATGCGCAATCCGGTCGTAATGTTCGGGTTCGGTCCGGTTATCGCGATGATGATCGGGCCGCGCATAGCAACCCGGTCGCAGCGTCCGCGGCTGCGCCACAGCGTGCTCGGCACCGATGTGGCGCTGGTCGTCGTGATCGGTGGGCTGTGCTGGTTGATCGGATGGCAGAGCTTCCTGATCGTTTGGGCGCCTTCGGCGATACTCGCCGGATCGGTCGGAATCTGGCTCTTCTACGTGCAGCATCAGTTCGAAGACGCCTACTGGCAAGACCCTGCTGACTGGAGTTACTCAGAGGCGGCACTCCGCGGCAGCTCCTACCTCAAGCTGCCGAGAGTGCTGCAGTTCTTCACCGGGAACATCGGGCTTCATCACGTCCATCATCTGAACTCGCGGATTCCGAACTACAACCTTCAACGCGCTCACGATGAGAACGCGATCTTCCGCCAGGTTCCGACGCTCTCGCTGTGGGATGGGCTGCGGAGCGTCCGGCTCAAGTTATGGGACGAGGAGCACGGAAAGCTCGTCACGTTCGCCCAGGCAGCTCGCACGCAGCCTGCCAGCGTGACACGCCATCGATCGACGCCGGCCCAAGTCGCTCCTGAGGAAGTCGGCGCGTCAAGGTAGTCGCTGGCGAGGATGGCCAGCACGTCCGTTAGCCGATCGAGCCTTCCATTTGGAGTTCGATCAGCCGGTTCATCTCGACGGCGTATTCCATCGGGAGCTGCTTGATGATGGGCTCGACGAAGCCGTTGACGATCAGCTTCGAGGCGTCCTCCTCGGAGATGCCGTGCGACATCAGGTAGAAAAGCTGGTCGTCGCCGACTTTCGAGACGGTCGCTTCGTGGCCGACGTTGACATCGTCCTCGCCGATCCGGATCGTCGGGTAGGTGTCTGAGCGCGAGTGCTCGTCCAGCAGCAACGCGTCGCAGACGACCTTGGAGCGGGAGCCGTGGGCGCCCTTGGCGATCTCGAGCAGGCCTCTGTACGAGCCTCGGCCGCCGTCCTTGCAGATCGATTTGGCGAAGATGTTCGAGGTCGTGTTTGGTGCGGCGTGGATGATCTTGGCGCCCGCGTCCTGGTGTTGGCCGGCGCCTGCGAAGGCGATCGACAGGACTTCGCCGTGGGCGCGCTCTCCGAGCAGGTAGATGCTCGGGTATTTCATCGTTAGCTTGGACCCGAGGTTGCAGTCGACCCACTCGACCGTGGCGTCGTTATACGCGACCGCGCGCTTGGTGACCAGGTTGTAGACGTTGGTCGACCAGTTCTGGACGGTCGTGTAACGGATGCGTGCGCCGGGCTTAGCGATCAGCTCGACAACAGCGGAGTGAAGTGAGTCAGAGCTATAGGTGGGCGCGGTACATCCCTCGACGTAGTGAACGTATGAGCCCGGCTCGGCGATGATCAGTGTCCGCTCGAACTGGCCCATGTTCTCGGTGTTGATCCTGAAGTAGGCCTGGAGCGGCATCTCGACGTGGACGCCCTCGGGGATGTATACGAAGGATCCGCCGGACCACACCGCAGAGTTCAGCGCCGCGAGCTTGTTGTCGTTGGGCGGGATGACGGTCGCGAAGTACTCGCGCAAGATGTCCTCGTGCTCGCGCAGCGCGGTGTCCATGTCGGTGAAGATCACGCCCTGTTTCTCGAGGTCCTCGTGAATCTGGTGGTAGACGACCTCTGACTCATACTGCGCACCTACACCCGAGAGGAACTTTCGCTCGGCCTCGGGAATGCCCAAGCGATCAAACGTCCGCTTGACATCGTCGGGCACGTCGTCCCACGACCGGCTTGGTGTCTCGGACGCGCGTACGAAGTAGCGAATGTCGTCGTAGTCGAGCTCAGCCAGCATCGGGGAGCCCCATGTGGGCTGCTTGCGAGCGAGGAAGTGGTCCAGCGCCTTCAGTCTGAAGTCGCGCATCCACTGCGGCTCTGACTTGAACTCCGAGATCTTCTCGACGATCTCCCTGCTCAAGCCCTTCGGTGCCTTGTACAGGTAATGCTCGGCGTCATGGAACCCGTAGCGCTCCTCGTAGTCGGCATTGATGCCCGCAAGCTGCTCGTTCCCGGTCACCACGGCTGTCTCGGGAGAAGCCACTACTCCATCTCCAACTTGGTTGGGGATCCCGGCCGAGGCAAGGCGACGGAGACCGCGGTCGCGTACGGTAACTCGTGAGGGAGGTCCCCCGGTCCGACGACGCGGAAACCGAACGTGAGCTCAAGGCTCGCGATCGGCTGCGGTGAGTCCCCGCACTCAGGGCAACGGACAATGTACGCGGCGATCGCAGGGGTAAAGCGAAGCCGGCAATGTGGGCAGCAAAGGTGGGTTGCTGATCGGGTCACGGCGCGTTCTTTCCCGGCAGGATGTGCCCGCACGCTGGGCACACTCGGTTCATGACAGGGTCGTCTGACCGCTCGTCACTCAGCTCGAAGTACACCCGGTGGCGGCCAAGCCCGGACACGCGTAGAACGTGCTCGCACTCGGGGCAGCTATAGGTCCGTCTTGGATCAGACTCGCTTGGGGTCGCGAGCAGCTCCGTGGGCGCGATCAGCTCCGTGGGCGCGATCAGCTCCGTGGGCGCGATCAGCGTGGCGCCGGTCACTGGGCCACCGCCTCGCTGGTGAAGCTGCCGCTTTCGTCCACTGTGCCGTTCTCCCGGGGCTCCAACCGGGCTGAGGCGGCACCGTCGCGAATCTGCCGGGCGGCTTGTTCGGCATCGTCGTACGAGGCGAAGTCCCCTGAGTGCCCGAGCGTTGCGCCGTCGCCGGCGAGGATCGTCCAGTGATACGAGGCGCTGTTGTCCTCGAAGATGAGGAACTCCATCGGTGCCGGGCCATTGATGTGAGCCAGGGGACGCGCGCGCTGCTTCGACGCGCGGGACTTCTTGTTTGCGGTGGCCATCGCCAACCGCCTCTCTGCCCTTCTGACCGGTGATGTCGCCCGGGAAGCAAGAAGAGCAAGGGGCTCACTGAGCGCATGCACACCATACCAGATTCCGACCTCCGCAGTCGGAATTAGGGTCAGCCACGGGTAAAACGGCATTTTTTTGGTTCTCCGCCCGCGCGAACGCTGCGAATCGGAGTAAAGTCGTGAGCGAGCTGGCCCTGCGGCTTGGATTCTCACCCTACGGCCCTGATGCCACCGACGACGTGCTTGCGTCACGAGGCGGGGGGCGTGGGTTACTGGTTGTGACCGCGGGGTCGGCCTGTTGGTTTGTGGGGGCTACCCACGGGCCCCGGCTTTCGTAACTTGGCGGAGCGCGCCGCGCGTTCTTCCTTGCGCGCCTACCGACAGCGGCATTGGAGGCGTGAAGATATGAAGCGCGGGGAACAAGATCCACGGACACGTCGGCGCTGCGCGCCACGCGGTCGCAAGCCCGCGGGCTGAACGCGAGTGTGACGAGATGTCAGCGGCAGATCTCGGGGAGCTTGAAGAGGTCAAGGGGCTGATCGAGCGCGGGCTGCAGTTGGGCGTGCTCACTTACGCCGAGATCGCGGCCGCGACGGCCGACCTCGGGCTCGAGGACGCAGATGTGGAGGAGTTGCACGGTGTGTTTGAGCGCTGCGAGATCGAGCTGATCGAGGAGGTCGATCCGGCCACCGCGGCAGCCCTGATCGGCGTCGAACGCCCGGTTGAGAAGGGGACCCGCCGCAGGGCTCAGCCGAGTCTCAAGCCGGAAATGACGACGGATGGTCTGCAGCTGTTCCTGAAGGGCATCGGCAAGGTGCGGCTGCTGACCGCTCAGGAGGAGGTTGTTCTTGCCAGGCGGATCGAGCGCGGCTCGTTCGAGGCAAAGCAGAGGATGGTCGAGGCAAACCTGCGGCTAGTGGTATCGATCGCCAAGCGTTACCGCAATCAAGGGATGCCGTTTCTTGACCTGATCCAGGAGGGGACGCTCGGTCTCGTTCGTGCAACCGAGAAGTACGACTACCGCAGGGGATTCAAATTCTCGACTTACGCCACCTGGTGGATCAGGCAGGCAGTCGCTCGTGCCCTCGCGGACAAGGCACGCACGATCCGGATCCCGGTGCACATTGTCGAGAAGCTCAACCGGATCGGGCGCGCCGAGCGGAAGCTGGTGACCGGGCTGGGCCGCGAGCCGACCGACGACGAGATCGCCGAGGTCACGGGACTCGACCCTGCGGAGGTCGAAGCGATCCGGCGCTCTGCGCAGGCGCCGATCTCGCTCGCGACGCCCGTCGGAGAGGAGGGGCAATCGGAGTTCGGTGATTTGATCGCCGACGAACATGCTGAGTCCCCCTACGAGCGAGCCGTGGAGATCCTGGCCAACCAGGCCCTGCGCGAGGCGCTTGAGAATCTCTCCTACCGGGAGCGCCGCGTGATCGAATTGCGCTACGGCCTCGGCGATCAATCCCCGCGCACGCTCGAGGAGGTTGCGCGCGCGTTCAACGTGACCCGCGAGCGCATCCGCCAGATCGAAAACCAGTCGCTAAAGAAGCTGCAAGCTCTCGAGCAAACCCAGCAACTGCGCCACGACATCGAAGCCCGTTCCGGCTATCCGACGCGGAACTCCAACCGCCGCTCGTAGCGCGCACGCTCCCTAGCAGGCCCAACTCGTGGACTTCGAACGCTAATCGGCTGGTCGAGACGCGTGCACTAGTACAGTCGAGAGGCTGTCTCCACCGCTCGGTGTCTCGCTCTCGCATTCGTCGTGTGGCCAGTTTTCGTAGGGAGCGATGAGGAGTGGATGTCAGGTGGCGAAGCAAACTCCCGAGCCGAGACCGGCACCGGGACCGGGACGATCTACGGCGGACGCAGCGTTCATCGCGCTGAAGAAGGAGATCGCGCAGCGGAACGAGCAGGCACAGAGCGAGGCCCGTAAGGTGCGCGCCACACGAGAGCGAGAGCAGGTTCGAAGGCGTCGCTACGAGGATCTGAGTTAGGGCCATCGCTAGGCACGTGCTCTGCTTCTGGGACCGGTAGGCTTGACCGTACGGGTCGAGCATCAGTCTCGGCCAAAGCAGTGCCCCGCGTTTTCGCAGTTGTTGCCTCGTTGCACCCTCCGCGTCTCGCAGCGCACATACCCAGGAGGGTTAAAGATGGCCACAGGAACCGTGAAGTGGTTCAGCGACGACAAGGGCTTTGGATTCATCACGCCCGATGACGCCGGCAAGGACCTGTTTGTGCATCAGAGCGCGATCCAAGGCAACGGCTTCAGGTCGCTCGCCGAGGGCGCGAAGGTTAGCTACGACCCCGAGCAGGGCCAGAAAGGCCCGGCGGCGGCGAACGTCCAGGTGCTCTAGATCCGGACACCGGCCAAACGAGCAGGAGGGCGCGTGCGCCCTCCTGTTGTTTCGCCTCGCGCCGCATAGCCCGCAACACCGGTCTCGGCGGCTGCAACCTCAGCCGGTTGCTGGATCGAGCGGCTAAGACCCGAGAGCCCGAAGCATGACTACACACTCGGGATTGACGCCGATTGACTCTCCGCTCTCGGCCTCAGTTAGCCATGCGAGCTGCATGATCGACCCGCGCGCTGCGTCGAGGATCAGCCGCTCGACATGCTTGGCCTCGCCCTCGACGCGAAAGCGCTGGCCGCCAAGGACGGTGATCTCTGTTATCGAGGTCATGACCGCAAGATCGGGAATCCGGGGCGGGCGGCGCGGCCCTCACCGAGGCGGAAATCCTGCCCGCGGGATCACGCGGCCTCAGCCTACTCCCCGTCGTAGGCTGGCGCAATACGAGACGTCGCCGGCTGGCGCAATACGAGACGTCGCGCGGGGCCTGCCCTCGTGGCCCGGTCTCCCAGGTGCTACGGTGCTTGCTACGGGCGCGTCTGTCGCCCGCGAGGTTCTTTCTGGCCGACGCAGCGAATCGCCCTCCGAGCAGCCTCATCGCGCCGGCCCAGGAAGGAGTCGCATGTCAGTCCACCACTCGAACGGGGGATTGTCTGTCGGGATCATGCTCCTTGCCGACGCCGTGGGCAGCGTCAGGCCAAGCGTGATCTCGTCCACGAGCAGCTGCAGAGCGGGACCCTCGTGATCCGTCCTACGACTGCACAGGAGTGCCGGCGCTACGCGCCCCGGCCATCCGAGCGGTCGTGGACACGATGATCATGGGTGATCGTGAGAGACTGCTCGCCCGAATCCGCCAGCTCCGGCGCTCGGGGCCGGGCGCAGACGGACCGGACAGGCGCTCGACCGGCGGCACAGGCGATGATCGTCTCCCTGCGCTCGAAGCGCGTATTGCCCACCTGGAGCGGCTCGTAGAGGGGCTCCAGGACTCCGTACACCGGGAATCCGAGCGGCATGCAAAGCTGATCGGTGAGCTCCAAGAGCAGACCCAGCCCAGCGTGATGGGCGCATCCCTCGCGGAGGATGCTCGCAGCCGGGGGCTTTAGGTTGAGATGACGACGTTCTTTATCCCAGGTGTCACCGGCGATCCACAGGTCCTCGAGGGCGCGTACCGTGACATGAGCGGCGTGATCGAGAGCGAGATGGGCCGTCGGCCCACTACCCGTCGGATCCTCAGGTTGTGGACGCGACGGGGAAGCATGGACTGCATCACCGAGGTCGGCCGCTCCGACCCACTACGAGGCGGTACCGTCGCGGCGATCTTTGACATGGGGTCCCACCGGCCGTTCATCGTGTGGCGGCAGCCGAACACCGGAGGGGATGGCAGCGTGCGTGAGATCCTCGGCTGCAATGCGTATTCGGTGTTGGAGTTCGACTCGTGAGCTGGCGCCGCGACGTCGAGCTAGCACAGGCGGACCTGTGCGATTGCCACGACCGAGTGGCGCTTCTGCGCGCGAGGCTCTACAGGTGGGGCCTGCGTCCGAGCCCTCGTCTGCGTGAGCTCGAAGGTGAGCTGCAACGTGCCGAGCGACGGCTACGCGACGTGCGTGCGCAGGAGGCGCACTGACGGGAGCCGCACCCGGCGCACTAGACGCCGGCGGGGATCGCGCTTATCAGGCCGAGGTGGTCGTCACGGCGAGGGTTCCCACGGGAGCATCCGGACTCGGGTTGAGCCGACCTGTGGCGATTCGGTCGGTGACCGCCCAAGCGGCGTAGCACAGGGATCCGATGATGCTAGTCACCGTCAGCAGTACACCGGCGGCGGCCGCCGCGGCGACGCCATGGCGGCCTAAGACCAGCACGGCTGTGGCGGCGCCGATGCTCGGTCCGATCGGAAGTTGGCCGACCGTGAACATCGCTATCAGCAGGGCCATCGCGTCCAGGACAGATACGTTTACGCCGATCGCGTGCAGCATCAGCCAGTTGCGAATGACCTGTGTGCAGACCGCCAGGAGCGCGAACGCGATCATGCGCCCGCGACCGTGGTTTCGCATAATCGCCAGCCCGGCCCAGAGTCCGGTTCGACGGCACTGGGACACCCGCCGCAGAGCCGCCACGGCGCCGATCATCGCTCCGACTGCGAGCACGGGCACCCACCACGGGACCCCGAGCGGGGCAATCAGCGTGAACGAGAAGATCGCCGCGAGCGCGACTTCGACGGTGATGATCGGAACCTCGGCGGCTACTAGCGCCGGCACACCAGGAGCGTCCTGCGGCGCCAGGCGGCGCAGCGACGCGATCCGCACGACTACCCCGACTGACCCGTTTACCAGGCTCGCCAGGTAGCCCATACCGGCAGCGCGGAACAGCAGGCGGCGGGGGACCGTTCCGCCCGCGGCACGGACGCAAACGTTCCACGCCTCGGTGCGAGCCAGCAGCGCGACGATCTGAAGCAGCACCGCCAGCCCCAGAATTGAGATTGGAGCGCTCTGAAGCGCGGCGGTGAACTGACCGCGCCGGCCGGCGAGCACAAATCCGAGCACGGCGGCGACTACAAGAGCCCCCAACACGCTCAGCGCCGTCCGGCGGCGGAGCGACCTTAGCCTGCTGCTACGTTCGTCGGCTTTGACGCAGCCGACGCCCGGTGGACGAATCTCGAGCGACAAACGGACTCCGCGTGCGTTGCGGTTCCGGAGAATCAGATTGGCGCTGTCACTCGCAGGCGCCCGCGTCAGGCTGGTGCTCCCGGTACTCAGCCTACCATCGGCTGGAAGAGTGGGCACTAACTCCCCGTAGCGCATTCCGACCGCGGCACTCGGATTTCGCCCCATGTCTGATACGGTTGGGTAGTCCGTCGCGTTCCCTCAGGGGTTGGCGATCGTGTGTTCGCTCGGTCCAACTTGACCTCTCTGCCTCGCGAGCGCCCCGCCTGAGAGGCATGTGAGGAGCGTCGTTGAATACTGTGAACTCAGCGCCCAGGGTGAGGTCGCGTGGTCAACTGTGGGGACGGGCGAGCGGCGGCCACACGCCAGACCTATCATTGCTGCGCGCGCCCCGAGCAGCGCTGCACGTCGCGATGCTCGCTCCACCGTGGATCTCAGTCCCGGCACCGGGGTACGGTGGCGTCGAGTCCGTCGTGAGTAGCCTCACGGAGGCCTTGGTCCGCCTGGGACACAAGGTCACGCTGTTCTGCGCTCCGGGCTCTGTGTCACGCGCCGACGTGGTGAATCTCCTCGAGGAGTCCCATCCTGACGCGATCGAGCGGTCGCTGTTCGAGGTAGACCATGTCGGGCGGGCGTTCGACGCGATCGATCGCTCCAAGGGTCGTGAGCGGTTCGACGTCATTCACGACCACTGCGGGTTCACTGGGCTTGCGATGGCAAACCGCATCGAAACGCCACTGGTACACACCCTGCACGGACCGTTCACCCCTGACACTGCGGCCTTCTACGCGCAACACGGGCATAAGGCAACGCTCGTGGGTATCAGCCGTGCCCAGCTTGCATCGGCCCCGCCGGGGTTGGGTGCGATCGTCTCGATCCCCAACCCGATCGATCTGCGGGCTTGGCCGCTTCACGAGCGCAAGGGTGACTACCTTCTCTGGGTCGGCCGGATGACCCCGGAGAAAGGCGCGCACCGGGCGATCGCAGCCGCGCGCGCCGTCGACGTGCCACTCGTCTTGGCCGGCGTGATCCAGCCGGGCCAGCAGCCGTTCTTCGACCGGGAAATCGCACCTCACATCGACGGCGACCGGGTTCGGTTTGTGGGCGAGGTCGGCGGGTCGGCCAAGCATTCGCTGTTCGCGCGCGCTCGCGGCTTGCTGATGCCGATCCGCTGGAACGAGCCGTTCGGCATGGTGATGATCGAGGCGCTCGCCTGCGGGACGCCGGTGATTGCGTTCCCCGAGGGCGCCGCGCAAGAGCTTGTCGTCGACGGCGAGACTGGCTTTCTGGTCGATGACGAGCGCGGGATGGGCGAGGCGGTAGGCCGGCTGCACCAGATCGATGCGCGGGACTGCAGAGACTGGGTGCGGCAGCATTGCGACGTCCAAGCAGTCGCTGGCGCCTACGAGGGCATTTATCGGTCCGTGTTGCCCCATAGCGTCGCCAGGGCGGCTGCTGGTGGCTGAGCGGACGCTCAACGTCCTGGACGGCAGCACGTTCGTCGTCGGGGACCGGCTCGGCGACGTTCGAGCGGACGAAGGTCGCGAACACGGCTTCTTTTCGGAGGACACTCGTTTCATATCACGCTGGGTGCTTCGCGTGGACGAGTCGCCACTACAGCTGCTGAGCGTCAATCAGAGTGCACATTTCGACGCTCAGTTTTTCCTGACACCCGGCGTCGGACCAGATGAAGAGGCACCGTGCTCGATCGTGCGCCACCGCTTCGTCGGCGATGTGTGGATCGAGCGGGTTACTGTAACGAACCACCTGCACGAGACCAGCCGTCTACGCCTCGCGCTCGATGTCGACACTGACTTCGCCGACCTGTTCGAGGTCAAGGACGGACTTGTCGCCGAGCGGGAGATAACGTGCACGCATGACCATGCGTCCTTGACTCTCAGCTACGCGCGTGGCGATTTCCGCAGGTCGGTCACAGTCGCGGCCAGCTCACCCGCAGTGGTCAGCCGCGTCGGCTTCGCCTACACCCTCATGCTCGCGCATGGTGAGGAGTGGTCCGTCGACTTTGCGGTTTCCCCGAACGCCGCCCAGCCCGGGATCACGTTCGCGCGGCGTACGCCGAGAGGCAGCCTCGAGGACCAGAGAGATGCGAGGTCCGCCGAGCTCGAAGCGTGGCTGGCTGCCGCCCCGGCGTTGGAGACCGAGGACCCAGCGCTCGCGCGCACCTATCGCACGAGCCTCAGCGATCTCGGTGCGCTTCGCATGCGCCCGGATTTGGACAAGGGCCCGACCCTCCCGGCGGCGGGGCTGCCGTGGTTCATGGCGCTGTTCGGTCGGGACAGTCTGATCACGAGTTTGCAAGCGCTGCCCTACCTCCCCGGATTGGCCGCGACGACACTGCGTGTGCTCGCGGCTCGTCAGGCGGAGGCACGGGACGATTTTCAAGAGCAGGAGCCCGGCAAGATCCTGCACGAACTGCGTTTCGGCGAGCTCACCTGGCGTCGTGAGCGCCCCCATTCACCGTATTTCGGCAGCGCCGACGCGACGCCGCTATTCCTGATCCTGTTGGACGAGTACCACCTGTGGTCCGGGGACGACTCGCTGGTAGCAGAGCTTGAACCTAACGCCCGCGCGGCCCTTGACTGGATCGCGGACAGCGGAGACGGCGACGGCGATGGATACGTCGAGTACGAACGCCGCAACCCCACCACCGGCCTGGTCAACCAGTGCTGGAAGGACAGTTGGAACTCCATCCAGTTCGCCAACGGCCGGCTCGCGCAGGGGCCGATCGCGACCTGCGAGATCCAGGGCTACGTCTACGACGCACAGCGGCGCTCAGCACGGTTGGCGCGCGAGGTGTGGGGCGACGAGGCGCTCGCGGAGCGGCTCGAGCAGCGTGCCGGCGACCTCCGCGATAACTTTCGCCGCGACTTCTGGGTCGACGAGCGCGCCTGCTACGCCCTGGCCCTCGATGGCAACAAACGGCAAGTCGACAGCCTGACCTCCAACATCGGGCACCTGCTGTGGTCGGGCATCCTCGACGACCACGAGGCTGGCATCACCGCCGAGCGGTTGCTCGGCGAGGAGCTCTACTCCGGCTGGGGAGTCCGGACCCTCGCCACGCGCGAGGCGGGATACAACCCGCTTGGCTACCACACCGGGACGGTGTGGCCGCACGACAACTCGCTGATCGTCGCCGGACTCGCCAGGTACGGACACCATGAGGCGGCGGGCACGATCGCCTCAGCGATCCTCGCTGCCGCGCCGGATTTCGAGCATCGGCTGCCCGAGGTCTTCGCCGGTTTCCCACGGTCGTTGACGTCTGTCCCCGTAGCCTTCCCGACCGCGTCTCGTCCCCAGGCGTGGGCCGCAGGCGCGCCGCTTCTGCTGCTAACCACGCTGCTTGGCCTCCGCCCCGGGCGCACGGACGTCCAAGCTGATCTGCCGGATACGATCGGCCACGTCGCTCTCCGGCGCCAGCCCGGTCACTCACCCGCACTTCCCGCGACAGCTACTGTGTGACAAGTGGACGATCTCGAGATCAAGGAACTCGTAAGCAGACTGTCGCGTCCGCACTCCTCCGGCGGAGTCGTGATCGAGCGAGCCGCGATCCTGGCCGAGGGCGCCGACTTCGCCGCGGTAATGAACTGGATCACCGCGCACGCCGGCACGCCCGAGGCGACCGTGTCCGCGACTCGCCGCCACGGGCTCCACGGCTCGCAGATGAGCGGTGGCAACGCGACCGCGTCTCGCACGCCGCTGCGCTTCGTGCTGCCGCCGGGCGCGCTGAACTAACGCCGGCTTGGGCGTGAATGCCCGGATTGAGGCTTAGCGGCCCGGCCGCGCCTACCGGGAGCGAGTGATGTATCGACGGGCGCAGCCCCGCCCGTCGACCCATCGGCCCCCAACTTCTGTCCTTGCCCCCTGCCTCTCGTATCGGCAATTCGTCCAGGAACCTTTAATAAGAATTGTGAGAGTTGGCGACCATGCCGAGTTGCAGCGTCCATCGAAGAGTTCAGCTACCAGCTGCTCGCCGAGGCTCTCGGCGAGCAGGAGCGCGCGCTTGCGGCGCTCCGGACCCGCGGAGGAACTGTGTTGGCGGCTGCCTCGATCTCGGGCTCGTTCCTCGGAACGAAGGTCAGCCACAGCTCGCTCGACATCTGGGCAGTGTTGGCGCTGATCGTGTTTGTCGCCTCCGTGGGCGCAGCGATCTATGTGCTGTTCCGCACAAGCTCGTGTTTGTGTTCAGAGGCCAGGCCCTGCTCGCTGCGAGCGACCACGAGGGCATCGACGACGTCACGGAGGCATACGCCGCCGCCAGGGTTCGCGCTCCCGGAGAAACGCGGCGGACTCTTCGGGGGGACGCAGCAAGTAGCGGCGCTCGGCGAGGAGTCCGAAGCTGAGTCTGATCGTGCTCCCGAGAAGGATCTGGTCAAGCACGGAGCAGAGGCGGAACTCGGTTCACTCGAACAGCCGCCGCGCGTACCAGTCGCTTGCGTCGTGTACGCCTGGTAGCGCGAAGAAGTAGCCGCCGCCCACCGGAGCGATGTAGTCGACCATCGGCTCGCCGACCAGGCGTGTCTGGTTGGCGACAAACTGTCGTACAAGGTCCTGCTGAAAGCAGTTGAACAGCAGGCCGAGGTTGAGGTTGCCGGCGAGGTCGATGCCGTTGTCGTAGTTGTAGCCGCGCCGGAAGATGCGGCTGTTCTCGGTTTTCCTGGTACGGGGGTTCGACAGCCGGATGTGCGCGGTCAGCGGCATGACCTTGCCGTTGGGATCCTTGGAGAAGTCCAGAATGTCGGTGATCGAGTTCGTGCCCAGCATCGCGCCGGAGGCGCGGTAGCGCCCGATCATGGTCTGCTGCTCTTGCAGGGACACGCGGTCCCAGAACTCGATGTACATGCGGATGATCCGGAACACGTGATAGGTCCCGCCGCGCGCCCACTTGGGTTCATCCGTTCTGTCGGTCACCCACAGCAGCCGGTTGGCGACGTAGGGGTCCGCCACGTCCGGGTTCGCGATCCCGTCCATGTGGCCGAAGTGGTTGCGCGGGACGCCGACCGGCCGCTGCGGCGCTTGGAACCCGTCCATCCGGTAGGCGATCTGCATGCCGTCGCGGGTGTGCTTGGCGATATCCCTAAGCGCATGGATCGCGGTGTCCGCCTGGCCAGCGCAGATCTGGAGCAGGATGTCTCCACCCGTGAGATCGGCCTGGAGGTTGTCGTTGGGGAACGACGTCATCGCGGTCAGCCGCTTGGGCTTCTGGCTCGCCAGCCCGAACGCCGGGTTCTCGAACAGGCTCGCGCCGAACCCAACCGTGATCGTCAAACCGTCCGGCGGGACATCTGGGCCGAGCGTGCCGCTGTCCGATGGTGGCGCAACCGGGCCGAGGTCGACGGGCATGCCGCCGTGGGTGAGGAACCGGGCCCGACGGGTCAGCGTCTGGAGTGTGTCGATCAGCTCACCGCGCGTTCCGGCGGTGACGTTGAAGACGACGAAGCACGCGGCCGGCGGCGGAGGATTGATGATCCCGGCCTGGTGTGCGCCGTGGAACGGGATCGCCGGCAGACGCGCCGACGGGTCATCGGTGACGGCTTGCTGCAGCGCCCCGTCAGCGAGCAACGGGTCAGCCCCACCGGGGCCGTGGCTGGCCCGCCCGGCGCTCGCGTTCGCGACGCCGGGCACGCCGAGCGCTCCCGCGGCACCAACCGCGGCAGCACCGGAGCGGGTCAGGAACTGGCGGCGGTCGAGACTCATCAGCGCGAACGATGATCCCAAACGTTCCGTTGACGTTCGGTTGTGTCTCGGCTCAACGAAAGGTTTGCGTCGTGAGCGGCGCGTGAGCGCTTCGCGATTGCCATGCTAGGTCGACGGCGCACGGTTACCGGTGCTTGTCAGGAGATCCGGGATCGGCGCGAGGGTCTCTAGGGTTGCGCCGACGGCTGCGTCGACGCGCTCCCGGGCGATTGTTGGGAGATCGTCGACTCCGATCCATGTGCCGTTGGTCTCGGTCTGATCGACGGCGGCAAGGACCGCGCTCAGCTGTCCGTCCGCGCGGGCGAGCAGGTCCGGTGCGAGCGGATCCAGGACCGGGGCGAGCAGACCCAGCAGCTGCCTAACCGCCGTTACGTCGGCCGTGATCGAAGCGAGGCCGGTCCCGCTCCCGTAGTCGTCATCGCCAGAGAGCGTGTCACGCAGGGCATCCTCGAGGATCTCGTGCGGGCGCAGGACCCAGCTCGCGACGCCCGCGCCAGTTGCGGGAAGCTCGGTCCCGATCGGGATCGCGACCAGCGTGTCCATGAGTTGCTGCAAGGTCGCGGTGTCAGCGGCTGCTGCATTCAGGTTCCCGTCTGTCCAGAGATCCAACTCGATCTTGTGAAAGCCGGTGAACTGCGGGCTGGCAGTGCCGCCGACCAGACCCGCGGCCGTTCCGTCGATCTCGCCGCCGAGATCACCGAAACAACCATAGGCGCCGTCGTCCTGGCCGATGTCGAGCCACGCCAGGTGGGCGGCCAACCAGTCCGATTCAGCCTCAGCGAGATTGCCATCGCTGATCGCCGCAGCGAGCGTGCTCACATCCGCCCGAACCACGGACAGCTCGCGGGCCGCGTAGGTCCGATACGTGATCATCGGCGCATACTCGGCGTCGAAATAGGCGCAGCCCGCTGCCGACCCCGTGACGTTCCCCGACGCGTCGAGCCAATCCACCCCGCACGGCCTGCTCGCGGGCGATGTGCCGACGATCTCGTAGAAGTTGTGACGGACCTTGAGCTTCCGCGCCGGGGCAGCGAGGAAGCGGGCTGTGACCGAGGTGACCCCGTCCGGCGCTAGCCCGATTAGGGGTGTCGCCACGGTGCCGAGCATTGCGTTCTGGGTTCCTGACAGAGGTGCACAGTTCTCGACAGGAGTCGCCGCGGGCTCGTCGCCGCCGACCTCAGCGACACACACTGCCGGTTGTGCGTAGTCGCGACGCAGTGACGGCAGCAGGTAATACTCGGTCAGAACCTCACTTGCGGATAGGCAGCGCGCTGGTGCTATTCGGTAGGGCAGAAAATGCCTGGCCGGGATCGCGTATAGCCGTCCCCGATCGCCGGCTCGGCCAAGGAACCGAATCCCTGAACTCACGATCCCCGACGCCGACAGCGGTGCCGGCAACTTCCCGAGCGCGAGCCGGTCACGGGCTCGTTGGCTCTCTCGGAACAGTCCGTACGTGCGTCGAATCGGGCTCGGGACCGAGCTTCCGCGCGGCGCGAAACTGCCGGGCCTGGGGTACGTCGAGCATGGTCGAGGCGTGGCACCCGACGCGGCCGATGCCAGCGGTCCAGATCCAACTGCGACCGCGAGGAAGGTGACCAGAGCGGCCGCGGCGACGACCGACAATGCAGGGCTATTCCGAGCCGACACGGCACGGAGTCTCCCATAGGCGGTGCCACTGAACCTTGGAGTGATCAGCAACGGACCGTTCTATGCCAAGTCCGGACTCGGCGGGACGTGACTGGCTGAAGCGACCAGTCCAACTCAGATCGCAGTCGGCACCGACGTACAAGGCCCTCAACCACATGGCCAAACGTAGTGCGCGGCGGCGTGGCCGTGGGCACGGCGCGGTTCGATTTCGTCCGTCCGTCGAGTCGGGGATCGTGATTTCGGTCCCGGTGTCCATATGCGGCACTTGCTTCGGATGGCACGGTGTCGGGACTGTGATCCTGGCGGGGAACCACACGTCGAAGGCTGCGAGCACGATCGTGCCAGGCACGGGCCAAGCGATCCTGCTAACCGGCGCAACAGGCTTCGTTGGCATGGCCGTGCTGGCCCGGCTGCTAGAGCGCACCGACCGCGATGTCCTGGTGTTGGTCCGCGCCTCCTCCCGATCGCAGGCGGACGTCAGGCTGAATGCCTTGCTCGGCTCGGTTTTCGACGCTCCCGAGCGGCATGACGGGCGGGTCAGGGCCGTCTGCGGCGACCTGACTGCGCCCGGTCTCGGTCTCGGCGCCGACCGTGAGTGGGTCGCGGAGGAGGTGGGCGAGGTCGTCCATGCCGCGGCGTCGGTCGCGTTTGACCTCTCGCTGGCTGAGTCGAGGTTGATCAACGTCGAGGGGACCCGCCGGGTTCTCGATCTGGCGGAGGATTGCGCGGCACGCGGCGAGGGTCTGCGGCGAATCACCTACGTTTCGACCGCGTATGTGGCGGGGGATCGGCATGGATGCGCGGCGGAGGCGGAGCTCGACGTCGGGCAGGGGTTCCGCAACGCGTATGAGCAGTCCAAGCACGAGGCCGAGCGCCTGGTGTGGAGCCGCCGCGACCGGCTGCCCGTCACGATCGTACGTCCGAGCATCGTGGTCGGCGAACGCGGGACGGGGTGGACCGCCTCGTTCAACGTGGTCTACGGTCCGTTGCGCGCGTTCGCGAGCGGAAGACTTCCCGTGATCCCGGGCCGGCGCGACGCCGTCCTTGACATCGTCACGGTCGATCACGTCGCCGACGCGATTCTCGCGCTCGCAGCCTCGACGGTGGCAGTCGGGAGGACGTTTCACGTCGTCGCCGGCGAGCAGGCAACGACCCTCGGTGAGCTCGCGCGTCTGGCGGCGCGGCGATTTGGCCGCCGGCCACCTCGACTCGTACCGCCACGCATCTACCGATCCGCACTGCACCCGCTGATCTTGCACCGCGCGGATGCGGACACCCGCCGGCGGCTCGTACGCAGCGAGGTCTACTTCCCCTACTTCTCGCTCGATCTGCGCTTCGACGATCACCGCGCGCGCGAGCTGCTCGATCCGCTGGGCATACGCGCGACACCGCTCCGCGAGTATTTCGACACCATGATCGACTTCGCCGAGGCCGCGCGCTGGGGACGGACGCCGATCGGACGCGCCCGCGCCGGTGCACTTGGAGAGCGAATCAATCCAGCGCTCGCGAACACGCGCTTGGCGGAGCCCGTCCCCTAGTCGGCTCCACGCGTCCATTTCTGCGACGGTCAGTTTGGACCGGTGGCCGTAGCGCTCGGCCGGGTCAGCGGGCACGATGGTTCTTCCGCGTTCGGAGAAAGGACAGCGCACTGCCCAATCAACACAAGCTGACGCTCGACAGCACGGGGAGGTTTCTAGCGGCTCCCGCTCCGGTGGCTGGTGCTTTGCGCGAGGCCCCGAGAGAAACACCGCTTCGCCAGCACCTCGCTTTGCTCGAGCGCGTCTGCGGCAACTGAGCGGGTGTCGGTCGCCGTCGTCCTGCCGGGCGGGGGAGCTCGTGGCGCCTACGAAGTCGGGGCGCTCTCGACGATGCTGCCGGCGCTGCAGGCACGCGGCGAGCGCGTGTCGATGTGGTGCGGGACTAGCGTCGGTGCGATCAACGCGGCGGCGCTCGCCTCGCTTGCCGATCTTGTCGCGGACGAGCAGGCCCAACACGCCGTGGAGCTATGGGAACGGCTGCGCAAGCAGGATGTGATGGCGCCCATCGTCGGCAGCGGTGGCGCCCGTATGCTGCTCCGACTGGTTGGCCATACGCTCGGGCTGCCGGGCGTCGGGCTCGCGAGTGTGCTCGATCCCTCGCCGCTGGCGGGAAGCCTCGATCGCTGGATCGACTGGCAACGCCTCGAGCGCAATATCACGACGGGCCACGTGGACGCCGTATGCGTGGTCGCGACCCTGCTTTCGACGGGTAAGGCGGTCGGCTTCGTCGCCGGCGACCGCGACGTCCCGAGCCATTCGGGGAGCGAGATCCGGTATGTCAAGACTCGCCTTCGCAGCGAGCACGTCCGCGCCTCAGCAGCGATTCCGGTCCTGTTCCCGACCGTTGAAGTGACGGTCCCGCGGGCTGCGAGCGGTCATTACACGGACGGTGGGACGCGTCTCAACAGTCCGATCAAGCCCGCAGTCGATCTCGGTGCCGACAAGGTGATCGTGATCGGCTTTGAGCCCTTCGGCCCTGCTCCCGAGCGGCCCGCCGCCGCACGCCGACAGCCGAGCATCGCCGATGTGGCCGCAAACGTGCTCGATGGTCTGCTTGTCGATCAGGTCGGGCATGACCTACGCCGCGTCGCGGCTATCAACTCATTCTTCGTCGAGAACCACAGCACGGGTCCGATCGGGTCACCGAGGACCTATCGGATCGCGCGCGGACTGGCTCCCTACCGGCCGATCTCCTACGCGCTGGTCGCTCCCAGGCGACGCGGGGAGATCGGACGGTTGGCCGAGACCACGTTCAAACAGCGTTACGGCGGCCTCCGGGCCATCCGCAACGTCGACTTCGGGGTGATGGCGCGCGCGCTCGGCTCAGCACACCGCTCACGCGGAGAGCTGCTGTCGTTCTTGCTGTTCGACGAGCAGTTCATAAGCGCGCTGATCGAGATGGGCAAGCGCGACGCGCGGCGCTGGTTGCGGCGCCACCCGAAGTTTTGGTGCCGCGACGCCGAACACGACCTGTGGATCGAGCAGATCGATCGGGAACGAATCAAGGAGCAGCACGCAATCGAGGAGTTTCGGGCGAACCGAATGCTGCGTTGAGGTTCCTAATCCCAACGACGGGACGGAAAGCGGTCGCGGCGGTCGCCGGCCGAGGCGCTATCTACGCTCCCGCCAGACTCGCTCGAACGGCAGTCGCCACGCATCTGGGGCGATGAGCTGGTGGATGGCGTTGGGCCCCCAGGAGCCCTGGGCGTAGGGCCTGACGGGAGGTGGGTCTTCGAGTAGCGGTATGGATCGTTCCCATAGGCTCTCGATCCCCTCGGCGGTGGTGAATAGCGTGTGGTCTCCTCGGAGAGTGTCGAGGATCAACCGCTCGTAGGCTTCGAGGATGTCGGTTGCTTGTTCGGTCTCGCTGGTCGCGAACTGCATGCTCAGCTTCTCGAGTCTCATTCCCGGCCCGGGTCGTTTGCCGTAAAAGGAGAGCGAAATCCTTGACGCGTCCGCGAGATCGAAGGTCAGGTGGTCTGGACCCTTCGTGCCGATGCCCGAGTTGGCTGGGAACATGCTCTTCGGCGCCTCACGGAACGCGATCGAGACGATTCGCTGACCCTCCGCCATCCGCTTGCCGGTGCGCAGGTAGAAGGGGACGCCTGCCCACCGCCAGTTGTCGAGCTCGCAGCGCAGCGCGATGAACGTCTCGGTGTCAGAGTGGCCGGGAACACCGTCCTCGTCCCGGTAGCCGTCGTACTGGCCGCGAACGACGTTGCGCGGGTCGATCGGCAGTAGCGAGCGGAACACCTTGTTCTTTTCCTCGCTGATCGCGCGCGGCTCTAGCGCGGTGGGTGGTTCGATGGCAATGAACGCGAGCACCTGCAGCAGGTGCGTGACGACCATATCTCGGTAGGCGCCGGTGGCGTCATAGAACTCGACCCGACTCTCGAGCCCCAGCGTCTCGGGGATATCGATCTGGACGTGATGTATGAAATTGCGGTTCCAGATCGGCTCGAACAGACCGTTCGCGAAACGAAACGCCAGGATGTTCTGCGCCGGCTCCTTGCCGAGGAAATGGTCGATTCGGAAGATCTGACTCTCCCGGAAGGTCTCGTGCACCTTGGCGTTTAGCCTGATCGCGCTCTCCAGATCGCTGCCGAACGGCTTCTCCATGATCACGCGGGACCGATCCACCAGCTCGGCGACCGCCAGCATTTCGATCACAGAGACAGCGGCGCGGGGCGGCACGCTCAGGTAGTGAAGACGCCGCACCTCCTCACCGAGCTCCGCCTCGGCGTCTGCCACAGCCTGCGAGAGCGCCCGCGGCCCATCGCCCTGCCGCACGAACCGCAACTTCTCGACAAAGGCCTCGAGTTGGTCGGCAGGCACCTTGCCCGAGCCGAACTCGCCTAGAGCGGCACGGGCGAACTCGCGAAACGCTCCATCGTCCAGATCATCCAGCGAGGTTGCGACGATTCGCAGCTCCGGCGCCAACGCCGACTCCAACAGCCGCGCCAGGCCCGGGAGGAGCTTACGGCGAGCCAGGTCCCCCGTTGCCCCGAACAGAACAACGACATGCGGGGGGATGTGCTCCCTGGACGAGCGTCGGACCGGCGACGTCGCCGCCGGATAGGCGATGTTCTCCTCATTGGTATCGAACAAGGAAACGATCATCCCACCGGCGCATAAACCCGTCGTTCTCCAAACGGCCAAAACGACCCGCCCGCGACTCTCGCGCGCCCGGATGACCGCGTCAATCCTGCCGGACGGCAGAGCGCTCGGCCACCAGCGGTGCGTACTGGCTCGGCTGGCGGGTGTCGAGAAAAGGGAAAAGGTCCAGCCAGTCGCGCCGCTGGTCGAGGTCGAGGTCTGCGACGAGTATTGCCGGACGGTCGCGTGGGGCTTGGACGAGCATCCTGCCGTACGGGTCTGAGATGAAAGAGGACCCATAGAACGTGAGCGGCGGCTCGTACCCGATGCGGTTCACGGCAACCATGAACGTGCCGTTCGTTATCCCATTGGCGCTGATTACACGCTCCCACAGCGGCTCGGTGTCGAACCCCGGGTGGTCTGGCTCAGAGCCGATCGCGGTCGGGTAGACGATCACCTCCGCGCCACCAAGCGAATACGCACGGGCCAGCTCGGGAAACCATTGATCCCAGCACGTCGGGAACCCAAACTCGGCGCCGGCGATTTCCACCACCGGATAGCCGGAGTTGCCAGGACGGAAGTAGCGATCCTCGTAGTAGCCGGCGGTCACGGGGATGTGCTGCTTGCGCGTGCGCGCCAGGACGTCTCCGGACGGCGACACGCAGATCGCGGTGTTGAAACCAAGCTCTGCTTCTCCGGCTCGCTCGTAGAGCGATGCGTGGACGTGCGCTCCGGTCTCGGCAGCGAGCCGGGCAGCGAACGCGGTGGTCGGACCCGTTGGAATGTCCTCGGCACGCGCTGCCGGCCGATCACCGGCGTCGGGATTGGCTGCGAAGTAGGGCGAGAGCGTCAGCTCCTGAAGGCAGACCAAGCGGGCGCCGTGCTCCGCCGCCACGCGAATGCCATCGGCGAGCGCCGACTGGTGTTCCTCGGCATCGGGATGCCACCGCTGTTGGACGAGCCCGATCCGAAACGGCTCGCGCTCGGGCGGATTCACGCGCGCCGGGGATTCCGGCGGCTGCAGCGCGGTGATGAGCGCGGGCCGCTCCACGCGCGCGAGTCTATGAGCTTGTCGGCACCTGCTGGGTGATGCAATGCACCCCGCCGCCACCCTCAGCCAGCACCCGGCCGGGCACAGGCACGATCTCACGCGGCTCAAACACCGAGGCGAGCATCCCCAGCACCTCCTCGTCGCGACTCGGATCATCGCCGCACACCGGCACGACCACCGCCCCGTTGACGATATAGAGGTTCGTGTAAGGCACCACACCGGGCTGCCCCCGCACCCGAGTGCGAGGCAACACCGGCAGCTCGATCACCTCGAGCCGCCGTCCGCGCGCGTCGGTCGCCGCGCGTAGACGCTCGACGTTCTCAGCCAGCGGCTCATGGTTGGGGTCGCACGCATCGTCGACGGTCTGCGCGAGGACCACGCCAGGACGAACAAACACCACGACATTGTCGACATGCCCGTCGGTGTCGTAGTCCTCGACCAGCCCGCTCCGGATCCACACGACCTTGTCGATCCCCAGGTATTCGCCCAACAGGATCTCGAGCTCACCGCGGGTCAGATCAGGATTTCGCGACGGATGAAGCAGGCACTGCTCGGTGGCGATCAACGTCCCTTCGCCGTCGACCGCGATCGACCCGCCTTCGAGCACGAAGTCGGCTTCGAAGCGGTCGATCTGCAGGTGCGCCAGCAGCGCCAGGTTCATCGCGTCGTCGCGATCGTAGGGAACGAACTTCTCCCCCCAGCCGTTGAACCTGAAGTCGACCCCGGCACGACCGCCGTCCGCTGCGGTCACGATCACCGGACCGCTGTCGCGCATCCACGAGTCGTCGATCGCGAGCTCGAGCACCTCGACCGCCTCGCCGCACGCATCTTGCACCTCAGCGCCGGCGCCGGGCGCCGCCACCATCAGCACCGGCTCGAATCCGCCGATCGCCCGCGCAACGGCTGCGTACTCGCCCTTCGCCCGACCCAGTGCGTCGCCCCAAAGCTCAAGCCGCGTTGGCCACGCCATCAGGGTGAGCTCGTGCAGAGCCCACTCCGGGGGCATCGCCATTCCGTACTGCCGCGGCCTTGGGCGAGTCACAACCGCGGTATCCATCGCTACGCCTTTCCTCGTAACCGTGCCACCAAGCGGAAGTCTGATCGGTACGGCGCGGCTGCGACATGGACAAGCGGCCAACGTTGGGCCCCGATCTTCTTCCCTCAGGCTTGTTGGTAGGGGAACCAAGGCACACGACGCCGGGCATCGTGGCCCGTCGCGTAGCCGATGTCGTGGCGCCGAAAGCGGGCCGCGCGACTCGCCAGCCTTGAGGTTCTAGCGTGAGTGGCGCTCGACCTCGCGAGAAGCTCGCCTGGGCGGGGGCGGTCGCGTTGCTCCCGGGGGCGCCGCGGAGTTCCGGATCGTCGGGCTCGAGCAGCACTTTCCTGACAGTGATGAGATTGGTGGTCGTCGTCCCGAGCGGGAGCCTCGATAGCGACGATCACGCCATGCCGGGCTGCTGCTCCGCCGGCCGACCGAGAGTCTCGGAAGAGCGGGTCGATGTGCTCGTACGACCGCTCGGCCGGGCAGGGCGGCACCCCCGCAGTGGCACTCCGCCCTCAATTGTCGGAATGGTCCAACCGCCCCGCCTCCGCCTCGGGCACCGTCTCCACGTGGAGCCGGCCGTCACGCAGGTCGACCCGCACGCGCTGGCCGGGCTCGATCTCGCCAGCGAGCAGCCGTTCCGAGAGCTCGTCCTCCAACAGCCGCTGGATGGCTCTCCGCAGCGGGCGCGCCCCGTATTGTGGGTCGAAGCCGGCGTTCGCCAGGTACTGGACCGCCTCGTCCGACACCTCTAGCTCCACGCGCTGGGCACGCATTCTCCGCGCGACCCGGCCGAGCAGCAGCCGCGTGATCTGCATGAGCTGATCTCGGTCAAGCGAGCGGAACACGATGATCTCGTCGATCCGGTTAAGCAGCTCGGGCCTGAAGGTCTGCCGCAGCATGTTCATCAGCTCGTCCTTCAGCTCCTCGAACGACTCGTTGCGCCGGGCGTGCGCCTGGATGCGGTCGGCCCCCAGGTTCGAGGTCATGATCACGACCGTGTGCCGGAAGTCGACCGTGCGGCCCTGGCCGTCCGTGAGGCGTCCGTCATCGAGCAGCTGCAGGAGGATGTTGAAGACGTCGGCATGCGCCTTCTCGATCTCGTCGAGCAGCAGCACCGAGTAAGGACGCCGGCGCACGGTCTCGGTGAGCTGACCGGCATCCTCGTAGCCGACGTAGCCCGGCGGCGCGCCGACCAGGCGCGACACAGTGTGGCGCTCCTGGAACTCGCTCATGTCGAACCGGACCATCGCGTCCTCGTCGCCGAACAGCGTTTCGGCGAGCGCCCGTGCGAGCTCGGTCTTGCCGACGCCGGTCGGCCCGAGGAATAGGAACGAGCCGACCGGCCGGTTCGGATCGCCGAGCCCGGCGCGCGCGCGCCGTACCGCGCGGGCGACTGCCTCGACGGCCTCGTCCTGCCCGACCACGCGCTCATGGATCTGCGCCTCGAGGCCGAGCAGCCGCTCGCGCTCCTCCTGGGTTAGCTGTGAGACCGGGATCCCGGTCCGGCGCGACACGACCTCGGCGACGTCGTCGGCGAGCACCTCGGCGGCACGCTCGCGTCCGCCGGAGCGGGTCTCGTCCAGCTCCTCACGTAGCCCCTCGATCTGCGCCTTCAGCGTGTTCGCCCGCTCGTAGTCCTCCGCCGCGACGGCCTGATCGCGCTCACGCTCGTTGCGCGCCATGTTCTCCTCGAGCGCGCGGCGGTCCGCCGGCTTGGTCTTCGCGCGGATACGCACCCGCGCCGCGGCCTGGTCGATTAGGTCGATCGCCTTGTCCGGAAGGAAGCGGTCGGTGATGTAGCGGTCCGACAGCTCCGCCGCCGCCACCAGGGCCTCCGGGCTGATCCGGACGCGGTGGTACGCCTCGTAGCGGTCGCGCAGTCCGTTCAGGATCTCGATCGTCTCCTCGACCGACGGCTCGTCGATCAGCACGGGCTGGAAGCGGCGCTCGAGCGCGGCGTCCTTCTCGATGTTGCGCCGGTACTCGTCGACTGTCGTGGCGCCGATCACGCGAAGGTCGCCGCGTGCTAGCGCCGGCTTCAACATGTTGGAAGCGTCCATGGAGCCTTCGGCCGCCCCCGCCCCCACGACCGTGTGGAGCTCGTCGATGAACAGGACGAGGTCGTCGCCGTGGTCGGTCACCTCATCGATCACCGACTTGAGGCGGTCCTCGAACTCGCCGCGGTACTTCGTGCCCGCGACCATGCCGGCCAGGTCGAGAACCACCAGCCGCTTGCCCGCGAGCGTCTCAGGCACCTCATCGTTGACGATCCGCTGGGCGATGCCCTCCGCGATCGCCGTCTTTCCCACGCCGGGATCGCCGATCAGCACAGGGTTGTTCTTCGTGCGCCGGGAGAGGATCTCGATCGTCTCCTCGATCTCGTCGGCGCGACCGATCACCGGATCCAACTTGCCCTGCCGGGCCGCTTCGGTGAGGTCGCGACTGTACTCGTCGAGCGTCTTCGTCTGGCTAGCCGGCCTCCCGCCCTCGTCAGTACGCGTGACGCCGCGGATCACGGCTCCGCGGAGCGCCGTGTGCGACAGCCCGAAGCGCGCCAGCAGACGCCCGGCGTCCGACTCCGTGTCCCGCGCCAGCGCGAGCAGCACGTGCTCGGGTCCGAGATACGACGAGTTCAGCTCGCGCATCTCGTCGTACGCCCGGAGCAAAGCGGCCTTGGCCTCGGGCGAGAGCGACGGCGCCACGTCCGTCCGTCCCCCGCGCTCCGCCTCGTCTTCGACCTGCGCCGCGATCGCGGCGGGATCACCGTCGGCGTGGCGGACGATCTGCGCGACGAGGTCGTCCTGCATCGCCGCCCACAGCAGGTGCTCGGTGTCGAGATCGAGGGAGCCCCAGTCGAGCGCCAGCTGCGCGGCGCGCCGTAGAAGCTCGCGCGTCGCATCCGAGAAGAACTGCGTGATGTCGACCTGCTCGACTGGCCGGCGCGCGAGTGGCGCGGAGGTTCGCGTGCCGGTACGGCCCGTGGCCCCCTCGATGCCGAATGGCCGGTCGAAGAACTCCGAGAGGAACTCGTCGAACAGGCTACTCCGGCCGCGCCGAAAGTCGCCGAAAGGATCGTTCGTCGCCATGTCAGACCTCCTGGCGCACGCGTTTGGTGCCGTGAATCGGCCTGTCCGTACCCTACGCCACGAACTGCCTGTCCGGTGGACTTGCCAACCAACGAACCGTCGGGCAGCGCGCGCGCCACGAACACTGCCTTGGCCACCGCGTCACTGGTTCGCCGAGCTCCGGTCATCGCGAGGCGCTCCTCGTGGTGGAGCTTGTGTTTCACCCAGGCCGTACGCGGCGCCCGGGGATGTACGTCGAGCTGAGCCGCTTGGCCACGACGCCCTCACGACCGAGCTCCTCGCCACCCGCCACGAAATCCTTACTGCGCTCGACGACCACGCTCGCCGGCGTCCGCCAGGTGGGGTCCCTCGAGCGCGAGCTCCTCGAGCAGCGCCTGGCGCTCCGAATAGGGGGATTGGGGCCGGTGGTAGTCCCGCTCAGGACTGGTGGTGACGGTAGGCGTAGGTCGCTTCGCGGACGGCCGCGTCGGTCTCGAGCGCTCCGCCGAACGCACCGCCGACAGTGGCCAGCGCGCCAGCGAGCAGCGCCAGGCGCAGGTAGTCCGCAAAGTCCGAGCGATGACCGATCTGCGCCGACATCAGCGACGGCTCGAGCATCAGCTCAGCCGCGGCAAGCGCTATCAGGCATGCGCCCGCGTACAGCGCGAGAATCCCGAAGCTGACGGTGATCAGCGTGACGATGTTAAACAGGATCGCCTGCTCCCGCACGCGGCTGCGAGTAGCGCGCTCCCACAATCTGTGCACGACGATCAACGTCGCGGTTGCGCTCGCGATCGCCGCGAGGCATACCCCCGCCATGCGCGGCGCGGCCAGCCCGGAGGCGATGCGCCACACGTCGGCTGTGACGATCGTGAACGTCGCGACACCAAGCGCGCCGACCATCGCGCGGGACAGACGCGTGGTCAACCGCCACGGATGGTTCGCGCGCACCATCCCGGCGAGCAGCCGGAGATTCCCGGTCAAGACGCGATGTGTCAGTGCCAAGCCCTCCAGCGAGTCAGGCCCTCCGAGCTCACTCACCGGCACGATCACGCGGCGCTGAACCAGGCGCCGGCCGCCGGACTTCCCTTCGCCGCCGGCGGCCCTGTCACCCGCGATCACGCCCACCGCCTCTGCCACAGATTCGACCAAGTGCCGGGCGCGCCGCGGTCCGAGCGCAGGCAGCGAGACCAGGGCCGCACCATGGGAGGGGCTCGAGTGCATCAGCAGCGGACGGCGTGAGATCCGCAACGGAAGCTCCGTGACATGCACAACCAGGTCCCAGTTCTCCTCCAGCAGCCGCGAGCGCGCGGCATCGACGAGCTCAGCGAGCTCAGCCGGGGGCGCTAGCAGCGATTCGCGAACCGCTGTGATCTTCCACTTGACCCCCCGGTAGCGCTCCGCGAGCACGCGCTCGAGATCGCGCACGAGCTGCTCGACGTCCTCGGCGTCGAGCGCCGGCGTCACGACGAGGCCGAGATGGATCTCGTCGTCGTTCTTTTCCCTCCCGGCCCCAACCGCGACGGCAATCTCGCCGTCGGCCGCGACGTTCGTTGAAGCAGCGCGATCAGGAGGGTCCATCCGCTGCAACTCACTCTACGACCATCCCGCTCATCAACCGTGCGATCCGCGAGTAGAGAACCCGACGCAGCATCTTGCGGTCCGCGCGCGGCGCACGTGCCACGGCCGCTGACCTCTGCTTTGCTCATCCCGACGGCGCCTAACTCGCGACCGCGTTGACGACCCCTCGATCGTCCCGATCGCCGGCGCCGAGCAAGCGCTCTGCCACGGCTGCCCTCGCCCCTGAGCGCTCGGAGGTCGACTGGCCGCGATACCCGCGGAATCACCGAAGCAGGGCCGAGACGGGTCGGCGCGCGCAGTCCCGAGATTCGTCAATCTCGAGACGCTCGGCGACGAGTCCCCGCCCCGGCTACAGGAGGCGGCGGTGCCCACGCACAAGGTGGGTGGAGGCTGGCCGACCAAGCTTCTGCGATTCGTCCATCGGGGATGAGATTGGCGGTTATGGGCTGGGGTCCGCTCGGACGATGAGAGCGACAGCGGCGGAGTGTTTGCTGCGCGTCACAAGTCAGGCGATCCGCAAGCACCTTCGTGACCGCGGAGCCGCAACGGGGCCGACGTCTGCGGCTTGATCCGCGAGGCGTCGGCGAACAGCACGACGGCGAGCGTCGCCGCGGCGAGCGTCGGGATCTACCACTTCATGACTCTCGTCCCGCGGCGTCGTCTTCGGGGGGCGGGCGGCCCGTCTCACCGACGGCGAGTTGTGCCTCGATCGCGCGGTTGACGTTGCCGTGAATGTGGTCTGAGCCGATCAGCTCAAGGGTCCCGTCGGCGCGGAGCACGTTGAGAACCGGTGGTTTCACCCGCGCCAGGCGCAGTGTGACGCCGTCGGCTTGGGTGAGCCGGTGGATCTCGCTTAGCTTCGCGGCGCCCTGCGAGTCGACGAAGTCGACGCCTTCGAGGTCGAGCACCAGAGCGCGAGGTTTTGGGCCGTCCTCGGTCAGCTGTCGAACACGATCCTCGAGCGCTTCGGCGGTCGCGAAGAACAGGCCGCCGTCGAGGCGCACGACCGCGATCCCCGGGAACGTCTCGTCGCCGGGGTTCTCGTCGAGATCGCGGAACACCTGGGTTCCGGCCTCGCGGCCCAGCAGCGGCATCGGGGGTCTGGTGGCGACATAGACGAGCCAACCGAGGGAGAGGACGACGCCGATGACCACGCCGGCGAGCACGCCGGCGGAGAGCACGCCGATGATCGCCATCACCGCGACCCAGAAGTCGAACCGCGCGACGCGGTGAAGGCGGCGCAGCTCGGCAACGTCGATCATCCCGAACACGACCGCATCGATGATCACGGCTCCGAGGACGGCCTTGGGGAGATGCGAGAACACCGGGGCGAGCACGATCAGCGTCGCGATCACGAGCGCCCCGGTCGTGAGCGAGGCGACCGGGGTGTGCGCGCCCGCGGACTCGTTCAGGGAGCTGGCCGAGAGGCTCGTGGACACGGGCATGCCCTGGAACACGCCGGCTCCGACGTTCGCCATTCCCTGCGCGACGGACTCCTGGTTGACGTCGATTCGGTACCGGTGCCGGGCGGCGAACGCTCGAGCGTCACCGGCGGTCTGCGAGAAACCGATCAGAAGCAAGGCGACCGCCGCGATGCCGATCGTCGCGTAGTGGTGCCTCACGATCGTGAGATCGGGCAGCTTGGGAGCGGGGAGCCCTCGCGGCACGTGACCGACGAGCGCCACCCCGTGGGCACCGAGGTCGAACACGGCCGATGCGAGTAGCCCCGCGGCCACGAGTACCAGCGCGCCAGGCACAGCCGGCGCCAGGAACCGGAGCGCGAGGATGAGCGCGATCGACAGCACCCCGACGAGCAGCGTCGTCCCATGGATGTCGCCGAGCGATCCGATCCATGTCGCCAGCTCGCGCCAGGCGCTGTCGCCCTTCGACGACGTGCCGGTGAGCTTCGGCAGCTCCCCGATGACCACGTCCACCGCCGCGCCGGCCAGGAAACCCGTGACCACCGCCTTCGACAGGAACTGCGCGATCCACCCGAGGCGGAACACGGCAAGCAGGAGGAACAGGAACCCGGTGGCCAGCGTGATGGCCGCGACCAGCTGCGCGGCGTCCTGGCCGCCAAGGCCGGTCGCGAGCACCGCGCCGCCGGCGACCGCGGCAAGCGAGGAGCTCGGGCCGGTCGAGATCTGCCGCGACGTGCAGAAGAAGGCGTAGATGATCGCCCCCGCGGCTGCGGCATACAGACCGTTCTGGAGCGGAACACCGGCGATGCCCGCGTATCCGAGGTTCTTCGGCACGACCAACGCCGTGACGGCCACGCCCGCTGCCAGATCACCTCGCAGCCACCGTCGCTCGTACCGAGGCAGCCAACCGACCGCCGGCACGTAACGCGCGAGCCCGCCGTGCTTCCGATCCCTGGTCGCCATGGCTACAGCTGACCGGTGTACACGTCGGTCCGGACGGCGCCATCATCCGGTCCGGATGACGCATCTCTCGTCGGAGCGGGCCATCGAGCCGATCGACCGCGCGACGCTCGGGCTCGCATTGTGGATCGTCTCGGTCGAGTTGGGCTCCGCGTCGGGTACGCCGTTTCCCACCTCGGTCTTGAACCCGCGGGTGAGTTGGCCGACGAGTCGGGGATCTGACCGATGCTAGATTCTCGGCGTGGCGGCTAGGGATTCAGCGCTTGTGGGTGAGCGTGAGAGGGGCGGCAGCGCTGCTCGGGAGCGGTTGCTCGAGGCGGCCTACGAGCTGTTCTCCCGTCGGGGCATCCACGCGGTGGGAATCGACGCGATCATCGAGCGATCGGGTGTAGCCCGGCAGACGATGTACCGCCACTTCGCCTCCAAGGAGGACCTCGTGGTGGCGTTCTTGGAGCGCCGCGACGAGCTCTGGACCCGGAGCTGGCTTCAGGGTGAGGTCGAGCAGCGCAGCGCGGATCCGCGCGAGCAGCTGCTGGCCATCTTCGATGTGTTCGACGCCTGGTTCCGCACGCCCGAGTTCGAGGGTTGCTCGTTCATCAACGTGATGCTCGAGCATCCCGACCCCGGACAGGCCCTGCATGTCGAATCGGTCGCGTACCTGCAGAGGATTCGCGACTTCCTCGCCGAGCTCGCCGGACGGGCGGGAATCCGGGAGTCCGAGAGCTTCGCCCGCGAGTGGCACATCCTGATGAAGGGTTCGATCGTCGCCGCAGGAGAGGGCGATCGCGACGCGGCCCGGCGGGCTCAGCGGATTGCCGCGCTCCTGCTGCGGGACGCGCTCGAAGGTTCGGGTCGCCCTGCCCTTGACTCCTGATCGCGCGCGGTAGTAACGTCCGGCGAGAGGGAGACCGGTCAGTCTCGCCGTGTCGGGACGGAGGACCATCCCGGCGCGCCGCCACTTGGGCTGGTCATCCGTAAGCGACCTCCTACAAGTGAGAGGACGGTTCATGGCAATTCCTACTGAGCTCGTTGGGTCGCTCCCACGACCGATGAAGCTCCAACAGGCCTACGCCGACTACGACGAAGGCAAGATCACATGGCAGCAGCTCCAGGCCGAGCAGGATGCCGCGGCCGAGGATTCGATCCGGCGCCTGGAGGCCACTGGCGAGCCGATCGTCACCGACGGCGAGCAGCGGGAGTCGAGCTTCGCGACATACTCGATCACGGACACGCTCGCCGGCACCGGCCTGGTCGAGAACCTGGCCGGGGACGGGCAGTTCTTCGCGATCTTCGATGACGGCCATCATCGCCAGCTGCCGCGGCTGACCGGGGGACCGTTCCGCTACAAGACCTACGCGTCCGAGTTCGTCGAGAAGAACGTCAAGACGGCCACTCATCCCGTCAAGCAGGCGGTGATCTCCCCGTCGATGATGAGCCTCCTGTACCCGCTGGAGGGGGAACTCGACGGCTACTCGCGAGAGCAGTTCCTCGCCGATGTGATCGACGAGTGCGAGAAGGACATCCGCCAATGCTTCGCCGCCGGCGCGGTCCGGGTCTCGGTCGACTTCACCGAGGGGCGGCTGGCGAACAAGAACGATTCACGTAACCCCTGGACCGGGAAGAACATGCTCGGCGAGTTCATCGACCTCAACAATCGGTTGTTCGAGCGCTTCACCCCCGAGGAGCGCACGAACATCGGCATCCACACCTGCCCGGGTGGGGACTGCGACTCGGTCCACAGCAAGGAGGTTCCATATGAGCTCCTGCTCGAGCGCATGTTCGATATGAACGCCGGCTACTTCCTGATCCAGTGCGCGAGCGAAGAGGACCGGGAATCGGTCTACAAGCTGTGTGGTCAGTACCGCCGCGACGACGCGGCCGGTGTCTCGCAGGTGTGCTTCATGGGCGTCATCAACCCCCTCAGTCCCGAGGTGGAGACGCCCGGGCACGTCCGGGACGAGCTGTTGACCGCGGCCGAGTACATCCCGGCGGACCGCCTCGGTGCCACCGACGACTGTGGCTTCTCTCCGTTCAGCCGCGACGTCAAGCCGCTGCACGGCTCGCCTGACTTCGCCCGGGACATCGCGATGCAGAAGATCTCGGCGAGGCTCGAGGGGGCGCGGCTGGCCTCGGCTGAACTCGAGCACAAGATGTCCACCGCTTAGATTGGGCCAGCCGTTTCGGCGCCGGCCAGCGATCGTCGAGTGTCCTCTGACCTTAAAGGAGGAATCGGTGGGCGGGCACGTCTACGACATGATCGTGGTCGGCGCCGTGCCGGCGCGGGAGTTGCTGGCGAGGTGCCCGGCGGGGCGCGGCCAGGAGATGGCAATCGTCTGATCGCATCTCATTGGCGGCCAATGCGATGTCATGCCTGACACGCCATCGAAGGCGCTGCTGCGTCCGGCCCAGGCGCCCGCCGAGATCAGCCGGTGCCGGGCGTGGCCGAAGCGGTTCGAGACACTGTTCAGGCGAGGTGGCACTTCTCCGACCTGCGCGCGTTGTACGTCAACTGCACGCTGAAGCGCTCGCCCGGGGTCTCCTCGAGCGACGCCGATCCGCTGCGCACCGCCCTCGACGGCGCGATCGCCCAGTTCCAAGCCGACGCCCCGGCTTGGCGCCGCCAGAGCTCAGCCTGAGCCGGCAGCACACCGACCGCCACCGCGTGACCCGCGATTCTCGCGGCCAGGCGCCGGTAAGCGGCGTGATAGTCGCCGCGGGCCCCGGGCGGTGACGCCACCGATGACTTGCGACCGACGGCTTCGACTTCCGGGTCGGCGAGCAGTGGCTGCCAAGAGGGTCTGCCGTCTCGGCGGAGACGTCTGATGCGTCAGTCGAAGACCCGCGTCCGGCGGCGCGCGCGTCAAGACCGCTAACGTGGGTATCACTACCTAAACCGACGCGTCGGTTTCTATGTACCGTGTGTGGATGACCTTCTAAGCATGCCCAAGCTCCGTCCCGAGACTCGGATCGAGCGTCGCCAGCTGTTGGTTGACGCGGCGTGGCGGTGCGCGGCCGTGCGCGGGTTCCGCGATCTCACCGTCGACGACGTGTGCGCGGAGGCAGGGGTCAGCAAGGGCGCGTTCTACGGCTACTTCGAGCACAAGCAAGATCTGCTGCTCGCGCTGCTGGAGGACGACTCAATGGCGCTCGACGCCGAGCTGGCGGCGATCACGAGGGCCAGCTCATCTGGTGTGGAGCGGGTCCGGCGGTTCGCTCAGGCGATGCTCGCGCGCGGCGATGACGCCGCGCGCGTGCAGGTCCGCGCGGACCTGTGGGCGGACCTGCTGACCGAGGACGTCGTGCGCGACCGACTCGCCGTGGCTACGCAGCAGCGCAGGCAGCTGGTGCGCGGATGGATCGAGGAAGCGATCGCGTCCGGGGAACTGGTCGCGATTCCCGCCAACGCGCTCGCCTCGATCCTGCTCGCGCTGACCGACGGGCTGATGCTTCACGGCGCGCTTGACCCCGGCGGCTTTCGCTGGCCCAACATCCGCCGCGCGATCGACATGATGCTCGAGGGAATCGCCGCCGGGTGAGCACGAACGACCCCACGCCGCGGTCTGATCATGGCCCGAGCGCCGCGACCGGCGACGGTCACGCTCGGCCAGCGAACGCCGCAGACAGCGCCGGCGAGGATCAGTCCGAGACGTTCCGGCCCGACTGGTCCGCGGCGATCGCTCGGTTGCGCGGGTGGGTCGGTGCGGTCCGGGAGCGGCTGTCGCGGGCCCTGGTGCGTGGCTCGCGCGGGATGCTCGCGCTGTCGCTCCTGGTGGGCGCGGGCGCTGGGCTTGGCGCGGTCGCGTTTCGCTACATGATCCTGGGGTTCACCTACATGTTCACCGGCCACCGCGATTACAGCGCTGCCGGTCACGCGACCAATCCGCTGCTGCCGGGACTCGGGATCTGGTTCGTCGTGCTCGCACCGGTGATCGGGGGACTGATCTACGGTCCGCTGGTCTCCCGGTTCGCGCCGGAGGCGCGCGGCCACGGGGTGCCTGAGGTGATGCTCGCGGTCGACCGGCTGGGCGGGCGGATGCGACCGCAGGTCCCGATCGTTAAGTCGCTCGCCTCGGCGCTGTGCATCGGGTCGGGCGGCTCGGTCGGCCGTGAGGGACCGATCGTGCAGATCGGCTCGGCGCTGGGGTCGGTGCTCGGCCAGCTCGCGCGCGTGACCGAGTCCCAGCTGCGGCTGCTCGTCGCGTGCGGTGCCGCTGCGGGGATCTCGGCGACGTTCAACGCCCCGATCGCCGGGGTGTTCTTCGCGCTGGAGTTGATCCTTCGAAACTTCGACACCGAGTCGTTCGGGTTTGTCGTGCTCAGCTCGGTCACCGCCGACGCGATCGGACGCGCCGCGTTCGGATCTCACCCGTTCCTGACGCTGCCGGGGTTCACCTTCACCTCACCGCTTGAGCTCGTCCTCTATGCCGGCCTGGGCGTCCTCGCGGTGGGCGTCGGGATGACGTTCATCCGCGTGCTGTACGTCGGCGAGGACCTCGCCGACCGACTCTGGCGCGGACCGAGCTGGCTGCGGCCAGCGGCCGGCGGGATCCTGCTCGGGGTGCTGCTGCTCGCGGTGCCGCAAATGTATGGCGTCGGCTACCCGGTTCTGGAGCGCGCCGTTGGCGGGCAGTACGTGATCCTCGCGCTCCTCGGACTGCTCGCCGCGAAGATCCTCGCGACCAGCCTGACGATGTGGATCGGCGGTTCGGGTGGCGTGTTCGCGCCGTCACTGTTCATGGGTGCAATGCTCGGATCGGCCTACGGCACCGTCGCGCACCACTTCATGCCCGGCCTCGCCGCTGCCGCCGGCGCCTACGGCCTGGTCGGGATGGGCGCCGTGTTCGCCGCCACCGCTCGCGCGCCGATCACCGGACTGATCATCATCTTCGAGCTCACCGGCGACTACCGCATCATCCTGCCGTTGATGTGCGCGATCGTGGTCGCCACCGCGCTCAGCAACCAGATCACCAAGGACACGATCTACACCCTCAAGCTCCGCCGCCGCGGGATCGACATGGACGCGCCACGAACACCCAGTCGAATGGCCCAGATCACCGTCGCCGAGGCGATGGACCAAACCCCCGAGCCGTTAAAGACCGACCAGCCATTGCACCAAATCGTCGCCCGCTTCGCGGCCGAGCGAACCGACTCGCTACCCGTTATCGCAGACGACGGCTCGCTTGCCGGCATCATCGCCGCCAGCGACGTCGAGCTAGCGCTCGGCCACCGGACCGACGGCACCACACGCGGAGCGGCCCTCACCCACGCCGTGCCGTGCCTTGGCGCATCTGATTCGCTCGAGGACGCCATTCAAGCACTTGCGTCCACCGATGCCGAGGGCGTCCCCGTCATCAACCAGAACGACCAGCTTGTCGGCTGGATCACCCACCGGCGTGTGCTGCGCGCTTATCTCAAGCAATTCGGTCGCCCGCAAGGCGCGCCGACCTAACTCTCCCAGCCGGTGTGCTTGCCGGCGGCCGCGAGGAGCAGCGTGCTCGGCGTCCGCTTGGTTGGGGCTCGCGACCATGCCGACTCGGTGACCTCATTGGGCTAGTCGAGATTCCTCGAGGTCGAGTTCGTGTTCGATCTGCCGCAGGGATTGGGCTGAGATCTGGCCTCGACGGCGGAGGTCGGCGAGTCGCCGGCGCTCCACGCCGATCAGCTCCCTGCGCAGCTCGCGTATCCGGCGGGCTGCCGCGGCCTCGTCGCCGCGGGCCGGGTTCCCGTCCGCGTGCGGCTCGAGGCGGTGGATTCGTAGCTCGTAGGTCGTTCGGAGCTGGTCGACGATCGTTTCGGGCAGTTGGTCGTGTTCGGCCAGATCGTCGATGTGCTTGAGCGCCGCGTGGGCGAGCTGCACGCGCGCTCGGGCCTCCTCGCGGGCGACCGCTTCGTCTTCGCCGAGCCCGAGCCGACGAACCAGGGGGGCAAGCGTCAGTCCCGGGATCACGAGCGTTGCGGCAATCGCGATGTAGCTGATGAAGATCACGTTCGCGCGGTCGGGGAACGGACGCCCGGCCGCAGTCAGGGGTAGCGCGAGCGCGGCTGCGAGCGATACGCCGCCGCGCATCGCGCTCCAGCCGAGAACGATCTGCTCCGCGACGCGTGATTCGTGCGGCGTTCGGAGGCGGCGCGGACGGGCGAGCTGAGCGACCAGAGGAACCGTGAACATCCAGACCATCCTGACCGCGATCAGCGTGGCCAGGACCGCCGCCGAATAGAGAAGCGGCTTTTCCACCGACAGACCGCGGGTGATGTGCGGGAGCTCGAGTCCGATGAGCAGGAACAGAACCGATTCGAGCAGGAACGTGAGCGCCTCCCAGAATCCCAAGGTGCGAAGCCGGGAGGTGGGCGAGAGCATCGATCCGGCTCGACCTCCGGTGTATAGCCCGGCGGCGACCGCGGCCAGTACCCCCGACGCGCCAATGCGATCGGCCGGGATGTAGGCCAGGTACGCGGTTAGGAGGGAGATGCTGATCTCTATCTGCGGCTCGTCGATGCGCTTGCGTATCTCTACCGAGACCCATCCGGCCGCCAGCCCGACCGCGACCCCGCCGGCCGCGACGGCGATGAACTTGACGATCCCGGCGCCGGGCGAGAAGTGTCCCGATACCACCGCGGCGACCGCGAGCTTGTACACGGTCAGGCCGGTGCCGTCGTTGATCAGCGCTTCACCCTCGAGGATCGTGGAGATCCGATCCGGCGCCCCCAGGCGCCGGAGCACGGAGGTCGCCGCGATCGGATCGGTTGGACCGAGGATCGCGCCCAGCACCAATGCCGGCCCCCACCCGATGCCCGCGACCGAGTGAGCGACCGCCGCCACGGCGGTCATCGAAAGCAGCACGAGGCCGACCGCCAGCAACCCGATGGCGCGGGCGTGAGTTCGAAGATCCTGCGTGGAGGAGCTGAACGACGCGGCATAGATAAGCGGCGGCAGGAACACGAACAGCACGGTGTGGGGGTCGACTTGCGGCGAAGAGGTTCCCGACACCAGCCCGACCACAAGGCCGCCGAGCACGAGCACGATCGCGTAATGCACGTGGATCGCCCGCGCCACCCCCGCCAGCACGGTCGATGCCAGCAACAACGCCACGATCAGCTCGATCCCTTGCATACGAACCACCCCCTACCCGTCGCGCCGCGCTGGCGCCGCGAAGCCTACTCAGCTATTCAAATTCATCGTCCGGCTCTCGCGACGGAAGTGCGTACAGAGCCTCGAACTCGTCGATGCTCGAGCGGCCCGGTGGCAGCCGGAGCGGCGGGATCGCCGTGTTCAGCTCGATCATGCGGCGCTGCGCGTGGTCGAGCTCGGCCCGACGTCCCGCCTCGCCTGCCGTCCAGCTGCACCGCCGCCAGGACAAAGCAGAGCTCACCGCGCGCTTCCCTACGTCGCCCATTGGGGCCGACACTCGGCCGACCAGCTGGAAGAGGACCGCCAGGGCCTCTTCCGCCGAATAAAGCCGGACTGCGACCCGAGACTCACCGAGGTCTGCGCGGCGTGGGAGGCGACCGCCGCCGTCTCGCAGCCGATGTGGACCAGCCGAGCGTGCTCGTCGTCGCACGAGCCGTAAAACGTGGTCGGGGCCTCAGGGCCTCTTGCTAGCAGCGACGCCTCGCCGGTAGGCTCGCGCCAAATGACTGCTTCGTGTCCAAGGGACTCAGTTAGCGAGACCACGATCTTCGGAACCAACGACGACCCGGTCGCCAGTTATCAGCAATACGCACACAACCTCGGCCAGACGGTCCTGCGATCGGGGCTTGAGTCGCATTTCCTGGCCCCCGACTGGCCGACGTTCGCGCAGCTGGACTACCGGCGCAAGTCGCCGAAGCCGCTCTGGCGC
>CAVYQJ010000008.1:0-396045 GCA_963770615.1 uncultured Solirubrobacterales bacterium | reverse complement strand
GCCGCGTTTCGCATGGCGCTGACCCGGTGTAAGCGCGCATTCCAAGCACGGCGCAACCGGCGGCGCTAACCGAGACTGCGGCAGAGGGCAGCCGGGATCGGATTCGTGGCAAACCAATCGCGGCGTTGGCGGGCACCCGTACCGGGCGAAGCGATCGTGCCGGCGATCGAGCCCGAGGATCGCTATCCGGCCGTCCCCCGCCTCCGAACAACAAGCGTCGTGTGGAAGCGATATGTCGCCCTAAGCGATAGCGCGATCGACGACGGCGTGAGAATCACCGGGATCGCGCGATTCCGAGCAGCGGACTCCCGGCATCTCTCTCCTGAACGTAGATGTCGCGATCATCCGTCAGGTCCGTGTTGCACCGCAAGCAACTTGTCCGAACGGAAGGCTGCGGCGTTCCTCGAGGAAGACTTGCGCGTTCGTTGGGATCGAGTGTGTCGCTCAGGATCCTGCCCCACGGCTGCTTCTCACACCTGTCCGTCCGTTCACTCTCCGCTTGGCAGGTCTAGGGAGCGAGTTCGGCGCCGACCAGCCTCGTCGTTCGTCGAAGCTCGACCTCTTCGGCGAGGCGCCACGCCGTCTTGTTCGGCGCCGACGGGGCACACGATCGCCGGGGTCACGCGCGGCCCCGCGCGGTTGGCAGCGAGGTTTGCGCCGTCAGCCCGACAGGCAGTGATGCTGGCCCGGACACCGCCCGGCACTCGTGGGCCAGCACGCGGCCCTCGGTCAACTCTCTCTCGAACGTCGCGACATCGACGAGGTGAAGCTTCGCAACCCTGCTGTCACGCTGGCTGCCGGCCGAATCGCCGGCCCGGCCCGTCGCTCGGCGTCACTGGGGCGGACTCGACCATTCCAAAGTGCGGCCAGTTGGATTGGTCCGCCAATGGGGTCATCCGCCGGTCTACGAACTCGCTAAGGGAGTGAGAATTGCCCGGCGCACAGGACCGCCGCCCGCGTAGCGCCTCAGCAGGTTCAAGAGAAGTGCCTGTGTCCACTCATCTCGAGGGACCCCACGCCTCAGGAACCTCGTCACAATATCCACGACGTATGAGCGCTCGAGCAAAGGTGCAAGTGCCCGTGCAACATCGTCGGGTGACTCTTGTCCGCGCGCATCGTTAGCAGAACCCGGCACAGTTGATATCGAAGCTCAGGCTTTTCTTCCAACACGTTCGTCTCGCAGCCGGGAACCGAATCGGGCGAGCCGGCCGCGACAAGCAGACACATAGTCCCGGGGCCTGCGATTCGTTGCTCACAAGCACTAGCGGCGACCCTAAGCACATTTGGAAGCTCTCCTCGATAACCCATGGCCGTCGGCCGCATTGCCGCCCCGACAACCTCTAGGCAACTGACCGTCCTTTCGGACACCTCTTGGGCGGCCAGAGCGTGTTCTAGTGCGTTTAGCGGCGGGTCGAACCAGCCTTGGCTCGCTAGTGCGACTAGCTGGCATAGAACGTCGATGTCGACCTCTAGCTCACCCTCGAAGGTAAACAAGAAGTCAAGCCCGTCGAGCACAGTGCTCGCAAGCCATTCCGACTCTGGGTACGGTGCCGCGGTGATAGCTCGGACAAGCTCCTCATCGATCCTAGCCGGCATGGCCGGATAGCCGCTGCTGAGAATTTGGAGGGACGGGGCCGCCAATGGCAACGGTCCGTCCTGAGCATGCAACACTTCTCTCAAATCGAACATTGCGCCTTCCCATCTTTCCTGAGCGCTCTCCCAATCGGACAGTGACCCGAACTCGCCAGCCTTAACCCGCGCCGCCCATTCTCTTAGCTCTTCTCCCCCAGACGCTTGGCGTATAAGCGCCCCGAGAGGCCACGGCAGGTCGCGTACCAGAGTTTCCACTTGCCCAATTGGACCGAGCGACGGAGGGGCCGCAGTGCCGTAGGCATCCGTTGGCAGTTCCTCAGCTGCCATCAGTAATACCTCCGCCGCGGAAGCCTCGGAGGGGTCCGCCTCGACCTTCATCGCGGCATGCAAAATTCGCCAGCTAGAGTGCGCGGTGTCGAGCACATCGAGCACCCCTTCGGTCAGCATATGCATTGGTCTAGAGGCCTGAGGTTGAAGAGCCAAGTGCTCGCCGGCGTCAACCGCACGGCGACATTGAAGTTGCGCCCTCGGCTGGCCCCAAGGTATTGCGCGCATGTCAGCATCCACTCCGGTGTGTCGTCCCGCCCGAGCCGCATCCCGCGAGTCATGAGAAAGCGCGCCTCCCAGACGGGCTGCCGCAAAACCATCTTGGCTAGAAAATCCGCGACGGCCCGGCTAGATCTCACGCCAGCTACGGCCACGAGGATTTGTCTAGCTTGCATTCCGTCAGTTGGCCACTCATGTTGTGCGAGCCTGCCAGCCCAGTCGACTCCGCGTGCTGCAAGCGATACCAAGCACCGCCATGCTCCCAAACGACGCGAAAAGGAGCCGCTCGTGAGGAAGGTCCCGATTTCTTCGCGGTAAATGCCCGCGATCGACTCGGAGTACAAAGCCGCCAGACGGTCGTCGGCATCAGCTGGCTCAAGCTCGAGTAGGCGTAGTGCGAGACGCGCAAACATTTGCTCATAGCGCGGCTGCTGCCGCACTGTGCCTTCCTCAAGCACGTCACACGCAAGGCGTGATCCGATGCGCAGAACGCGAATGGCATCGTCCGATGACTCATTCATCTCGGCACAGAGCGAATGAATCGTGTCGCGCAGTGCCCGGCGATCCGCGAAGCATTTGCCCGCCGCGAACAGAAACACGTTGCGCCAACTTGGAGAGATGGCAACCGCCGACAGGCGGTCGCGCACTTCGATGTCGAGACCCTCCATAAGTCCTTCGGCGGCCATGAACTCCTGCAACGACCGTATTTCGAACCCTACACGGTCGGACTCGAGTCCAACGAGGAAGACCAACCGGTTTGCAGCGGCCTCGACGAGTTGGTCCTCTACAGTGCGTAATTGTTCGCCTTTAAAGCCCTCTTCTCGCAAGTGGCCGTCGATAAGGGACCTGAACTTGTCGACAGACAGACGAGCCTCAGTCCCATCCGCTCGCTCACCTTCTGCCTGCAGGAGCAGGCCCACGCGTCGATGGACGGCATCCACGTTGGTCCGCTGATCGCGGAGGACGAGCGACTGTGCAACCCCACGCTCGAGTTCTCGGTCATAAATCGCCTTGTAGTATGCAGCGAAGAGACTCCACCTCTCCTGAGGGGGCTGACCCTGACGGTCAACGAGGACGGCCATGATCGTGATCTGCAGCGGGCTCGTCATGAGCCGGGCCGTGGTTTGTTCTTGACGGCTGCCTCCAGCCGTGTCATGACTCGCGCGCGCCTCTCTGGGTTCTCGCCGAACCTCACGTCCGCGAGGCGCGAAGCGTAGCCGAGCGCCGCGTCAGGCGGGAAGAGGCACGAGGCTGCGATGCTCGAATACCTTCGGACGGTTCGTCCGAATATCCCTGGGGTCGAGTCGTGGCGATGACGAGGACATCGGCGTCGGCGTCGGCGATCTCGATCATCAGACCCCGGATCGCCGCGAGAAGCTCAATGCGATTACTCGAGGGCGGAACTTCGTCAAGACCATCGAGCACAAGCAGCCATGGATAGGCCTCGAGCCACCGTCGGATAAGGGAGGGCTTGACTTCGGCCGACGCCCTTGTCGCCATCCGGTCAGCGATGAAATCGAGAACCGATTCGATGCCGTCCTCCTCCAACAGTGCCGTAGCCAGCTCACTCAGAACAATGCGGACCGGAAATCGTCGTACTCGCGGAAGCTCGTAGCCATCACGCTCACACCAATCGCGAACTAGACGGGCGATCGACGCGAGCTCTGGATCGACACGTTCGCTGGTCGAGCGAGGATCAGGGCTGCGCGGAACAGCTGGCACACAAACTGCCCGAGAGTGGTTTTTCCCTGACCGGGACCTCCGACGAGAACGGTGCGGCCAAGCCGCGGCGCCAACAGGGCTTCGTGGTCGGTTTCCTGTGATGCTGCCCGAGGCACGACGGGGATAAGCGCTCGTACGCCACTTCCAGCATACCCGCGACGAATGACTCGCTCTCGTCCGCAGATTCGGGGCCTCGAACGCTCACCGGAAGATCGACGAAGACACTAGCCATCGGGATCCGTTCGTCGGGGTTGTGCCCGGCCTGCTCAAGATTTGCGTACTGGTCAGCGAACAGCTCTTGCTGCAAGTACCTCGATAGTGTCCTCTCGAAGTCCGGCGGGTCCGGCTCGAGCTGTTCCAGAATCTTCGTGAGAACATCGCCGGGTGCGACCCAGGCCGCGTAGGTTTGGCGGATCTCAGGAGACTGGTCAAGCAGAACGCGGAGCTTGTCGAAGTCCCAAATGTCGTTGCCCTTCAGGTATGGCGCTTCCTCATTCAACGCGGCGAGTCGCTTTGTCTTTGCTGCCTCGGTCCTGGTCGGGCGTCAACACGACATTGGTAGCGGCGATAAGAACTCCGGCTTCTTTCGGCGAGACGAGTTCTCGAACTGGCGCAGTTCGCTTCTGAGCTCAGAGTTGAACCAGTTGCCGTCGTCGGGCGCGCCGAGCGGTCGCTGCCGGAACTTCGCTTGCACGACGACATAGCCGTCCCACGGGCCGTCGCCGGTGTCGTACGCGGTCCGTCCCGTAAATGAGGCTTCGCGACCCCCATCTGGTCCGTCGCCGAAGATGACGGTACCTATGCCGAGGTACTTCGCAGCCAAGCTCTGTATGAGGTGCTCGAAGGAGCGGGCATTGAGCCTTGCCAACTCGTATTCCATGGCTGTCGTTCTCCCACCGGTGACGTCTGGCCCCGGTCGGGCATCCTACGCGCTGATTGCTTCGAATGCGACGATGCCGCATTCGGCCCCACACAGCATCAGCGGGCGCCAAGCGGTGATTGGCAGAGCCGCGCAGAGCGCCCGGCGGGCGGTCGCTCTGAGTGAGCCTGAGGCGTCTGGGCTGCTGACGACTCAGACGCAAGCCCGACCGTCTGGACAGGGCCGTACCTCTGTCTGCCCCGCGAGGTGAGTTCGAGCGCTTATCGAGAGCCTCTTTCTCCGAGTATTCGGTCGCGTCGCGTGCGATCGTGGTGTGATCAACCCGACGCGAGCGCGGCGATGCGCTTGGGCCAGTCGGGAGTGCACTGCCCCGCCGTTCGAACGATCGCATCGTGGTCTGGCCGCCACGGATTCGACTTTGGGTTCGGCGACATCTCGATGCCGTGACGCCTGTACCACTGGGCGGCCGACGCCACGGATAGCGATCGTCGGGCTCGATCGCCCGCACGATCGCTTCGGCCGTCCGAACGTCCGCTAGCGCCGCGATTCCTTCGCCACGATCTCGATCGCGCCGACCGAGGCACCGTAGCGATCGCTTTGATGCCCGGGTCCGCTCACGGCGTGCCATCGGAAGGCGGCGAAGGGGTGCTACGCCAACGCCGTCAGGCGGCGGGCGCTTCGCCCACGAGGGCACTCGTCCGCCGGGGCCGGCCCCGGACGAGTGCAGCGGCGACCGAGGGATCATCAGCGACACCAGCCTCGATGTCGCGCACCCACTAGGCGTCCGCCTACTGGCTACTCGTCGTTGTGAACAGGGCCGCATCGGACGCAGGTCGCCGTCCAGCCGAAAGGGAGGACTTGGACAGCGAGCTTGCGCCCGCAGGCGGTGCAGAACCGCGGCGGATCGGTGCGCTCCCGCCGCTCGCGGCAGCGCTCGTGGCCGTCCTCGATGGTCGGGCCGCCGCAACCGTCGCAGAACTCGGGTGGCTCGGTCAGCGCGTTTCCGAGAGGGTCTTGACCGGCATCGAGAGCTCCTCGAGGAGATCGAGGTCGTGCTCGGGTGAGCGGCCCAGCGTGGTGAGGTAGTTGCCGACGATCATCGCGTTGATCCCACCGAGCACGCCTTGGCGCGTACCGTCGTCGCCGAGCGTGAGCTCCCGCCCGCCGGCAAACCGCAGAACGGTGCGCGGCAGCGCCAAGCGGAAGCCGGCCACCGCACGCAACGCGTCGTACGCGTCCAGGGCCGGCAGGTGAGCGAACGGCGTCCCGGGACGCGGATCGAGGAAGTTGAGCGGCACCTCGTCGGGGGCGATCGCCGCCAGCTGAGCGGCGAACTCGGCACGCTGGGCGACGGTCTCGCCCATCCCGATGATCCCGCCGCAGCACACCTCCATGCCGAGCTCACGAACCAGGTCGAGCGTGTCCATCCGCTCCTCCCAGGTGTGCGTGGTCACGACCTCACCGAAGTACGAACGGGCGGTCTCGAGATTGTGGTTGTAGCGGTGCACGCCCAGCCCGGCGAGCTCGTCCCCCTGCTCCCGGGTCAAGATCCCGAGCGAGCACGCGATGTTGATCTCCACCTCCGCGTTGATGGCGACGATCGCGTCACGGACCTGCGCCATCAGGCGCTCATCGGGTCCGCGGACAGCCGCCACGAGGCAGAACTCGGTCGCCCCGGTCGCCGCCGTCTCCCGTGCGGCCCGCACCAGCGCCGGTATGTCCAGACGCACCGCACGCACCGGCGTCTCGAACCGACCCGACTGCGAGCAGAAGTGGCAGTCCTCCGGACAGCCGCCGGTCTTGATCGACACGATCCCCTCGACCTCTACCGCCGGCCCGCACCACCGCATCCGCACCTCGTGCGCCAGCGCCAGCGCGTCGCTAACCCGATCGTCCGGCAGCTCCAGCACCGCCAACGTCTGCGACTCATCGAGCGGAACCCCCCGTTCGAGGACCTGCCCGCGCGCGACCGCCAGGATGTCATCTTCCATGTTCAATCTCCTTGAGGACGTGGCAGCAGGGGCCCGGCGCGTGGATTGCATCACACCGTCCCCAAGGCCGCCGCGAGCCGAGACCCGACGATGACCATCATCCGCTGCCGACCCGCCATGCGCGCAACCGCGTCCGCCAGGTAGAGACCGACAGAGATGCCACGCAACTTCCCCTCACCCGCTCGAACGCCGGTCTGAACCCACCCGAGCCGCGACGCGCAGAACATGCGTCAACCGGTCGATCGAGACCACCAGAACGTCATGCTCGACGCGCTCGACGCCCCGCGCGCGAACGACGCACATGACTCCCAGGGCGCCGTTGCGTGCCCACCTTCGCCGGCGCCGGGACAGCCACGCCGCCTGCTCGCGCACTCGAGCGAGATGGCGCCCGTCGTAGGCTCTGGTCTTCGTCTCGATCGCGACCGCGATCCCGGTCGGGGCGATCGCCACCGAGTCGATATCTCCCGGTCCCTGCCACCGAAGCGAGTGCCTCAGCCGCCAGCCCTCGGCGCGGAGCGGCATGAGTGCACGCTGCACGTCGTCCTCCGAGCGGGCACCGACGCGACTACGACCGGCGAGTGCGAGCCAGTGGCGAGCGCGGACACCGAGCACCACGGCGAGGACCAGGAGCAGCGCGCCGGGCACGTCAGCACCGATGGTCACGACGCCCACTCCGAGGACGGCCGCCAGCGCGCTCGCCAGCGCCAGGCGAGCGGCCCGCACCGTCCTTCGGTATTGCTGGCGGCGCGGGTGGTTCACGCCGCGCCGCCACGCTCGGAGGAGCTCGAGCCGATCACCCGACGATCTTCCTACCACCGAAGGACGGGATCCCAGCGCCAGCGCACCCGGCTCGGCGTGCTCAACGTTCGCAACGTACGCAGGCCTGCGACCGTTCTGCGTACGTTCCCCGCACGTGAAAGCCGCTATTTGCGGCCGAATCTGCGGTGATCTTCGGACCGCATTCGCCCCTATTTGCCCCGCATACGGCGGGTTTCGGGTGCAAATGGGATGAGTGGAGACGGCGGGTATCGAACCCGCGTCATTCGCGGCACCCGCCAACTGCGGCTGCCGCACCGCCGTCTCGACACGGTGCGGGCCCGAATTCGCGACGCCCCGCGAGGCGAGTTGCGAGCTCGAGGTCTCATTTAGGTCGCATCGCGAGCGCCGAAACCATCGATTAGCGGGGGGATTGCGGCCCGGACCTTCGTTTTCCCAAGCCGAAGGTCGCGGGTTCGAGACCCGTCGTCCGCTTTCTCGACCTCGCAGGACCTCGCACAAACTCGCTGCAAATGCCAAGCTTTGGCCGATTGTTCGATGGTCATCGAACATGCGAGGCAATGCGAGGTTCTGCATGTGCGGCGGAGGTCGAGGTTCCATCTTGGTTCCATCGGGGCCCCATCGACGACCTCAAGATCCGGAGCTCGCTCCCGGTTCTCGCCGGGCCGACGGCCGAATTTCAGCGTCGCCGGCCGCCGCCGGGAGAGCGCTTGCTGGATCCGACGACACTGCGAGACAAGCGGTGCGCCAGCCTCCAAACAGCGCGGTGACGACGCTCGCGGCCGGCCATGGGCGGTTTGCCAGACGCTCAAGCGCCGCGTCCCCGCGCCGCCGAGCGTGCGTCCGCGACCAGTCATACGACGAGGGCAGGCGCCCGTGGAGCTCGGTCGTCCGGTGCGGAAGCGGGACGTCGCTCGCCGGCGGTCGTCTGTCAGCAGCCGCCGGTTGTGCGGAGTAGACAATTCGGCGATCGCTGGCGGTCACTGCCACGCGGTCGACGCGACTACCGCAACCGTCGCGGCGTTGCGATCGCCCGGCGCGGGTCCTGTCGGACGAGGCCTCCGTCGCCAACGCGGCGGCGCGGTTCGGAGTGGCCGGAGGACGAAAGCGGTCGTGGATCTCGATCCTTTCGCTCTGCTTCCTCGATTCGGCGACGTCGCGCAAGGTGGCGGCCGCGGTTTCGCTGGTCTTGCGGCCCAGCCAAGAGGGTTGGACGCCGCTTAGCTGCCTGTCCGTAGCGCGGCTGCGACGGTGCGTACGTCGCGATGTAAGCGATCGTCGGTGGGTGCACCAAGGTCAGTCGATGTTCTCCCTGTCGAGGGGCAACCAGCCGGGGGCCTCCCTAGGGTCGCCGAGGGAGGACACTCGGCTGCGTGGCGGGGTCACCCCTGGCCCGGACTGCGCGACGACAGCGTCGACGCGCGGTCCGCCCGCTACCTGCCGGCGGAAAGGCGAACCCGATCTCCCGACGTGATCCCGCTCAGTCGTACAGACTTCGTGCGGTCCGACCACAGCCCGTTGAGTGCAACGCGACGGACTATGGTCGGAATCGTGGCCTGGCGACTCTGTTTCAACCGGCCGGCAAATCGTATGTCAACGCGTGGTTCGGAGGTGTCAGGTTGATCTTCGCTTGGTAGAGATCCCCAAAAACCGTCCAGTTGGCAAGGGCATTGTTCAGCAAAACGTGAGCGGGAGCGTCATCCGGGATCGTGATGGTCACCTCAGCGGAATAGGTGTCCGAGGCCGGGGCGCTCAGCCGGATCGGGGTATTCAACGGAAGCGGCCCCTTCTTTTCGAACTTGAAAATCTTCGACTGGAGCTTGAGCGGATCCCTCGGTAACGCCAGGGCAGCGTCCCAACTGGCTTCAAGGTTGCCGTCTTTCTTGATTCTCACCTCGAAGAATTCTTTGGCGCACGATTCGTCTTCGGGTATCGACTTCTTGTTCTCGTACAAGCCGGGGGTGACGGCGGCTGTGCCGGCGTCAGACACCGACGCCTGCTCGTCGGCCGAGCGACCGCAGCCAAGGAAGTTGACTCCGGACACGCTCTTTGTCACGTCGACCCTGCGGTCGGGGGGTGAGAAGTGGTAGGAGGTTCGCGTGGGTGTCACAGTCCAGTCGCCCTTGGTAACATGAAGCTTGTACGCGCCCTTGCGATTTGTCGTGGCGCTGGCGCTTTCCCCGGTCGACTCTTGCGCCGTGACGGTCACGCCCGCGATCCGCGTGGGCCTGGAGGGACAACTTCCACCGCAGCCCTTAGTGATCGTGCCCGACAGGGTATACGGCGGTGCGGCACAGTTGCCACAAGTGCCCGAGTATGGAATGGGCCCCGACTTCGTCCCATCCGGTGCAACGGGCGTTGCGGTGCCGCTGAACGTGGGGCCTTTGAAATGTACATCTATGTCTTCCGAGCCGGTGCAACCGTCGCACGTGTAGGTCCACGTTCCCGCGCCGTTGGGGGTTACGGACACGTCCTCGCCGTAAAAGCCGGATCCGGTTGTTATGCAGTACTCATTGGCTGAGCAGGCTGGGTCGGAACTCTGGCCCCCAATCGAAATGTCGAGGGTATCGCCACACGGACTCCCCGAGCAGCTGCTTGTTACGTCCCATTCGCCAACCAGGCTCGGATCTGGAGACGCCTGAGCATCACTGCTCGAGGCCTTGAGTATACCTGTGAGCAGACCAGTATCGGTGGCACTGCCGAAAGCCCCGAGCGTGCCGAACGACCGGGTCGTCGCATCGGCAGCGTTGCTTACGGCGGCGAGCAAACCACCCCCGCTGATGAGACAGAGTGCAACCATCACCCAGCGTCTGGCCCCGGTCCTCATCATGCCCCCTAAGATCGTTCCCGCCGCCTCGGCAGAGACGGCCGCCGCGATACTATGGGCAATTCGTGCTGGGATCAAGCCGTGTGCGCGTCCCCCGGTGCGGCGGTTTCCACCGACCGCAACCAGGACTCCAATTAGACGCGCGTCAGCGACCGCAGCGAACACGCCCTACTCTCCGTCTCGCACATGGACGAAATGGGATCTAGGTTCAGATCACCAACACGCTCAGCCGGCCCAATGCCCGGGAGAGCGCCACGTCGAGCCGGTCGAGTCGCTGCCCCAGCGACACCGGCCGGGCGACGCCTGTTGTACTAGACCAGGAACCGGGATTCGAACAAGCTGACCTCCAGGTGAGCCAGGGTCGCCATCACCAAGTGATCAGGAGGACCTATGGACGCGCGAGTGCCGACGTCTGATGTGACGAGCCAGCCGTCGGCAGACAAAGTGTCGAGGAGATGAAACCCCACGCCCGGGCCGGGCTCCACGAGGGCGACCGAGCCTCGGTGTACTCGTTCTGCACGAGCGAGAGCGCCGCATAGTATGTCCGTGACGCTGGTCGCCACAGATCCGACCGTGAGTACGCACACGCAGGTCTGAACGGATCGACCCGTCGGTAAGCGGCCCCACGAACCGGGTACCTGAGCTGAGACCTACGACGTGCGTCAAAGTCGACCTCTGATCCGTCGCAATCCTCTGCGAGCTACATCTCGATGGCACAGCGTGCGCTGCGTACGGCATCCGAGCATCCGACCGACAGCGCTCATACCCATTCGGCCGTCCACCCTGCGAGCAGCTTCAAGAAAGGCTGCATTCGGCCGCTCAACCCGCCGTTTGCACCGTTGTCGCAGAAGCGATCGTCCGCGGGATGCGCCTCTTACGCACAAGACGGGTCTCGATGCACCACGGACAGACAGCCCCCACTCTGGAAGAATCCGCAGATGCAGAGTCTCCGCGAATGGGCTGCGCCAGCCGGGTATGTCGTGTCCACGGATCCGGTCCGGCTTGACGTCGATCGCATCCACCGTTTTCTCTCGACCGCCTACTGGTCGACGGGCATCCCGCGTGACGTAGTTCAGCGCTCGATCGCGAACTCACTGCCGTTTGGGCTGTATGCACCCTCCGGTCAGCAGGCCGGGTTTGCGCGGGTGGTGACCGATCGCGCGACTTACGCCTACCTAGGCGACGTCTACGTCGAGACAACCCACCGCGGTCGCGGGCTCGGCAAGTTCCTTGTCTCCTGTGTGGTCGCCCATCCTGACCTCCAGGGACTCCGCCGCTGGGCACTCGCGACCGCCGACGCCCACGCCCTCTATGCCCGGCACGGATTCAAACCGCCCGCGAACCCGGACATCCATTTGTTCATCGAGCGGGCACCGACCGATCTCTGGCCACAGCAGGCAGAACGAGAAGGAACCCGTGTGCGGCAAACGACGCAGGACTGACGGACGATCTGCCGGCCAGGCTCCGCTCGTCGATTGCGAGGTCTGCAAGCGACCGCTGAGAACCCGGACTTTGCCTCGTTAGGACGGGATCCGATCGAGCGGCGCGCGAGGGACAGAACTAGACGGCAGAACACGTTCTACGTCAAGGCCCGCGGAGATGACCGCCTCTTCGCTCGCCGATCGCAGGGCTGGCGCGAAGACCGGCTGCGCGCTACCGATGGCGAAGGTGAAGGTCGCCATTAAGAAGCAGAGTCCAACGAGCACGGCCGTCTTCCTCGTGGTCGTCTTCGTCATTCCCTCCAGCGGATTCAGAGCTGGCTGCGGGATGCGGTTTGTCGACCGGCTGAGCGTTGCGGCCTTCGTGGTTCCTCCGATGATCGAGCCTTAGGTTGTAAGTAGCAACCGGCGAGGCGCGGCTGGAGCTGCCGACTTGCTCGGTCGGCAGCTCCGGCCTGTGTTCGACCGGGTGGTGGCCGCTGCGTGGTCTGTTGGTTGTTTGTCGGGATGTTTGCGTCAGATGAGGTCGCGGCTACGCAGGCGCCAGGCGGCTGCCGCGAAGATGGTGAGTGTCCAGGCGACCATGACCGCGAGCGCGGGAGCGGGCGACAGGTCCCCGTGGGTGCCGCCGAGGACGCCGCCCGGAGCGCCGGCGAGCGGGAGAAGGCGACCGACCTCCGGGACCGCCTGGAAGACGGCGGGCTCAATCGCCGCGGCGATGATGATGAGCCCGACGACGGTGACGATCTGGTTGCGTACCAGCGCGCCGATGCAGACGCCGATGGGGCCGAGCAGGGCCGCGACGGCCAGGTTGCGCCACAGCACGTCGGCGATGCCGCCGGCACCAAGCGTTGCTAGCCCGCGGTCTGACAGGACCAGCTCGCCGACGATGATGGTCGGCACCGTCACGAGGATCGAGAGGGCGATGCCGGCCATGGAGTAGGAGATCGCCTTGGCGGCGAGCAGCCGCACTCGGTTGGGGGCGGCGAGCACGGAGCCTGTGATCGTGCGATGACGCCACTCGCCCGTCATCGCGATCGCACCGAGTATCACGATGATGTAGGTGATCGCGCTGTTGGTGAACAGCGCGTGCGCTTTGGTTTCCTTCCCTAGGGCCGCGCCGAGGACGACGAGGGTCAGCGACAGCGCCGCGGCGCTGGCGACGACCGCGGCGAAGGTGCGGGTGGTGCGGAGCTTGAGCAGCTCGGCTCGCAGGAGCGCGGTCATGACTGCACCCCAGTGAGGGCGATGAACGCTTCTTCGAGGGAGCGCGTTCGGGGGGCCAGGCCGAGCACGGCCAGCTGCTCCTGGCCGGCGATTTTGCCGACCTCTTCCGGGGTGGCGCCGAGGACGTTCAGCACGTCACCGTCGCGGTCGACGCGGTGACCGCGACGCTCGAGCGCGCCGGTCAACCTGACCGGGTCCTGTGCGCGGACCGTGGTCGCGGGGCCGTCGCTGCCGCCGAGCACCTGCTCCAGGGGCCCGTGGGCGCGCAGCTCGCCGTCGGCGATCACGACGACATCGTCGACAGACTGGGCGACCTCGGCCAGGACGTGGCTGGAGATCAGCACGGTGCGCCCGTCTGCCGCCTGCTCGCGCATCAGACCGCGCAGCCAGATGATCCCGGGCGGGTCCAGGCCATTGTTCGGCTCGTCGAGGATCAGGACCTGCGGGTCGCCGAGCAGGGCTGCAGCGATCGCCAGCCGCTGACGCATGCCCATCGAGTAGCCCTTCACACGCCGGTCGGCGGCGTCGCTGAGCCCGACTGCGGACAGGACCTCCTCGACGCGGTGGGGGGGATGGTTTCCCGTGATGGCCAGGACCCGCAGGTGGTTTCGTGCGCTGCGACCCGGATGGAACGAGGCGTCCTCGAGCACCGCGCCCACACGGGCGCTGGGCTCGTCGAGCTCGTCGTAGCGCAGACCGCCGAACGTGGCGGCCCCCGACGACGGCTGCACCAGCCCGAGCAGCGCGCGCAACGTCGTGCTCTTCCCGGCCCCGTTCGGTCCGAGGAACCCCGTGACGCGACCGGGCTCGATGTCGAACGAGAGGTGATTGACGGCGGCGACGTCGCCGAAGTGCTTGGAGAGATCGCGGGTCTCGACGGGGGCCATCGGTCGGCCCTCCGATCCGACGGCGACGGCCGGCATGATCGACTTCTTCAGTACGGCGTGTGGTGCGGTCATCACTGCTCCTCAGGTTGGTGCAAGTTGCCTGGGGATCAGTCTGGGACCGCCGCCTGCGCCTGTCATCGCCCGCAGGGCGCGTCTGCGCTCCTCCTCAGCGCAGATCTTTGCCGCTCGCGTCTCTGTCGAAGGACAGAGACGCGTCTACGCGCCGGGCGTGACCAGCCCGCTCTCGTACGCGAGGACGACGGCCTGAACGCGGTCGCGTAACCCGAGCTTGGCGAGCAGGCTGGACACGTGGGTCTTGATCGTGCCCTCGGTGACGAACAGCTCGGCGGCGAGCTCGGCGTTGCTCTTACCGTGCGCCAGCATCCTCAGCACCTCGCGCTCGCGCTGCGTCAAGGCGTCCAGCCGCGTGCCGAGCTCCGGCTTGACCGGCCGGCGTGCGAACTGCTCGATGATGCGCCGCGTGACCGACGGGGCGAGCAGCGCCTCGCCGGCAGTCACGACGTGCACCGCGTGCAGGAGCTCCTCGGGCGGGGCGTTCTTGATCAGGAAGCCGCTGGCGCCCGACCGCAGCGCCTCGAACACGTACTCGTCACGCTCGAACGTGGTGAGGATCACCACACGACTGTGCAGCTCGCCGTCTTCGGTAATCCGCCGCGCGGCCTCGAGTCCGTCACCGTCGGGCATCTGGATGTCCATCAACACGATGTCGGGCCGCAGGCGCCGGGTGCTGGCCATGGCCTGCTCGCCGTTCGCCGCCTCCCCGACAACCTCAATCTCGGGATCGGACTCGAGGATCATCCGAAAGCCCGCGCGAACCATCGCCTGGTCATCGGCCAGCAGCACACGAATGCTCACAGCACACCGACCGAGGTCGGCAGCTTGACGCGCACGGCGAACCCGCCGCCGGATGCCGGCCCCGCCGTCAGTTGGCCGCCGTGCAGGGCGGCACGCTCGCGCATGCCGATCAACCCCAGGCCGCCCGGACTCGTCCCCGATAGCGCCGTCGCGCCACGGCCGTCATCGATGATCTCGACCTCGAGCTCGTCGGGCCAGTACCGCACGCGAGCCAGCCGAAGATCGCCGTCTTGCGATGGCTCGCGCTCCAGCGGCCCATCCGGGCCGCCAGGTTGTTTGAGTACTTCAGGGGGTGACATCTCGGTCCCTTTCTGCTGTGGGTGTGGGCGTGAGTGATGTGTTGAGTACGCCCGGCTAGGCGGCGTAGGCGAATGGGTGATAGAAGGCCTCTAGCGCGCGGTCGCGCGCGACGGCAAGGTCGAAGCGGTGGCCGCCCCGCGTGTCGTCGACCGAGACGGTCACTGCGTCTTCGCGGGGGTGCCAGAGCAGCAGGACGTGGATGCCGTCGTTCTCGCGGGCGGCGAGCTCGCGCGTCTGAAGCGTCACTGGAGTCATGGCTCCTGTCTCCGGTTCAAAGGTGGTGAGTGGTCGGGTGGTTGGGGCTTGCATGAGCGGTCCTTTCCAAGGCGCAGACCACCGAGCGCGCACGTACGTCAGCAGAGCATGTGGCGGCAACCAGCACACCGCCACATGCTCTGCGCGAACGGACTCCGGGGGTCAGTGTTCGACCGCTGGAGTGGCGATGGGCGCTGGAATGGCGATGGGCGGAACGGTCTCCGGCTGCTCGCCGATTCGTGCGACGTCGAGGGCGATCAGGCCGAGGTTCGCACCGGCAGCTGCTCCGACGATCGTGGTGATGACCGCCATGATCCCGGTTGTGGCGTTGAACCCCAGCAGCGCGCCGACGAGGGCGCCCGTCAGCGCGACCCAGATGCCGATCCTCGTGGCCCTGGCCGGCCGGTCGCGGCTGACCCAGGCCCAGTAGGTGCCGAGGCCGATCGGCGTGCCGATGGAGAGAACAGCCATGAGTTCGCTGTTGAGGGGCACTGTCGGGAAAGCCACCAGCACGATGATCAGGCCGATGAACCATCCGCCGAGGCCGAGCACCAGCAGGTAGACGGAGCGCAGGATCGCGCTCGCCTTGCGCCCGAAGCCGCCGCGCTTGCGCGTCCGGCGCCACATCAGTAGCAGTGACAGGATCGTGAGGAGTCCTAAGCCCGTCATCGCGCCGAGGCCGTCTTCGGCGTAGGCGCCTTGGCTGGAGCTTGGGCTGAAGTCGACCTTGTTGTGGGTGTAGAGGGACGTGTCGACCTTGCCGGTGTCGAGGTAGGTGTTGATCAGACGGGTGCCGGCTGCCGGTTCGTAGGGCCAGAAGTCGTCGGAGTGGCCGAGGTCCGAGAGCACGACCTCACGGCCGTTCGCGAGGTGAGGCAGGAGCTCGCTGGTCGCATTCTCGGGCGGCGTTGCGAAGTCGAGGTTGCCGCCGATCAGCAACGTCGGAACGTTCGAGTTTTGCACGTGGGTGTACTCGTTCTCGTCCGGGTTCGCCGGCCAGGCGTCGACGAGGCTGCCGCCGGCCCAGATCAGGTCGTTGCCGGCAGCACTGATCAGCGATCCACGGTTTGCTCCCGACGCGTAGAAGTGCTTCGCGTAGGTGGCGTCGCTGCGGCCGATCGCCGCCAGGTCGCCCCAGACGAACGCGCTCGGAAAGGTGAGCCGTGCCAACACGGACAGGAACCACGCACCGCTTGCGTCGCCCTTGTCGGCGGAGAGGAGTGAGTTGATCGTTAGTGGCGAGGCGATCGAGTTGCCGCCGGCGGAGGTCTCGTTGATCAGGCCGAAGAACGCGGCGGCTTTGAAGTCGCCCTTCTCGATCGGCAGGACCAGCCAGTGACTGGGAACGTGAGCGAACGAGGACTTCACCGACGCGGCGAGATCCGGCGTCCGGCTACGACAGCTCGTCGCCTGGGCGCAGAGCGCGGAATAGCGCTGGATCTGCTCGTTGGTCGTCTTTGCGTCCCAGAGGAAGTTGCCGGGTGGATTGACGCCGATCATCACCGAGCGATGGATGCTCTTCGGGTAGCGCCAGGCATAGATCATCGCGACCCGGGTGCCCGCGCTTTCGCTCACCAGGTCGATCTGGTGGTAGCCGAGGGCGTGGCGGGCCGCGTCGAGGTCGTCGACTTCTTCGGGGATCGAATAGCCGGCGAGATCGACACCATCGCTGCGGAGCCGGTCGGCGCACGACCGGTACGCCGCGGCGACGGCGCGGTACGACTGCTCGCTGAGGAGGTCACCTGAGTCCTCCATTGCCGAGCTCACCTCCGGGCAGTCGAGCCGGACAGAGCCGTCGACGCCGCGGTAGCCGACGAGCACGACGTCGTGGTTGGCGGTGAAACGGCTCGCGTCCGGGAAGACCATGTTGGTGATGCCGGGGCCGCCTTGCAGGCGGAAGATCGGGACACCCGGATGGGCCGAATGCGCACGAATCACTATGACCGGCAGCGCGATCAGCCGCGAGTGCGGGTCAGCGCGGTTCTCGGGCACCACGAGCGTTCCGCAGTCCGCGGCGTAGGCGCCCTTTTCGGTGTTGTAGGTACAGCTCTTGAGCGTCAGCTGGCCTGCATGCGCGCCGGCAGGCACAGAGACGGCCGTAGAACTGCCGGCGAAGTGGAGGTAGCCAAGCCCGAGCGTGAGGACGGCGATCACGGTCAGGCCGATGATCCGGCCGCGACTGAAGCGTCTGGTCGAGCGATGCATGGTTCGTTCTTTCCCGTTGGTCGTCATCACTGCTCCTCAGGTTGGTGCAAGTTGCCTGGGGATCAGTCTGGGACCGCCGCCTGCGCCTGTCATCGCCCGCAGGGCGCGTCTGCGCTCCTCCTCAGCGCAGATCTTTGCCGCTCGCGTCTCTGTCGAAGGACAGAGACGCGTCTACGCGCCGGGCGTGACCAGCCCGCTCTCGTACGCGAGGACGACGGCCTGAACGCGGTCGCGTAACCCGAGCTTGGCGAGCAGGCTGGAGACGTGGGTCTTGATCGTGCCCTCGGTGACGAACAGCTCGGCGGCCAGCTCGGCGTTGCTCTTACCGTGCGCCAGCATCCTCAGCACCTCGCGCTCGCGCTGCGTCAAGGCGTCCAGCCGCGTGCCGAGCTCCGGCCTGACCGGCCGGCGTGCGAACTGCTCGATGATGCGCCGCGTGACCGACGGGGCGAGCAGCGCCTCGCCGGCAGTCACGACGTGCACCGCGTGCAGGAGCTCCTCGGGCGGGGCGTTCTTGATCAGGAAGCCGCTGGCGCCCGACCGCAGCGCCTCGAACACGTACTCGTCACGCTCGAACGTGGTGAGGATCACCACACGACTGTGCAGCTCGCCGTCTTCGGTAATCCGCCGCGTGGCCTCGAGTCCGTCACCGTCGGGCATCTGGATGTCCATCAACACGATGTCGGGCCGCAGGCGCCGGGTGCTGGCCATGGCCTGCTCGCCGTTCGCCGCCTCCCCGACAACCTCAATCTCGGGATCGGACTCGAGGATCATCCGAAAGCCCGCGCGAACCATCGCCTGGTCATCGGCCAGCAGCACACGAATGCTCACAGCACACCGACCGAGGTCGGCAGCTTGACGCGCACGGCGAACCCGCCGCCGGATGCCGGCCCCGCCGTCAGTTGGCCGCCGTGCAGGGCGGCACGCTCGCGCATGCCGATCAACCCCAGGCCGCCCGGACTCGTCCCCGATAGCGCCGTCGCGCCACGGCCGTCATCGATGATCTCGACCTCGAGCTCGTCGGGCCAGTACCGCACGCGCACGTCGGCGCGCGACGCCGCCGCGTGCTTGAGGGTGTTAGTCAGCGCTTCCTGCACGATGCGGTACGCCGACACGCCGATCATCGGCGGCAACGAGCGTTCCTCCCCTTCGATGCTGACCGCGACAGCGAGCTCGGACTCACTCATGCTCGCCGCCAGCCGCGGAAGCTGGCTCAGGCCAGGACGCGGAGCCAGCAGATCGTCCTGGTCGCCGGCCTGCCGCAGGAATCCGAGCAAGCGATGCAACTCCCCCACCGCCTGTCGGCTCGAGACCTCGATCGCGGTCAACGACTCCTTCGCCTTGACACGGTCACGGTCGATCACGACCCGGGCGGCGCCGGCCTGGACGCCCATCATGCTCACGTGGTGGGCGACGACGTCATGCAGCTCCCGCGCGATCCGCACGCGCTCCTCGAACACGGCGTGCTCGGCCTGTGTCGCACGTGACTCCGCCACCTCGGCCCGCTCGGCCCGCGCGCGGACGGCAAGGCCCGCAACCCAGGCGACGGCGAAGTCGACGGGAATGAAGACGAGCTGGAAGACCGAGTGCCCGGGGATGTTGTAGATGAGGGTCGCCGCAGCGCCGACCACGATCGCCAGTCCGAGGCCGGCCCGCCGGACGTCCCGAAGGTTCCCGAGCAGGAATGCGGTCGCCAGCCCGGTCAGGAAGACGGACTCGGGGTACGGGATCAGCAGCGGGTCGACGAACGAGATTCCCGCGGCTAAGAGCCAGTACGCCGCCGGTCCGGCAAACGGAAAGCATCGCCGCGCGAACACGGGTAGCACCAGGATCGCCAGCGCGGGAAGGCAGAACCACAGCGTCGTTGTCGGAGCTCCGGGCGAGCCGCGTCCGAGCACCACGTCGAGCATCGCCACGATCGTCAGCAGCGCGATCAGCAGGTCGAACCAGTACGTGCGGGCGAGATGTTCGATTCGACTCACGCATCGAACGTACTCCACCAGCTCGCGGACCGCCTCCCACAAGGCCAGACCCGGGATCCCTCTCAAGTACTACCCACCTCGGAACCGGCAGCCTGCCGACGACGCCGCGCCGGAACCGCTACCGGTCGGTCCCCCGCGCTCGCTGCCAAGACACCCGCATCGCGTGGAGACCGGTGCTACCGCAAGTCGTCCAGATCAGCTGTTTCCGTTAGCTCGAATCCAGTTAGTACCGGTAACTCCGTCGGCGACATGGCGGTCTCCGAGGCGGCCGCGAGCGACCCAGGTGTGGTTCGGCGGCTCCGTGCTCGCGCGTCGGGTTACGAATGCGCGCCCTCGCCGAGACAAGCTGTGTAGTCATGTTCTAATTCCTAGCGTGACTGGCGCGCGATTGAAGGTGCTGGGGAGGCGATGCTGTGGACGGGCCTGACGGGCTGGACGTGACCGAGCGGCTTGTGGCACCGGCCGAGATGGCTCAGATCATGGGCGTCGACATGGCCGACGTGCTCGCATGGATCGCGAGCGGCGAGCTCGACGTGCAGCGCGGAGAGGACGGCGAGCCGTGGGTGCCCATCCGCGAGCACCATGAGATCGGTCACCCGGCTGACGGCGCCGCGGAGTTTGAGGCAGGACTTACGTTCTTCAGGGGTCCGGGGAATCGGCAGCTTTTGGCCGATTCCCGCGCTGAGCGTCGCGCGCGCGAGCGTGACCTGCGGATCGCCGCCGCGGCGGCCACGGGCGTCGATATCGATGCGTTGACCGCCGCGCTCGCGCTGCGACTCGCTGCCGTCGCGCCGGCCGAGGTGCGGATCGCTACTACCGAGCGCGGAATTGTGGACGTGCTCGGCGTCAGGGGCGGTGGCGCTGGAGTCGACGTCCTGCTCGCGGTCGCTGGGTATGAGAGCGATTCGCGCTCGCCGGTCGATCGCGTGGTCGACGCCGGATGCCGGCTGCTGGAGACAGCACAGGACAAGATCGCCGAAGTGACAACCGACCCGTGGCCGCAGCAAGGCTCTGGCACGCTGCCCGAGCCTCACGCCCAGCTCTCCCAAGAAAGCGCGACCGTCCGGCTGTTCTACGGCGCGGCAGACAATCCGACGCTAGAGCTTGCCGCCCTTCCGATCATCGACGTCCTAACTCGGTGATTGCACGCCGCCACGTCCTTGGTCAAGACGTCCGCGCTCGCGGCGAAGCAGTCGCGCAGGCGGGACGACTCGGGCTGACCGGCCCAAGATAGATACCCGCGAACCCCAACATGGGGAGTCGTCCCGATGCGGCCGGTCTCGGTCGCTCGTAGGTTCATCGCGTTCTATCAGTCCGACGAACGAGGAGGACCCAGATGCCGCGATACATCGTGCAGCGCAGCTTCGCCGAACGATTGCGGATCCCGATCGCAGACAGCGGAGCGGAACTCTGCCAAGGGGTCATCGAGCGAAACGCCGAGGAAGGCGTCACCTGGCTGCACTCCTACGTCAGCGAGGACAAACGCACCACGTTCTGCATCTACGACGCACCCACCCCTGAAGCGATCCGCAAGACCGCAGGCCGCAACGCACTGCCCGTCGACGAGATCACCCAGGTACGGGTGCTTGACCCCTATTTCTACGTCTGACGCAGCAACAACCCACCGGAGGACAACCATGCTGAAAATCAGCAAGCAAACACTGATCGCCGCCGTGGTGATCGCCGCCGCAAGCGCGCCCGCAAACGCGATCGCCCGACCCGATTACGAGCCGCCGCTGGCGGCCGCCCGCTCAGCCGCCGTGAAGCCGACGCAACTCCATCGGGCCAAGCCCTCGGCTTACGAGCGAGCGGTCGCGAAGCGGATCGAGCGCACACCCGGAGCACTCGCCGGTCCGATCACTCAACCGCAGCGTGCTGCGCACGATGCCGCGGCTTCCCCATCGAGCAGCTTCCAGTGGGACGACGCCGGAATCGGCGCCGCAGGAATGCTCGGGCTCCTCGGAGCCGCGGGCGCCAGCTCCGTCCTCATACGACGCCGCCGCAACCACCAGACACCCGCCATCTGAAACGCCCAGGCGCGCAGCCACGAATTATCCCGTGCCATACCCGCGGCCCCGGGACGATCCAGGGCAGTGAACGGCCGCCCGCTGGGGCGGCCGTTCGACGCTGCCGACTTGTCCTCGCTGGCGTGAAACACGCGTGGTGAAGTGTGAGAGATTCCGACCTCGGCCGCGCCCTACAGTTCCCGGCCACTGGTGTCAGAGACCTACTACCTCGGTACGGCGAGCGTCGGGACCGTGTCAGTGTCCGTCCTGGCCTTGCGCGGCAGGCACGGCGGCGACGTCTCTGACCAGACGCCTCAGTCGCGCAGTGGTGGTTGCTGTTGTCGCGCGTTGACGGTGGTGGCGCCGGCGACCGAGAGGTCGGCCCGGGTGCCGGCCGTGAGGATCAGTCTCGCATCGCGGATGAGCTGGGCGAGGTGGGTGGTGGCGACGCTCGCGGGGCCCTTGCCGGGGTCACGGTGATGATCGCGAGGCTGCGGTCAGCAATGAGCGTAGCCGGAGCGACGTTGGTGACATCGGGAATGTTCGACGAGGCCATGGCACAGCTCAACATCGGTTCCGATGCGCGGGAGCAGCCGCGGCCACCTATGGTGGGGCGATCAGCCCGAGCCGCATCGCCCGGGCGCTCGCCTCGCCACGAGTACCGACGTCAAGCTTTGCCAGAATCGCGGAGACGTGATGATCGACCGTCTTCTCAGACAGGATCAGGCGCTCGGCAATCTGCGCGTTACGCAGCCCCTCGGCTAGGAGTGCCAGCACCTGTAGCTCGCGTGCCGTGAGACCGGCGGGGTTCTGGCGTGTTCGGGAGCGGGGACCTCTGGCCAACCCCCGAACGCCTAGCTTACGCAGTCGCCGCGCCACGATCGCGGCGGCCGGACGCGCACCCAGCGCCTGCAGCTGGTCGAGAGCTTCGCGGAGTGCTTTCTCGCTGCCGCTGTCAGCCAGAGCCAGCGCTGCTTCATAGGGACAGCCGATCTCTTTCCATAGACTCGCGGCGCGAGTTCCCTCTCCCGCGATTGAGAGCGCAAAGGGCTCCGCCGCCTTGCCAGGCGAAAGGGCATCCCGGATCCCGGAGCGCCACCGCCAGACGGCGAGTTCGCCGGTTATCCAGGGAGTATCCCGCGCAAGCGTCAACGCAAAAGCGTTGTCGGTGATGGCCGCGACCTCGGTCGGCTTGCCCTCGAGCCACGCTGCCTCGGCACGAGCCGCGGCGATCGGCGCGAACGCTTGCGTAACCTCGCTGGAGGCGGATAGGGCCAGCGCATCGTCCAGCGGCGCCCAAATGTCCGCGTCGCCGCGGCGGGCTCTGACCAGGCCAAGCGAGACCAGCGCCTCGGACCGCACGCTGACGGTGCATCTCGGGTCAGACACAAGTGCGTACGCGGCCTCGCCGGCCCGCTCCCACCGTCCACGGTCGAGCTCCAGCCTGACCCGGTTTGCCGACAGAAGCTCGCGCCAGAGCTCAAGACCGCCGTCTTCGCAGTATTCGATTCCGGCTCCGACGTAGCGTTCGGCGAGGCCGTAGTCGCGCGAGACGAGCGCTCCGGCCACGAGATTGTTGAACGCCCGACCGACGTCCACATCCAAGCCGGCCGACCGAGCGAGGCGCAGACTCCGCTCCAGCCTGTCCGCGCCCTCCGGTGAGCCGACGTTCAGCAACGCGGTCCCGACGGTATTGAGCGCGTGCACCAGCGTTTCGGTGTCGTTGTAGCGATCGGCGAGCTCTATTGCCTTATCCCCCCACGTCACGGTTTGCTCGAGGTCATCTCTAAGCATGCAGAACTGAGCGCGCGTCCCGAAGGCGCGACCCAGCTCCCGACTATCGCCGAGCGGCTCCAACAGCTCCACCGCCTCTCGGACCAGCACCGTCCCTTCCGAGTCTCGCCCGGACTCGTGAAGCGCTCGCGCCAGCGAGCACAGCAGCCGCCCAACCCGCAACCGATCGCCGAGAGAACGACTGAGCTCGATTGCCTGCTGCAACGATGCGATCGTCGCCGCGGACTCGTTGACCAGGAAGCATTCATACGCGCGACGTTCGAGAAGGTCTGCACGCGCCTCGGCGGTCAAGCGATCGGAGAACCTGAGCGCGCGCGCGTACTGTGCCGCCGCCTCGCGGTGCGCGCCCGCGTCGGCTGCCCGGACTGCCGCCTGCGGCGCCCACGCCAGCACAGCCTCGGCGTCCCCGACCGCTTCGGCGTGATGAGAGAGGCGCGTGGGATCGGCGTCACCCACCGGAGGGGCACTGAGCGCGCTCAGCGCCGCACGGTGCAAAGCGAGCCGTCGGTCCGGAGGCAACGTCGTTTCCACGGCCTCGCGCGCGAGCTCGTGACGGTAGGCCACACCGCCGTCCACGACCGTGAGCACTCCCGACGCCAGGCACTGTTGCAACCGATCGGCCGGCTCACCGGCGAGCGCGGAGAGCAACCAGAGCTCCACACGGCCCGGAACCACCGCCAATGCCTGCAGCAACCCGCGAGCAGGCTCCGGCAGCCGCTCTGCGCGAGCAAGCACCGCATCGCGCACGGTCTCGGGAATCCGCTCGCTGGGCGCTCCGAGCACCTCGGTGACGAAAAACGGATTGCCGCCGGTCTTCTCATACAGCTCGTGCGCATCGACGCCATGCGGCGCCGCCAACTCGCGGACGGCATCGAGCGAGAGCGACGCCAGCTTCAGCCGCCGGGGTCGTCCAGGCAGCTCGCCGAGCACGATCCGCACCTGCGGGGCGCGATCGAGCTCGTCGTCCCGGAAGCTCGCCACCGCCAACGCCGGAACCGATTCGACTCTGCGCGCTAGGAGCCGAAACACGTCCAACGTCGCCTCATCCGCCCAATGCAGGTCCTCGAGCACCAACAGCGTCAGCGGCCGCTTGTCCAGCTCACGCAGCAACGCCGCGGTCACCTCGTGAGGACGAGCACCCGCCTTCACCAACTCCTGAAGCTCGCCGCCGACGGTCTCGGCCACATCGAACAGCGGCCCCAGGGGGCGGGGAGTCAGCAACGGCTCGCACGAACCCCACAACACCCGGATCGACGCCTGCTGAGACGACGAGAATCGACGCAATAACGCTGTCTTGCCGACACCCGCCTCACCGGTGACAAGCAACAGCTTTCCGCTCTTGCCCTCGACGATGTCCGTCAGCGATCCCTCCAGCGCGAGCAGGCCTTCGCCGCGCTCCAAGAACGCGACCGCATCCCTGAGCGAGGGCTCGCTCATGCCCTGATCGACCATCTCCGAAATGCTCGCGGCATCCTCGCGACCAGTGTCGCACCAATACAACCACCGACCAAAGCCCTTGCCCGGAACCACTCTGCAGCACGCCGGTCGGGACGTGCCGACTCGATCGGGGAATGGCCGCCGGCTCGACGCAAGGCGGCGGTTTCGATCGCGCCGGCGTCAAAGATAGGCACCGGTCGCCTCCCAACATGGGGAGAGCTCCCGATGCCCGTGCCCGCGTGCGGTCGTAGGTTCGTCCCATGCCGGACCGACAAACAAGTCCAGGGGGACTGAGCTGAGATGCCCCGACACGGGTTGACTAGAAATGGGCCGGGATCGCGGGTGAGCGCGCGGTCGCTCGGTCTGCCGCTCGCGGGCGTGGTGCTGGCCTGGTTGTTGTGGGGTTCGTCGCTGGGCTGGTTTGGGGTTGGCGATGCTTTCGCTGCTTCGGTTGGGCAGGTCACCGAGTTTTCGATCCCGACCGCTCACAGCGGCCTCTATCAGATCGCCGCGGGGCCCGACGGCAACCTCTGGTTCACCGAGAGCACCGCCGACCAGATCGGGCGGATCACTCCCACCGGGCAGCTCACCGAGTTCTCGGTCCCGACCGCCGACGGTGCCCCGGAGGGGATAGCAGCCGGGCCGGACGGGAGCCTCTGGTTCACCGAGACCAACACCGGCATCGGGCGGATCACACCTACCGGGCAGATCACCGAATACGCCATCCCGAGCGCCGACGGCAACCCAGGCGAGATCGTGGCCGGGCCTGACGACAACCTTTGGTTCACCGACACTGCCGGCATCGGAAGGCTCACCCTTAGCGGTCAGACCACCCAGTACGCGTTGCCGCCTCCAGACTTTGCGGTAGGGATAGCGGCGGAGCCGGACGGAGATGTTTGGTTCACCGACGCTGGCGCCAACGCGATCGGCCGGATCACGACCGGATCCGGATTCACCCGCCCGGGACAGGTCACGGAGTACCCAATCCCGACCCCCGACAGCGGGCCGAACAAAATCACGGCGGGGCCGGACGGCAACCTCTGGTTCACCGGGGGCGGTGGCCAGATCGGACGGATCACGCCGACGGGGCAGATCACCGAGTACAACATCCCGACCGCGCTAGCTAATCCCCAGGGGATCGTGCCGGGGCCCGACGGCAATCTCTGGTTCACCGAGTATGACGCCCATCAGATTGGCCGGATCACCCCGGCGGGACAGATCACCGAGTACAGGATCCCGACCGCGCTCGCCGATCCGTTCGGGATCGCGGCCGGGCCCGACGGGAACGTCTGGTTCACGGAGTACTACCCCGGCAACATCGGGCGGATTCTCACAGGAGCGCCCGCGGCGTCGACGATCGCGCCAGCCGTGACGGGGTCCGCACGGCGGGGAAGTCAGGTCACCTGTGAGGGCGAGCAGTGGGCTGACTGGGCAGGTCGCCAGCCGGTTCTTGACGCCCCGGGCGCGACTCCCCCCGGCGTGCAGTGGCTGCTGGGCGGGACACCGATCGCGGGCGCGAGCGGGCCAACCTACACGCCGGTCGGAGCTGAGGAAGGCGATCAGCTGACATGCACCGTCACCGCGTTCTACCCGGTGCTCGATGTCACCGTGTCGGCGAGCAGCGCCGGCGTGACCGTCCTGCCGCCTGCGGGACCGACGCCCGTGCGCGAGTTCCCATCGGGCTCGGCCACCTCAGGGATTGCTGCAGGCCCGGACGGCAACCTCTGGTTCACCGAGTTCAACGGCAACACGATCGGACAGATCACCCCGGCGGGGGAAATCACCCGCTACCCCGTTCCGACGGGCGGAGGGAACCCCGACGGGATCGCGGCCGGGCCCGACGGAAACCTCTGGTTCGCCGAGTACGGCGGCGACAAAATCGGACGAATCACGTCAGCAGGGCAGATCACCGAGTACCCGGTCCCGACCGCGAACAGCGACCCATCGGGGATCGCGACCGGGCCGGACGGCAACCTGTGGTTCACCGAGCCCGGGGGTGACCAGATCGGGCGGATCACGCCCGCGGGGCAGATCACCGAGTACCCCGTTCCGACCCCCGGCAGCCAGCCGTACCGGATCGTGGCTGGTCCTGACGGCAACCTCTGGTTCACCGAGCCCGGAGCCGACCAGATCGGGCGGATCACGCCCGCGGGCCAGATCACCGAGTATCCGGTCTCGACCGTTGGCAGCAGTCCCGACGGCATCGCACCGGGCCCGGACGGCAACCTCTGGTTCACCGAGCGCAACGGCAACCAAATCGGCCGGATCACCCCCGACGGCCGGATCACCGAATACCCAATCCCGACGGCCAACAGTCAGCCGATCGGAATCACGGTCGGGCCGGACGGCAACCTCTGGTTCACGGAGTACGCCAACGACCAGATCGGCCGGATCACGGACGACGGGCAGATCACCGAGTACCCGATTCCAACCGACAACAGCGACCCGTGGAGCATCACCACCGGCGCGGACGGGAACCTGTGGTTCACCGAGAACGGGGGCGGCAACCTCGGACAGGTCCTCACCAGCGCCGGCCCGGCGTCGACGACCGCGCCGACCGTCACCGGGCCTGCGCAACAGGGAACCCAGCAAGCCTGCCAAGGAGAGCGATGGACCGACTGGGCCGGGCAACAGCCGGTGCAAAACTCCTCGACAACGACGCCTCCGGGCCTCCAGTGGCTGCTGGACGGCACGCCGATCGCCGGCGCGACCGGCCAGACCTATACGCCCGCCGCCGCCGACGTCGGACATCAGCTGGCCTGCGCCGTGACCGCGACCTACCCGCTTATACGGGTGACCGTGACCGCAACCAGCGCCGGCGTGACGGTGGTCGCGCCCGCACCTTCCCCGTACGCCTCGCCCCGACACCGACCCCGAAGCCGAAGCCCGGCAAGCCGACCACTTCCCAGGCCTCCTTCTCGAACATCACGGCAGCCAGCCCGACGCTCAGCTTCACCGTAACCGCCGGCGACCATGCGGAACCGATCAAATCGATCACCATCGACCCGCCGCGCGGGATCAGCTTCACCCACAACACCGCGCACCTCGCGCGAGGCATTAGCATCCAAACGCCCTCCGGGAGGCGGCTGAAGTTCAACGCCAAGGTCAGCCACGGGATGCTGACCCTCACGCTCGAGGCCACCGCGAGCACCGTTCATGTGAAAATCGCCAAATCCGCGATCGCTGTCACCAAAACCCTCGCCCGCAAGGCCAAACACAACCAGGTTAAAAACTCAGCTTCGGGCTCAGGATCACCGACTCTGCGAAGACCATAACCAAGCTCACGCTCAAGAACGTCAAGATCTGACGGCGGCTCAGCCGACACGGGTGACGGTTGAGCGATCGAGGAAAAGCGACGCCCAATCCGTACAGGACAGGATCATGCAGCAGGCCCAGCCGTATCTCGGAGCGGAGAGTTGGTGATCGCCGGCGGACGCAAGATGGTCGATATCACCGACAGCTCCAGCGCCGTCCCCCACAGCCGCACCCCAGTCCGCTGCTCGTCACCAAGACTATCGCGGGTCCGCTCGCGGGCCGCCAGGGACCCGTCACCATCAGCGTCGTCTGCAGCGGCACCGCACAGTTGCAGGACTTCATCATCGCCGCCGGGACCCCGGCCGGCAGCTATTCGCACAGCTTCGGACCCGTCCTGGCGGGCGAGGTGCTACCGGAGAAGTTGATGGACGTCTACCAGCGCGGGCCTAGCCCGTTCCAGACGCGGTCAGCGGCACCCTGAGAGCTTCTAAGACCATCGCCGCGCCGGCAGCCGGCCAGTCAGGCCGCACCGCCATCCTCGTGGCCTGTGGCGACGGGCTCCACACCTACGCCGTCCTCATCCATGCCCACGGCGACGTCGGCCCTGTGTTCCGCTATCTCCCCGGGGTCCCGGCCGGGTGTGGCTGCACCGTCACCGAGACTGCGACCGGGCACACCAGCACCGTGGCGGCGGTTACGGCCGGTGGACCGAAAACGGTGACCATAGGTGCCAACTGCGCGCGAAACGCTCACGCGCTTGCGCCGCCACGGGGCCGAAACGATCGGACGCGCGCGCGATGGTCAGCCACCGACGACCTGCCGCGTGGCGAATGGGGTCGACCCGCAGCCAAGTCGACTGCTTCGGAGACACCCCCTGTCGCGCGGAGCGCTCGACGTGCCGCTCGCGCCAACACGCCAAGGAGAGTCGACGTCGAGACCGCCTGCGTCGAGACTCGCCGGTGATCAAAGACGCGCCCACGAGCATCCTTGCCCGTGAACGCACCCGATGATGCGCCCCCAACTACTTCGCTTCCTTGCCCCTTGATCTCGCATCGGCATCTGGGCGAGAACCTTTAGCAAGAATTATGAGGTTCTTACAGAACCGCAGGCCAAAACTCGAGCATGTCCGCGTGCCGCGGTCAGACTTCGAACTGGCGCCACAGCGCGCCGAGGCGCGGTTCTGGCGACACGCACGTCGCTCATAAAGAGCGACTTGGACACCTACGTTCGTGCTCGCGCGGTACTCGCGCTGACGGGCGGGCGTCGCTGTTGTCCGAGTAGGTCAGCGCCCGCTGCACGATGCGCTCCGCAGCGGTTTCGTTACTAAACTTTGGTCGACCGAAGAGCGACTATTCCTCAACGCCCGCGGACCTCAGACCAACGACGATCCCGGCACTGCTTCCCGAGGAGAGAGTAACCAATCCCCCGATAACGGGCGCCGTCTGAGTGACTACAAGCCCGGTTTCACCCTTGAACGTCGCCGAGTACGAGCAGCTCGCTCCCACACACCTGATCATCCCACCAGTTCTGATGTTGCATGAAGAGGAATCGTCAGAGGCGTTTGCGGCAAAATCACCTCCGGCCGCTTCACAACCCTTCTCGAAGTCATCTGTGAAAGCGATTCCCGTTGCTGCTATCGACCTCGGCAGATGCCCGGCACTCGGAACTACGCGAGCTCCGCAGACCGGCATTGAGACACAACCAGGGCGCCAATCCGCCGCATCGATATACCTTTGTTCGTATCCGGGGCGGCCGAGCAAACCTGCTTCGACTGGCGCGTGACGCTTGGACTAGTGACGTCGGCCAGCGAGCGGCCCCATCCGCGTTGGTCCAGAACGACGATCCTCACGCGCGATGGGTCAAACACCCGGCGGTAACTACATGACCGGGCGTTGCGCTCGGCCCACCGTGCAGGTACAAGCCCGGCTCCCGCGGTGCCGGTCAGGTCGAGCGAGAAGTTCGGCTCCTCCCAATTCCGCAAGGTCACGGCTTCGCTCGACCTCTCCCGGGTCGCGATCCGCGATCCGCGATCCCCTTCGACCGCTGGACCCCGCCAACGATCGAGGAGCGCGCCATCGCAACCACGCCCGGATCGCCCTCACCGACGCTGCACGGCGATTTAGCTACGGTCGTCCTGGACGGTGTGCGTCAGCGCCACAGTGGTGAAATTGAGCGAGACGGATTCCGCGTGGGCGGCGACCGGCGCGCTGGCAGCGGCCGCGACGACGACGATGGCGACGGCGTGCTTGGCGAGCTTGAGCATGACGGGCTCCTTGACTTAGTGGACTCGGGCCTGCGACTTCATCGCCAGTCAAGGTACGTGCAGACGGCTACCGATACATCGGGAGGTCTCCCCATGTTGGGATCCACGGTCCCTACCTTGATGACCAAGAGAGCGCTGCTCTTCGCTGCGGTGAGCACCGTCGCCCCATCGGCGGGCAGGACACAGCACGGGCGCCACCCCCCCTTGGTCGCCCATTGGGCAGACTCGCTCATGCTGCTCCTTTCCGCGCCGAGCGGCACCGACGCCAGCATGAAGTGGGGGGACGGTCGACGTGTGTCGTAAGTATGGGAGAGAATTGGTTGCCGCGCTGTCTCAGGAGGCGATTCCCTCGATCACGCCGTAAGAAGTCGAGCTCGAGAGCGACGAGCGCGAGCTGCGCGACCGGATCGCCTGGCAGAGCGGGCGTCTCGGTGGCGGCGCCGCGCGTACTGCTCAGATTCATCCAAGGGGGCAGTCGGGGTTAGCTCGGATCCAGCCAGCACGGGCTCCCCTCCTTCCTCGCTAAACCAGGGCTCCAATCCGATCGGTCGCGGACAACCGCTACTCGAGGTTTTCACTGCCGCCGAATTGTTCCGAGCGCCCGTCTAAGACGGCTTGAACTCAATGAGGCTGAGGCGGGCTCCTCGGCCCCGATGGCGCCGCCGCGCGCACGACACATCCCCAACTCGACGCCAGGCGCGGGTGCGAATTGTTCGGCCCGTCCGCGAGCACGGCTCAGACTGGTGCATTCCTCGCGTGACGCCAACGGCAGCCCGCCTGAGCCGGCGACGGCGACGGCGACGGCGACGGCGACGGCGACGGCGAGAGCGTCGCTGCGCGACGAGGCGGCAGACCGTCGCTCGATCCACGAGGTCTGTGTCGCCGTTTGGGTTGGCTTGTCTCTGGACCGGTGCGGGTCGTGCCGCTGATCAATTAGGCGACGTTGCGTCGCGGACGCTGACCGGACCTGATCATCGAGGTCTGGCGATAATCAGGTCCGCATTGTCCGATGCGCTGTCAGCGGCCGAGTTGCGGGTCGCTCGTCAAGCGGGCGCCGGACTCCAGTCGACCCGCGAGCTGATAGCTGAAGCTCGCGTCGCTCGGTGTGCTAAGCGCGATGTCGTACCACCCGCCGGCGTGGCTGGTGTCGATCGTGATCTCTTCCGTGCCGTGGAGCGTGATACGACGATCGGGGCCGTACGCGTCGGCCACCTTGACGACGAACTGATGTCGATGGCCGCCGTGGCTGAGCCGCAGCGTCAGGTTGCCGAGGTCGTGGTCTCCCCGCTCCTCCACGCGCAGATTCGTCGCTGGAGAGCCGGCGAAGTGGCGGAAGAAGCCGTTCGGGCCGTGGACGCTCAGGTCGTAGGTGCCCGGGTTGGGCAGCGCGACCGCGATCTCATGGCCGGCGCCGATCGTGTAGCTACGGGGGCCGCCCGCCACCGTCAGCGATCGCGCTTGCAGGCCGATGCCAAGGCTGCCTTGGTTCTTGACGGTCAGGTGCAGCTTGCTCGATGCCGACCTCGAAACCGACGTGGATCCCGTACCCCAGCCGGCGCGACGGCCGCACCCCGTGCTCCTGGGTCGGGACCGACCCGACCGCCGGCGGCACCGGGTGATAGCTCGGCGGGGTCGTGCCCTGGCTCGGCTTATAGGCGGCGACGCTCGGAAGCGACGGGACGTGATCGGAAGCGCTCGCAAAGTCGAACGCCGAGGTCAAGTCGCCGCACACGGCTCGCCGCCACGGCGTGATCTGGGGTTCGCCCACGCCGAACCGCGCCTCGATGAAACGAATCAGCGACGTGTGGTCAAACGTCTCAGAGCAGACCCAGCCACCCCGGCTCCACGGCGAGACGACGAGCAACGGCACACGTACACCCAGACCGTACGGTCCAACCACTCCGTTAGTGGGGGTGCCGTTGGGATTAGCCCCCGCGGTGCCGTTGAACAGTTCGTTGTCCAGCGGCACCGTCGAGTGCCCGGCGAGGTCGCCCACATTCGGGTAAGGCCCGACAACGTGGTCGAAGAAACCGTCATTCTCGTCGAACGTGATCAGCAACGCGGTCTTTGACCACACCTCGGGGTCACTGGTCAGCGCGTTGAGCACCCCGGCGGTGTACCAGGCGCCGTAGCCGGCGGGCCACGCCGGGTGCTCGGTGTACGCCTCGGGCGCGACGATCCAGGACACCTCCGGCAGCCGGCCGTGCTTGACGTCGGCGGCGAGGATATCGAAGAACCCGCCGCTCTGATTGACGTCGGTTCCGGTCCGAGCCCTCTCGTACAGCGGGCTCCCCGGGGCCGCGTTCTGGTAGTTGAAGAAGTACAGCAGCGAGGTGTCGCCGTAGTTGCCGATGTACGGATCCGCCGTGAAGCCCCACACACCGGCCTTGTCGAGGCCCTCGCCTATGTCCTGGTAGATCTTCCAGCTGACCCCGGCCTTCTGGAGCCGCTCCGGGTAGGTCTGCCACCCGTAGCCGAGCTCGTCATTGGCGATCACAGGCCCGCCGTCGCGCCCGTCGTTGCCGTCCCAGCCCGTCCACATGTAGTAGCGATTGGTGTCAGTCGGGCCGAGCATCGAGCAGTGGTAGCCGTCGCACACGGTGAAGGCATCGGCCAGCGCGTAGTGGAACGGCAGGTCTGAGCGCTCCATGTGCGCCATGCAGGTGGTCGTCTTGGCCGGTAGCCACTGATCCCAGTTGCCGCCGTTGAACATCTTGTGCGTCCCATCCCACGTGTGGTCGAGGTCCTCGATGAAGGTCAGCGCCAGATTGCCGACATCGGGCCGGAACGGCGGCACGACGGTGGCTCCCTCGGCCTGATACCAGACCGGCTGGCCGCTGGGAAGCGTCACTGGATGCGGATCACCGAACCCACGCACTCCGCGCATCACGCCGTAGTAGTGATCGAAGGACCGGTTCTCCTGCATCAACACCACGATGTGCTCAACATCCTTCAGCGAGCGAGTCGCCCGGTTCGCCGGAATCGCGAGCGCGCGAGCGATGCTGTCCGACAGCATCGTCGCCGCGACGCTACCCCCCGCTAGCTGGAGAAACCTACGCCGACTGACCGCGGGCATCAGCACCACCTACCTCACATCCACGGACGACGCCCCATACGCCGCCCTCCTCTGAGCAATTCGCACCCTACCGCCCCCGTCAACACCGGCGGCACTTTGTTCCCAGAGGCAAGATCGAGACGCTACCCGGAGAAGCATCACGAGCATCCCGATAGGCCGGTCAGACGGTCGATGTCGGTCGCTGCATTCGCTGCCCCTCCCGCGCAGCCGGCGGCGACGTCGCACCGGGGTTGACGCCAAAGTTGGCGGTCTCGGAGCGGCTGCTGTTGCCCTTATGCAGAGCAGCGGCACCCGGGCGAGGTCGCGTCGCGTCCCGAGGCGCGTCCTGATCTCCGGTGGGCTGGCGCCAGCCGCGGCCCTGTGCAGTGCGATGTGACCACGGCCGGCGAGGAGTGAAGTCGCAGCGGTCGACGTCGAGCGCATAGGAAGACGCCATGACGCACCGTTTTATGGGCTGTTGCGGCCCTTTCACATATCTTTCACACGAGCGGATTTCTAGGGTAGGCTCCGGCCAAGACCGTCCCGCCTGACCGAAAGGAAGTGCGCCGGTGAGCAGGGTTAACACGTCTGCGCTCGGGAGAATGCGAGGACGGCGGGACGACGCACCAGGCGCGACGAGGTCCTGTCGGGTACGCCGGGCGGTCGGGCTCGGTGCGATCGGCGCTGCGTGTTTGGCGGGCGTGCTGGTGATGGCGATGACGGCGAGTGCCTCCGGTTCACGGCATCACGGGAACGCAGGGCATCGCGCGTCCACGCCGGCGGACGGGGTCGGGATCCAGTCAGGGAAGATCAAGCACGTTTGGCTGATCATTCTGGAGAACAAGTCCTATGACGCGACGTTCACGGGGTTGAACAACAACACGTACCTGTGGCAGACGCTGCCGTCGCAGGGGGTGCTTCTGAAGAACTACTACGGCACGGGGCACTACAGCCAGGACAACTACATTTCGCTGGTCAGCGGGCAGGCCACGCTCCCTGACATCCAGGATGACTGTCCGGACTACGCCGCGATCGCGGGCAGCATCGTCACCTCGGGGTCGCTGCGGACGGATCCCAATTACGGTCAGCTGCGCTCGGCGGCGGGTCCGAACGCGCCCGCTGGCAAGAATGGGTGCGTGTACCCGCGGAGCGTGAAGACGCTGTTCAACCAGCTCGATGCCGCCGGGGTGAGTTGGAAGGGCTATGCGCAGGATCTGAACAACACCTACAACGGCGACCCGAACGGCGTTCCCGGACTGAGCTCCAATAGTGCGGGGGTGCAGTACTGCGGCGCTCCCTACCCGACAGCGGGCGCGATCGGCACGCAGCCGAGTCCGGGCAGTGCTGTGGGCAACGATCAGTACGTGCCCAAGCACTTCCCGCCCGTGTGGTTCGAATCGGTTCTGAAATCGGGCGACTGCAACTCCAGGCATATCGCCGATCTTTTCGACCGTCGCGACGGGCTCTATCACGACTTGCAGCACGAGTCGACGACGCCTGCGTTCAGCTGGATCACGCCGGACAACTGCTCGGACGCGCATGACGCGGTGTGCCACGGCAACAACCTCTCGGGCGGGTTCTCGGGCCCGAATACGCCGAAGCCGCCGGTCAACTACACGGGCGGGCTGTACGCGGCTGACCTGTTCCTGGAGCACGTCGTTCCCGAGATCGAGGCGTCGCCGGCGTTCCGCGACGGTGGACTGATCGACATCACCTTTGACGAGGCGTTCCCGCCGTTTACCTACACCGGCGACAGCTTCGCCAACTCGACCAAGGACCAACCGAACGCGGCGACCTCGATCGCCGATGACACGGCGGCCGAAACGCTGTTTGGGCATGGCGTGCACTGGGAGCCTCAGGGTCCGAACACCCCGCTGGCCACCAATGCCCAAGGAGACCAGCTGTACCCCGGCGACGGCTATAACTCATTCATCGACCGCGACACGGCGATCCCGGGGCTGATCCTCGGAGGAGGCGACCCAATCGGCGGCAGCGCGACCGGCGGCGCCCGCACGGACTCCGCCTCCGGGGCCCCCGGCTCCGCCACGATCAAGGACAACGCGATCACGCTGCGTGACGTCGGGCGAAGCGTCACAGACACCACAGATCCCGCCAGCCCGATCCCGGCGAATTGCGTGGTGGCCAACGTTGTTGACACGCCCGTAACGGCTACGGCCTCGAACGAGTCGGGCGGGTTCGCCGACGCCGGTTCCTTCACGCTCACCTGCAACGGCGTGGCGACGGCGCCCACCGCAATCGTGACCAAGATCAACCTCGGCCCGCAGACCGCCGCCACGGATCCGCTGTTCGATGCCACCCACCCGACGAACGGTGGTGGCGACACCGGCAGCGTCCTGATCAGCCCGTACATCCGACCGGGCTCGGTCAGCACCCGGTTCTACAACCACTACAGCTGGCTTCGCACCATGGAGGATCTGTTCGACGTCAGCCACGCGTCACGGGGTCTCGATGGTCGCGGCCACCTCGGCTACGCCGCCCAGCCCGGCCTGGCGCCGTTCGGGCGCGACGTGTTCAACAATCCGCGCGGCGAGCCGCGGGACGCCTCGGGCTACCGACTGAACCGTTGACAGTCCAAGACCAGGAGGCAACCGAACAGGCTGATCGGTCAATGCCCTCGGCACCTCGCCAGCCGAGTCGGGCCACCGGGCGCGGCTCTCGCGCGATCCGAGCCGGGTTCGCCGCGACGCTCGCGGTCTTGGTAGTGGCGATTGCTGCCATCACCACGTTCGGCGGCGGCTCCAACGGTCACCCACATCACAGTCGGGCGGCATCGCGACCCGAGACGGCGGTCCCAGCATCAAGCCAGAGTGACCAATCAGTCAGCCAGATCGAGCGCCCGGTCAAGACGTCGGGTAAAACGTACGGGTACATCCCAGCCTGGCTCGGAACGCCCAAGGTGCCGGTCGGCCGCGTGGTTACAGCCACAACAACCCACCCGTGGCTCGCAGTTCAAGGAGACACCGTCCGCGTCCAACTCCCCAAAGCGCGACTCCTAGCAACCGTCGTGGGACCAGCCGTTCCAGAGGAGGGCAACGTGCCGGTCCCCGAAACCTCACCATGTACCTTTACCGTCACGCTGACATCCGCCTCAGCCCCGATCCCGATCCGGCCGATGCAGTTCGCTGCGATCGACGAGCGGGGTACCATCCACACCCTGAAGGTGCAAAGCCTCGATGGGGGGCCGCCGCCGACTCAGGTCACGCCTGGCACGACCGTTCGGCTGAAGATGTCCGCTGTACTCCCGACCGGCGAAGGCAGACTCACGTGGGCGCCTCTTGAAGGGGGCAGACCGCCCGTGCAGTGGGACTTCGACGTGGAGATCGACTAGAAGTCCCGCGGCGCCGGCATCGACGGGGCCGAACCACGTCCGCCCCGCGTGCACCTCTCCGAAAGCAGTTTGCCGAAGGTTCGGCCGTTTGACCCGGGCTCGTTGCGCTATCTGGCACTCATCGCGCGCCAGGGCGGCGGCCGTCAGGTCAACGGCTGGCGTCCAGGCCCGCGATTCACCCTCAAGGAGCACGAGTCCCGACGTCTCGGCATCGGCCGTTGAACCGTATCTGGTGGTCGGACGCAAGTTGGTCACCGATGATCAACGCTCACGGCGTCCCGGGCATCGACAAGCGGCCGTGGCACTGAATCCTGCGTAGCACTGAACAGGAGGGACTGTCCAGCGAGTGGGTCGCCCTCGACCTCGTCGTTGTGACCCGGAACCCTCTGATGGCGATTGCGAGCGCAGGTCCGTAGGGAAGGCTCTGCTGTGCGTTGGCGGCGCGACAGGCATGTCGGCAGTTCCGCTCGCGCCGCGATGAGCGTTGACTGGTCCACCGGATCGCAACGCCCTCCCCCTCGAACGCTTGCAGCGGTATTGCTTGGCAGAAGCGCCGAGGATCGTGTTCGCCGCCTGCGCGACAATTCGCGGCGTGGCTGGCGCATGCTCTGCTCTTCGCGAGTCCGGCTTCGTCTGGATCCGGTCGGCGTTGGCTACTCCTGCCGCGGCGTTCGCTAAGGCGCTGGAGCTCATCGAGGAGTGCACCGTGCCCGACGGTCACGACGCGCTGAGCGTGATCGGTGACTTCATTCTCCCGCCGCCCGATGGCGAGGCAACGCGGGACTTCCAGACGCTCCACTTCGATTTCGGCGTCCCGCTGAACCCGCTGCGCGATCAGGATGTCGCGCGTTACACGGCGCTTTTCGTCCCGCGCTCCGCGGTAGGGGTCACGGCGGTGACGCGGTTGGTGCCGCTGGACTCGCTTCTGGGCCAGCGGCGTTGGCCGGACCGGGCGACGATTCTCGCCAACGTGATGGCATACGGCGAGTCGCACGGGGCGTGGGATGACGCGGACGGCTATTGCGAGGGCAGCCTGGCACGCGTTGTCGAGGCGGCGGCCGGCGCGCCGCGGCTCCCGAGCGTCAAGTCCATGCCTGGCTTTCTCTGTGGGATGGAGTTCGACAATCTGGCCGCCGAGACGAGCTACTTCATGTGCCTGGGCCTGGATCTCGACGTCGTCCAGGTCGAGATTCCCGTGCGACCGGGCGACCTGCTCGTCTTCGACAACCTCGCCGTGGCGCACGGGCGCCGTGGGAGCCGCAGGCCGGGCGAGCTCCACCAGCGGGTCTACGGGCACCGGTCCCTGTCCCCGGCGGCTCAGCGCGCGCTCCGCGACCGGTTCCTCGCCGTGTTCGCGGGGCGTCAACTGGCTCCGCCCCAGTCGGCCGTCTCCACGCCGTAGTCGGCGATGAAATGTCCACGCTCGCCGTCGAGCCCGGGATGCAGCACCCGATTTGACGCAAATGCCCGGCCGTGGACCGTCGTGCCCAAGCGCGGCGGGATAACCGCGACGCGGGCACGCGTCCGCAGCCTGTCGGGATCCTTCGCGCGCGCGCACGACCCCTCCGCGACGAGCTCGGGGTCCGCGATCCACGTCGAGGTAATGCAACACTCGCTCCTCCTGGCTGCTTAGGTTCAGCAGCAGTCGCAGGACCTATCGTTCGTACAGACTGCCCACGTCACCCGTCAGCGCGGTGGCGGCATCTGAGTCCAGACGGAAGGCCGGATCAGCAGCCTGGCAAGCCAGTGGCCGCCGGCGGAAGTCGAACCCGTAAGTCATACCGGCACGCGAGATCGCTGGGAGTGCTTCTGCGAACACGCGACAGGCGGGCAGCTCGGCGCGGATCCCCTTCATCGCGGCCAGCGCGGGGAAGTACCCGCAGCACCGATCCCGATCCTCGATCGCCCGCAAGCCGCAGCTCATCCTCGGCCGCGGTGATCACGTCCCTGATCGGCTCCAGATCCAGCTCAACAGGCCCCGGACGGAGCCTCTTCTCGCGCGGCGCAACAAGCTGCCCGGACATGGCGCCGTTCCTACGTCGAGCGATCGACGCCTCCGGCCTCGGGCGACCGTCAGGGCCATCACGCCGGTCCCTCGCATCTCGCTTTCCTCCCGGCGCGACACTTTGCCGGCAACACGTTCCGAGTCCTGCTCAGCGCGTCGTTGATCTCGTGGACCAGCACCCCGCGCTCCGGGAGTGGCCGGTCGCCAACAGCGGGCGCAAGGATCGCGCGTTTGGCGACTTCACTGCGAGAACGGATGAAACGGAGCACCGCCTCCGTTGCTCGCCTGCCGGTTTTTGCCCTCCGCGTGCGACGTTCGGGGGCTTGGGTCGGCCCGTGCGGTCATCCAGAACGGATGATGCGCCTAGCCCGAGGCTGATTTCACAATCCGTTCACAAGATGATTACAAGCTCGGCCGCTCGGTCGCTCAGACTTCAGGCGTGGGGTTAGGAGCGCTTGATTTTGCGCCGGGGGGCGAACACCGAACCTACCCGGGGGTCCTAGTTGGAGGTAATTGAGGCAATCAACGAGGCGCGCCTGTCGCGCTTTCACGCGAAGGCGATCTTTGTCTCGGGGATGGGCTTCTTCACCGACGCCTACGACCTCTTCATCATCGGGGTCGCGTCGACGCTGCTGGCCAAGCAGTGGCATCTCAGTGCGACCCAGACGGGGCTGATCAACTCGATGACGCTGTTGGGTGCCTTCCTCGGCGCCTGTGTGCTGGGGCGGCTTGCTGACCTGCTGGGCCGCAAGCGGATCGCGGTGTTCGACGCCTCGGTGATGGTGGTGTTCGCGCTGGCCTCGGCGTTCGCGCCGAGCTTCATCTTCCTGGTCGGTTTCCGCTTCCTCCTTGGTTTTGGGGTGGGCGGTGACTACCCCGTCTCCGCGGTCTTGATGAGCGAGTACGCAAATCGCCGGGACCGAGGCCGGCTGGTCGGTCTGGTGTTCGCCATGCAGGCGCTTGGGACCGTAGCCGGATACATCGCGGGGCTGGTGCTTATATGGGCGGGGGTTGACCACGACCTGCTGTGGCGCATCCTGCTCGGCCTCGGTGCGGTGCCCTCGGCGCTGGTGCTCTATGCCCGGCTGCGGATGCCGGAGTCGCCGCGGTATCTGGCCCAGGTGAAGGGCGACGGCCGCGGCGCCGCCGACGGCGTGCGTCGCTTCTCGGGCGGCCAGGTCGTCGCCACGGGTACGGCCCGAGCCGCCGAGCGGATCAGCCTCAGGCAGTTCTTGTCTGACCGCCGCCTTCTGCTCACGTTGCTCGGGACCGCCGGGACGTGGTTCGTGTTCGACTACGCCTACTACGGCAACGCTGTCTCCGCCCCCAAGATCGTCCTCCAGGTGCTCGGCCACGGAGCGACGCTGCAGCAGTCGCTGCTGCTCAACCTGCTGATCTTCTCGGTCTTTGCTGTCCCCGGCTACTTCCTAGCGTGCGCATTTATGGACCGAATCGGCCACCGCCGGCTGCAGCTGATCGGCTTCCCGGCGATGGGGGCGATGTTCCTGATGATCGCGCTCATCCCGGGAGTGACCAGCGCCACGGCGCCGTTCCTGCTGCTGTTTGGAGCGAGCTACTTCTTCGCCGAATTCGGCCCCAACACGACCACGTTCGTGATGGCCGCCGAGTGCTACCCAACGTCGGTGCGCACGACAGGCCACGGCCTTTCGGCCGGGATCGCCAAGCTAGGCGCGTTCCTGGGGGTCTACCTGTTCCCTCAGATCAGCAACGCCTTCGGCCTCGCCGGCGCGCTCAAGTTCGCCGCCGGCATGGCGCTCGTCGGTACGCTGCTCACGCTCGTTCTGCCCGAGCCCTCGCGGCGCAGCCTCGAGGACATCTCGGACGAGGGACGCGGCCGCGGCGAGCTGCAGCGCCTGGTGCCGGTCGAGGTTCAGGCCGAGGTGGCCTGAGCGGAGCCGATCAACGCGCTCCGCGACCCACGTCACGGTTGTTCCGGCATGCCGGGACTGCCACCGGGCGTACGGCTGAGGCGAGCTGGAGCTGTTGCCCTATCTGTGCTCGGACGCTGCCCGACGGGTGGTCTCTGATCCGTCGCCATCAACCCCGCGCCGAGCGGATCGTCCCACCGGCGCGACGCCCCAACTCCCGGCAGCACAGGCGAGATGTTTAAGCCCTGTGAACGTCTTGTGAAAACTCGGGCTATCGTCGGATACCGTTGCCTGCGTGCAGCAACCGCGTCATCGATTCCACGAAGACTTGGCAGCGCTAGAGGCCCAGTCCCTCGACGGGCTCGACCTCGTTATCCAGCAGCTCGACCGCACGCTCGAGTCGATCTCCTACCAGGACGTCGAGCTCGCCGGGATGGTCGTTGCCGACGATGACCGGATCGACGGCCGTTACCTCGAGGTGCACCAGGGGATCCTGTCGCTAATCGCCCGCCAGGCGCCGGTGGCTGGCGACCTGCGGATCGTCGCCGCTCTCCTCCATGTGATCCGATGCGTCGAGCGGATGGGCGATCAGTGCGTGAACATCGCGAAGCTCGTCCCCCTGTCGGGCTACGAGGCGCCCAAGGATAAGGACATCCTCGACGCGATCGAGCGGATGGGCCGCCTGGCCCGCTCGCAGGTCTCCCAAGCGAAGCAGGCCTTCGTCGGCCGCAACACCGGGCTGGCCCAGGACCTGGTGCGCCAGGACGCCGAGATCAACCGGCTCAACCGAGCGATCTTCAACCGCGCAGTCGAGATCGGCGACGACCTCGAACTGCGCGAGTGGGCGATGTTCATGATCCTCGTCGCGCGGTGTCTGGAGCGGATCGGCGACAACACGGTGGATATCGCCGAGCAGACCGTGTTCGTGGTCACCGGCCTGTTTCGCGAATTCACCGACGCGTCGCAAGCGACGTAGAAAGACCAATTCGCGGGCCGACCGGGCCACCGCCCACCGGACCCGCGAGAGCTCGTCCGCACCGGGCCGCACGCTACAAATCAGATCAGCAGCCAGACGACTCGCAGCCTCAGTGGTCGCCCTACTACTTCCCAAGCCTGCATTGTCTGTTGATGGGCTGCTGCTGCGCGCCTGGGACCACGGTGACGCTCGCGTCGTGCTCACCGCCGGCGACGACGAACTCGTCTCGCGGTACCGATACTCATTGCCTCATACCGCCGAGGACGCACAGAGGTGGATCACCAAGACCCATACCGACCGTCTCGCCGGCGTGCGGTTGGAGCTTGCGATCGTCGAGCGAGGCGCCCCAGTGGGCTCCGTCGCACTGGCCGAGATCGCCGATGGCAATGCGATCGTCCGTTACTGGCTCCTCCTACAGGGCCGCGGGCGCGGCCTCGCCACGATAAGCGTTCGTTTGCTCGCCGGCTGGGCGTTCGCGACGCTCGGCCTCGGCCGACTAGCGGCGTTCACCGAGCTCGAGAATCACGCGTCACAAGCTGTGCTGGAACGCTGTGGGTTCGTGAAGGAAGGTCGACTGCAACCTCGACCACGATCCGCGCAAGAATTGATTTTGGCGGCCCTGCGAGGCTGGTAGGACGTGCGCCCCAGGCCCGGCTGCGCAGTGGTACCCGGCGCTCCCGGCCGTCCGGCAGGAGGCGCTTGACAGTGGCCTGATTTGGGATATTGTGATCGAACGTCGGCGCAACGGGGGCGTCGACGATCGAAAGAGACAGGAGACGTTCAAGCCGCGGATTGGTCGCGGGCGTGTGCCACTAGTCATCCGTCCGCGTGTCACCTGTGGGCTGAGCGCGTCCGGGCTGATATGACGGAGGTCAGGCGTGGGCAGAATCTTCAGCGTGGCGGCTGGCGTGTGTGCCGGTGTCCTGGCGCTTGCTGGCGGAGCGTCTGCGGCGGACAGCCAGCACCACGATCCCGGTCGAGGAGAGCGCGACACGGCGCTCGCGCCGACGCACCTCACCGTGAACGACCAGACGGTCCCGCTGGCGGTGAGCGGTACACCGGAGTTCGGGTGGTATCCGCAGGACCGCGCCGGGGACGAGTCTCAGACCGCGTACAACATCGTCGTCCGTAACGGGCTGACGGGTGCGCCCGTGTGGGACAGCGGCCGGATTGCTTCCAATCGGTCGCAGGCGGTCACCTACGGCGGGACCAGCCTCACCGATGGCGATGAGTACATCTGGGCGGTGACGACGTGGAACCGTCAGGGCTGGGCGAGCCCCGCCGCCACGGGTACCTTCGATATGGGACTGTCGGACTCGGACTGGTACGGGGCGCAGTGGATCCGCCGTCCCACAACCGGCAATGACGTGACAATCGACTATACCCTGGCGCGACGCGAGATCCAGCTGGCCGATACCGCCAGCCCGGTCACGCGCGCGCTGGTGTACATCGCCGCACCGATGCGCTGGCAGCTGCATGTCAATGGGCAGGTCATCGACACCCAGGACGACTATCAGATGGCGGGTGAGAACTACTACGGCGTCGAGGACATAGCTCCGCAGGTGCGGGACGCTGCGCGTGCCGACGGATCGGAGGCCGGCCAGCTTGCCCTCGGTGTCGTGTACGCCGACTGGAGCGTCGGGGAGGCACATCCCTGGGGTCCGCAGCCATACCCGACCACGCTGAGCGCCGATGCCGGGCAGGGGGCGACGTCGATCACCGTCAACGCTGCGAGCGCCAGCACGTGCACGACTGCCCCGGCTGCCTCCGCCGAGTTCTGCGGCGCGTCGTATGACTGGTACGTCGGCGAGACCCTCGGATTCGGCACGCCGGGGACGGCGTCGTTCACCACTGACACGATCGCTGCCATCTCCGGCGACACCGTGACCCTGACGCGCCCGCTGTCGGGCGCGCAGCCGGCCAGCACCGAGGTCACCTCCGAGAACGGTCCGTCGGGACTGCTTGTCAAGGTCGTCATCGACCACGCCGACGGGCAGTCGCAAACCGTCGTGTCCGACGGCACTTGGATGGTGACCAAGGACACCGGCGAGGACAACGCGGTCGCCAAGATGCGCAGCACGCAGAACGCCGGCGACTACGTCGAGTACTACGACGCGCCGGGCGCTGACGAGCTCGCGGGCTGGGATCGGGCTGGATACCGCGAGACGAACGTCTGGCAGTCCGCGGTGGTGATGGGAGCGCACCCGCTGCCCAACCCGCCCGACTGCGGTGACTACTCCGAGCCCGAGGGTCATAACGTCGCGCCCGGGTCCCCGGCAACGGCGACCGCCAACCCGGTGCTCTCCTCGCCGTGTGGGTTTACTCATCTGCAGCCGCTGCAGGCACCGGTGACCTACAAGGTCATACATCCGGTGTCGGTGCGGACTCTTGCGGACGGAACGACTGTCGCTGACTTCGGTTATGCGTTCGTCGGGGTGCCGGTCGTGCGCTTCCCGAGCGCAACCTCGGCGCAAGCCGGACACGAGGTCGATCTGCAGTCCAGCTACCGTCTGGGCGGAACGGTCACGACGGCGGCGGCGTCGGCCGGCGCGACTAGCATCACCGTCAACGACGCCTCCGCCTACCCGGACTTCGCCGGTACCGGGCCCGGCCTCGGGTTCCAGGTCGGCGACCCGATCACGGTGGACGCCCCCGCCGACGGCTACGGCGCCGGGCACCCCGAGACCGACACGATCGCCTCAATTAGCGGCGGTGTCATCGGACTGGCCAGGCCGCTGACGCGCGACCATGCCGCCGACGTATGGGTGCAGGACGCCCGCGTCGGCACGTCGCCCCTGGATACGCAGGTGACGGACCTCAGCTGGCACTACACCGAAAGTGGGACCTCGGACGAGACCACAGGCTTCTACGTCCCAATGGGCTGGCGCTATGTCCAGATCACCGACGCGACCGCCGCCAACGGCGGTCAGCCGCTCACCGCGCAGGACATCACCGCGGTCGAGCAGTACAACGCCGCCTCTCAGGTGGGCTCCGACGTCGGCGACCCCGGCGAGGGCAGCGGCGGTCCCGACGCCGCGGCCAACGTGGCCGGCTACTCCGACACGACATCGCAATGGGACCCCGCGTCCGTATTCACGTCCGGCCCTGGGTCGAGCGTCGACGAGGCGGCGATGTTCCAGAGCCCAAACGCCGAGCTCACCGCCGTGTTCTCGCTCATGGAGCGCTCGGCGCTGTTCGCCGGCCAACAGGCCTACGAGGACAGCCCCGACCGCCAAGAAGGGCAGTTCACCGGCGACGGCACCAACGAGTCCAAGGCCCAGATGGAGGACCTCGGCGAGCGGGCGCTCACGCGCGAGTTCATCGACAACCTCATCTACTCCCAGCAGCGGTGGTGGATCGCCGGCTCGCCGGCCCAGGCCACGACGTGGGGCGAGGTCAACGCGATCTACCCGGACAACAACATCTCCAACGGCGGCAAGCGCGACATCCCGGACTACACCGAAATGTTCCCTGAGCTGGTGTGGGACTACTACCTGGCATCGGGTGACATCCAGACCCTCCGGGCCGCCTATCCGACGATGCAGAACATCCTCCGGTACATCGACGACAACATCTACTCGACCGGTCAGGCATCCGGCCTGGTCTGCCAGCTGGCGAGCTTCTCGAACTCCTCCGCCTACCAGTTCGGGATCATCGACTGGCCGTCGACCGACCGTTACAACACGGTGGTCCTGAACTCGGGGGTGGACACGGTCGTCAGCGAGCGCGCGGTGCTGGCCGACATGACGCTCGCCGATGCTGCGCAGGCGCTCGGGGACGCGAGCCAGGCGACGTCCTACGGTCAGCAAGCGGACGCCCTGCGCTCGGCGATCAATGGAAAACTGGCCGAGAGCGGCGGGCTCTACGCCGACGGGTACGCCGTCTCGGGCAGCGCCCAGGACGTCCCCGGTAACTGCTCGGCGACCACCGGCGGATCGCTGATCTCCAACACCTCACAGTTGTCGCAGAGCTTCGCCGTCGTGGACGGCGTGGCTCCGGCCGCGGACTTCGCCCGACTCGGGCGCTTCATAGCCTCCCAGGGCATGAAAGCCGGACCGATGGACGTCGGGCAACTCGAAATGTCGCTCGTCGACACCAACCGACCCGCGGCGCTGGTCACCCTCCTCACGAACACCGCCGGCGACGGCCCCGCCAAGATCCTGGCCGAGGGGGGCACCTCGATGTGGGAGCAGTGGGATCCCGGGTGCAGCGCGCCGTCGGGCCAGGCTGGTGACAACACCAGCTACGACGACGAAGAGTGCAACGGCAGCGCCATCTCCCAATCGGCCAGCGACAGCATGTCGCACGGGTGGGGCTCCGTCGGCGTCTACCCGATCACCCGCGGACTGCTCGGGATCACCCCGACCGGCATTGGCCAAGACGGCGTCACGATCGCTCCACCGGACGCGGGCCTGACGGCCGCCCGGGGCACGGAGTGGACCCAGCACGGCCCAGTCTCGGTCGCCTGGAGTCGCGGCCGCGGCTCATCCGGACAGGTCACGCTGCGTGTGTCGGTGCCTGACAACATGACCGCGACGGTGATGCTGCCGGTCGCTGATCGCGCGGCCGGCTACCGCGCGTACGGCGCGGGCGCTCCGTACTACGAGGGCACTCGTGACGGCCGGGCTGTCTACTCGGTCAGCTCGGGGACGACGGTATTCGTGCCCACGCGCGGCGGCCGGCGCGGTCAAGGCGCCGGGAGCCGGAACGCGGCCTGACTTCGGCGCGGTCGCCACCACACTCGCCACTGACGTTTCGCCTCCGACTTCTACGCGCTCGAGCACCACGCTCGTGGAGGTCCGCAGAGAGGTGTCCCGCCGAAGTGAGTGACAATACAGTCGCTAGGTCGGCTGGGGCTGGGATGCCGATTGGGCGGAAGCGCAGGACTTGGCGCAGGACGGGTTTCTGCTTGCGGTCACGCGCATCGAGCGGCTGGAGCAGCGCGAACGCGACGGCAAATCCAAGGAAGCGCTCCACGAGCGACGCCCACGCCAGATCATCGCCACGGCGGGCTGCTTCGACGATCGGCGGGAGGGGATCGCATGTCATCTCGTCGACCACGAGCCAGCTACCCGGCACAGAGGTCTCACGGGCTCAGACTCGCGTGATCGTTACGCCGGCTGCCTCGAGTCTCTCGGCTCCGGCTTGGGGGGGATCGACGAGATACGCACTGTCGACCGTGGCGGCCGGCGCGATCACGTTGACTCCGCACTCGCTGAACTTCTCGCCGGCGGCGGCAAGAATCACTTTGCGCGCGCGGTCGATCATTGCTCGCTTTACCGTGGCTTCCTGCGGATCTGGTTCCGTCAGAGATCCATCGGGTGCGATCCCCTTGACCGAAAAGATGACCCGATCCGCAGAGAAGCGTTCGATGGCCCGGACGGTCTGAGGATCCACGAACGACTGATTCGCCCTGCGGAACCGTCCGCTCAGGCCGATCAGTTCAACACGCGTAGCGGTCGCGTCACACACCAAGGCCATCACAGGCAGCGAGTTCGTGATCACCGTGATGGCTAAGCCGACGGACACGATCTCGCGCGCCGCATAATAACCCGAGCTCGACGAATCGACGAAGATTGTCTCGCCCGGCATGATCGTGTTGACAACCGCCGTGGCCAAGCGACGTTTTGCCTCGACATCCTGCCCGAGGCGGCTGTCGAACGAATCTTCGTGCCCAGCTAGCGCTAGCTCGGGCAGCACGGCTCCGCCGTGCGTTCGCCGTGCCTGTCGGCGTTCGGCGAGAAGAGCGAGGTCGCGGCGGGCGGTCATCGGCGACACGCCAAACCGCTCTTGGACCTCATCTACCGTGACGCTGCCCTGTTGACGAAGCATCTCGAGGATCAGGCGACGGCGTTGTGCCGGCATTGCTGGTCGCTGAGGCATTTGGTGATCGGTCGGCCTGAGGTCTGACGGGCCAGAAAGCGGCCGCGTGGTGCTTGTCATTGCAGGATTACAACGTGCAGGCGACGTGGTCCGTGCACGCCTTGTACGCGTCGGGCAGATTGGCGACGATCGTGGCGGCATCGACGAGGCAGATGTGCAGGTCGGGGATCAAGGAGATGATCCTGCGGCCGCTGCGAGGTCCGCCGTCGAGGATCACGGTGCCCGTCTCGGCGGTGGCGACCGCGGGCTTAGCGGGTATATGCGGCCGGGACGCCGCCGTCGACGTTCAATATGTTGCCTGTGCTCTTGCCCGATCGCGTGGAGGACGCGAAGTGCAACACCGCCTGAGCGATGTCCTCGGCGAAGATGTTCACCTTCAGCGTGTTGCGCTGCCGGTAGTGCTCCTCCAGCTCCTCGGGCTCGATCCCGTAGGCGGCCGCTCGTTCCTCTCGCCACGACGATCCCCAGATCCGCGAGCCCTGGAGCACCGCGTCGGGGTTGACGGTGTTGACACGGATGCCGTCGCCGCCGCCCTCCTCGGCGAGGCATCGCCCCAGGTGCAGTTCTGCCGCTTTGGCTGCGGAGTACGCGGCTGCGTTCTTGCCGGCGACCAACGCATTCTTCGACGCGACGAACACGATCGACCCGCCGGTACGCTGCTCGCGGAGGAGGCCGAACGCCGTCCGGGACACGAGGAAATATCCGGTTACGAGGATCGACTGGTTGCGGTTCCACTCCTCGAGAGACGTCTCCTCGATCGGCGCGCTCGACGCGACCCCGGCATTCGAGACGAGGATGTCCACGCCGCCGAACTTCCGCACCGTCTCGTCGAAGGCCGCGCGGACGGCGTCCTCGGACGTCACATCGCCGGCCACCCCGATTCCGCCGTATTTCTCGGTGGCCTCCACGGCGCCCTCACCGTCGAGGTCGAACCCCGCCACGTTGGCACCGGCCGCGGCGAGGGCGTCCACAGTCGCGCGCCCGATGCCGCCGGCTGCGCCGGTGATGAACGCGACCTGACCCTGGAGCTCACCGGGGGGCGGAGCGAGGGACAACTTGTACAGCTCGAGCGGCCAGTACTCAACCGCGAAACTCTCGGCGGCAGTCAGCGAAGTGAAGCCGCCGAGCGCGTGGGCTCCGGCCATGACCTCGATCGCCCGGTGGTAAAGATCGCGCGACAGCGATGCGTTCTTCACCGTGGTCCCGACACCAACGAGGCCAACGTGCTGGATCAGTACAACCCGAGCGTCGGGGTCGCCCGGAAACGTCGTTTCATCGGCGTGATCATCGACATACGCGCGATAGTCGGCGCGGTAACGGGACGCAACGTCACGCACCCGTTGGCGAAGCGTCGCCACATCCTCGGATGCCGGGTCGAACCGCACCCACATGGGCAAACGCTTGGTGTGCACGAGGTGGTCGGGGCACGCCGCGCCAACGTCAGTTAGTTGCGGCGCCGCGTTGGCTGAGACGAACTCGAGCACCCGCGGCGACGTGTCGACGACCAATACCTTGTGGCGCTCGCTCGACACCGCGCCCCTCAGTGCCGGCAGCACCTCGAGCAGCACCGCGTGGCGGTCGACGGCCTGCGCATCGAGCGGGCCGTCGAACCTCTCTTCGCCCGCGGTCTTCGCATTGGCGAAGTCGACGGCCTGGTTGATCACTTCGATCGTGCGCTTGTATGCCTCCTCGGCGGTGTCGCCCCAGACGACCAGACCATGCTTCGCCAGCACAACGAGCTTGAGGTGCGGGTTCTCGCGAACGGCGAGCCCGACCTGCTTGGCGAGCATGAACCCGGGTCGGATGTACGGAATCCATGTTGCCGCTTCGCCGAAGCACTCTGCCACCAACCGCTCGCCGTCTCTGGTCCCGGCCAGCACATTGATGCCGTCGGGGTGCGTGTGATGAACGTGCGGCGCTGGGATGAACGCGTGCAGCAGCGTCTCGATCGATGACCGCGGCGCTGCCGGATCGATCTGGCAGCGCGCGAGGTGCGCGACCATCTCCTCGTCAGACATTTCGTCGCGCTCGAGCAAGGGCAATGTCTCCTCGAGGCGGAGCGGAGTGAAGTGTTTCGCCTCCATCGTCGCCAGGTCTGAGCCCGAGCCCTTTACCCACATCGCGTCGATCGTGCGGCCGACATGGTCGGCTGTCGTGCCCTTAGCCGACGTGTTGCCACCGCCAAAGTTCGCAACCGCGCGATCGGAGCCGAGCAAATGCGATGCCAGCAGGACCTGGCCGAGCGCGTCGTCGGGTACCTGCGACGGGTCGGTCGGCCAGCGGTCCTCGGTCCGGTCGATCATCTGGGCGATGACGGTCATCGCCCCCATCCCCCGGCCACTGCCTCGGTGGTACCTCGTTCAGCGCTGATGCGTTCGACGTACCCAGAGGCTCGCAGCTCAGCGATTGGGTCCTCCGCCGCGCCCAGGGCCGCGCGCGCAGCCGCCAGCTGCGTCCGTACATCGGTGCTGTAAGCATCCAACAGCAGCTCGTGCGCGCCGAGCACGTCGCCAGCTTGTTGCGCCGCGGCGAGGGCGGCGCGATCGACGAGCAACGCCTTGGCGTAGGACTCTTGGAGATTGACGACGGACAACACCATGGCCTCCACCTTTGCCTCGACGTTATGGGCCTGATCGATCGTGAGCCGCGGCATCGTGCGCCCCGGGGCAGTGAGCTCGACGAAGATCAGGAACAGCTCGAACGGGTTGACCGATCCAACGATGAGGTCGTCATCGGCATACTTGCGGTTGTTGAAGTGAAAGCCGCCGAGACGCCCCTCGTCGTCGAGGATCGCGACGATCTGCTCGATGTTGACGCCCTGGGCGTGGTGCCCGAGGTCAACAAGAACCTTCGCGCGGTCGCCGAGCTTCTGGCAGACCAGCAGTGACGATCCCCAGTCGGCGAGGTCGGTCGCGTAGAACGCCGGTTCGAACAGCTTGTACTCGACGAGCATCTCCTGCTCGGCAGGCAGCGACTCGTACACGCGGGCAAGACAGTCGACCATACGGTGCCGGCGTGCGATCAGCTCATCCTGACCGGCGTAGTTGGTCCCGTCGGCGAACCACAACGATTGCGCTGTGGATCCCAGCGTCGCGGCGATCTCCACGCACTCGAGCAGGTGCTCGACGGCCTTCTCGCGCACGCCCTCCTCGGGGTGGGTGACCGATCCCAGCTTGTATGCGGGATCTTGGAAAAGGTTGGGGTTGACGGCGCCGATCCGCAACCCGAGTGAATCGGCGTGCGTCCGGAGCGCACCCAGATCGTCGGCATGATCCCACGGGAAATGGAGCGCGACCGCGGGCGCGGTGCCGGTCAGGCGGTGGACCTCGGCTGCGTCCTGCAAACGCTCGAAAACGTCCCGTGGCCTGCCGGGCTGCCTGAAGGTGGCGAAGCGAGTCCCCGAGTCACCGTAGCCCCACGACGGCGTTTCGAGCACGAATACGCTCAGGGCCTGGCGAATCGCGTCCACGCCACGGCCGCGAGCCGCGGGACCAGACAGTTCGTCGTATTCATGGTGGGGGCTGGTCACTCGTACCTCTCTCCATTACGCGACGGCATGGTCGCGGTCGTTCACTCGAAGACCGGTGACGGTCAGAAACCGGTCGTAAAGCTCCGCCGATTGCTGTTTGGCTCGAGGCTCGTAGAGCACCCGCTCCGAGGAGACCGCCGAGAGCTCGCGCGCCTGTGCCAGGTCCGCCACTTCGCCCGTCGCCATGGCCTGCGCGAGCACGTTTCCAAGCGCGGTGGCCTCGATCGGTCCCGCGAACACGGGCCGTCCGGTGAGGTCGGAAGTGAGCTGGCACAGCAGACGGTTGCGCGCTCCGCCGCCGACGACGTGGATGACCTCGAACGTCTGCCCGGTCACGAGCTGCAGCCGCTCGAGCACGAAGCGGTATTTGCAGGCCAGGGACGTGAGAATCGAGCGGACGACGTCTCCCGGCTCACTTGGTGGAGACTGCGCCCCGACGCTGCACGCGGCCCTCAACCGGGCGGGCATCTCGCCGGGTGCCAGCAACGCGTCGGCATCGGGATCGAACAGGGGCACGTCTGGATTGGCCGACTCGGCCATCGCTAGCAGCTGCTCGTAGTCCGAAACCGCCCCCGCGCGCTCCCAGACCCGCCGGCATTCCTGCAGAAGCCACAGACCCATCACGTTTCGCAGGAGCCGTATCCGTCCGCCGAGACCCCGTTCGTTGGTCAGGTTGTACTCGAGCGCACGGGCATCGAGGAGTGGCGTGTCGGTCTCGGCGCCGAGCAGCGACCACGTGCCGGAGGACAGCACCGCGTCGCGCGGCCCTCGCAACGGCGCGGCCACGAACGCGCTCGCAGTGTCGTGTGAAGCGACCGTCCACACGGGAGCGCGGGCGGCGCGTCCGCAGGTCTCGTCATGGTCGCTGAGCAATGTGCCTACGGGCGTCCCGGGCTCGACCGGATCGTGCGCGAACGGGGCTTGGGGCAGCTCGAGCTGCGCTACCAGGTCGCGCGCCCAACGGCCATCAACCGCGCCGAGGAGTCCGCTCGTGGACGCCACTGTCGCCTCGTTCAGCAGCTGTCCGGTCATCCACAAGCCGAACAGGTCCGGCACGAAGGCCAGACGCTCGGCCACCTGCGCGGCCGGACCGCCGGCCTCGGCCATCAGTTGGTAGATGGTGTTGATCGGCATCGTTTGGATGCCGGTACGCGCGTATAACGTGTCTCGGCTCACCTTGGCGTGAGCGGCTGCGATCATCCCCTGGGTGCGACGGTCGCGGTAGTGAAATGGCGGCCCGAGGACGCGGTGAGAACCGTCCAGCAGTGCATAATCGACTCCCCAGGTGTCCACACCGATGCCCTCGAGGCGCGCCGTCTCGCCGGCGCGGCCGACGCCGTCGAGCGAGTCGGCGAACAACTTCATCAGGTTCCAATGCAGGCCATCGTTGAGCCACACCGGGCGGTTGGCGAAGCGATGAACGATTTCCAAGCGGATCTGCTCACCATCGAGCCGGCCCACGGCAACGCGACCGCTCTCGGCACCGAGGTCAACCGCCGCGAATGCCCGACTGCTACTCACGGTCCAACACCTCGGCGTCCGCCAGCGCGAGAAGCTTGCGCCGATTGCGCATCTGACCGCGTCGCATCAGCGCTCGTGCGCGGTAAACGAACGACGCCGTGTTGGGGATGAGCACGCTCAGGATCAGAAGACCGCCTGACACCACCTCGAAGTCGTTTTCGTTAAACGATGAGGTCAATAGCAGTGCGCTGCGCAGGCCGGCGTAAACGAACGCGGCGAGAGCAACGCCCAGGATCGTTCCCTTACCGCCGAAGATCGACACGCCGCCGAGGAGGACGATCGTGATGACTTGCAACTCAAACCCGATCCCGATGTTCTCGCCGGCCGAGGACAGCTCAAACGCGTAGAGCAGGCCGACTGCAGCGGACACCACGCCAGAGAGCACGAACAGCAGGAGCTTCGTGCGTTTGACCCGCATGCCGGCGTGAAAAGCCGCCTCCTGGCTGAGCCCAATCGCGTACAGAGACCTACCAAACGGTGTCCTTCGCAACACGACCCCGGTTATCACGGCGAGCACCAGAAAGATCGCAACCGACCACGAAAGCCAGGAGATCCCCAGGAATCCGGTGACTCCGAGGTTGTTGAACGGCGCTGGAAAATTCGACACCGTCGAGGCTCCGAGAATCACGTTCGCGAGTCCGCGATACAGAGTCAGGGTCCCGATCGTGACCGCCAGCGACGGGAGACCCACACGAGTAATCAGCACGCCGTTGATGAGTCCGGCGGTTGCCCCGATGGCCAAGCAGACAACGAAGATCAGGGCGATCGGCCAGTGGTGAGTCCAGAGCACGCCGAGCGTCTCGGCCGATACCGCCAGGATGGAGGCGACCGACAGATCGATCTCCCCGGTAATGATGATCAGCGTCATCGGCAGGGCGATGATCGCCAGGTCGCCGATGTTCGTGCACAGCGTGAAGATGTTGTAGCTGCTGAAGAACTGCGACGAGACGGAGTTGCCGAAGATTGCGACGGCGACGAGCGCGATCGCGAGACCGGTCTCCCAGCGCATGAACGGAGCTAGGCGCTCCTTGAGTGCGCGGGTTTCAGGCGCCAAGGTGAACCCTCCTTCGGCGCAGCGCGGCCGCGAGCTTGAGTTGGATGCCACGGTCGAGTGTGATCGCGACCAGGAGCAGGAAGCCAGAGATCGCCTCCGTCCACAGCGACGGCACCCCTAGCACGTTAAGGGCAGAGTTGATCGTCTGAAGCAGGAGCGCTCCGAGCGCCGCACCGATCACGCTGCCGCTGCCGCCGAAGATCGCGACGCCGCCGACGACGACCGCGGCAATTATCTGAAGCTCAAGCCCGGTGGCGGCAGTGGCGTCGATGGTGTTGTACTGGGTGGCCCAGAGTACGCCGGCCAGGCCGGCGAGCGCGCCGCTGAGCACGAACGCGCCGAAGATGCGTCGCGCGATCGGGATGCCTCCCAGGCGGGCGGCGTCAGGATCGGATCCGATCGCGTACAGCTCCCTCCCCGAGCGGTATGTGCGCAGGTAAAACGCCGCGATCGCGACCACCACCGCCACCGCGATGGCCACATCGGGGATACCGAGGAGCGTCGCATGGAAGATGTTGATGAACGAGTTGGGCAGGGAGTTGGCGACCACCTGCCCCGACCCCACGATGATGGTGTCAACGCCTCGGATGATGTACAGCATCGCGAGTGTCACCACTAGGCTTGGGACGCGCCCGACGGCGGTGATGATTCCCGTCACGAGTCCGCAGGCCAATCCGACGCCCAGGCCGACGAGGAACACGACGGGGATCGGGATGCCGTGGTGCGCTTGGAACATGTTCGCCGAGACGTAGGCCGAGAGCCCAACCACTGAGCCGACCGACAGGTCGACGTTGCGGGTGATGACTACGAACGTCTCGCCGATTGCCACCAACGCGTACAGCGCAGTGGTGGCCAGGATGAATTGGATGTTCGACGCGTTCAGGAACCGGGGCTGGATCGCGGTGGTGATCAGGACGAACAGCACCAGCACGCCGAGGATCCCGAACGTACGGGCACGGAGCACGATGTCAACCAGGCGGCGCGGGCTCTCCGGCGCGATGCCTGTCGGGGCTTCTGTCGTGGTCGCGCTCATGAGTGGTTGCCCTTCGCGGGGTTGTGGGTTCCGGCCGCTCCCGTCGCCGCGGCGATGATGCGCTCTTCGGAGGCCTCGTCGTGAGTGAGCGCGGCGACCAGGCGACCCTCGCGCATCACGAGAATCCGGTCGGCAACCGACAGCACCTCTGGGAGTTCGGATGAGATCATCAGCACGGCCACGCCTTCGCCCGCGAGCGAGGACAGCAGGCGGTGGACCTCGGCCTTCGTGCCGACGTCGATGCCTCGCGTTGGCTCATCGACGATCAGCAGGCGTGGCTCGCGGGAGAGCCATTTTGCGAGCACGACCTTCTGCTGGTTTCCTCCGGACAGGGAAGAGACGGCGTTTGACATCCGCCCGTACTTGACCTGGAGGCGCTTGGCCCAATCCAGCGAGAACTTTCGTTCGTCGGCGGCGAACAGGAGGCCGTGGCGCTTGAGCCGGGCCAGCGACGCAAGCGCGATGTTGTCCTCCGTCGAGAAGTCCATTACAAGGCCGTGTTGGCGGCGATCCTCAGGTACGAATCCGATCCCCGCGGTCATCGCGGCTAACGGAGAGCCCCGGCGCAAGGTCTCGCCGCCGATCCGCACCGAGCCGGCGTCGTAGCGATCGATCCCGAAGATCGCTCGGGCCACCTCGCTGCGGCCGGCTCCGACCAATCCGGCGAGTGCGACCACCTCTCCGGCACGGACCTCAAGCGAGATGTCCGCGAACACGCCCTCATGGCTGAGACGATCAACCTCGAGGACGGCGGCGCCCGGGGTGTGCTTCTCATGCTCGCGCAATAGAAGATCGCGTCCGACCATGCCGCGGATGAGATCGTCGGCCGTGAGTCCCTCGAGCTTCTGGGACAGGACAAGCTTTCCGTCGCGGAGGATCGTGACCCGCTGACAGAGCGCGAATACCTCGTCCAGGCGGTGTGAAATGAAGAGGATGGCGGCACCGTCCGCACGAACCGTTTCCGCAATCCGGAACAGTCGCTCGACCTCGACCGGCGAGAGCGCGGCGGTCGGCTCATCCATGATCAGGACCTTGGCCTCGCTCGATAGGGCCTTGGCGATCTCGACGAGCTGCTGCTCGGCGATCGAGAGACCCCGCGCGATGCGGTCGGGATCCATCCGCACACCGAGTCGTTCAAAGATTCGGTTCACCTCGGCGTCCATCGCCCGGTAGTCGATCCGTCGACCGCTCCGCAAAGGCTGACGGCCGATGAACACGTTCTCCGCGACCGATAGGTCTGGGAATAACGTCGGCTCCTGGTAGATCACCGCAATCCCTGCGGCCCGAGCATCTGCGGTCCCGCCGAGCACGATCTCGCGCCCATCCATCAGCATCACGCCCACGTCCGGCTGGTGGACGCCGCCGAGGATCTTTACCAGGGTCGACTTGCCGGCGCCGTTCTCGCCGACGAGGGCGTGAGCCTCGCCGGCGTAAAGGTCAAGCGAGACACCCTCGAGCGCGTGCACACCGTCAAACGCCTTTGCGGCGCCCTGCAGCGAAAGGACGGGTGTCGGCTCGCCCCGTGGCGCGACCGTCCGTTGCTTCTGCGGGCTCCGATCGTTCCCGCCGTCTGTTATGTCTGAAGAGGAAGGTGGCATGCGTTGACGGGTGGCCAAGATGGGCTGCTGACTACGCAGCAGCCCATCCGTGACCGGAGAGGAGGTTGTTTAGAAGTTGAACTGGTTGATGTTCGACTTATCAAACACCTGGGGCGGTCCCAGCAGGATCGACGAATCAGAGCCGACGGTGTATGTCCCCAGCTTGCCCGCGGTGAACGACTGACCGCTGGCGTTGGTGATCTTCTTGGAAGCGAGGTTGACCGCTGCGTAGGCCGCGAGATAACCCAGCTTTGCCGGATTCCAGAGCTCGAACTCCTTGACTGTTCCGTCGTCGACGAACTTCTTCATCGACAGCGGCGTGCCAAGACCGGTCAGAGCGACCTTGCCGCGGTACTGCGGAGTGTCGAGCACGCCCGCGGCGGCGACGATGCCAACCGTCGTCGGCGAGATGATCCCCTTCAGATTGGGGTACTTCTGCAGGAGGCCGCTCGTCACCTGACTGGCCGTGGTCGGATCGTCGTTCCCGTACACAACCGAGACCAGGTGCATGTTCGGGTACTTCTTGAGCTCCTGCTTCATGTAGCCGATCCATGCGTTCTGATTCGTCGCCGACGCGGCCGCCGAGACAACCGCGATATCACCCGTGTCGTTGAGCTGCTTGGCCAGCAGATCGACCTCGCTCGTGCCGATCGCGGCGGTAGACGCCTGGTTCACGAACAGGCTCCGGCAGGTAGGAGCGTCGGAGTCGTAGGTAACGACCGTGATGCCGCGCGCCATCGCTGACTTCAGCGTCGGACACAGCGCCGTCGGATCGGTGGCCGAGACGATCAAGGCATTCGCTCCCTTGGCGATAGATGCTTGGATCGCCGGAAGCTGCGACGCCGACGTCGCCGCGGAGCCGCTCGTTTCACTTCCCTTTTCGCCGAGCGCCTGCAGGGCGGCGAGCGCGCCGCCGGTCTTCACGCTGTCCGCGACGGTGAAGTAGTTGTTGCCGAGGTTCTTGGGGATGACATAGACATTAAGCCCCGTCTTGAGTCCCCCGCTGCTTGAGCTCGATGCAGCACTGGATGAGGTTGAACCGCTCGCCGAGGACGCGCTGGGCGTCGAGGATGAGCTACTCGAGGACCCGCAGGCGGCAAGACCGAATGCCGCGATCACCGCGACAACGGCGAACGGCCAACGGGCGCGGCGGGAACGCGCAGCGCCTTTCACGACATCCTGCATGACGACACCCTCCTGTGATGAGAAGACCGGTGGATGGGACTGTTCATCGAATCCGCGGGTGTCACCAGGTGCCGTCGCGTCGCGACAACGCAACAACCATTGGGTAGGAAGCCCTCTCCACGGGCCCCTGGCACCATCCACTCCCTCAGAGCAAACGAACAAGAACGATCAAAGCAAACCACGAGTGTGATGTCAAGGGCACAAAAACAAACACCTAAGGAAATGTCCGGGCGCTTCCACCGCGTGTCCGGGGGCCGTCCGCCCCCGCTGCGCCCGTCAAGCGGTCCCTTTTGGCGAGCGATCGATTGTGTGCGAAACTGCTTGCGTGAGACGATCTGCGAACGGAAAGCGGGCCGTGGTCCCGGCCGAGCGACGGCGTCTCATCCTCGAGATGCTTCGCGACGAGGGAAGCGTGAGCGTCGGCGCCGTAGAAGAGGCATTCGACATCTCCCCGATGACGGCTCGCCGCGACCTCGGGCTCCTCGCCGAGGGCGGACACGCCCGCCGCACCCACGGTGGAGCCGTGCTGCCCGAGCTCGCGGCACACGAGGATTCGTTCCAGAGCCGTGTCGGGCAGGACGTCGAAGCCAAGCGTCGGCTCGGACGGGCGGTCGTCGAGACGATCGAGCCGGGCGAGACGATCTTCGTCGACTGCTCCTCATCTTCCTACTACGTGGTTCGCGAGATCCTCGAGAGCGGACTCCGCGTCACGCTGCTCACGAACTGTCTACCCCTCATGACTCTGATCGGGGGGGCGGACGCGCCGCAGGTCGAGCTCATCGGCCTCGGCGGCAGCTACCGCAAGCTCACCCAATCTTTCGTCGGGGCCCAGGCGCTCCGCACGATCGAGAGCTTCTTTGCCGATCGCGTGATCTTTTCCTGCAAGGGCATCGAGCGGGAGGGCCACCTGACCGACCCCGACTCACTCGAAGCCGAGGTCAAGCGCGCCATGATCAGCCACTCTCGAGCTGTCTCGCTGGTTGCCGACACGCACAAGTTCGAAGAGCATGGTCTCAACGTCATCGTCCCGGCGTCTTCGGTCAATGTGGCCTTCCTAGCCGATCCGCCGAAGGCGGGCGTCCGCCGCTTGGAATCGGCTGGCGTCGACGTGACCAAGGTTTGAGACGGCTCCGCGTCGCACTGGCTCAGTAGATCGCGGTGGAGCGCGTGTGTTTCCTACTGCGAGTCAAGCCCGACCGGCTCGACGAATACCGAGCGCGGCACGGCGCCGTCTGGGAGCCGATGCTGGCGGCCCTACGCGAGAGCGGCTGGCGCAACTACTCCCTCTTCTTGCGCCCGGACGGGCTATTGGTCGGCTACCTCGAATGCGAGAACTTCTCCGCGTCGCAACATGCCATGGAGCAGACGGAAATCAACGCTCGCTGGCAGTCGGAAATGGCTGCATTCTTCGAGCTTCAACAGGATCAGCGGCCCGATACCGCCGGCGAGCAGATCGAGGAGATCTTCCACCTGGATTGAGCCGGCGCTGCTTGGGCCCACGACGCCACCGCAGGACGATTGATTCGGCCAGGATCCGCGGCATTGTGTCCCCGAGGCTGAGCAGCGCGATCCCGAGCACGAGCGGAACGAGCGTGCCGACATACCAAAACCCCGTGCTAGCCCTCGCCCGCTATGTCGCCACCGGGCCCGACGGCACGCCGAAGGGCCGCACGGGTATCTGCGGAGCAGACCGTCGCCCGATGCCTCACCCTTAACTCCGCATCGATGGCGCAAATGCGTGGTTGCGGAAGTCTGGCCGCTTGGCGCTCCCGTTGGCGCTGGTATTTCAGTCTGGCGTGCCGATATCCGCGGCGGGTCCTGCAGGGCTACACGGCCACGGTGCCTGGCGCGACGATCGTCGCTAGGTGGGGCGCGCGCGAGCCGGGGTCGGCCGTCGCACGCGCCGCGCGGACGGTAACGCCCACCCTCACGCGAACACGCGAGGGTGAGCGCGCCGCCCGTTCTCTAGGACAGCTGCGAGCCGAAGCGGTAGCTGCCCGAGCCGACCTTGAGCTGCAGGCACGAGCCCTGCATGCCGGTGACGGTGACTCCGACCGCGTGGGCCACCGGGGCTCCGCCCTCTGTCACCGAGGCCGCACCAGCTGCCGGGACGCAGACGGTCGCGGTGGAGCCCACTGGAACGTGGACGGTCAGGGCGAAGCGGCTGCCGTGACGGGTCCAGCTGGAGCTCACAGGCCCGAGCGGGGTGGCCTCCTCGCCAGATGCGGAGGTGAGCTCGTCCACCGCGCTCGGCGCGATGGCGACCTTCCGGAACCCCGGGGAGGTCGACTGGATCCCGGCCACGTCGGCGAACATCCAGTCGTCGACCGTGCCCATGAAGGCGTGGTCGTGCGAGCGGGCTGTGTCGCAGGATGAGTCTTCCCACGCCTCCCACATCGTCGTTGCGCCGCACTGCAGGAACCATTGCCCCCAGCCGGGAGCGGTCGGATTGGTCGCGACGAGGTAGGCCAAGTCGCCGTAGCCGTACTTGGTCAGCATTGGCAGGATGTACTTGGACCCGTTGGCCCCAGTGGCCAGGTGGTTCCCCAACGCCTTGACATTGGCCGCGAGACCGTCCGCGATCGCCTCCTGGTCTCCGTTCGGAGCGAGGCCGAACGCCAGGCCGAACACGTTGGCGGTCTGATCGTAGGCGGTTGAGGTGATCGGGCCGTTCGGACCTCCCTCCGCGTGCGAGACGAGTCCGACCGGGTCGATGTACTGATGGTTGGTCGAGTCGTAGAACGTCTTGTTGACGGCCGTGCGGATGTCCGCCGCGAGACTCGCATACTTGCTCGCGTCCGCCGTGTTGCCGATCGCGCTGGCCATGATCGAGAGATCCATGCTCTCGCGGTAGAGGAACATGCTGCCGAGCATCTCGCTCGATGGCGGGTTGGGGTCGTTGGGAGGGACGGACCAATCGCCGAACGTCGTGCCCTGGTAGATGTCGCCCGACGGTGCGATCTGGGCAGCCAGGTCATCGATGTAGGCTGCCAGGTGCGAGTAATCGCGCCGGATCACCGCGAGGTTGCCGTAGTGCTGGTACATGTCGTACTCCAGCAGCAGGAACGAGCCACCCCACAGCGGGTCGACCTGATCGTCCCCCGGCGGTGTGGGCACGAGGAACCCGATGTTGCCCGACAGATCCTGGGAGTCATCGAAGTTCTGCATCATGTGGTCGTAGTACGGCTCGGCGTCGAAGTTGTCCATCTCAGACGTGGCGTAATCGCCGTTGTCGTTGGTCCAGCCTCCCTTCTCGTACACCGGTGTGTCACTGCCGTAGGAGTACTGATTGTTCAGGATCGTGTTGACCATCGCCGCGTGCATCGTGTTCAACAGGCTGCTCGAACTGGTGAAGCTCCCGTCGGCGGCCAGGTCGGTGTGCACCACGATGCCGTCGATAGAGTCGATCTGCAGAGCGGCGCCGGACGGGGTCCAGACCTGGATGTACCGGTAGCCCTTCCAGCCGTACTTCGGCTCGTAGGTTTCCGGGCCGCCGCCCTTGGCGATGTAGGTGTCGGTCTGGGCATTGGCGCCCTCGCTGGCGACGGTTCCGTCGGAGTTGAGTTGCTCGGAGTAGCGGATATCGACCTCCGTGCCGGCGGTCGCCTGCAACGTGATCCGGGCCCACCCTGACGTGGTGATCCCGAAGTCATAGACCTTGCCGGGCGGCACTGGCGGCTGTACGCTGCCCCAGGGGGAGATCCCGTAAGCGCCCGCGGAGAAGGCGTTCTCCCACGCTGAGTCGTCAAATCCGACGGTGTTCCAGTTACTGGCCGGCGGGGTTGCTGACACCGGCGGGTTCGCCGTTGACGCGGGCCACGCCTTCCAACTCGTGTCTGTGACGATCCTCTGCGGGCTGCTGCCATCGATCTGAACTGCGGCGATCACGCCGGCGGGGCCCTCGCCCACGTTGGTCGCCGCCACGGCGATCACGTTCGTCTGTCCCGCAGGATTGAGGTCCTTCGTGATGTCAACGGTCTGTGACGTCGTCCAGTCGTTGCCAGACGCGACTTGCGTGCCGTTGACGTACGTAACCTCCTCGTTATCGGCGTTGATTCGCAAAACCGCCTGCGTGGCGCCCGCCGGCGTGGTGAACGTCTTGCGCAGATAAATCGTGCCGCTCGCCGCGTCGCCGTTCGAGTTCGGGGTGTTCCAGATCCAGTCGGGCGTTGGTGAATCGGTGAATGACGGCACCGGCAGGCTGGTCCCGACGTCGGTGACCTTCACCGGCTTGATCGTGGCGGTCTCCTTCACCGGCGGGATCGTCTCGGCGCGAAGCACCGCGTCGGGCGCCGCCAGGACGGAGGCGTCGTCCCAGCCGCTGTCGTCGAACATCACCGCCGTCCATCCCGGTTGCGCGAGCCGCGCGTCATAGGATTCGAACGCCGGCGTGTTCGAGGTGGTCGGACCGGTCGTGACCTTCCAGGAGCCGTCGCTCACGACCGTGATCGTCGTGCCGTTGGCATACCAGACCGCCAGCTCGAGCTTCAGCTTTGGCTGGGCGGCCTGCCACGGCTCGCCACTGGTCGGGTAGTCGTCGGCACCGCCGGCGTAGAAGCCGTTGCCGAGGCTGACCGCGAGGGCATTGTTGCCGGGGTGCAGCAGCCGCGTCACGTTGAAGGTCCTGTAGTCGACGCTTGAGCCACTGGTCCCGGGAGCGAAGAACGCGTCCAGATCGCTCTCCTGGTCCAGCGCGCTGGAGAAGAGCGTGGCGCCCGTCGAGGAGGTCACGTCCAGGTTCTTGAAGTCCGCCTGCTCGGCGCCGCCGCTATCCTCGCGGAAGCCGACGGTGCCGGAACTGATGCCGCCGCCCGGTACGTCGGTAGCGTCAAAGGACGCCACCTGTGTGCCGTTGATCGACGTGGTTACGGACGTCCCGGAGACGGTCGTGCTGACCGCGTATTGGGTGCCGGCCGAGACGGTGAACGGGAGCGCGACGTTCTTGATCGTGCTGAAGCCGTTGTGGTCGACGACCTCCTGCAGAGAGTTGGCCGGGCCGACGGTGTCGTCGCTCGTGTCCAGGATCAGCAGGTAGAGGGTGTTGGCTGACGAAGCGCGGACGACCCAACCGGCCTGGTTGGCGACCGGCGTCGTGTCGAAGCTCATGGTGTAGTCGGTCCAGTCAGTGCCCTGCTTCAGGATCCCGATCTCGCCGCCCGCGGCGTGCAGGGAGCCCTGCTCCACCTGCCAGGGGCTGCTCTTTCCGTACTCGGTGAAGGCGGTGTCGAGCACGTTGCTGCTGACCGGATGGCCGTCGATGTCGGTGTACGGGAAGCTCAGGCCCGAGACGTACAGGCGCGCCCTGGTGATCGGCGCGTTGCTGAGCGCGAACGCCTTGCGCAGCAGCAACTCGGGTCCGGTCGGCGAGGTCGAGTTGGCGTCACCGATCCAACTGCCCTGGAACTGGGACGAATCGAGGAAGGCGGTCTCGAACCAGGCCGGGCGGCTCCACTGTGAGGCGTTACCGTGGTTGTCCCTCACCCGGACTTCCCAGTAGTAGCGGGTCTGGGACGCGAGCGCTGAACCGGCGTATGAGATGTCGAATGACCGCCGAGAACTGACCTGACCGGAGTCCCAGACGAGGTTGTGCCCGTTGGCCAGGCTGCGCTCGTCCGTTGCGACCCGGATCTCGTAACTGCTCTGCGAGAGGCCGCTTGCACTCGAATTGATCACCCATCCCAGCTGCGGAGTCGCGGTGTCGATGCCGAGCGGATCGGCCGCCTGGTCGGTGGTGAGCGAGCCGGCCGCCAGCGCCGACGACCTCCCGAACTCCGGCGAGTGCGAATACGACCGGGCCCTGGCGCCGCCGGACCTCGGCGAACGTGCGTGGGCGTCGGCGGTTCCGACGCCGCCAGCTGCGAACAGGCAGCAGACCGTCAACATGACACGCAGCCGCATCCAAGACATAAGTCCGTCCTCTCTCTCCTCGTAATGGCCAAGTGACCGGCGTCGTAGGCGCGTTGCCGAGGGCGGCGAGCCGAGCGGCGCGGGACCTCTCCGCAGAGCTCTTCGGTTGCGGCGTCTGTGACGCTGGGACGATCTTATAATGATCGAACTTGGCATTGTCAAGCACTCAGTACGGGCAGATCTCACGCAATCGCTCAAAATCTCCCATCACTTGCTAGTTCGACGCGAAGGGATGGCGCCGTCCGGCACACCAGCCTCCAGCGACAATGTGTGGTGATGATTCCCGCGCCGTCGGGCCTACGGGCCGGAACCTCCCCGGGCGCTCAGCGGATGGCCGGCGAGACCGTCACCCGAGGGGCGGCCCGAACGCGCGACGCTTGACAGCAAGCCGCCAACCGCTACTCACGATGCCTGACACAGGACGTCTTTAGCGACATCTCAGTCGTGAGCGCGCTGGGGCCGAGGAGCGGCAGAGCGGGCGACGCCGGCCAGATCTGCATGGGCAACGCCCAGGGGCCCGGCCGTTTCGCGTCCGCCCTGGATCCGGCGATCAGCAGGGCCGGGCGTCGCGGTGTCGCACGAGCTGAGTTGCGCGGGCCGGCCGCGGCTCCGTCCCTAGCTCCGGTCCACTCGGCTGCAAGCACTCAGCCCTCAAAGCAGACGTCGGCTCCTGCTCGCCCACGTCGCCGGTCGAAGTTCTGAATCGCCCATGCGGAGGACCCAGGCGCGCCGCCGGCACGATCGCCCCGTGACGACCGCGATCACCGCGCATCGGATCGCGGGGTCATCGCAACCGACGGCGAGCACTCACGCGACCCGCCGAGTCGGCGTGATCGCAACGCCACGGTTTCGGTAGTCGCGTCGCGTGCGTGGCCGTGATCGCCGCCGATCGCCGAATTGTGGGCTCCGCACAACCAGCGGCTGCTCGTCTCTCCGCGCGGCGCGGCTAGGCAGGGGCGCGGCACTCGAGGCGTTCGATCATCGTGGTGAGAAGGAGCTCATGCATGGCTTGTAGGTGGGCGAGCGCACGCGGGGCATAGCGGCGGATGCTCGCGGGCCGTGGGTGATCGCGAACGCGCTGTCGGCTGCACGCCGCCGTGATCGGCTACGTGCACCAGCGAGCGTTCGCCGGGGGCGACACCGGGTGAATCGCCCGGGGGATGGAATAAGCGTGGGCTTGCCGGCGTCGTCTTCATTGGAGCATCAGATTCGGCATCGCGTCGAGCGCGGACCGTCGGTCGTGACACTCGTTTGACACAGCGAGTTCCCGCCCAGGCCGCGTTCGGCTAGTCAGTCGATCAACTCAATTCAGGAGGTTAGGGATGTCTGTTTGCCTCACGCAGGCTCGGGTTCGCGTGCGCCGCCTTGCGCTCGGCGGCGTGCTCGCCGCGGCGCTTGCGCTCGCCGTGCCAGCAAGTAGTCAAGCGTCGGCGTATGGAATCCAGTACTTCGGGACGCGTACCATCGATGGTTACACGATCCCGGGCGGCCAGTTGGCGCACTACATCTCGGGCTCGGGTCTATTCATAGCCTGGGACGGCGCCAATTTCGGCTCGATCGGCAATCTATGCGACTCGTCGATCGAGTTCACGTATGGTTACGGAAGCTGGCACTTGAACAGCAGCGTGCATTGGGGCTGTAGTCACGTTGGCCAGTGGAAGTACACGCTGAACTGGCGCGCGCCGCGCGGCAGCGCCTGCGCTCGCCTGTACGTCGACGACTGGCGCCACTACGTCACCCAGCAGTGTCACTTCGTCTCCTGACGGTTTGACGCGAGGCCCGGGCGGCCCCACGCGTGCGGCTGGCCTGCTGGATGGGGTCGGCCGCGCGCTCGGAGATCATGAACCGCTAGGCAGTTCGTTGCGTAGACTGGCCCTTGCTTGCGAGGGAAGAGGTTGCTGCAGTCGGCAGCCCGCGCGTATCTCTGATGACGCAGCGCGCCTTTGACCTGACGACTGCTCTTGTGCTCTGGCCGGCCGGTCGCGCCGCTGCTTTGGTGACTAAGGAGCGGTCCGCGACGGTCGGTTCCGGACGATCGCTATGCCACGCACTCAGCCGTCCTTCCGTGGGCGGCGGACGACCGCATGGCTCGGATGATGCGCAAGTCGAACCACGCGAGGTCGCCGTCGGACGCCGCGCTATTGCTTCTGTAGGGCTTCCGACTACTGGTTCGCCACGATCGCGATCGTGTGCGCCGCCTCGACCGCGTTGCCGCTCGCAGACCGGAGGGGCCACCCGAGCACCGCTACCGCTTGAGGCGTCAGGCAGGTCCACCCCGCCCGTGACTGCGTTCGACGGATGGCGGTCGTCCTGGCGGACGATCGCTTCGATCGCGGTGACGGTCCCGCGCCGGCTTGCCCAATCGCGACATCTGAATCACGCCGATCGCGGCGCCCGGGCGCTGGGCGCACGATTGCCTTCGCGGCGCCGGATCGTCGGACGCGCCGCCGAGCCCGCTCGCGCAATGCCACTCAGGACTCGTCAGTTCGGCGGGACGCCCTGCCCTTCCCTCCGGTGACAAGTGGCTTTCGCCGGTGCGGGCCGGTGGGGCGTCGGAGCGCACGATCGTCGTTAACCCCTCGAACCACGTGCCGAGGCGGCGCGCGCGTACGCCTTCCATGCGACGGGATCGGGCGGCCGCTGGGGGATGACGGTGGCGCGATCGGCAGGCGTAGAGCGTCGACCGCGGCCGGTCGTCCGCGCTCACCGGCGAGCCCATCGTTCGTGACCAGCGTGGTCGGGTAGATTCGGGCCGATGCTGCCGAGCGTCGCTTACGTGGGTATCCGTGGGCCGCAGCCCGACTATGGGCACGGGGGACCACGGGTCGTCGGCGTGATCAGAGATGGGGAGAGGCGGACACTCACGCTGGCCGACGAGCGCTATCTGCACCAGCAGAACTTCGAGTGGGGATACGACGGCGCCGGCCCCGCTCTGCTCGCGCAGGCGATCCTCAATGACTACCTCGGGTTCGAGGTGGACACCCTCGTCGCCCGCGTCTTTATGCGGCACGTGGTCGCCCATCTGCCCTCCGAGTTCGAGCTCGATGGACACGACGTCGCTCGGTGGCTGGTCGACCGGCTCGCAGCCGCACTGCGCGCCGAGGCATCGGCTGCGCAGTAGGCGCCGTTGCCCCTCAACGGTGTTCGGTTTCCCAGACGGACCAACGCCGCCGTTGCTCGCCCGCAGCGCGCTGACCGTGAACACAGCGGGGGTGCTGAGCATCCGGCGCGCCAGCAACTACCGGGCGTGCTGGATCGAACCCGAGCACAAAAAGGGCCCCCCGCGAAGACGTCGATGGTCGCGTGGGGATCGCGTGTCCGTGTGCCTGGATTCCAGGTGCCGCGTCGAGCATGGACAGTTCGCGCTCGCGATCGGCCCGAGCCACGTACCCCAGTTTCGCTCAGAGATGGTCCGACATCCGACGAGAAGTGGGCATCCGAGCCAGCCCCCGGATGCCCATTGTTGTCTCAGCTTCGACGGTCCGCCCGGGTGCTCACGCCGTCATCGCGAGCTTGAGCGCGCGCCGCTTGATCGTCGTGTCCTCGAACGAGCGCTGCACCTGGTTGCTGCGGGTCGTATACCGGCGACCGTAGTCGAGGTGCTCGGCGATCGCGTTGAACGCGACCCACTTGCTACCGGGACTGTTCCCGCTCGTGTCCCCCACGCTACGACGCCGGACCGCACAGCGACGTGGACCTGCTCGTCGACACGGGCGGTCCGCAGAGCCTGTTCGCGCAAGCTGCCCAGCAGAGCGATCTTGAGGACCTGCTGGGTTGCCCTGTGCATGTGCTCACCACCGGCGGATTGAGCTGTGCCCGTGAGAACACCCGGGCACAGATCCGCCGGGAAGCAATTTCGCTCTGAGACCCCGCACCGAGGTTGATCGCGCGTGGCTCCCGACGGTGTCCACGATTGCTAACGCGGACGTTAGTTTCGGGCTATCGGCCGGCCGCTAAAACAACGCTCGCAGGCGAAGCAGGGTTACCGGAATCGCGCCCGAACTAACATAGTTGGCGAATCGCATTCACTAGCTGCTCTAGACCATCGACACGGAGCAACTCGAGACCAAGTCAACGAGACCGAACAACAACCCACTTCGGTCGCATCTTTACTCAGCTCCCACACACGAGAGGTGAACCTTGCCCGACTTTATTCAAACCGCCGTCAAGGGGATCGACGACCAGCTTCGCGCGCTGAAGGACGAGACGTCCCGCCTCGAGGCAGCACGCGCTGCCCTCGTCGGCACCACCCGCCGCCGCGGACGTCCCTCGAGCAACGGGACCGCGCGGACACGCGCGCGTTCGGCGAGCCGACGGAACGGTCGCTCTGCCGCCGCCCCACGGTCCCGCGGCGGTAATACGCGGGCCAACCAGACACTCGAGCTCGTTCGCAACAAGCCGGGAATCACCATTCCCGAGATCGCCAAGGCGATGAAGATCGAGCCTAACTACCTGTACCGCGTCCTGCCCCGGCTGGAGTCAAACGGCCAGGTCAAGCGCGACGGCCAGGGTTGGCATCCGGCTGCGTCCTCGACGTCCACGGCTACCGCGCCCGTGCGCAAGCGAACACGCGCCGCCAAGCCCAAGCCGGCCGCATCTGCAACTCGCCCGGCGCCGACCCGGCGAACCGCCGCCTCGAAGCCGGCGACCAACGGCCGCAGGACTCACGGCGCCACCAAGGCGTCCGTGCTCGCGGCGCTCGCCGGCGGTGACGCGATGACCGCCGGCCAGGTTGCGACCAAAGCAAAGCTCGCTCGCCCAACGGTCTCCACCACGCTCTCCAAGCTGGCCAAGACCGGCGAGGTCCAGAAGGCCGCGCGCGGCTATCGGCTCGCCGCCGCCGCGTAGCAACAGAACCTGCCCGTCGAGCGGCGAGACCACCGGACAGTTGTCCGGTGAGCTCGCCGCTCGACCGTCTCGGCGATTCAGAGCACCTTCGTATCTCGGTCTGACCACCGGCCGGCGTCCCGCTTCCGAGCCCTTGAGATCGCTGATGTCAACGCAAGTCTTTCTTGACAATTCTTCTGAACGACGGCCGATCGGAATCTCTTAAGGCAATGTTCGTGTGGCGCTTCCAAAGCGCGACGCTCCGCCCGATCCGCGATGGCCTGAACCGGGACTTGGGCTCTAGGTTGTCCTCGCGACCTCTTCCGGTTTGATCGAGACTCGACAGCGTCGCAAGCCCGCGGGGTCGATTTCACCGCGTACAACGGGCCGCGCCTTCAGCTTGTCGCCACGCGTCGAGGATGCTGTTGACTGCGTCGCGTACGAGTTCGCGGGCTTCGCTGCGGTAATCCTCTCATCAGTAGGTTGTCGTAGGGCGTGTCCTGATGGCGGACCGAGGCGGTGACCGCCAACTCGAGCGCCTGCTGGTTGTCTTGAAGCTTCAGATCCTGGTTCGCGCGTCTGGCGGCATCGCGTTCTCGGCGGCGGGCGCGCGCCGGCTGATCGGCGAGGCAGGCGGCTTCTGCCTGTTCGAGTGCTGCCTCCTCGACCAGGACTCCTTGGCGCTCGTAGCGTCCACGGGCACGGCTGAACCGCACAACCACAGTTGACAAGCGGCTGTCTCGCCTCGCTCGCCTGGTCAGCGCGGCGTCGCCTGAGGGGAGGAACACGAGGTGATCCAGCTCGGCGCACTGCATGCAGAGCGGCCCGGAGTCGTCCATGATCAACAACCCGCCCGTCCCGCCGCACGAACTGCACGCCCAGTCCTTGAGCGGTGAGATGACCAAGAGCTCGCTTGGTGTGCTGGACACGATCCGAAAACTACAACTCGCCCGATCGTTCGTCGGACCCGCGCTAGCTCGACCAATACATGTCTTCCAGAACCGGCCCCCATACGCGTGGACGGGGCGGGGAAGGCCCGCGGCCGGCCACTTCAGGAAGCGGCTCGCGTTAGGTGGCGGGCTGACCGGGGACTCACGTCGTCGGTCACCGCCGCCCCGACTCGCACGCGGCGCTTAAAGCGAGAGCGCCCCGGTACCGGCGGGATATGAGGCCGGACTCGGAGCGCACTCAGAGGGAGGAGAGATACTGCGCACGGAATCATGATCGCTCAAGAGCTAGAAGTCAAAGACCAAAACCTGGCCTGATCCATAAGCACCGCTTCTAGATCCCCCTCGGGTGCCACGGCCTCGAACGTGGAAGGTTCTTCGGCACGTCTAACGGCGCTCTCACACTGATCGGCGATGCTCTCAGCATCCGAGTACTCCGATCATCATCCGTATCCGCGGGCGGTTCTCGAGCTCAACCTTTCCGCGTTCGCGACGATCTCTGGGCTGAACCACCCGATCGCTCGTGATCGCCACCCCACACGCACTCGCCGGCGCCTTCGCCGCCCGCTTCGCCCGCACGCCCCGCGGCGCGCTGGCCGCCGGGGTGATCAGCCACCTGGCGCTCGACCGCATTCCGCACACCGACTACAGGCTTGACAACCGCAAGGCGATGCTCGCCGACCTCGCCGCCGCCACCGTCCTGACGGCGACGCTCAGCCGCCGCCACCGTCTCGCCGCGGCGGGAGCGTTCGGCGGTGTGCTACCCGACCTAATGACGGTGACCGAGCTTCGAACCGGCCTGCGCATCACCCAACCGCTGCACCACGCCAACCACACCTCGATCGAGCCGCCGGTCGCGATCGGCGTGCTCACCCAGCTCGTCACCGCCGGCGTGCTGCTCACTCGTCTTCACCGGTCCCGGTGACGCGTCGCCGTCGTCCGTGGGCCTATTGCCGGCGGGCCTGATCGCTTTCGGTCTCGCTGACAAACGCTGACTTGCATCGCAGCCCGCAAGGCGACATCGCGCCGGGTCACCACCTCAACGGACACCAGCAACTACCGCCAACCTCAAGTCGGTGGTTCCTATCACCTGGGTTCAGCGCGGGTTGGTCATGCGCTGGTCGAGTGGTTCGGTGCTTGCCTGGGCGCGAAGGGCTCTGCCGATCACGAGTCGTTGGATCTCGCTGGTGCCTTCGAAGATGGTGTAGAGCTTGGCGTCGCGGTACCACTTCTCGACGGGGAAGTCTTTGATGTAGCCCCAGCCGCCCATGGTCTGGATGGCTTGCTCGCAGGCACGTACGGCCGTCTCTGAGGCTTTGAGCTTTGACATTGACCCTTCGGCGTTCTCGAATGGGCGGCGTTGGGCGGCCATCCAGGCGGCGCGCCAGGTCAGCAGCCGGGCGGCGTCGATGTCGGTGGCGAGGTCGGCGAGGGGGAAGGAGATGCCTTGGTTCTCGATGATCGGCTGCCCGAACGCCTCGCGCCCGACGGCGTAGTCGCGGGCGAACTCGAGCGCCGCGCGAGCGATGCCGATCGCCTGTGCGGCGACCATCGGGCGGGTGCGTTCGAACGCTCCCAGGGCGGCGGAGGTGCGCCGCTGGACGGCCGCTGCGGGGCCGCCTTCTTCGGCCGGAGCGACCGGTTTCTGGCCTTGCTCGGCCTCGCGGCCTCGTGCGATGCGCTTCTGCAGGCGCTCGGTGCCGCCGAGCAGGTACTCGCCGGGTACACGGCAGTTCTCGAGCAGGATCTCTGCGGTGTGCGAGGCGCGGCACCCGAGCTTGTCGAGCTTGCGCAGCATCGACAGGCCCGGGGTTCCTTTGGGGACGATGAACACGCCTTGGCCGCGGTGCCCGGCGTCGGGATCGACGGTGGCCACCACGACGTGGACGTCGGCGATGCCGCCGTTGCCGATGAACACCTTGTGGCCGTCGATGACCCAGTCGCTGCCGTCCTGGCGCGCGCGGGTCTGGATCGAGCGCACATCGCTGCCGCCGCTCGGTTCGGTCACTGCCAGGGCGGCGAGCTTGAGGTCATCGGGCGTGCCGAAGCACTGCGGCGCCCACTGCACCAGCTGCTCGTCAGTGGCGGCCTGGCGGATCGCCGCGAGCGCCAGCGCGGGTAGGACGATGGTCAGCCCGATGCCTGCGCATCCCCAGAACAGTTCCTCCATCAGGATCGGTAGCGAGAGACCGGTCGGGTCCATCGACAGCTGGGCGTAGAGCTCCCACTGATACAAGCCTTGGCGCGCGGCCTCCTGCAGCACCGGCCAGGGGAGCTCCTGCTCGCGGTCGTATTCCGCCGCGACCGGTCGGATCACCTCGCGCGCGAACGCATGGGCCTTGTCGCGTAGCGCGACCTGCTCATCGCTGAGATCAAGGGTGAAGCTCATCGGTCAGACTCCTCCTCTGTCGTCGGCGCTTGTGGACCTTCCAGCGCGCGGATCATCGTGGCCAGCGCGTTCCAGGCGGCAGGGAAGCCGGCGTAGACGGCAACCTGGCGCAGCACCTCCCGAATCTCCTCTTCGCTTGCTCCCTGCCGACGGGCGACGCGTACGTACACCCCGAGTTGCAGCTGTTCACCGAGGCAGCCGAGCATGGCCACCGTGCAGAGCGCCCTCGTCTTCGGGTCCAGTACGTCCCCGGCGTAGACCTCGCCGTAAACGAAGTCCATGACGTAGCGGTGCAGCTCCGGGTCGAGCTGCTCGAGATAGTCGCGGGCCCGCTCGACGTTCTCGGGGCCGAGAAACCGACCCGCAACGTTCGTTCCTGGCTCGCCCATCACTCCGCCCCCTCCGCACGAGCGTAGCTCGCGGCATCGAACGTCACACGGATCCCGGTCGACGCGAACTTGCCCACCATCTCGCCGTCGGCGAGCACGTCGGCCTCGGCCCACACCAGCCGACCGCCCGCCCGCACCACGCGTGCCTCAGCACGCAGCGTTTCGACCTTCATGGCGTTCACCGGGCGGATGAACCGCGCGAAGATGTCCACAGTCGTGATCGCGCTCTTCTCGATCTCCTCATCCTCGAGCACGGAAGCCGTGGCCGCGGCCATCGCCGCATCGGCCAGGGCCGTCACGACGCCGCCCTGGATGACCCCGAGCGGGTTGCCGAGCTCCGCACGCGCGGCCATCTCGTAGGCCGCCTCGCCCCGGCTGAAGGCGACAAGGTTCATACCGAGGGTGCTTGACACCGGCGAGCGCAGCTCCCCCGATCTGGTCTTCTCCAACATCTCGTCGATGAGTCCGTGGCTCATATCGCTCCCGTTCCGCTCTAGGTTACTTGCGAGTAACGTTACCCTGGGGTAACATCCTTGAAACGCATGCGCAAACCGCCTGGCACGTCCACCCCCGGCGAACGCCTCGCGCGCGCCGAACGCGAGCGCCTGATGCTCCGAGCCGCCGGGGACGCCTTCGCCACCCACGGCTTCCACGGCGCCTCGATGGATGACATCGCCCGCGCGGCCGGGATCACCAAACCGATGCTCTACCGCTACTTCGGCTCAAAGGAAGGTCTCTACGCCGCCTACTTGAGGATGACCGGCCGCGAGCTCGTCGACAAGGTCCGCGCCCCCGACACCCGCGACGAGTCACCGGAAGTGCGCCTGCGCGCGGGACTCCGGGCCTTCCTCACCTACGTCAAAGAGCACCGCGCCGGCTGGACCGTCCTACACGGGGAAACCACCTCCCCCACCGACGCTCAAGTCGCTCGCGAGGTAGCCGAGCTCCGCGGACGCATCATCCGCATGCTCACCACCCTGTTCAGCGACGAAGCCTTCGCGCACGCCTTCACCGGTGCCACCGAATCGCTCGCGACCTGGTGGGTCAACAGGCCCAATCCCTCCATCGACGAAGCCACCGCGATCCTTATGAGAATCGCCGAAGCAGCAACAAGCTTCGATCCCGCAACACGAACCTGAGCTCCTCGACGCGCAGGCCGGCTACTCGTACCGACCGTCACGCTCAGGCAGAACGACTATGCGCGATCACTCCCCTGATAGCGACCTTATAGGCGATCGCTGTGGTCGCGTTCGGCGCGGTCGAACGGCTCGTTGACCTGAAGACATTCGACAGCATCTGGCTGAGGATGTGGTGGGCGGTCGAAACGATGACACCGTCGGCTACGGCGACATCGTCCCTGACCAAACCGCTGGCAAGATCATCGCGGTGAACATCGGTCCCGGTTCAGCTCAGCAGCTCAGCTACGCCCTTGACGACGAGCGCGCCGCCGAGCACCGCGAGCGTAATCACCGCCGCTTTGTGGCCGTTCCGCCCAGCCCACGCTTTCGCTCGCTCCACCGCGCCGGGGGTCCAGTCCGGAGCGAACGTGTACCCGAGCAGCGGAAGCTCGAGCAATATCAGCATGACCAGGTTGAACCCGATCACGGTCAACACGGTCGCGGCCGTGCTCAGCTTTTGCTCCTCGATGTGATGGAGTCCCGCCAGGTACGAGCCGCCGGGGAGGGTCAGCAAGGCGCCGACGACGAACGTGGTTCGCGCCGAGCCTTTGCTCAGAGCCTGCTGCCAGCGCGGCGGGCCCTTCTCCTCCTTCGGCCCTTTGCGCGCTTGCCGGCGTTCGGCGATCTGCTTGTCACGCCCCGTCCCGAGTACCGCGGCGGCGAGGAGCAGGATCGCGCCGAGGGCGAGGTCGACGCCCGGGCTGATCGTGTTCTGCGTCGTGGTGACGGTGCTTGAACCCTTCAGCGCGTACACAATCACGAGCCCGAGCGTGATGCTCGTCGTCAGCGCCCCGAGCAGATACCCCAGCATCAGCCGCTTCGGGTTCGGGAGCAGCAACATCACCGTCGAGGCGCCGACGAGAACCGGGTTCAACGCCGCCGCCAGGGAGAGAAGAAAGATCCGAGCCATGGATGTATCAGACCAGCTCAGAAGTCGTCGTTCGTGGCCGAAGCCCCGTGACGGGTCAGTCGTGGGACATCTGGTCGATGCACACCACAACAGCCAGGATCAGCGCGTCGTCCTGGCCGGGAGCAATCTCGACGCCATAGGTATCCCGAACGCGGAACCAACGCTTGGAGATCTCAGCGACGTGGTCGCCGTCGCGCTCGACCTTGTACTCGTGGTCGACAATATTCCCCGTAGCCTCGAGGTTCGCGCCGCCGTCGACCTCGACCGAGAATCGGTCCCGAACGACATGCACGAGCGCCTTCTTGACCGTCGCGACGGTGGCGCCATCACGCTCGATCTCCATCGTGTCCCGGACGTGCAAGGCCTTCTTCTGGACCTTGAACAGCTCGGTGCCGGACGGGTCCTGCAGGATCAGCGTGTCCCGGACGCGAAGGGCTTTGCCGTCGACCTTGAACGCCCGTTCGTCCGCCTCGTTCTCGATCCAGAAGTCCTCGCCGATCGAGAACATCTTCTCGCGCATCCGGTAATGCGTCTGATCGGCATCATGATCGCGTCGGAATAGCGGCATCGAGGCAGTCGAGAATGCCTCCAGAGGGCCCGCGGCGCATCACCCCAAACGGGTGATCCACGAACACACTGGGACCCGGGACCGTTGTAGACATGACGGTCCGTGGCCGGTCAGACAAACGCCGCCGACCCTGACGCGTGCAAGGCTGGGAGCGACGGCCCGGGCTAGCCGTGAGTGAATCCGCTGAACAGATGTTCAGCAAGGCGCGGGCGCGACCTCGGGATCACCCGCCCGCTTGGGGTGATGCCGTCACCATGCCTCGTGATGGAGTCCTGAGATCCCTGGATTCACTCGTCACCTGATCTCGGCGTGAGCGATCTGGGTCGTGCTGAGCGTGGCGGTCTGCCACCAGGGACGCTTCTCCGTCATGCTGACGCCGCCACCCCCCCGCCTCCCAAAGCGCTGACCGAACGCTGCCCGACGTGGCCGCTGCTGGTCGGGAACGAACGGAGCAGCTCCGCCAAGCCGATGCACGGACCGCGTTCCGAGCCTGAGCGCTAGCTAGGATCGGCGTCTGGCCCAGCCCAACCCGGGGAGCGCGCTCACGATGCCTGAAACAACGCCTACATCCGAAGTCGTGGATTGGAACGACCTCCCAGGCCTCGACGGCCAGCCGCTAGACAGCAGGCAGCTTGCCGGCAAGGCGGTGCTGGTTGTGAACGTGGCCTCGAAGTGCGGTCTGACACCGCAATACGAGGGACTCGAACGTCTCCAGCGCACCTACGGCGACCGTGGCTTCACGGTTCTGGGCGTCCCGTGCAACCAATTCGCCGGTCAGGAACCCGGAACGCCGGACGAGATCGAAGGCTTCTGCCGCATCACCTACGGGACAACGTTTCCGATGACCTCCAAGCTCGAAGTCAACGGTCGTCGACGCCACCCCCTGTATCAGCGCCTGAGTGCTGTTCCCGACGAGTCGGGAAACGCCGGCGAGATCGAGTGGAACTTCGAGAAATTCCTCGTTGCGCCGTCGGGCGAGATACTGGCCCGCTTCCGGCCAACGCTGGCACCGGAGGACGAGCGGATCATCGAGCAAATCGAGCGGGCGCTGGGGTGACGATAACGGTCAAGGCCTCTGACGTGCGGATCGGCGACCGGCTGCGCACACGCACCGGCCTGGAGCTGACAGTCACGCGTATCGATCAAGGCCTCCTCGGCCGCGAGGACTTCCTATCGTTCGTGGAGGACTCAGACGAGCAATGGCTGAAGATGCCGGCCCCACGGGACGGGCAGGTCGAAATCGTCAGCCGCGGGAGGCAATAAGGACCCCGAAGCGGCGGCGAAAGTCGTCGCCGCCCTACACGGCGCCGGTCGGACCTGTCGACCCGTTGAACAGCGATTCGGCGTAGGCGGCTTGCGTCCGCGGGCCTACGGCCGCACGATCGCTCCGAAGATCTCCTCGCGCGGCGTGTACGTCGCCCCAAGTCGACAACACGCAGGATGTGGCCACGTGAAAACCCCGGCAATGGGCGCGCATTTCGCCTTTAGGCCTTTAAGAGTCCTTTGTACGCTCCGTGCACCGCTGTGAGGCGCAACCTGCGCGAGCCGCCCCATACGTTGAAGACCGCCCGTAGGTGTGGTTTATCGACGATCACAACGGGGTTACGTGAATGCAGCGACTTGAGGATCGCTCCTGCGACGTACTCGGGGGCCATTGCCTTTTCTGGGGCGACGCCACCAGTCGGTCCCCACTGGTGTTCTTGGTCGAGCTGATCGGTGCGGACGTCCCCGGGGCAGACCGCGCAGACCCGGACTCCGCTTCCGGCGAGCTCGTGCCAGAGGACCTCCGCGAGTCCGACGAGTGCAAACTTGCTCGTGCAGTACGAGGCATAGGATGGGCCCCCGAACAAACCGAGCTCGGAAGCGACGAACACGATTCTCCCGTCTCCGCGCTCGCGCATTCCGGGGAGCACTCGCTGTGTCAGCCACACGGCCGCCCCGACGTTAACCCGGTAGCTGTCCTCGAAGTCCTGGACCTTGACGTCCGTGACAAAGTCACGCCGAAGGATGCCCGCGTTGCTGACGAGCACGTTCACAGGCCCGAGCGCTTTCTCGATCTCATCGACGGCGCGCACACACTCTGCTCGATCGGCCACGTCCGCCGCCACTGTGCAGCACGACCCACCGAGGTCAGCGGCGACCTCCGCCAATAGGTTCGCGTCCCGCGCGACGAGACCGACGCGCGCGCCCTCCGCGTGAAAGCGCTTCGCGGTTGCCAAGCCAATGCCCCTCGAGGCTCCCGTGACGAGCACCGTCTGTCCATCAAAACGCGTCATAACCCGTGCACTCCATCAAGGTCGTTAGTCCCCCGGCCACCCATCGGGCCGCTAGCAAGCAGTCTGCCAGAGGCCCGTGCTCCGTGATGCCACGGCGTCCTCGGCGGGTGGCGTTCGGACGAGGATCATTCGCCAGTACTCGACCCGGCACCACGCTCTGTTCCGAACGCTCTCGATCGTCGTCTCCATTGGGCTCGCTGACTCCGTAAACGCGAGCACGATCGGTCCCGCTCTGTTCCTCGCAGGCGGGGAGCATCCGCGTCGGAGCGTGCTCGAGTTCACGCTCGGCATCCTCGCCGTCTTCTTCCTGGGCGGGGCACTGCTCGTCCTCGGACCGGGCCACCCGCCCTGATCGGTGCCGGGATCGCCGCCGTCGAGCTGCCGACCGCCTTCCCGTACTTCGCGGCGATCGCGAAGATCATCAGCTCCCACATCGGGCTCGGGCACAAGCTGCTCCTCGTCACGGTCTATGACTTCTGCTTCGTACTGCCGCTGTTCGGGATCATCCTCGTGCTGACGGTAGCCGGGGACGACGCGGCGCAAAAGCTCGCCCGGATTCGCGCCCAGTTCGAGGCGCACTGGCCCGCAGTCGCCGCGGCCGCGGCCCTACTCGTCGGCTTGTACGTTACGGCGCTCGGCCTCACCGGTCTCGCCTCAGGCGCGTCGGGCCGCAACGGGCGGCTCGCGCGCCGGATCCGCCACGTCATCGCGAGATAAGCGCTCACCGGCCGGCCGTCTCCCGCCTACTCGTAACGAACGACCTCTCCAACGAGCACCCGTTCGGTCATTCTCGGGCCGGACACGCCGCCTACGTTGGGCACGCGGGTGCCGATCGTGGTTAAGAAATCCTGGGGAAGGAACGCGCGGATGGCGGAGTCTTGGGCATGTAACGGTCGGAGCATCCGGCAACGACCGTTATCAGTGGCGTCTTCTCGGCGCTTATCCACCGATCCAGTTCACTAACGTCCGGTGCGCTGGGACGTGGGTTCGCGGCGTGACGCTGACGTTGGCTCCGTTAGAAGCCGCCAATATCCACTATTTCACAAAGGATGAACTCATGACAGTGCATGACGTGCACCCTGATGCGTCATCGGAGGCATCTGCCCAGGAGCGCGAGCTGCAGGCGCTGTGGCAGCGAGTGGTCGGCCGTCGATCGTTCTTGAAGCAGGCGGCCATCGTCGGTGCCGCGGCTGTGCCGTTTTCGGCGCTCGCGGCTTCGTCCGCGAGCGCGCAACCAACGGGGCCGACCGATGGCGACATCGCGATCCTGAGGTTCCTCGCGGCGGCCGAGATTTTGGAAACGGACCTGTGGGAGCAGTACAACGAGCTGGGGGGCCTCCACGGTGGCAACCCGGCATATCTAGCCGCGCTCTCGAACATCGATTCCGACACGCCGGCCTACATTTCGGGCAATACGCGTGACGAGCGAAGCCACGCCGACTTCATCAATGCCTACCTGGTTTCTAAGGGCGCACAGCCGGTGAATCTCGAGCCGTTCCGCACGCTCAAGGGTAGCCAAGCGACTGGCGCTGACCGATCGCGGCGGCGGCTCACGAACCTTCTTGGGGGAACAAACGTCGACACCAGCTGGTATCTGCGTTACCGGTCGATGGCGAACCCCGACTTCGGCGCTACGTTCCGGCAGCCGGTGACGATCAAGAACCAGCCGGTGATCCCGGTGAACGACACCGACACGCCACCGAAGACCCCGGCGCCCGTGCCTCCGAAGACCCGGCACGAGTCACGGATGCAGGCGATCGCGAACAGCGCGGCGTTCCATTTCGCGATGATTGAGCAGGGCGGATCAAGCCTGTACACGACGCTGTCACTACAGGTGACCAGCCTCGAGGTTCTGCGGATAGTGGTCAGCATCGGCGGGACCGAGGTCGATCACTTCGGGGTCTGGCAGGATGTCGCCGCCAACGTGGTCGAGCCGCCGCTGGCGGGGGTCAAGGACCCAGAGACCGGGACATTCTTCCCCAACCTCGACGCGAGTGGCCGTAACGCCACACGGGCGAACAACATCTTCCCGCAGCCGTGCGAATTCATCGACCCGAGCCTCCCCGACTGCTCGATCATTCGCCCGACACTCTCAGCTAACGGGGGCGCGATGGCAGCGGCCAAGTTCCTGACCTCAACTGGGCTGTTCAAGGGTCAGTCGAGCGCGTTCTTCGCCGCGGCGACCGCGCTCGCGCAGGCCGCTGACGCGGCTGTCCGGGGCGTCTGAAGGGACATGTCCACCGGATCCCACACCGCCGTCCCCGTCGCGCTCGGAGCGCTGGCCATGGCCGCCTACGCCGCGCAAGGCCACCTCTCGTAGCCCACGAGCACCTCACCTCCGGCCGCAACCCCTCACCGGGTTGCGGCCGGTCCGCTCACCCCAACGATCAAAGGACACCACCACCGATGCTCACCGGAATGTTGCAGCCCACGCATCTCATCATCCTGCTGGCGATCGCGCTCATCGTCCTGGGGCCCAAGCGCCTCCCCGACGCCGGCCGCGCCCTCGGACAGGGCCTGAGGGAGTTCAAAGCCTCAATCGGAGGCGAATCACCAGACCAGTCCCCCCTGCCCCCGGCGACTCCCGACAGCGAGACACCTCCGGTCGAATGACCGCAGGTATCCGCGGTTGACGCGCCATGGCGATCTCCGTCAGACCCATCAGTCACGACGACCAGGTCTCCGTCTTCGCCCACCTGGGCGAACTACGCATGCGACTGATCGTCAGCGTCGCCGTGCTCGTGATCGCGTTCGCGTTCGCGTTTTGGCAGAACCATGCCCTCCTTCAGGTGCTCAACCGCCCGCTGGCCAACGCCGGCTCCCCGTCGCTCACCGACTCAAGCGCCCCGCTGTCTGCGAGCACCGGCACCCAGCAGAAGCTGCGCGCCGCGCTCGCCAGTCAGCGGGTCGCGTTTGGGCTCCTCGCCGCGTCCGCCGGCGCCCTCACCGCGACACAGCGCCACGCGCTCGCGTCCGCCGCCGACGCCGATGCGAACTATCTCGCCGCCGGCCCGGCCTCACCCGAGGGGCTCCGTCCGGTCACCCTCGGAATCGGCGAACCGTTCTCACAGACCGTGATCGTCTCGGCCTACTTTGCGCTGCTGCTGGCCCTGCCGGTGATCCTGTGGCAGCTGTACGCGTTCATCACCCCTGCGTTCACGCCTCGCGAACGGCGAGTGGCGACGCCGCTGCTGACGCTGGCGCCGGCCCTGTTCGCCCTCGGGCTTGCGTTCGGATACTTCGTCGTGCTACCCGGAGCCGTCAGCTTCCTGCTGCACTTCAACGCCGGCTCGTTCGACACCCTCGTGCAGGCACGCAGCTACTACCAGTTCATCCTGTTCACGATGCTCGCGACCGGCCTCTTCTTCGAGATCCCGATCGCCGTGCTCGGGCTAAACCGAGCCGGGATCCTCAGCACGCGCCAACTCCGCAAACACCGCCGCTACGCCATCGTCGCGATCGCCGCGCTCGCGCTCCTACTCCCCGGCAGCGACCCCGTCACCACCCTCCTCGAGCTGATCCCCATGCTCGCCCTGTACGAGCTCAGCATCCTCAGCACCGCCGCGCTCGAGCATCGCGACCGTCAACGGACGCATCAGGGGCACCCCTAGGCCGGTCGCGGGCACGTCGCGGCTCAGTAGGACCACTGGCCGCTCGGGCCGGGTCAACCGTCGCTGTGAGGTGGGGCGCTGATGTCGCGGCGCCTGCGCGACGCGCACCCGGGCGGGCGTGTAGGCGAGGCGCGTACGTCTCGATCGCTTAGGCCTCCCGGGCACGCTCGTAGGTCAGGTGGGCGAGACCGTGACCGATGGTCTTGGTGTCGGTGAGGCGCAGGGGTCGCTTGTCGCTGGTCTCGCCGAACAGGCGCTCCCCCGCGCCGAGCGCAACCGGGAACACGGTCAGCCGCAGCTCGTCGACGAGGTCGTGCTCCATCAGCGTGTGCACGAGGGGGCGGCTGGCGTACACGATAATTTCCCCCCGTGTCTGCTGCTTCAGCTTGGAAACCTCGCTGATGACCTCGCCCTTCAGCACGGTCGCGTTGGTCCATTTGGGATCTTCGAGGGTCGAGGACACGATGTACTTGGGGAGGCTGTTCAACCTGTCCACAAATTCGCCGGTCTGGGATGACGACCGTCTGCCGAAGTACTCGTCGCTGCGCCGACCCATCAGCAGGGCCTCGGCGCCTTGTGCCTCGGCGAGCTCGAGCTTCGCCCACGCCTCCCAGTCCTCGCCAATGAACTGTTCAAACCAGCCGCCGTGCCTGAACCCTTCCTCGCCGGTCGGGTCCTCGACGACGCCGTCGAGCGAGACATTCTGACTGACCACGATCTTTCCCATCTTGAGTCTCCTTGCTTGGGCTTGTGGGTGTTTCGTCTGTTGAGGCGTTCGCGGCGAGGGAAATTGAGCGGCGAATTTCGCGCCACGCCGACGTCACTACTGGTGATGCGGGCGAAAGGAACACTCGGTGCGAGGTTGCGAGCGTGACCGACCCGACCCTCGAGCGGGCGCGCGCTGGCGAGGAGGATGCGTTCCGCGAGTTGACCGATCCGCTCCGGCGTGAGCTCCAGGTGCACATCTACCGGATCGTCGGGTCGGCCCAGGACGCGGAGGACCTGCTCCAAGAGACCCTCCTCGCCGCGTGGCGCGGGCTAGCTGCGTTCGAGGGACGGGCGTCGGTCCGCGCCTGGCTGTACCGGATCGCGACCAACCGTTCTCTCGATGCGCTCCGCGCGACCCGGCGCCGCCCGGAGGACCTGCAGCGGATGACCGAAATGCCCGAGCCCACCCGCTACGGCGAGGCGATCTGGCTTGAGCCCTTCCCTGACGTCCTGCTGGAGGGCATCGCTGACCAAGCTCCCAGCCCGGAGGCTCGCTACGAGACCAGAGAGGCGATCGAACTGGGGTTTATCGCCGGCCTGCAGTACCTCCCTCCGCAGCAGCGCGCGGTGCTCGTGCTCCGCGACGTGCTCGGCTACCACGCCGAAGAGGTCGCCGAGATGCTCGAGACCACCGCGCCATCGGTCAACAGCCTGCTGCGCCGCGCCCGCGCGGCATTCGAATCGCGGCTGCCCGCCGCCGGACGCGAACGGGCGCCGCTCCCCAACTCCAAACGCGAGCGCGACACCGTCGGCCGCTTCGCCGACGCGATCCAAACAGGCGACATCGAGGGCGTGGTCGCCCTGCTGACCGACGACGCCTGGGTCACGATGCCGCCCGAGCCCTACGAATACCAGGGTCCCGCCGCGATCGGCGCGTTCCTCAACGACCGCATGATCAGGCGAGGCGCGCCGCTGCTGGTGCCCACCCGCGCCAACACCCAGCCAGCATTCGGCGCTTACTTTCGAACCCTCGAGACCGAGATCGCCCGACTGTACGGCGTGCTCGTCCTAACCCTGGAAGGCCGGCAGATCGCTGCGATGACCTGGTTCGGCGGCAACAGCGCGTTCCCGCACTTCGGGCTGCCGCGGGTCCTGCGATAGCGAAGGGCATCGCCCCGAACGCAAGACCGTGCGGACGCTTGAATTCACCGCAACGCATGAGTGCTCCGCCGACTCGGGGCGCAGTGGGTCTCGCTCGGGCGGGGTGGACCGCGCGCTGTCTGAGCCGGGCGGCAGCAGGTCGGTCTACATCGCGGTGTCGGTCAGTTGGCCGATCGCGCAGGCCCGGTAGTCTCGGATCTGTGCCGGGGGCAGCGCCTGAGATGCCTGCGGATGCGGAGTGGGCTGGGGCTGCTCGTGTCACGGACTTCGTGCTGCTGGCACTACATCAATATGGGGGAGTGCAAACCACCAACAGGCGACTGCGAGCTATTGCGCGCGGCACGTGAGGACGCCGAGGCCTTCGGCGAGTTCTACTGTCGGCACGTCGTTTCTGTGGAGCGCTGGATCCGTCGCCAGACACCGGATGCCGCCACAGCCGCGGATCTGACGGCCGAAACGTTCGCTCAGGCGCTCGTCGGTCTCGCGCGCTTTCGCGGAACAAACGACGAAGCAGCCAGAGCGTGGCTGTTCGGTATCGCGCGTAACCTCCTGCGCCGGTACCGCCGCCGCGGTTACGTCGAGTCGGCGACCGTCCGAAAGCTAGGGCTCGTGCTCGACCACGACGTGGATGAGCTCGATCGCGCGGAGCGCGGGATCGATGCGGCCGCCCATGCGGAGGAGCTCGCCGTTGCGGTTCACTCCCTGCCCGACGCCCAACAGCAAGCTCTCAAGCTGCGGGTGGTCGACGAGCTCGAGTACGACCAGGCAGCCATCCTGATGGGGACCAGCGAGCAGAACGCTCGCGCTCGCGTGTCGCGCGCGCTGAAGACCCTGTCGCAACGTCTCCAAGGAGTCTCTCGATGACCGAAATCGACCTGCTCCCACCCCACCTCCAACGGCTCGGCGAGCAACTTGTTGCCGTGGCCGATGAGCTGAACTCCGGGCGCCGCAAGCGGCCCCGCCGCGTCTCACGTCGTGTCGTGACAAGCGTCGTTGTGGCTGCGCTCGCGCTGCCCGCAGCTGCGATCGCGGCCGCGCGGCTCATCACGCCCGCTCAGGTCGCCCAGAGCCTGCCCGCGGGGGAGGTGCTGCTAGAGGGAACCCAACCGAGATGCACGGTCCTAGCCGCCGGCTCTCAGTACCACTGCGTGCTTGCCAAGGCGCCGGCCGCTCAGCCAGGTGGCTGGGCAGGGGCGAACGAGATCACGGAGGACTCCAGTGGCGATGTCAGCGGCGCGTGCATCGCCCAGGACTCCAGGGGAACGCTGTGGACTTGCTACGTGGGCCAAGCTGCGGTCGACCACGGACTGGTCTTCTCCAAGCAAGAGTGGTATCAGCGATTCGGCAGTAGTTGCGCCAAGGTCAGCTCAACGAACCCGGCTCCTGGCACTGCCGCGTATGCCGAGAAGGTTGATTGCGCCGCCATCCACCCGGTGTATCTCGGCTCCCACGTGGGCGGACCTGGAGTCGGCTGAGAACCGCAGCACGCTCTCAGCAGAGCGCCGTATCGCCCGGGCCGGTCGCATCGCGGACTGCTGGAGTGCGCGCGCCGCGGACGGCTCGTCAGGAGGCGAAGCCCGTCGGGACCACTAGGGGCTGCGCGAACACGATGTACAGGACCAGCAAGGCTGTGGCGGTAACGGTTGCGTCGTCGGTGCAGCTCGGGCGGAGGACGAGCGACAGCTCGATTGGGGTCGCGAGTCGGCCTGCGTCGATCGGCTTGGACCGCTCGAGTCGTAGCAGCTCGCGTTTGTAGCGGTCGATGACGCGCCAGCTGTCGGCAAACGGGTTGTGTGTGAGCGTGAATGACTCGTCGTTCGACAGCGCGATGGTTCCGCCCAGCCCGAGCCGCCGCGGGTAATAGGCCGCGGTCACCGATTCTGGATTCGCAGGTCGAGCGACGAGGGTGCGTGCGACCGACTCCAGGCGCCAGACGCCGGCGTGGCCACGTAAGACATGGAGCTCGAGATCCAATTCAGCGAGTGCACGGTCGTCCTGGCGCAGCTCCCAGACGAACTCGCCGCGCCAAGCAAGCCGCAGACGCGCTCCAACGGACTCATTCAGAGACGCAAACGATTCCCTGACTGGGAGCGGCGGCTGCGCCGAGGGCGCAACCAAGCCCAGGTGGCCTGCCGAGCGGTTACCGAGAAGTTCTCGACCGACCAGGACACCGATTCTCGATCTCAGGCCCACGATCCCGCTCCGCTCGGACTGATACTAGGTCGTGCCCGTGTCCCACGGTCCGGCTGAGCAGCGTGAGCGCAACCACCGCGAGCGCCATGCCCGCCAATACAACCCGCAGCCACCAACGGATGCGCATCACGAACCTGCCGTCTGATCTTCGTGCCACATAAGCCGTTCCACACCCGGCGTCGGCCTCCGTGCCCGCAGACGCCACGTGAGCCACGTTCCGTACGCATCTTCGCTCCTCTCCTGCGCGTGCCGCGGGCCATCGCCACGACCAAAGGCGGACCCCTGTGAGGGATTCTGTCCGGCAATCCTTCCGAGCCATCATCCCTCAGAACGCGCCACGGGCCACGGGCCCTTGGTGTCGTTTACGACACCAAGAGCCACTCGAGCGTCGTTTCTAGTTTGCGCTCTGACGGTCAGACGGAGACCGGCAACCGACCGCAGCGAGGCTCAGCGTCCAAATGCCCACGCCACCATCAGCGGGAACTCTTCTCTCCAGAATGCGTCGCCGTGTGACCCGACCCGCTCGGTCATGATCACGTCTGCACCTGCGTCGCGCAGTGCGTCCGCCCAGCGGGCGGCGTTCTCGAGGAAGAACGGCTCCTGCACGCCGGCGACGAGGTACGCGCGCGGAAGCGAGCTCGGCATCACGGCAGGCGGTCGGTAACCTGCGCCCGGCGACGCGCAAAAGACGGCGCCGTAGATGTCGGGATGGCGAAGTCCCATGGCGAGCGCGAGCTCTCCGCTCGCCGAGACACCGAACACCGCCGTTCGGTCGGCGGGCAGCGCGATGTCGAACCGCGACTGCGTCCATCGGCGCACGTCCTCGACAAAGAACTTCTCGTGCGCGGCGAACCGTTCAGGGTCAAAGGCGAACGCGGCCGTGCTCTCACCCGGTGAGTACTCATGCAGCCGCCGCGTCTCATCGTCCAGGCGGTGGGCACCGACGATCATCGTGGGCGGTAGGTCGGCTGCCTCGAGCGCCCCTCCCCACGACGTGATCAACTGGCCGTCACCGGCGAAGACGATGGCCTCGGGCGGAGCCGACGGGACATACGCCGTGACCTGCCGTCCACCGTCGTATGCAAACCTCTCGGTGACAACCTGAGGTGCTGTGGGCGACATCGGCGTGGGCTCCTTGTCAGTAGCGGCGGCGGCCAGGTTGTTGGGGGCTTCGAGCTGGGGGGGTTCGTTGCTGCCGATCCACTCGCCGTCCGCGAGTCGGCGGAGACTGCATTCGAGGTCGACGGTGAACCAGCGAGACCTTAAATGCTGCAATCGCGAACAGGCAGAACCCTCCCCTCCTTCGAGCCGGGCGGGTCAGCTTCCGTGCTCAGCTCACGACGCCGACGACGACCGCCCAGATCCCGCCGACGGTCACGATCGCGGCCAGCGTTGCGCCCGGGTCCGCCAGGGCCAGGACGCCAAGCGGCACTTCGGCCAGACCGAGGAGCAGCAACAGCCACCAATCGGGCAGGTGCGAAGGGCGGCCTCGAGTCGTTCATCTTGATCGCGTTCGGGATCTATGTGGGGAACGCGTTGGTGCTGCACGTTCGATCTCGTCGAACGGTGACGTCCACCTCGCCTGGCCGAGGATCGGGTGAGAACGGCGGGGCCGGCACTGGGTGACTTTGTACGCTCGTCGGGGCCGCCCCTCGCGGCCGTGCCCTTCGCTATCGTCAGGCCACGGGGATTGCCGCCTCCGCGGACGTGGTGGCGTCGGCGAATCGGGCGCCGGCGTCGGGATCGTGTGAGGGCAGGTAGATGGTCGGGTGTGCGGCGCAGTGGGCGAGGATCGTCCGCATCGTGGCGATGTGCACCTTGGGGTCTGGTGCGACCGCGTCGGCGCGCAGCGCGTGCAGCTGCTCGAGCGAGTCGGTTGTGTCGCCGGCGAGCATCACGTGGCGGCCCGCGTCATCGACGCAGATGACTGAGACGTGGCCAGGGGTGTGCCCGGGAGTGTCGACGGCGACGATTCGGCCGTCGGCGCTGAGGGAGCGGCTTCGCGCAAACGCGCCGAACGGGCCGTCGCCGAGCGTGAAGGGCTCGGGGGCAAACCCCGGGGGCAGCGGCTGGCGCAGGACACGGCGCATCACCCGGGCCATCGGGGATGCGAGGAACTCCAGCTCCTTCTCGTGGACCAGGACTCGCCCGCGAATGTGGACGAGGCCGTCCATGTGGTCTCCGTGGGCGTGGGTGAGCACCACGTCCGACACGTCGTCGAGCTCCAGGCCGGCGGCGGCCATGGCCGCCGGGAGTTCCTGTTCGGGGGTTACTTCCATGCGCGCGAACGGGACGTTGCGCGCGGCCGCGGTTTCACCGGTGTCGACGAGGCGCAGGACTCCATCGTGCTCGATCGCCCAGCAGTGGATCGGTAGCGGGTCCGTGAACGGGCCGGGCAGGAACAGGTCCAGCTGCCGGCGTGGCCCTGGGCGGGGGTACAGGAAGCTGTGCTTGACGCGCACCGCCCCGGTGGTGAGGGCGTGGATCTTCATGCGGCGGACTCCGTTCTTGGGGTATTGCGGCTGTCCCAGCGGTCGTTGTAGGGGCGCACGCCGAAGAGTTTCGCCAGCGCTGCGAGCGGTGGAAGGATGAGGTTTTGGATCCAGATCGGCGGCGAGGTGGCTCGGCTCTCGTGCCGGAAGTACCAGCAGGTCGCGCCGAGCTGCAGCGGATTCTTCGGTGCCCCTCGGGACGTCGTCTTGGCCTCGGAGCCGAGGCCACCGAAGGCCTCGAACATCTCCTTGGTGTGCAGCGCCGGACGGAGCTCGACCACACCTTCGACAGCGACCGATCCGGGGTTTGACTCCGAGTGACGCACGCCGGTCGGCACGACGAGCGTCTCGCCCGGGCCGACGATGCGATGCTCGCCGGCAAGGGTGAAGTGCGCCTCGCCGGCTGTGATCTCGAAGCGTTCCTCCTGGTGGGGATGGATGTGCTCGGTGATCGAACCGCCGGGCATGCTCCGCCAGTTGAAGCGAACGACATCTTCGCCAGCGTGTTGGGGGGTCGCGGTGAACTGGACCGATTCGCCGGTCGCCGGATTGGAGAACCGCCGGAATTGGGCGGGGGCGACGTCTGGGATGGTCATGCCGGCACGCCTTCGTGTGTGCGGTTGGGCGTGTTGTTTCGGTCGCGGTACCACGCGACCGTCGCGGCGATCGCCATCGCGAGCGGTGTGCCTTCGGTCCCGAACGTCGACTGGTACTTGGTGGTGTCGAGCACGAACGGCTGCTCGAACTCGTAGGAGAGCTCGACGAGTTCCCTGATCGTCGGGTTGAACAGCCCGAGGGCGCGCACCGCCAGCTTGGGGAGCGATCGAACGCCAACCGGGTGTCCGACGTCGTCGGCGACGAGCCCGAGCAGCGCTCGGGTGGTGACCGTCTCAGGCCCGGGGAGGTGCCACACGCCGCCCACCGCGCGTTCGTCCGTGCCGAGAGTCGCCAGACCGGCCGCGATGTCCGGGATGTAGCTGTAGGTATGCGGCAGGTCTGGGTTGCCGATGAAGTCGGCGCGTTTGCCGGCAACGGCGTTGCCGAACACGCGCTCACCGAGCGATGACTCGGTGGCGCCGGCGCCGAAGAAGTCAGATGCCCGCCCGATCGCGAGCCTGATCCGCCCGGCCTCCGCGGCGGCGAGCAACTCCTCGGTCATGGCTGCCCGGGTGCGGCCCTTGACGGTGGTCGCGGCCAACGGGAGATCCTCGGTCATCGGCTGACCCCCGGTGGGGCCGTAGGCGTAGAGGTTCTCAAGGCTCACCAGCAGTGCCCCGCTGCGCTCAGCAGCCGTCAGCACCCCCCGCTGGAGAGGCGGAAAGCGCTTCGGCCAATCGGTGTACGGCGCGTTCAGGCACTGGTAGACGACGGATGCACCTTTGGCCGCATCGGTAGCGGCTTCGGGGTCGGTTGCGTCAGCGGCTCGCCAGTCGACTCCGTCGAGCGGTACCGATGGCCGGTGCCGCGACACGATCCGAACGGGAACACCGAGATCTGTCAGGCGCGTAGCGAGGACCCGCCCGACCTGCCCCGCGCCGAACACCACCTGTAGCCGATTCTCGCTCATAGCTGCACTCCTGTGGTGATCGACACGGCGGAGGTGCCAGCGCTGGCCTGTTCCGCACGACGGACTTCCGCGAGGTCGTGGAAGCCGGCGACGGCGGTACCGAGCAACAGCGCCCCGGCGCCGATGCCCGTGGTGGCGACAAGCGCCGTGCCTGACATCGTCGCCACGAGAATCACCGGTCCGACGGTCAGCGCCCATCCGACCGGCCGGTAGCGGGGGACGTGGACCCGGTGGTCGAGCCACAGCAGCAGTGGTCCAATCGTGATCGCGATCGACGGCAGCACCCAGTCCGAGTGACCGGCGGCGCTGACGATCACCGGCAGGACGATCGCCGCGGCGAACTCGATCACGGTCGCGATCGTGACGGCTAGCTCGATCCGCCTGCCCTCCGACCCGCTCGGCCGCGGGGCGGTGCCCCGAGCGGCCGTGATCGCATAGTAGAACGCGGCAATCACGATCACGCCAAACACGACGATCAGCACACCCGAGGCGCGACCGCCGACGACGGCGCTCCCGCGCAGGAGCCAGAACGCGGCAAACGCCGCCTGGATCAGCCCCCCGATCCACCGCACCCGCCGCGACCACGCCGCGGTCGGGGTCAACTCACCGGCCCTCGTTCCCGGGCTCAGACCGTCTCGATCCATACCCCCCGACGTCGACCCGACCGCGCGCCCAGCTTCGCGCTCGCTGACCGGCATGGCTGGCTCCTTTCGCTGACCCTCGAGCAACCTGGCGGTCGGCGACAACCGAGCCTCGAAACGTCGGCCCCACAGCCTACTCCACCCACGCAATTCATTTCTAGAAACGATCTCCTAACCTTCGTCGTGTGCCCGAATGGAGCTTCCTCACCAACCATGCTCGCGCCCTGCTCTGCATCGCCCACGACCCCGGCATCCGCCTCCGCGACATCGCCGGAACGCTCGGGATCACCGAACGCCGCGCATTCGGCATCGTCACCGACCTAACCGACGCCGGCTACGTCGTCAAGGAAAAGGACGGCCGCCGCAACCGATACCGAATACAGAACCACCTGCCCCTGCCCGAAGCAATCGGTCGAGAGCGAACGATCGGCGAGGTCCTCGAACTGCTCATCGACACCACAGCAACAGACTCGAGTAACTAATAGCCCCAAGCGCCAACCGAAGGCGCCAGACCCTATGGTTCGAAACCACTTGCGCGGGCTGCTGGAAACCCACAGTTTGGGTGACGCATAGCGCCGGACAGAACTAACACACGTCGTCGCGCGAGAAACCGATCCGCATCGGCCTCTTCGAGATTCTCGCGCCTCCGCATGATCCGCCGGGATTCCGGCCGCCCTCCCGTCGGTAGCGCAGCTACTTGAGCAGCGCGTAGAGCGCCATGTCCCTCCGAGCGCCTTGAATCATCGCCTTGCTGCGGAGGATCCCTTCGAACTGACAACCGAGTCGGGCGGCCACGGCTCGCGAAGCGACGTTCGAGGGTTCGACGTAGAACTCCAGCCGTGCAAGCCCCACGTCCGTGAGCGCCCAGTCGCACAAGAGTCGCACGGCCCGCTGCGCGACCTTACGGCCTCGCGCCCATGGAGCAACCGCGCAGACCACCTCCGCGACGAGGTCCTTAGCAGCCACTCCGACCAGCCCGCAGGAGCCGAGCACTCGATCCTCATCCGTGGCCGCTACGGCAAACGGCGCTCCCTGCTGGGATGACCACTGCTGTCGACTGCGCTCCCCGACGAAGTCAGCCGCATGCTCGGGCAGGTAGGGAACGGGGACGTCCATCCATCGCTGTATATCGGTGTCCTGACACGCCGCGAGCACCGCGTCCGCGTCACGTGCGGTCCACCCTCGCAGCGTTAGCGTCCCGTCGCTGAGCACAGGCACCGTGTTGGGCCACGCGAGCGAGGTCACCGAGACACCGTCGCTGTCGGACCGCACTCACCCTTGAGAATCATCGCCACCCTTGTAATCAGATCGCTGGTTCCGAAGCCGCAGGTCAGTGGTCGGCACGCTACAGGTGAGGGCTCGGCGGGACGGGCCATAGGATCCCGGGGTGGTCTGTCCGGCGTTGCCTTCGGAGGGAGCCCTCGAGCAAGTTCGGCGCCTGGCGGGGTCATCGGCCACGATCGAGTCCGTAATCAGCCTCGCAGGTGGTCAACACGCGGCCACCTGGAGGGTGGATACCGCGAACCCTGCGCAGAGCGTCGTCGTTCGCCGGTTTCCGGCCGGCGACCCCGCCGCGGCCCACGAGGCGCACGTGTTGCGGGTGCTCGACGGGCTCGACGGCCTCACGCCCAGGTTGCTCGGCAGCGACCTCGCGGGCCGGTGGTCAGAGCGCCCGACAGTGCTGATCAGCTGGTTGGATGGCGACGCGGACATCACGCCGTCCGATCCGGACGCGTGGGCGGCGCAGCTCGGCCGTGCGCTCGCCCGCGTACACGCGATGCCGAGCACAGGGCTCGCTGCTCTGCCGAGCTTGTTCGAATCCAGCGGCGGATCCCGCGAGAGCTTGACCGGCCCCCCGGCAGAGGGAATCCGTTCGAGCTGGTCACAGATCACCGCCGCACCCGACGTGCTCACGCACTCCGACTACTGGTCCGGCAACGTCGTCTGGCGCGACGCGGCGCTGACGGGGATTGTCGACTGGTCGGGCGGAGCACGCGGCCCGCGCGGCTTCGACGTGGGTTGGTGTCGCCTCGATCTCTACCTCCTCTTCGGCGAACCGGTCGCCGACGTCTTCCTCGCCGCATACGAGGGCGCGATCGGCCACCCGCTGACCGAGATCGACCTGTGGGACGGCTGGGCGCTCGCGCGCTCCTACGACACCGTCGAGACCTGGACCCCGAACTACCGGCCGCTCGGCCGCGCGGATCTCGACGAGCAGGAGCTTCGCCGGCGCCACTCCGAATGGACAACCCGCGTGCTGCAAAAACAATAGGCAGCCCCGCTCACGTCAGGCGACAAGCATCGGCCCAAAACACGAGCAGCGCCTCGCCTTGCCCGGAAACGAGGAGAGTCGTCCGCGCGGCGGCGACCGCGGTCTGCTCCGCATCTGCCATTGGCGGAGGTTGTCGCACAACTATGAGCCATTGTGAGCTGGGCACAAGTGCTGCAACACCCTCGGCGACTAGCAGGGCACCGGGTCCGCCGTGGAGCCGTGACCCGCTTCGCCTCAGCGCGCGCATCGGCTCCCGATCTGGCGAGGAGCCCGCGAGTGGCGCGCCGGCGACGCATCGAGGCCGGGGCGTCGGATGAGACCCCGTCACGGGATTCCCTTCGGACGGATCTTGCGGGACGCCGCCTCCCCCAGCAGCCTCGGAAACCGGTCGTAGCGCGGGCGAACACGTGCTACGTGCGGCTCGTCCCCGGATTCCCGTTGGGGGATCCCCTACGCGACCGTTGGGGGATCCCCTACGCGACGGTTGGGAGCTGAATGCGCGATTCCATGTCGAGAACCGCCGGCCGGCTCCGCTCATCAGGTGAGGGCCTCAACCGGCGAGGCCCACCACAGCAACAGATCTGGAGGATGTACCTCGTGTCGCATATACGACGTTTTGACCATGTCGGTATCACCGTCGCGGACCTTGACAAGGTGACGGCGTTTTTCGTCGGGCTGGGCCTCGAGGTCGAGGGCCGGACGTTCGTCGAGGGCAAGTTCGTGGACACCGTCATCGGCATCCCCGGCTCCCGCAGTCACATCGTGATGCTGCGCCCGCCCGGAGGAGGTACCGGGCTGGAGCTATCGACCTTCGTCTGGCCCGAACACGAGCCGGGGTCGCCCACCGCCATGGCCAACGAACTGGGGCTGCGCAACGTTTCATTCGAAGTCGACGACCTTCAGGCGACGGTCGACCGGCTGGCCGCGGACGGCTACGGCCTGGTCGGCGGCATCGGTCAGCATGAGAACACCTGGCGCATGGCGTACGTTCGCGGGCCAGAGGGGATCATCGTTTCCTTGGCTGAGCGGATCGGCTGACACGCCCACGCGGTCGAGATGGCGCACGGAGGTCTCCCGGGTCGGCTCGTTGGTCGTGCGGACGATGGGTTTATGGTGGGCGCGTGAGATTTGGTGAGGTATCCGTGGGATGGGGGGCGAGAACGTGCTGGTGGACACCGATTATCTGGTTGTAGGGGCGGGCGCGAGCGGGCTGGCCTTCGTCGACACGCTGGTGGCCGAGACGGACGCCGAGGTGACCGTGGTCGACCGCGGCGACGCTCCGGGAGGTCATTGGCTGCACGCGTATCCGTTCGTTCGCCTACATACCCCGTCTGCGTACTACGGCGTGAACTCGTTGACGCTCGGCGAGGATCGCGTCGACCTGGCCGGTGAGAACGCGGGGTATTACGAGCGGGCGACGGGCGAGGAAGTACGCGCGTACTTCACCGATGCGGCGGCGCGGCTCACCGAGACGGGGAGGGTCCGCGTGCTCGCCCGTCACGAGTATCTGGCCGGCGCGCGCAGCGGCGGCGGGCAGGTCAGAGACTTGGGTACGGGCGAGTTGCATGACTTCGCGGTGCGTCGCAAGGTCGTGGACGCTCGCTATCTGGAGTCGTCGATCCCGGCCACCCACCTCGTCCCGTTTGACGTCGCGCCGGGCGTGCAAGCGGTGCCTGTAAATGACCTGCCGGCGTACGCGGGATCGGCCTCCTCGTATGCCGTCCTAGGTTCGGGTAAGACTGCCGCGGACGCGTGCGTGTGGCTTCTGGATAACGGCGTGGACGCAGACCGGATTCGCTGGATCCGGCCTCGGGATGCGTGGTTCTATGACCGCAGGCACTTTCAGCCGCTGGAGCAGGTCGGCGCGATCATGCAGGGGATCTCCCTCGATGCCGAGGCCGGCGCTCAGGCAGCGAACGTCGATGACCTGTTCGAGCGGCTCGAGGCTTCGGGGCGGCTCGTGCGCATCGACCCTTCCTCGCCGGCGACGATGTACCGCGGCACGATGCTCAGCGCTCGCGAGCTCGAGGCCTTGCGAGAGATCGACGACGTCGTCAGGCTCGGGCGAGTGCTCCGGATCGAGGCCGACCGCATCGTGCTCGAACGCGGGCAGACACAAACCGGGACCGGCGTCTTGCACGTGGACTGCACCGCGCTCGGCCTCAACAACGCGCCCGCCACGCCGATCTTCCAGCCCGGTCGAATTGTGATCCAGCAGGTACGGCACCTCTCGCCGTCGTTCAACGCAGCCCTCATCGGTTTCGTCGAGGCCCACCGGGACAACGACGCGGACAAGAACCGGCTCTGCCCACCAAACCCCTACGCCAGCAGCGTCGAAGACTGGCCGCGGATGATCAGCCGCACCTGGAGGACAGAAGCGCGGTGGTTGAACGAACCCGACGTGTCAGCGTGGGTAGCCAACACCCGGCTCAACCTACTCCGCGCGCTTCCCCAACACGCCGCCGAACCATCGGTCCAGGCCGCGGTCAAACGCTATGTCACACACGTCGGCACTGCGATCGAGCGGCTCAAACAGCTAGCGGATCGAGTCAGCCCACACTGAGCCCCCTTCGAGCGTCCACTGAAGGAGGACAACACCAGGCAAGGCCCGCGTTGGTGCGAGGGCAACTCTCGCCACAGCAAACCGGCGTGTCACCCCAGCGGCGAGCTGCGGGCGAGCGCCTCGCTCACCGCTAGCCGCGACCGCTTTGCGCGGTCGCGGCTAGTGTTCACCTGTGATCGCTTGGTGTTAGTACGCGCCGGCGGGTTGGAGCTTTGCTTGGTCTTCGGTTTGGGTTGCGGGCGCCGGGGCGCGCCCGTGTAGCAGCAGTCCGGTGATGAGGGCGCCGGCGGCGAAGAATCCGGCGGCCCACCAGAACCCGGTGGTGTACCCGTGCACGGCGGCGTCGGCGATGACGGTCGGGGTGGGGTGCTTGCCCGCGAGATAGTGCGTGGTGGCGGTCGCGGCTAGGGTGCTGAGGAGCGCGAGGCCGAGCGAGCCGCCGATCTGGTTGGTTGCGTTGACCAGCCCCGAGGCGACCCCAGCGTCGCCGGGGTCGACGCCGCGGGTGGCGATGTCGGTCGCGGGCGCGTACAGAAAGCCGAGCCCAACGCCCAGGACGATCAGCGCGGGAAGCAGGTGCGCGGCGTAGCTTGAGTGGACGCCGAGGTGCGCGAACAGGCCCATGCCGATCGCGGCGAGCGCCATCCCTGAGGCCATGACCGGCCGGGGTCCGGTGCGAGGCAGCAGGCGCGCGTTGGCGACGGTGGCGGCGATCACCAGCGCTGCTGAGAGCGGTAGGAACGCGAGTCCGGTGCCGCTGGGCGAGTAGCCCTTGATCTCCTGCAGGTAGTAGGTCGAGAACAGGAAGACGCCGAAGGTGCCCAGGCCGACGATGCCGAGGGCCAGGTAGGACCCGCCGCGGTTGCGGTCGAGCACGACGCGCAGCGGCATCAGCGGGTGCGCGGCGCGGGCTTGGATCGCGACGAACACCGCGAGCAGCACCGCTCCGGCCGCCAGGAACGCGATGGTTGTGGAGGATCCCCAGCTGTGGTTCTGGGCGTAGGCGAAACCGTAGACCAGCGCGAACAGGCCGGCGGTCGCGGTCAGTGTTCCGGGGACGTCGATCGGCTCGCGGGCCGAGCTTGCGTCGGGGCGGAGAAGCGCGAGGGCGCCGAGCGCGGCGGGGGCCGCGAAGGCGAGGTTGACGAGCAGCGTCCAGCGCCACGACAGGTCTTGGGTGAGGATGCCGCCGAGCAGCAGTCCGATCGCGGCGCCGGCGCCGCCGATCGCTCCCCAGATTCCGAACGCGGTCGCTCGCTCGCGCGGATCGGTGAATGTCGTGCTGGCCAGCGACAGCGCCGCGGGTGCCATCAGCGCGGCGAACACGCCCTGCAGCCCGCGCGCGGCCACGAGCACATCGAAGCTCTGTGCCGCGCCGCCGACCGCCGACGCGGCGGCGAATCCGATCGTGCTGGCGATGAACAGCCGCTTGCGCCCGAGCAGATCGCCGAGCCGCCCGCCCGCGAGCAGCAGGCTGCCGAACGCGAGCGCGTACGCGGTCACGATCCACTCTCGGCTGTTGTTGGAGAAATGCAGCGCCTTCTGCGCCGACGGCAGCGCGATGTTGACCACCGTGATGTCAAGCACGATCATCAGCTGCGCGATCCCGAGGACCGCGAGGATCCACCACCGTCGCGCGTGAACGGGGTCCCCGCCTTGGGTTTTTATCCCCTTCACGTCGGAGCTATCGAGTTTGGACGGTTGCATGAGGGCGGTCCTTTCGGTCGGGAATGGCTTGCTATGCCATGTGGCAGACTAAGACAGATGGCAGAGTATGTCAAGCGGCAGTTTGTGCCATACTCTGTCCATGGATCAACCCACGTCGCTCAAAGAACGCAAGAAGCAGCGAACGCGGCAGGATCTGATCGCCGCCGGGAGGCACCTGTTCGCCGAGCGCGGATACGACGCCGTCACCGTGGCGGACATCGCCGCGAAGGCCGAGGTGGCGCCCCGCACGTTCCACCGCTATTTCCCCGACAAGGCGGAGCTGGTCTTCTCGGTCTACGAGGACGAGATCAACGACGCGCTTGAGCGCGCCCTCCGGGCTCAGCCGCCAAGCGCGAGTCCCAACGCCATCATCCGTGCCGCCCTCGCCGCCGTCAGCCAACTGGTCGCCGACGACCACGACGAAGCCGTGGTCCGCGAGCGCGTCATCAACGAGGTGCCGGCCGTGCGCGCCCGCGCGCTGGCCAAAGGCGCCGCTCAGCAGGAGCTAATCGCCGACCACCTCGCGCAGCGGCTCGGAGTCGAGGTCGACCACGACCTCCGTCCCCGCTGGTGGGCCGGAGTCGGGTACGCCACCTGGATCGCCGCCTATCAGGCCTGGCTCGTCCAGGGAGGCGACCTCGGCGCACTCGTCAACGCCGCCGCCGCACTCCTCGACGCGGCAGGAGACCCTAAGCCGCACACAAACCGTAAGTCATCGCGCGCGCGCGATGGCGCGTCCCGGCAGGGCCGCTAGAACTCACGCACCAAGGAACCGCCCGCGCATGCGCAAGACGAGCCAGCTCGCCGACCACTTCCGCGGTGACCGCCCCGTCGAGGCCGGCGCAGCAATGAGGCCGAGATCGCCGCTTTCGGCGAGAGGCAAGGCGTCCGCTGTCGAGCCGACCTCCTCCGCGCAATCTGGCGCATTTGGACCGAGGGGCCCGACGATGGAGTTTCGCGACCCAGCCTGACGCCCGGCAGCGACGGGGAGCGCTCGGCGCCCCGCCGGCGGGCGCCTTCGCCCACAGGCATCAGCGCCACGGCGGCGAGCTCCGCGTACACGCGCTGAGCAGGTCTTGGCACCGTAGACAACGACGGTCTCGCATCTCGCCACAAACGCGCACGCCGCGCATGGCCGACGGATCCGCGGGTCGTCGGCGGGGTGCCCTCGAAGAGACGATCTGGGCGTCCCTGCTCAGATCGTCCCTCGGAGCGCGGGCGGTGTGGCGCCCGATTGTTATTTCACTGGCTTGGGGCTGATCCTGTCCCAGAACGCGCACTGGTGATCGAGCGAGATGGCGTCCGCCGACATTAGCTCGTCATCGCCGCCCGGTTGTAGCGACATCACCAGGTAGCCGGTGTTGGACTTGTACCGCGGCCACAGTGGCACTCCGGTCGTGTTTGGGCTACCGGTCGCGGCGAACGCCGTGACCTGCGAGATCAGTTCGCTGCGGAGGGTGGCCTGATCTGCGTCCAGTTGACTGTCAACTGGGATGCCCATCGCGGTGGGGAAGAGGTAGCCCGGCTCCCAGTCGTGCGATGAGCCTGGCGGGCTGGCCGTCGCGGTGCTGTACGGCGGCAAGTCGGGGGTGTCTCCCTCAAAAGCGTACATGGGCATTACCTTCGACAAGTACTGATCCCGCACCAAGGCAGGGCAGACCGTGTTTGAGTCCGCGGCGACCGTGCGGGACGCGACATATGGAGATGGGAATCGAGTGAGTGGGTAGTGGAGAAGCACCTCCGATGCCTCAGCTCCATACTGAGAATCGATCAGGGAGGTGTATGCGGCCGCCGTGGTTGCCGTACCGGTCAGGTCCTCGTCGCGGTTGACGCCGAGGAGCGCCGGAACTCGGTTGACGCGTCCCGTCGCAAACGACTCCAGCGGCTGCTCAGTAAGCGTGGTGCCGTTGACGATCGGGGAGTTCGTACCGCCAGAGGCCTGGGCGGTCAATAGCGTCTGCCACGGCAGGGCGCGGAGGCAGGCCGCGAGCGCGGCTTCTTCTCCTCGACCATTTCCTTGATCACAACCGACGCTGGCTGCGAAGAGGGCGCCGGTGGCGTTCGCTTGCTGCTGGGTGGGTAGTTGCGCTTTGCAATCCTGAGGTTGAAGCGAGGTAGGTGCGCCGAACAGCGAGTTGTACTCACCGCTGAAGTTGATCGCTTTCTCGAACAGTCCGTGGGCGGCCGGTGAGGCGATCTGGTCGCACACGCTCGAGGCGCCGGCCGAGCTGCCCATGATCGTGATGTTGGCCGGGTCGCCGCCGAATGCCGATATGTTCTGCTTCACCCAGTTCATCGCAAACTGCTGGTCCTGCAGACCGAAGTCTCCGGAGTGAGCACCGAGCGCCTTGTCAGCGAGGAAGCCGAGCACGCCCAGCCGATACTCGACGCCCACGACGATCGCCGGTCCCGAGGTGGCCAGTTCCTGTTCGGGATAGGTGGATGTCGTGCCGCCCGTGAACCCCCCGCCGTGAATGTAGAAAATGACTGGCAGCGCTGAACCTACGCCAGTCGGAGCGGTGATGTCGAGCTGCAGGCAATCTTCGCTTGCGGTGCTGGTGCCTGACCCCGGGCATCCCGGTGGCTGGGTCACAGCTGCCAGCGTCGTGGTCGGGGGCGGCGGCTGATACGGCTGCGGGGGCTGCCAGCGCAGCTGGCCCACAGGCGGGGCCGCGTAGGGGATGCCAAGCCACTGGTTAAAGCTCGTTTTAGCGACGATGCCCGTCGCTGAAGTCCCAGCGGGATACGAGATGCCACAGACCAGCCCGCTGCTGGTCTGAACGGTAGTGCCCGAGCTGCAGGAAGCCTGGGCGGCCTTGGCCACCGGCCTGGCCACCGTCTTTCCCGTAGCCAGACTCGAGCCTGCTAGCACCGCGATGCCAGCAGTCACGGCGAGCACGGCAGCAACCGCTGCTAGCCGCCGCGATGGAATTCGCGACCATTCACTGAAATGCACACCGTCCTCCTATTGATGGAGCTGGACTGAATGATGGAAGCTGCACTCGAGCTTCGGCTCGAAGCCCGCCCGAGTCCTCCCTCGGAACGGAGACGCGGACCGGCGCGCGTTTCGCTGGGTGAGCGCTGGCAGACCTCGTTGCAGGACCAGCGGAAGCCGACGCGATCACGCCGCCAGCCAAGAACGGCGACGGCAAACACTGACTCCAACGGTCGGGATCGTGTTCGGCACAATCTCACCTCTCGTCATCTCTCCCTCTATTTGATATGAGCTTGACGCGCCGCGCTCGCAACGATCCGACCGTCGCCTCCAGCTGCGCCATCTCTACTCCGCGCCGAGCTCGTGAGTTCTCACTTTTGGGTTCGCGTGGCTTCCGGCCACCGACTGGTGTGGCAGGCGGCGCGCGGGCGCACCGATAGATAGCGCCGCGGAAATTCACGGCTTCCCCATGGGTTGCAAGGTCCCCCCCTCGCGTTGGCCGACTGCCGATCAGCAGCCGTGCCCCAAATGGTGGCGGCAGTCAGCCAAAATACTGGCTGAAATGTTTCTGTCAACCACCGAGCTGCGCCGGCAGACCAACCCGGCCGAGCTTGCATAGGTTCAGGCTCGAAATCGAACCGAGCCCGCAACGATCGCGACTAAGAAGGAGAGCCTTGTCGCCACCAGACCAACCACAAGCTCCGACTCCGCACAAAACTGAGCTGGCCGCCCGGCTCAAGCAGCTCAGAGCCGAGCACGGCCTGTCCCTCGCTCAACTAGCCCGCGCCACCGGGATCTCCAGCTCGTTCCTGTCGCTCATAGAACAGGCGCAATCAGACATCACGATCGGTCGACTGGCCCGTCTCGCCGAGTTCTACGACGTCGAACTGGCTGACCTTCTCAACGGGCCGCCGACCGCGCCCGCCGACCATGTACGGATCCTCCGCACCGCGCCCGAGCACATGCTCCACTCTCCAACCGAAGGAGTCGACCTCTACGACCTCACCTGCGGCGCACGCTGGACACTCGTCCCGACGCTAAGCAACTTCCGACCCGGCGGCAGCATCGAAATCGACGACGAGCACGAACACGAACGCATGATCTACATTCTCGACAGCACCTTCGAGCTGGTCTTTCCGGGCGAAGCACCAACCCGCCTACGGACCGGGGAGGGCGCGACCTTCCACAGCGTGGGCCGGTACCGCATCACCAACGTCGGGAGAGGACAAGGCCGCGTTCTCGCAGTCCGCGTGCACCCCGATGCCCACTAGAACCGGCCGCGGCGGACCGCCGGCACCCTCCCTCGCACCTTCCCGAGATCGCTTACGTGTTCGCCCAGGCGGCCGACTGCGACTGCTTCGCGACCGGCGCGCATTTCTGCTCCGGCCAGATCGTTAGCAGCGATCTTGCAAGCGACTCGGGGCGGCACGTGCTCGCTTTCCGCGCAAAGCACGTTTCGCACCCGGTGCGGCAATGAGTCGCGCCGCGGCGCGAAAGGAGGTCTGTCCCGGTGTCCGGGGCAGCGACTCGCTCGCAACAGCTCCTCTGGATGGATATGGCGAAGGAGCCGCCTGCGAGCCACCAGTGGTCGCTGTGCTGGCCGTCCGTTCCGGTAGCCGGCTGGCACCTTGAATTGTCGCCTGCTCACGCTAGGGAAGCGAGCGCGCGGCGCGCTCCTCGGTTCCGCGAGGCTGCGAGCGCGCGCTGTGCGGGCACGTCGGCGGGTAGGGGCTGGTTGGCCGGTGCCTGTCCGGCGACGCTAACTGGGCGGTTGCGTTCTGGCGCTGCCGGGTCGGGTCATCTGGCCGGTGGTGGCGCGGGCGTGGGCGAGAAGCGCGAAGCCGGCGATCGCGGCCGCGGCGCAGGCTCGCAGCACCGACGATCAGGGCGGCACGCGCAGAGGTATCGCCGATCGCGCCGATGATGGTCGCGCCGATCGGGGTGCTGCCGACGAAGGCGGTTGACCAGAGGGCGGTCATGCGGCCGCGCATGTCGGGCGCGGGCGGCGAGTTGCACGGTGCTGTTTCCGGTGGTGAGGAAGGTGATGCTGGCGAAGCCGACCAGCGTCAGGACCGCGACCGCGGCGTAGGTTCGGGTGGCCAGGGCGGTGGCGAGCATCGCGACCGCGTACACGACCGCGGCGCGGATCATTCGTGGTACGCCGGTTTTTGGGTGGCGGGTGCAGTAGACGCCGCCGACGATCGATCCAAACCCGAAGGCCGCGAACAGGGCGCTGTACGTCGTCGGTCCGCCGTGGAGAGCCTCGCGTCCGAACAGCGGCAGGCTCACCTCGTACTCGTAAGTCAGGGTGCCGATCAGCGCCATCATCGCCAGCGGGGCGAGGATGTCTGGGACCGTTCGGGCGTAGGCGAGCCCTTGGCGCAGCTGCCCGCGAGCGCGCCGCACGGGTGCGGAGGGGTGGAGCTGGGAGATGTTCAGCGCCACGAGTGACGCGATCACCGCGCTGAAGCTGGCGGCGTTGGCGATGAAGCACCATCCGACGCCCACAGCGCTCACGAGGGTGGCCGCCACGATCGGTCCGATCGCCCGGCCGACGTTGACGAGGGTGCTGTTGAGTGTGACCGCGTTGCGGATCAACCGATCCCCGACCATTTCGGAGATGAACGCGAGGCGCGCGGGGTTGTCCAGGGCGGTCAGCGTGCCGAACGCGAGCGCAACCGCGAACACCATCCACAGGCGAATGGCCCCGCTGAGAACGAGCACGCCCAGCACGAGTGAGACGGCGGCGAGGGATGACTGGGTGATCAGCAGGAGCCGGCGCTTGCCCTGCCGGTCGACGATCACCCCTGCGTAGGGCGTGAGCAACAGCACCGGCGCGTACCGCGCCGCGGTGGCCAGTCCCAGCCACACGCCGGAGTGGGTGAGCTGTAGCACCAGGATCGCCTGCGCCACCGTTTCCGTCCAGGAACCGACGAGACTGATCGTCTGCCCCGCGACGAAGCGGCGAAAGTTGGGGACCGCGAACGCCGCCAGCGGGCGAACGGGCGCCGGGTGCGGCTCAGCGTCCATCGGGCATCGGTGGAGACTCGCCGGCCGATCGCCCGAACCCTCGGTCCAGCGGGTGCGGCGCCGCTGACACGGTGGCCCGCGTCGGTTCCACGTATCGCTCGATGCTTTGGTGTGCGGCCACGGCGACGCCACTGGTCAGTAGTGCGGGCAGCAGCGGCATCCACAGCCGGAGGTGGGCGAGCAGGAGCGCTCCGACGAGCGCTCCGAGAACCGTTCCGCCCAGCACCAAGCTGAGGCGGCGCCGTTCGGTTCGTGTCGCCGACCAGTGCGCGGCATCACCCAGCAGCACCGTCCAGGTGGCCGTCACGGCGGTGGTGAAGACGGCGTGGACGCCCAGAGTCACCGCGGCGGCCGTCTGGATGCCCATCGCGAACGCGGAGATCCCGAGCAGGACCATCTGCGTCGAGCCAGGATGCCCCCCGACTCCCAGCCAGAGAAACCAGAACACCAGTTGCACGAGTGCACAGGCGATGAGTCCGGCCGTGACTGGAGCGGGCCAGAGGACGCTGGGATCTTCGCGAGGCATCACGATTGCCGTTGCCCAGGCGCCTGCCCCGAACGCGCTCAGGGCGAGCGCCGCGTGCAAGGACAACTGCGACTGGTGCGAGAACAGTCCCGCGGCGAGGAACACCACGTTGCCGGTCATGAACGCGGAGAACACCTTCCCCAGCGCCAGCCAACTCAGCACGTCGATCGATCCGGCCGCGAGTGCGAGGACTGCCAGCAGCACATCTCGGACGCGATGAGGATCCCAGGCTGCGGCGGTCATGGTCTCGTCGAACTGTTGTGGTGGAGCGAACCTAGACACGGCTATGACTCCTTGTGTCGGGCGCCGGCGCGGACGGCGCCGACGCCCGACCCAGGATGGGTAGCTAGGCGACCATTCCGGGCTTGGTCCGAGGCAGCCCGGCGATCACGTCGTCGTCGAGGTTGAGGTGGGCCTTGACCAGCTCCGGCGGCAGCACGCCCATCCACTGCGCCAGGGAGACGTCCGCGAAATGATCGGAGCGGAACATCTCGAGGAACACGAGCGTCTCATCGCCCGTGTTCTCGATGTAGTGACCCATGGCGAACGGGACGGCCCCGACGTCCCCCGCCTGGTAGTCAAACGTGCGGGACTTCCCGCCGGAGGCGAACACAGTCATCCGGCCCTGTCCCTTCAGGTAGTACTGCCACTCATCCGCGTTCGGGTGCCAGTGCAACTCGCGCATCCCGCCCGGCTCGATCTCGATCAGCGCCGCCGCGATCCGTTCAGAGACGGTGAAGTTCCGCGAGTCGGTGACCCGCATCTGACCACCCGGGGTCTTCGTCGGCTCCTGGGCATGCATGTGCCACGTAAAGGACCGGGGCGGCTGCTCGCCCGGGTACGCCGGCGCGTCGTCGGCCATCGCTGGCGGCACGTCGCCGGCGAACATGTAGCGCGTGTGGCCGATGTCGGTCGGCAGGTTGTCGAACGCCGCCTCGGCCACACCGAAGTTCTTCGCCAACACCTCACGTGGAGTGTGGTTGAACCAGTCCGTGATCAGGAACGTCTCGTTCTCCGAGAAGTCCCCGCTATCGAACACCAGCAGGAACTCGACACCGTCCGCGAGCGCCTGGATCGAATGAGGCAGCCCGGCCGGGAAATACCACAGATCGCCGACCCCAACATCGTCGAGGAACAGCCGGCCCTCCTCGTCAAGGATGCTGATCCGGCACCCGCCCGCGATGACGTAGGCCCACTCGGCTTCCTTGTGCCAGTGCAGCTCCCGGATCCCGCCCGGGGTCAGGCGCATGTTTACCCCCGAGATCTCCGTGCTGATCGCCAGCTCGCGCGTCGTCGTCTCCCGCGCCCAACCGCCGCTCAGGACACGATTGTGCGACAGCGCAAACGGCCACTTCAGGTTCGGCACCGTCCCGGCGTCGGTCGTCGGCGCGATCAGGACGTCGGGGTTCTGCCGCTCGACCGGGACGTTGCGCGGACCGAGGATGGTCCCGCCGCGACCGTCGACAATGGGCTGGGGATCAGCCGAAGTGGACGACATAAGGACAGCTCCTTTCTGGGGGTTCAAGACGAGGCATAGCGTCTCGCCGGCTGGCCACCGGGACCACACGGCCAGTGCCCATCATGTCTTGGGGATAGCCCCCACTGGCGGCGCCGGCTCGCCTGAACGACCGGGCGGCCGGCAGGCCGGATCCCCGCGCGTCGCCCGCACGGCGGCGCGCGCGAACCGCGAGACCCGCAACAAGCACGGCTAGTGCACCAACCCCCGCCCCGGGTCGAATATGTCCCGGTACGCGCACCATCACGGCTCTCTGAGCCCGAACCTTCCATCGAGCAGCACGCCGGTCAACGCACCTCCCTCGCCTTCGGCGCCCGCCACGGGATGCCATCCCATCGCTTCCGCTTCCCCCAAACGCAGGACGCCGCGACCGCTTCCCTAGCGTGAGCAGGCGACAACACAAGGAGCCAGCTAGCCACCGGAACGGACGACCAGCATGAGCTGGCGAATCGCGGCCGTTGGCTGCCCATTCCGCGAATGCAGAAGTAGCACGTCAAGCGAAGAGCAGGGCTCTGGCAGGCGTAATCCGGCGGCGCATGCCCCGTCGTCCTACACCTGCTCTGCCTTCATCAGGAACATCTCGGTCGCGACGCCGACTTCCCTGCTGCGCACGGGAAGCGCGACTCGGGGATCCGCTCCGACGTACGGGCCGACGTCAGAGGCGCGGTGATCTTGCAATCCGCGCGGAGCACGTCTCTCGCAGGCTGGAGCACGATGCCTGCGCTGATAGCGAAGCAGGGCCGGTGCTCGTTGCAAGCGCCTCAGGCCGTTATTAGGTCGGCCAGCATCTCCGCGAGGTGCGCGAAGGGCTGCAGGTGTCCCTCGCCCTGGCGCATGGTCAGGCGGGCGTCCGGCAGGTTTTCCTCAAACCAGTGTGCATGGATCGGTCCGGACATGCGGTCCTCGGTGCCATACCAGAGCAGAACCGGACACTCGACAGCAGTGGGGTCGATGTCCCAGGCGCCGATCCAGGCGACGTTGTCCCAGCCGCACCCCATCACGCCCTGGCGCATCGCCTCGCGCATGTCGGCCAGTAGGTGCTCCGAGTAGGAGCTCCACAGCCGCCGGTCCGAGTCGGACAACAGCGGTTCGAAGTCCTCGTAGAGGGCCGTCGAGCTCTCGAGCGCCTCGGTCATATCGAAGCCCTCCAGGAAGCCGGCGCACGCCGCCTCAGGATCTCCGGGCAGCAGGCGCGCGGCGGCCCTGTCGCCATCCGAGAGGACGTCGAGCGCTCCGGGCACCAGCTGAAACGGGCCTGCGCCGGCGATGACGCCGACCGCTTCGACCCGCTCGCCGGCGATGGCCGCGGTGGCCAGGGCGAACGGTCCCCCGCCGGACCAGCCGGACGTGCGGAACCGCTCCAGGTCGTACTGGTCGGCTACCTGCAGGGCCATCTTCGCGACCGACCCGACGCTGAACGGGGCGGGCGTCGAGCCCCCGTAGCCGGGCCGGTCGAATGCGACCCATCGGACGCCGACATCGGCCAGCAGGCGATCGGCCCACGCCGTCTCGAGGCGACAGCCGGGAGTACCGTGGAAGTGCAGGACAGGCTGGCCGCCCGGATCGCCCGACTCGCGGACTCTTAGCGTGATGCCCTCTATCTGCAGATCCTGCTCCCGCGCCGTCATGCCGCGCATTCTTGCGCACCGCTCAAATTAGGCACGCCCGCTGAGATTCGCCCACAAGCGCGGCCGGCTGGGGCCACCCGCGGCCGGGAGTAGGCGGGCGCCCTGCTGGCCGCGCTAAGCGGGTTGCGGCTGACGACGCGACGGTTTCGCGCGCCGTGATGAATGCGGGACTCGTTGTGGCCGTCAGCCCGGCCAGTCGCCTGGTGCAGCCAACACCTTGGCGGCCCAGTCTCTACCAATGTCATCGTCACGCGGCCGCTCGCGATTTCACCACGGCACGACCGTCCCGTCCCAGGAGAACAGCTGGCCGGTGGGGCCATCGTCCGGCAACAGTGCGAGCCGGATGGCGCCTGCCGCGGCTTCGGCTGGGTCGCCGCCGGACGCGGCCTGGGGGTTGAGATTCGTGGCTCGCAGACCGGGCGCGAGGGCGTTGACCTTGAAGCCGTCGTTGGCGAGCGCGTGCGCGTAGAAGACGGTGAGCGCGTCGAGGGCGGTCTTTGAGGAGCGGTAGGCGGCACCCGAGCCCGTACCGGCCCTGCGATAGTCGAACTGCGGGTTGGGCCCGGTGCTCCAGGTCAGCGATCCGGTGCCGCTGGACACGTTGACGATCCGCGGGTGTGCCGAGCGGCGAAGTGCCGGCAGGAACGCGTTGGTGACGGCGACGACACCGAAGACGTTGGTTTCGTAAGTCCGGCGGAAGACGTCCACATCGGTGTTGGTCACCGGAGTTCCGATGTCCAGCGAGATGCCGGCGTTGTTGACCAGGACATCGAGTTTGGGCACCGTGGCGGCCGCGCTCGCAATCGTGTCCGCATCCGTCACGTCAAGAAGTAGAGGACGACCACCAACCTGGGCTGCGACCTCCGCCCCCCGGTCCGTGTCGCGGGCACCGACGAGAACCGTGCATCCGTTCTCCGCGAGCTGCCGGGCGATGTGCAGACCGATTCCGCTGGTGGCGCCGGTGACCAGAGCAATGGGCGCGCTCATTTACCCATGATCGCATCGCGCCGCGCCGCTGCCACACGGAGGGCAGAGGAGCCGCACCCGCGCTGGTCCGGCTTGAGCACCGAGGGAGCAGCTGCCACGAGGCTCCCTTCGGCGCGGTGTCTCGCGGCCGATCGGAACGTGAGGGGCGGTGTGGGTTGACCTATTGGCGCTTGCGGACGCACAACCGTGCCACCTCCGACTGTCCCAACACACTGGTTTACCGCGGGGCGACGATCTACCACGGCCACGACGCCGCGGCCGGGCCCGCCACCCCCCGAGAGCCGGACCGCAGGCGCGTCACCGCCAAACGCCCGCGCCCGCCGACGACGATCACCGGATCAACCCGCTCCCGTGTTGCCAGTGTTGCCTGCGCCCGTACCACCCGAGCCGGTCCCACCCAGGTCGGCGGGAACGTGCCCGGCAGTGCAGTAGAGCAGTGCCCAGGTGCCCGGGGCGACGCTCTCAGAGATCGAGTAGCCCGGGCCCGAACTCGACCCGGCCATCTGGACCCACTCGCCCTTCCACCCCGGCGGGATCGACGAACAGCTCGGGATCGACGACAAGTCCTCACCGGCGGCCATCGCCCGCTTGCCGATCCTCTCGATCCCCATCGCGGCGAGCTTGCGGTTCACCTCAGCCAACGACGTCGTACGGTTGATCTTCACCGACACCGACCCGTCATGGTGGCGGGTCACGGCAAACGCCGGCGGCGGGCTCGCCGACGCGCTCAACAGCAACGCCACCGCCGTCACCGAGACGGCCACCGCGGCCGTCGCGCCAGCCACTGGCCGCGGGCGTGTCCACCGCGCCCGGCCGGCCCGGCGGGCGACCGTCGCTTTATCGATCTCTCGGGCAAGCACCGCTCGCACGGCCTCCTCACCGGTGCTGTCGGTAGCGGGATCGGCTACGCCCAGATCGCGCATGGCGTAGAGAAGCTCCATAGTGATTCCCCTTTCAGGCATTGAAAAGCTCTGTTTCGCGCAGCTCGGCAGACCGTCTGCGCTCGGGCGGATCGACGGCCGCACCGAGCGCGCGTCGAGCGCGAGCGATCCGTGATTTCACAGTGCCGATCGGCACCCCGAGAGCGAGGGCTGCCTCGTCGTAGCTGAGCTCGCCCCATACGACCAGCAGCAGCGCATCACGATCCTCGCCCGACAGCCGCCGCAGCTCACCGACGAGCTCTCCGCTCAGCGCACGATCCTCGTGCTCGATCTGCTCCGGCGCACTGGCCGCGAGACGTTGCAGCGCCTTCAAGCGTCGCCGCTCGGTTCGACGATGATCGGCGATGACGTGATTGGCGACGCCGAGCAACCACGGCAAGACGCTTGCCTGCTCGGCACGGCACCGCTCTCGTCCCCGGAACGCGCGGGCGAACACCTCAGACGCGAGGTCATCGCCCGCCTCCGAGCCGACCCGCCGAGCCACATACCGGCGCACCGCGATGTGATGACGCTCATACAAAATCGCGAACGCCGACGGCTCAACCGCCGAACGCGCAAGCACCTCTACGTCAGATGAGTTTGAGTCCATGCCTCTAAATGTCGCCGATGCGCCCGCATTTGTTCTCGAACGACATCTTCGCGGCGGCACTCGCGGCCGAGGACAGCGCTCCATCGCGCACACTGATTGCCGCAAGCGCTACACGGACGGTGCTAACGCGCCGCACGGCGTGACCGAGTCAACCCAAGAGCAGGTCACGGACTCAACTCGGATCACAGTGGTCGAAGCGATCACCGCGTTCCGGATGTCCGTTAGCTCCAATCGTCGCCCGTCCATCTGGAAGTCATCCAGTGCCTCTTGGGAGGGAAACTCAAGAATCTGAATCTCGGTGAGCGGGCCCTCGAGCGCCCTGACGCGAACTTCGATACGGGCGCCGTAGTCGGGAAGTAAGTCCAACACGCGATCCTCGTATTGGGCGAGTAGCACTTCGCGACCCGGGATCGCTGTGAGCAAGACGCAGATGCGGAGGGACATACCGAGAATCCTAGATCTCCACCTCGCCTTCGAGGTAGAACACGCAACTGCCTTCGAGTTCGACGCGGTCGCCGACGAGGCGGCATACGACCTCCCCGCCGCGTTGCGACGCTTGAAATGCGCGAAACGCGGTCTTTCGCAGTCGGGTGGACCAATACGGCGCGAGCGCGCAGTGAGCACCGCCGGTAACGGAATCTTCCGCGATGCCCTTCGCGGGGGCGAAGTAGCGACTCACGAAGTCATAGACACTGTTCGAGCGTGCAGTCACGATCAGACCGCTGCGGTCCAAGCGTGCGACCGCCGCGATGTCCGGCGCGAGTTCACGCACGACCTCCTCACTGTCTAGAACGGCGAGGTAGTTGTGGGCGTCGACGGCCACGTCAAGTGGACCAGCACCCAGGGCTTCGACCAGCTCAGGCGGCGCCGGGACCGATGTCATGCGGCGCGCGGGAAAATCCATGACGTAGCCTTGATCGGATCTGGTCACCGTCAGCGGGCCGCTCGCCGAGTGAAAGATCACTCGGTCGCGGTGAGGCTCGAGTCTCTCCATGATCACCGCCGCGCTGGCGAGGGTGGCATGGCCGCACAAAGGCACTTCCGTCGCGGGGGTGAACCAACGCACCCGATACTCGCCGTCCTCCGGCACGAGAAACGCCGTCTCGGCCAGATTGTTCTCGCGAGCGATCGCTTGCAGGACGGCGTCCGCCAAGAAGCTGTCCAGTGGCATGACTGCGGCGGGATTCCCCGTGAAAACGCGGCTGGCGAAGGCGTCAGCTTGAAACATCCGAACTCGCATGTCGACCACATCCAATCACGGCACCCCGCATTCCGCGCGTGCGAGTCTTGACCCCGTCCCCCCAGCCCGGACCGCGCGTCGGCGGTTCGTAGTTGTCGCTCGTCGTCCCTTCTGATAGCCGCCTCGCCGGTCGACGTGGCTCCCGCTCAGACACGGTACTTAGGGATAGCCGGGACGATCTCGATGTCGTCGGCAGGCGCTAGGTCTGGTGGAGTTTCTGGAGCTTCGTGAGCGAGTGGTGCTCGATCTGGCGGGCCCGCTCGCGAGTGATGTTGAATGTCCGGCCGATCTCGTCGAGGGTGCGCGGGTGCTGGTCGCCGAGTCCGTAGCGCAGCTCGAGGACGCGCCGCTCGCGGTAGGAGAGGTTCTCGAGCGTGTCGCGCAGGGCTTCGTTGGCGAGGATTTCCACGACGCGTTCGTACGGTGACTCGGCTCGCTCGTCGGCGATCAGCTGCCCGAACTCGGACTGATCCTCGTCACCGATGGGCTTCTCGAGCGAGATGGGCGCCTGCGCGGAGCGCCGGATCGAGTCGACGTCCTCGGGCTTGATTCCGGTGACCTCGGCGATCTCATCGGCGGTCGGCTCGCGTCCGAGGCCGGTCATGAGCCTGCGCTCGGCTCGCCCGATCTTGTTGAGCTTCTCGACGATGTGGACTGGGATCCGGATCGTCCGCGCTTTGTCCGCGAGCGCACGGGCGATCGCCTGGCGGATCCACCAGGTCGCGTAGGTCGAGAACTTGAAGCCTCTGCGGTAGTCGAACTTCTCGACGGCGCGGACGAGACCGACCGTGCCCTCCTGGATCAGGTCGAGAAACGGCAGGCCTCGGTTTCGGTAGTTCTTGGCGATCGACACCACCAGCCGCAGGTTCGACTCGACCATCTTCTGCTTGGCGTCGAGGTCGCCGCGCTCGATCCGCTTGGCGAGATCGACCTCCTCCTGAGCCCTTAGCAGCCGTACCTTGCCGATGCCCTTCAGAAATAGCTTGAGACCGTCGGTCGTCCCCTCCGGCTCCAGATCCAGCTGAGGCTTGTGCCGGGTCCGGTTCTCGGGCGCCTGCTCGATGCTCAAGCTTGCTGTGATAGCGGGATCGAGGTCCTCGATCAGCTCGATCTCGTAGCGCTCGAGGACATTGTGCAGCTCCTCGACGTCTGTGTCCTCGAGCTCGAGCTCGGCGGTGGCAGTCGCGATCTCGGTGTACGTGAGCACGCCGATCCGCGACCCGCGCGCGATCAAACGCTTGACCTCTTCAAGCTCCTTAAGATCCTCTCCTGACATCTGTGTCGTTTCGCGTTCAGTCCGCTCGCTCAAATCGGCGCTCATGGCGATGCGTGACTCGTCGACCAGGAATCCGGCGAGGCTCGCGGCGGCGCCTCTTTCGGAGGTGGCATCGTCCGTGACCCGCGATCACGAATTAACTCGCCGCGCCGACGCGCAGCCGGTTCGTGCTCGGTTCGCGTCATGTATTCGTGCCTTCCCAACCCTCTGTTGGGGCCGCCCGCATGGGAGAGGGAAAGAACCCCCGCGCGTGTAGCCGGATTGGGACGAGGCCACCGGGCCGGTGGAGTAACGCCGGTAGAACAAGCCACCGGCCCCGCAGTCAAAACCAGTAGCCCACGCCTCGCGCCTCGTGACGCAGAACGCGCCGTTGGTGGCATTCGGGCTTGGGGTGAGAATCCCGGCCGCAGGGCCAGCTCAACTACGACTGTACTCCCATTTCGAGTCCTTGCACACCCGAACCTCACAAAGTCTGCGCGGACCCTTCCCCGCGACCATCGGCGGACTCGTTGCTCGCCGCCGCCGGCCACCACCGACCACGCCCGCACCGCCCCAATGAGAGCAGCTAAGCGAGCTTCGCGAGCGGCGGGGGCGCGTTGGAGTCGCGCCCTTGCGAGTCGCCGTGCCAGTCGAAGCACAGGACGGTGGCGTCGTCACGCAGCTTTCCCCCACATGCACGCACGACGGTGTGTGTCAGCTGTTGGACGGCCTCCCGCGGATGCAGGTGTCGACAAGCGCTCAAGAAGGACGGGATGTCCACTGATGCCGCATTGCGCTCGAGCATGCCGTCTGTGAGAAAGACGAGCCGATCACCGGCCTCGAGGGCGATCTCTTGCACGCGATAATCCCCCGTCATCGGCAGCGCAAACGGCGGATCGGCGTGGAGGCTGATCTCCTCGGCCCGGCCGTCACGAACCCGAATCGGTGGCGGATGTCCTGCGTTAATCATCCGCGCGGTCCCCGAACGCAAATCGACTCGCACGAGCTGCCCAGTCACGAACACATAGCTGGGCGAGTATCCCGAGAGAGCCTCGTGGGCCAACCGGGCCTGCTCGGCAAGACCGACCCCACGGCGACGTGCGTTGCGGAGCGCTCCGACCAGCACCGTGGCCAGCAACGCCGCCTGGAGGGTGTGCCCCATCGCGTCGGTCATCGAGAGATGCAAAGTGTCGCGCTCGAGGCTGAAGTCAAAAGTGTCGCCGGCCACGTCTCCGGCGGGTTCTAACCAACCCGCGAGCGTGAACTGTCCAGCCTCGCAGGTGTAGGAGCCCGGAAGCAGCCGGTGTTGGATCTCCGCCTCCAGCGACAGCGGCACCGAACGCTGCCCCCAATCAAAGAGATCCGTAAACCGGCGGTTAGCGATCACGATGTACGCGAGGGCGTGCGCTGCGCCCGCGACGGTGGCAATCGTCTGCTCGTCGGGCCGCTCATCGAGCCACAACTCGAGGACGCCAACGGCCTCGCCCCGGCTGGACACCGGGGCGAATAACCAGGCGCCACCGTTCTCAGCGAGGACCTCGACCTTCTGCTTCGCCAGGGCCTGGCCCTGAGGCGTCCCAACCAAAGGCACCGTCTCACCGCGCTCGCGCGCTAGGGCGCCCCGGGCGTCGCTCCGAGCCACGTGACTCAGGCGCACGAGCGCGCGACCGCTGAAGTCAGCGATCAAGAAACTGATTTCCCGCGCAGCGAGGCTCTCCGCCAGCGCAGCGCCGATGACCTCGGCGGCCGCGATCGGCGGGGCCGCATCCACCGCGGTGAGCAGCGCGCTCAGATCCAACGCAGAACGCCGCTCACTCATCCCCGGCTCCCCAAGCCTGACGCGTCATCACGACGCTGGTGTAGCAGACGCCGACACCGCGCGATCCCGATCGGACGTCGGGTGCGTGTCTTCAGACATGGGCTGGCCGTCCGTCTCGCATGACAGGACGTCCCGCGCAGGGAGCCGGCAGCACCGGATAAATGACAGCCTCTACGTGGTCAAAATTGAATTACCAGAATTCCGACTATTTTGGTCGGACCATGCTACAGTCGTCGTTGCGCTCAGTGAGCCTCGCGCTCTTCTCGCTTTCGGGGCGACATTCGGTCAGAGGGGCAGAGAGGCGGTTGGCAATGGCCACCGCAACCAAGAACGCTCGGGCGGCCGATCAAGTCGTTCGCGGTGCAGGTGCGGTATCGAAGCCGACATCGATGGAGTTCGTCACCTTCGAGGACAACGGCGGCAGGTACCACTGGACAATCGTCGCCGGCAACGGCGAAATCCTTGCGCAGTCGGACGGCTTCGCCTCCTACCAGGACGCAGAGCGAGCCGCACGCCACGTCCACGACGGCGCAGCCTCAGCAAGCTTCAAGTCCGAGGCCGGTGGCAACGAGCCGGTTGATCCCGCCGCGCGCCGCGGGCCTCGCACGCGATAGCTCCGACGCCTAGCAGCGTCGGGTCGACGAGGCGGCAGCCTCAGCCGTAACCCGGTTGCGAGACGAGCATGTGCCGTGGGTATCCAGCTCCGGTTGCTCGGGCTGACCCGCGATTCGGCGACTCCGTATCAAGCGCATCTGCCCGGCAGGCCGTATCCCGGCCTGCACGGCAGACCGCAATGATCCAACCACGAAGAGAGCCCGGGGCACGCCCGTCTGGCGATCGACCGAGGCCAGCGTGGCGGTCCGAATCGAAACGTGGCTCTAGAACGAGGCCGCGAACACGTTTAGCTGGTCGTATCGATCATCGCCCTGGGGGCACCCGAGGGTCGGTGCGACCAGCTAAGCGTGCCCACGGCTCACGAACCTTGAGCACACGCAGAGAACCAGAGAACAGGTCCGGGACGAACGGCAGCTGGCTGGCGCCCACATCGCACCCTGCGCCGGCCTGACTTCGCGGCCGTCATAAGATCAGCCGCAAACCCCGTCGTAGGCGGGACCGAACCAGCGGAGGTGTCAGATGGCCGAGCTCCCAGCGCGCCCAGAGGGAATTGTCCTGGCCCACTTCATCGTCTCGGACGACGTCGAGCGCTCTCGTCGCTTTTACACCGAAGTACTCGGCGGGAGGGTGGTCTTCTCCGGGCCCGGCGGGCTGACCTACGTCGCGCTATCCAACTGCTGGATCATCATCAACGGCGGCGGAGGTCCGACTGACGACAAGCCCGAGGTCACGCTGGAGACGCCAGGCGATCCCAACCGGGTCAGCAGCTTCCTCAACATCCGGGTCAAGGACATCGCGGCCGTGTACGCCGAGTGGAGCGCAAGGGGTGCTGAATTCCTGACAGAGCCGAAACAGCACCAGTACGAGATCCGGTGCTACATCCGCGATCCCGACGGTCATCTCATCGAGGTGGGACAAACCACGGACCTGGAGGGTGACTGGGCGCCCGCTCAATGGCCCTCGAGTACGACCGCCGAGGAGTTCGGGCGAGCGGCGGCGGGCTAGTGCCCGACGCCGACGATGTCTCGGCCATGACCACCGCGATCATCGGCACGGGAGGCATCGGATCGGCCATCGCCGCCCCGCTCGCTTCGGGCGGCGAGAGCAACGTCCTCGGGTATCGCGTCTAGACATGCGGAACGAGGCTCCCATCTCCCGCCTCCGGCGAGCGCTCCGAGAACCGTTCCGCCGAGAACCATCGTGAGCCGGCTCGGCCTCGCGCGTGCCGCGTGAGCGTTGCAACGGGATTGGGGCTCCAGTGGTACGGCCGCGGCCCGGAGATCGGCTACGGTCGCCCGATGCCCGTTGACTTCGAACAGCCAAGCTGGGACGCGGCCAAATACCCTGGTCGCCACGTCGCTCCCGTGGGCGCTCAGGCCGGGGCCCGGGACCTCGCTGCCAACGTCTACGAGCTCGACCCGGGCGCCGTCGGCTCGCCGTTCCACGTCCATCACGCCAACGAGGAGCTTTTGCTCGTCCTCGCCGGGACGCCCTCGCTGCGCGGTCCGGACGGGACGGAGCTCCTGTCGGCCGGGGCGGTGGTCGCGTTCCCTCGGGGGCAGGCGGGTGCCCACAGCTTGGTCAACCGCTCCGAGGCGCCCGTTCGCTACATCGTGGTCTCCACGACCAACCGCCCCGACGTCGTCGAGTACCCCGACACAGGCGCGACGCTCGTTGTTCTCGCCGAGCAGCGCCTGGCCTATCCGCAGGGCGCCGACGCGCACCAACAGCCCGTCATCGCCGAAGCGATGCGGGCGGCGGTCGACCGAGACGCCTGACGTGGCCGACGGTGTAGCGATGGCGCTGCCGGTCAGGGCATGGAGGATGTTCTCGGTGACCCCGGGTCTGCTGCCGAGCTGAACGCCGGTGCGGTACTCCTGCCGGGGCATCTCCGGCAGGCGCGACCAGACTCTCACAACCGCGGAATAGAGCGTCGGCATGCGTGGGAAGATCTGGGCTGTGCGTTCGCCACAGACGCTGAGCGAAGCCGATCGGCGGATCGTCGCGGCGTGGGCCGCGGACTGTGCGGAGCGGGTGCTCGGACTGTTCGAGACAGAAGCCGCCGAGGACAGCCGCCCCCGGGATGCCATCGCCCGAGCCCGGGCGTTCGCTCGTGGCGAGCTCGACGTCGCTGAACAGATCCGGCGCCGATTCGTGGGCAATGCGGCCGCGCAGGAGGTCCGCATTCCTGCAGCGGTGGCGGCTGCCCGTGCCGCGGGTCAGGCAGCGGCTATCCCTCACATGGGTGCGCACGCCCTGGGCGCCGCCGCATACGCTGCCAAAGCCGCGGGACTGGCCGCGGCGGAGCGACCGGGGGTTATCAGCGAAGAGATCCGCTGGCAGGTCAACCGCATGTCTGCCGAGGTCAGGAGGGCGCTGTCACAGCTACCGCCGGTCGGTGAGAACTCGGCAGGTCCGCTCGGGCCGGGGCTCCTCGCGTCCGGCATGCTCGGGACCATCGTGCGTGAGCTTCAAGCCAACGTCGCTCCGTCGATCATTCAGCCCTGACCGAATGATCGACGAGAGGACTGAGTTCGGGGCACGTGTTGCACGTCACCTGCACGAAGAGACACTCGTGTGGTTGACGACGGTGACACCGTCTGGAGCGCCGCTGCCGCGGCCGGTGGGGTTCCTCTGGTCAACCAGCGATCAGATCACCGTCTACAGCCAGCCTGGCGCCCGGATCCGCAACATCCGCAACAACCCGAAGGTCACCTTGAACTTCCGTGGTGACCCGAACGGCGGCGACATCGTGGTCCTGACGGGATTAGCAGGGGTCGACGAGCACGCACCGAGCGCGGCTGAGAACATCGCTTGGATCGACAAGTACGCGAAAGAGTGGGCTCGCGCCGGGATGACAGCGGAGTCGTTCGCTGAGCGCTTCAGCGTTCCTGTCCTGATCGGAATCACTCGCGTCGACGGCTTCTAGCCACCGGCGCGCCATCCGATCGGACCTACCTCGTTCGGGCCTGCTCCAGGTTCGACTGGTGGGGGCCGGAGAGCCAGTCCGCATCGGGCCCCAGACGCGCGTCGACCGGTTCCTCTCCTCGCCGCAGCGCGTCGATGTAGGCACGATCGGCGGCGAGGCGGGCCGCTATCTCGCGACCCTCGGCAACGGCGCCGTGGCCGGGGACCACGACATCGACGTCCCTGGCGGCCTCTTCCAGCCGGTCGAGTGCCGTCTCGTAGGCGCCGACCTGACCGGGGCGGCGATGGTCGAGGAGCGGGATCAGGACATCGGACAGCATGTCGCCGGCGACCAGGACGCCGCGATCCGCGAGGAGGACAGCGGCGTGGCCAATGGCGTGCGCCTGATGCTCGACGATCTCGCCCGGCACGGGTTCGCCGACCGCGGGCAGCGGGGAGACGCGCGCGATCAGCTCGAGCGGGATACCCGACGCGCTCTCTGCCGCCATCGCCTGCGCCCGCTCTCGGGCTTCACTGGCAGCGTGAGCGCCGGCCGGGGTGGCGTAGCGCGGCACGTCGCCGAACCGGGGATGCCAGAGCAGGTGGTCCCAGTGGGGATGGGTGGAGAACCCGGCGACCACCGGAATGCCAAGCCGGTCCAGGTCATCGGCGAGCTGGTTCAGATCGGAACCGTCAATGCCGGGATCGACCAGGATCAACCCGTCCTCTCCGCGCACCGCGATGGCATTGCTCCAGACCCACGCACTCTGCCGGACCCAGACACCGTCAGCCACCTCGGTCAGCATCAGTTCACCCTTTCAGGCATCGATACGGAAGAGCTCCGCGAATCGCTCGAGCAGTTTCAGGTTGCCCCTCAGGATGGTGACCACGTCTTGCTTCACGGCCTGGGCAGGGGTCAGGGTGCCCGCGATCAGGTGGCGGATGCCTGGGCCGGTGGCGAACCGCAGCTCAGGCTCGCCGCTGGGCAGCGAACCTCCCACCGGCGGCGCCGGGGGAGCGATCTGCACCACATTAAGCGCGCCATCGCTGACCCGTGCGCGCAACTCAACGGCGCCCACCCGGATCTGAAAATCCAGTGACCCTGTCGCGAGTTCTGGTCTGAATGCGGTTCGCAGATTCATCGTCAGAGAGTCTGCGGTGACGATCTCGTCATCCTTGGGTTCGCCCATCGACCGGAATCCCCATCGGCCGAGTGCCAGCACGATCGGCTCAAGCTCACGCCCGTAGTCGGTCAGCTCATAGACGAGTCCGCAGCGTGCCAACGGGATACGGCGGATCACCCCGCTCTCCTGTAACTCCTTCAGGCGTGCGGAGAGGATGTTCGTCGGAATCTTGGGCAGGCCCTGCTTCAGGTCGGTGTAACGACGCGGACCGACGAGCAGGTCACGGATGATGAGCAGTGCCCAGCGTTCCGAGACCAGCTCGACGGCAGTGGTGACCCCGCAGTACTGCCCGTAGCTGCGGGCGGCCACTCAGATCTGGGCCTGCTGGGCCATGTACGCCGCCGGGCCTTGCTCTATCACCTGCGGCGCCATCCAGTGGAAGGCTACGATGTTGCCGTCGGGGTCCTCCAGGTCACGGCTGTACATGAAACCGAAGTCCTGGGCCGGTCGCGGTTCGGTGCCACCCGCGTTCAGGCCCGCCTCGGCCACCGTGTCGACTTCCTCCCTGGAGTCGCGGGAGAACGCAATCTGGACCTGTGCAGTGATTGCCGGGTCGGCCAACTGCTTGTCGGTAAACGTGGCCATGAACTCGCGCCTCAGCACCATCAGGTAGATGTTCTCGTCCCACACCAGGCAAGCCGCGTTATCGTCGGTGAAGAGCGGATTGATGGTCGCGCCGAGCGCGGTATAGAAGGCCTTGCTGCGCTTGAGGTCGGCGGTCGGATAGCTCACGAAGATGTCCGTCGGCATGCGGTTGCTCCCTTGGTGGTTTGGTCCGGTGAGCGCGATACTTGCAAAAAGCAAGCGCGCTTGTCAATAGCAAGTACGAAAGCTTCCCGCTCGTCCAGGGATGGTCCCGACCCCCGGTATCCGGCGACCTCGGCCAAACAGCGCGATCGTCACGATCTCGTCTCCCTGACCGATCACCCGCAGCGCCGGCGTCCGGCGCGCGCTACACCCACCGCGAGGAGGATCACGATGTCGGACCCCTACGACACCGCGCTCGAGCTGGCCGGCGAATTGCTCGGCCAACCGCTGGAGCTGCCACTCGGCCCCGGAGAGCCCGAGAGCGGACGCGAGTTCCGCCGTCTCGCCACCCTCCACACGTTCGGCGACAGCTGGACCCGGACACGACAACTCGATACCCGTACGCGCAGCCTGATCTCAGTGGCGATCACCGCCGCGCTCGGCACCCACGAGCCGCTCCGCGGGCAGCTGCGGATCGCTCTCAACAACGGCGCCAGCAAAGATGAGATCGTCGAGCTTTTCATCCACCTCGAGGCATATGCGGCGCCGCACGAGCGTTCGACTCCTACCGAGTCGCGGCCGCCGTGTTCGCAGAGCGGACCTGATCGACCCAATCGTCCATTGCATCGGGACCTCGGGCGAGTCCGTCGTCGCCGGCCAGTCGGTGGCCGGAGTGGGACAGCGGTCGTCGGACCTCGCGGCTGGCGGCGATGCCTGTAGAGGGACCTGCACAACGCAGCAAACCAGCCGCCCGACCGCCCGAGCGCCCGACCAACGATGCGCTGCATCTCCGTCGCCCGAGTGCCCACCTGAGCACGGTCCGCGTGCATATGTGGTCGGCGGTCAACGCGCCGCGACCGATCTGCTCGTGGCCAGGTAGCACGGGTCAGCTTCGCGGGAGCGCACGGATTGATGAGAACGACGCTCGGTGCGGGTCGCCCAGCCACCCTCGAGTCGACCCGGTGGCAGGGATCTCAGTGTCCCGCGGACCGTCCACCGTCGATGTGACCGATCTCGCTGCTGAACTCGGCGCTCACTCGCTCGACAGCCACTGAGGGGGGGTCCAGTCCCCTGGGTCCGTGGTTTGCCCCACTTCGATCAGATGACCGTCGGGATCGCGGATGTAGCAACGGATCTCGTACGCGTGCTGTTTCGGCGGCGTCAGGAAATTCGCACCCTTGGCGCTCCAGTCCGCGTACGCGGCCTCGATGTCCTTGACCCGAATATTCAGGAAGCTGCTGACCCGATCGGGGTCGGGGGGTGTCTCCAGCGTGACCGACGGCTTGTCGTCCGTCGGTCCACCGCCCACGCTGATGACGATAAAGCTGTTGGACAGCGCGATATTGGTCGGCTCTCCAGACTCTCCGGAGAACACAACCGTGCCGCCGAGTACTTCGGTATAGAAGCGCCGAGAGCGCTCGACATCGTCTGAAACGATGAAGTGAGTCAGCACAATCCCCTCGGCGGCCGGTGAGGGCTCAGCCATCTGGTACCTCCGTTGGTTAGGTCTGGCACCCCGCCTACGACGGAGCGTACCGCCGACGCTGTGTGCTCGCCGGCGGAGGCGTGCGCCCGTCTGGGCTCGCTCAGCGGCGTCGGCGCAGAAGATCCGATAGGCGTGTGTAGCTGACCTCGTCGCGCTGGCCGGTGGCATCAAGTTGCCGAAGGCGCAACCACGCAAAACCCGCGGCCGCCGCGATAAAGACGGCCACGAGGGCCCACACGCCAACGGTCGCGCCAGCGATGACGCCCACCACGAGGACCACCGGCACGACCCACGGGATCAACCATCGAGGCATCGCCCGGAACACGATACAGCCATGACGGGTGCTGGAATCGAGGAGTAGCGCCGGCGCCGACGCCGGTCGAGTTGGGGGTCGGTCCGCGTGGCGGGAACGCCTGCGCTTGGCAATCGTCGGTCGGTCACGGACTCGATCAGCCCGGTCCGGCTGTTGACAGTGATCCGTTCTCCCTCCTGTCCCCGGTAGACGACGACTCCAGCCGACGCGGGTCCAGTTCGGGCGCCCGGCGCTTCGGGTAGGTCGTGGCCAAACAAGGTCTGACCGCTGAAGGAGACGCCGTGTACGCCTTCGCTCGCCGTTATCGCCCATCAAACCCACTGTGCGAACCCATGCGATCCATCACATCCACCTCCGCGGACACGACGCTAACCACGAAGCCCGCGGTAGGGTGATCCCACGCCGCTGTCGCAAAGGACGACGGTCCGCTCGTCCCGCCTTACCTCCGCGGCGCGGCGCGGCGCGGCGCGGCCCGGCGGCGGCGAACGTGACGCTCAACCGGGCCGCCCGGCCGAGATCCACCTAGGCCGCGAGTATCGCGGTGAAGGTGGCACTCGGCACCGAGGCGACGGCGAATGCCACGTTAGCCGCCAAATCGTCCTCGCCGAGGTCGACAGGCTGCGACCCCGGGGCGCCTCCCGGCGGCAAGCAACACGAAGCGACACAAAGCGACACGAATGGGCTACGGGAGGCGACGGTCGGTGGCGCGGAGACATCGATCTAGTAGCTCTCCGCGCCACCGGCGCGATCGCGACAAACCGTGGGTCAGGCCGCCAGCGCGTCCCGTGAGGTCAGCGCGGGGGTCGCCGGTACGGTTGCGGGAGTGCTGTCGATGGTCGCGTACATGCCGTCAGCGAAGCTGCCGATACGAGCCGCCGCCAGCGTCGCCGGTTGGGCCATGCCTTCGGCGAAGTTACCGACGCGCCGGTGAGGGTGAACCGGCAGGCTGACAGTGACTGACAGGGAGTCCGACGCGGTGCTGCTAGTTGGATGGAGTGAGTTGGTGTGCATTCACCCACGGTAGGTGCGGTGCAGGGCGATCAATAGCGATCTTGTCACCACGCTTACCGAGAAGTTCGCCCGTGCCGGGCGCGCCGCCAGGTGCGGTCAGGGCCTCTAGCTCCGCCGGCACGGAACCGGTGAGGAGCCAGCCATCGTCGGTGGGCCGGACGCGGCCCTGCTGGGCCAGTTGGGACAGCGCCTTGGTCACCGTGGGGCGGCGAGAGGCAATCATCTCTGCCAGCAGCGCGTGGGTGAGCGGGAGTGACAGCGCCGTCCCCTCGCGCGTCACTCGCCCCCATCGCAGCGCGAGATGCCACAACAGCACGTGCACGCGCTCGTCCACCCTGGGGTTGTGGACGATCGCCATATTCACGGCGAGCCGGCGTGTGCGCTCGAGCGCCCGGCCGACGAGCTCCGCGCCGAGCTCCGGGAAAGGCGCCGCGCGGCTCACGAACCGCGGGCCCAGCAGCGCCAGCCTCGTGGGGCGGATCACGGTCCAGTTCGAGTCGAACGGCGACCCGGCGCGCGCGTACGGTCGCGGGAGCGGTCGCAGAAGGTCGCCGGGTCCCAGCACCTCGGCGCCGTAGCCGCCGCGCAGACCGACGCGGCCGCTCAGCAGCCCCCGAAGAACGAGCAGACCGAACCCGCGCGAGGCGTCCTCGACGCTCGGGCCGGCGCTCCAGCGCCCACGTTGCAGCACCAACGCGCTCGCGACGCAGGCACGCTCGGCCAGCAGGCGGCGATCCGCCGCGACTGATGCCGCCAGGTCGCGGTCCTCGTCGAGCACGCGAACCGTGGCGGCGATCGTCTCGCGCCCGATCATCCGTCGGGCTCCTGCCGGCAGCTAGCGCAGGTTCCCCAGAACACCACCTCGGCCTCGTCGATCTCGAACCCGGCCGCGTCTGACGGTTCCAGGCACGGAGCCACGCCGGTGACGCAGTCGACGTCGACCGTACGGCCGCAGTGGCGGCAGACGAGATGATGGTGGTTATCGGCGACTCTGGTCTCGAACCGCGCGGGACTGCGAGCCGGTTCGATCCGCCGGACCAGCCCGGCACCGATCAGCACGGCGAGCACGTCGTAGGTCGCCTGAGTCGAGATCGACCCGATCCGCTCGCGCGCGGCGATCTCGATCTCGTCGGCCCGGAGATGATCGCCCGCGCGGACGGCCGCGAGCACGGCGAGCCTGGGCGCGGTGACGCGCAGCCCGTTCGCTCGCAGCAGGTCCGAATCCAACGACGGCGCTAGCGCTGGTCTGGTCATCGTCGCGCGCCAGAATAACACAGAATCTGGATTGATTCCAGAAGATGTATCTCTCCAGTCTTGGACCGAGCCAAGCGGAGGGAATCGACCCGGCGATCCGGGGATCCGGCGGACCGGCGGACCGGCGGCCCGGCGGCCCGGCGGCCCGGCGGCGAGGCCAGCACAGAAGCGATCGTCTGGAGACTCCCGAGGACCAGCTACGCGCGTTTGATAGCCAGACGGCCATCGCGCAACGCCGCGAGGTCCACGTCGTCGAGGCTCGTGACCACGATGTCGGCGTGTGCCGCCGCGAGGAGCTCCGCGTCATCCACACGCGCGATGCCGATCGCGGCCATGTGCCCGGCCTTGGCGGCCTGCACCCCGGCCGCGGCGTCCTCCATCACCATCGAGTCCTCGGGCGCGGTTCCGAGTTCCTGCGCCGCAGCCAGGAACATGTCGGGGTGGGGCTTTCCGTGCGCGAAATCCCTTCCCGAGACGTCGGCGTCGAAGTAGTCGAGCAGCGTCAGACCCGGTCGCACCGATGGTGAGGTGATCCCGTTCTCATCAGCGAACGTGTCGAGCCTGATCTGGCTCAGGAACAGGTTGGCGTTCTTGGACGAGGAGGCGGCCGCGGTGCGGATCCCCGAGTCCTTGACATGGATGATGAAGCGCAGGGCGTCCGGGTACGCGGTGAAGTCCCCGGCCTCGATCAGGCGCACGACCATCGCTTGCTTGCGATCGGCGTACTCCGCCAGGCGGTGGTCGTCGTCATCGGGCACGTGGAAGTAGGCGAGCGCGGCACGGGCCCCGTCCATTCGCGGCTTGCCGGACATCTGCTCCTCGTAGACGCGGGACGTGAACGCCTCCGGCGACCAGGTCGTGTGATCGCGGATATCGCTCCAGTCGTTCTCCATCAGCTCACGCAGCGACTCGCGCCAGGCCTTCTCGTGGGGAGAGTCGACGAGCACGCCGTCGACGTCAAAGATCGCTCCCTGGAATCGTTTCGGCACGTCTGCTCCTTTCTAGCCGTGGAGTTGCCGCTCGACGGTCCGGTCCGGCTGCAACTCGAAGGTGTAACGGTCGCCGGGGCCGAAGTCGCGAACCTGATCTCCGACCCCGACCTTGATCGGGCGGTTGACGCCCTCGGGATGGGCGGCGAGCGTCAGCCGGCCGTCGGCGAGCGTGACGAGTAGCGGGGTCCGCCGGAACTGCATCGAGAACGACACCCCGTCAAGCGGAGCCGGCAGCCTGGGGTCGAACCGAAGGACCCCGTCGCGGACGTGAGTGCCCATGTAGCTGCGCTGAATGAGGTCGAGCGTGCCGGCCATCACGCCCACGTGAATCCCTTCCTTGGTCGTCCCGCCCTGAACGTCGCCGACGTCGCTGTTCAGGGCTACAAGGAAGCGATCCCAGGAGCTCTCGGCGTCCAGCGCCGCGAGGACCCCGGCGTAAGCGACGTAGCTGAGCGTCGAGCCGTGCGACGTGCGACGGTCGTAGTAGGCGACGTTCTTGCTCACCGTGTCGGGCCCGTACTCGTAGCCGAGGCGATCGAACAGCCGCTGCAGCTCGTCGCCCGAGAACAAGTAGAACAACATCACGGTGTCCGCCTGCTTGGAGAGCTTGTAGCGATCGGGGTCATCGCCCTCGGCGCGCAGGATCCGGTCGAGTCGCTGGATGTTTCCGTACTTGGCGCGATACGCGTCCCAGTCGAGTTCCTCCAACTGGTCCCAGCCTTCGAACTGGCTGATGATGCCCGTGTCCTGGAAGGGCACGAACATCCGGCGGCTCATGTCCTCCCACGTCCGCAGCTCCTCGTCGCCGAGCCCGAGCCTGTCCCTGAGCGCCTCCGCGCGGCTTCCGGGGAGCAGCGAGAGGAGATCATGCGCGAGCTCGCACAACCAGGCCACCATCACGTTGGTGTAGGCGTTGTTTCGAAGGCCGCCTTCGGTCGCGCCTGGGTACTTCTCGTGAAACTCGTCCGGGCCCATCACCCCGTGAATCTCGTAACGGCCGCGATCGGGGTTGAAGTGCGCGATCGACGCCCAGAAGCGAGCGATCTCGAGCATCATCTCCGCGCCGTAGTCGCGCAGGAACGTCAGGTCCTGGGTGGCCTGGAAGTAATGCCAGATGTTGTAGAAGATCGCGGCGTTGACGTGGCGCTGGTTGCGGCTGAGATCCGGCTCCCAGCGTCCCGTGAGCGGGTTGAGGTGAACTCGTTGCGTCTCTTCCTTGCCCTCACTCCCGCTCTGCCACGGAAACATGGCGCCACGGAAGCCTGACTCGTGGGCCGCCGCACGCGCCTCGTCCAAGCGCCGGTACCGGTACATCAGGAGGCCCCGAGTGACCTCGGGCATCCGATAGTTCAGGAACGGATACACATACAGCTCGTCCCAGAAGACATGTCCGCGGTAGGCCTCGCCGTTGAGTCCCCGGGCTGGAACACCGGCGTCGATGTCGGCTGTGTGACGCGAGCACACCTGCAACAAGTGGCAGGTGTGAAGGCGCAGCAAGCGCTGCACGTCGCGGTCCGCTGTCACCTGCAGGTCACACACCCGCCAGAGCTCCCCCCAGGCCGACCGATGGCGCCCGAGCTCGGCCTCGAAGTCCCCGCTGCGTCCCGCCGAAGTGCCGGCCTTGGTCAGCGAGTCGCTCGTCGCCGGGTCCCGAGAGGCGGAGAACACCACCAGCTTCTCCACGCGCACCGCTGCCCTCTCCCGGAGGTCGAACGCCAGAACCTGTTGGATGTAGTCCTCCGTCTGGTACAGGCTGCGCTCCACCGTCACGGGGTTGGTGCCCTCGAACACGCGGCTCCGCGCCGCCTGGCTCACGTACAGGTTCGATTGGCGGGTCTGGACCTTCAGCGCGATCACCTCAGGCCCGAACGTCCGCGGCGAGACCGGATCGAGGTGCCGGCCCTCGAGCTGCTGATAGCGGGCGACGCCGCTGTTGGTCACGCGCCCATCGAGCGCGCACACGACCTCCACCCGCCCAGACCAGTTCTCCGCCGTCAGTGTCCATTCGATCCCCGCGTGGTGGACGTCGGCCATGCTGACAAACCGGCGGCTTCGCAACGTCGTCTCACGCGCGCTGCGATCGCGGAAGCGGAGCTCGCGCAAGACGATGTCGTTGCGGATGTCGAGCTCGTGCCGGTACCCCAACAGCTCGACGTCGGCGAGCCTGATCGCGTCCTCGCCCTCGATCCGCAGCTTCAGCACCAGCCAGTTCGGAAGGTTGACGAGGTCCTCGTTGAGCACCGGCAACCCGCCCAGGATGGTGGTCTCCCGGTTATAGACCCCGTGCGCGTACGTGCCGGGGTAATGCACTCCGTCGGCGTCCTCCCACTCGGCGGCGCCACGAGCGCACAGATAGCCGTTGCCGGTCGAGGTCAACGCTTCGCGAAGCCCCTCCTGATCCGGATCGAACCCTTCGTAGGCCAGCGCGAAAGCGTCTATCGCGTCCCTCTCCGCATCCAGTCAGGTAGCCGCTCGACGATCGCTCGCAAGCGTCGCAGCGGACCTCGACGATGTCAATCGAGACCCGTCGTCCGTTTTCACGGACCGCGTCAGACCGACGGCGCGTCGGGCAGCGACCCCGAGCCGTCGCCCCAGGGGTCGTCGATCCCGATCGGGACGAACGGCAGCAGCCCGACGATCTCCATCAGCCGCCGGGCGTGCGCCGGCAACTCGGCGCTGAGCCGGAGCTTCCGTCCGCTCGCCTTGGCCATCCGCACGAGCGCAGTCATGGCCCTGAGGCCGGCCGAGTCGATGAAATCGATCCCCGACAGGTCGAGCAGCACGTCGCTGTCGGCCCTCAGCTCGGCCTCCACGGCTCGCTCGAGCGTCGTCGAGCTGTTGAGCGCGAGCTCGCCTCGCACGCGGACGCGAACCCAGCCGTCCTTCATCGGCTCCAGTTCCACCGCGAACGGCGTCGCAGAGTACATCTCCCCGTTTTGGGGAGGCTGGCTCGGATCGGGTGGATGGCTGCCGGCGGGCAAATTGACCTGACGTTCCTGTCCTATCGCCCCCCGAGTCCCAGTGCAACCATCGCATGACCGAGGGCGGCTCTGGGGATCAGCGGCGTAGGAAGTTGCTAACCAACCATGAATCGCTCGCCGGATCAACCCCTGGAGGAACGATGCAGGTCCGCAAACTCGCGTATTACTCTCCGGTCATGCGCCGTTTCGCGATTCCCGCCATCGCCCTCGCCGTCGCGGTCGCGCTGTTGGCGCTGCTCGCGTTCGGCGTCGCGCATCAGGGGACCAGCTCGTCGATCGACGCCAAGGTCGCGCGCGGCGACTACCCGGTGGCGCCGGGTGCCCGCATGCAGCTGCCGATCCTGGGCTCCTCGGGGCACGAGAGCCTGGCCGACTTCCGCGGCAAGATCGTCGTGGTCAACGTGTTCGCGTCCTGGTGCGGGCCTTGCGTGGCCGAAGCGCCGATTCTGGAACAGGAGCAGCGTCAGCTGCTCAAGCACAACGCGACCGTGCTCGGCGTGACCTACCTCGACAACTCGAGCGACTCCGAGCAGTTCGTCCACCAGCACGGCCTCACCTATCCGGTGGTCCGGGACGTGAGCGGCAACTTCGTGCGGGGCTTCGGCGCGACGGGCGTGCCCGAGACGTACGTGATCAACCGCCAGGGACGGGTCGTCGCTCTGATGCGCGAGCAGCTCGCCGGGAACTGGCTGCAGCAGACGATGGCCCGGGTCCTGGCTCAATCGGCATGACCTGGGCGAGCCTCCGCACCGGCGCGATCGCCCTCCTGATCACGCTCGTCGCCGCGCCGGTCGCGTTCGCGCCGGCAATCACCCCGGCAACGTCAGCGGCAGCCATCGCCCCGCGTGCGTCGCTGACCGACATCGAGAGCGATGTGATGTGCACGAGCTGTCGAGAGCCGCTCGAGGTGGCGCAGTCGCCCCAGGCGGACTCAGAACGCGCGTATATCCGCGGACTGATCGCTCAGGGCGAGACCAAGTCGCAGATCATCAACAACCTGGTCGCGCAGTACGGCACGGCCGTACTCGGCAAGCCGCCGGCGCACGGGTTCAACCTGACCGTCTACATCATTCCGCCGGCGATCCTCGTGCTCGGAGCCGGGATCCTCGCCTTCACGCTTCCGCGCTGGCGACGACGCACGCGCGCGGCCGCCCGCGCGCCGGCCGCGCCCGTAGAGACGCTCGACCCCGCGGACACAGAGCGCCTCGACGAAGAGCTCAGCCAGTTCCGCGGCTGAGCGCGAGCACGACCCCGCGACCGCTCGCTACATCGCGTCGGGCGCGCTCACCCCGAGCAGCCTCAGCGACAGCGCGATCGTCGTCTGCGCCGCCACCGACAACGCGACCCGGACCGACTCGACCGCCTCCGGCGTCGCCCCGACCACCCGGCACGCCTCGTAGAACGCGGTGAAGTCTTGGGCGAGCTCCAGCGCGTACCCGGCGATCCGGTGCGGCGCCCGGCGCTCGACCGCCTCGGCGATCTCACCGGGGAACGCCACGAGCTTCTTGATCAGATCGCGTTCCTGACTCTCCAGCGCCACCGACTCCCAGTCCGCCCCCACCGCATCCGAAACCCGCCCGTCAGGGAATCGGCGCAGCATCGACGCGATCCTCGCGTGGGCGTACTGGATGTAGTAGACGGGGTTCTCGCGCGACTGCTTGCGCGCGAGGTCGAGGTCGAGTTCGATCGTCCGGTCGTTCGAGCGTTGGAGCATGAAGAACCGGGTCGCGTCGACGCCGATCTCGTCGAGCAACTCGTCGAGCATCACGAAGTCGCCGCGGCGCTTGGACATCGCGGACACCTCACCGCCCTCGACGAGGTGGACGAACTGCAGGAGCGGGAGCTCGACCGTCTCCGGATCACCCCCGAGCGCCTCCATCGCCGCCTTCATCGCGCGCACGTAGGCCGAATGGTCGGACCCGACCGGCACGAGCTGGCGCTCGAACCCGCGCTCGCGCTTGTTCTCCATATATGCGATGTCCGCAGCCAGGTACGTGGGCTCGCCGTTGGACCGGATGACCACCCGGTCCTTGTCGTCGCCGAAGCTCGTCGTCCGCAGCCACATCGCGCCCTCGGAGTGGTAGACGTGGCCAACCTGCTCGAGCAACGCCAGGGCGCGCTGCAACGGGCTCGGCCACCCCTCGTGGAGCGTCCGTTCGCTGAAGTAGACGTCGAACACGACCCCGTAGCGATCGAGCGTGGCCTTGATCTGAGCGAGCAGGATGTCGACCGCAGCCCGTGCCACGTCCGAGACGTCCGCTCCGGCCGCGCCCGGGATCCCAGCCGCCAGATCGGCCACGTACGCCCCTTGGTAGCCGCCCTCGGGCACGTCCTCACCGCGAGCCCGCGCCTGAACCGACTCGCCGAGCAACCGGATCTGGTTGCCCGCATCGTTGAAGTAATACTCCCGCTCCACCGAGTTCCCGTGGTGCTCGAGGATCCGCGCGAGCGCGTCGCCGTACGCTGCGTGGCGCCCGCTCGCGGCGACCAGCGGTCCGGTCGGATTGGCCGAGACGAACTCGACCGAGATCCGCTGCGGTGGATCCGCGCCACCGGCGCCAAACCGGTCGCCGGCGTCGAGCACCGACCGCAGCGCCTGCATGTGCCACGAATCGGACATCACGAGGTTGAGGAAGCCGGGGCCTGCCACCTCGGCTCGCTCGAGTCCCTCCCCGAGCAGCCCCTCCAGCTCGGCACGAAGCCGGTCGGCGATCTCGCGAGGCGGCGAGCCGAGCACCGGCGCCAGCAGCATCGCGGCATTCGTCGAGTAGTCGCCCTGACCCTTGTGCCGAGGCCGGTCGAGCGTCGGCGGCACCGGCGGCGCCCCGGCGCTACCCCGCACCGCAGCCGCCGCGCTCTCGACCGCCGCGGCGAGGTCAGACAGCGGACCGTTTGTGTGACCGTCCGTCGTCATACGCCCTGAATCGTCGGCCGAATCCCCGACTGCACTCGCGGCGGCTGGAACAATCCCTCGAGCCGCTCGACGGCGCCGGGCGCGCCCATCGCGATGATGAGATCGCCGGCGTTCAGCACGGTCTGCGGCGGCGGCGAGGTCTCAAGCTCGCCGTTCGGATGGCGGACGGCGACGATCAGCGCGGGACCGCTCACGTCGACGATCTTGCGACCCACCCCTTCGCAGATCGGCGAGACCTCGATCTCCTCCATCCGGTAGTCGGCGACCTGGAACGCGCCGCCGACCTGCGGACGCAGCGCCACCCTCGCCATCTCCGCGCCCGAGGTCTTGTACGGCGAGATCACCCGGTCGGCGCCGGCGCGGAGCATCTTCTTCTCGGAGTCCTCGGCCGAGGCCCTGGCGACGATGAAGATTTCCGAGCGCAATTCGCGCGCCGTCAAAGCGATGAAGATGTTCTCGGCGTCCGAATCGACGCACGCGATCACCCCCAGCGCCCGCTCGATCCCCGCCTGCTTGAGAACCTCGTCGTCCGAGGGCTGGCTCTCGATCAGCGGCGCTCCCGTGGCCAGCGCGGCCTCGCGGTTGACCGGGTTGGGGTCGATCACCACAAACCTGGCGCCCGCCGTGCGCAGGTCGCGCGCTACCTGGCGCCCGACACGGCCGAAGCCGCACAAGATGTAGTGGTCGGTGAACGAACTGATCATCTTCTCGATCCGGCGCTCTTCCAGAACGCCACTCAACTGCCCCGAGACGAAGAACTCCGCGACGGTCGCGAGGGCGTAGAAAAGCGTACCTATGCCTAGCAGTTCGAGGCCGACCTTGAGCGCGCGGCCGCCGGCGTCCGGAGGATCGGGGATCGACCCGAGCGTGGTGACGGTGTCGATCGTCCACTCGAACCCGTAGGCCGGCGAGACGTGCTCGATCAACGCGAAGCCGATCGTCCCGATGATCACCATCGCGCCCAGCGCGCCCAGCAGGATGCCCAGCCTGCGGATGAACAGTTGCACCTCGCGGCGGGCGTGCTCGCGCTGGCGTAAGGCGGCGGCCCGATCTTTCCCGTCGTCCTCGCCGGGGAACATCCACGCGCCGCTCTGACTCCAATCGGCCATCAGTAGTGATACGGCTCACCGGCCAGGATCTTGTGCCCGCGGTACAGCTGCTCGAGCAACACGACGCGCGCGAGCTGGTGAGGCAGCGTGATCCGCCCCAGCGACAGCCGGTGGTCGACATCCTCGAGCTCGAGTCCGAACGGCCCCCCGACCACGAAGCAGACGTCCATCCCACTCTGGCGCCGTTGCTCCAGCCATCCGCTGAACGCCACCGAATCGAGCTCATCGCCCTCGCGATCGAGCAGCGAGACAAACGTCCGGTCCGGAATCCGCCGAGCCACCTGCTCATCCTCGCGCACCTCGATCAGCTCAAGCTTGACGTGCCGCGCGAGCAACTTCTGATAGTGCTGGACATCGTCGGAAAACGGTGGACGCAGCCTGCCGACGGCGACGACGAGGATCCTCACGATGGGATACTACGTTCCCATGGACGATCCCGGCCGCCCGGAGCGGCACATCAACATCCACTTCTCGCCGGACATCATGGCCGGCGTATACGCGAACTTCGCGAACGTAAGCCACTCCGACTACGAGTTCACGATCACGTTTGCGCGCGTGGACCACGAGGTGGAGGACGACGAGATCCCCGGCGTCGTCGTCTCGCGCATCAACCTGAGCGCCAAGTTCATGCACGAGCTGATCGACGCGATGCAGGACAACTACTCGAAGTGGCAGACCCGCGAGGGCATCAAGAACCTGCCCGAGTGGGGCGGCCGTCAGGGAATCGAAGAGCCGCCGGACGACGACGAGGAGTAGCCCGCCGCCGCCACGGAGCCGTTGCTGCTTCGCCCGGCGAAGCTGACCGCCGAGCCAATCCGCTCGGCCGTCGGCGGGTGGGTCGCGAGCAGCGAGGTGAACCAGCGCGGCGGTTCGAGGTCGGCGACGTTCTGCACCGCGATCGCGCGCTCGAATGAGATGAACGCATCCGGGGCGTCGGTCAGCGTGAGCGAGTAGGCGTCGGAGCGGCGCTCGATCGCCCGCGACAGGCGGTTGCCGATCAGCGCGGTCGGGGCTCCCACCAGCGCCGCCGCCAGCGCGAGCGCCGGGAGCGCGCCGGCACTCCCGCGCTCGGGCGAGAGCTCCCAGCTGAGGCGCTGCACCGCCAGCGCGGCGGCCGGAGCGACGAGCGCCGCGTACACCACGCCCCGCGGGACGTCGCGGTTGCGCACGTGCGCCAGTTCGTGGGCCACGACGACGCGAATCTCGTCGCGGGTGTAGCGGTCGAGCAGCGTGTCGAACAGCACCACCCGCTTCGTCGGCCCGAGCCCGGCCACGTAGGCGTTGGCGGCGGTCGTGCGGCGGCTGGCGTCGACGGAGTACACCTCGCCCACCTTCACGCCTGCGGCCCGGGCGAGATCCAGCACGTCAGACCGCGTCTGGCCTTCGGGCAGCGGCGTGAACTTGTTGAACACCGGGTCGAGCACGACCGGTGCCAGCGCTGCCAGGCCGGCGCCGAACAGGACCGAACCGGCCGAGGCCGGCAGCCACCACCGGCTCGGATATCGCCGCGTGACGGTGACGGCCGCCCCGCCGGCGGCAGCCGCGAGCACCGACTCGATCGCCGCACCCTTGAGCAGGTCGCCGGCCCAGCCGCGCCAGGATTGCGTGACCAGCCCGACAGCCATGCCCCGCCGGCGCGAGATCGCCGACAGCGGCAGCGTCGGCAACGACAGGCCCACAGCCAGGCCGGCTCCGGTCACCGCGCCGGCGAGCACGGGGCGCTTGGCCCCGCCCGACAGCCATCGCGGCGGACGCCGGACCACTCGCGCGAGCGCCCCGATCTCGATCGCCGCCCGCGTCAGCCCGAGCGCCATCTGGGGGCGCGCGAACCGGGCGCCGCGTTCAATCTCCGCGTCGCTGAAAAAACTGTGAAGATCTATCTCTGCAGGCTCGATTGGCCGCTCTCGCGGAGACAGCAGACGCACGCCAGCCTCCGCGGCGGCGAGCGCGAGCAGCATCGATTCAACGAATCGGTGGCGCGAGGGGTGCCTCACCCGCGAGACTGTAGCCGCGCTGGCCACCAAGCCACCATATAAATGCGAGTCGCAATCGTTTCTGACATCCACGGCAACCGGCATGCCTTCGAGGCGGTGCTGGACGCGATCGAGGCCTCTGACTGCCAGGAGATGTGGTGCCTGGGCGACCTCGTCGGCTACGGCGCGGAGCCCGACGCGTGCGTCGAGTTGGCCCGGCGATATGCGGCGATATGCCTCGCCGGCAACCACGACCTCGGCGTCCGCGGCGCGCTCCCGCTCGAGGAGTTCTCGCGCGGCGCGGCGCTGGCGGCGAGATGGACCCAGGGCGTGATCGGGCCCGAGACCCGCGAGTACCTGGACAAGCTCGAGCCCGCTTACCTCGAGGAGCACGTCGGCCTGTTCCACGCGAGCCCCCGGGATCCGATCTGGGAGTACGTGCTCTCGCCGCTCCAGGCCGAGCTGTGCCTCGACGCTCAGACGCACCGGGTCTGCCTGATCGGGCACTCGCACGTGGCGCTGTCGTTCTCCCGCGCCAACGGCGAGTCGGCCAGCGGGCAGACTCGGGCCGCTGAGGAGCAGCTCGATGTGACCGACGGCGAGTGGCTGATCAACCCCGGCAGCGTCGGGCAGCCACGCGATGGCGACCCCCGCGCCGGCTGGCTCGAGCTCGATCTCGAGAGCTGGGAGGCGGTCTACCGGCGGACCGAGTACGACATCGCCGGGGCGGCGGCCGCAATCCGCGCGGCCCGCCTTCCGGACTCGCTCGCCGAACGCCTGGCGTACGGCCAGTAAGAGGCCTCTCATCCGGGCCGTCGACCGTACGTCCGCGGCCATACGGTCCGCGCCCTCTAACGGAATGCCAACGGGGCGACCCTCTAAAGTCAGGCCGCGGATGCGCTATGCGCCTCGCGCCATCCTCGCCGGCGGACTCGGGTTCGCCGTCTCGTGCCTTGCCGCCTGTGGCGGCACCGCTGGCCTGCTCTCAGGCGACCAGTCGATCGCGCTGAGCGGTCAGGGCAATGAGATCAACTCGGCGGTGCAATCGGGCGACTGCGGCGCCGCGGTCAACGCGAGCACGGCGCTGAACATCGACGTCCAGAAGCTGCCGATCACGGTCAACCCCACCCTGCGCGCGAACCTCACCCAGGGCGCGGTGACGATTTCCCAGCTCGCCGCCAAGGAATGCCGCCAACACACCTCGACGACCGCCTCGCCGGCGACCACGACGTCCTCGACCACCACACCGACGACGACGACGTCAACCACGACGCCCACCACGTCGACCTCGACCAGCAGCACGACCACGACCTCGACGACGACCTCCACCGCAACCACTCCGCCCGACACGGGTACTACTTCTACGACGACCGGTGGCGTGGGGCTCGGAGGAACAACCACCTCCACCACCGGGACCGGAACGGGCACCAGTGGCGGCACGGGTCCGGGGGATGGCAACAGCGGCGGAAACGGCAATGGCCAGTGACTAACGGAACAGCGATCGTCGGGCGGTACCGGATCGAGGGCCGCCTCGGCGTCGGGGGCATGTCCACCGTGCAGCTGGCGTTCGACCAGCGCCTCGAGCGCTACGTCGCGATCAAGCTGCTCGCCGAGCACCTCGCCGACGATCCGACGTTCGTATCCCGCTTCCGTCGCGAGGCGCTGTCGGCGGCTCGCCTCGTCCATCCGAACATCGTCCAGGTGTTCGACTTCGGGTTCGACGAGCAGGCGCACCAGCACTTCATCGTGATGGAGCACGTGCCCGGCCACTCGTGCGCCGAACTGCTCCGCGACCACGGTCCCATGGAGGTCGCGCAGGCGGTCGACGTGATTACCCAGTCGTGTCGCGGGCTCGACTACGCCCACCGCAACGGGGTCGTCCACCGCGACGTCAAGCCCGGCAACCTGCTCGTATCGGACTCCGATGTGGTCAAGCTGGCCGACTTCGGCATCGCCCGCGCCACCGACCAGTCGAGCATCACGCAGGTCGGCTCGGTGCTCGGGACCGCCGCCTATCTCGCGCCCGAGCAGGCGCGGGGCGAGGAGGCCGGGCCGCGCGCCGATCTCTACTCGCTCGGGGTCGTGGCCTACCAGCTGCTGACCGGGCGGCTGCCGTACGAGGCCAACTCGCTGTCCGAGCTTGCCCTCAAGCAGCAGCGCAACGCGCCACCCTCGGTCGACGAGCTCAATCCACGGGTGCCGCCCGAGCTGGCCGATGCGATCTCGACGGCGCTCGCGCTCGACAAGGAGGAGCGCCCCGAGACCGCGATGCTGCTCGCCGAGGAGATCAGCGCCGGCGCCCGCGGCGTCGAGCCGAAGTCGAACGGGGCGCGGACGCGGAACCTCGGCGGCACCGGGACCACCCGCGTGCTGTCAGGGCAGCCGCCGACCGGCCAGACCCGCGTCGCGCCGCGCAACGGCCCCCCGACGAACAGAACCGCCGCGCAGGCGCGCCAGCCGCGCCAGCTCGAACCCCGCCGGCCCGTCTATCCCCCGCCGATGGGCGGCTACGGACCCGACGCGTCGGTCCGGCGGGCGCCGGCCGAGCGGCCCCGGCGATCTCGCGCCGCACGCCGCTTCTTCGCGTTCCTGGCCGTGATCGTCGTGTTCGTGGCGGCGGTGGCGGCGGCAATCGCGATCGCCGCCAGCACGTCGAACAACGCCGTGCACTTCCGCAAGGTCGTCGCCCACGACACGAGCGACGCGGTCAACCAGCTTCAGAAGATCATCGGCCAGTACACGAAATAACTCCGGTGGCGTCCCCCTCGGGTGACGTGCGCCGGCATCTCGGTTCGCTTGGCCACTCTGCTCGGGCGCGAGTCACCCGATGGGGGACATCCACCTACGCAGCTCTGTCGTCGGCGGAGCGTGCTCAATGGGCCTCGCTGCGCTCGGCGTCCAGCCGGATGACTCCCGGCCGGCCCGGTCTTGGCGAGGCCGGATGCCGAGCGGGCCGAGCCGGGAGGCCGGTTCCGCCGGGCATCCGTGCCCGGCGGGCGCGGTCGCGTTCAGACGAGCGTCCCCGCCCCACGCCACCACCTCCTGGGTGCCGAACTCGCCAAAGCCCCCAATCCGCGCCGGCCGCGTGCACATAAGCGCCACCCCGGCGCTTATCCAGCCAACGCGGGTGGGGGAATGCCGCCGTGGCGAGTTATGCACCGAGAAGCGCGCCGGAGGCGGACGCTCGCCGCCCCGGCTTGCCGGCCGCGGCTCAGCCAGCGGCGACGGCGCCCGGCGCCGCGCCACCCCTGAGCGCGGCCGCCACCTCCGCCAGCCGCCCGCCGTCGATCGCGGACCGCAAATCGCCCATCAGCCGGGCGACGAACGACAGGTTGTGCATGGTCACGAGCCGCAAGGCGGTGAGCTCGCCGGCGCGGAGCAGGTAGTGCAGGTACGCGCGCGAGAAGCCGCCTGAGCACGCGGGACAGGGACAGCCGTCGAGGATCGGGTCGCGCGAGTCGCGCCAGCGGCCCTTGGCCAGGTCGACGCGCCAGCGCGCGTCCGGATCGGGGACGAGCGCGACCCCGTGGCGCCCGAGCCGGGTCGGCAGCGCGCAGTCGAACGTGTCGATCCCCATCTCGACCCCGGCGATCAGGTCGTCAATGTCGCCGATCCCGAGGAGGTGGCGGGGCCGCGCCGGCGCCACGCGCTCCAGCTCGGCGGTGGTCCAGCCGACGACCGAGTGCATCTGGGCCTTGTCCTGGCCGAGCGAGCCGCCGATCGCCACACCGTCGCAGCCGCTGGCGGCGACGGCCTCGGAAGAAACGACGCGCAGGTCCTGCTCGACGCCTCCCTGGACGATCCCGTACACGACCTGCCCGGCCGGCCCGTGCTCGGAGTGCCAGCGCAGACAGCGGTCGAGCCAGCGATGGGTGCGCTCCATCGAGCGCTCGGTGTATTCCCGCGTGACGTGAAACGGCGTGCACTCGTCGAACACGAGCGCGATGTCCGAGCCGAGCGCGGCCTGGACCGACATCGAGGTCTCGGGCGACAGGAACCGCTCGCGCCCGTCGACGTAGGAACGGAACCGCACGCCCTCCTCGTCGATCGACAGAATGGCCCCCGTCACGCCGTCCGGAGACCCAAGCCCAGCGCCGCCACCGCGGCCGCGGCCCTTGATCTCGTCGGCGACGCCACCGTGCCCCATCGAGAACACCTGAAAGCCGCCGGAGTCGGTGATGATCGCTCCGTCCCAGCGCATGAACTCGTGGAGGCCGCCGAACTCGCGCACGCGGTCCGGACCCGGCGCGAGCAACAGATGAAACGTGTTGCCGAGGATCATCTCGTAGCCGAGCGCGGCCACGTCGCGCGGCTCGAGCGTCTTGACGGCGCCCTTGGTCGCGAGCGGCACGAACGCCGGCGTGCGAACGTCGCCGTGCGCCAGGTGAAGCGTCCCGGTGCGGGCGAGCCCGCCGGGAACTTGGGTCCGGACCGTGAACACGGCCCGGACCCTACTCAGCGGAGAACTAGGCCGCCTGCGAGGACTCGGTGTCCTCGGCGCCCTCGATCGTCTTGGCCTCGCCACCGATCGAGATCGCAACCTTCTGCGGCTTGTGCTGCTCGGGCTTCTGGATGTGGACCTCGAGCACGCCGTTGTCGAACGTGGCGTTGATGCCGTCGGCGGTGACGCCCTCGGGCAGGCTCAGCGAGCGAGCGAAGCGCCCGTAAGCGCGCTCGACGCGGTGATAGCCCTCGGTGCGCTGCTCGTGCTCGGACTTGCGCTCACCGGAGATACGCAGGACGTTGTCGTCGAGCTCGACGTTGACGTCGCTCTCGTTCAGGCCGGGGAGATCGGCCTTCAGGACGTACTCGTTGTCGTTCTCGGTCACGTCCATGGCCGGAATCCAGCTGCGAAGGGCCGCGCGGCGCCCGTTGCGCGGGGTCGGCGAGTCGAAGAACGTGCCGAACAGGCGATTCATCTCGCTCTGCATGGTCGAGAGCTCGCGAACGGGCTCCCATCGAATCAGTGATGCCATATCAAACCTCTCCTTGTAAGGATGAGAATCGTTGTCTGCAACCAGTATGAAATCTCAGTCGCTTAATGTCAAGTATAGTTCGCCTCGGCCGCATAGATCGACCGCGCCCGGACAGGACTGGAGCGAGTATCTGTGACGGATCGCACGTGGTTGCGAGCTGGCACACCGGGAAGGCGGAAACCGGACCGTGAACGCGACTAACGCTCCCAGAGCAGACAATCGACGACCCTGACGTAGACGCCATCGAGCGTCTCGTGGCCCGCTTCGACCCGACGGTGTTCGACGTCGGCCGCCGCCGCGTGCGGATTCGCATCGAGGCGGGCGCAACCCGTGATGTCGTGATCGAGAACGGCACCGCTCGCCTCACGAGCAGCCGCGACAGCGCCGACGCCGTCCTTACGGCCGACGCCGCCACGTGGGGTCAGATCGCCGACGACGTTCGCGGCGGGATGGCCGCGTTTCGGAAGGGCCGCCTGAAGATCCGCCGCGACCTCCACGTCGGCGTCGGGTTCCTGGCGGCGACGTCGCAGATCGCTGGCCCCGGGCGGCTGCGAACCCGAACCATCGACACCGAAGCCGGCCGCCTGTCGACGATCGAGGCCGGGACCGGCGACCCGGTGCTGATGCTCCACGGCCTCGGCGCGACCAAGGCATCGTTCCTGCCAACGCTCGAGGCGCTCGCGCCGTCCCACCGTGCGATCGCCGTCGACCTACCCGGCTTCGGCGACTCCGACAAGCCGCTCTGGGCCGCTTATGACGCGCCGTTCTTCGCCCGCGCGATCGTCGCGCTGCTCGACGCGCTCGAACTCGAACGAGCTCACGTCGTAGGCAACAGCATGGGCGGTCGTGTGGCGCTCGAGCTGGGCCTCGACCACGCCGACCGCGTCGGGCGCCTGGCGCTGCTCGCCCCGTCGCTGCCGTGGCTGAAGGCCCGCCCGTGGGCACCCTACCTGCGCCTGGTCCCGACCCAACTCGGCGTGCTCCAGCCGGCCCCGCGCGCGATCGTCGAGCGGATCGTCAAGCAGTTCGTCCCCGGCTCCGAGACCGAGTGGACGGCCGCCGGGATCGACGAGTTCATGCGCTCCTACCTGACCCGGTCCGGAAGGGCCGCGTTCTACGCCGCCGCCCGCAACATCTACCTCGAGGAGCCTCGCGGCGGACGCGGCTTGTGGACCCGGCTACCGGACCTGAAGCCACAGGCGCTGTTCATCTGGGGGCGCAAGGACAAGATCGTGCCGATCGGGTTCGAGCGCCACGTGCGCGAAGCACTTCCGGGCGCGGTCCACGTCGAGCTCGACTGCGGCCACGTGCCCCAACTCGAGCGGCCCCGCGAGACCCACGACGCGATGAAGCGGTTCTTCGCGGGCTAACCGGACTCGATCAGCGACTTGCCCGTCATCGCGTCCGGCTGCTCGATCCCGAGCACCTGCAGCACCGTGGGCGCCACGTCGGCCAGCACTCCCCCGCTGGAACGCAGCGACAGCCCCGGCACGGTCACGATCAGGGGCACCGGGTTCAGCGAGTGCGCGGTGTTCGGGCTGCCGTCGTCCTCGAGCATGTGGTCGGCGTTGCCGTGATCCGCGGTGATGATGCAGGCGCCGCCCGACTCGTGGACGGCGTCGACCACCGACCCCAGACACCCATCCACCGTCTCGATCGCGGCGACCGCAGCCGGAATCACACCGGTGTGCCCGACCATGTCGGGATTGGCGAAGTTGATGATCCCGAACGTCGGTGAGTCCTCGCTCCAGGCGCGAACGAACGCGTCGGCAGCTCCCCGGGCGCTCATCTCGGGCTTCTTGTCGTAGGTCGGGACGTCGCGTGGCGAGTCGACGAGTTCGCGGCGCTCCCCGCCGTACGCGGCCTCCTCGCCGCCGTTGAAGAAGTACGTGACGTGCGCGTACTTCTCGGTCTCGGCCACGTGGAGCTGGCGAACACCGCGGTCCGCGAGCACGTGCGGCAGGGTCATGTCGGGATGGGCCGGCGCGAACGCCACCGGGTAGGGCCAGCCCTCCTCGTACTGGGTCATCGTCGCGTACCGCTCGACGACGGGCGCGCCTCCCCGGTCAATCTCGCTGAAGCCCGGATCGGCCAGGGCCAAAGTTATCTCGCGCATCCGGTCCGGCCGGAAGTTGAACGCGAACACCGAATCTCCGGGCCGGATCCGCGCGTCAGAGTCGGAGGCGCCCACGACAACGGGCGTGATGAACTCATCGGTCTCGCCGCGCGCGTACGCGTCGCGCGCCGCCTCCGCGCCGGACGCAGCCCGGTGATCCGCGCGACCAAACACGAGCAGGTCGTAGGCGCGCTGGATCCGGTCCCAGCGGCGGTCGCGGTCCATCGCCCAGTACCGACCGACCAACGAGCCGATCCGGCCGGCGCCGGCGTCGTCCATCCAACCTTGGACGGTCTCGAGATAGCCGGCGCCCGACTCCGGCAGCGTGTCTCGCCCGTCGGTGAACGCATGCAAAACCAAATCGGGCACCTCGAGCGACGCCGCCAGACGGATCAGCGCCTCCAGGTGCTTGAAACCGGAATGCACTCCCCCATCCGACACCAGGCCGATCAGGTGCACTCGATCAGCACCGGTAAACGCCTCCCGCAGCACCGAGTTCGACGACAGATCGCCGGAAGCGACCGCCTCGTCGATCCGCGTCAGATCCTGCGTCACGACCGCGCCGGCGCCCAGGTTCATGTGCCCGACCTCGGAGTTGCCCATCTGGCCCTCGGGCAGCCCCACGGCACGCCCGGACGCGGTCAGCTGCGTGTGCGGATACGAAGACCACAGCTCGTCGAACACGGGCGTCGACGCCAGCGAAACGGCATTCCCCGGACCGTCGGGCGCCAGACCCCAGCCATCGAGCACGATCAGTACACAAGAGCTCGCGGGGAGCTCGCGTGGACCGGGTGACAACAGCGCCATCAGCAGGCTGCGTTGACGATCGCCGCGAACGACTCGGCGTCGAGGCTCGCGCCGCCGACGAGCGCCCCGTCCACGTCGGGGAGCGCGATCAACTCGGGGCAGTTGTCGTCCTTGACGCTCCCGCCGTACAGGACTCGGGTCAACTCCGCCTGCTCGCGTGACCGATCGGCCACGAGCGCCCGAATGAACGCGATCGCGTCCTGCGCTTGGTCCGGGGTCGCCACCCGGCCGGTCCCGATCGCCCAGATCGGTTCGTATGCGATCACCACGTCTCCCAGCTGCGAGATGTCCACGCGGGCCAGGCCCTCCTGGACCTGGTGGCGGAGCTTGCGCTCGGTATCCCCGGCCTCGCGCTCGTCTTCGGTCTCGCCGACGCACAGGATCGGCTTGAGTCCCGCGGCAAGCGCCGCCGGCACCTTCAACTGGAGCGCGCGATCGGTCTCGCCGAACAGCTGACGCCGCTCGGAGTGGCCGAGGATCACGCCGTGCACGCCGAGCTCGACCAGCATCGGCGGCGCCACCTCGCCCGTGAACGCCCCCGAATCGGCGTGGTGCATGTTCTGGGCATAGATCTCGACGCGCGACCCGCGCGCCGAGTCGACCATCGCCTGCAGCGCGGTGAACGGAGGACATACGGCAACGTCGACCCCCTGAACCGAAGAGACTCGCGGCAGCAGCGCCTGGATGAACTCCTCGGCCTCCGCGATCGTCTTGTTCATCTTCCAGTTGCCCGCGATCAGCGGAACCCGGTCACTCAATTCAATGCCTCCACTCCCGGCAGCTCCTTGCCTTCGATCATCTCGAGCGTGGCGCCGCCGCCCGTCGACAAATGCGTAACCCGGTCGGCCAGCCCGAACCGCTGCAACGCCGCGGCCGAGTCGCCGCCGCCGACGACCGTCGTCCCAGGCGCCGCCGCCACTGCCTCGGCGACCGCGCGCGTCCCGGCCGCGAACGGCGCCATCTCGAACGCGCCCATCGGGCCGTTCCAGAACACCGTCCCCGCCGAAGAGATCACATCGCCATAAGCGGCGGCCGTCCGCGGGCCGATGTCGAGACCCATCCAGCCGTCGGGGACGTCGAGCCCGTCGAACTCGAGCGCCTCCGCATCCTCGGAGAAGTTTCGCGCGATCACAAGGTCCACCGGCAGCTCCAGCCGAGCCCGAGCCGACGATCCAGAATCGAGGATCCTCCGTGCCAGCTCCACATCCTCGGGAGCGCACAGCGAATCCCCGACCGAGTGGCCCTGCGCCGCCAGGAACGGGAAGCACATCGCGCCGCCGATCAGGATCGTGTCCGCGAGCTCTCGGAAGGCGTCGATCACGCCGATCTTGTCGCTCACCTTGGCGCCGCCGAGCACCGAGACCAGGGGCCGGGCCGGATCCTCGAGCACGCCCAACAGCGTGCTGACCTCGCGCTCGAGCAGCAGCCCCGCCGCCCGCGCGTCCACGAGCCGCGCGACCCCCTCGGTCGAGGCGTGCGCCCGGTGAGCCGCTCCGAAGGCGTCGTCGACATAGACGTCAGCGAGCTCAGCGAGCGACTGCGCGAGCGAGGGGTCGTTCTTGGTCTCCCCCGGCTCGTACCGGACGTTCTCGAGCAGCAGCAGGTCACCGTCTTCAAGGTCGTCCACGGCCGCGCGCACGTCGTCGCCGACAACCCCCGGTGCGACCGCCACAGGGGTGGCGAGGAGCTCGCCGAGCCGCGCCCCGACGGGCGCCATCGACAGCGACGGCTCGCGGTCCTTCGGCCGCCCGAGGTGCGAGACGAGCACGATCCGAGCGCCACGCCGGCGCAGTTCCTCGATCGTCGGCAGCGCCGCGCGGATCCGCAGGTCGTCGGCGACCGCTCCGTTCTCGAGCGGCACGTTGAAATCGACTCTCACCAGCACCCGCTTGCCGTCGATGTCTCCCAGGTCCCGAAGCGTCTTCACAACAGTCTTTGCGCCACGTCGACGATCCGATTGGAGTAGCCCCACTCGTTGTCGTACCAGGCGACGAGCTTGACCATCGTCTTGTCCATCACCACTGTGAGCAACGAGTCCAAGATCGAGGACGCGGGGTTCTTGACGATGTCCGTGGACACGATCGGCTCATCGGTGTACTCGAGCACGCCCTGCATCGGGCCCTCGGCGGCCGCCTTCATCGCAGCGTTGATCTCCTCGACCGTCGTTTCGCGGCCGGCCTCGACCGTGAGGTCGACGACGCTCCCGGTCGGCACCGGCGCCCTGACCGCGAACCCGTTCAGCTTGCCATTCAACTCGGGGATCACGAGCCCGATCGCCTTCGCCGCCCCGGTCGAGGCCGGGATCAGGTTGATCGCGGCGGCCCGTGCGCGGCGCAGGTCGCGGTGCGGCATGTCCTGGAGGCGCTGATCGGCGGTGTAGGCGTGGATCGTGGTCATCAGCCCGTGCTTGATCCCGACGGTGTCGAGGAGCACCTTGGCGACGGGGGCCAGGCAGTTGGTCGTGCACGATGCGTTCGAGATCACGTCGTGCTTGGCCGGGTCGTAGGCCTCCTCGAAGTTCACGCCCAGCGCGACCGTCACGTCGGGCTCGGTCGCCGGCGCGGAGATCAGCACCTTCTTGGCGCCCGCGGCGAGATGCTTGGCGGCGTTCTCGCGGTCGGTGAACAGCCCGGTGGACTCGATCACGACGTCCGCCCCGAGCTCTCCCCACGGGAGGGCGGCGGGGTCCTTTTCCGAGATGAAGCGGATCTCGTTGCCGTCCACGACGAAGCCGGTGCTCGTCTCCTGCACCTCGCCCGGGAACGGCCCGTAGTTCGAGTCGTACTTGAGCAGGTGGGCGAACGTCTTGGGGTCGCCGATGTCGTTGACCCCCACCCACTCGATGTCGGCCCCGGCCTCGTACGCAGCGCGGAAGACGTTTCGGCCAATGCGCCCGAAGCCGTTGATACCGACGCGTACCGCCATCCCGAACCTCCGTTTCGTCTCAAAGAAAACGCCGACGTGCGCCGGCCAGGCCGAAGGCTAGCGAGTCATCTGCGCGAGACGACTTCCACCCGCAGGCCGTCGGGATCGCGCAGGTACGCCGCGTAGTAGCGCCGGCCGTATTGCGGACGCAAACCCGGAGGCCCATCGTCGCTGCCGCCGTTCGCGAGACCACCCTTGTAAGCGGCATCGACCGCCGCCTTGCCGCTCGCCCGCAGCGCGAGGTGGCCGTAGCCCGGTCCGGGCGCGCGTCCACGCATGACGATCCACACCTCCGGCGCGTTGACCCCGTACGCGACCACGTGCTCGGACTGCACCATCCGCCTGGCGCCGAGCGCATACAGGACGGCGTCGTAGAAGCCGCTCGAGCGCTCCAGATCGCTGACCTCGAAGCCGATGTGGTCGATCACGTCGGCCGGCTGATGTCTCGGTGAACGACGTGGACGAGGTACTCGGGGTCATCGGTGTAGCGGTTCGCGAGATGCGAGGCGATCGCCACCGATCGGTGGCGGCCACCGGTGCAGCCGATCGCCACCACGAGATGTGCCTTACCCTCGGCCAGGTACTGCGGCAGTAGGTAGTCGAGCAGCGGGTGAAGCTTGTCGTAGAGCTCGTCGAGCTCCCCGTCGCGATTGATGTACTCGACGATCCGTTGGTCGTTCCCGGTCAACGGCCGCAGCTCCCGGTCGTAGTGGGGGTTCGGGAGGAAGCGGACATCGAGCAGCAGGTCAGGGTCAAGCGCCGGCCCGTACTTGAAGCCGAAGCTCTGGAAGGTCACCGCCAGGCGCCCCGGCGTACGCGTCGGCAGCAGCTCGTCCGCGAGCTTGCGGCGGAGCATCGCAGCCGTCAGCTCGGACGTGTTGATCACGACGTCGGCCCGCGCTCGCACGGGCGCAAGCAGCTCGCGCTCGCGCGCGATCCCGTCGGTGACGCTGCCCTCGGGCGCGAGCGGGTGACGCCGGCGCGTCTCCTTGTAGCGGGTCAGCAACGCCTGCTCGTCGGCGTCGAGAAACAGCACGCGATGAGTGACACCCGCGGCCTGCAGGTCGTCGAGCATCGCCGACAGGCCGTCGAAGTATTCGCCGCCGCGGACGTCGGACACGACCGCCGCATGCTGCACCTTCGAGCCGGCGTGCATGAACAGGTCGACGAGCGATCGGATCATCTCCGACGGGAGGTTGTCCACGCAGAAGTAACCCTCGTCCTCGAAGGCGGCCATCGCGGTCGACTTGCCGGCGCCCGAGAACCCGGTGATGATCACCAGGTCGATCAGGGCCGAGCCGGCGTCGTCTGGCGTTTGGGTTTGCTGCGTGAGCTGATCCACTCCTGAGCCTTCCATGTTAGGAAGCTTGAACGTTCGCGCGGACGCGCGGGATCACTACATGTGACCACTCGACGGTGTGGGAGGATCGCGCCGTGCGGTGGCGCAGCGCGCACCTCGTCGTCCTGTCCGCACTCACGCTGTTCATCCTCGGGGCCGCGCCGTGGGTCGTCGTCGCCGGCACGAGGAGCGACGGCGGGCCGTTCCGTGCCACTGCGCAGGCCGCCGCCCGGCCCGCTCCGCCCGCGCTCGAGGCCGTCGTCGGCGCGAACCCGGCGAGTGCGCCGCTGCCCGCGGGCTTCCTCGGGCGGCGTGTCGATCGGCGCCACCGGCGTCCTCCCGGAGCCGCGCCTCGAGCCGATTTCACCGCGGTCCGGTCGCTACTGGATCGACCTTCCAGGGGACAGCGCCGCGCTGCTGACTCGCTAGGCCGTCATACGCCGGTCTTGTGCAGCTCGCGGTACACGTCGCGCGCGAGCTTGCCCGGCATCCCGGGGACGGCCTCGAGCTCCTCGCGCGAGGCGGCCAGGATCGCGTCGGGCGACCCGAAGTGCTTGAGCAGCGCCCGCTTGCGCGCCGGCCCGACGCCCGGGAGCTCGTCGAGGATCGACGCGGTCATCGCCCGGTCGCGGCGGATCCGGTGGTGGGTGATCGCAAACCGGTGCGCCTCGTCGCGGACCCGTTGGAGCAGCTGGAGCTCGACGGTGTCGTGCGGCAGGCGGAGCGGCTCGCTCGCGCCGGCGGTGAACACCTCCTCGATCCGCTTGGCCAGCGAGATCACGACCACGCCGCGATCGCGAAACCCCTGGAGCGCGCGCAGCCCGGCCGCCAGCTGCCCCTTGCCGCCGTCGATCACGATCACGTTCGGGAGGGCGGCGAAGCTCGGGTCGTAATCCTTGTCGTGCGGGGACAGGTCGTGCTGGTGCTCCCAGCGCGCAAGCCGGCGCGACAGGACCTCCTCCATCGCCGCGAAGTCGTCCGGCTCCCCGATCGTCGGTCCTCCGTTCTCCGCGAAGTCGCCGCGGATCTTGAACCGGCGGTAGTCGGACTTCTTCGGCGCCCCGCCCTCGAACACGACCATCGACGCCACCGTGTTCGTGCCCATCAGCGTCGAGATGTCGAAGCACTCGATCCGCAGCGGCAGCGCGTCCAGACCGAGCGCCTGCTGGAGCCCGTCGAGCGCCTCGACGCGTTGCTGTCGCCGGCGCTCGGAGCGCAGCCGCTCCTGGTCGAGCGCGAGCCGGGCGTTGCGCTCAGCGAGCTCGAGGATCCGTCGCTTGTCCCCGCGCTCGGCGGCACGGATCTCGACGGAGCCATCGCGGCGCGCGCTTAGCGCCTGCGCCAAGACGGGGGCCGAGCCGGCGACTTCGCGCTGCACGATCAGCAGCGGCGGCACCATCATCGCGCTGATGTAGTACTGGAGGATGAACGCCTCGGCGACCTCGGCGATCCCGCCGCCCGGCTCGTTGTCGAGGTAGAAGCTCTGGCGATCGGACAGCACGCCGTCGCGCACCTGGAACACCTGGGCGTTGGCCTCGCCCTCATGCACGGCGACCGCGATCGCGTCGAGCGTTCCGATCGTTTGGTTGGCGACGCGCTGGCGCTCGAGCAGCGAGTGCACGGCCCTCAGCCGGTTGCGCTCGCGCGCGGCGTCTTCGAACCGTTGCTCGGCGGCCGCCTCGCGCATCGAGCGCTCGAGCGCGCGCTCGATCTCCCGGTAGCGCCCGGACAGGAAGTCGATCACGCCGTCGATCCCCTTGCGATAGTCCTCGCGGCTGACGTAACCGACGCACGGGGCCTCACACCGCTTGATGTAGTAGTCGAGGCACGGCGAGCCGCTTCGACGGCCCGGCTCGGGGCCCTCGCACGAGCGGAACAGGAACACCTTGCCGAGGACCTCGAGCGTCGAGCGGACTCGCTTGGCGTTGCTGTACGGGCCGAAGTAGGCCCGATCCCGACGGTGGCGCTCGCGCGTGAAATACACCCGCGGGAAGTCCTCGTCGAGCGAGATCGCGATGTACGGGTACGACTTGTCGTCGCGCAGGCGGATGTTGAACCGCGGCTTGTACTGCTTGATGAAGTTCTGCTCGGCGAGCAGCGCCTCGGTCTCGGTGTGAACGACGAGCGCCTCGATCTGGTCGATCATGTCGACGAGATCCCGGCCTCCCCGCGTGCTCGGGTTCGAGAAGTGCGACGCCACCCGCTTGCGAATCGAGATCGCCTTCCCGACGTAGATCACCTTGCCGCCGCGGTCGCGGAACAGGTACACGCCAGGCTCGTCCGGAAGCTCGCGGCGCCTGTCGGCTGGGACTACTGACACACGATCGAGGATAGGGCGGCGGCGGTCACCGACCGGCCCTCGCGATACGCTGCTGTTGCTGCCGTTCTGGATCGGGTCCCACCACAGACGGCTTCCAGATGTCCTCCGGATCCTCCGCCCCGCTCTCCGATGTCGCACTGGCTCAGCTGCTGCGGGCGCACGGCCTGAGAGCGACCGCCCAGCGTCGCGCGATCTACGGTCTGTTCGCGGGCACCGCCAACGGCCACCTGAGCGCCGAGGAGGTGTTCCAGCAGGCGCGCGCGCAGCTGCCCGAGCTGTCGCGGGCCACCGTCTACAACGCGCTCGGCGAGCTCGCCGAAGTCGGACTGCTCGGCGTCGTCGAGGGTCCAGGGCCCCGGCAGTTCGACGCCAACGTCACGCCGCACCACCACTTCCGCTGCCGGGAGTGCAACGGCCTGCTCGACATCGCGCCCGAGAAAATCGAGCTGACGCTCAGCGAACAAGGATTCGAGGTGGAGCGGTCACACGTGCTGCTCGAGGGCCTGTGCCCCAAGTGCGCTGTCGGCGAGGCCGAGCCCGGGCCGCCGCGCCCCCGCCCGGTCGCATCCTGACCCGAATCTCAGGGTCCGCCACCGAGGTCGCGGGCCCTCAGTACTTGCGCGCCGACCAGAGCACGGCGAACACCGCGTAAGCGGCCCCGCCGAGCAGGAGCAGCCACGCGACCGACGCGAAGCCGCCGCTGCTCCACATGCGCGACGTCGCGGTCAGCGTCAGCGTTCCCACGCCCAGCGCGATGTACAGGACCGCACGGCGGCCGTCGCCGAGCGAGTACAGCGTGCTCCGGTGCTGGCGATACATCAACGACGCGAACCAGCACAGCACGCCAAGGAACACCAGCGTGACCGCCTGGATGGCCACGTTCGCCGCGGTGACGCCGCCCGACAGCGTGCCCACGATCGCGGCGAGCGCGAGCACTATCAGGACGTTGCGGACGGTCGAGTTCAACGAGCTCTAGCGTACCGCGGCGAAGTCCTCGCGTGAGGACGTCACGGCTCCGACCGGTTCGACGGTCTCGCGGTCGCCGGGGTACGGCTCCGCCGCGAACCGGTAGCCCACCCCGAAATGGGTGTGGACGTAGCGCCACCCTGGGGAAACCTGCTCGAGCTTCTGGCGCAGCTTGCGCACGAACACGTCGACCGAGCGGTCGCCACGGGCCATCGTGTAGCCCCATACGCGCTGGTAGATGTCCTCGCGCTCGAGCACGCGCCCATCGGCCGCTGCGAGTTGGCGCAGTAGCTCGAACTCCTTGCGCGACAGCGAGGCGCCCTGCTCGCCGGCGTAGGCGTCGTAGCGGTCAGGCCGGATCGCGATCTCGCCGGCCTCGATCGTCGCCTCCTCGAGCGGCACCTCGCCCGCGCGGCGCCGGCGCAAGACCGCCTGGATCCGCGCGACCAGCTCCTCGGGGTGACACGGCTTGGTCAGCCAGTCGTCGGCGCCCGCGCGCAGGCCCTTGACGCGCTCGGAGACCGTCGCCGGCCCGCTGCACACGAGCAGCGCCAGGCCGGGAAGGGCCGTCGCGACCCGCTCTATGTAGTCGAGCCCGGTGAGCGCCGGGTTGATGATCAGCGCGTGCAGCCGGAGCGCCGCGAGATGACCTGCGTCAGGGGGGAACGCCAATACCTGCGCCTCCCACCGCAGCGCGTCCACCCTCCGTTGGAGAACGGTGAGCAGACCGCTGTCATCATCGATCAGCGCAACCCGGATTGGCGACGCATCGCTCAGCGGTGCCATCGTTGGAGTCGAGTCTAGAGACTCCTCCCGACGGTCCCGCAATAAGGTTGAGTCGGCCCGACGATGTCCTCCTCAGCTTCCCACCCCAGCAGTGCGAACGTGCCCGCGGGGATGCCCCAGCGCATCGGCCTACTCGTCCACCCGACCCGCAACGTCGACAAGCCGCTAGGGGTTCTCCGCGAATGGGCGCAGCAGCACGGGGTCGAAATCGTCCAGCTCGTGGCGTCGTATCCCGTGCGGCCCGTCGCCGAGCCGGGCGAGGCCTCCGAGACCGGCGTGATCGTTTCAATCGGGGGCGACGGCACCACGCTGGCGGCTCTCCGCGCCGGCGCGGAGGCCGGCCGTCCCGTGCTCGGGGTGTCGTGCGGGAGCCTCGGAGTGCTCGCCACCGTGATGAGCAGCGACATTCATCGAGCGCTCGATCGGTTCAGCCAGGGCGACTGGCGCCCGCGGATGTTCCCGGCGCTGTCGATCGCCCACCCGTCGGGCGAGCCGCTGTTCGCCCTGAATGACCTGGCGATCGTTCGCGACGCCGGTGGCCAGGTCCGCCTGAGCGTCCATGTCGACGGATCGCTGTTCGCGCGCATCGCCGGCGACGGCGCCGTCGTGAGCACGCCGCTCGGCACGAGCGGCTACGCGATATCCGCAGGGGGTCCGCTACTCCTGACCGGCGTCGACGGGTTCGTGTTCACGCCGCTGCCCAAGCACGGCGGCTTCGCTCCCCCGCTTGTAATCGATTCCGGCTCGGAGCTGGTGCTGGACGCCACCGACAGCTTCGCGGGCGCGAGGCTCGAGATCGACGGCCAGGTCGCCGGCGAGTGCGCCGGGGCCTACGCGATCACGCTGCGCCCGGGGGTCGCGACGCAGGTCACGTTCGACGACCAGGAGTCGCTGCTGACGGGGTTGCGCCGTCGCCGGATCCTGTTCGACAGCCCGCGCTTCCTTGCCGAGGCCGACCGGACTGCCGTCACTCCGGCCCCGGAAAGCTGACCGCGACCCTCAGGCCGCCTTCGGGCCGGGGGTCCGTGGTCAGGCGCGCGCCGTGGGCGTCGACGATCGCCTGCACGATCGACAGGCCGAGTCCAAGGCCCACGCGCCCGTCGGCGCTCCGGGCCGCGATCCCGCCGTTTGTGTCGAGGCGGGAGAACGGTTTCACGAGCTCGACGACCTGATCGGGCGCGACGACCGGACCCGTGTTCGTGACCTCCACCGTCGGCTCGCCGTCCCGGAGTCCGGTCCACGCCGTCACCCAGCCGTCGGGCTCGTTGTAGCGGACCGCGTTCTGGACCAGGTTGGCGACGAGCCGCTCGACCATCGCCGGATCGCCCGTCGTGCGCGCGTCACGGAGCTCGGTGTCGACCTTGATCCCGTTCGAGGGCACCGCGCGAACGACCTCGGCGGTGACTTCGCGCAGGTCGACCGGGGCGCGCGACTCGAGCCCGCGCTGGCTGCGGGCGAGCGTCAGCAGCGCCTCGATCAGCCGCTCCTGCTGCTCGCTCGAGGTGAGCACGCGCCGGCACGTCTCGCGCAGCGACTCGATCGACGGGCTGGGGTCGCTGAGCGCGACCTCGACGAGCGCGCGCTCGAGCGTGATCGGCGTTCGCAGCTCGTGTGAGGCGTTGGCCACGAATCGGCGCTGGGACTCGAACGCCCCCTCCAGGCGCCCGAGCAGCCCATCGAACGTATCGCCAAGCTCCTTGAGCTCGTCGTCGGGTCCCTCGAGCGCGAGCCGCTCGTGCAGGTTGCGCTCGGATATCCCTCGCGCCCGGGAGCTCATCGTCCGCACTGGGCGCAGCGCTCTCCCCGCCATCAGCCAGCCGAGCCCGATCGACGCGAGCGCCATGATCGCCAGCGCGAGCCCGGACCGGGTCAGCAGCGTATCCAGCTGCGAGTTGCGCACCGCGTGGATGCGAGCGTCGGCGTTCTTCTGCTGGGCCGTCAGCTGCGCCGCCTGGGCGGCGGTCAGCCGCTTGAACACGGCCGTCACCTTGCCGGCGTACGCGCGCAGCTGGACCACCGCCGGCGATTGCGTCCCGCCGACGCTCTGCGCCACCGCCCCAGCGGCCTGCCCGGTTCCCCGCACGTCCGGGGGCACCGCGACCGCGTCCGCCGGTAGCGCGGGGAGCTTTCCGGCCGCCGCGGTGCGGTCGACGAACACCTGGTTGGCGGTCGCCACGTCGCTGCTGTTCGCGACCAGCCCGTAGGTGATCGCGAGCAGCGCCGTCCCCGCCACCAGGAACAGCCCGCCGTAGAGCAGCGTGAGGCGCAGGCGCAGCGTCCACCGCGGCCGCCACCGGCGCCTAGATGCGGTAGCCGGCACCGGGCACCGTCACGATGATTGGGGGCTCGCCGAGCTTGCGCCGCAGCCGGCTGATAGTCACCTTGACAACCGCCGAGAATGGATCGGCCGCCTCGTCCCAGGCGCGGGCGAGCAGCTCCTCGGGCGACACGACCGTGTTGCGCGCGGCCAGCAGCAATTCGAGCACGGCGAGCTCCTTCGCGGTCAGATCGAGCCGCCGGCCGGCGCGGTGGGCAATTCGCCGGCCCGTGTCGAGCGTCAGGTCGCCGCTCCGCATCACCGGCGCGAGCGCCGGCTGAGCGCGCCGGGCGAGCGCGCGGATCCGGGCGATCAGCTCGGCGAACGCGAACGGCTTGGGCAGGTAGTCGTCGGCACCCAGGCTGAGCCCGGCGACGCGGTCCTCGATTCCCGCCGACGCGGTCAACATCAGCACCCGCACGCGCCCGCCCTGGCTGACCAGCGTCTCGCACACGCGGTCGCCGTGCACCCCGGGAAGATCGCGATCGAGCACGATCACGTCGTAGTCGTAGATCGCGGCTCGCCGCAGGCCGGACTCCCCGTCGTGAGCGATGTCGACCGCCATGCCCTCGCGCTGCAGGCCGAGCGCGACCGTTTCGGCCAGCTCCACGTGGTCCTCGATCACCAGCACTCGCATTCGCCCTGCAAACAGTGTGGCGGTTCGCCACCGACGCACAACAGCATGGCCGCGGCGAGGTAACGGAGCGGTAACAGCACCCCTTACCGTGGCGTAACCCCCTATGGCGTACCACTGTGCGACCACGCTAAGGCGCCGCCGGCAGGCGCCGCCGACTATCTCATCTTGGAGGTAACAGTGCGATACGTAATCCTGCTCTGCCTGGTGGGGGCCGGCATCTCACTGGCGGGGTGCGGCGCCTCGGGCTCGGACCCCAGCGGGTCCACCGGGGCCCAGAACGCTTCTTCTGGGAACAACGCCAAGGGGCTCCAGTTCGCAGCGTGCATGCGCTCGCACGGCGTCCCCAACTTCCCCGACCCGACCGGCGGCCAGATCGACCTCCGGGTCCAGCAGACCCCGAACGGCACGACGTCGGTGAACGGCGTGCAGGTGAACGGGCCCGCGTTCCAGTCGGCGATGAAGTCATGCCAGTCCTACCTGCCGAACGGCGGCCATCCGACGGCGGCCCAGAGCGCCAAGGCGCGGTCCCAGGCGCTCGCGATGGCGCGCTGCATGCGCTCGCACGGCGTCCCCAACTTCCCCGACCCGCAGTTCGCGACCGGCCCGAACGGCGGCGTCGGCGTCAAGATCGGCGGAGCCGGGATCAACCCGAGCTCGCCTGCGTTCCAGACCGCGGCGAAGGAGTGCGGCTCGATCTTCGGCGGCTTGGCGCCGGTGCTCGCAAAGCCCGCCGGCTAGGTTCCGCGACTAGTCGCGGGCGCTTACCCCGCGAGGCGCTCCCAGCGCTCGTACAGGTCGTCGACCGCCCGTTTCGCCTTGGCATGCCGGGCGGTCGCTTGCGCGGTGCGCTTGGGCGTCGACCACGCGGTGGGGTCTGACAGCTCTTGCTCGAGCGCCTTCAGCGACGCCTCGGCGGCTTCGATCTCGCGTTCGAGGCGCTGCTGTTCGGACGCGTCGGTCGACTGAGGCGGGGTCCGCGCCGAGCGGGAGCGCGGCTTGGTCTCCTTCGCCGGCTTCTCGGGCTTGTCCGTCTCCCGCTCCTCGCGAGCGCGGACGTATTCCGGCCAGCCGCCGAGATAGCTGTGAAGCGTCGCGTCCTCGATCGCCACTGTCCGCGTGCCGACCGCGTCGAGCAACGCCCGATCGTGGGAAACCAGCAGCAGCGACCCGCTGAACTCGTTCAGCGCCGCCTCCAGCGCCTCGCGGCTCTCGAGGTCGAGATGGTTGGTCGGCTCGTCGAGGATCAGCACGTTGGCGCCCGACTGAACCAAGATCGCGAGCGACAGCCGCCGGCGCTCCCCGCCCGACAGCACCTCGAGCGGCTTCTCGGCGTCGTCTCCGGAGAACAGGAACCGCCCCAGCAGCCCGCGCGCGTTGTTCGGGGTCAGCTTGGTCAGGTGCGTCGTCGCCTCCACTACAGTGCGGGCGCTGCCCGCAGACAGTTCCTCGGCGTGCTGGGACAGGAAGCCCAGCTTGACGTTGTGCCCAGTGCGGAGCTTCCCGGCGACCGTGACCGGCCCGGCTTCCGCGGCGTCCTCATCCGCGAGCTCCCGGCGGCCCGCGAGCGTCTCGATCAGCGTTGTCTTGCCGGCACCGTTGGGGCCGACGAGCGACACGTGTTCGCCGCGCTCGAGCCACAACTCGACGTCGTCGAGGAGCACGCGGTCGCCGACCTCGACGTGACCGTCCTCGAAGTCGAACACGACCCGACCGCTCCGCTCGGGCGGCTTGAACGCGAACTGGAGCGCCGCGCCGTCGGCCGGCGCGCGGTTCAGACGCTCCATCTTGGCCAGCTTCTTGGAGCGCGCCTGGGCCTGGCGCGCCCGCGTGCCGGCGCGGAACCGGGTGACGAACCGCTCGAGCCGCTCGATCTCGGCCTCCTGGCGCTCGATCGCGCGGCCGAGCGCCAGCTCGCGCGCGGCCTTCTCCTTGCGCCACGCGTGCCACGGGCCCTTGAAGAACCTGCCCCGGCCGGCCTCGAGCTCGAGCACGCTCGTCCCGACGGCCTCGAGGAACCAGCGATCGTGCGCCACCAGCACGATCGCCGCGTCGAGGCTCGTGAGGTGCTGCTCGAGCCATTCGAGCGAGGAGATGTCGAGGTGGTTGGTGGGCTCGTCGAGCAGCAGCAGATCCGGGTCCCCGGCGAGCGCGCGTCCGAGCGAGGCGCGCGTCAGCTCGCCTCCGGAGAACGTGTCGAGCGTGCGATCGAGGTCGGCCTCGTCGCGGAAGCCGAGTCCGCGCAGCGCCGACAGAGCCCGGTCGCGCCAGCCGTAGCCGCCGGCGTGCTCGAGCCGGCCCTGCGCCTCGGCGTAGCGGGCGAGCGTCGCGTCGTCGTGGGCTCCCTGCGCCATCGCCTGCTCGAGCGCGGCGAGCTGCTGCTCGATCGCGACAAGCTCGCGTGCGCCGCTCAGGACGTAGTCGCGCAGCGTCACATCGCGCTCGCGCGGGGGACGCTGGTCGTGGAGCGCAATCTTCGTGTCCTTGGCGAGCACCAACTCGCCGGTGTCGATCGACGCCTCGCCCGCCAGCATCCGGAGCAGCGTCGTCTTGCCGGCCCCGTTGCGTCCGGACAGAGTCATCCGGTCGCGGCGCTCGAGCTTGAACGAGATGCCGCGCAGGAGCGGCTCGCCGGCGATGTCCTTGCCGATGTCGGATGCGATTACGACTGCCATGACTAGTGATTGATGGTATGCACGGTTGAACGGCGTCGTGATCCGGACGGATTCGTGATCCGGACGGCGGCCGACTCGACCGCGGCGCACCTGCAAAACGCGGCAAAGTCCCCCGCACCACGGCCGCCCCGACCACATAAGCATGGTCACCATGCCTATGTGGCCCGAGCGCCGCGAAGTGGCACGGTTTGCTGCGTTTTACGGCGGCCCGGCGCGGGCGGTCGCCCAGGCGACGACGGTGGCGCCCGTTTAGCATCGTCTGGATGCGCACGCCGAGTTCGCCACCGATTCCTCCGATCGAGATGCCGCCGGCGCGGACGATCATCGCGCCGGGCCGCGGCGAGCTGTTCCTCCGCGACACCGGCGGCAACGGCCCGGTCGTGATGCTGCTGCACGGCTGGGTGGCGAGCGCCGACCTCAACTGGTGCGGCGCCTATAACGCGTTGGCGGCCGCCGGGTATCGCGTGCTGGCGATCGACCATCGCGGCCACGGCCGCGGCCTACGTCCGCTCGTGCCGTTCCGGCTGACTGACTGCGCCGGCGACGCCGCCGCCGCGCTCGGAGTGCTCGACGCCGCGCCGGCAATCGTCGTCGGATACTCGATGGGCGGCGCGATCGCCCAGTTGATGGCGCGGGATCACGCCGACGTCGTCAGCGGCCTGGTCCTGAGCGGAACCGCCCAGCACTGGCAGGACCCCGAGACTCGGCGTGCGTTCAAGGCGCTCGGGGTCGTCGGCGTGCTGCTGTCGGTGGCGCCACGAACCACGTGGCGGGCGGGAATGCGCCGCGTCGGCCTGCGCGAATCGGCCGACACCGCATGGATCCTGTCCGAGGCGATGCGCCACTCGGTGCCGGACCTGGTCGAGGCCGGGCGCGAGCTCGCCCGCTTCGACTCGCGGCCGTGGCTCGCGCCGCTCGCGATGCCGACGGCGGTCGTCGTCACCTCTCGCGACCAGGCGGTACCGCCGCGCAAGCAGCACGAACTCGCCGGCGCGCTCGCCGCCCAGGTGTTCGAGGCGCCGATCAACCACCTCGATATCACGACCAACAGCGCGATATACAACCCCGTGCTGCTCCAGGCGCTGTCGGCGGTCGGCGGCCTGCGCGAGAACGCGGCGGTGGCGTAGCCGCGCTAAGGCCCGCGCCCCGCGCACGAATTGTCGTGCTGTGCATGTACGGGCCACCGCGTGCGCCGCCGGGGGACGTCTCCGGTACCCTTCGTTACGCATGCGCCGCGCCCGGATCATGACCGCGCTGACGACCGTCGCGCTCCTGTTCCTCGCCACCGCCCCGGCCGCGCTGGCGGCCAGCGTGTCTCACGGAGGCGAGGGCTGGTACGGCGAGACCAACGACACGGTGATCACGAACGCGATGTTCCTGACGATCATCTTTTTCCCGACGGTCATCCTCATCCTCTCGCTTATCCAGTGGCGTCTGGAGAAGCGCAAGCACGCGCGGATGGACGCCGCGAAGGCCCGGGCCAAGAGCGCCGACTGGCGCGGTGGCTGGTAGTAGACCAGCCGAACGCGCCTGCCCGAGAATCGTCGCCCGGGCCTTCCCGGGACGGGTCGCGTCCAAACTTCTTGGACACTCGGCCTAGAACACGTGTTTAACCAACATAAATTGGGGTGTTTGGACGCAGTCCAGCGATAATCTGTGCGTCGGTCATTGGGCTGACTCGTGCGCAGCCAGGCAGGGGGCCGCGCGCGAGACAAACTGAATCGGAGGCGCAGGCATGGCGAAGACTGGGGCAGCAGAGCACAGAGGCACTGTCCGGGCGGGTGCCTCGCGTAAGTCGACAAACGGCGCGACCGGCGCGCGCAAGTCCGCGAACGGCGCCGCGACCGCGCGCAAGGCGACGAACGGCGCCGCGACCACCCGCAAGGCGACGAACGGCGCGGCGACCGCGCGCAAGGCGACGAACGGCGCCGCGACCACCCGCAAGGCGACGAACGGCGCGGTGGCGCCGGCCAAGAACGGCCGGGCGCGAGTCGACGATCCTGCGCTCGCCCGTCTGGAACACGCCCTTCAGGCCGCCGCGGCCGGCGACTTCGGAGTTCGCCTGCCCGCGCGGCGCAAGGACGACATCGGCCGGCTCGAGGCCGCCTACAACCAGATGGCCGCCCGCAACGCCGCGCTCGAAGCCGAGCTCGTCCGCGTCGCCGAGATCATCGGCCGTGAGGGCCGTATGACCGAGCGCGCCCGCCTGCACGGCGCCACCGGGGCGTGGGCCACCACCGTCGGCTCGGTCAATGGCCTGATCGACGACCTGGTCCGCCCGACCACCGAGGTCGCGCGCGTGATCGTCGCGGTGGCCGAGGGCGACCTGAACCAGAAGATGGCGCTCGAGATCGAGGGCCGCCCGGTGAAGGGTGAGTTCGCCCGCATCGGAACCACGGTGAACGCGATGGTCGACCAGCTCTCGAGCTTCGCGGACGAGGTCACGCGCGTCGCCCGCGAGGTCGGCACCGACGGCAAGCTCGGCGGCCAGGCGCAGGTCCCCGGCGTGGACGGCACGTGGAAGGACCTCACCGACTCGGTCAACTTCATGGCATCGAACCTGACCGACCAGGTGAGAAACATCGCCCAGGTGACCACCGCGGTCGCCAACGGCGACCTCAGCCAGAAGATCACCGTCGACGTCAAGGGCGAGATCCTCGAGCTCAAGGACACGATCAACACGATGGTCGACCAGCTGCGGTCGTTCGCGGACGAGGTGACCCGCGTGGCGCGCGAGGTCGGCACCGAGGGAATCCTCGGCGGCCAGGCCCAGGTCCCCGGCGTCGCCGGCACCTGGAAGGACCTCACCGACAACGTCAACTTCATGGCCCGCAACCTGACCGACCAGGTGAGAAACATCGCCCAGGTCACCACCGCGGTCGCCAACGGCGACCTCAGCCAGAAGATCACGGTCGACGTGCAGGGTGAGGTGCTCGAGCTCAAGCGAACCGTCAACACGATGGTCGATCAGCTGTCCGCGTTCGCGGACGAGGTCACGCGTGTGGCGCGCGAGGTCGGCACCGACGGCAAGCTCGGCGGCCAGGCCAAGGTCGAGGGCGTGTCGGGCACCTGGAAGGGCCTGACCGAGAACGTGAACTTCATGGCCTCGAACCTGACCGACCAGGTGAGAAACATCGCTCAGGTGACGACCGCGGTGGCGCAGGGTGACCTGTCCAAGAAGATCACCGTCGACGCCCGCGGCGAGATCCTCGAGCTCAAGGACACGATCAACACGATGGTCGACCAGCTGCGCTCGTTCGCCGCCGAGGTGACCCGCGTCGCGCGCGAGGTCGGCACCGAGGGAATCCTCGGTGGCCAGGCCGAGGTCGAGGGCGTGTCCGGCACCTGGAAGGGCCTGACCGAGAACGTGAACCTGATGGCGTCGAACCTGACCACCCAGGTCCGGAACATCGCCGGCGTGACCACCGCCGTCGCCCACGGCGACCTCAGCCAGAAGATCACCGTCGACGCCAAGGGCGAGGTCGCGGCGCTCGCCGAGACGATCAACCGGATGGTCGACCAGCTGAACTCGTTCGCCGCCGAGGTGACCCGAGTCGCGCGCGAGGTCGGCACCGAGGGAATCCTCGGCGGCCAGGCCCAGGTCCCCGGCGTCGCCGGCACCTGGAAGGACCTGACCGACAACGTCAACTTCATGGCCCGCAACCTGACCGACCAGGTGAGAAACATCGCCCAGGTCGCGACCGCGGTCGCCAACGGCGACATGACCCAGACGATCACGGTCGACGCCCGCGGCGAGATCCTCGAGCTCAAGCAGACGCTGAACCGGATGGTCGCGCAGCTGTCGAGCTTCGCCGCCGAGGTCACCCGCGTGGCGCGCGAGGTCGGCACCGAGGGCAAGCTCGGCGGCCAGGCCGAGGTCGAGGGCGTGTCGGGAACGTGGCGGCGGCTGACCGAGAACGTCAACCAGCTGGCGGTCACGCTGACCACGCAGCTCCGCGCGATCGCCGAGGTGTCGACCGCGGTGACCCAGGGCGACCTCACCCGGTCGATCTCGGTCGAGGCTCAGGGCGAGGTCTCAGAGCTCAAGGACAACATCAACCAGATGATCGCCAACCTGCGCGAGACCACCCAGCGCAACGAGGAGCAGGACTGGCTCAAGACGAACCTGGCGAGCATCTCGGGAATGCTCCAGGGACAGCGCGATCTGGCCGCGGTGACGCAGCTGATCATGAGCGAGCTCGCCCCGATGGTGAACTCGCAGCACGGAGCGTTCTTCCTGGCAGAGCCCACCGCCGACGAGGGCAGCTCAGAGCTGATGCTGGCCGCCTCATACGGCTACACCCCGCGGCGCAGCGAGATGCGCAGCCGGTTCGTCATCGGCGAGGGCCTCGTCGGACAAGCGGCGCTCGACAAGAAGACGATCGCGATCAGCGACGCGCCTCCGGGCTACATCAAGGTTGGGTCGGGCCTCGGCGAGGCCACGCCGGCCGACATCCTGGTGATGCCCGTGCTGTTCGAGGATCAGGTCCTTGGCGTGATCGAGCTCGCCTCGATCCGCCCGTTCTCCGAAGTCCACCGTGACTTCCTCGCGCGAATCGGCGAGACGATCGGCGTCGTGCTCAACACGATTCGCGCGAACCTGCGCACCGAGGAGCTCCTTACTCAGTCGCAGAGCCTGACGACCGAGCTGCAGAAGCAGTCCGAGGAGCTGCGCGAGACCAACGACGAGCTCCAGGAGAAGGCGTCGCTGCTCTCAGAGCAGAACCGTGACATCGAGATCAAGAATGAGGAGATCGAGCTGGCGCGGCGGGGGTTGGAGGACAAGGCGGCGCAGTTGGCTTTGTCGTCGAAGTACAAGTCGGAGTTCTTGGCGAATATGTCGCACGAGCTGCGCACGCCGTTGAATTCGATGTTGATCCTGTCGCGGCTTTTGGCCGAGAACGAGGAGCAGTCGCTGACCGATCGGGAGGTTGAGTTCGCGCGGACGATTCATTCCGCGGGTAACGATCTGTTGTCGTTGATCAACGACATTCTGGATCTGTCGAAGGTCGAGGCGGGGCGGATGGAGCTCGATCTCGCGCCGGTCCCGCTCTCAGATGTCTACCGGGATGCCGAGCGGGCGTTCCGGCACATCGCCGAGCAGAAGAGCCTGTCGTTCAAGGTCGAGATCGACGAGGCGTTGCCCGCGTCGGTCATCTCCGACGAGCAGCGCCTAGGACAGGTGCTGAAGAACTTGCTGTCGAACGCGTTCAAGTTCACCCACGCGGGCGGGGTGACGCTGGCGATCGGGCTCCCGCAGGACCGCTCGGGGCTGCGTAACGACGCGCTGCGCGAAGCCGAGCGGGTGATCGAGTTCTCGGTCATCGACACCGGCGTCGGGATCCCCGACGACAAGCTCAACCTGATCTTCGAGGCGTTCCAGCAGGCCGACGGGACGACGTCGCGTAAGTACGGCGGGACCGGGCTGGGGCTGTCGATCTCCCGCGAGATCGCGCGGCTGCTCGGCGGGGAGATCCAGGTCGACTCCACCGTCGGCCAAGGCAGCAGCTTCTCCCTGTTCCTTCCCCTGATCGAACACGTCGCCGACGCCCCCGTCGACACCCGCACCGAGGACCCGATGACCCAGATCGCCGTGCTCGACGACGTGCCCGAGTTGGCGCTCGAGGATCAGCTCGCGGACGACATCGACGAGCTCGAGCGCGGCGACCGTGTCGTGCTCGTGATCGACTCGGACGCGGAGCGCGCGAAGTCGATGGTCGAGGCGGTCCGGGCGCGCGGGGCGAAGGCGATCCTCGCGCGCCGCGCGAGCGCCTCGCTCGGCCTGGCCCGCGAGCATCACCCGAGCGCGGTCGTACTCGCCGGCGACCTGCCCCGACTCGAATCGGTGCTCGGGCAGCTCAAGAAGCACCCCGACACGCGCCACCTGCCGGTCGCGCTCGTCGGCGACGGCGCCGTTCGCCTGGACGGGCTCCGTGCCGGCGCGGCGGCGTTCATCGACGATCCGGTCGACGACGCCGGCCTCGAGGCCGCGCTCGGCAAGCTCGAGCGAATCTCAGGCGCCCCGACGCGACGGATCGCGTTGATCGCCTCGGGCGGCGAGCTTGACGAGCAGATCGGCTCGCTGCTCGCGGGCGACGAGAACATCGACGTCCAGAAGATCGAGCCGGGAAGCGCGCTCGAGATCCTCCACGCGGAGCCGTTCGATCTCGTCGTGGTTGCGGTCGGGCGGCCTCGTTCGGTCTCGTTCGCCCTGATTCGCGAGACGGCGACCGACGAGGTCCTGCGCGAGCTTCCGCTGATCGCATTTGTCGGTGACGGCCTCTCGAAGACGGACCGGGCAAGGCTGGATGCGGCGGCGAAGTCGGCCGTGATCACGATTGCCGACTCGCCCGAGCGGCTGGTCGATCGCGCGGCGCTGTTCCTGCACCGCGCGGAGGCCACGCTGCCCAGCCAGACCCGCGAGCTGCTCGGCCACCTGCGAACCGGTGACGCCCCGCTGCACGGCCGCAAGGTGCTCGTCATCGACGACGACATCCGCAACGTGTTCGCCCTCACCTCGACGCTCGAGCAACGCGGGATGAAGGTGGTGTTCGCCGAGAACGGCCGCGAGGGAATCGAGCGCCTGCACCAGCACCCCAACACTGACGTGGTGCTGCTCGACATCATGATGCCCGAGATGGACGGCTACCAGACCGCGCGGGCGATCCGCTCGATGCCGCGGTTCGAGCATCTTCCGATCATCTCGCTGACAGCCAAGGCGATGAAGGGCGACCGCGAGAAGGCGATCGCGGCCGGCGCATCGGACTACATCACCAAGCCCGTCGACGTCGATCAGCTCCTCTCGATGATGCGCGTGTGGCTCGACGCCTAGGCGGTAATTTGGGGCACACCCAGCCACCCCCCGCCACCGCGCTCGCCGACCCCGAAGGCATGCTGGACCTGGCCGCAGTCGAGGCGCTGCCGATCCTGCTCGTCGACGACCAGCCCGAGAATCTGCGGACGCTCGAGGCGGTGCTCGATCCGCTCGGCTATCCGTTGCGGACGGCGTCCTCGGGGCACGGAGCGCTGCGCATGCTGCTCGAGCAGGACTTCGCGATGATCCTGCTCGACGTGCGCATGCCGGGCCTCGACGGGTTCGAGACCGCGCAGTTGATCAAGGAGCGCGCGCGCACACGCGACATCCCGATCGTGTTCTTGACGGCGGCGCGCGACGAGGTGTCTCAGATCGCCCGCGGGTACGGCGTCGGGGCGGTTGACTACGTGCTGAAGCCGTTCGACCCCGACCTGCTCAGGTCCAAGGTGTCGGTGTTCGCCGAGCTCGAGGCGAGCCGCCGCGCGCTGAAGCGATCCGAGGCGCTGCTCAGCGGCGCGTTCGAGGCGGCTCCGATCGGCAAGACCGTGCTCGACGCCGAGGGCAGGATCGTCCGCTCGAACCCCGCGTTCGCGCGGCTGGTGGGGCGGGAGCAGGCGGAGCTGAACGGTCTCGCGGTCATCGAGCTGTGCGAGCTCGAGGACCGGCAGGCGCTGTCGTCGTCGCTCGAGCAGGTCACGCGCGCCCACCCGGGAAGCACCGCAGCCCAGGAGCCGAGCCTCGACCTGCGCCTGCGGTCGAGCGCCGGCGCCGAGGTGTGGGTTGGGATGGTGGCCTCGGCGATCGAGTCGACGGAGTTCGCCGAGCCGCTGCTGCTGGCGCAGTGGGTCGATCTGACCGTCCGCCGCCGGGCCGAGCAGGACCGAGCGGACCTGCTGCTCGAACAGGCCGCGCGCGTGCAGGCGGAGTCCCTCGCAGAGCGGTTGTCGAAGCTCCAGGACCTGACCACCGCGCTCGACGCGCTCGATCTCGATGGGCTCCTGCCGGAGCTGGCTACGCGGCTGGCCGAGCTGTTCGGGGTCGAGGCGGCGGAGGTGCAGATCTATGGCGAGCACGACCAGCCGCGCGTCGTGCGGGCGGCCGGCGGGCAGATCCGCACGGAACCGCGCACTGCGGCCGGAACCGACGAGGACCGGTGGCGCGAGGTATCGCTCGTGATCGAGCGGACGAAAGTCGGCTTCATGCGCCTCGCGCAGCCGACGGGACGGTCGTTCAGCCCCACCGAGCGCTCGTTGCTCCAGGACGCCGCCGACCGCGCCGCGCTGGCGATCCGCCGCGCGCAGCTGCACGAGGAGGAACACCGGATCGCGGTCGAGCTCCAGCGTGGGCTGGTCCCGAAGCGCCTCCCAAAGGTGAGCGGAATCGACATCGTCGCGTCCTACGACGTCGCCGGCATCAGCGCGCAGGTGGGCGGGGACTGGTACGACGCGTTCGCGATGCCGGGCGGCCGCCTCGGAATCGTCGTCGGCGACGTGACGGGGCGGGGCATCCGCGCCGCGTCCGCGATGGGTCAGTTGCGCACGCTCACCCGGGCGTTCGCGCTCGCAGGCGGCGGTCGCCGCGATCCGGGCGAGGCGCTGACGCTGTTGAACCACCACCAACTCGAGGGAGAGGACGAGCACCTGTTCACGATCGTCTACGCGATCATCGATCCCGTGCAGGGCGCGATCGCGTGGGCCAACGGCGGTCACCCACCGCCGCTGCGGCGGCGCGCCGACGGAACCTGGGTGTACCTCGAGGGCGGAAACGGGCTGATGGGCGTCGAGGAGCACACCTACGAGACCCACGAGGACCGGACCGGCCCGAACGAGACGATCGTGCTCTATACCGACGGCCTGATCGAGCGCCGAGGAGAATCGCTCGACGTCGGGCTCGAGCGGCTCGCTGCCGCGGCCTCTTCCGGGCCCGAGGATGCGCAGCGGATGTGTGACCACATTCTCGAGCGCGTCCTCGAGGAGCCGGACCAGCGCTACGACGACGTGACCGCGGTCGTCGCCCGGCTGTTCGGCTAGCCTGAAGCCGATGGGCGGCATGCGTCTGACGACGACGCTTCAGAAGCGCGGGCCCGCCGCCGCGGTCGTGCTCGACGAGGAGCAGGTCGGGCAGATCGGCGAAGGCGCTAAGCGGTTCCCGGTGGCCGCAACCGTCAACGGCTACACCTGGAGGACCACCGTCGTGCGCATGGGCGGCGAGTTCCTCGTCGGCATGAACAAGGAAGTGCGTGCCGGCGCTGGAGCGGAGGCCGGCGACACCGTCGAGGTCGCGATCGAGCTCGACACCGCCCCGCGCGAGGTCGAGATCCCGGAGGCCCTCGCGAGCGCGCTGGCGAATGCGCCAGAGGCGCTGACGGCGTTCGAGGCGCTGTCGTTCACCCACCGCAAGGAATACGCCCGCGCGATCGAGGACGCGAAGAAGCCCGAAACTCGCGACCGTCGCGTGGCGCAGACGATCGAGAAGCTCCGGACGATGAAGGGCGGGAAGTAATGAGCGAGAGCAACCTCGAACTCGCCCGCGGGGGGTACGAGGCGATCATGCGCGGCGACCTCGACGCGATCGGCGAGCTGCTCGATCCGAACGTCAAATGGCATGCCGGCGATCCATCTTTCGGCTGTCAGGATCGCAAGCAGGCACTTCACTGGATGCGCCGGAACTGGCTGAGCCGCGGGGCGCCACCGGGCGAAGTCGTCGACATGCTCGACGCCGGCGACAACGTCGTGGTGATCATGCGGCGGACCGGCGAGGACGGCGAGCCCGAGTTGGTCGCCAACCTCACGACCTTCCGAGATGGCAAGGTCGTCGAGATGGTCCACTACGAGAACCCCGACGACGCGCGAGCGGCGGCCGGGCTCTGACCGGGTCCGCCCGCACCGCGCCGCTCACCGGCGCGGAGTACCTCGAGAGCCTGCGTGACGGTCGCGAGGTCTGGATCGACGGCGAACGCGTCCGGGACGTGACCGAGCACCCCGCGTTCCGGAACTCGGCGCGCTCGGTGGCACGCCTGTATGACGCGCTGCATGACCCGTCGACGAGCGAGGTGATGACCGCGGAGGACCGCCACGGGATCCGCACCCACCGCTTCTTCATGCCCTCGTACTCGCCGGCGGACCTGCTCGCGTCGCGCGAGGCGATCGCGCAGTGGGCGCGCATGTCCTACGGGTACATGGGCCGGACGCCGGACTACAAGGCGTCGTTCATGGCCACGCTTGGCGCCGATCCGGAGTGGTACGCGCCGTTCGGCGACAGCGCCCGCCACTGGTACCGCACATACGCCGAGCAAGCCCTGTTCCTCAACCACGTGCTGATCAACCCGCCGATCGACCGCGACAAGGCGGTGCACGAGGTCGAGGACGTCTACGTCCACGTGATCCGCGAGCGCGATGACGGGATCATCGTGTCCGGCGCCAAGATGCTCGCCACCGGGTCGGCCGTCACCCACGCCACGTTCGTCGCCCAGAACAGCGCCGTGCAGCTCGAAGAGGGCAAGGCCGAGGACTACGCGCTCGTGTTCATCGCGCCGATGGACACGCCCGGCAAGAAGCTGATCTCGCGCAACTCGTACGAGTCGGCCGCCCGGTCGGCGTGGGACAACCCGCTGTCGGCGCGGTTCGACGAGAACGACGCCGTCGTGATCTTCGACAACGCGTTCATCCCCTGGGAGAACGTGCTCGTCTACCGCGACGTCAAGAAAGCGACCGGCTTCTACGCTCAGTCGGGTTTCATGCCGCGCTACACGCTCCAGTCCGGCACCCGGCTGGCGGTGAAGCTCGACTTCCTGTGCGGACTGTTCCAGCGCGCGATCAAAGCCAACGGAACGGGCGGCTTCCGCGGCGTCCAGGCCAAGTTCGGCGAGCTAGTCGGCTGGCGAAACCTGATCTGGGCGCTCACCGACGCCCTGTGTTACGACCCGATGGACGGACCCGGCGGCACCGTGATCCCGAAGATTGAGAACGCCGTGCTGATCCGGCTGTTCGGGACGAGCGCGTTCCCGACGGCGCGCGCGTTGTTCGCCGAGATCCTCGGGGGCGCGCCGCTGGTCGTCCCGTCGAGCAACCGCGACCTCCAGAACGACGAGCTGCGCCCGATCATCGATCGTTTCTACCGCGGCTCGACCGGCGACGCCCACGACCGGATCAAGCTGTTCAAGCTCATCTGGGACGCCGTCGGCAGCGAGTTTGGCTCCCGCCACGAGTGGTACGAGATCAACTACAGCGGCAACCAGGAGCAGATGCGCCTGGACATGGCGAGGTTCTCGGGCGGGCGCGGGATCCTCGACGGGTGCGACGCGTTGGTCGAGCAATGCATGTCCGAGTACGACCTGGACGGCTGGACCGGCGACACCTGGCTGGACGTGCCGGGCGTAGGCTGAGCGCCCTCGGCCTCAGCCGCGGTAGCCGAGTGTAGGGTGAGCGCCCGCGGCGTCAGCCGCGGTAGCCGTGCGTCCGGAGGAACTTCCGGAGCTTGGCGACGAACTTGGCGCCACCGGGCTCCTCGGGGCTGAGCGCGCTGTTCAGGTGCCCTGCGTTCAGCTGGTTGGCGAGGAACGTGTTCACGAGCTTCGCGTGCCCGAGCAACTCCTCGTCGGCGGCCCACGCCGCCGCCACTCCGACGCTGTCGGAGTAATGCTGCCTGGCCATGCTGTTGAACGCCTTGAGCCACCCCGCCGCGTCCCGTTTGATCAGCCTCGGGTACTGACGGGTGACGCCCCGGAAGCGCCGGTTCGAGAACGTCAGGATCTGAATCGGGAGGCCCGACGCCGCGAAGTCGGTGAACTCGTACGCGAACGAATCGTCCGCGGTAAGGAACTCGTAGCGGCCGTTGTGGCCGAGATCGACGATCTGCTCCCCCGGGTCGCCGAAGTCGTGCTGGGTCTCCGTGTAGGTCATGGTGCCCGGGTCGAACGAGAACACCTGCTCGATCGAGCAACAATGGGCGCCGCCGCTGTACAGATCGAGGACGACGTCGGGCTGCCCGTCGTGCTCGAGGTCGAGCGCGTGGACAGAGGATCCCTTGCCAAACGGCGATCCCGGCGCACAGTACGTACCGCACAGCTTCGAGGCGACCGGTTCGTTGTAGTACACCGTCCCCCCCTGCGCGATCGAGAGCCGCATGCCGGTGAAGTTCGGGTACGAGCCGCTGAACGTGAACGTCGCCGAGACGTTGCCCGACTGCGCGGTCTGCGTGGTGGCCAACGCCGACGGCGCGGCCAGCAGCGAGAGCCCAGTCGCGGCGACGGCGATCACGAGCGCACGTTTCATCTCGGGGATCCTATCCCGGGCGACGTCAGATCCTGAACACGGTGAGCAGTCGCTTTTCGTGCTCGGCGTCGATCCGGGCGATCACCTCGATGTGCTCCTCGAGGCCGGATCCGCGCAGTTTGTTGGCGAGCAGCTCGTCGACCTGGTAGATCCCGGCGGAGTTGGACATCGCGATTTCGACGCGGACGGCGCGGTCTTGCCCCGGTGAAATCTTGACGTCCTCGATCGCGTACGCGGATATCGAGTGGATGTCGAGCCTGCCCGCCTCGAACTCCATCCGTGATCGTCCGCGAGCCATGTCGAGCGCGTCGGCGACGCGGACGATTCCGGCCTCGACGGTGAATGGCTCGCCGCCTTTGCTCCGGTGACCGATGATCGCGTGCATCGCCTCCGAGACGATTACGGTCTGTTCGGGCTCCTCGTAGACGCCCTCGAGCAGGGATCCCAGCCGATCGGCGGTCAGGAACAGGCTGTAGCGCTCGTGGTCCTCTCGGTGGATCGACATGCCGACGCAGTGGAACAGGCAGGCGGCGGCGATCACGACCTCGGCGTCGTGGTCGCTCATGCCGTAGTCCGTGGTGACGCTCGGGCTGATCCCGCGGCGGAACAGGAGCCGGGCGAGGCGCAGGCCGATGTTGAGCACGATTTGGATGTGGACCCAGGAGTGATCGGTGAGGCCAAGCCGTCGGGATGCGTTTACCGCGGAGACGTGCCACAGAGCCTTGACGTGGCTGTCGGCGTTGACGGCCTCCAGGAACCGCTCGAGTCGCCGGTTGCCCCGCGTCGGCGCGCGGATCCGAACCTCCGCGATCGCGTCTCGCGGCGGCATCGGCGGGTCCAGGCGCCCGAACCGGGAAATCTCTCTGGCGCTGGCGGTTGACTCGCCCGGATCGGGATCTTCGACTTCAACCACGTGGTGCCTCCAGGAGTAGGCCTTCCCGCAATCCGCCGTTCGCGACCTCGAGCGGCGCCCCGAACAAATCGGCGGCCGCCTCCAGAATCACCAGGCCGGCGGGCAGAAGCCGGGCTCGGTCTTCATCGAGCGCGAACCGGCGTGCCACCTCGACCGCTGGCGCGTCGACCAGCAGCGACAGCACGCGGCGAAACGCGCCGGCGTCGAGGACCGGTCCGGCGATCCGGCGCAGCGAGGTCGCGCTGCCGCCGACCGCCACGACGCGAGCCGTGGCCGGAGGCCGGATGCCGTCGAGCGCCTCCCGGACGAGTGCGCGGGCCCGCGCCAGGTCGTCCGCGGAGGGCGGGTCCGAGCGCAGGCACTCGTCCGCGACCACGCCCGAGCCAACCTCGAACGACGCAAACCAGCTGACCTGATCGGGCACTGTCCCCACCACGAGCTCGCATGATCCCCCACCCGCGTCGACGACGCCGAGTGGGCCGGCGGGATCGTAGCCGAGCGTGCGCGCCGCGCCGGCGAAGGCGAGCCGGGCCTCGTCCTCGGCGGACAGGATCTGGACCTCGAGGCCGCACGCGCGGTGGACCGCCTCCAGCAGCGCGTCGCGATTGGCCGCCCGCCGGACGGCCGCGGTCGCCACCCCCCGCACATCGACGGCGCCGAGGTCACGCGCCAAGCTCAGCTGGGCGGCCACCACGCCGGCCACTTCGGCGATTTTCTCCTCGGCAATCTCCTCGTTGCCGGTGAAGCCCCGCCCCACGTGGGTGAACGCGCGCTCCTGGTGTACCTCGAGCAGGTGCTCGCCGTCGCAGTCCGCGACGAGCAGCCTCGTCGTGTTCGAGCCGATGTCGATACAGGCACGGCGCACTATCGGGAGGCGGGCGATGGCGGAGCGCAGACGAGGGCGATCGCTCGCGGGCCGACTCTACTGATGTCGCCCGATGGGCGCGGGCGGAGCCTCGCCCTGGGGACCGCCGTTCGGCCCCGCGCCGGCGTCGGCATCCGGCGAGCCCGCGCCGTTCAGGACGGATCCCCCGGTGCCCGCCTCCCCGGGGCTCGCCTCCCGGGTGCTCGCTTCCCCGGTGCTCGCTTCCCGGGCGGCGGACGGATGCACCCGGCGATCGGTGCCCGAGGGGGGCCCCTGCTCCGGTGAAGGCGGTCGCAGCATGCTCGGCGAGTTGAGCGTGAGCCAGGCGGCCGCGGTGATGGCGAGCGATCCGGCTCCCGCCACCGCCAGCGCCGCTCGGGGGCTTCCGAGCGCGGTGATAGCGCCCCCGAGCAGGATCCCGACCCCGGGCACCGACTGGAACAGCGCCTCGTTGAAGCTCATCATCAGCGCCATCCACTGCTCTTCGGTCTCTTCTTGAAGCGCGGTGCGGGCGGCCACCGCCTCGACGCCGTTGCCTACGCCGGCGAACGCCGCCCCGACGACCGCCACGGCCAGCGTGGGCGCCACCGCCATTACGAGGAACCCGATCCCGAGCGAAGCGGCGCCGAGGACGATCAGCGACCGCGAAGGAAGCGAGCGCCAGCGCGCATATATGGCGGCGCCGGCGACCGCGCCCACCCCCCAGGCAGACAGCAGCGCCCCGTAGCCGGCGGACCCCGCGTGCAGCGAATGCTCGGCGAATACGACCTCGACCGGAACCGAGATCGTGAAGAACAGAACGCCGAACACCTGCACGAGTACGAGGCGGCGAATCACCACTCGCTGGCGCACGTACTCGACCGCGGCGCGGACCCGGCCCTTCGCCGGCGCGCGGGTCGGCGCCGGCTTGGGAAGGCCGCTCGCCGTCGCCAGCGTCACCCCGATCAGGCCGAACAGACAGCCGTTGGCGATCAGCGCCGTGCTTGTCCCACCGGCCGCGACCACCGCGCCGCCGATCGCCGGGCCGAGCATGAAGCACACCGAGAATCCGGCGTTCGCGACCGCGTTCCCCTCCCGCAGGAGCCCGGCCGCAGAGGTCACGCTGACGGTCGCGGCGCGGGCCAGCGCCCGAGCGGTGAGCGCCGCCAGTCCGTCGATCAACGCGAGCACCAGCACCAGTGCCAGCGAGAAATGCACCGCCACCCATGCCAGAGCGAGGAACACGAGCGCCTCGAACCAGTACAGGGCCGGGAGGACCAGGCGGGGCGACCGGCCGTCGAGCCGCGCGACGGCCAGCGGGGAGATCAGCGCCGGCACGAACTGTGCCGACAGGAAGAATCCGGCCGCTCCGAGGGCGCTGCCGGTTTTGCGGTACACGAGCAGCGCGAGCGTCAACGACCCGACCATGAACGCGAGCTCATTCAACGTGTAGGCAGCGAACAGCCGCCGGTATGCGCCGATCTTCAGGACCCGGTTCACCGGTTATACCTCCACGGCGATCCTAGTACCGAGGCGATGTTCGTGCTCACTCCAATATCAGGTGTAGGTCCCTGGCTTGGTTACCCGCGCCACCATCCTGGCCAATCGTCTTTCCGGAGGGCCCCGTGGGCTCCTGCTGTCATCCTCTCTGGAGATGACGATCCGATCGCGGCCATGGGATCGCGCCAATACCTTTGTCCACGGCGATTTCCCGCCGGACCGGCTCGCCGCTGAGCGCGACGGCACCGTGTCGGTGTGCCTGCCCGCGCGCAACGAGGCGCGCACGATCGGACCGATCCTCGAGCAACTCGTCCCGCTGCGCGAGACCGGCGTCGTCGACCAGATCGTGGTCGTCGACCGCTCGACCGACGGCACCGCCGAGATCGCGCGCAAACTCGGCGCCGAGGTCCACGACCAGGACGAGCTGATGCCCGAGCTCGGCCCGGTGCTCGGCAAGGGCGACGCGATGTGGCGGGCGCTGCCCGTGCTCGACGGCGACATCATCTGCTTTCTCGACGCCGATTCGGAGCGATTCGGCTCGCATTTCGCCTGCGGGGTGCTCGGCCCGCTGCTGTGCGAGCCGGGGATCTCCTTCGTCAAGGGCTTCTACCGCCGGCCGTTCCGGGTCGGCGAGGTCACCGTCCCCGACGGCGGGGGTCGCGTCACCGAGCTAACCGCCCGTCCCCTGCTGAACCTGTTCTATCCCGATCTGGCCGCGATCCGGCAGCCGCTCGCCGGCGAGATCGCCGCGCGGCGCGAGTTGCTCGAGCAGCTCCCGTTCGCGACGGGCTACGGAGTCGACATCGGCCTCCTGATCGACGCGTACTCGCTCGCCGGGCTCGACGCGATCGCCCAGGTCGACCTCGACGTCCGCCAGAACGCGCACCAGCCGCTCAGAGACCTCGGCCCGATGGCATACGCCGTCCTGCGGGCAGTGAGCGTGCGGCTCGAGCGCGAAGGCCGGCTTCGGGGCCCGCTGCCGGCGGCGTTCGCGCCCGCCGGCGACTCGCCCCACCCGGTGATCGCAGAGCCCGCCGAGCGTCCGCCGCTGCGGAGCCTCCGGGCCGCCGCCTGACGGCCTGGGTTGTGACCTCGTTCGGCGGTGCGCCCCAACTTCCGGCGCAATGCACCGGAAACCAGGCCGAGAATGCCCACATTCGCCACCCTCCCCCGGGGTGAATCCAGATTCAGTCGCCTCTGGTGCGACTAACCCCACGCTCGCTGCCGGCGGCTCGTCGAGTGTGGAGAAACTCGGGTTGGGGCCGCCGTCTGGGTGCGCGGGGCGGCCGGCTTCCCCCTCGGGCCGGCTTCCCCCTCGGGCCGGCTTCCCCCAGTCACGCTAACCCGCGAACGCGCTCCGGGCCGCGCGCCCGCCCGCTCGAGCCCGCTCGAGGTACCCGTAGGTCCCCTGGTCGCGGAGCTCCTCGGCGGCCTCGGCAAGCGCGGCCAGCGCCGCGAACGCGAACGCTCCGCCGACCGAGATGCGGGCGACCCCCAGCGACGCCAACTCGGACACGCTCGGGGTGCCCGGGACGGCGAGCACGCTCACGGGCCGGTCGACCGATTCGACGACCCTGCGGATGTCATCGGGGGTCTTGATCCCCGGCGCGAACAGGACGTCGGCGCCCGCGTCCTGGTAGGCCTGAAGCCGCGCGATCGTGTCGGCCAGGTCGTCCCGCCCCCGGATGTGGTTCTCGGCGCGGGCGGTGAGCACCAGCTTGACCGGCCCCGCGTGTGCCGCCTCCACGGCCGCCGCGACTCGATCTCGCGCCGGCTCGAGGTCGTAGATCCGATCGCCCGAATAGTCCTCCACCGAGCAACCGGCGAGGCCTGCCTCCACCGCGAGACCGATCGTCTCGGCCACGCCGGCGGGGTCGTCCGCGAACGCATTCTCGAGGTCGGCGGACACCGGTACCTCGACGCCAGCGGCGAGCGCGGCGGCATGGCCCAGCGCCTCCTCCCGGGTGACGCCGCCGTCGAGCCGTCCGAGCGTTGCCGCGTGCCCGCTGCTCGTGGTCGCGAGCGCCTGGAACCCGAGCGACGCGAGCAGCGCGGCCGAGCCGAGATCCCACGCGTTGGGCATCAGCAGCGGCTCTCCGCGCCGGTGCAACTCCAGGAATCGCTTCGCCTTCTCCGTCTGGGTGTTGGTCATGGCGCCAGCCTAACGCTGGATCGTCCGCAGTACAGTCGAGGATGTGACGTCAACGCGCCCCGCACGCGACCCCGAGTTCGACACCAACGGATCGTTCCGCCGGCAGGTGAGCCAGTTCCGGCGCTGGGTCACGGCCGACGCTGACAGCGAGTTTCCGCTCCAGGGGGGCCGCTATCACCTGTACGTCGCGCGTGCCTGCCCTTGGGCCCACCGCACGATCATCGCGCGTCACCTCATGGGTCTCGAGGATGCGATTGGCATCTCGTTCGTCGATCCGATCCGCGACGAGCGGGGATGGGCATTCACCGGTGGTGACTACGTCGACGACGTCAACGGCCTCGAGTACCTGAGCGAGGCCTATCTGGCGACCGATCCGAGCTACGGGGCCCGCGTCACCGTGCCGGTGCTTTGGGACAAACAGACCGGGGTGATCGTGTCCAACGAGTCCGCGGACATCCTGCGGATGCAGGAAACGGTGTTCGCACCGCTCGGCGACCACCCGGTGGAGTTGTACCCCGAACCCTTGCGGGAAGAGATTGACGCGCTCAACGAACGGATCTACGACAGCGTCAACAATGCCGTCTACAAGGCGGGGTTCTCAACGAACCAGACGGTCTACGAGCACGAGGTCGCGGCGTTGTTCGCGACCCTCGACGACCTCGACGAGCGACTCGCCGGACGGCGCTTCCTGTTCGGTGCGCAGCCGCTGGAGACGGATTGGCGGCTGTTCACGACGCTCGTGCGGTTCGACGCCGTCTACCAGATTCACTTCAAGTGCTCGCTGCGCAAGCTGATCGAATACGAGCACCTGTGGCCTTACGTCCGCGATCTGTATCAGTGGCCCGGCGTCGCTGACACCGTCGACTTCGACGAGATCCGCCGGCACTATTACCTGACTCACCCGATGATCAACCCGAGCGGGCTGGTCGCGGTGCGCCCGGCGGAGAGCTTCGACGCCCCGCACGGACGCGAGTCACTTCGCTGACCGCATTCGCCTCCCGCGCGGGCGCCACCGGGGAAACTGGGACCGGTTCCATCCAGTGTGTCGATCTCCAAATACGCGTTAGACTCCTGACCAGACGACGGGGGGCTGTGTCTGACGCTAATCAGGGGGAAATACTGGATTGGTGGAGGGTCGCCGCACCGACATACTGCTCGAACGCGAGCCCGAGTTACGACGGATCCAGGGAGCGATCCGTCACGCCGCCACCGGCGCGGGTGGGCTGGTCGTCATCGGTGGACCGGCGGGCATCGGTAAGACCGCGCTCCTGCAGGCGGCTGGCGACATGGCCGAGCAGGCCAAGGTCCGCGTCCTGCGCGCGCGTGGCAGCGACATCGAGCAGGAGTTCGCGTTCGGAGTCGTACGCCAGCTGTTCGAGGCGCCGCTCGCACGCGCCGGCCCTCAGGAGCGTGCCGCACTGCTCCAGGGCGCGGCCGCGCTAGCAGGGCCGCTATTCGAACCGGGTCCGGTCGAGCCCGAGAGGACCGGGGACGGACCGCCTTCCCGCCCCGCCACCGGCGCCAGCGCTGGCCCCCCGGCGAGCCGCGGCGGCTCAGACCCGCCCGCCGACCGGAGGTTCACGCTCGTCCACAGCCTCTACCGGCTGACCTCGAACATCTCGACCACCGGTCCGGCGGCGCTCGTCGTCGACGACTGCCACTGGGCCGATCCGCCGTCGCTCCGGTTCCTCGCCTACGTGAGCGCGCGCTGCGACGAGCTGGGCGTGTTGGTCATCGTGACCGTCCGCGACGGCGAGCCTTCGACGGTCCAGGAACTCCTGGTCGCGCTGCGCGCCGACCCCCGCGCGATCCTGATCGAGCCGGCGTCGCTGAGCGCCGAAGCGGTCACGACCCTCGTCCGCTCCGCGCTCGGGGCCCACGCCGACGCTGATTTCTGCGCGGCGTGCGCGCGAGCCAGCGCGGGGAACCCGTTCCTCGTCAGGGAGCTGATCGCCGAGCTCGAAACGGAGCAGGTCGAGCCAGTGGCGGCGAGCACCGCGCGCGTCGAGAGCGTGCGTCCGGAGTCGGTGTCGCGGGCGGTGGTGGCGCGGCTGAACCGGCTCGGCGCCGACTCGCGGAACCTTGCCCGCTCGGTCGCGGTGCTCGAGAGCGCCTCGCTGCGACAGGCGTCCTCGCTGGCCGGGATTCCTGGCGGCCGAGCGCGTCAGGCCGCGGATCGCCTGATCTCCGCGCAGATCCTCGCGCCGTCGGCGTCGCTGAGCTTCGTCCACCCGTTGATGCAGAGCGCGGTATACGAGCGGATCCCCGCCGCCGCGCTCGCCGACGGTCACCGGCGCGCGGGCTTGATGTTGGCCAAGGAGGGCGCGCGGAGCACTCGCGTCGGCGCCCACCTGCTCCGGGGCGAGCCGGCCGGCGATCCAGCGGTGGTCGTGTTGCTGCGGGAGGCCGCCCGGGGGGCGCTCGGGGACGGCGCGCCGGGGACAGCCGTCCGGCTGCTGCGGCGGACGCTGAGCGAGCCCCCCGGGAACGACGCGCGCGGCCTGGTGCTCGGCGAGCTGGGCGAGGCCGAGGCGCTCGCGCGCGATCCGGCGGCCGCCGGCCATCTGCGCGAGGCGCTCGCGGTCGTCGTCGCGCCGGCGATCCGGGTCAGGCTGACGCGCATCCTCAGCGAGCTGCTGGTGTGGGACGGGCGCCCCGTCGAGGCGCACGGCGTGCTCGTCGACATGCTCGACGAGTTGGGGCCGGCGGCGGCGCCGCCGCTGCGGGCCCAGATCGAGGTGCTCCGGGCCCTTACGGCCTCGCTCGATCGCCGACTGGTCGCCGAGGTCGAGCCTCGCCTCCCCGCGCTGCGCGAGCTCGCCATCGCGGCCGGCCCAGCCGGACGCGGCCTGCTCGTGTTCGACGCATGCTGGCGAGCGGCGCGCGAGCCACATTCGGGCGACTGGCGCGAGCAGATGGATGCCGGACTCGATCGCGGTCGCCTGGTCACTGAAGAGCCGACCGGTCCGCAGCTGGCCAGATACGCGATCTCCACCCTCGTGTTCGCCGACGAAGTAAGGCGAGCGCGGGAGCTGATCCAGGACGTCCGCGCCGACACGTTGTCGCGCGGATCGATCGACGCCCACCTGTCGAGCCTGACCTGGGGCGCGATGCTGGCGCTGCGCTGTGGCGAACTGTCGCAGGCCGAAGCCGATGCCTGCGCCGCGCTCGAGCTGGGCAACCGCCACCGGGTCTTGTGGGCGCGGATCTGGCCCGGGGCCTTCCTCGCCTTGGCCATGCTCGAACGCGGCGCGGCTGAGGAGGCCGACAGGTTGCTCGTTCAGGCGCCGATCGAGGAGACGCTGGACACCGTCGCCGCGGTCCACGCGTTGATGGCCCGGGCGGGGGTGCACCTCGCGCTGGGGCGCACGGCTGAGGCGATCATGGATCTCCGCCGCGTCGGAGAGGCCACGATCCTCGACAACCCGAACAATCTCGCGTGGCGCTCGACGCTCGCGCTGGCGATCGGCGCGCGCGAACCGGCGGAGGCGCACGCCCTCGTCGACGCCGAGCTCGAGCGAGCGAACCACTTCGCGCAACCTCGCGCGGTCGGGGTCGCTCTGCGCACCCGCGGAGTGCTCGTGGGCGGTGAGGACGGCATCGTGATGCTGGGACAGGCAATCGCCTGCCTTCGGCGCTCGCCGGCTCGCCTGGAGCTCGCCCGGGCCCTGCACGACCTCGGCGCCGCGATGCGGCGCGCCGGCAAGCGAAGCGCCGCGCGTGAGCCGCTCCGCGAGGCGCTCAGCCTGGCTCAGCAGTGCGGAGCCGTGACGCTCGCGGCCCGGATCGACGGCGAGCTCGCGGCCACCGGGGTCCGACTCCAGCGTGGCCGCTCGTCGGGACGGGAAGCGCTAACACCCGCCGAGCGGCGGGTCGCGGAACTTGCCGCGAGCGGATTGACCAACCGCGAGATCGGCCAGACCCTGTACGTGTCGGTCAAGACCGTCGGGACCCACCTCGGGCACATCTACGAGAAGCTCGAATTACAGGGGCCACAGGCGCGTGAACAGCTCGGCGAGCTGCTCAGTCCCAACGGGATCCCGGCCGTGGACGACGCCGAGACGCTCAACGGGGCTCAGCGCGGCTAGCGGCGCTGAGCCCCGTCAACACTGCCCCCAAGTCACGCCGCCGGCGTGACCAATGAACGGCGCCCCCCTTCAAATCTGATCTTGCGCAAGCGACTGGAGGTAGATGAACTGACCGATGCTCGACTGCCATGCAAGATCGGGGTCGGGACCGGCGCCGTCGCCGCGGGTCGGCAACCCCGGCGGGTGACCTACCGCCGTGACGGCAACCGGCAATGCCGTCAGCGGAAGCCCAACTGATCCAACAGACTCATGCACGAGACCATCATCCCGCGCCTGTCGGGCCCCTCGCATCGGGACCCCCCCTGATTTTTTGGGACTCGGGCCCGGTCAGTGCCGGACCGGCGGCGCCGACCCCGGTCAGTGCCGGGACCGGCGGCGCCGGCGGCGGGCCAGCAGCAGTACGACCGCGACCCCCGCCGCGGCGGCCGGAGCCGGATTGCGCTTGACCCGCCCCCACACGACCGAACCCACCAGCGACAGGCCCTGCATCGGCTCGCTCGGCATCGGCGGGTTCTCAAGCGGCGGCGTCTGCGCCGTCGGGGGCGGTGGCGCCACGGGTGGCGGCTCGTGGACCGGTGGCGCGGCCTCGTCGGGCGCTGGAGCGACCGGTGGCGGCTCGTTCGCCGCGGAGGCGGCCATGGCGGGTTCAGGTTCGGCTTCGGCGGCGGGGACCGCGGGCTCGGGCACGTGCGGCGGCTCGGGCACGTGCGGCGGCTCCGCCGGCGCCCAAGCCGGGGTCGCTGGTTCCTCTGCCGGCGCGGGCGGCTGTGGCTCCTCGGTCCGCGCCCAAGCCGGCGCTGCCGGCTCCTCGGCGGGCGCGGGCGGCTCCGGCTCCGCTGCCGGCTCCTCGGCCGGCGCGGCCGCGGGCTGGGTCTCCTCAGTCGGAGCCCAGGCCGGCGCCACCGACTCCTCCGCGGGCGCCGGCGCCACCGGCTCCTCCGCGGGCGCCGGCACAGACGGCTCCGACGGCACAGACGGCTCCGACGGCACAGACGGCTCCGACGCCGCAGACGGCTCCGCCACAACCGTCTCGGCCCGCGACGGATCGACGGCCACCGGGGCGGCAGCAGGCTGGGAGTCAAGCGATGTCTGGAGCCGCTTGGCGAACTCCCTGAGCAGCCGCGCGGAGATGTCCTCGATCATCCCGCCACGTCCGAAGCGGGCGAGCCGTCCGGTGATGTGGTAGTCGGTCACGACCTCGACGAGGGTCCCTTGTCCGTCGGCCGGCGCCAGCCTCGAGAGAATCGTCGCCTTCGCGCCACCCTGGCCGCGCTTGTCGGTGCCCTGGGCCTGCATGGTCGCGGTGTGCGACGCCTCGTCGATGTTCTCCATCTCGAGCCTGCCGGTGTAGGAGGCGGTGGTCGGCCCGATCTTCACCGTGAACGTGCCGTTGTAGCTCCCGTCGTCGTTGCGGCCGGTGACGGCGGCGCCGGGCAGGCAGGGGGCGACGTGCTCGACGTCGATCAGCGTGTGCCACACCTGCTCGAGCGGTGCGGCTACCTCAAACGACTGCTCTAGCCTCATGACGTATCGCCTCCAGGTCTTCGGGGGTGTCGACATCGCGCGCCGAGCTCAGCCGGCCGCATTCGATGGTGGCGCCGCCGCGCAGCAACTCACGGGCGCCGCGGTCGCCGTGCAACCGCGCGATCGCGCGCATCTGAACGGGGCCGAGCACGACGGGATGTCCGGGGCGGCCGTCGTAGGTGGCGCGGGTGCCGGGTGGCTCCTCGATGAAGCGCGCGATCAGCTCGGGCCGGATCCGCGGCTGGTCGCCCAGCGTGACGATCACCTTGTTCACATGGGCACCGTCGGTCAGGCGCTCGATCCCGCGCCGAAGCGAGGCGGCCTGACCATCCTCCCAGCGCTCGCAGATCACCGGATCCGCCCGCATGAACTCGACGCGACTCAGGATCTGCTCCGCGTACGCGCCGAGCACCACCACGATCCGCTCGAGCTCGACGACCGCGCACTGCGCGGCGATCGCGTGATCCAGCAGCGGACGGCCCTCGAGCTCGGCCAGCTGCTTCGGCTTATCTCCGAACCGGGTGCCGGCGCCGGCGGCGAGGATCAGGCCGCAGATCAAGCGGGGACCTCGTGGATCCGGCCCTTGCTGTCCGCGAGCCGCCCTCCGTCACGGCCGTGGCGGGCCGCGACGATCTCGGCCAGAATCGAGAGCGCGGTCTCCTCGCGGCTGATACCCCCGAGGTCGAGGCCGACCGGCGCCGAGATGCGCTCGAGCTCGTCCTCGCCGAGTCCCAGCTCCAGCAGGCGCTCCCGGCGCTTGGCCTGCGCGCGGCGCGATCCCATCGCGCCGATGAACCGGGCCGGTGAGCTCAGCGCCAGCAGCAGCGCGGCGTCGTCGAGCTTGGGGTCGTGTGTGAGCACCACGATCGAGGTGGCCGGATCGACGCCGCCGAGCTGCGCGACCGCCTCCTCGGGCCAGGCGGCGATCACCTGCTCGGCGTCGGGGAACCGGTCCGGGGTCGCGAACCGCGCACGCGGGTCGACCACGTACGGGCGCCATCCGGCGGCGCGAGCGAGCGAGCACAGCGAAGATGCGATGTCGACCGCGCCGAACACGATCAGCCGCGACGGCGGTGCGACGACGTCGATGAACAGCCCGTCGCGGCGCTCGGACGCCTCGGCCCACAGCTGCTCGCCCGCGATGCGGGCGGCTTCGTCGTCGAGCTCCGGCGCGCCGAGAGACCCTAAGCGAGCCCCGTCCGGCTCCACGAGCAGCTTGGCCCCGGGGGAAGCGCCTTCCAGGACGGTCACCTCGGCGGCCCTCCCGCCCAAGCGAGCGACCTCCTCGAACCGGCCCGGCTCGTACGCCTGCACCCACACGTCGATCTCACCGCCGCACGGTAGCCCCACGTCCCACGCGTCGGAGTCGGCGATCCCGAAGTGGACAAGTTGCGGCGGGTCGCCACGCAGGATCCCGTCGGCGATCTCGGCAACCGCGCCCTCGACGCAGCCACCCGACACCGAGCCCGCGATCTCACCGTGCTCGTTGACGGCCATCTTGGCCCCCGGGGGGCGGGGCGCCGACCGCTGCACGTCGATCACGGTCGCCAGCGCGATCCGGTCGCCGCGCGCCTTCCAGACCTCGATCTCGGATAGGACCTCTTTCATGGTTCAGTGGTCTCTTTCGTAAGCACGGTGACAGCGACCAATTAGATCTCCTCAAGGATGACAGCTAGCTGCTCGAGCGAGGCGAGCGAATTGCCCGCGAGCAACTCGTCGGTGTGCGGGATCGCGGCCCGCATGCCGCGGGTCAGCGGCGCGAATTCGGGATGGGCGGCCAGCGGGTTCAGCCAGACCAGCCGGTGCGCGCTGCGGCGCAGCCGCGCCATCTCGGCCCATAGCTGCTCCGGCTCCCCGCGGTCCCACCCGTCGGACAGGATCACGACCACCGCGCCGCGCCCTACCCGGCGTCCGTGGTCGCGATTCAGCGTCGCCAGGGCCGCACCGATCCGCGTCCCGCCCGAGAAATCGGTTACCGCCTCGGCGGCGCGCTCCAAGGCGCGGTCGTGATCGCGGCCGCCCAACTCGTGCGTGATGCGCGTCAGCCGCGTGCCGAACGCGAACGCCTCGACGCGCCGGCGGGCGGCGACCGAAGCGTGCAGGTACTGGAGCAGCATCCGGGCGTACGGGGTCATCGATCCCGACACGTCGCACACGAGCACCACCGGCCTCGGCCGGCGCGAGGGCGCGCGCCAGTGCCGGTCGATCGGTTCTCCCGCGGTGCGCAGCGAAGCGCGCACGACGCGGCGCAGATCGGGCGTATGGCCACGGCGCCGCGACGGCCGCGTCCGCCGGGACAGCCGGGTCGGCCCGCGACGGGCGAGCTGCGCGATCAGCAGCCGCGCGACCGCCATCTCGGCGTCGGTGTACGTGGCGAAGTCTTTGTGGCGCAGCAACTCAACGTCGCTCCACGCGGCCGGCACCGGGCTCAGCTCGGCGCCGGCGGATGGCGGAGGCGGTACGCCGCCCGTGGCGAGCCCGGCATGGGGCAGCACCTCCTGCTCGAGGCCGCCCAGCTCGTCGAACGGCGACTGTCCGAGCGGCGCGCCGCTCCCGTACACCGCCAAGAACGCGAGATCGAACCTCGCGAGGTCGGCCCGATCGGAGCACAGCACCGCGCGCAGAGCCAGCCGCGCGTCCTCGCGCGAGGCGCAGTCGACCGCCTCGAGCGCCCGGTGCGCGGTCAACAGCTCTCCCATACCGACGCGCGAGCCCTGGGCGCGGAGACCAGCCGCGAGTTCGGCGAGCCCATTCGTCACGCCCTCGGCCAGCTCCGGCGTAACGGACTCAGACACCGTCAAGCACACCCCGCGAGATCACGCGTTCCATGTCCTCGTGCACCTTCAGCGCAACGCCGAGTGTCTCCTCGAGGTCGGCGTCCTCGCCAAGCTGGAGCAGCGCGCGCGCCCATACGATCGTCTCCCCCACGCCCGGCAGCTTGTAAAGGTCGCCCTGCTCGCGCAGACGCGAAACGGCCGTCACGACCCGGCTCGCGATCGTCTCGGGCACGCCCGGGATTCGCGTGCGGACGATCTCCCGCTCGAGCTCGGCGCTCGGGTAGTCGATCCATTGGTAGAGGCAGCGGCGCTTCAGCGCGTCGTGCAGCTCGCGCGTGCGATTCGAGGTCAGGAACACGGTCGGTCGCCGCGCCGCGGTGATCGTTCCAAGCTCAGGGATCGTCACCGCGAAGTCGGCCAGGAACTCGAGCAGGAACGCCTCGAACTCGTCGTCCGCGCGGTCGATCTCGTCGATCAGTAGTACGACCGGCTGACCCGAGTCCGCCTCCAGCGCATCCAGCAACGGACGCCGCAGCAAGAACCGGCGCGAGAACAACTCGCCCTCGTCGACTCCCGCCTCGGCGGCTCGGAGCGCGAGCAGCTGCCGCGCGTAATCCCAGTCATAGACCGCGTGATGCAGGTCGATCCCCTCGTGGCACTGGAGGCGGATCAGGCGCGCCCCGGTGGCGGCGGCAAGGGCCCGAGCGACCTCGGTCTTGCCGACGCCGGCCTCGCCCTCGAGTAGGAGCGGCTGCTCGAGGGCAACCGCGAGATGGACTGCAAGCGCGAGCGGACGACCGGCCAAATAGCCCTGGGAGGCGAGCGCCGCGCTCGCCTCCTCTACGGACCCGACGTGTGAAAGAGTCACACAGCCATCATGGCAGCCCCGCTGCCTCCTCGAGGGCGCGGCGGGTGAGAACGCGCGCCAGGTGGCGCTTGTAATCCGCGCTCGCATTCAGGTCGGCGGGCGGGTCGGTGCCCTCCGCCGCCTGCTCGGCGGCCCTCGCGATGCTCTCCTTGTTCAGCGGCTGTCCACGCAGGGCATCCTCCACCGCGCCGGCCCGCAACGGAACCGACGACATGTTCGTCAAGCCGACGCGGACGTCCTCGCACACGTCGCCGGTCTGCTTGACGAGGACGCTGACGGCCACCATCGCCCAGTCCTCGCTGCGCCGGTTGAACTTCTGGTAGCTATAGCCCCAGCCGTCGTATGCCGGGATTCGCACCTCGGTGAGGACCTCGGCCGGCTCGATCGCGGTCTCGAGGTAGTTGCGGAACAGGTCGTTCGCGGCGACGCTCCGCTGGTTACCCCCTGCGCCCTGCAACGTGACGCTGGCGTCGCAGATCAGCATCACCGCCGGCAGGTCAGACGCCGGGTCGCCGTGGGCCAGCGATCCGCCGATCGTCCCGCGATTGCGGACCTGCGGGTCGGCGATCGTTCCTGCCACCCTTGAGACGACCCCCAGATCCGGGGTGTGCTCGAGTGCGGCGTGAGGGGTCAGCGCACCGATCCGCCAGGTGCCGTTCTCGCGCTGGATCCCGTGCAGCCCGGGAACCTTGCGCAGGTCCACGAGCAGCGTCGGCGCCGCCAACCGCAGCTTCATCAGCGGCAGCAGCGAATGTCCCCCGGCGAGCAGCTTTGCGTCCTCGCCACCGTCGGTGACCGCCTGGATCGCGTCCTCGAGCGTGTCCGGCGCGGTGTAGTCGAACTCGGCCGGAATCATGCCGGCACACCTCCCTTGGCTTCCTGAATTGCCTCCCACACCCGCATCGGGCTGAGCGGCATGTTGATGAACTCGACGCCGAGCGGGCGGAGCGCGTCGATCACGGCGTTCGTGACCGCCGGGGTGGCGGCGATCGTGCCGGCCTCCCCCACCCCCTTGACCGTGAGCGAGTTGACCGGGCTCGGGGTCTCGGTGCGGTCGGTCTCGAAGCTCGGCAGCTCCGCCGCCGTCGCGAGCGCGTAATCCACGAACGTGCCGGTCACGAGTTGGCCGGTCTCGTCGTAGTGGATGCGCTCATACAGCGCCTGCCCGATTCCGTGGACGATCCCGCCGTGGACCTGGCCGTCGATCAGCATCGGGTTGATCGCCGGCCCGCAGTCGTCGACCGCCACCCAGCGGACGACCTTGACCTTTCCGGTCTCCGGGTCGACGTCGACGACGCATGCGTGCGCGCCGAACGGGAACACGAAGTTCTCGGGGTCGTAGAACGATTGCTCGTCGAGCCCCGGCTCCATGCCCTCGGGCATGTCCATCGTCACGTACGCGGCGCCCGCCGCCTCGGCGAGCGTCAACCCCTTATCGGGCGAACCGCGCACCGAGAACTTGCCGTTCCTCAGCTCGATGTCCTCAGGCGCCGCCTCGAGCTGGTGGGCGACGATCGCCTTGACCTTGTTCGCGACCTTGCCGGCGGCTCGCACGGCGGCCTCGCCGCCCACGGCGAGCGAGCGCGAGCCATACGTATCGAGTCCAAACGGACCCGTGTCGGTGTCGCCGTGGATCACCTCGACCTGCTGCGGATCGATCCCGAGCCGGTCCGCGACGATCTGAGCGAATCCGGTCTCGTGACCCTGGCCGTGCGGCGAGGTGCCGGTGTACAGCGTCACCGACCCGGTGGCGTGGACGCGGACGGTGGCGGACTCCCAGCCGCCGCCCTGGAGGCCGAACCCGCCGGGACCCACGGCCCGCGACGGCGCATTACCGCAGATCTCGGTGTAGGTGGAGAAACCGATGCCGCGGTAGATGCCCTCGGCTCGAAGCGCCTCGGCCTCTGCACGCACCTGCGCCGGATCGATGTGCTCGAGCAGCTTGTCGAGCGCGGCCTCGTAGTTCCCGGAGTCATACACGACGCCGATCGGGGTCTCGTGGCCGGTCGCGAATGGCGGAATGAAGTTCTTCCGCCGCAGCTCGAGCGCGTCCATCCCCAGCTCGTGCGCGAGCTGATCCATCACGACCTCGATCAGGTGGGTCGCCTCGGGGCGGCCCGCTCCGCGGATCGCGTCAGTTGGGAACTTGTTCGTGTGCACGCTGGTCACGTCGGTGACGACGGCCGGCGTGTTGTAGACGCCGCACATCACGAACGCGCTGAGCGGCGGAATCAGTGGCGTCAGCAGCAACTGATAGGCGCCGATGTCGGCGATGATCTTCGTGTGCCAGGCCGTCAGCGTGCCGTCGCGCTTGGCGCCGACCTTGACGTAGTCGATCTGGTCTCGCCCGTGATGGGTGACCATCATGCCCTCGGAACGGGTCTCGATCCACTTCACCGGGCGCCCGAGCTTGCGTGACGCCCACGCGCAGCCGATCTCCTCGGCGTAGATGTTGAGCTTGGAGCCGAAACCACCACCGACCTCGGGAGCGATCACGCGGACCCTGTCCTCCGGGATGCCGACCAGGAGGGCCAGGAACAGACGCAGGAAGTGCGGAACCTGGGTCGAGCTCCAGACGGTGAGCTTTTCCCCGCGGTACTCGGCCAGCACCCCGCGCGGCTCGATCGCCCCACCGGCCATGCGATGGTTGACGATGCGCCGCTCGATGATCACGTCGGCCGCCGCGAAGCCGGCCTCGAGATCACCGCCGCCGAGCGACCAGTCGCACACCTTGTTGGTCCCGAACTTCTCGTGGACGAGCGGTGATCCATCCTCGAGCGCCTTCTCCGGATCGGTCACGACCGGTAGCGGCTCGTACTCGACGACCACGTCCTCGGCCGCATCGACCACCGCGTAGCGGTCATCGCCGATCACCAGTGCGACCGGGTCGCCCACGTGCTTGACCTCGTCCTTCGCGAGCACCCAGTGATCGGGGGTGTTGACCGTGACACCCGGCGGGACCCACGCCATCGGGAGACCCGCCTCCATGTCGAGGTCCTCGTTGGTGAAGACCGCGACCACGCCGTCGCGCGCCTTGGCCGCGGATGTGTCGATCGAGACGATCTTGGCGTGTGCCTCGGGCGAGCGCACCCACGCAGCCCACAGCTGACCGACGACGGTGATGTCGTCGACGTAGCTGGCGCGGCCGGTGATCAGGCGGGGATCCTCCTTGCGCCTCAGTGACTGCCCGACGTGGGTCTTGCCGTTCGTCGCGGGGCCTTCGGCGGTGGCGCTCATGACGACACCCCGGACTCCTGCGAGACGCTCGCCCCCTTCACCTTGGCGGCGTCAAGCACGGCCTTGACGATGTTGTGGTAGCCGGTGCAGCGACATAGGTTGCCCTCGAGGCCGTGCCGCACCTCTTGTTCGGTCGGATTCGGGTTCTCGGCGAGCAGTCCCGCGGCGGCCATGATCATGCCCGGCGTGCAATAGCCGCACTGCAGACCGTGATCGTTCCAGAACGCCTCCTGGAGCGGATGAAGGCCATCTTCGGTCGCCATCCCTTCGATCGTGGTCAGCGTCGCGCCGTCGGCCTGCACGGCGAGCACCGTGCACGACTTGACGGGCTTCCCGTCCATATGGATCGTGCAAGCTCCGCAATTGGACGTGTCGCAGCCGACGTGCGTGCCGGTCAGTCCCAAGTGATCGCGTATCGCATGGACCAGCAACAGGCGCGGCTCCACCTCCAAGTGGTGCTCGACGCCGTTGACGTTCAAGCGGACGGGAACGGGTCTACTCATGCCTCTCCCTTCCAGGTTTGCTGGGCAAACGCGACCATACTCCACCGGCTGCGTCGCTGTGAAGTCGAGCGCTTCGCCTGTAGCGCGCATCCGAGATCCACCTACGCCGCGATATGCGCGGCTAACGCGACAGCCGACGACGGGCCGACACCGAGTGCCACGTTTCCGGTTAGCGGTGCGCGAGAACCTGGTAGACCGACGCCCACCCGGTCGTGAAACCCTGCCGAGCGGCGCGCAGGTACAGCCGCCAGATCCGGGCCCGCTCAATGCCGGCGAGGCGGACCGCGTCGTCCCAGTGGGCGTCGAACCGCTCGATCCAGTACGTGATCGTTCGCGCGTAGTCGGTCTGGAGCCCCTCGACGTGGGTCGTCGTGAACTCGACGCGTTCCAGTGCTTGGATGATCCGTGAGAGCGGCAAAGGAACGCCGTCCGGGAACACGAACCGCTCCGAGAACGCGCCCTCGTCCGGCGTATCGAAGTCCTGGAGCTTGGCGATCCCGTGGTTGAGCAGTCTTCCGCCGGGCTTGAGCAGGCCATGCAGGCACTTGGCGTACACGTCAATCTGCTCCGCCCCCACGTGCTCGACCATCCCGATGCTGGCGATCGCGTCGAACGGCCCGTCGGACACCTCGCGGTAGTCGGCGACGCGGATCTCGACTCGGTCGGCCACGCCGGCCTCACGAACCCGTTCGCGGGCCAGCTCAGCCTGACGCTCGGCGAGCGTGATCCCGACCGCGCGCACGCCGTAGTGGGTCGCGGCATGAATCACGAAGCTCCCCCACCCGCACCCGACGTCGAGCACGCGCTCGCCCTCGCGCAGGCCGAGCTTCTTGCAGACCAGCTCGACCTTGGCCTCCTGGGCCTCTTCGAGCGTCTCGGCGCCGCCGGCAAAGTACGCACAGCTGTACGTCATCGAGCGGTCGAGGAACAGCGCGAAGAACTCGTTGCCGACGTCGTAGTGGTGGCGAACCGCACGCCGGTCGCGCGAAATCGTGTGTCGCTGCCCGCGGAGCCTCAGCTCGGCGGTCGGCACCGGAGGCGGGCGAACGAGCCCGCATGCCCGGATCACAGCGACCGCGAGGCCCACCTGCTGGCCGAGCGAGAGGTCCGGCGGCTCGAACTCGTCCACCATCCGCAGCGCCGCCTCCAGGTCGTCGACGTCGATCATCCCCGCGACGTAGGCACGGCCGAGGCCCAGCTCGCCGGGCGCCCGCAGCGCGTGGGCGAGCGCCTGCGGCGTGCGCAGCGTCAGCGTCGGCGCCCCGGGCTCGGTGGCGGCCACCTCGGTGCCGTCCCAGAAGCGCACGCCGAACGGCCGGCGCGGCAGGCTGGTGGTCAGCGCACGCCGGAGAGGAGCCGTCTGGGAGAACGCCAAGGCTCTTACAGGACGGCCCCGGCGAGCGCCTTACTGTCCTTGCGCTCGGGGCTCACTCGCACGACATCCCAGGCCAGGCCGCTCATCTCCAGCAGCCTGATGATTCCGGCGGACGGATCGATCTGCCATCGGCGCATGCCGTGGCGGTACGAGCACGGGAACGCATGGTGGTTGTTATGCCAGGCCTCGCCCCAGGTGGGAATCGCCAGCCACGCGAGGTTGCGCGACTCATCGTGCGTGTCGAAGTCCTGCCGGCCGAAGAAATGGCACAGCGAGTTGATGCTGAACGTGGCGTGGTGCATGAAGAAGATCCGAGCCGCGCCACCCCAGAGCAGCGCGGTCAGGCCGCCCGCGACGGTACCGCTGAGCGCGACGCCGAGCCCGAACGCCGCGGCGAGGCCCGCGAGGACCCACAACACGAACGTGTTGTTGACAAAGCGAAGCCACGGGTCGCCGAGCAGGTCCCTGGCGTACTTGCGCTCGTCGGCCACCTCCATGTCGCTGAACACCCATCCGAGATGGGCGTGGATGAGGCCCGTGATCGCGCCGCGCCAGCCGGATCCGTGCCCGACGTGCGGGCTGTGCGGATCGCCGTCGATGTCGGAGAACTGGTGGTGCTTGCGATGCGTCGCCACCCAGTCGATCACCGGGCCCTCGGCCGCGGCCGATCCGAGCGCCGCGAACGCCGCGCGCGTGAGGCGGTGGCACTTGAAGCTGCCGTGGGTCAGAAGCCGGTGGAAGCCGACGGTTATCCCGGTCCCCACCAACATGTAGAACACCGCCAGGATCAGCAGGTCCTGCCAGTTCAGCAGGTTGCCGACCCAGCCGAACCACATCCCCACCGCCACCATGATCGGAGGAACCGCCGTGACGATCGCACTCGCGACGCGATCAACGACCGGCATCTCAACTGGCCGCACGTGCCCTACGGGCGCGTTTACGGGAGTCGATCCCATCTTTCTCCTTCGTCTGTGAGGTTGTAGGCGTCCTCGGCGGATCCCTCGCGCGCCACCCGCACTTGCCAGCGACCTAAACGTCGGGCGCTACTCGACTCCTGGGCCGAGCACACGTGGCGCGACGCGATCCTACCGACTACGGTAGACCCTTCGCGTGATACCCACCGTCCCGGTCTGGGTAACCGGGGCGTTCAGGCCGGGGTCAGCGCGTCCTGAGCCGCCTCAAATTGCGTATCCCGCGAGGATGTCTCGCAGTTGCGCCGCGTTGCGCACCGCGTAGTCGCGGTAGCAGTTGTTCATGAGCAGATGCGTTTCGCGGGCGTCGCGCGCGTGCTCGGCGATCGGCGCTGCCAACTCCTCGAGTTCCTGCTTCGTATACAGATAGCGAAACCGCTCGGCCGCTGAACCCGAGGTGTCCTTCCACGTGCTATCCGAGCGCCCGTGGAAGCGGACCAGAAACAGTTCGGGATTCGTCACCGCCATCACGCGCGGCAACTCCGAGACCGGCGGCGCATCGACGCACACGAAGATCAGGCCGTGCTCCTCGAGCATCTTCAGCGTCCGCTCGCGGTCGCGCTCCTCGGCCAGCCATCGCGGCGAACGGAACTCGACGCTGATCCGGTAGTCGGGCAGCCGTTCGCGCAGGGCCTCGATCTCCGCTCTGTTGTCCTTCCGCGGCCCGAACCAGGGCGGGTACTGGAACAGCACCGCGCCCAGCTTCTCTGCCTCGTAAAAGGGGCGGAGCGCGGACTCGAACCTCCGCCAGGCCTCGTCCATCGCGTCGGCGCCGAGGTGCTTGGCGTAGATGTTGCGCTTCTCGGCCACGTCCGGCGGCAGGTCGTCGCGCAGATCGCGCCACAGTGACCGGGGCCGGGTCGGGTGTCCGGTCAGCAGCGAGTACGCCTTGACGTCGAACCGAAACCCGTCGGGCGTGCGCGCGGCCCATAGCGCCACCTGCCTCTCGGCCGGCGGGGCATAGTAGGTCGAGTCGATCTCGGTCAGCGGAAACTGGGCGGCGTAGTAGCGCAGCCGATCCTCGGCCGACATCGTTCGCTGCGGGTACCAGTCGGCCTCCTCGACCAGCGTGCGGTCGGTCCACGAGCAGCTACCGGTCATCACCGGGTGGTCACCGCTCCACGCCGCCGCTCCCAGCTCCTCGGGCTCCACAGCCTCGTCGTCGCGCACGAACTTTCGAGAGTACGGACCGCCGCCCCGACGTAGAGTTCACGCCAGCCAGCTACGACAAGGGAGCACGCGCATGGGTTTCGACCAATACCACGAGCCACCCGAGGAGCTGCCGGCCGCGACCCGGACGTTCGCGCGGCTGTGCGCCTCACTCACCGAGGAAGCCGAAGCGATCGGGTGGTACGAACAGCGGATCGCGGTCGAGACCGATCCCGAGGCGCTGGCAGTCATGCGCGACGCCCAGGGCGAGGAGTTCAAACACTTCAGCATGGACCTCGAGTTCCTGCTGCGCCGCGCGCCGGCGTGGCGCGAGATCGCCGAGGGCGTGCTGTTCCAGCCCGGCGACATCGTCGAGCGCGGCGAACAGGCCGAGGCCGAAACGTTCGAGGGCAACGGTGCCGACGGCCAGGGCGGCTACCCCGCCGGCTCGCTCGGAATCGGCAGCCTGAAAGGAGCACTGCGATGAACCATCTGCTTCGTTCGCTGGCGCCGATCAGCGACTCGGGATGGAAGGAACTCGACGACGAGGCGCGCGAGCGGCTCGCGCCCGCGCTCGCGGCCCGCAAGCTCGTCGACTTCTCGGGGCCGCACGGCTGGGAGTACTCGGCCACCAACCTCGGGCGCGCCGTCGCGCTCAAATCGGCCCCCTGCGAAGGGGTCACCGGCGTGCAGCGGCGCGTGCTGCCGCTGGTTGAGGTGCGGGCCAGCTTCGAGCTCGAGCTGTCCGAGCTCCGCGACATCGACCGCGGCGCCGAGGATGCCGACCTCGAGCCGCTCGACAACGCCGCCCACCAGATCGCCGTGGCCGAGAACAAGGCCGTCTTTCACGGCTGGAAGGGAGTGATGGAGGGGATCGCCGACGCCTCTCCGCACAAGGGGATAACGCTGGGCAACAAGCCCGACGCGTATCGGCGTCCGGTGGCGGCGGCGGTCGAGCGACTGCTCCACAGCGGGATCAGCGGCCCCTACGGGCTCGCGCTCGGCGGGGAGGAGTACCAGCGCGCGGTGGAGGGCGCCGAGCACGGCGGCTACCCGCTGTTCGAGCACCTGCGCAAGATCATCGACGGCCCGATCGTCTGGGCCCCGGGTGTCGGCGGCGCGGTGCTGGTCAGCCTGCGGGGTGGCGACTTCCTATTCGAGTCGGGCCAGGACCTGTCGATCGGCTACGAGGCGCACGACGCCAAGACCGTGAGGCTTTACCTCGAGGAGAGCTTCAGCTTCCACGTCGCGACGCCGGAGGCCGCGGTGGCGCTCGCCTGACGGTTGCTCGCCCATCCGCCTCCCGCGCCGGCGAAACGGCCAAACGGCGGGCACCTGAGGGGGTGCGGTCGTCCCGGGTGCGGGTCGCGGCGCGCCGGGGTCGTCCCGGGTACGGGTCGCGGCGCGCCGCGGTCGTCCCGGGTAAGGGTCGCAGCGCGCCGCGGTCACCCCGGGGACGCGTCGCGGCGCGCCGGGCATGCATGGCACGACAACGGAGCCGATCCGGCGAGGCCGTGCCGTACTACGCACGTGTGGCACGCGTAGCACGGCAAGGCCGGCGCAATCGCGCCCGATTGTCGAGCTACGCATGATCCGCGGGACGCCGCGCGCCGGCAACCCGCCCCCACCCCAGTCCAGGTGCCCGCCGTTCAAAAACCCAATCCGCCCCACAACCGCCACGGAATCAGCAACCCCACCGCCGGATGACTACCCGGTCGTCCCCGGTACGAGCGTGCCGAGCAGCGTCTGCACGCCCTCGGCCACGGTGAGCACGAACTCGCGCCCCGCCTCGCCCGGTGACTCGGCGGCGACCGGCGCCGAGTCGCCAGGCCCCGTGCCGGCGACGAAGTGCTGGGCGACGGCCGGGGCGTAGGTCGCGTCGCCCGGGTTCTGGTCGTCGCACGGCGAACCCGGCCGCGCCGCATTCATCTCAGCCGCGGACGGCGACTGTCCCGCGGCGAAGTTGTGGAGCACGCACCAGGCCATCCGCGGGGTGCCGTAGCCGCTCGACCCGAGCAGCCCGGGGTTGAGGTTGACGAGGCCCGAGTCCCACCCGACGTTCTGGTTGTTGAAGTCGTAGTAGTAGACGCGCGCGATCTGGCTCGACTCGCTCGGGAGCCGCAGATACCCCTCGGCCGCGAGTGCCTGCGCGGACGGGTTGCCGTTGAGACACGCCAACCACGTCCCGTCGTCGGCGGGGTTGCCGTCACCGCACACGCTGGTCACCCCCGCCTTCCCCGAGTTCGTCAGCCACACCCCCGCCTCGGTCAGCCAGATCTGCGGATCGCTCGGATATACCTGGTCGATCACCTCGATCGCGCCCTGCGCGCTCGGGAGGCCTGAGGTCACCGGCGGAAGCGGATCCCCGCCGTTCAAAGCCGCGTAGTCGACGTCGAGGTAAGGGTGGAGCGCGATCGCATCGGGTGGCGTCGGATCGATCCGTGACAACTCGCGAAAGTAACCACCGAGGTAGTAACACGTCGTGGTGACACAGCTCGAGGTGTTGAAGTTGAAGCCGCCGGCGAGGAGCGTTTGACCCGCGCTCGGGTTCGCTCGCGTTGCGTCGAGGTACCAGTACGCCGCCGCCTGGGCGCTGCCGCCGTGGCCGTTGCCGCCGGACGGCGTCACCGCCGGGCTGCCGAGCACACACTGATCCTGGGTCGCCACCCATGTGCCATTACGCGCCTTGCAGTTGGGACCTCCGCCCGGGATCGAGTCCGGGACGTACGCGGAGTCGGGTTCGTTGAACACCTCCCACTGGGTGACCCCTGGCTCGGCTTGCTCGAGCCCGCTCAGCCCGCACTCATACCCGTTGTCGGTCGGCCAGATGTCGTCGGTGGAGGTGTTCAAAGAAGTGGTGAGCGCGACCAACACGTGACCGACGCCGACGGCGCGCGCCGCGGCGGAGACCTCGTCGGCGTACACGGCCGCCGGCGTCCCCGGACCGGCCGGCGACTTCTGGCAGGTGCCGGCCGAGAAGCTCCCCTTGCCGTCGTTCACCGCATCCCAGGGAACGTAGATGCGCGCGTAACAGATCGCGTTGGACGTCGCGCCCGCGCATGAGCTTCCGCCGACCAACTCGGTGAAGTAAGGGTCGCTCTGATACGTGAACGTCGGAGCGGCTCCCGGCTGGACAAGCCCGTCCATGTTGATCCCCCAGCCAACCGCGAGCGCACGCGCCGGCGCGACGAATGCGCCCGCCACGACAATCACCCACACGATCCATACCCTCGCTCGCAAGCGCACCCGACCGTAGCGAAGGGCACGATCGGCGGCGTCGGTCGCGGACCGCTCAGCCTACGGCGCCGCCTCGCCACCGAGGACCGCCGCGAGCGCGCGGAGCGACCGGGTTGCGGCGAGCGTCCGCTTCGCGTCAGCCTTCGACAGCAGCGCCAGCGCCTCCGCGAGCGCATGGCCCCACGCGCGTTCCTGGTCGGCGCGGTGAGTGAGCGCCGCCGCCGTCGGATGAAGCCGGACGATGCGGCCGTCGTCGGGATCGCGGCGTCGCTCGAGCAACCCGCGCGCTTCGAGCGCGCGCAGCGCCGTGGAGACGTTCGCCGGCGCCAGCCGCAACTCTCTCGCGGCCTCGTTCACGCTCAGGCCCGGGCGCCGGACAAGTAGCCGCATGACCTCTAGCTCGGAGCTCGGGAGCGCGGAGCCGGGGTCCGATTCGCGGCCGATCGTCCGCGGCAGCAGCCACGCCAGGTCGTGCAGGACGACGGCGAGCTCTTTGGGCGTCTGCTCTTCCATCGCGACATCGAGCATGGTAAGGTCCAAAGCATTATCTATAAATCTATAGCTATCGATGACCCCATAGACATCCCCGGCTTCAGCGGCCACGTCGTAGGACCGGACGCGCCGGAGTTCGACGCGGCGCGCGCCGTGTGGAACGTGATGCACGACCGCCGCCCGGCGTTGATCGCTCGCTGCGAATCCCCCGAAGACGTCGCCGCCGCGATCGCCTACGGCCGCGAGCGCAACCTCAAGATCGCGGTCCGCGGCGGCGGCCACTCGCTGCCCGGGTTCTCGACCGTCGACGGCGGGATCGTGATCGACCTCCGCAAGCTCAACCACGTCGACGTCGACCCGGCAAAGAAGCGGGTCCGCGTCGGGGGCGGCGCCCTCCTCGGTGACGTCGACCGCGGCGCTCAGGCCCACGGCCTCGTCGTCCCCGCCGGCGTCGTCTCGCACACCGGCGTCGGCGGCCTGACGCTCGGCGGCGGCGTCGGCCGGCTCATGCGGCGCTTCGGGCTGACGATCGACTCGCTCACGTCGGCGACGGTCGTCCTCGCCGACGGCCGGGTCGTCCACGCCACCCATGACGCGCACGCCGATCTGTTCTGGGCACTGCGCGGTGGCGGCGGCAACTTCGGCGTGGTGACCGAGTTCGAGTTCCGCGCGCACGAGCTCGCGGATCTGCCGATCCTCGCGACGTTCCATCCCCTGGACGACGCAAGAAGGGTTCTCAAAATGGGTGAGCGTCTGATGGGCGACGCTGAAACGCCGAACGAGCTGCTGTGGACGAGCTTCATGCGGCGCGGCCCCGCCGAGGCCCCGTGGATGACCCCGGCGCTCGAGGGCACGCCCGGGATCATGTCGCTGATCGAATGGTCGGGCCCAGAGCACGAAGGCCTCGACCTCCTCCGCGAGATTCAACGCGAGCTCGATCCGCCCGCCGGCGAACTCGCCACCATCCCCTACCTCGCGATCCAGTCGATCACCGACGAGCTGCTCGCGCCCGGGACCCTGCACGCCTATCTCAAGGCGGGCTTCACGACCGAACTCACCGACGACCTGATCGCCGAAGCGACCGACCGCGGCGCAAAGGTCGGCTCCCGCCTCTCGGTGATCGAGGTGCTCGCGCTCGGGGGCGCCATCCGCGATGTCCCAAACGACGCGACCGCATTCCCCCACCGCGACGCGACCTGGCTCATCAACATCGCCGGTCAGTGGCGGGACCCAGACGCGACCAACGACGAAATCGCCTGGGTCCGGGACACGTTCGCCGCACTCGCGCCGCACCTGACCGGTGGCGCGTATTCCAACTTCATGGAGGACGACGACGCCGAGCCCGCGGCCACCGCCTACGGTTCGACGCTGACCCGCCTTCAAGAGATCAAGGCGATATACGACCCCGACAACGTGTTCCGCCTGAACCAGAACATCGAGCCCGCACGATGAGCAACCAATCGATCATCGACGAGCAGCGCGAGCTGTGGAGCTCGAACCCACGCGACTGGGCGGAGATCGCCGAGCCGCAGAACCACACTCTGTTCGCCGAACTGCTCGACCAGACCGAGACGGGGCCGAACACCCGCTTGCTCGACATCGCCTGCGGCTCGGGCTATGCCGCCGCACTCGCCGCCGCCCGCGGCGCGACGGTCACCGGCATCGACATCGCGCCGGCACTGCTCGAGATCGCGCGCGAGCGCACCCCTGACGGCACGTTCGTGGAGGGCGAGATGGACGCGCTCCCGTTCCTCGACGCGCAGTTCGACGTGGTCACCTCGGTCAACGGCTTTCAGTTCGCGCTCGACCCCGCGAAGGCGTTCGCGGAGGCCGCGCGCGTGCTCGTCCCCGGGGGCCGGCTGGCCGCGGCGACCTTTGCAGAGCCCGAGCGCAACGAGGGCACCGCGCTCCATCTCGCGATGAAGGCGCTGGTCGACGAACCGGCGGACGACGGCTACGCGCCCTACGCGCTCTCGTCACCGGGCGGGCTGGCGCGCGCCCTCGAAGACGCCGCCGGGCTGCGGCTGACCAGCGTCGGCGAGGTCGCCCTCGCGTGGACCTACCCCGACACCGACACGGCCCTGCGGGCGCTGCTCGCGTCCGCCGGCGGGGCACGGTCCGCCCGCGCGGTCGGCGAGCGACGCGTCCGCGACGCGCTCGTCGCGGCGATCGAGCCGTTCCAGGACCGCGCCGGCGCGGCCGCGATCCACAACGTGTTCCGTTACGTGGTTGGGGTCAAGCCGTAACGTCACAATCGACTCGATGTCACAGCCGGAGGCGAATCCGACAACTACCGGCATATGAGCACAGCAGCGAGCGCCAAGGTCATGATGCTCAGGGACTCCCCCCGAGCGAACGCGGCGGCGCCCGGCGGCCCGTCGGGCTCGGCGCTCGCCGAGTTCGAGCAGGTCTATCGAGGCAACGTCGACGTCGTGATGGCGTACTTCGCGCGGCGCTGCGCCGAGCCGCAGATCGTGGCCGATCTGACCTCGGAGACGTTCGTCCGCGCGGCCGGCGCGTTCGGCACCTTCGACTCGGGCCGAGGTTCGGCCCGAGCGTGGCTGTTCGGGATCGCCACCCACGTGTTCGCCGGGCACTGCGCCCAGGCGGCCGGCGGCCGTGACGCGGTTGCCCGGCTTGCCCAGCGCAGGCCGTTGGACGTGGACGAGATCGAGGAGCTGGCCGGCAGGATCGATGCCGAGCGAGCCGGCAGGGAGCTGATCGGGCGCTGCTCGCAGCTGCCCGAGCTCGAGCGTGCTGCTGTCGAACTGGTCGACCTCGCCGGGTTGACGCCGAAGGAGGCCGCGACGGCGCTCGACGTCTCTCGGGTGGTGCTGCGCAAGCGGCTGTCCCGGGCGCGGGCCCGGCTGAGAAAGGAGCATCAGGGCGATGAGTAAGTTCGAGGACCGCTTGTGGCGAGACCTCGTGCGAAAGCACGGGGCAGATCTCGCCCAGATGGAAACGCCGGCGCCCAAGCCCCCGCGGCGGGCGCGGCCGCGCCTGCTGGCCGGCACGTCGATCGGCCTCGCCGTGGCTGGGACCGTGGTGGCGCTGGTCCTGAGCGCCGCGAGCAGCCCGCCGGCGTTCGCGGTCAGCCGCAACACCGACGGCACGTGGACGGTCTCGATCCAGAAGCTCGCGGCGGTCCACGGCGCGAATGCGAAGCTCGCCGCCCTCGGCATCCGGGCGAGGCTCGTCGTGGTGGTGTCCGGCTGTTCGGTCAAGGCGCTTCCGCCGGCGGCGGTGGCAGCGATGCAGCTGGCGAAGGGCGGCTCCGGCCGCGCCGCGCCTCAGGTCGCCGTCGCGCGGCTCGATCCGCGCAAGATTCCGCCCGGCAGAATCCAGGTGATCCCGGCGTACCGGGTCAACGGCACGGTGCACGTGGAGAAGGGCCACCTGATCCAGGGCCAAGTCCCGGTCTGCTTCAGCACCGTTGCGCCGCCTCCGTGCCAACCCCGGCCCGAGACCGTGCTGCGGAACGGTCACCTCACCCAGCTCACCCCCGCCCAGGCTAAGAAGCGCGCTAAGCAGGCGCTCGCGGCCTACCGCGCCGCGGTCAGCCACCGGTCCGCGGACACGGGCAACTCAGCCAACTCAGGCAGCGGCACCAGCGCCAACAGCGGCAACAGCGGCAACAGCGGGAACTCGGGTAGCGGGAACAGCGGGAACTCGGGCAGCGGGAACAGCGGCACCCCCACCTCGACCGCCGCACAAGCCCCGCTCCCCGCCGCGACATGGGTCGTCGGCTGCTACGTGCATGTGCCCGCCAAACAGCAGCCTAACGCCGGTAACAGCGGCAACTCGGGCAACTCGGGCACCAGCGGCAACAGCTGACTCCCGTCCTGCACGCAGCCACGGGCCGTCCTCCCTCGGCCCGTGGCTGCTCGTCGGAGCGGCGGTCGCCTGGAACCTGCTGAGCCTCCGGGCCGAGACGCTCGCCGTCCCCTACCTCGACGACAGCTCGGTCCACGAGCAGATGGTCCGGTTCGCCACCGCGCAACTTCGCGCCGGCCACCTGCCGCTCGACAGCTGGTTCCCGTTCCTCAGCCTGGGCTCGCCTCAGTTCCTGCACTACCAGAGCCTGCCGGCGATGCTCGCCGGCGCGGCGGGACTGATCGTCGGTCCGGACGCGGCGTTCCGGTGGACGCTCTACCTGCTGCTCTCCCTGTGGCCGGTCAGCGTCTATCTGAGCGCGCGGCTATTCGGCGCGCGCCGACCGGCCGCCGCCGCGGCGGCCGCGATGTCGCCGTTCCTGGTGAGCGTGACCGGGATCGGTTACGAGCAGAACGCCTACGTCTGGGCCGGGTACGGCGTATGGACGCAGCTGTGGGCATCGTTCACGCTGCCGCTCGCGTGGGGCTTCAGCTGGCGGGCGATCCGCGACGGCCGCCACCGGTTCGCGGCCGTCGCGCTCGTCTCGCTGACGATCGCCCTGCACTTCGAGACCGGCTACCTGGCGCTCCTCCCACTGCTCGCCTGGCCGGTGGTCTGCGGCCGGCCGATCGCCGCCGGCGCCCGTCGCGCGGCGACCGTCGCCGGCGGGTCGCTGCTCGCGGCGGCGTGGGTGATCGTGCCGCTGCTCGACCAGCGCCCCTGGGCCGCGACCAACGAAGCGCTGCGGGGCACCGCGCTGGTCAACGGTTACGGCGCCGCGCGGGTGCTCGGCTGGCTCGTGTCCGGGCAGCTGCTCGATCACGGCCGGATCCCGGTCGTGACGCTGTTCGCGGCGGTCGGCCTGGGACTCGCGGTCGCCCGCTGGCGAGCGGAGCCCGGGGCCCGCGCGGTCCTGGTCGCGCTCGCCGTGTGCCTGCTGCTGTCGTTCGGACACGCCACGTTCGGATCGCTCGTGGACGTGATCCCCGGCAGCGCCGACATCTTCTTCCGCCGCTTCATGATGGGCGTCCAGTTGGCCGCGCTGCTCTTGGCCGGGAGCGGCGCCGCGTGGTGCGCCGGGCGCGTCTGGAGCGCGGCGCAACGGTTCGCGCTCGGCCGGCGATTGCCGCCGCCCGACGCGCTCCGCCGCCGGGTTGCCTGGCGCTGGACGAACCCGCGCATGGCGCGCCTGCGGACGACGGCCGCGGTGATCGCGCTGGTCGTTGTGCTCGCGCCGGCGTGGCTCGAGTTGCGCTCGTTTGATCACCGGAACGCCAGTCACGTCGCGGCGCAGCGTCGCGCGGACACGGCCCACGGCGCCGAGATCGACCAGTTGATCGCGCTCGTTCAGGACAACGGCGGCGGGCGCGTGTACGCCGGCATGCCGTCGAACTGGGGAGCCGACTTCACGGTCGGAGCCGTTCCGGTGTTCAAGTACCTCGAGAGCCGCGACGTCGACGAGGTCGGATACACGCTGCGCACCGCCTCGCTGATGACCGGGCCCGAGAACCACTTCGACGAGCTCAACCCGTCCGACTACGAGCTGTTCGGGATCCACTATCTGATCCTCCCCAGCGGCTGGCCGGCTCCGATCCCCGCGGATCTGGTCGCGGTGTCCGGCCCGTATGCCCTGTGGACGACTCCAAACGTCGGCTACGTCCATGCGGGCACGATCGTCGGCTCGCTGACGGCCGACCGGACCGACCTGGGCGCGCGCAGCGCCCCCGTGCTGAGTTCACGGCTGGCCGAGCACGGGGATTATTTTGATATTGATTTCGGTCGATCGCGGGCGGCGCTGTCGCCATTGCCCGCACCGTCATCGGAAGCGGCGGCCGGCGACGTCACCTCCGAGAGCGACGACCTCGACGACGGCTTCGTCGCCGCGACGGTGACCATGCGCCGGCCAGGAGTCGTGGTCCTGAGCGCCTCGTTCGACGACGGCTGGAGGACGAGCGTCGACGGTCGGCCGAGCGCCACGAAGATGGTCGCGCCCGCGCTGGTCGCGACCGACGTCCCCGCCGGCACGCACACGGTCGCGTTTCGCTACCGGGGCTACTCCGGCTACCCCGAGCTGTTCGCGCTGTGCATACTGACGCTCGCGGTGGTTGCCGGCGCCGACGTGTATCGCCGGCGCGCGGTCAGATCACAGTTCTAGGAGCCGCCGATCGTGTTGTCGAGGCGCCAGGTCTTGCCGCCGTTCTTGGAGACGTACTGCAAGCTCGAGTTGCTGCCGCTCGTCTCCCCGTCGACGAACGCGACGAGATGCCCCTGAGGGTTCCTGACCACCGCCACCGGGAGCCCGAAGAACAGCGCTCGGTACCAGTGCTGGCCGCCGTCGCTGGTGGTGTCGATCACCTGGCCGGTGCCCCAGGCGAAGATCGTCTTCGGACCGGCGGCGCCGATGTAGATCACGGCGAGCGGAGCCTGAGCGGCGTTGAGGTGGAGCGCCGGGCCGTCGGTCTTCCACGTCTTACCGCCGTTGACCGTCGCCGCGGGGTATTGCGCCTGGCCCGTGTCGACCAGCGCGAACCCGCGCTGGGCGCCGGTGAACACGCGGTTTCCGAAGATCTTGCTCGCGCTCACCGTCGAGCCGGGCGCGAGAGTTTGACCCGGTCGGCTGATGAGCGTGGCGGTGACGGTCTGCTGCGGGCCGGCAGCGGCGGCGGACCCGACACCGACGGCGAGCGCGGCAGCGCTCACGGCGAGCGCAGCGACAACGCTTCGCGGAGATTTGATCAGCTGCATGAAACTCCCTTCGTCGACGGCCCTTCGAATCGCGGCAGCCTAGTGGAGCACGAGACGCAGCGCGATGATCAGCAGGCCGAGCACCGCGCCGAACAGCGTCTGGAGCACGAGCTCGCGTCCCGACTGCTTGGCGCGAATCCCGGCCACGACCTCGATCAGCATGACCACCACCGCAGAGGTCACCAACGCCGTGATCACGGCCGTCTCGAGCGACGCGCCGACCGCCCAATCGATCAGCAGCGCGATGAGAGGGATGGCCGCGCCGAACAGGATCGGCACCTGCTTCCCCATGATCCGCCCGAGCTCGGCAAAACGGGCGGGCTCGCGGTCCTTCAGGCGGTGCGAGGCGAACTCGGCGTACGAGTGCGCCAGCCAGTAGACGAGCATCGTGATCACCACCGCGCCGACCGTCTCGGCATACGTTTCGCTGCCAGCCGACTCCGCCGCGAGCAGCGCCCCTACGGTCATGAGGCCGTAGATGGCCGCGCTCAGGTCGGAAAGCATCGCCCCCGTCCGCCCCGCTAGCGGACCGGCGCTATGGCGTCGATTCGGTGTCCTTCGGTCCTCTGCTCGGGATCGCCGCCTCGAGCCAGCGGCTCAGCGCGCGGCGGCCAACGAGCGTGATCTCGCCGTCGGCTCCGAGCCAGTCGCGGACGCGCAGCTCGCGGACGATCCCGAGCGCGTCGCTCGGGCCGGGGCCGCCGCCTCGCGCGGTCAGCGCATCGGTGCCGGGCTCGACCATCCAGCGCCTGGACTCGAGCGCGGCCAGCGCGATGCCCTGCTCATCAGTCGGGAGGTCGAGTGGGTGCGGCGCGGCGCTTCGCAGCGGGTCGTCGCTCCGGAGCGGGCGTTCGCTCCGCACCGAGTCCTCGCCAGCAGGTTCGCGGCGCTGGGACGGCATGCGGAACGGGAGGTCCTCGTCGACCCGCTCGGCCTGCGATCGCAGCCAGCTCCCCGCGCTCTCGACCCAATCCTTCGCCGCGCTCGCGTCGACGCCAAACATCTGCGCGAACTCGTCTACATCGATGTTGTCCACTGCACGTTCGACGGAGCGTCCCAACTCGCGCGCGATCTCGCGCAGCGTGTCCTCGAAGCTCCCACCACTAGGTTCGTCTTCAGCCATGAACACATGATGACACGCCCCAGACCGATTGAATGGGCGGACCGTGAGTTGTGACTGGCTACTGGTCGACGGATCGAGCATGATCTTCCGCGCCTTCTACGGCGTCCCCGCGGGCGAGCCCGGCCCGGATGGGTTCCATGTGAACGCGATCCGGGGGTCTCTCGAGCGGCTCGGCCGCCTTGTCGTTCAGCGCCGGCCACGCCACCTCGCCGTCGCCGACGACGAAGCCTGGCGCCCGGACTGGCGGGTCGAGCTGATCCCGACGTACAAGTCCCACCGGGTGGCGGAGCCGGTCCCGCCGGGGCTCGAGCCGCAGTTACCGGTGATCCGCGACCTCTTGACGGCGATCGGGGTCGACATGGTCGGCGTCGCCGAGCACGAGGCCGAGGACGTGATCGCCACCTGGTCCCGGCTGGCCCCCGGCACGATCGAGATCGCCAGCGGCGACCGCGACCTGTTCGCGCTGGTCGAGACCCCGCGGGTGTGCATCCTGTACCCGGAGAAGGGCGGCACCGCGGTGATCGACGAGGACGAGGTCACGCGTCGGTATGACATTCCGGGCCGGCGCTACGGCGACTTCGCGATCCTCCGCGGCGATCCCTCCGACGGCCTGCCCGGGCTGAAGGGAGTCGGCGCGGTCACCGCAGCGGGCATGATCCGCCGTCACGGCGACATCGCGGGCGTCCTGCGCGACCGCGACCTTCGCGAATCCGATCGCGAGTACCTTCTGAGCGCGCTCAGGATCGTCCCACCGGTCGACGATCTGCCGATCGATCTGCCCGCCGGCCGGCGGGACTCCTACCCGGTCGACGGCGCGGCGATGGACGCTCTCGCCGCGCGGTACGGCGTTCGAGACGCGTGCGCGCGCCTGCTGAGCGCGCTGCGGAGACTCGTCTCGAGTCCCTGAACCGTTAGTGCGGCGGGATCACGGTCAGCACCAGCCGCGACGGGCGCGCGGCGTCGTGATGCAGCGCGTTGTGCGCGACCACGCTCTCGGTCGCGAGCGTCTGGTCCCCTTCGGTGCCGAGGTTGACCGCAAACTTGGGGTGCGCCGCGGACGCGATCTCGACCCGGATCCGGTGGCCTGCCTCGAACCGCTGCGCGGTGTCCCACATCTCGACCACGACCTCGTAACTCTCGCCGGGCTCGACCGGCAGTTGCCGCTCGTGCCCGCCGCGGTATCGGAGCCTGACCAGCCCGTCACACAGCCGCTGCGCGAAGCCGTTCGGGTGCAGGTCGAGCAGCTTGGCCGCGATGTCGGTGTCTGCAGCCGAGGTCGACACGTGCGCGACGAGCCTCACGGCTCCGATCACGTCGAGCGGTTCGGTCAGGGCCTCGCTCGTGAACACGAGCACGTCGCCGCGCGTCTCGACGCCGGCGAAGTCGTCCGGACCGCCGATCTGCGCCGAGGAGGCGGCGGTGATGAACGGGACCGGGCGGTCGGGATCGTGCAGCCACTCGTCGGCCGGCGCGCCGGCGGGCGGGGGAACGTCGCCGAGGCGGCCGTCGCCGAACCGCGAGGTGGCACCGCCGTCGCTGTCGAGGTACCAGATCCGCTCGGCGCTCCCCGGAGGTGGCCACGCCGGGAGGTCGTGCCATTCGTTCGCGCCCATCAGGAACATGCGCACGGGCGCGACCGGCTGCGCAGGCGCCCGGCCGCGGACCATCTCGTCGAGGAAGCCGGTCATGATCGCGTCCAGGTCGACGACCGAATCGTGGCCGAAGTCGAGCTCGCCAAGCTTGCGGTCCGAGTTCACCTGGTGGCCCCACGGGCCCATCAGCAGGCGCTGTCCGGACCGGCCGGCCTTCGTCATCGCGGCGAAGTTCGCGGGGGTCGCGATCTCCTCGTCGTCGTACCAGCCGGAGATGTGCAGCACGGGCACGTCGACCTCCGCGATCCGGTGCTGGTAGCGGAGCGGCTCCCAGTAGTCGTCGAGCGTCTGATGGCGGCATTCCTCGCGCCACAGCGCGGAATGAAACCCGGCCGCTTCGTCGAGGTCGACGAGCGGCCGGTGCCGGTAGACCTCCATCCAGTCGACGGCGCCCGTGTACTGCGGCACGCGGCCGTCGGTCATCCGATACCAGTGCACGTGCATCGGACCGGGCACGCCGGTCGGGTTCTCGACGAACGGATCGGCCGGCGTGACGAGCACGATCATGGCCTGGAGCGCCGGCGGATGATGTAACGCCGTGAGCCACTGGATCCGGCCGGGATAGCTCCCGCCGTAGGTCGCGACCGTGCCGTCGCACCAGTCCTGAGCCGCCGCCCAGGCAATCACGTCGACTCCGTCGAGGCCGTCGTTCCGGTAAGGCTCGAACAGCCCGTCGGAGTCACCGCGCCCACGCACGTCGACCCAGACCGCCGCGTACCCGGCCCTCGCGAACGCGTCGGCGTGCTCGGTGGCGCGGTCTCCCCCACGCCCATACGGCGTGCGCATCACGATGGCCGGCGCCGGGCGGTCCGCCGGCAGCACCAGATCGGCGGCGAGCGTGATCCCGTCCCGCAATGGGATCCGAACGTTGAAGCGGCGGATGAGGCTCATCGCTAGAACGCGTGGTTCATCGCGGCCACGACGCTGACGTCGTCTGCCTCGCCCAAGTAGGCGGCGTGCGTGCAGGCGCTGTTGATCGCGGACACGACGCTCGCGCTATCACGGGTGCCGCCGTATTCCGTCAGGTACAGGCGAGCGTACGTGGCCTGCTGCGACTGGCCGGCGGAGGCCCAGGCCGAGCACGTCGATGCGTCGCTGAGCGCGCTCGACCGCGAACTCGGCAGCGCGGTAGCCGCCATCGTCCCGATCAGCACGATCACGAGCGCGACCACGACGGCGGTCTCGCGCTTGTGCCGAGCGATGATCGTCCTGAGGCTCGGGCCATCCGGACCCATGGATCATCAGGATGCCACGACGCGCGTCTTCCGCGTGCCGCGCCGCCGCACTCAGCCGCAGCCAGTGATCCCGCCGTCGAGCGGGATCACCGCGCCGGTCAGGTAGGAGCCGGCGCGCGAGGCAAGGAACACGGTCAGACCAGCGGCGTCGTCCGGCCGCCCGATACGGCCGAGCGGAACGATCCGCGCGACCTCCGCGAGCGCGCCGGCGCCCTCGGGGGTCGAGAGGTCCGCCGGGATCGCCTCGCACTCGCCAACCGCGCGCAATTCAGACGCCGCCGCCTCGAGGTCCTCGGCCTTGCGCGACGCGATCGCGACGTGCACGCCGGCCTGGACGAGGCCGCGGGCGATCATGAGCCCGATGCCGCGCCCGCCGCCCGTCACGAGCGCGTTCTTGCCGGACACGTCGAACAGGTCCACGCGCGGATCCTATGCCGCAACGATTTATGTCCCGCCGCTCAAGAACCGTGCGCGGTATGTCGATCATCGAAGTGTTCGGGGAAACCGGACGGTTGTCCCCTACACCGATGGAACCCTTCGGCCTTGCGACGACTGAAGCACGATCAGCGAGTAGAGATTCATCTCGACAGTGAGGATCACGCTGTCGGCTGTCGGGTTGCCGCCGTCCAGGGGAGCGTCGCGACGCTCAGGCTGATCACCGAGGTTCCCGCCGAGGTGCTCGAGAAGTTCACCCCCGGGGAGCTCGGTTACCTGCTCTTCCAGCACCGCGGCGCGATGACCGCGCTCAAGGGCATCGCCACCGCGAGCCCGACCGACCCGTCGGAGCTTGCGTTCGTCGTGATCGACGGAGTCCAGCTACCCGAGCGTCGCGCCGCACAGCGGTTCCAGGTAGGCGCTCTGGCGCGGATCTCGCCGTCTGCCGGCGCTGACCAAGCGGAAGGCGTCGAGGCCACCGCAGCCAACGTGAGCGTGAGCGGGGTGCTGATCGAGCGACCCGCCGGGCTCAGCGACGGTCCCGGTTTCCGGCTCGAGCTCGTGCTCGAGGACGATCCGGCGCCGATCCGGTGCGCCGCGACCGTGGTCCGCCAGACGCCCACGCACGTCGCGCTCAAGTTCACCGACATCGCCGACACGGATCGCATTCGCCTCGCGGGCGTGATCCGTCACCGCGCCCTCGCCGCTTAGGCAGTCACCTCACGGCTCGTACGAGCCCGGGGTCCAGGCGCGGGTGCTCACGCCGATCGCGTTCCAGGCGTTGATCGTCACGATCAGGCTGATCAGCGCACCGATCTCGGCTTCGCTGAACTGCTCGGCGACCTCGTCGTACGCCTCGGTCGGCACGTGGTCGTTGGCCAGCAGCGTGACCGCCTCGGTGAAGGCGAGCGCCGCGCGCTCGCGCTCGGTGAAGAACGGAGTCTCTCGCCATGCGCTGAGCGAGTACAGACGCTGCTCGGTCTCGCCGATCGCGCGCGCGTCCTTCGTGTGCATGTCGATGCAGTAGGCGCAGCCGTTGATCTGCGAGGCTCGGATTCGCACCAGCTCGCGCAGGGGCGGGTCGAACTCGACCTTGTCGAGTTGCTTGGTCGCGGCGTGATCGAGGTGGGCCATGGCCTTGGCGAAGTCGGCCGCATGGGTGTCGACGTCGAGTCGGACAGGAATCTCGTATGGGGACTGTGTGGTTGTCATGGCCACAACCTATCGCCTATGCGGCCCGTGGTTAAGATCCATTCTCATGGCAAAAACGTGGGCCATTTCCGGCGTCGATCTACACCTCGACCTCAAGGGACCACGCGTGCGCGCCGCGCTCGAGACAGCACTCCGCGACGCGGTTTCGACCGGCCGGCTGGCACCCGGGGGCCGCCTGCCTTCCTCTCGGGCGCTCGCCTCCGACCTCGGCATCGCCCGGAACACGGTTGCCGAGGCCTACGGCCAACTCGTCGCGGAGGGGTGGCTCACCGCTCTGCAGGGCTCGGGGACGCGGGTCGCACAGCGGCCCGAGCTGCCCGAGACGACAGCGCCGGCGCGGTCGGCGCCCGGGCGCCGGATCCGCTACGACCTCAGTCCCGGATCACCCGACGTGTCCGCTTTCCCGCGCTCGGCGTGGCTCACCGCGACTCGGCGCGCGCTAGAAGGCGCTTCGTTCGAGGCGCTCGGCTACGGCGATCCGCGCGGGCAGCCGGAGTTGCGAGCCGCGCTCGCCGAGTACGTCGCGCGCGCCCGTGGGGTCCGGGCGACCCCCGACCGCGTGGTCGTGTGCTCGGGCTTCACGCAGGGGTTCCGGCTCCTGTGTGAGGCGCTCCGCGCGCGCGGCGCGCGAACGCTCGCGATCGAGCGCTACATCCAGCCCGCCACCGCCGAGGCCGCGCGCGCGTGCGGCCTCGGGCTCGCGCCGGTCGACGTCGACGACGACGGCGCCGCCGTCGAGCAACTCGCCTCGGCCGACGCCGCGTTGCTCACGCCCGCCCACCAGTTCCCGATCGGCGCGCCACTGGCCGCGCGGCGACGGGTGGTCGCGGTCGAGTGGGCGCAGGCATCGGGCGGGCTGATCATCGAAGACGACTACGACGGCGAGTTCCGCTACGACCGCCATCCGCTCGGCGTCCCTCCAGGCGCTGGCCCCGCAGCGGGTGGTGTACGCCGGGACCGCGAGCAAGACGCTCGCGCCCGGGGTGCGGCTCGGCTGGCTCGTCCTCCCCGCCGATCTCGTCGACGATGTCGTCGCCGCCAAGTCGCTCGCGGACCGCAACAGCAGCGCGATCGACCAGCTCACGCTGGCGGAGCTGATCGCCTCAGGCGCCTACGACCGCCACGTCCGGCGATCGCGTCTGATCTACCGACGCCGGCGGGACCGGCTGGTGGCGGCGCTCCGTCGCCACGCCCCACGGGTCCGGATCTCGGGGATCGCCGCCGGCCTGCACGCGCTCGTCGAACTGCCCGACGGCCTCCCGGAGGAGGCCGTCGTCACCCGCGCCGGCGAGCGCGGACTGTCGCTGCAGGGGCTCGGCGAGTACGCGCACGGTGCCCACACCCACCCGCCCGCGCTCGTCGTCGGCTACGCCAAGCCACCCGAGCATGCGTTCACCGGTGCCGTCGCGCGCCTCGCGGCCCTGCTCCGCGACGCTACCGGCTGACCGCGGGGCCCGGCTGCAGGCGCGCGGCTGGCCCCGTCGCGTGAGCGGAGCGGTGGCTGGTCCGCAGCAGCACGACCACGGTGACCGCGGCGACGAGCGCGGCGCCAACCGCCGTGATCAGCGCGATGTTCATCGCGGTGACGAACGCCGTGTGCGCGCGGTCCGGGATCGGCGCCGGCAGATGGGCGGCGATCGCGAACGACCCCTTGACCTTGGCCGCGACCCGGCTGGACAGTCCGCTCACGTCGACGTGGCTGCTGTAGGTCGAGGTGAGAATGCTTCCGATCACCGCGATTCCGATCGCGCCTCCGACCTCGCGCGAGAGGTCGTTGAGCGCGGATCCGACTCCCTGGCGCGCCGACGGGAGCGCTTCGGTGATGGCCGTCGTGGCCGGGGTCATCGCGGCCCCCATGCCGATCCCGAGCAAAACCAGGCCGGCGGCCAGGAGCCAGTAGCTGGTGGCCACCCCGAGCTGGGCGACGATCGCCAGCCCGGCGGCGACCAGGACAAGACCGCCCGCGCACACCCAGCGTGCGCCGAAACGCGCGGCGAGCCGGGGCGCGAGCCGGGAGGTCGGCATCATCGCGGCCGCCAGCGGCAGCACCTCGAGCGCGGCCAGCAGAGGCGTCGCCCCACGCACAAGCTGGAGGTACTGGAGGATGATGAACGTGTAGCCGTAGAACGCGAAGAACTGGATCAGGATCGATGTGGTTCCCGCGGTCAGCGTCCGCTCGCGGAACACACGCGGGTCGAGCAGCGGATGGGCCTGGCGCAGCTCCCAGATCACGAACGCGATCACCAACACGACGGCTATCGCGAGCCCGGCCACAGTCCGCGGCGCGAGCCAGCCGTACGTAGGCGCCTCGATCACCGAGAAAACGAGCGCGACCAGCGCCACCACCGCGATGGCCGCGCCGCCGACGTCGAGCCGGGGAGCGTCGGGATCCGCGGATTCGGGCACGAACCGCAGCGTGCCGGCGAGCGCAAGCGCCGACAGGACGACATTCAGGCCGAAGATCGACCGCCACGAGAACCCCGTCAGCAGCAGCCCGGACGCGAGCAGCCCGAGGACCGCGGCACCGCCCGCGACGCCGGCCCAGGTGCTGACCGCACGCCCACGCTCCGCCGGCGGGAACGTGCCGGTGATCGTCGACAGCGTCGCCGGCATCACCAGCGCCGCCCCAAGCCCGAGGATCGCCCGGAGCGCGATCAGCTCGGTGGCTGACGAGGCGGTCATCGCGACCGCCGACCCGGCGCCGAAGATCACGAGGCCGGCGATCAGCGCGACCCGGCGGCCGTAGCGATCGCCGAGCGCCCCGCCGGGAAGGAGCAGCGCCGCGAACGCGAGCGAGTACGCGTCGATCACCCATAGGAGCTGGGTCTGGGTCGCGTGCGTGTCGCGCGCGATGTCGGGAAGCGCGACGTTGAGGGATGCCATCGCCGCCACGACGGCGGCAAGCGCCAGGCAGACCACCGCGGTGATCACGCCGTGGCGCGTGGAGTCAGTGTGGGTCTGTAGTTTCATCATGTGGTGAGACTAACTTCATCACGTGATGAAATCAAGAGGCTGGGGCAAAGTTTCTCGGACCCCCCGCCCCCACGCCCCCCCGAGCGCGCCACCGCCCCCCGACGCGCGGTCAGCTCAGCCGGCCGGTGAGGTAGCGCTGAATCGTCGGCGCCACCAGCGCCACCAGTTCGTCGTCGGGCAACGACGCGAGCGGCTCGATCTCCCACACCCACCGCATCATCACGACGCCGACGACCTGTGAGGCCGTCAGGGACGCCCGGAGCAGACGCTCCTCGCCCTCGATCCGGTCCGCGATCGCCGGCAGCAGGCTCGCCGTGAGGAACGCCTTGAGCTTCTCTCGAGTGCGCGGCTCGTGCGCGGCCGTCATCAGGATCGAGCTGAGCACGTCCCGGATCGCCGGCTGGGCCCAGCTCCAGATCAGGTTGCGCACCATCGCCTCGCCGCGCTCGCGCGCCGGGACGGACCCGGTCCTCGAGATCACCTCGAGCCACTCCGCCGGCGGCATGGTGGCCGCGTCGAGCAGGTCTTCCTTCGACGCGAAGTAGTAGTGGACGAGGGCGGGGTCGACGTCGACCTCGCGCGCGATCGCGCGCATCGTCGTGCCCGCCCACCCGTTGTGTGCGAACGACCCCCGAGCCGCGGCGATGATCCGCTCGACCATCACCCCCGGCTCGTCCCGCGGTCCCCGCGGCTTTCTCGGCGATTTCTTGTCGGCGCTCGGCACGTCGTCGTCTATTTCATCACACGATGAACCCGTCGTCACGTTCGAACCGGGCCTGGGTGGGTCATAACCGCGCACTCGACGAGGTGCCGGGGCCCAGATCGGCCAAGTGACCCACATACGTGCCCGAATCGGCATTCGGCTCGGGCGGGGCGTCGAAACCCCACTTATGACCCAGCGGCCCTAGTCGCGGTCGCAGCGCCATCGATCGCTGGAAACGCTCACACTGCCCCGGATGCGCAACGCCGAGGTGATCGTCGTCGGACTGGGTGCGATGGGCAGCGCCGCGTGCTTTCAGCTCGCGACGCGCGGAGTGTCGGTCATCGGGATCGACCAGTACGCGCCACCCCACCCGTGGGGCTCGACCCACGGTGACACCCGCGTCACGCGCGAGGCGATCGGGGAGGGACGAGAGTACGTGCCGCTCGTGCGCCGGTCGCACAAGTTGTGGCGCGAGATCGAGCGCGAGTCGGGCGCGCGCCTGCTCACACAGTGCGGGATTGTCGTCCTCGCTTACCCGTCGAGCGAGTTCCTGGAAGAGACACGGGCATCGGCGCGCGCCTACGAGATCGAGCACGAGGACCTCACCAACGCCGAAGCCCGGGCCCGGTTTCCGATGTTCGCGCTCGACGACGAGGTCGTCGCGTACCACGAGCCGGGGGCGGGTTACGTGCGGCCCGAGGCGGCCGTCACCGCGCAGCTCGGGCTCGCCCGCGCCGGCGGCGCGCAACTCAAACTCGGTGAACGCGTCGAGACCTGGTCGGCGTCAAATAACGGCGTTACCGTCGCCACCGACGCGGACACGTATCGGGCCGATCAGCTGCTCCTGTGCGCCGGCGCGTGGATCGGCGATCTATTCCCCGAGGGTCGTGACACATTCGCGGTCTACCGCCAGCTCCTGTACTGGTTCCCGATCCGCGAGGGGTACGCCCAACTGCGCGACATGCCGGGCTTCATCTGGGATCTAGGCGGGCGCAACGACGACATCGTTCACCTCGACGGCTTCTACGGTCTCCCCGCAATCGACGGTCCCGACGGCGGCGTGAAGGTCGCAGCCGAGTCATACGAGCGCACGACGACGCCCGATGGCCGCCAGCATCCAGCGACGCGTTCGCAATCCCACCGCATGTACCAGCAGTGCGTGGCGCCCTACCTCCCGTGGCTCGGCGCGGAGCCGCTCAGGACGGTCTCGTGCCTGTACACGAGCACGCGCGGCAACCGGTTCATAATCGACCGCCACCCCGAGCACGACTCGGTCCTGATCGTGTCCGCCTGCTCGGGTCACGGGTTCAAGCACTCGCCGGCGATCGGGGAGGCCGTCGCGCAGTGGCTGACCGGGCGCCCGCCCGCCATCGACCTCGGCGCATTCAGCTTCTCGAACGCTTGCCGATAGGGCCACAAACCGGACGGGCGTCGTTGTACGCTGAACGCGGGGTCATGGACGAAGAGGTAGACGATGGAGCGGAGGGGCGCGCCAAGGAGGACCCGGCGCTTGACCCGTTGCTGGTCGCGCCGGCGGCGGTGCTCGAGGGGTTGCCGGACGCGGTGGTCGCCGCGGCGCGCGACGGCCGGATCGTGTTCGTGAATGCGCTCGCCGAGGAGCTGTTCGGCTACCCCCGCCAGGAGCTGCTCGGACAGCCCGTCCACGTGCTGTGGCCTGAGCGCGTCCGCGAGCGCTACAAGCGCAACATGGAGCTCTACTTCGCCACCGAGCATCCGCTCCGATTCTCGACCGCGGCGTGGGGCCTGCGTCGGGACGGGTCGGAGTTCATCGGCGAGATGAGCTGGGGGATCGTCGACACGTCCGCCGGCCAACTGCTCCTCGCGGTCGGTCGTGACATCTCTGAGCAGCGCGCCGCCGAGGCGCGCCTGCGGGCGGTCGCGGCGATGGGCGAACGCGCGCTCGCCGGCGCCGATCCCGCGGACATCGCGTTCGAGGCGGTCGAACGACTGCGGAAGCTGCTTCCCGTCGCGGCCGCGGAGGTGCGGCTCGCGGGCGGGACCGCGCTCGCGACGCACGGGCCGGACCCGGAGGCCGGGCTGCGGTTTGCCATCGGCACCGGCGATGAGCTGCTCGTAGCTCCGGCGCGACCCCTCCAACAGGAGGAGCTGAGCTTCGTGCGCGCGGTCGCGCACACGCTCGCCACCGCGCTCGCGCGCCTTCGCGACGAGGAGCGCATGCGCCACGAAGCGGTGCACGATCCGCTGACCGGCCTCGCGAACCGCACGCTCCTGCGCGACCGCCTCGAGCACGCGCTGGCACGGTCCGAGCGCGACACGAGCGCGACCGCCGTGCTGTTCGTCGACCTCGACAACTTCAAACAGGTCAACGACGCACACGGCCACGCCGCCGGAGACGCCGCGCTGGTGGAGTTAGGCCGGCGCCTGCAGACCGCGGTCAGACCCGGCGACACGATCGCGCGGCTCGGCGGCGACGAATTCGTCGCGCTGTGCGAGGACGTCACCGAGGAGTCGGCGCTCGCGGTCGGCCAGCGGCTGCTCGAGGCGATCCGGCTGCCGTTCACGGCCGCGGGCGTCGAACACCAGTTGTCGGCCAGCGTCGGGATCGCGCTCGGCCATTCCGACCCCGACGCCCTGCTCGCCGACGCGGACGCGGCCACCTACCGTGCGAAGGCCGCAGGGCGCGGCCGCATCGAGCTGTACCGGTAGTGGGCGCTCCCGCTCCCGCAAGATCGGGGCACGGGCGCGCGTTCCATATTCACCACGGACGGTAGAGATGGTGACTGACACCCACACCCACGGCGCCCGCTCGATGGCGCGTCGGACGCCCCGCGTCAAACGGCGGCGCACGGCTCACGCTCAGGGCACGCTCCGGTTCGTAACCGGGATCGTCCTGATCGTCGCGATCGCCACCGCCATATTCGGCGTCGAGGCGTACAAGCGGGCCGCGCGTTCTGAGCGGCGCGTCGCGGCGTTGCAGGCCGAACTTTCGAGCCTCGGGCAGCGCGTCGCGGGCGACGAGCGCGCCGCCGCGGGCGATCGCCAGCACGCGCGCAGCGTGGCGGCGCGGGCGAGCGCCGCGCAGCGGTCGGTGCAGCGCGTCAACTGGCAGCTCCAGAGCGTCCCGACCGAAGCGCAGCTGGCCGGGATGCGCAACGAACTCGCGGCCTACGCCGCGCTACGCCGCGTGTATCCCCGCGCTTCAGAGTGAGATCGACGGCCTTCGTCTCAACTGGCGGATCGACGCGAACAAGCCTGCGACCGACTCCTTCAAGCTGTTCACGACGGCGTCGGCGCCGGCGTCGTGCTCAGGCGCGGCTAGCTCGCGCTGACCCGGTTCGTGATCGCCACGTAGGGCCGGCACGGCTCGTTGCGCAGGCTCGGACACGCCGGGAGGCCGGTCGGCACGTTCACCCCGGGGACGACCGGCAGGATCAGGCTCGACGGCATCTTCTTGGAAAAGGCGATCGACACATTCGCCGTACCCGTCGGGTCGGTCTGACCGAACGACCACACGGGCTGGGTCCCGTTGGGCGCCGAGATCGTCACCCGGATACGGGAGCCGGCGCGGTACACGTGGCCCTCGTAGTACAGCGGGATCACGAGCTCGACGAACCGCCCCTTCGGCATCGGCTTGACGTCGGAGGCGAGCATCGTCGGGATCGGCTCGAGCAGGGTGGGCTTCTGATGAAGGATGTTGTTGCTCGTGGTCGCGAGCTTGCGCTCGTCGGCCCTCAACCAGCCGTTCTGCACGAACGTCTCGTTGCCGTCCGGGCGCACCTCGCTGACCGTCGCCTGGAGGTCGACGTCGGGCGTCGAGGAGCGCACCCACACATGGACCGCGCCCGCGCCGATGACCGTGGTGTTGGTCTTGAGCGGCGCCGAGACGTACGACACGGCGGTACCCGAGGGGTTCTGCTGCCAGTTCCACTGCCACTGCGAGGCGTTGCCCCAGAGGCCGCCGGCCTCGGTGTCGGCGATCGGGAAGTCGTTGAGCGCGGTGGCACTCGCGTTCGACGTGTACGAGTTGATGCCCTTGCGCGCGGGAGCACGAGGATTCAGCGTTCCACTCGATCCCAGATACCAGAGGCGCGCTTTGGTGCCGGGGACCGGCAACGTCGAGAACGACTGCTCGAACCCGGGATACGGGTCACCGGCCGTTTTACTGCCGGTAGGCGACGTGCCCGCGCCGTTATCGAACAGCACCCGGACCTCGGGTAACGCCTCGAACGCTTTGAGCGCGGACTGGTAGGTCGGCTCGAGTTGGATGGGGTCGACCGGGAGCGTGTCGGCGTCGGTCTGCGGGAGACCCATCGCCGATTGGTAGATGACCGGAGCGCCAGCGTGTATCACCGCCTGGTTGACGATCGGCGCCTGATGGGCCACGAACAGTTCTAAGAAGTCGTACCAGCGGTCGAACGTGTACGGATCGAGTGAGTCGACGTGCGCGCCGTTCGTGAACGTGAACCACTTATGCTGCGTGCCGGTGAAGTGCTGCACCAGGTCGGGGCAGTGCCCTCCCGTCTGCTCGTCCTCCCATTGGCAGGCCATGAACACGGGCACCTTGATCTTGTTGACGAACGAGATCGGGTCGAGCGGATCGGCCACCGGAGCGTTGTAATGCGAGTTGGCGTCGATCTTGTCCATCAGGTTCGCCGCCTCGCCGTGGAGGACCTGGTTCGACTTGCAGGTCTGATCGCCGTTCTGAATCTGCGTGTAGGCGTAAGGCTGGCCGCTGTTCGGCCCGGCCGGCTCGGCCTCTTCCTGGCGCTGCTGCGCCCACGCGACCGCGAATCCCGTGTTGAGAATGCCGCCGGGGTATAGCGTGGTCGCCGTCGCGTCGATCGTCGACAGCGGCGAGATCGCCTCCAGATCGGGCGGATCGAGTTGCGCCGCGAACAACTGACTGATCGCGCCGTAGGAGATGCCCATCATCCCGACCTTGTGGCCCAGCACCCACGGCTGGTGCGCGATCGTCTCGATCACGTCGTAGGCGTCGAGGTTCTGGAGCGGCTCGAAGAAGTCATAGGCGCCGCCCGAGCAACCCGTCCCCCGCATGTTGACGTCAACGACCGCGAACCCCATCAGGTTGGCGAGCACCGCGATCCCGTTGACCGGTCCGGATGGGTCGGCGTAGCCGTAACCCGAGTACTCGATCAGCGTCGGGTACGGCGGGACCCCGAAGGCGGATATGGAGTGGGCACGCTTTGCCAGCGGGTTGGGAAAGGCCGGCAGACCGGGCAGGGTGATCGGGAGGCTCGGACTGCTCACGCCGGGCGGAACCGGCAGGCCGAGCGGGACGCCGGGCTCGCCCGCCGGCGCCGTCGGGGGGTGCACGTCGATCGCGAGTTGAGTGCCGTCCCGGGTGGTCAGATAGGTGTAGCCGTTGTCCGAAATCGACTGGTTGTAGATCCCCGGATCCCACGGGGCCGCGGCGTCGGAGTGAACGGTGATCGCGCCGGACTCGACGCCGTCGGGATACGACTGCACCCTGTAACCGCTGCCCGGCGGGACGTTGCGGAACAGCAGGCCGCCGAGCGAGTCAGCCTGCTGGGTGTCGAGCGTCGTTCCGCTCGCCGAGAGCAGCGACATGCGCGCATTCGGAGCCAGACCCGTCACGTACACCTGCTCGGCGCTGCCGTGCGCGCTGAACGTCGGGGTGGCCGCGCGGGCGCTCGCCGCCGACGTCCCGGCAGCCGTCATCAGGGCCAGGATGAGCGACGCGCCGGCCAACGCCATGGCATGCACTCGGGAACGACGCCGCAGGACGTTGCCTCTCCGCACGGCGCAAATTTCGCACATCTTTTTCGCGCGTGCGCCGGTTCCCCTCGCACCGCGCAACTACACGCGCGAGACCGGGTTAAGGCGGGCGCGAGAGAACCCACCGGTCTCACGATCCGGGGAGGACAGCATGCGATGCGGATCCCGTTCGGGACTGTTTCTGTGCCCGTTGTTGTTCGTTGCGCTCGGCGCGTGGCTCGCGATCGCGAGCCCGGCTGTCACGCCGGTGTCGGCCGCGCCCGGACCAAGCGGCTGCGTGCCGATCCACGGCGGCCAGGTCCTCTGTTGCGCGCACGCCGCGAAAGGCAAGCGCCGGCGCTGCTCGCCCGGCCTCACGCTCTCGAGCACTCCGAACCCCTCGATCGACGGACAGAAGGTAACGATCACAGGGCGACTGGCGGCCAGCCGTCACGCCCACGCTGTCGTACTCCTCTGGCGAAGGCTCCCCGGACAGCGGCACTTTCATCCGACGGCGGCGACGAGGACCGATCCTGCGGGACGCTACTCGATCACGGTAGGGCTCGACGGCAACCGCTGGTGGTATGTGACTTCCCGGGGCTTGCGCAGTCGCACCGTGCACCAGCGGGTGCAGGCGCTGATCACGCTCGCCGCCTCGGAGATGAAAGCGGCGCCGGGCGACACGGTGACGTTCACGGGCAGCGTGTCACCGGCGCACGCGGCCGAGCGGATCGTGCTCCAGCAACTCGGATCGACGGGCTGGCAGACGGTGGCGACGGGCGGGCTCAACCGGAACTCCGACTACGCGATCGACTATGCGTTCCCCGAGAGCGGGAACGGTCTCTACCAGTTGCGCATATACCTGCGCTGGACCACGAAGAACATCAACTCATACTCGCCGGCGGTCACCATCGACGTGAACGGGATCTTCAAGATCAAGCACGTCGTGATCATCATGCAGGAGAACCGTTCGTTCGATCAGTACTTCGGCACCTACCCCGGAGCGGACGGCATCCCGGGGCTCGTCGGCAACCCGGGCACCGTGCCGTGCGTTCCCGACCCCGTGAACGGTGGGTGCGTGCAGCCGTTCCACGACACCAGCAACAAGAACTACGGCGGTCCCCACGGCGCGGCGAACGCGACCGCCGACATGGACTGTGCGAATGCGGCGGCCCGCACCGGCTGCAAGATGGATGGGTTCGTCGGTCAGGCGGAGAAGGGGTCGAGCTGCACGACCAACGACCCGAACTGCAGTCCGTGCACCTCGGGCTCGAAGGCGACGTGCATCGACGTCATGGGCTACCACGACGCGAGCGAGATCCCCAATTACTGGGCGTACGCGGAGAACTACGTGCTCCAGGACCACATGTACGAGCCGAACGCCTCCTGGAGCCTTCCCGAGCATCTGTACCTCGTGTCGGAGTGGTCGGCGTTCTGCACCGACCCCAACAACCCGTTCTCGTGCAAGAACGCGCTCGAGAGCCCCAACACGCCCAACGGGCAGTCGGAGTACGCCTGGACGGACATCACCTACCTGTTGCATCAGTACGGCGTGAACTGGGCGTACTACGTGTTCCAGGGCACCGAACCCGATTGCGAGGACGACAGCGCGATGACGTGCGCCCCCGTGCAGCAGGGACCGAAGACTCCGGGGATCTGGAATCCGCTTCCCGATTTCACCGACGTGGCACAGGACAACCAACTCGGCAACATCCAGTCGCTCTCGAACTTCTTCGCCGCGGCGAAGAGCGGCACGTTGCCGGCGGTGTCATGGATCACGCCAAACGGCACGGTGTCCGAGCACCCAACCGCGCTCGTCAGCGCCGGCCAGACGTACGTCACCGGCCTGGTCAACGCGATCATGGAGAGCCCGGACTGGGACAGCACCGCGATCTTCCTGTCCTGGGATGACTGGGGCGGGTTCTACGACCAGGTGGTCCCGCCGGTCGCCGACGCGGACGGCTACGGGCTGCGCGTCCCGGGGATCGTGATCAGTCCGTATGCCAAGTCGAGCTATATCGACTCGCAAACGCTCAGCCACGACGCGTACAACAAGTTCATCGAGGATGACTTCCTCGATGGGCAACGGCTCGATCCGGCCACCGACGGACGGCCCGATCCACGCCCGAACGTGCGCGAGGACAGCCCGATCCTCGGCGACCTGACCGCCGACTTCGATTTCAGTCAGACACCGCGTCCGCCGATGATCCTGCCGGTCTGCCCGACCACGGACCTGACGCCGGCGCCGTCCTGCTGATCACAGCAGTCACGTGACGCCCCGCGCGGGAGGCGGGGCGTCACGCCCGACTGTCAGCTGAGGTTGAAGATGAAGTCGTATTCCTTGCCGCCGTCGCGCGACAGGAGCGTCATCTGACCACGGCTGTCGCGGTAGGCGCCGGTCCCGCCGGTGATCGACAGCACGCTATTGCGCGTGTCGTAGTACGGACCCTGGACGGTGATCTGGCCGGCCTTGAGGAACGTCGTCCACAGGCACTCCCAGATCCCCTGCGCCGGCGCGACGCGGATGCAGAAGCCCTCGTCGTGCCCCACCTGCTTCGTGTTCGCGACGTTGAACACCGGGTTGTTGAACGTCAGCACGTTGCCCTTCACGTCCTTGCCCCCGCCCGTGGGGATCTCCGTGTCGGTGATCGCGTGCTCGATCACGTGGACGGTCTTGACCGCCTTGAGGATTCGGCTCGGCTTGGCCGAGCTTGGTCCGGCGGCGATCGCTCCCGCCGTCAGCGCCGCCGTAGCGGCCAGCGCGAACGTGCGGCAGCGTGGCTTGCCGTATTGCAAGGCTCTCCTCCTCTGGTGGACCTCGGGAACCGCGGCGATCGTATCCCGCCGGCCCGGGGCCCGTCCAGCCAGTGGCCCTCTCCCTCGACGTCTACCCGGACATGTCGACCGCGTATACCTTGGTCGGCTCGATCGTCACGACCACGCGCTTATCCCCGGGCTGGTCGTGCACCTTGACGTCCGCCGAGTACTTCGCGCCCAGCTTGTCGGCGAACACGTAGTCGTCGTCGGGGTCGATTCGAGCGTTGCCCCGAACCACGAGGTACCGGTACGGGTTCTGGAGGTCGAGGATCATCAGGCTGCACTTCGGCCGCTTTACGAGATTCCGGGTCTTAAGCCGCGCGTCGCTGAGCGACAGCTTCAGCTCGTCGTCGTCGTGAAGGAACCAGATCTCCGTCATCTGCGGGAACCCGTCACCGCCGATCGTTGCCAGCGACGCGACCTGGGCATCGAGTAGGTCGCGATGAGAGTCAGGGAAGCTAGTCATGGCGTGGAAGCCTATCCACGCAGATTCGCGGCGTGTGAGCCGCGGGGCCCTCCGCTTACAGCGCTGGGTCGTAGTAGTAGCCCCACATCTTGAGATCGGGGCTCTTCTTCACGACCTTGGCGAGCGCCGCGTTCCAGGACGCCCAAGTGTCGGGCACGATCCACTTCGGCAACGAACGGCGGGGCAACGCGGGGCCCATCTCAGAGCACCACAGCGGCAGGTGCTTGGAACCCGCCCAGGCGGCTTCCTGCGGAACCTGGAGCAGGCCGCCGACCTTCGTGTGGTAGCAGTGGACGGCGAGCGCCTGGACGCCCGGTGGCCGCCCATGCGCGAAGCCCTGCTGAATGGCCGCGAAGCCCCACGGGCTGAACTCGCCGTAGACCCTGATCGCCTGCGGAACGAGCTGAACGAGCACCGGCTCGACCGCGTTCCACACCGCCCGATAGTTCTGACCGACGCTTCGCCCGTTCTTGGTGAGGGGGACCGTGCCCTGCCCGAAGGAAGTGGGCATCGACAGGTCCTGCTCGTTGCCGACGCCGACGGCCCACACGTAGGGCGCGTATGACGGGAGCACCTCCGCCATGTAGGTAGCGACCTGACTCGGGGTCATGTGGTTGCCCCACTGGAACGAGATGTAGACCCGGAAGCCCGCTGCGTATGCGTCCTCGACGCAGCGGATGCCGACCGCCGCCGGCGCCTCCTGGGGCGACAGGATCAGGCGCATGACGTTCGCGTGGTTCGCGCGCAACAAAGGATTGACGTTGCGGTTGTCCAGGCACGCCGTCTCACTGCTGACGGCGTACCAGGTGGGCCGGCGAGCGGACGCGACCGCGGGCGCGATCATCAGCGCGACGGCGGCCGCCGTCGCTACGAGCGCTCCCATGCCGAAGAGCCGCCTGAGGGTCGGGATCTTGCTTACTTCCACGCTTCGTCCTTCATCGCCGGGGGCCGAGCTGCCTTCCGCAGCCCGCCGATCTAGCCGGTCGCTACGTTCTGCATCGGCAGCACGTACACCTTCCTTGACCCGCGGTAACCGTCGGCCGTGCCGGTTCTTATCGTGTTGTAAGGATTCTCTCGGCCGGTTCTTCATCTCGCCGGACAGGGTAAGCGGCCAGATGCGATCGTTTGAGAACGACGCGGGGCCCTCTGTCGTCTGGCGGCTGGCGCGAGTGATGCTGGTGGTGGCTGGCGCCGTTGCCGTCGTCACGATCGCCTTCAGCAGCGGCGCCGTCACGATTCCCGGCCTGTCGGGCGGCTCCCGGAAGACGCAGGCGAGCGACCAGGCGACGCTCGCCGCCCAGCGGACCGCCGCCGACAAACAGTGGGCGTCGGCCACGTGCACGAGCATTCTCGACTGGAAGAACGAGATCCAGCGCGACGGCACGAGCCTCAACCTCAGCCTCGGTCCGACCACGCGCATCCACGACGCGATCAGCGCGACCACCCGCCTGCTGAGCCAGATCGACACGCTCGGTCTCCCGCCGGGCGCGCAGACGGCGCGGACGCAGGCCGAGCTGAACCAGCTCCGCGCCGAGATCACGTCGCGGCTGAGCAGCCTCAAGGGCGCCGCGGGCAGCGTCGCCGGCGGGAACCTCGCCGCGATCGGCACGCTCGTCGACGACCTCGAGAGCGACAAGGTCCTCGGATCCCAGATCGGCGGCGAACTCCAGCACGTCGTGTCGGTCGATCTCGGCATCTCTGTCGCCGAGACGCGCTCGTGCCGGCAGCTCGTCGGCATCCCCATCTGATCCGCCCCGGCCGGTACTGTCGCGTCATGGAGCGCAACGTGCTCGGCGAGCCGCTCGAGAGCTGCGGCACCGAGCCGCTCACCGGCTTCTACCGCGACGGCTGCTGCCGCACCGGGCCAGGCGATCTCGGCAGCCACACGATCTGCGCGGTCGTCAGCGCGGAGTTCCTCGAGTACCAGCGGAGCATCGGCAACAACCTGAGCTCGCCCGCGCCGCAGCACGAGTTTCCAGGTCTCCAGCCCGGCGACCGCTGGTGTGTGACGACCTACGCGTGGCTGCGCGCCCACGAAGAGGGCGTCGCCGCATTCGTCGTGCTCGCGGCGACGCACGAGCGCGCGCTCGATTACGTGCCGCTCGACGTGCTCCAGCAGTACGCAGTGGATGTGCCCGCTGATCCGGGCTCGATCGACGCTACTTGAGCAGCTCGACCGTGAGCGACGACGGCGCAGACGACGAGCGTTCGACCGTGTAGACGCCGCCGGCCAGCTGTGGGAGCTCTCCGGGCAGTGGCGTGAGGTGCGGGCTGTCGGTCGTCGAGAGCGTGAGCCGCAGGCTGTCGCCGGCGGCGATCGTGACCAGCGTGGGGAAGATCTCGATCTGGTACTCGGTGACGGCACCGGGAGTCACGGGGGTGGCCGAGGCCTGCGTGTACGGGTGGTAGGGCAGCACGGTCATGCCGTCAGCCGTCCAAGAACGCTTCTTGTCGACGGCTCGGAGCGAGCCGAGCAGCGCACCTTCGGTGAGCGGATACGCGGCTCCGCTCGGGGTGACGTCCTCGAGCTCGGCCACCAGCTCCGTCTCGGACGTGGTCGAGCTCGCGTACACGGTGGCGGTGATCGGTCCGGCGACCGTCTCCGGGTGAGCGAACGGCGCCGACGTGTAGCTGGTCGCCCACGGCCCCGTCTCCGACACCCGATCGTCGTTGACGCACGGGCCGAGCAGCCCCGCCGTCCCCGACGGCACCGAGATGCCGCCCATCGACCACTGGTCGACCGGGCGTCCGCACGGTGCGCCGCTCGGGCTCCAGATGAGCGTGTCGCCGGTCGCGACTGGAAGCGATGCCGAGCCGGTGGAAGTCCCGAGGATGCCGCTCACGGGTGAGGTGACGCCGCCGAGCACGCCCGTGAGCGTTCCCGCGACGCCGGAGCCGGGTGCCGAGCCAGCGAGCGTCCCGCCGGCGGCAGCGGTCGAGGACGGCGCCGAGCTGGTGAGCGTTCCGCCGGCACCGAAGTAGAGTCGGGCGGGCGTCGCGCCCGTGAACGGGTACGTCGAGGTCTCGTCGAACTGACCGCTGCCGAGGTCGTAGTAGTGCAGCGGCGTCGGGGTCTGGGCCATGCCGGTGCGCTCGTGCTTGAGCCACGTGTCGAACCATTCGAGCTCGAGCGGATCGACGTCGACCGAGGAGCCGTTGAGGTGCTCCCACGGGCCGACGATCAGCTGGTAGCGACCGGTCGTTCGCTGACCCGGCGACATCGGCGCCGTCGCGCTGCGGCCGGCCCAGGCGTTCTGGAGTTCGGCGTAGTTGAGCGGCTCGCCGTTCTGGAAGATGTCGAACTCGCCGCCGACCAGGTAGGCGGGAATGTGGTTGGCGACGACGCGCGCGAGCACGTTCTGCGGGTTGCGCGCCTGCCAGTAGGAACCGTCGTAGGCCTCGTCACCGCCGGTCAGGATGTTCTCGGTCGTCGCCGCGTGATAGCTCGCGAGCCCGTTCACATGGTCCCCCTCGATCCCGGCGAGGTCCGCCAACAGCGTCGGGTCGCTCGCCGTGTCCGTGATCGGGTTGCTCGTGTTCTCGGCACCCGTGAGGCCCAGGTAGGTCTCGCTGAACTCGAAGTCGAGCAGCCCACCCATGAACGACGTGTCCCGGTAGATGTCGTTGGCGCTGACCATCGGGAAGATCGCCTTCAGCGGCGAGTGCGGTCCGACAGCGCCGGCAAGCAGCAACTGGTCGATTCCGAGGTATGACGGTCCGTATGTGCCGACGCGCCCGTCCGAGTTCGGCAGGTGCGCCGCCCAGTCGAGGACCTTGACCGCGTCGCGCTGCTGCGCTGGATCGAACAGACCCCAACTGCCGTTCGAGTCGCCGGTGCCGCGGACGTCCTCGACGACCTCGATGTACCCGCGCTCGGCGAGGTAGTCATCCGCGCCGCCCGTGGGGCTCCCGCCACCGGGCGAGGACGCCGAGCCCGGACTGCTCGAGCCACCCTGGCCCTTGCCGTAGGGCGTCATCGTCAGCAGGACCGGGAACGGCCCCTTCGCCGGCGCGCCCGACGCGGTGGTCGGGTAGATCTCGTTGACCCTGATCGTGGTGCCGCCCGCGCCCTTGATCGCGATGTCGTTCGTCGACGCGGTCCCGTACGCGGCCGGCTCAGCGGTCCAGTGGCTTCCCGGCGCGGCGCTCGCCGCAACGACGCCCGCCGGGAGCGACGGATCAAGCCCGACGAGGCTCGACGGAGCCGACTCGACCGCGGGCGCGCCCGCCGGAGGCGACGGGGTCACCCCCAGCGCCGGCGCAGCGCCGAGACCGGCGAAAGCAAGACCGATTCCGAGCGCAACCGCGCTCCTCAAATTGACACGCAGACGAGTGATTCCAGGCATCAGGCGAGCCTCCCGTCCGACCGGATACCCGAAGCACAGGTTTTCTAGACATCGGAGGCGGGCGCTACCTGGTCAACGCAGCAAATTGGCGCCGGCGCGGATCGTCCGGGTCAGCTGAAGAACGCGAAGCTCCGCACCTCGATGCTGTGCCGCGGTACCGCGCTCTCGACGGTCGGATCGCGGAACGCCGAGTGGAGGACCCGCCAGGCGCGGCTGTGGTCGGAGTCGTGGAACACGAAGAACAGGATCTCGTCCCGCGTCATGTCCGGGAAGTACCACCAATTGTGGTCGGGGCTGAACAGGAACTCCGAGCCACTCGTGATCATCTTCGACTCGTCGACGACCTCGGCGACCGGATCGTCCGGTATCCGGTCGACGAAATACAGCTGGTTGGGCAGCCCCTCGTCGTCGCGGAGGCTGCGGAAGTCACACAGCGCGAGCGGCCAGTCCTGTGGCGGCGCACTGAACACCCGCCAGAAGCTCGTCGCCAGCGCGCGACGGTAGCCGGGGCCGTCGGGGAACTGCTCGGCGTACACGCGCGCCGCGGTCATCTCCGCGCCCTCGGGGCCGTAGTCGATGTGGACGAGCGCCGCCTGCGGCTGTGACGCGTGCTCGGCCGCAGCGGCCGAGCGACGCAGCACCGCGCCCCGGGAGACGACCTCGTCGGCACCGGTCCGCTCCTTGATGAACGCGATCACCTCGGGCAGGTAGACGGCGTCAACCTCGGCCTTGTCGGTGAAATCGCCGACTGAGCTGGGGTGCGTGGCGATCTCGAAGCCCTGGATGTCGATCCGGAACGTGTCCATGAGCGGCCGGCCGTTGTGGACCTGAACCGTGTGCGATTCATAGCGCCCGGTGTTGATGCTTGCGCCGGGCGCGGTGAATCGCCGCAGCACGGTCGACCCAGGTGCCAGGTACTGAAGCTCGCCCGGAACGCTCGTCTCCTGCTCGGTCGCGCTGCCCGTCGTCATCGGTGGCCTCTTCCTCCTCGACCCTGGGTACGAAGCTACCAGACGTCCAACTACCGTCTCGATCGTGCCGATCCGCGCGTTCTTAAGAAGATCTCACTAATGCGGCTTACCTTGCGCTTGGCGTAATGAGTGGTCCTCGGCACTTGTGGTCTGGCGATTGGCGGCTCGAGTCCTCGGCCCATAGGGACGAACTCGCCGCGAATCGGTCGCGCGCACCTGTCCTCGACGAGCCCGAGCCGCCGGCGCCGCCGCGGCGCCCGCCGAGCCGGACGATTCGCGACCGGATCCGGGCGCTGTTCGGCCACGTCGGGACGCTTCTCCGGCGCATCCGGAAGCTCCGCGTGGGCACGCCGCGCCAGCGCCGCCTTGCGCTCGCATCGCTGGCCGCGATATTGCTGCTCGCCGGCGCCGCCTACGCGGTCGCCGATTCGCTGAGCGGAAGCTCGGCCACGACCCCGGCGGCCGCGGTCGGATCACGCGCGTGGCTCGGAATCAATCTCGCGACCTCGGCGCAGGGCGGTGTGATGGTGGTCGACGTCTTCCCGGGTAGTCCGGCACAGGCGGCCGGCATGGAGCCGGGCGACGTGATCACGCGGCTGAACGGCAAGCCGGTCTTCGCCCCATCCGACGTCACCTCGGCGATCGCGGCTCTGCACCCGGGGCAGCGGGTCAAGATCCAATACCAGGGGAGCGGTGTGTCGTACTCGTCGAGTGTCCCGTTGACGACACGTCCCGCCGGGTATCCATGAACTTCGTCGACCCCGCCGTCCTGATCGCACTGGTCGCGATCCCCTTGCTGATCGGCTGGTACGTGCGCCAGCAGCGCCACCGCACCAGCGCCGCGGCTGCGTTCTCGGCCCCCGCGCTTAGCGCATCCGTGACGCCGCACCGTCCGCGCTGGCGCCGCCATATCCCGATGCTCGCGTTCGCGGCGGCGCTGGCGGTCCTGATCGTCGCCGCCGCTCGCCCGGAGCGAACGATCGCCGTGCCGGTCGACACGGGCTCGATCATGCTCGCCAACGACACCAGCGGCTCGATGGCGGCCACCGACGTTAAGCCCACGCGGTTGGCGGCCGCCGAAAAGGCTGCCAACCGTTTCCTCGCCGGCGTTCCCGCCTCGATGCGGGTGGGCCTGATCGAGTTCAACACGCGGGTGGCGCTGCTCCAGTCCCCGACGACCGATCACCCCCTGGTCAGCTCAGCGCTCGCACAGCTTCGCGTCACCGGCGGGACGGCGATCGGCGACGCGCTCCGGACCGCGCTGCATACGCTCGCGAGCGTCCCGAAGGAGGGCGGCAAGCGACCGCCCGGCGCGATCGTGCTGCTGTCGGACGGCGCCTCGGACGTCGGCTCTGACCCGATCACCGCCGCCCAACAGGCCGCCGCCGCGCACATCCCGATCTACACCGTCGAGCTCGGGACGCCGGGCGGAACCGTTACCGAGAAGCGCGGCACGAAGACCGTGACGGTGCCGGTCCCGCCGAACCCGGCGCAGCTCGCCGAGATCGCCCGCGTGTCGCACGGCGAGGCGTTCACCGCGACCGACGCGAAGGGGCTCGACGCCGTGTACGACCACCTCGGCGCTGAGCTCGGGCACAAGAAGGTCAAGCATGAGATGACCGCCAGCTTCGCCGGCGGCGGGCTCGCGCTGCTGCTGCTCGGCGGCGTCGCGTCGCTCGCCTGGTTTGGACGACTTATCTAGATGGCTCACAGCGAAGGAGAACAGATGACCGACATCGACAATCCGGGCGAGCTGCGCGGCGAGGCGCGCGCGGCGCTGGGCGAGGCCCTGCACGAGATGAAACGCGTGATCGTCGGGCAGGACGCGATGCTCGAGCGGCTCCTGGTCAGCCTGCTGGCCGGCGGCCACGTGCTGCTCGAAGGCGTTCCCGGGCTCGCCAAGACGCTCACGGTCAAGACGCTTGCGGCCGTGCTCGGCGGGTCCTACAGCCGGATCCAGTTCACCCCGGACCTCGTCCCCGCCGACCTCGTGGGCACGCGCGTCTACCGACCGGACACGGCGAGGTTCGACACCGAGCTCGGTCCGGTGTTCTGCAACTTCCTGCTCGCCGACGAGATCAACCGTGCGCCGGCCAAGGTGCAGTCGGCACTGCTCGAGGTGATGCAGGAGCAGCAGGTGACGATCGGCGGCAGCACGTACGAGGTTCCGCTCCCGTTCATCGTGATGGCGACGCAGAACCCGATCGAGTCCGAGGGCACCTATCCCCTGCCCGAGGCCCAAGTCGACCGCTTTCTGATGAAGATCCTGGTCGACTACCCGAGCGTCGGCGAGGAGGCAGCCGTCGTCGGACGCAGCCTGCGTCCGCCCGCCGAGGTGCAGGAGCGCCTGTCGCTCGCCGATCTGCGGCGCTACGCGGCCGCGGCGGCAACCGTGCTCGTCGATCGGGAGACGATCGGCTACGCGGTCGCGCTCGCCGACGCGACGCGAAATCCGGCGAGCTTCGGACTCCAGGACATCGCGCCGATGATCGAGTTCGGCTCGAGCCCGCGCGGGCCGATCGGACTCGTCCAGGCCGGCCGCGTGCTCGCGCTGTTGCGCGGCCGCGGCCACGTCGTGCCCGACGACGTGCGCGACCTCGCGGCAGACGTGCTCCGTCACCGGATCGTGCTGTCCTACGACGCCCTCAGCGAGGGCGTGACCGCCGACCAGTTGCTCGACCGCGTCCTCGCCGCCGTCGCCGAGCCGAACGCCGAGGACCTGATGCGCGAGACGCCGAGCGTGGTGAGAGCGCGGTGAGCACGTCTGTGCTCGAGCCGCCCGCGGCGAGGCAGGGCCCTGGCCCGCTGGCGCGGCCGCTGATCGAGGCGATCGACCTTGCGATCACGCGGCTCGTCGCCCGGATGCTCCCGGGCGATCGGCGTGCCGCCGGCGTCGGCGTTGGCATGGAGCTCGCGCAGCTCCGGCCGTACGAGATCGGCGACGACGTGCGCCACATCGACCCCGCCGCCACCGCCCGGACCGGTCAGCCGCACGTTCGCCTGCACGTGCCCGAACGCGCGATGACGACCTGGCTCGTGCTCGACGTGTCGCCGTCGATGGCGTTCGGCACCGCGCGCCGGCTGAAGGCAGACGTGGCCGAGGGCGTGGCGCTCGTGTTCGGGCGAGTCGGCGTACGGCGCGCGGGCAGCGTGGGCGCCGTCGCGTTCGGCGCGCCGTCGCCGCGAGTGCTGCCGCCGCGCGGCGCCAAGCCCGGGCTCGTCGCGCTTCGGAAGATGCTGGCCGAGGGCGTCGCGCCCGACGGCCAGCAGCATCCCGACGCCATGGCCGATGCGCTTGCGCGAGTGGGCCGGATGGCCCGCCAGCCGGGGCTCGTCGTCGCAATCAGCGACTGGCGCGACCAGCACGGATGGCAGCGTCCGCTCGCGTCGCTCCGGGTTCGGCACTCGGTGCTCGCCGTCGAGGTCGTCGATCCGCGCGAAGCGACGCTCCCGGCGGTTGGTCATCTGGCGCTGGTCGATCCCGAAACCGGCGCCCGCATCGACGTCGACACCTCCAACCGGCGCTTGCGCGAGCGGTTCGAGAAGCTCGAGCGCGAGCGACGTGACGAGCTGGCTCGCGAGCTGCGCCGCCTCCGGATCGATCACGTCACGCTCGCCACCGATCAAGACTGGCTACTGGAGCTCGGTCACCACCTCAGATGAGCTTCGCGTCGCCACTGTGGCTGGGAGCACTCGCGCTGATTCCGATCGCGATCGCGGCGGCGATCCTCGCGCGCCGGCGCTCGCGACGCTACGCCGTCCGGTTCCCGGCGGTGTCGACGCTGGTGCTCGCGGCGGCCGCCGGAGCGTCCTGGCGGCGTCACCTCCCGGCTGCGTTCGCGCTGGCGGCAATCGCGGCGCTCGCCGTCGCGCTCGCCCGCCCACGCATGAGCTACAGCGCCCCAGCCAACCAGGCATCCGTGATGCTCGTCATGGACCACTCCGGGTCGATGGCCGCGACCGACGTTCAGCCGACGCGGCTCGCCGCAGCCGACAAGGCGGCGAACACCTTCATCGACCAGCTTCCGGGCGGCGTCCTCGTCGGCGCGATCGCGTTCTCGAGCGCGCCAGACTCGGTGCAGGGGCCGGTCGCGAACCACTCTGCCGCGCGCGCGATCGTCGACGGGGAGGTCGCGAACGGCTCTACCGCGACCGGGGATGCGCTCCAACTCGCGCTCCAGTTGCTCCGAGGCGCGGATAAGAAGCATCCCCCCTCGGCGATCGTGCTCCTATCCGACGGCGCGGCCAATGCGGGCGTCGACGTGGCCACGGTCGCTCGTCAGTCGGCCCAGGACAGGATCCCGATCGACACCGTCGCACTCGGCACGCCGAACGGCGTCCTCCCGAGCCCTGACCCGTTCCAACCCCCGGTCGCCGTCCCGCCCGACCCCCAGCTGATGCAGGAGATCGCGCAGCTGTCCGGCGGCCGGACGTTCAACGCCCAGAGCGCCGACGAGCTCAGCTCGATCTACAAGCAACTCGGCCATCAACTCGGCAGTGTGGCCCGCAAGCGCGACATCACGGCCGCGTTCGCGATCGGCGGCATCGTCTTCCTGGTGCTGGGCGCGGCGGGATCGACTCGCTGGTCCGGGCGCCTCCCCTGACCTCGAACCGCTGGTCGGGCCGCCTCCCCCGACCGCGGCCATCCCGGGGCTGCGAACATCCCCTGATGGACGTGATCGCGGGTCCGCGCCTGATGCGAGACAGCGGGCGGCGTAGGTGAGCGCTACAACCGCACCTCCGAACACGCCGACGCCGCCGGATCTGGGCCCGCCCGCTCCCGCGACCGCGCTCGAACCGCCGACTCCCGGGCGCCGGCCGCGGATCTGGCGACTGTTGCTCGGCTGCGTCCTGGTGGTCGGGCTGAGCGCCGGCGCCACCGTCGTGCTGATCAAGGGGGAGATCAAGACGATCGCCAAGGACCTGCGCTTCCACAAGGCGATCAAGCTCCCCTCCGGCGTGCTGGCACCGGCAGGTTTCGGGGATACGCAGACGATCCTGCTCGTCGGCAACGACCAGCGCAAGCACACGACCACGACACCCGTGCTGCCGCACTCGAACGAGATGCTGCTGGTCCGCATCGACCCGAACAAGCCGTACATCTCGATGATGTCAATCCCTCGGGAGCTGATGGTCACTATCCAGTGTCCGACCGGACCGGTCACGACACGCCTCAACTATGCGCTCACCTGTGGCGGCTTCCCCACGCTGATCTCGACGATTCACCAGCTCACCGGCATCAGGCCCAATCACGTGGTCGAAATCGACTTCGGCAACTTCCAAACGGCAGTGAACGAGGTCGGGTGTGTTTACTCGACGATCGACCGCCGCTACTACAACGTGAACATCGGTACTCCCGATACCGACTACTCAAACATCAACCTACAGCCGGGATACCAGAAGCTCTGCGGCTCGCAGGCGCTTCAGTTCGTGTCCTACCGCCACGGCGATACCTCACTGGTGCGCGACGCCCGCGACCAGGACTTCCTGCTGGATGTCAAGAAGGAGTACGGACCAACACTGCTCGGCAACATCCACAGGTTCGAGCGAATCTTCGGCCAGACCGTGATAGTCGACAAGGGGCTCCAGTCGGAGTCCGGGGTCGAGAACCTGCTCGGCACGCTGATCTCCTCCGCGACCCTGCGGGTACGCCAGGTGCAGTTCAACGTCACACTCGAGCCGACCGGCTCGAATCCGTGCAGCTGCGATACCGCGACCCCACAACAGATCGCCGAGAGCGTTCGCTCGTTCCTCGGCGGTAGCGACAACGTTCCGACTCACAGCACCGCTGTCGCGGCACGTGCGGTGCAACATCGCAAGGTCCAGGCCACCCTCCCCCTCGTCGCCAGCACGGCGACCGGCCTCGAGCAAGCCCAGGCGAGCGCTCGGGGTCTGCCGTTTCCGCTCGAGTACCCGCGTGTGCAGGACGCCGGCGGCAGCGGGATACCCGTCGACCTGCGCGACTACATGATCCATGCGCCCGACGACAATGCCTATCCGGCGTACGTGGCCGTGTTCTCCGCGGGCCTGCTCGGTCAGTATTACGACGTGCAGGGAATGATGTGGCTCGGTGCACCGATGTTCACCAATCCCGACCAGATCGTGACGGTGGCGGGACGAACGTATTTCCTGTCCTACTCCGGCCAGCACCTGATGGTCGTCGCGTGGTACGAGCATGGGGCGGTCTACTGGGTGCACAGCTCGCTCAACGATTCGCTCCAGAACGGAGAGCTGCTCGCGATCGCCGAGAAGACGCGCCCGATCGGCGTCCCCGGCACCCCCGGCGCGCCGGTAGGGGGCGCGCGCGACGCCCGGCATGGGAGGCTCGCGGGCGTCGTCGTTCCCACACGAATCACGACCGGACCCAAGGTCACCACGGTCGAGACGATCGGGGCGATCGGAGGCGTGGCGACGCTGCTCGCGGCGCCGCTGCTGTGCTTCGGGCTGCTCCGCCGCCGGCGGCGGCTGACCGCGCTGCGCGTCGAGTTGGACGCCCTGCTCACGCTCGAGTATCAGCTCCAATCGAGCGTGCCTCGCTCACCGGCCGTGAGCCGGCAGCGCGCTCCGTAGCTCCGCGGCTCGGCCACTGACACGAAATCCGGGGGGCATGGTCGAGAAAGCGACGATATATGTACGTCCCTTTTTCGACCACCCCTCGCTAAATGGCCGGGTCCAACCGAGCGCTCAGTCGGCGAGGCCGTGCGTGTAGGCGTAATGCACGGCCTGGGCTCGGTCGCGGGCGCCGATCTTCGCGAACACGTGGTTGACGTGGGTCTTGACTGTGGCTTCGCTGACCACGAGGGTGCTGGCGATCTCGGCGTTCGACAGGCCGCGGGCGATCAGCGACAGGACCTCTCCCTCGCGTGGGGTCAGGTCGTCGGGCAGGTTCGGGAGCGGCGCGGGGCGCCGGGTCGCGCCGGCGGCCTCGATCAGGCGCGCCTGGACCTGCGGATCGAGCAGTGCGTGGTGGTGTGCGGCGGCGTGGACGGCGCGGGAGATCTCGGCGATCCCGGCGTCCTTGGTCAGGTATCCACGCGCGCCGGCGCGCAGCGCGTCGAGGATCGAGTCCTCGTCGGCGTGGGTCGTGAGAACGACGATCTCGGTGTCGGGCTGGGCCTCGCGGATCCGGCGGGTGGCCTCGACGCCGTCGAGTCGCGGCATCCGCAGATCCATCAGGACGACGTCCGGCCGGTGGCGCGCCGACAGCGTCACCGCCTCCTCGCCGTCGGCGGCAGCGGCCACCGGCGTGATGTCGGGCGCCGCCTCGAGCAGCGTCATAAGCCCCTCGCGGACCAGCGCCTGATCGTCGACCACCAGGACGCGCACCGGACCGCTCATCGTGCGTCCTGTGATGGAACGGCCGCGGGTTGGGGCGGCGGTAGGCGCAGCTCAACCCGCCAGCCGCCGTTTACGACGCCGGCGTCGAGGGTGCCGCCGAGCAGTGCCGCGCGCTCGCGCATACCCTGGAGACCGTAGCCGCCGCCGCTTTCGGCCAGCCCGGCGGAAATCCGAGTGCCGGCTCCGTCAGAGGGTCGATCCTCGACGAGCAGGACCACGTCGTCGCCGGCCTGCCTGCCCGCGTGGACGGCCACCGACACATCGGCGCCCGGAGCGTGCTTGCGGACGTTGGTGAGAGCTTCCTGCGCGACCCGGAGCACCGCCTGCCCGGTCGGGCCGGCGAGGCGTGCCGGGTCGCCGTCGACCGTCAGCTCGACCGGCGCGTCCGCACTCGCCCGGTACTCGGCCACGAGCGCCTCGATCCCCGCCGATGCCGGCACAGACTCGCCACGCAGCACCCCGACCGCCTGCCGGGTCTCCTCCAGTCCCTCGCGCGCGAGGGCGTGCGCGCGCTGCACCCGCGCCAGCACCGTGTCGCGGTCGGCGCCCTGCTCCACCAGCGAACTGGTCGCCTCGAGCTGAATCGTGAGCCCCGCGAGCGTGTGGGCCAGCACATCGTGGATCTCCCGGGCGATCCGCGTCGACTCTTCGAGCCGCGCCGAGCGCAGCTGCTCCTCGTGAGAGCGCTGGGTCTGGGCGAGCAGCAGCTCGGCCTGTTCGGCGCGCATCTGGGACTGGCGGCTGGTCGACGCCGCGAGCGCCATGGCGATGAACCCGAGCGAGTAGGCGAGCACGCCGATGCCGCTCCCGTCGTAGATGAGCACCGTCGCGCCGAGCGCGAGTGCTCCCAGCGCGACGATCAGGAACGCGCCCGCCAACTCCACACGGACGCCGGCAGCGGCCACCGCGATGAACACGAACGCGGCGGCGGCGGTGTCCGGTGCGGCGCCGGCGAGCACGCCCCCGGCGACGGCCATGACGTACACCTCGGGCGTGATCGGGCCGGGGCCGATCGGCGGCCGGATCGTCCACACGAGAAAGCCGAGGACGCAGGCGACGAACGAGACGGTGACCACAAGCTCGCGCCCACTGCTGCCGGGATGGTGGTGGGCGTGGACCACGGACCAGGCGATCAGCGCGAGCCCGAGGATCCGGAAAACGCGCGCGAACCGGCGGTCCATGCGGGAGAGGATCATCATGAAGGAAGGTACGGCGTTCGGCGGCGGGGGTTCAACCGTGCGAGGTCGACCCCGAACACATCGAAGCGGGACCCGCTGGACGCGGATCCCGCTGACGTCTGCCGATCGACCTGCATTCCGCCGTGGCCCTCAGGCGAGTTCCGGCAATACCCGGCCGACGGTGCGCTGCCGGCGAAGCGCCATGATCAGTGTGCGGCCGCACACCTCGAAGACGGCCATCGCCAGCAGTGCGACGGTCCACGCCTCGGCGCTGGTGATCGAATGCGTCGCGCTGAAGTGACCGATCGCGGACGCGCCACCGTTGTTGATCCAGATCAGGAACGCGAACCGCGAGCCCATCCCCAGCACCCAGAAGAAGCCCGAGATCCAGCCGGCGCGGGCGAGCACGTCGCCGTCACGGTCGCGGCGCATCATCACTGCCTGCCCGCTTGCCGTACCGATCAACAGTCCGACGAGCGCCAGGACCACGACGAGGACGAGGTCGTTGCCGGCGGTCGGGATGCCATGCAGGTAGTTGAGGACCGCGATCCCCACGATGACCAGCGGGCGGACCAGCGCCTTGGTCGTCAACTTACGCTCCTTGATCTGCAGCAGGACGAGGAGCACCAGAACCGAATCGAGTAGGTAATCAGTAAATGTCATGGCTGCATCGTCGTCCGAAACCGGCATGCGCACATCGGCACCGGGGTCGATTACCGGGTTGAATTAGCCGCGGCCCTCCACCCGTAGGTGGAGGCTCGTACTCGCAAACGGCCGTGCGAAACTCCGAGGCATGGATTCCGCTCGCCGTCGTCGCGTCACCCTGTCGGGCGAACTGTCGGGCAACTACGTGGTCGTCGAGGAGCGATCCGATGGATCGCTCGTATTGACGCCGGACACCTCGAAGCGCGCCGCGAGTTCACCGGCACGCCAGGCCGCTGGTGGCGTAGGCTCGCTGTTCTCCGGCCTGCTCGCCCGCCCGGAGAAGGGGCCGCCAGACGTCCCGGCGATCCTCGAGGGTTGGGGAGTCGAGCTCGCGGAGGAGGAAGGCGTCGAAGATTTCCTGATCGCGGACGTCGACGGCACGACCGGCTTCGTCGCGATCACGACCCAGCGCTTCATCTTCGCCGCGAACCCCGGCAGGGGCGTCAGCGTCCTCCAGGAGCACCTGCTGTCTGCCGCGCGCAACGTGGAGCTCGTCGGGCGCCGCCGCAAGCCCAAGCTCCGCGTCAGCTGGCACGGATCCGAGAGCGTCATCGGCGTGCTCGAGCGGGACGCCCTCGCGCGCCTGGAGGCACACCTGACCCGCCACGCCGCGAGCTGACCGCCCGCGGGATGCCGCCCGTTCGCAGCGCGGCCTTTGACTCAGCGGCACCGCGCGGAGATAATCCCGGCTAGACGAGCTGGCGTTGGGCCTCGGGGTCCCCCCAAGCCGGCGGGTCCAAAGAGGGGTTGGGCGCAATGGTGGTAAGTCGTACGGTGGCGCCGGTTATAGGGGCGGTGAGCACGCCATGAGCATCAAGTTCACGTGGCTGCATCTGACCGATCTGCACGTCGGTCAGACGAAGAAGTACCTGTGGAAGGACTTCGAAAGCGAGGTGCTCGACGACTTCGACCGCGTCGTCGACAAAGCCCGCAGCCCGATCGAATTGGTCTTCTTCACGGGCGATCTCGTGCAGCGCGGAGACCCCGGGGAGTTCGACGCGTTCGAGACGACCCGGATAAAGATCATGAACGCGCTAACCGTGGGCAACAGCGCTCCGGTGTTCCTCGCCGTCCCGGGCAACCACGACCTCAAGCGGCCAACCGATGCCGGGGTGCTGGTTACCGCTAAGTCGTTCCCCACCGAACAGGACGTCCGGGACCAGTTCTGGGACGACGAGTCCAGCATTCTCCGGGTGGCCGCGGTCAACGCCTTCGCAGGCTGGAGCGACTGGCACACGAGCTTGCTGGAGGATCCGCGGGTCGAGCTCAAGCCCGGCAAGCTGCCCGGTGACTTCGTCGCCACAGTGAGTTTGCCGGGTGATCGACGGCTGGGAGTCGTCGGGCTCAACACGACGTTCCTTCAGCTCATGGAGGGTGACCGGCACGGCAAGCTGACCGTCGACGTCCGACAGATCATGGGGTGCTGGACGGAAGACGGGGACACGTGGGCCAAGCAGCACGACGCCACCGTGCTTCTGACCCATCAGTCGCCCGATTGGCTGGACGAGCCAGGGCGCGACGCGCTGGACCAGATCGCACCGGCGGGCAGATTCTCCGTGCATCTGTTCGGACACGACCACCAGGAACACGATGAGATCGACATTTCGGGGGATCAGCCCAGGATCCGACTGCTCGGTCGCTCTTTCTTCGGCCTGGAGAGCTACGCCGACAACGCACCCCGCCTTCACGGGTATTCGGTGGGGCAGTTCGAGGTTCGGCGCGGCGACGCGGCGCTTCGGCTTTGGCCTCGCCGCGGCGAGAAGCTCGCGAGCGGTAAATGGGGCGTTTCCCCCAACACGGCACATCCGCTGCAAAGCGACGAGGGGATGGCCCCCAAGGGTGCAGTCGGCGGATGGCGACAGCGCTCACCCTCCGGCTCGTACGCCGTGATCCCCGGCCGCGCCGGTGCCGCCCCGATCCTCGACGGAGCGTTCCAATCAGCTGAACGGGAATACGAGGCGATGGCGCGCTGGTGGAGCAAAGACAAGTCGCCTTTCAACGACAAGTCCGAGGCCATTGCGGCGGCGCTCTATGACATCCGGGCCCCTGTGAAGGACACACTGGACGAGATCCGGGAGTGCCTGGCAAACAACCAGATTCAACTCGGATGGCGGAAGTACGCAAGGCTGCGTACCGAGTACTTCCCGCGTCTATCGAACGAGTTGCTTGCCGTCATCGGCGGGTTGTATTTCGCCGGCAACCGCCAGGATCGTCTTGGCAATTCCGCTGAGACGACATTCTCGGATGTCGCCCAGCGCCTGGTCGATGTCCTGACCGAGACAACGGCGAAGCCAAAGGCCGAAATCCTGATCGTCGGTGAGGAGCGCCAGCAGCCGACCGACGCGGAGATCATCCGACTGCGCTTCCCCGCCTGCGACCTGTGGAACCTGCCGTTTGCGGCCCACGAGTACGGCTATCTCGTGGGCGACCACCACGCGCCCCCCAAACTCGCCGAGCTTCAGTCAGATGTAAAGCGGGCGGTCGACCCGGCGCCGGCTGCAAAAGACCCTCCCAACATCGACTGTTACCTCGAGGTTGTCCGCGAGTTTCGCCGCGGTGAGAATCGCCGGTACACGGCCGCCGAGCTCGAGACGATGCAGAAGGCCCACGTCACGCGGCTGTTCGCCGACGCGTTCGCCACCTACTTCGTCGGGCCGGCGTACGTGCGCTCCCTGCTGTTGCTCATGCGTCCGGATCAAAGCTTGACGACCTCGCGCGGAGCGCTCCCGCCCTTCGCCCAGCGGTTCGTGTTCGCGCTCGAGACCCTCAGGTCGCTGCGAAACAACGAGGCGCGCCTAGGGGGACCGTTGCAGCCGAACGCATCGGCGGCTCTGGGCGACGCCTGCGAGCAGCTCGAAGGCAGGTGGCGCGATGTTCTCGCGGATGCCGGCGTTGACAATCTGGATTTGTATGGGGACGTAAAGAACCGGTACGGAATCGCGGACGACCGCGGAAGCTGGCTCGACCGAGTTATCGGAGCGCTGCGGGACCTCAGCCGCAAGACGGAGATCCCTATGTTCTACGGGTGGTGGGAGGAGGCGTGCGGCCTCGAGGCCGCGTTCACAGGCGGGCTCGCCAGCGACGCCCCGGCCCCGGAGCCGTGGGCAGTCATCAATGCCGCGTGGTCCCTGCGCTGGCGTGACGCTATGGACTTAGCGACCCTGGAGCGGCGTGCGATCGAGTTGCTGGCCGCCAAGCCGAAACGCGGGCCCCAGATCCGGGCACGGCGCAGCGCACCGGAGAAGGCGAGCGGTGAGCGCCCAGACCCGCACCGCCGCGACCGGCGGCCGGGGGGAATCGCGTGACTCTTCACCCCGGTTCGGAGGAATCGCTCCGCTCGCCGTACGCTCGCCCGTCGCCGTTCCGCAGCGCCGCCGCGGTCTACGCAGAACTGGGGCACACGCTGTTCGCCGAAGCGGAGTCGCTCAGGGACAGTGGGAACGAATACCTCGCGCGGCGCCGGCTGTCGCTCGCCGCTGAGGCGTATGCGCGGAGCCTCGAAGAACACCCCGATGTTCCAGAGCTTCACCGCTATCGGGCCGAGACACTGGAAGCGGAGGGCGACGCAGCCGGCGCGCTCAGCCACTACCTGCGAGCCGTCGGAGCCGACCGCTCGCTCGATGCCGCGGTGCTCGACCGAGCGCGGCGCCTATTGACGCCGGACTTGCCCCGAAGCGCTGTGGTAGACGCGCTGGCTTGGAGCGAGGAGTACTTCATCGACCAACTCGAGCCGTCTCAACGGGCCGCAATCCACCGGTTTATCGCCCGGGCGGCCGCGCTCGGCGACGACCGCTCCGGCGCGATGACGCACTGGCGAGCGGCGCTGGCCGAGTCGCCCGAGGACCCGGACTCCCGGCTCGGGCTCGCCGATGCCCTCCGCGCCGACGGGCAACTCGAGGAAGCGGCCACCGTGCTCCGGGATGGGTTCGATCGGCCCGGACGAGACGGCGAGGACCATGAGTCGTTACAGATCCGCTGGGCACTCGGGCGCGTGCTGCTCGACCTCGGGGAACCGGGTGCGGCCCGGGAGATTCTCGAGCCCGCCGAAGGGTGGGACGGCGAGCTCGAGCCACGGCTCGCGACCGAGCTCGCACGGGCCGCTCTCATGCTCGGCACGCCGCGGGCCGCGCTTCGTCACGCCGACAGGGCGCTTTCGTCGGCGCAGCCGGGCTCGGACACGCAGGCCGAAGCACAGACCGCCCGCGCTCGCGCGCTCAACAAGCTGGGTCGCCTCGGTGAGGCGGCAGACGCTGGCGACGCTGCGCTCGCGCTCAGCCCGACCGATGTCGGCGCGATGCTGGCCCTGGCCGAGCCGCTCGTGAACTTGCGCGAGCGACTCGACCAGGCGGAGCACCTCCTCCGTGTGTATCTGCGCCAGAACCCGAGCGATCAGGAGGCACAGCGCCTCTTGATGCACGCCCTGCTCGCCCGCCCCGAGCGCGCGTCCGACGTCGCTGCCGAGGTGCAGGCGTACGCGTCCACGACTCCCAGTGATGAGCGGCTCGAACTGCTGACCGACCTCGCTCGCGCCCGGCTGTCCGAGGGGGACGCCGAAGGTGCGCTCCGCCTGCTCGACGACGCCGCCCACAGCGGTGCGGTCGCGACCGACCGCGGATGGTGGCTGATCCGCGCCGCCGCGAGCAGCCGCCTGTCCGACGTGACCGAGGCGCGGGCCGCGTTCGCGAAGGCCACCGTCGAAGGCCCCGAGGACATCGCCGTGCTGAAGCTCTACGCCGAGGCGATGACGGCCCGCGAGGACCCTGGGGCCGCCGACGCCGCCCTCGTGGCTTGGCGCCGACTTGTCTCCGAGGCACCGCGGGATGGGCAGGCTCACCTGGGCCTGGCCCGCGCGCTGAGCGACAGCGGCGACCTGACCGCGGCGCTCGCCGCTGCGGACGAGGTGGTCAACCTCCAGAGCGGCTGGGGGTCCGAGGGGGATGCGCTCGAGCTGCGGGCCGAGCTCCTGGGGAGGACCGGCGGACTGGATGCCGATCGCGCGGAGGCGCTGTACCAGGCTGGTAGACGGAGGTCCTGGCAGGACGACGACCGGCGCGAGGACGCGGTCGCGCTGCTGAAGGAAGCGCATCGTCTGAGGCCCGACCATGCCTCGACGTGCTTCCACATCGCCGATCTCGAGCTGGCCGCGAGCTGGATGACGGAACCTCCGTACGTTGTGGCCGATCGTCTGCACAGCGCTCTCGATTGGTGGAACCGCGGGGCCGAGCTCGAGACCCCCGCCGGCGAGACGGCGTGGGCCTATCTCACGCGGGCCTGGCTCGAGTATCAATACGGAGAGATCGCCACCGAGCCGGTCGAGCTCACCCGCTGGCGGACCGTCGTGTTCCTCGAGCGCGCGGTCGCGGCCGGCAACAGCCTGCGCGTCGATCACTGGCTGTTACTCGCCAAGACCCACCGTTTTCTGTGCAACCACGAACTAGCGCTCGAGGTACTGAACCCGCTGGTCGAGACCGACCCCGACAATCCGGAGTTGATCGGCGAGCGGGCCGCCTGCCTGGCCAACACCGGGAGACTCGCGGAAGCACAGGCGCTACTGACCTCCGAAGCCGAGGGCACCAAAGAGGCGTGGACGACGGGAATCCTCGCCTGGATCCAGCAGCGTCTCGGCAATGACGAGCGGGCACTGGAACTGGTGCGTGAGGTCGTCGACATCGAGCCCGGCAACAGCTGGTTTCGCTCGATGCTCGCCAACGCACTGCGTCGGCTCGGTAGGCGGAAGGACGCCAAGAGGGAGTACCGGACGCTGTGGCGCGAACGATCCACGCTGACGAACGACGACAAGCGGGCCCGGGCCGCTTACGCCGGATACGCGTTGTTTCTGCTCGGGGACGAGCCGGTCGAGGCGGCGCTCGAGGCGGCCGCGACGTTCCAGGAAGCGTGCGAACGGCTCGAGCCGCGCGTGTACGAAGTGCTCGACCGGCTCGCGAGCCTCGGCCTCTGCCGGATTGCGATCGGCGAGCTTGAGGCCGGGGAGCAGGACCTGATGCGCGCGATCGACCTGTTCACGCAGGAAATCGAGTTCGACGAGCTGGCGGACGAGCTGACTTTCCTGGAGGCGAGCTTCGGCACGCGCGATCCCCGCCTCGGGCTGCTCGAGCGACTTCGGACTCGCATGACGGAGCGACGGATCCCAATGGTGACCGTCCCGTTCACGCCGACGAGAGAGCTCGAGCGCACGCTCGCAGTCGTGTCGGACCCCTCTGACTGGGCGGCGGTCGGAGCCGCAGCGTCACTGGCGCGACGAGAGACGGACGAACGTCGCTGGAGCGAAGCGGCGGCCAGGTATCGCGGCATCAGCCGGGACGCCGGCTCGCAATTCGCTGAAGCCGCCGCCGCGATCGAGCGGGTGGCCGACATGGCGCTGGCGGAGGGCGATCTCGCGATGATCGCCGACGACCCCGAGCGGGCGCTGAGCCAGTACGAGGATGCGATCGCGGTCCTCGCCGAAGATCACGGCGCCGGAGCGCTTCGGCTGGGCGTGCTTAACGCCCGCGCTGCTTTCGCGGAGCTCCAGCTCGAGCGGGATCCGCGGCAGCACCTCGAGCATGCAGCCGACCAGCTCGCGGCCTCGGGCGAGGAACTGGATCCATACGTCGAGGCCGGGCGAGCGGGGACGAGGATCGTGCGCGACATCGACGATTACTGGCAGCTCGACGACCGGCTGGCCCAGCTCGACCCTGTGGCGGTCCCCGACGGGCCGTTTCGAGTCCGTCAGGGGCTGCGGTCTTATCTCGACGAGCGGTTCGCGCTAAGCGGTGCGAATCAGACCGAGCTCGTCCCCATGGTCACGCCGGTGATCCTCCAGATCGGCGACGGACTCGTCGCCGAAGACACCAGCACCGAGCGGTGGGCGCTCTTCACGACCTACATCCCGGAAATGCGCGCCGCGATCCAGCGCGACCTCGGGATCCGGGTGCCCGGAATCCGCGTGCGCGGCGGAGACCCCCGACCAGGCGGTTACACCGTGATGATCGACCAGGCGGTGGTCGCGCGTGGCCAGGTGCCGCTAGATCGTCGGTGGACGCTGGGCGCTCTCGAGGACCTGTCGGGCGCGGGGATCGAGGCCGGCGACCTCGAAGCCGGACGGGATCCCCGTACAGGAGAGCCGGGCGCCTGGATCTCGGAAGCCGGATGCGAGGCGGCCGAGCGGGCCGGGAGAACGATCGAGGAGGATCCGTTGCTGTTCGCGGTGCACCACCTCGATGCGACGATTCGCAGATACGCCGCCGATTTCATGCTGCTCGACGACACGGCCAGGTTGCTCGAGCGCTGGCGCGCTGCGGAGGGCTGCAACGAGGTCATCGAGCGCCGGCTGTCAGACCCGCAGGCGAGAACGAGGTTGACACGCGTGCTGCGGGCCTTGCTCGCCGAGACCGTCCCGATCACGGCCGGAGAGACGATCCTCGGAGTGCTCGCCGAGGGTGGACTCGATGACGAGGGCGGCGCGGGGCTCGTCGCAGCGCTCCGTCGCGCTCTACGCGGACAGCTGCCGGGCAACGAACCTACGCGCGTGGTGCGCGGACTCCCCGCCGAACTCGAGGCGCAGCTTCACGAGTCGCTCGCGCGCGGTGGCGTCGGCTCGGCCATGCGCGTGAGTCCGGACGTCGCCGAGAAGCTCGTTGCGACCGTCACCGAGTGGGCGGCGACTCCGGAGCGCTTTCCGGCGCTGGTCACCGAACCGATGCTGAGGCCGTTCGTCCGAGAGATCCTGGCCCGCCAGCTTCCGCAGGTGCCGGTGCTGGGGTCTGACGAGCGGGCGCAGCCCACCGAGTTTTCGCAACTGCAATCGCTCCCCGCCGAGGCGGTAGCCGTCACGGGGGCCCAGCCGTGAGGGATTCGCCGCTTCCCGACACCTCGATCGTCCTCGAGCTGAGCGACGCTTTCAAAGACGAGGGGCGGCCCGGGCTGGACCAGGCGAAGGCCGCCGCGCAAACCAGACTCGAGCGGGTGATGGCTGACCTGGGCATGCCCGGGCGCGTTGCGTTGACGATGACCGTGGCGGACAGCCCCGAGGAGCGGACGTCACCGCTCTCGATCACCGTGGACGGCAGGCGATGCCGCTACCCGGACGAGCTGATCGGCCAGCTCGCCGAGATCGCCCTGGGCGCTCACGCGACGACAGTTCCCGTCCCCGCCGAGGTCGCCGAGGAGGTTCGCCTAACCGAGGACCCTGCCGCCCTGCCCCACTTCCTCGCGTGCGCCTGCGAGGAGATCGTGAAGATCCACGCCTCGTGGTTGCTCTCGGACTCGCAGGCGGAAGCGTACGCGGAGAGCCTCCGGGCGTCGCACGACCTCTCGCCGACTGAGTGGCCGCCGGAGCGCCTCGTGCCGCTGCTCCGGGCGCTGCTCGAGCTGTGGATCCCGATCTCGGACACGGGGCGGCTGGTGTTGGCACTCTCGGCATCCGGCGGTGACCCGTTCGAGCGAGCAATCGCGGCTCTGCGACCGGCTGAGTTGCACATCGAGCTCGCGGCCTGGCTGCTGCGCGCGCTGACGGAGGTGGACGACTCCGACCGGTTGGCGAGCTTCGATGAGATGCGTCAGAGCGTGTACGACGATCTCGGTGTCCGGCTCCCGATCCTGCGGTTCTCGCCGGTGGATGCCGAAGCGAGCACGGCTCTCCGATTTCGAGTGAACGGGCTGCGCACGGCGCCCGTCCTTGGGCTCGCCCCCGATGAAGTGCTCATACATCTCCCCTGGGACAACGCCAAGGATCTCGGCGTTCAGGCCAGGCCGGCGTGGGATCCCTGGCTCGGCAGCGTCGGAGCGATCGTGGACATCTCCGCTCAGGAGCCGTTGGCCCAGTCCGTGTTCATGTGGAACAGCTGGGAGCACCTGGTGAACATGCTCGGCGGCGCGGCTCGCCAGCACGCCCCAAAGCTCGTCGACATGACGACCTTCGAGCAGGACCTCGGCGTGCTCGTTAGGGACTGCCCGGAGCTCGTCGGCGCCGCACGATCGCAAGCGACGGTCGATGAGGTCGTCGCCACGCTGCGCACACTGCTTGCGGAGCGTGTCCCGGTCCGAGACCTCCCGCGGATCGTGCGAACAGCGGTGGAATGGCACGACACCAGATACGTACCGCGTCCGAGGCTTCGGTCGGGGTATGAGCCGGCGAGCGACAACCTGCCCGCGTTCGTCCGCCTCGCGCTGGCCGGGCAAATCACACAGCAACTAACGGTAGACGGCAGCGACACGCTCGTGTGTCACCTGATCGACCCAGTCACCGAAACGACGCTCGCCGCCGCGGACCCGCTGCCGGAGGCGGATCGCGTTCGGTTCCTTACGGCCGTGCAGGCCGGGATCCAAAGCCAACCACCGAGCTTCGGGTCGTCCGTCGTCGTCACGTCCGCATCGGCGCGCGAGAAGGTGCTAGCCGCGATCCACGAGGAGTTACCGGGCGTAGCCGTGCTTGCCTTCGACGAGCTCCCGGCTCAAGTGATGGTCGACTGGCAGTGGCTGCCGGTTACGTCATGACGACGATCGACCGGCCGTTGGCCAGCGTCATGATTCGCACGAGAGTGTCGCTGGGGAGAGCGTCGCGCCCGCACTGGGAACAGACGACCCGCGGAAGATCGGGAAGCGCAATTTCACCTTCCTCAACGTGCACTCCGACCGTCGTCGGCTGGTCGACGTACTCGCCACCACAGTGGCAGGGTCCCCATCGTTCCACGCCACAAGTATGGCGGGCCGTTCGCGCCGCCGGGTAATTTGTGCCGATGCCGCATAGACGCCTCATCTCGTCGGGCTCGGACTTCGAGCGCCAGAGCGCGTACTCGCGGGCGGTCGTCGACGGCGACTGGATCCATGTGGCCGGCACGACGGGCTTCGACTACGAGCAGATGACGATTCGCGAGGGCATCGTCGATCAGACCGAGCAGGCGTTTCGCAACATCATCGCGGCGCTCGGGGAGGCCGACGCGACGCTCGCGGACGTCGTACGGGTGCGGTACATCGTGCCCGACGCCGGCGACTTTCCCGCGACGTGGCCCGTGCTCCGCCGGTACTTCGGGGATGTGCGTCCCGCGGCCACGATGCTCTCGTGCGGGCTGGCCGATCCGCGGATGAAGATCGAGATCGAAGTGACCGCGCACCGCGACTCGGGGCCTCCGAGCTAGTCGTCGACCCCGGGGCGCGATCGCGGCGAAACCGGGTTGGCCTACTCCCAGCGGAACATGCGAGCGGCGAGGAAACATGAGCCCACCGCCCACGCCGCGAGCACGAGCAACGGCTCGACGCCCGGGCTGTGCCCGCCGAACGCGTCGTGGAGCGCGGTGAAGCCGACGCCCGTCGGGAGCACCTTCGCGATGTCACTGACCAGCTGCGAGTGGATTTCCTGGAGTGGGACGTATAGACCCGAGAAGAACGCCAGCGGGTAGAACACGAGGAGGGTCAGGCCCTGGGCGATTTGCGGGGTCTTGGCCACGGCGGCCACCAACAGTCCGAGTCCGATCGTTGCCGCGGCTGTGAGCACGAGCGCGACCAGGGTCACGAGGTACCCGCCGGCGTCGTGCGGCAGCGCGAGTCCATACGCGCCGGCCCCGGCGACGAGCAGGATGCCGATCCCGATCGCGGCCAGGATCAGGGCGACGGTCGTCTGCGCGGCCAGGAGCCAGGACGGGGGCACCGGCGTGGTGGACATCCGGCGCAGCACGCCTTGCTGGCGGTACGTCGCCAGCTGTTGGGGAAGTCCCGCCAAGCCTACGGCGATGAGCACGAACACCATCAGCGTCGGCACGTACAGGTTGAAGAACGAGATGCCGCCGAGCGCCGGATCGGGGCGCGTCGTCGCCGGGATGCTGCCGAAGACCACCAGCAGCGCAAGCGGGATGCCGATGGCTACGACCAGCCCGATCGGGCGGCGGATGGCGATCTTGATCTCATTGGCGACGAGCAGGCCGAACGCCCGTCGCTGTCGGGGGGTGAGGCTCAGGGCCGCGGTGCTCATCGCGTCGCTCCGTTCGTGTCGTGAGGTGTCTCATCGGTGATGGCGAGGAATGCGTCCTCGAGGTTTGCCGTCTCCGTCTGCACGTCGTCGGCGTGTATCCCGGCCCGGTGCAGGGCCAGCACGACCGCGGTCACGAGGTCCCCGGAGCCGGCGACCACCACTTCCGGTCCGTGGCGCTCGACGGCGCTGACTTCCGGCAACGCGGACAGCAGCCCGTCGGGCAGCGGCTCCGTCGTCGTAAAACGCACTCGCTTGCTCGTCGTCGCGGCGATCGCCAGCGCGCTCGGTCGATCCAGCGCGGCCACGCGGCCGTGGTCGATCAGCGCCACCCGGTCGCACAGTCGCTCGGCCTCCTCCATGAAGTGGGTCACGAGCACGATCGTGACCCCACGGGCGCGTACTCCTTCGATCAGCCTCCAGGTGTCGCGGCGCGCCTCAGGGTCGAGGCCGGTGGTCAGCTCGTCGAGGACCGCGATCTCGGGCTGGCCGATCAGCGCGAGCACGATCGACAGCCGCTGCTTTTGACCGCCGGACAGGTGCTTGAAGTACGTGTGCTGCGCGTCCTCGAGCCCGAGCGTCGCGATCAGCTCACGCCCGTCGGCGGGCTCGCGGTAGAACGAGGCGTAGAGCTCCACCGCCTCGGCGACCCGCATGAGGTCCGGCACGGCACTTTCCTGGAGCTGCACTCCCACGCGCTCGTGGAGCTCGTGGCGATCTCGGCGCGGGTCGAGACCAAGCACGCTGATCTCGCCCCGATCGGCGGTCCGCAGCCCGGTTACGCACTCGACCGTCGTGGTCTTGCCGGCGCCGTTGCGACCGAGGATCCCGAAGATCTCCCCGGGGCGGACGCTGAAGCTCACGTCGTCCACCGCGACCGTCGTTCCGTACTCCTTGTGCAGATGGGACACCTCGATCACCGGCGTGGCCGCGGGGTCGCTCGACACCGATGCAGACACCCCGGTGTCCGTCTGAATCAACTCTTGGATGCTCATGACGTTGTCGATCCTTATCGATATATTTGAACGATACCGACATGATATCATGGACTTGATGGTGATACAATATGGATGTGATATCAGATCCGGATCGAACCAAACAGCCGCTGGCACTGCCCATGTCGGCGTCGAGCCAGGCGCACGAGCAACGGCCCGCGTGGGCCGCACCGGGCCTGCCGACGATGGTCGGCGCGCTCGCGGCGACGGGGCTGGGGATCTTGGGGGCGTTCCTCGCCAGCAGCAGTCACGACGGCGGGCTCGGGGTCCTCGCGGTCATCGTGATCGTCATCGCCAGCCTCTGGTTTGGCGGATTCCTCGTGGTGCAGCCGAACGAGGCGCGGGTGCTGATCCTGTTCGGCACCTACATCGGATCGGTGACCGATTCCGGCTGGTGGTGGTGCAACCCGTTCGCCAAGAAGCAGAAGGTCTCGTTGCGAGTTCGGAACTTCCAGAGCGAACGGATCAAGGTCAACGACGCGAGCGGCAACCCGATCGAGATCGGCGCGGTCGTCGTCTGGCGCATCACCGATACCGCCAAGGCTGTATTCGATGTCAACGATTACGAGCAGTTCGTGATCGTCCAGAGCGAGACTTCGCTCCGTCATCTCGCCAGCGAATATCCCTACGACGACTACCGTCCGGACACAGTCTCGCTGCGCGGGAATGTCGACTCGGTCCGCAGTGCGCTTCAGGCGGAGTTGCAGGCACGCCTGGAGCTGGCCGGCATCGAGATTCTCGAGACGCGGCTGACTCACCTCGCGTATGCGCCCGAGATCGCCGAGGTGATGCTCCGCCGACAGCAGGCCGAAGCGATCCTCGCCGCCCGCAGGACGATGGTCCAGGGCGCGGTCAGCCTCGTGCAAATGGCGCTCGCGCAACTTGCCGACTCGGACCTCGTAGAGCTCGACCCCGAGCGCAAGGCCACGATGGTCTCGAACCTGATGATCGTCCTGTCCGGCGACCACTCACCGACTCCCGTGATCAACACGGGCAGCCTGTACACGTGAGCGCGAGCTGAGATGGCCGAGAGCAAACGATTCCTACTGAGGCTCAACCCGGGCCTGTTCGAGGCACTGCGGCGCTGGGCCGACCAGGACCTGCGCAGCATCAACGCCCAGATCGAGTACCTCCTCACCGAGCAGGCCCGCCGCGCCGGACGGTTGCCGAGGCAGACCACGCCCCCGTCCGACGCCCCCAACGAGATAGACGACCCGGACCCCTCCCGTCCAGTGGTAGAGCTACGATATGCCAGTGATATCGGATAGGAACGCTGTCACCGAGACGCCGGATCATGCGGTGCTCCCCTCGCGCCAGGCGCACGAGCAGCGGCGGGCGACGGTCATCCCCGCCCCCATCATGGCGTTCGCGACATTCGTCGTGGGCGGCGTCGGTATCGCGATGGCAGCAACCTCCGGCAAGAGCGGAGGCCTTTTGACCTTCGGCATCGTCTTGATCGTGATCGCGGGCTTCGCGCCTGGCGGATTCTTCGTCGTGCAGCCGAATCAGGGGCGGGTGCTGATCCTGTTCGGCAGCTACATCGGATCGGTGACCGACTCCGGCTGGTGGTGGTGCAACCCGTTCGCCAAGAAGCAGAAGGTCTCGTTGCGAGTTCGCAACTTTCAGAGCGACAAGATCAAGGTCAACGACGCCAGCGGGAACCCGATCGAGATCGCCGCGGTCGTTGTCTGGCGCGTCACCGATACCGCCAAGGCTGTATTCGATGTCAACGATTACGAGCAGTTCGTGACCGTGCAAAGCGAGACGTCGCTCCGCCATCTCGCCAGCGAGTACCCATACGACGATTACAAGCAGGACGTGATCTCATTGCGCGGCAACATTGACGAGGTCCGACACACGCTTCAGGCCGAGCTCCAATCCCGCCTGGAGCTGGCCGGCATCGACATTCTCGAGACGCGGCTGACTCACCTCGCGTATGCGCCCGAGATCGCCGAGGTGATGCTCCGCCGACAGCAGGCCGAAGCGATCCTCGCCGCCCGCAAGACGATGGTCCAGGGCGCGGTCAGCCTCGTGCAAATGGCGCTCGCGCAACTCGCCGACTCAGACCTCGTCGAACTGGACACCGAGCGCAAGGCCGCAATGGTTTCGAACCTGATGATCGTTCTGTCCGGCGACCACTCACCGACTCCCGTGATCAACACGGGCAGCCTCTACACGTAAGGGCGAGCTTGCATGCCTGAGAGCAAACGATTCCTGCTCCGATTGGACCCCCGCCTGTTCGAGGCGCTCCGCCGCTGGGCCGACGAGGACCTGCGCAGCATCAACGCCCAGATCGAGTACCTCCTCACCGAGCAGGCCCGCCGCGCCGGACGGCTCCCGAGGAAGACCACCCCCCGGCCCGCTCCCCCCGACGCGTCCACCGAGTTCGACGATCTCGACGCCGAAGAGGTCCCCTCTGACGCGGACGATCTGGAGGGCGTGGAGGTACGCGGGCGGAACGCCAGCCGTCGCTGAAGGCTCGGACGCAGAGCGTCCGCGACTCGCGCCGGCGGTCATCAGTCGGAGCCACTCGAGACGGCGCGCGTCAGTCGGAGGCCGGCGACGCGCCGTACTCCTCGTCGGTGACGTGTTCGAGCCACGTGACGGGGCTGCCCGACTCGTCGACTTCCTGAATCGCGAAGTGGGTCATGAACCGGTTCGGCGCCGCGCCGTGCCAGTGCTCCTCGCCTGGCTCGAAGTACACGCGGTCGCCGGGGCGGATGGCCTCGACCGGTGCGCCGCGACGCTGGCACCGGCCGATCCCCTCGGTGACGAAGATCGTCTGGCCGAACGGGTGGGTATGCCATGCGGTGCGCGCACCCGGCGTGAAGTGCACGCTGCTCGCCGCGACGCGAGATGGCGGTGCAGGCGTTGCCACCGTGTCGAGGTAGACCGTTCCGGTGAACCAGTCGCTCGGCCCGGGGTTCGTCTCGAGGCTGTTGCGGGTGATCTGCACATGTTCTCCTTCGGTTAGCAAACCTGCATAGCTCGACATTCTCCGTCCGATCGGCCGGCGTTGCCGAGTTACGCGCGATAGTCGTGCAGCTCGGCACGGCCCGGCCATGAGGCGCGAATTGTCGAGCTGTGCAGGTCGATCCGGGTGGCTGGGCGACCCATTCACGGCTATGCATGCAATGATGTGTGCATGACTCATGGCTCAGAGCCGGACCTCGCGTTCCTTTCCTCCGAGACCGCGCGCTCGGTCGCCGAGACGATGCACGCGCTCGCGACGCCGAGCCGGGTGCGGATCCTCAGCCGCCTCGGGGCCGGTGCCTGTTCGGTCGGCGATCTCGCGCGCGATCTCGGCATGGGGCAGCCCGCGGTCTCGCAGCAACTCCGGGTGCTTCGCCACCTCGGGCTCGTGGTCGGCGAACGCGATGGCCGGCAGGTGATCTATGCGCTGCACGACGACCACGTCCGTTCGCTGCTGAGCGAGGCCGTGTCGCATACCGAGCACCTGCGTCTCGGTCTCGCGGTTCGCCCGACTGCGCAGGTCCTGACGGCGTGAGCGCCACCGGGCCAGCGTTGCTCGCCGCCGCGGCGGGCGTCGGCTTCGGGCATGCGATCCTGCCCGACCACTGGGTCCCGCTCGCCGTGCTCGGGCGCACGCGACGTTATCCGCTCACGCGGATCGCTCGCCTGTCCAGTCTGGCCGGGGTGGCGCACGTGCTCGTCTCGATCGTGCTGGGGGCGGTGATCATCGCGATCGGGCTCCAGTTCCGCTCGACCATCCAGCACGCGCAGGACACGATCATCGGCTGCATCCTGATCGCCACCGGGATCGGCTTCCTCGTGCTCGAGCTCACGGGTCACGGCCACCACCACGATCATCACGACCACCACGATCATCACGACCACGACCACGCCGACGATCACGACGACAGCAGCCACCACGCCGGCGACCCCGCCCCGCGCCGGCTCGGCGGGCTGGCGGCGGTCATGGTCCCGTTCGGCGCCGCCGCGTCGCCCGACCTGACGATCCTCCCGGTGTTCCTCGCCGCGACCACCGCCGGGATCGCTACGGCGGTTGGATCGGTCGTCATCTTCGCCGCCGTCACGATCGGCACGATCGTCGGGCTGACCCTCGCCGCCGCCCGCGGCGGCTACCAGATCAAGGGCGAGTGGCTCGAGCGCTGGGGCAACGTATTCACCGCCGCGGTGCTGGTCACCATCGGGCTGCTGGTGCTACTCCAGATCATCTGACGCTCGCCCCTCCCCTACCCGTCCACGAACGTGAGCTGCCCGACCGGCTCCCGGGCGGCGCGCTCCGACGGATCACGCGTCCCCAACCACGCGGCGGCCTGTGCGAGCGCGGTCGCGTAATCAAGCGTCGCGCCGCCGGCGAGCAGCGCGCTCGGCTCAGCGATGCTCAGCACCGCGAGGCACTCGTCGCGGAGGATGCTTTCGGGCCATAGCTCGGAGTCGATCGCGACCGCGAGCCGTTCGGCGTGGGCGAGCCACTCGGCGGCGGTGTCCGGGGCGACCGCAGCGGCGTAGCGGGCGACGAACCACAACGCGAACGCCGCAAGCGGCTGAACGCTGACGTTGCGGACAAGCTCGAGTACCTCGACCAGGGCGGGCTGCGCGATCGCGCGATCGCGCGCGGACTCGGCGAGGAGCCGGGTCGCGACCGCGGTGGCGAGCATGTACGCGTGCCCGACCTCGCCGGCGCTCGCCACGCTGAGTGCGGCGTGCTCGCAAGCGTCGTCGAAGCGGGCGTCGACGTACGCGTCGAGGGCGAGAAAGTAGTGAGTCCAACCGAGCGCCTTCGGGCTCGCCTCCGACGTGACAAGCGTCAGCAGCACCGGCCGGAGCCGGCGCATCTCGTCGCGATCGCGCGCGTTGATCGCGCGACCGAACAGGTTTCCGGTTGCGGTGGCGAGCGCCTCGTCGTCGCCGAGCTCCGCGGCGCGTGCCACCAGCCGGCGCGTCCAATCCGACACCACCGGACTGAAGCCCTCGACGAACGAGACCGCGCGCAGCAGCGCGATCTCATCCGCCGGAGCGATCGAAAAGCGCTCGAGCAGCCGGCCGACGAGCTCCTGACTCTCCTGCCGCAGCATGCCCGCGAACCAGACGGGCCGCAGGCCAAGGGCGAGCGCGGTCGCCGCGGGCTCGTCGCCGGCGTCGACCGCGTTCTCGAGCGCCGCGCGCACGTTCGCGTGATCGGCGAGGAGCGGCGCCGCGGCCTCGCCCGGTGAGACGCCCGCGTCGAGCGCCTCGCTCGCGGCGGCGACGAAGTCGGCGAAGTACTCGCGCTGGCGGGCCCGGATCGCTTCGAGCTCGCCGGCCTGCTCCAGTTCGCCCAGCGCGAACGCGCGCACCAGCTCGAGCAGCTCGAGCCGCCGGTCGTCGTCGCCGCGGCGGACCAGGCTTGTCTCGAGCAGCTCATCGACGTCCGCGCCGACCGTGCGGCCGAGCGCGGCCTCGAGCGCGGCCGGTTCGAACCCTCCGAGGAACGCGCCCGCGCTCCGCAGCGCCTCTCGCGCCGCCGGGGTGAGCAGGTCATAGCTCCACCTGATCGTCGTCCCAAGTGACTGCTGGCGGTCCGGCAGATCTCGGAGCGCGCGCCGGCCGATCGACAACGGCTGCATCAGCTGTTCGGCGATCTGGGCCGGCGCCAGTACCGACGCGCGCGACGCGGCCAGCTCGATCGCGAGCGGGAGCCCGTCGAGCGCGCGGCAGATCCGCGCCACGGTCCGCCTCGCCGGCGCGTCGAGCGCGAGGTTGCGGTTCGACGCGAGCGCGCACTGAAGGAACATCTGGACCGCCGCGCTGTCGGAGACCGCCTGCTCGTCCTCGCCCGTCGGAAGCTCCAGCGGCTCGACCTCGAACACTCGCTCACCGCGGATCCGCAACGGCGTGCGGCTCGAGACGAGCACGCGGAGCCTCGGGGCGACCGCGAGCAACTCGGCGGGCAGAATCGCGGCCGCGATCAGGTGCTCGAAGTTGTCGATCACGAGCAGCAGCTCGCGGTCACGGAGATAGTTCGGCAGCGCGTCGGCGCTGGGGCTTTCGCCCCGGTCGCGATGCGCGACCGCGCTCGCGATCTCGGCCGCCACCAGCGCGGGATCGGTCACGTGCTCCAAGCGGACGAACGCGGCACCGTCGGCGTAGCTCGGCTCGAGCCGGGCGGCGAGCTCGAGCACCAGACGGGTCTTCCCGACGCCTCCCGGGCCCGTCAGCGTCACGAGTGGCACCCCCGGGTCGGCCATAAGGTCGCTGAGCGCGCGTAGCTCAGCGTCCCGGCCGACCAGCCGCGTCACCGGACGCGGCAGGTTCGAGGAACCGGTTGGCGCGTCGGGAGCCGGCTCGGGACGCGGCGGCACCGCAAGCAGCAGCGCGGGGTCGCGCTCGAGCATCCGGCGTTGGAGCTCAGCGAGTTGCTCGCCGGGCTCGAGCCCGAGCTCGGCGGCGAGTCCATGACGCGCCCGTTGGAAGGCGTCGAGGGCGTCGGCCTGACGGCCGGCGCGATACAGCGCGAGCATCAGCTGACGCCACGGCCGCTCCTCGAATGGATGCTCGGCGACGATCCGCTCGAGCTCCCCGACCAACTCGGCCGCCGCGCCGCGATCGAGGTCGGCGTCGACCCGGAGCGCGATCGCCTGGAGGCGCTTGTCCTCGAGCGCGCGGCGCCACCCGGCGATGCTGCGCTCGGCTGCCACGTCGGACAGCGGCTCACCGCGAAACAACGACAGCGCGTCGCGGAGCAGCACGCTCGCGCGGTCCGGGTCAGCTCTGGCCTGCTCGACGAGCTCGTCAAACCGCCACACGTCGAGTTCGAACGCTGCGCTCGCGAGCGCGTAGCCGGAGGTGTCGAGAACGAGCAGGCCGCCCAGCAGCGCCCGCAGCTTCGACAGGTGGACGTGGAGGGCCGACACCGCGCTCGACGGAGGCCGCTCCCCCCATAGCTCGTCGATCAGGCGATCCCGTGAGAGCGGCACGCCTCCGGCGAGCAGCAGCAGCGCGAGCAGCGAGCGCTGGCGGCCGCTCGGCACGGCAACGGCTTGCCCGTCGCGCTCGAACGTGAGCGGACCAAGCACCCCGAAACGCGCAATAACACCGGCCACCACACCGCAGGGTAGGCGCCGCCAAGCCCGCCGACAAGCATGGGCTTTGGCGGTCCTTTGGTGCGGCTTAGGCGGGGCCGCTCAAGCTGCAGCGCATCAACACGAGGTTCCTACAGGAGGCAACCAGATGGGGCTTTTCAACAAGATGCGCAACCTCGCCGGATCGGTACCCAAGGAGCTGTTGGAGAACGGGCTCCTCGGGCGCGGGATCATCGTCAGCATCCAGCAGACGTCGGTCAGCACCGGCGTGGACTTCGACCCGTCGCACGTGTGCGTGTTCACCGTCGAGGTCGCACTCGACAACGTGCCGCGCTACACCGCGACCTGCCGCCAGGCGGTGCGCGCGACCGTGCTGCCGCAGCTGATGATGCCGGGTGCCACCGTCGCCGTCCGGGTCGATCCGAACGAACACAGCCGGATCGCGCTGTCGCTCGGCGAGGCACCGCCGACGGTGACGATGGCGAGCTCGGGCGACCCGAACACGGCGTCCGCCCTACGGATCCTCGAGTACGGCGTCCCGTGCAGGGCCGTGATCGTCCAGTCGCAGCCGATGGGCATGCGCAATCCGGCGGGCAAGGACATGTACGCGTTCGTGCTGACTGTGATGGCCGACGGCAGGCCGCCCTACCAGACCCAGGTCGGGAACCCGGTGCCCGGTGACGGCGTCCCGCTCATCTACCCCGGCAGCACCCTCCCGGCGATGCGCATGCCGGGCGGAGACGACCACGAGATCGTGATCGATTGGGACGCCGCGCTGGCACAGGTCGAGCCCGCAAGCGTCTGACCAACTTGGGCGGCCCGGGCGCCGCCACCGTAAACACACATCACTAAACAAGGGAGTAACACACAATGGTTTATGTCACAGGTAACTGGAGGGTCGCGATCGCCGGATTGGTGGCGTCACTGGTGATTTTCTTCGTGGTGTTCTTCGCGGTCATCAAGCCGAGCGAGAACACGGCCAACCAGGCGTTGAAGACCGGTCTCCAGCAGACGCAGCAGGTGTTGAATCAGGCGCAGAAGCAGACGAGCGCCGCGGAGTCATCGACCACGCCGCAGGTCGCGAGCGCCGCCGGCCAGGCCCAGACGACGCTGAACAAGGCCGCCAAGCTCACGACCTGCCTGTCGCAGGCCGGCACCGACCCGTCGAAGCTCGCGTCCTGCCAGGCGAGTTTCGGGCACTGACGCCCAAGCAGGGACCGCACCGGGGGCAAGGGGGCACCAACAAAGGGGCCGGGGGCAACAACCAAGGGGCAGTCGATCGACGGCCCGTCAGGCGATGGAACGTCTGGCGGGCCGTCGGCGCGTTCGCCGACGGCGTGAGTTCACACGTCTTTTACGCGGCGAGCACGTCCGCGCCGATTCGGTCGAGCGCGGTCGGGTCGCCCTGGAGCTCGACGCCGCTCGCCTGCGCGTCGGGGAGTTCGAGGAGCCCGAGCAGGAGCCCGAGGATCGGCCGCGGCTGCCCCGTGAGCGTGGCATCCGCGTCGTCGGCCCGTCCGAGCCGCGTGTGGATGGTGCCGTCACCGGTCTCGACCAGGATCGGCTGATCGCCGGTGAGGAGCTGGATCGTCACGGCCGACGCGTCAGGCCGGAGGTCGACGAGCATCTGCTCGAGCGCCCAGGCGAGCCAGTGGCTGCGGACGGCGTCGTCGGGACGCTCGTCGGTCATCAGCGGGAGGCCCCAGCGGGTCAGATCCTGGAGCACCGGCCGTAGCTCCTCACCGCGCGGGGTGAGGCGGAACAGAGTGGTGGCGATCGGCGGCGGCGCGTCCTCGCGTGTGATCAGCCCAGCGTGCTCGAGCTCGCGGAGCCGGTCGGCAAGCAGGTTCGTGGCGATCCCGGGGAGTCCGTTGCGCAGATCTGTGTAGCGGCACGCGCCGCGCAGCGTCAGCTCACGCACGATCAGCAGCGTCCACCGGTCGCCCACCACATCCAGCGACTTCGCGAGCGAGCAGTACTCGTTGTAGGACCTCATGATGAAGTAACTCTAGCATGGACTTGAAGATATAACGCGCTAACTTGACTTTCTTGTCTAGATGGTTTAGAACTCCTTCGCGATGACCGTCAAACTGCACCCCCCGAGGAGAGCCATGGGACGTAAACCGCTGATCCTGATCTCGCTGCTGCTGGCGGCGTTTGCCATCAACCTCGACACGACGATCGTCAACGTCGCGCTGCCGTCGCTGGTGCGCGAGTTACACGCGTCCAACTCGCAGCTTCAGTGGGTCGTGGACGCGTACAACCTCCTGTTCGCGGCGTCGGTGCTGGCCGCCGGGAGCCTCTCGGACCGCTTCGGACGCAAGGGGATGCTGCTGGCCGGCCTGGCGGTGTTCGGTCTCGCGAGCGTGGCCGGCGGACTGACCAATGGTCCGGGCGAGCTGATCGTGGCGCGAGCGGTGATGGGAGTGGGCTCCGCGATGGTGTTCCCCTCGACGCTGTCCCTGCTCACGAACGTGTTCACCGAACGCGGCGAGCGCGCCCGGGCGATCGGCCTGTGGGGCGCCATCACGGGCGCGGCGATCGCGCTCGGGCCGATCGTCGGCGGGTGGTTGCTCGAGCTGTTCGACTGGCGGAGCATCTTCTTCGTGATGGCTCCGATCGCAGCGCTCGCAGGCGTCCTTGTTGCGCGCTACGTCCCCACCTCGCGCGACCCGCACGCGCCCCGTGCCGATCGCGCCGGCTTCGCGCTGTCGACCGCGACGGTCGGGTTGCTCGTCTACACGATCATCGAAGCGCCGGACCACGGTTGGGGTAGCGCGCGGACGATCGGCAGCTTCGCGTTGACGGCGCTGCTGGCGACTGCGTTCGTGGCCCGGGAGCGGAGCACCGACGAGCCGATGCTCGACCTCACGCTGTTCCGGAACCTCCGCTTCACGGCCGCGAGCGTGTCGGTCGCGATCTCGTTCTTCGCGCTGTCCGGGTTCATCTTCCTCGTCACCCAGTACTTCCAGTTCGTCAAGGGCTACGGGCCGCTGTCGACCGGAATCCGCCTGCTCCCGGTGGCGTCGTTTGTCGCGATCTCGTCGATCGTCGGCGCGAAGCTCGCCGTGCGGTACGGCACCAAGCTCGTCGTTGCATCCGGCCTGTTGTCGATGGCTTCCTTCTACCTGTGGGTCACGAGCACGTCGGCGACAACCGGCTACGGCACGATTGCGGCCCAGATGGTCGTGCTTGGAACCGGCATGGGCCTGACGAGCGCACCCGCTACCGAGGCGATCATGGGCGTCGTGCCGAAGGCGAAGGCAGGCGTCGGGTCCGCGATCAACGACGCCACCCGCCTGCTCGGCGGCACGCTCGGGGTCGCGGTGATCGGCAGCGTGTACGCCTCGCTGTTCGCCACCCGCCTCACGAGCGCCCTGCCCGGCGGGCTGCCAGCCTCGGTCGTCCGGACCGCGCACGCCTCGGTGGGCGCGGCACTGACCGTCGCCGGCAAGGTCGGTCAGGCCGGCCATCCGGCCCTCGGGGTGGCAATCCACAACGCCGCCCACTCGGCCTTCTTCGCCGGCTTCGGCACCGCCAACTACCTCGCCGCCGGCGTCGCCGCCGCCGGCGCGGTGATGGCGCTGGCGCTGCTGCCCGCTCATCCAAACGCCGGCGCCGCCGAAGCGCCGGGTCTGCAGGCAATCGCCTCGCCGGCAACCAGCACGGCGCGGTCCTGAAACGAATAGGAGACACACGATGAGCAACGAGCAAGATCCACAGACCGGGGAGGTCGGCCGGGCGACCGGGTTCGAGCTGCGCGACAGCGGCGGCCAGGCGGCCGCGCGCGGGATCGATTCCGCGCTCGAGCGCAACCGTGCCTTCGCCGCCGCCGCCGGCCACGAAGGCGCGGTCGTGTTCCCCAACCTCCAGCTGTTCGTGATCACCTGCCTCGATCCGCGGACTGATCCGGCGCACTTTCTCGGCCTCGGCATGAGCGACGCGATGGTCGTCCGGAACGTCGGCGGGCGGGTCACGCCGGAGGTGATCAACGACGTCGCCTATATCGGCCAGCTCGCCGAGACGATCATGCCCGACGGCCCGCTGTTTGAGGTCGCGGTGATCCACCACACCCAGTGCGGGACCGGCGCGCTCGCCGACGACACGTTCCGCGGTCGCTACGCCGAGCGGATCGGCGTGGAGGAGTCGAGTCTGCTCGAGCATGCGGTGCTCGACCCGGCCGCCACCGTCATGCGCGACGTCGACCGGCTGCGCGCGGCCCGCGCGATCTCTCCGCGGGTCACGGTGTCGGGCCATGTCTACGACGTGGTCACCGGCCTCGTGCAGACGGTCGTCCCCGCCTGACAGACCGGGTCTGCTGCTCCCAGCACGGAGTCGTCCCGCGCCGAACGACGGGCACCGCCGTTCGTGATGCGACCGCGCCCCGGCGACCGCGCCCCGGCGACCGCGCCCCGGCGACCGCAGCCGGCGGCGGCCGGGTTCTGCGACGATCCGTGCGGCGTGTCAGGAGCTGCGGGTGTCATCGTCCTGCTCGTAGGGCTAGGCGTGGTCGTGTTCGCCGCCGACTTGTTCGTCGACGGACTGCTCGGTATCGCGCTGGCACTGGGGATCGCGCCGTTCGTGCTCTCGGTCGCGCTGTCCGGCTTCGAGACCGAAAACCTGGCGGCGGGGATTGCGGCGAACGCGAAGGGGTTGCCGGGAGCCGCGGCCGGCACGTTCCTCGGCGGCGTTACGTTTCTGTCGTTCGGGGTGGCGGGACTCGGGGGGTTGATCGCGCCGATCCGGGTCGAGCTGCCGACGCGCTTTGCGGTTTGGACCGCGATCTCACCGCTGCCGCTGTTTGCGTTCGCGGTCGACGGCCATATCTCACGAGTCGAGGGCGGGGTGCTCGTGATCTGGTCGGTCGTGGCGCTGGTGGGTCTCGCGCTGTCGGGTCGCGACCTGCTCGTGGACGACGACGAGGACGAGCACATCAGACGGCCCGGCCTTCGGCTGCTGGTCGGGCTGGCACTTCTCACCGGTGGGGGATATCTGATCGGCCAGGGGCTCCGGACGACCGTGAAGCGCCTGGGCGTGCCACAAACGCTGCTCGGTAACACCGCGCTGGCGGCTGCGGTCGAGGCCGAGGAACTCGCCCGCTTCGCGGTCCCGGCGCGTCGCGGACGGCCCGAGATCGGGCTCGGCAGCATCGCCGGGACGATCGTTCACTTCTCGGCGCTCAACGCCGGCATCATCGCGCTCGTCAAACCGCTGACGCTCGGATCGCAAACCACTCGCTTTTACCTGCCGGTCGCGGTCGCGAGCCCCGCGATCCTCGCGCTGGTACTCGTCATCCGTAAGCAACTGGGCCGGATCGAGGGCGGCGCCCTGACCGGCCTGTACGTTGCCTACGTCGCGGTCGCGATCGCCGTCTCGACCTGAGGCACGATGTGGAGCCGACGCCTCAGAAGAGGAGATCGTTCATCGGCACCTCGGACAAAGCGAGCAGCTCCAGGTCGCCGACTTTCGCAACGGCCTCGGTCACGCAATCTCTGATGATCGTGTAGCTGATGGAGCCTCGCAGCAGCCCGAAGTTCTGAACGGTGCGCTGGTCGGCGATCTCGTAGAGATGGAGCCCATCCGTGAGGTATGTCATTCGATTCTCCCTGCCTTCGGTCCCTACCGCACGCCTTTGCCCCCATTTATCGGCACGTGCGGATCTGCACTAAATAAACGTTTTCGTTCTACCCGGATTTGCGCTATTTGCGGTCAAATCACCTCGGAGAGAGCGGCCAATTGCAGATCGTCGATCGTGGCCGTCGACTCGCTGACGCAGTCGCGGATGGTCGTGTAGCGGATTACGCCGCGCCGGCGTCCGAAGTTCTGCACGGAACGCCGCGCGACTACCTCGTACAGGTGCGTCCCGTCGGTGAGATACCTCATGGAAACTTGTCCTTTGGTTAGCGAATCCGGAGCGAAGCTACGGCACCGTAGGTTGCTGCGACTCGGGGCTTATACCCCGCACGATCGCGCTTTACACGGCCCCCAGTTGGATACCAACCGGTGCGGAGGCCGGCTATAGCCGCGTGTACAAGTCCGGTTGGACTTCAGGCGGCCGGCAGCGCCACGGTCATGCCCGCGACCGACAGCCGTCGCCGGCACAGGGTCACCGCGAACTCACGCGTCTCGGCCGACACGGCGTCGCCCCAGGCGGCGGCCGCCTCGGTCGCACGGGCCAGCACGTCGTCGAGCAGGATCTCCGGATCCGCGGCCTCGGTCAGGCAGCGCACGCCGAAACCGACGTGCCAGCGCTCGTCGAGCTCGACGCGCTCCACGCCCTCGCGCACCCCGGGCAGGACGTCGTCCTCGAGGTCGTCGAGCAGCGCGCGCTGCCCGGCGGTGAACACGGCCCCCTCGAGCACCATGTGGTAGAGGCTGACGCCGTCGAGGATGCCGCGGTGACCCGCCGCGAGCTCGGCTGTCATCTCGGGCAGCCGCACCTCGAACAGATCGAGGAACGCGTCCGGCACATGCTCCCGGGCCGCGGCAAGACGCTCGGCCGGCGTGTCGCCGGGCAGCCTGAGCACCTCCGCGGCGACACGGTCGAAGAACTGCATGTGTCGGTCCTCGTCGCGGCGCTGGAGGAAGAAGATCCACATCATCATCGTGTCGACGTGCTCGGCACGGTCGGCGAACGGCGTCAGGTGCTCGGCGACGGAGTCCTCGGCGACCCGGAAGCCGGCCAGCAGCGTGGTGAGGCGGCGGCGGCGCTCGTCGGGTAGGCCCGACCACATGCGGGCGTCCGCACCGAGATCGATGACCGCGGGGTCCCACTGGAGCTTGGCCACGATCTGGGAGTACGTGGAGAGCCGCGGGAAGATCGACAGCTGCGAGCGGTCGGCGAGCGGAACGCTGAGGCCCCCCGCCCCGGCGGGGATGAACGGGTCTTCGATCATCGTCAGAAATAGTTTGCCGAATTGCTGTCCGCGCCCATCGCTCAGACGCGCGCGGGTCGCTTGATCGTGCGATATACAAACTCGTCGGTCTTCCCTGACTCGCGGGCCGATACGACCTGGCCGTGATGCGGCGAGAGCCGGCACACCGGGTCGGTCGCCGCCGCGTCGCCGGTGAGCCGGAGCGCCTGGCAACGGCACCCGCCCCAGTCCAGCTCCTGGCGTCCGAGCGCGCACGAGCGGCACGGCTCCTGCATCCAGCCGGTCCCGCGGAACCGGGTGAACGCATCGGACTCGTTCCAGATCCACTCAAGCGGATGCTCGCGGACGTTGGCGAACTCGAGGCCTGGGATCGTCGATGCCGCCTGGCACGGCAGCACGTCACCGTTCGGCGCGACGACCATCGCGGTCCGACCCCAGCCGCCCATGCACGGCTTCGGTAGATCCTCGTACATGTCGGGAAGCACCCAGAGCACGTCGACCTTGGGGCCGACGCGCTCGCGGAACCGCGTGACCGCCTCCTCCCCGCGCCGCAGCTGGTCGACAGATGGCATGAGAGCGTCCTGATTAGCCACGGCCCAGCCGTAGTACTGAGTGTTGGCGAGCTCGAGCCGCTGCGCACCCAGCTCGAGGGTCAGATCGAGCAGCTCCTCGATCCGATCGAGGTTCTGCCGGTGCAGCACACAGTTGATCGTCAATGGGAAGTCGAGCTCACGGGCGGCGCGCGCGGCCGCGACCTTCTTCTCGAACGAGCGGTTTCCGGCAATCCGGTCGTTCTCTTCGGCAATAGGGCTTTGGAACGAGACCTGCACGTGGTCGAGGCCGGCGTCCTTCAGCTCGCGCGCGCGCTCGCGCGTGAACAGCGTGCCCGCGGTGATCAGCGACGAGTACAGCCCCGCGTCGCGTGCCGCCGCGCACAGCTGCACGAGGTCGGAACGCAGCATCGGCTCGCCACCGGTCAGAGCGAGCTGTAGGACGCCCAGTCCGCGGGCCTGCTCGAACGTGCGGACCCAATCGTCGGTCTCGAGCTCGTGCTTGCGGCTGTACTTCGGATGCCCGATGTCGACTGGGTTCGAGCAGTACGGGCAGTGCAGCGGGCACTGATAGGACAGCTCGGCGATCAGTGAGTACGGCCTAGGCGGTGGCGGCATCGACCAGCAGTCCCTTCTCGGCCATCCCGTCGACCAGCTCGCGCACGTCGTTACCCACATCCGCCCCCTCATACCGGTCCGCCAGGACCACGACGATCTCGTCCACCGAGCGCTCTCCGTCGCACAGCGAAAGCACCTCGGCCGCGGTCGGATTGAGCCGCACGGCCCCCTCCGGGACGAGCAGCAGGTGCTCCTCCCGCACGTCGTCATAGCGCAACCGGGCACCGGTGACGAGACGAGGACGGTTCATATTTGTGGTCCTGGCGGCTGCGATTCGCCGCGCTCGATGGCGTCCAGCTGCGCCCACAGCACCTCGGTCTTAAATCTCAAAGCCGCCACCGCAGCGTCCTGCTGATCCGGTCGCCGGCACCGCTCCACCACGAGCGCGAGCGCGTACTCCGAGTCACGTGGTGCCAGCTCGAGTCGCTTGCGGAAGTACTCGAGCCCGGCAGGGTCGATCCACGAGTAGTGACGCTCGAGCGCGTCGAGCCGCACCCGGATCGCGGCCGGGCCGAACAGCTCGGTGAGCGACGACGCCACCGCCTCGATCCACGGCTTCTGGCGCGCGAAGTTCACGTACGCATCGACCGCGTACCGGACCCCGGGCAGGACGCCGCGCTCGGACTCGAGCTCGGCGCGAGACACGCCGAGCGCCTCGCCGAGCCGCAGCCACGACTCGATCCCGCCGGACCCCTCGGTCGTTCCGTCGTGGTCGATGATGCGAGAGATCCACGCGCGTCGCACCTCGACCTCAGGGCAGTTGGACATGATCGCCGCGTCCTTCAGCGGAATGCACTTCTGGTAGTAGAAGCGGTTCGCGACCCAACGCTGCAGTTCCTCGCGCGTCAACTCGCCACCGTCCATGCGGCGGTGAAAGGGATGCAGGTTGTGGTAACGGGTCCCCTGGGCTCGCAGCTCGTCGATGAACTCTTCACTCACAGCTCGACCTCGAGTCCATCGTAAGCAACTTCGACCCCCGCGCGCGCGACCGCCGCGCGCTCGGGTGAGTCCTCGAACAGGATCGGGTTGGTGTTGTTGATGTGGACGAGTGCCTTGCGCGGTCGCTCGAGCCGCGCGAGCGCCTCGAGCGTGCCGCCGGGTCCTGACAGCGGCAGGTGGCCCATGTCACGCGCGCCGCGGCTGGATATGCCGAGGCGCGCGAGCTCGTCCTCGCGCCAGAACGTGCCGTCGACGAGCACGAGATCGCTGGTCGCGAACCGCTCGAGCACGGCGTCGTCGAGGCGGGCCAGCCCGGGGACGTAGGTGAGGACGCCACCGCTCGCGCGATCGCGGAACACGAACCCGCTCGCCTCTAGTTCGACGCCCGATCCGTCCAGGTAGCGCGGCGCGTCGCCGCCGACGGCGAACGGCTCGACGGTGAGGCTCGAGCCGTCGAGCGGCTGCTCCCGTTCGGGCTCGAGCGTGTGCCACTCGGCGCCGGAGTAGCGCTCGAGCATCGGCAGCACCGGATAACCCTCCCTGAGCGCGCGCTCGACGCCGGCGTCGCCGTAAACATGCACCGGCGTCGCCGACTCGCGCAGCAGCAACAATCCCGCCGTGTGGTCGATCTCGGCGTCGGTGAGCAGGACACCCGCGATCGGCGCGGAGCGGGCGCCGTCAAAAACCCGGTCCGTGATCGCCTCGAGTTGCTGGCGCGCGTCCGGCGAGGCGTTCACGAGAAACCACGGGCCATCGCCGCCGCGGATCGCGAGCGACGACTGCGAACGCGGCTTCGCCCGCACGCCCGCACGCGCGGCCTCACACGTCGGACAGCGGCAATTCCACTGTGGAAAGCCCCCTCCGGCGGCCGATCCGAGGACCCGAACGCGCACGCCCCGAGCGAAGCGGTGCGCAGCCTCAGGCGCTAGCCAGAGGCCACGCCAGCTTCACGTTGATACCTACCGGTGGTACAGGTAGGAAGTGACCTCTGAGCACATCTCGATGAACTCAAACTGCGGCTTGGTCCAGGTCATATGCCTCTCCCTCTCTTTAGAGTTCAACGGTCCGGTCGCATCTTACACATCGAGTGCAAGTCACTGAAACCGTCTCCCAACGTTGACGCACCGGCGAACGTGATTGCGCCGGAGACACTGACCGATCGGGTAGTGAAGTTTGCCCACCTGGACAGTGAGATTGTCGACCCGGTTAGGGCCGAGCTGGCTGCGGCGCCCGCGTACCGGTCGAGCTCGCGACCCGGCTGAGCGTTACGCTGGATCGATGAACGACGGGGACGGCGACCACCGGGCAACGGCTCCAGCGACGCCCGCGCGCATCGTCGACGCGTCGAAGCTCGACCTCGCCGCCGCGGAGCGAGCCACCCGGGAGCTGTTGCGCGCGGTGGGAGCTGACGCCGACGCGCCGGATCTGCTCGACACGCCGCGCCGGGTCGCCGCCTCGTTCGCCGAGCTCCTCACGCCGGCCGAGTTCGGCGCGACCGTCTTTCCCAACGAGGGCTACGACGAGCTCGTGCTGGTCCGCGACATCTCGTTCCAGACGCTGTGCATGCACCATCTGCTGCCGTTCCACGGCGTCGCCCACGTCGCGTACCTGCCCGGTGACAGCATCATCGGGCTGTCCAAACTCGCGCGCGTGGTCGAGTTCTTCGCCCGCGATCTGCAGCTTCAGGAGCGGATGACCGTGCAGATCGCCGACTGGCTCGAGCAGGAGCTCTCGCCGCGGGGCGTCGGGGTCGTGCTCAGCGCCGAGCACATGTGCATGACGATCCGCGGCGTCCGCAAGCCGGGCGCGCGGACGGTCACCTCGGCGCTGCGGGGCTCGCTGCGCACCGACGCGCGCACGCGACAGGAGTTCTTCAGCCTTGTCGGCTGATCCTGAGGCGTCGCCGCCGATTAGATGCATCGCACGCCTCTGATCGAGACCGTCGTCACCACGACCGGAACCGACGGTGTGGTCAATTGCGGGGCGATGGGAGTTCGCTGGGGCGACGAGGAGCTGGTGTTCTGGCCGTTCGACGCCACGCGCACGCTGCGCAACCTGCGCGTCCACGGCGAGGCGGTCGTTCATCTCACCGACGACGTGCTGCTGTTCGTGCAGGCGGCGCTCGGCCACCCGCGCCCGGCCACGCGTCCCGCCACCGCGATCGACGGCGCGGTGATCGAGGACGTTCAGTCATGGCGCGAGGTCGTGGTCACGGACATCACGCCCGCCGCCGGCGAGCTGCCGCGCTCTCGCGTGAGAGCCCGGATTGTGGCCTCGGGTACGGGCTCCCGGGAGCCGCTCGGGCTGTGCCGTGCCCGGCACGCCGTCGTCGAGGCGTCGATCCTCGCGTCACGGCTGCGGTGGCTCGGTGGCGAGCACGTGTCGGCCGAGCTCGCGCGGCTCCAGGAGCTCGTCGACAAGACCGCCGGTGTCCGCGAGCGAGAGGCGATGGACTACGTGCGGCGCTACGTCGCCGAGCGGACGTGACCGAGATCGTGGTCACCGCGCCGGCGCGGCTGCACTTCGGGATGCTCGATCCGGCCGGGATCGGCTCGCGACGGTTCGGCGGCGTCGGCGTCGGCGTTGAGTCGCCGCGGGTGGTCGTTTCCGTGCGGGATACGTCCGGCGAGGAGGTCGTCGCCAGGGGGTTGCAGGGCGACCGGGCTGCCACGTTCGCGTCGCGGGCGCGTGAGGCGTTCGGGTACCGGGGCGGCGTCGAGGTCGACGTGCGCGAGGCGATTCCCCCGCACGCCGGGCTCGGATCGGGTACGAAGCTCGGGCTCGCGGTGGCCCGCGGCGTGGCCGAGCTCGCGGGCATCGCGGCCGGTCCCGAGCAGCTCGCGCGCGCCACCGGGCGAGGAGAGCGCTCGAGCGTCGGCGCCTGGACGTTTGCCGCGCCGGGTCTCGTGGTCGAGGCCGGCGTCCGCGGCGGCGGGTGGATCAGCCCGCTGGTGGCTCGCCACCCGATGCCCGAGGCCTGGCGATGCGTGCTCGCCCTGCCCCTCGGGGCCGAGGGTCTGTCCGGGAATGCCGAGGATAGATTTTTCAGTTTGCTGCAAGCGGATGGGTCCGCCATCGAGCCGCGGGTGTCGCGCTTGGTCCTGACCGAGCTGCTTCCGGGGCTCGTGAGCGAGGACATCGCCGAGTTCGGCACCGCGCTCACCGAGATCCAGCGCGAGATCGGGTCGATGTTCGCGCCCCAGCAGGGCGGCGTGTTTCACCCGCAGGCGGCCCCGGTCGTCGCGGCGCTGCACGCGCTCGGGGTTGGGGCGGTCGGGCAGAGCTCGTGGGGTCCGACGGTGTACGGGATCGTCGAGAGCCCGGAGCGCGCGTTCGACGTCGCGGCCGGGCTGCGCGCGGCGGTGGGCCCGGACGTCGACGTCCGCGTCGTCGACTTCGACCGTACGAGGCGCGGTCGCGGTGGCGGCATGAAGCTGCTCGTCAGCGTGGTCTCGGCCGACGAAGCGCGCCGGGCGCTTGCCGGTGGCGCCGACATCATCGACGTCAAGGATCCGCGCGAGGGCGCGCTCGGTGCGCCGTCGCCGCGCGTCCTGTCCGGGGTGGTGGCGGCGGTCGGCGGGGCGGCACCGGTGAGCGTCGCGCTCGGCGACCTGCCCGCCCTCCCCCACACGGCGGCGCTCGCCGCGCGTGGCGCGGTGGCGTGTGGCGCACAGTTCGTCAAGGTCGGGCTGCGTGGGGTGGCCGATGTGGACGGCGCGGCGGGCCTTATGGCCGCGGTCCTCGACGCGGTGGGGGATCACGTTGCGGTGATCGCGGCCGCGTACGCGGATGCCGGCGCGCTCGACCCGCCGGCGCTTTCACCGGGGTGGCTGCCGGCGGTGGTGGAGCGGACCGGAATTGCCGGCGCGCTCGTCGACACGTTCGTCAAGGATGGGCGCGGTCTGTACGGCTGGCTGTCGGAGGCCGAGGTGGCCGACCTGATCGCTCGCACGCGGGCGGTCGGCGGAACGTTCGCGGTGGCAGGACAGCTGCGGCTGAACGATCTGCGACGCGTAGACGCCGACGTGGTCGGTGTGCGATCCGCAGTCTGTCGCGGCGGCGACCGCGCGGCTGATCTCGACAGCCGACCTGGTCGCGTCCGCGGCGGTCGCGCTTCAGGACTTTGGCGATGCAGCTACGCATTTGTTAGCTGGATCGCCATCCGCCGACGTTTAGCGGTGGGTGATCGTCGTCCCGAGGCCGCCCGGGGCTCGAATCACGACCGTTACCCCGGTTCGCCGGGCGGCCTCGGGCACGTAAGGGTCGACGGCCCCGCCGTCGACCGGCTTGAGCAGGATCGCCTCCTTGGCGCCGATCGCGCCGGCCGCGAGCACCGCGAGCGAGTCGCTCGTCACCTCCCATGATTCGGGCACCCCGGGGCGACCCGCGAACGCGGGCGCCACCGCGAGTAGACCCAGCGCGCGAGGCGCCACCAGGCGCACGATCGCCTCCGCGCCTGGGAGCATCGGCGCCAGCAGAACCCCGAGCTGATCCATCGCCCGCAACGCAAGCGCGTGCGCGACGTCGTCAGCCAGGCCTACTTGCGCGTCGAGTGCGCGCACGGCGTCGGCGAACGGCCCGCCTCCCGGCACGACCAGCACGGGCCGGTCGCGAGCGAGCTCCAGCACCTCGGCACACCCTCGTCGCAGTCCATCCAGGCCGCCCGCGCTCAGCAAACCGCCGCCGACCTTGACCACCAGCGGAGCGGGCTCACTCACCGCCGAGCACCGACAGCGCAACCGCGGCGGCGACGTCCCCCGCGCCGTCCGCGAGCGGACCCTGTTCTCGCTGGAGCGGCAGTCCGGTCCGCGCCACCGCTGCGCGGGCCAGGAACGCCCCGGCACCGACCGCGATCACGCCGACCCCGTCCGGCAGCGGCGCCGCGACGCGACCGAGCGCGCCGGCGATCGCCGCGATCTGCGCCTCCTCGACGGCGGCCGCGATCGCCTCGATGTCTCCCTCGCCAAGCTGCTCGGGGTCGGCGCACACGACGCGCGCCAGCCGGGCCCGCGCCTCCGGGAGCGAGGCGCCGCGCCCGTCGGGGAACGTGCACGTGCATTCCTCGGGGGTCAGGCTGCCCCGCAGCAGATGCGCGTCGGCGCTGATCGCGAACAGCTCGGACGACACCGGGCAGGGCTGGCCGCCGATCGGCACGTGCGAGACGATCGCCGCGACGTTGGTCCGGAGCGCGCCGGTGTAGACGAGTTCGCCGCAGAGCAGTCGCTCGACGTCCGTCCGGCCGCGCGCGAGCACCGAGCCGCCCGCAATCGGGATCACGTCGGTCGTCGTCCCGCCGCAGTCGACCAGGATCGCGTCGGGCGACGAGCGCGCGATCAGCAACGCCGTCGCCATCCAGTTGGCGGCCGCGCACCGCAACGGCGCGGCCCGCGCCTCCTCGAACGCGATCAGCTCGCCGTCGGTCGTCATCACGCGCAGGTCGCGTCCCGCCAGCGCAGAGCGCGCGGCGTCCAGCACGTGCAGCACGCCCTCGCGCTTGGTCCCGAACGCGTCGACGAGCTCGGCGGTCGTGGTCAGGGCGACCGGGGCGCCCTCCACCCCGAGCCGCCCGACGACCGACGCCACCGCGCCGGCCAACGCGTCCGGCCGGCGCCACACCTCGAACGGTTCGGATGCGATCCGCACGCGCCCGTCCCCGTCGACAACCGCTGCCTTGGTGTTGGCGCCGCCGATGTCGAGCCCGACGGCCACAGGCGGCTGGAGCGGGGAGCGCATCGCCCGCCACAGTAGTTAAGCGTGGTCGCCCGCGTCAGAAGGAAAGCGTCACGCCCGGCAGCTCGTTACCGCCGTGGTCAAGGCGAACGGCGAGGGTCTTTAACGGCGGGCACCTGGAGTGGGGTGGGGGCAGGTCGCCGGCGCGCGGCGGCTCGCGGAGCATGCGTAACACGACATTTGGTGCTCGCCGGTCAGGCTGTGCCGTGCTACGCGTGCCATACGTGCGTAGTACGGCAGGGCCACGCCCATCGCGCTCAATTGTCGACCTATGCAGGTACTTGGCTCACACCGCGGCCAAGCTCCGGCCGCTCATCACCGCCAGCGCCCCCACGGCCACATCGACATCCCGACCACCCTCTCCAGATGCCCGCCGTTAAAAGCCCGGTCGTGCCGCCACCACCGAGGACCACAGCAGTTAGCCGTTGATCAGCTCCATCTCCGCGTCGCGGTAGCGGCCCCCGACCGCCGACCCGGCGGGGATCGCCTGATCGAGTGCCGCCACGTCCTCGTCGCTCAGTTCGATGTCAGCCGCGGCGACGTTCTCCGAGAGCCGCTCTGGACGCTTCGTACCGGGGATCGGCACGATGTCGTGCCCCTTCGCGTGCACCCACGCCAGCGCGAGCTGCGCCGGACTGATGCCCTGCTCCTCCGCCAGCGCTCGCACCCGGTCGGCCAGCTCGATGTTCTGCCGCAGCGCCTCCTCCTGGAACCGAGGGTTCGAGCGGCGCCAATCGTCGTCGGGAAGATCGTCGACGGACCGGATCTGACCGGTGAGGAAGCCGCGACCGAGCGGCGAGTACGCCACCAGGCCGATGCCCAGCTCGCGCAACGTCGGCAGCACCTCGGCCTCGGGGTCGCGCGTCCACAGCGAGTACTCGGACTGGACCGCGGTCAGCGGGTGGGTGGCGTGCGCTCTGCGGATCACATCGGCGGATGCCTCTGACAGGCCGATGTAGCGCACCTTGCCCGCCTGGACCAGCTCCGCCAGCGCGCCGACGGTCTCCTCGATCGGCACCCCTGGATCGACGCGGTGCTGGTAGAAGAGGTCGATGTAATCGGTGCCCAGGCGCTCGAGCGATCCCTCGCAAGCGCGCTTCACGTTCTCCGGGCTGCCGTCCAACCCGCGTGGTCCGTACGGATTGTCCGGGTCGAAGCTGAAGCCGAACTTGGTCGCGATCTCGAACTGGTCGCGCCGCCCTGCGACCGCCCGGCCGACGAGCCGCTCGTTGGTGTAGGGCCCGTAGACCTCGGCGGTATCGAGGAACGTCACCCCGAGGTCGAGCGCGCGATGGATCGTGTCGAGCCCCGACTGCTCGTCGCCGCCGCCGTAGGCCCAGGTCATGCCCATGCACCCGAGCCCCTGCGCCGAGACTTCGAGACCCTGGCCCCCGAGCTTGATTCTCTGCATCGGTTTACTCCTCAGTCGCTGACGTTGAGAGACGAATCCAGTGTGTGACGGACCCGTCGAGTCGACAAGGGAACAGTCGATCCTGGTAGATCAGGTGCCACGGTGCAGATCGTTCCGGTCATCGACCTCAAGGGCGGAGTCGTCGTCCACGCCCGCCGCGGACGCCGCGACGAGTACGCGCCGCTCCGCAGCCCGCTCGTCGAGGGATGCGAGCCGGTCGCGGTGGCGCGGGCACTGTGCGCGATCTGCCGAACCACGACGCTGTACGCCGCCGACCTCGACGCGCTCGCCGGACGGCCGGTCGACGAGGTGACCCTGGCGGCGCTGGCGGGCGCATCCGAACCGTGGGTCGACGCCGGCGCCACCACTCCCGGGCGCGCGGCGGCGCTCCGCCGCGCCGGCGTGGCGCGCAACGTCATCGGGACGGAGTCGCTCCAGGCGGGCCCGCCGGTCAACCCGAGCGGGATACCGCCGCTCGTCCTGAGCGTCGACCTGCGCGACGGACGGCTGATCTCTCCCGACCCGGAACTCGCGGACCGACCGCCCGCGGACGCCGCGCCGCTGGCGCGATCGCTGCGCGTCGACGAGTTGCTCGTGATCGACCTCGCCCGCGTCGGCAGCGGCTCCGGCCCGCCGCTGGACGCCGTGGCGCAACTCGCCCAAGCGCTCCCGGGGGTCGCGATCTACGCCGGCGGTGGCGTGCGCGACGACGACGATCTGCGCGCGCTCGAGTCGGCCGGGGCCGCCGGCGCGCTGGTCGCGACCGCCCTGCACGAGGGCCGGCTCACGCTGTGACGAGCGCCTCGCAGGCGCGCACCACCAGCTCCGTCAGATCTCGGTCGCACACCGACTGCAGCGCCTGCCACCCCGGGATCCCGTTGACCTCGACCACGACCGCCTCGCCGTCCGGCGCCGGTCAGCAGGTCGACTCCCGCGATGTCGGCCTCGACGGCCGCGACCGCGCGCAGCGCCAGATCCCGCTCGTCGTCGCTCAGCGTCACCGCCCGCGGACGCGCACCGCGCGCGATGTTGGCCCGCCACGAGTCGGTGACCCGCTCCATCGCGCCGGCGACCTCGCCGGCGATCACGAGCACGCGCAGATCGCGCCGGCCGGCACCCGCGACCGTCTGCTGGACGTAGTAGACCGTCCGCTCGAGCTCGAGGGCACGGAACACCCGATGCGCGACGTCGCGGTCCTCGACGCGCACGATCCCGGTGCCCATCGCTCCGAACAGGGGCTTGACGACGACGTCGCCGCCGAGCCGCTTGAACGCGTCCATCGCATCGTCGTAGCGCTCGCACACGACCGTGGCCGGCGTGGGCAGCCGCGCGAGCGCCAGCGCCGCGCCCGCCCACGACTTGTCGATCGTCCGCTCGATCGCGCCCGGGCTGTTGATACAGCGGACCCCGCGCGAGGCGAGGACGTGCAGCGCGTCCATGCGGAAGATCACCTGCTCGAGCGAGCCGCGCGGAAGCCCGCGCACGACCAGCAGGTCGAGCGCGTCGAGCACGTCGCCGTCGGGCCCGAGGACATGCACGTCCCCATCGCGACCGACCTCGGACCGCAACCGCGTGGCCGGGATCGCGAGCACGTCGTGTCCGCGATCGGCGAACGCATTCAGGAGCCCGCGCGAGTGCCAGGAACCGGACGCGCCCAGAACCCCGACCCGAAACCCGCTGGTCACTTGGCGAACGAGCGCTCGAGCACGTCGGGCGCGAGCCTGCCGCCGTGGTGCGCCCGCCCGGAGTCCGTGCTGGTCAGCGTGACCGCGGCGGGGCTGAACAGCATCGGGTCGACGTCGTAGAAGTTCCAGTCGGCGGCCTCGAGCAGTTCTCCGAACGGGGTGCCGAAGGCGTCCGAGTCGGCCGACGGCAGCCTGAATGCGAGATCGGCGATCTCGTCGTCGGCACCCTCGATCCATAGGTGAACGGTGCCGCCGTACAGCACCGCGTCGTTGGTCCGGCCGATCGCCGCCGGATCGCTCTTGGCCACGGGAGCGATTGGGCAACACCCCCAGCCATGGCGGACGCGGGCCGGGTCGACGCCTAGTTCGTGCAGCTTGTGCAGCGCGGTCTCGACCACGCGGGCGCTGATCTGGACCGAGCCACAGACCGACGCGGTGGGCGCGATCAGGAACGTGAGCGCCCACGGTTGCACCCCGCACCGCTGAGCCACCTTCTCGACGACCTCCGCCGGCGGGTCCTGGCCGGTCTCCAGGCACAGGACCGCCCGGTCGGCCTGCTCGCGCCAGGACAGCTCCTCGAACAGATCCTCGGCTCGAGCCAGCGCGCGTCCCGGACCGCTGGCCATCGCGAAGAAGTCCTCGTGCTCGAGCTTCCAGCCGGCGTATTGCGAGGCCAGGCACGCGGCCGCGGGCTCGTCGGTGGCGACGCCGACGCCGGGCCAGGTCCGGTCGCCGACCGTGACCGGAACCGGGTCGAGCCTCCCCAGCCCCCCCATGCACGCGGCCGCGAAGCCGAGGCCGGCCTGCAGTCCGCCGCGCGCCTGCGCGCCGCAGTCCAACAGCCTCGCGCCCGAGTCCAACGTCCGGACCTCGATCCCCAGGGCTTCGGCGTCGACGACCATAGCGTCCACCAGTCGAGCAGCACGTTTGTTCATCGACAGGCTCACTGGCCCTCCTCCTCACCGTCGAAGATCAGGATCTCCCCGCGGCCGAGCTCGGTCCGGTCCCCGGACCATCGCGCCCACGCCCCACGCAGGAGCGCCTCGTCCACGGGCAGCCCGAGCTCGCGCACCCGGAGCAGCTGGAGACGCAGGGCTGGTGGACGGAAGCGGGTGGCATACGCATAGCTCGGCAACGGCTCGAGCGTACGACCGGACGCGAGGCTGCCGCGCTTGTTACCGAGGCCCGCCTCATCGCCGATGCCGCCGACCGAGATCACCGTGCCCGCCAGCATTCGCAACCCGGCGCCGTTTCCGGTCCGGCCTCCGACCGCGACCAGCCCGCGCCGCATGCCGGCGCCGGCCTCTTCGCCGGCGTCGCCGGTCACGACAATCTCGCCGCCGGTCATCCCCACGCGGGTGCCGGGATACGCCGACCCGAGCCGCGCGCCGGCGTCTCCGAGGATCCGCAGCACCCCGCCGGCCATCTCGGCGCCGGCCCAGGCGCCGACATCGCCACGTACCTCGAGCTCGCCGCTGGTCATTCCGGCCCCAATGAAATCGAACCCGCGGAGGTCGCCGCCGAGCACGAGCGCCTCCTCCTCGCTGCCGGCGCCGGACACCTCGAACAGATCGCCGACGGCCACCGTCTCGCCACCGCACCGGAGCGCCATTGCCGCGACCGCGGAGGCGTTCAGCCCGCGCATCCGCTCGGGGATCAGCGGCGCGGCGAGCACCCGGGCGGGAGGGTTCGTTCGGAGGGCGAGGGTGAGCGTCACGGCGGATCGCGCAGGTCCGACAGCGGAAAGTGGAACTCGCCGAGCTTGCCGCCGAAATTGGCGGCGGTGATGTGCGTCGCGCCGCCGGCGGCGGCGGCGTGAAGCCCGCGGCGCATCGCCTCGCGCACGGCCTCTTCGGACACGCCGTCGATCACGATCTCGAACAGCGCGCCGACGTCGTCCGGGACGAGCGTGTCGTCGATCTGTGCGCGCAGCGTCGGAGCCATCTGGTGGTTGGTCGAGGCGGGCATCGACTTCGAGGTGAGCGAGCCGACCTTGCTGCCGCTGCGGACGATCCCTCCGGGGAACGGCAGCGCGATCCCCTCGCCGCGCATCGCGTCGGCTGCCGCCTGGGCGGCCGCGAGCGCGACGTCCTCGTCTTCGGCGCCGATCACCACGTTGCCCCCGCCGACGCCCCGGCCGATCCCGACGGACTCGGACACGAGGAACTCGCCCTCCATCACCGGAATGCGCCAGAAGCGCCGTCCGCCGATCACCTTGCTCGCCTGAAACCCGTCGCCGAAGTACCGCAGCGTCCCCCCCAGCGGCGCCGTCCTCTCGGCCCCGGGCAGCCCGTCGAAGCACGCGGTCGTGGGACAGGTCATCACGCTCTGGCCGACGCGCTCGACGATGCGCTTGCCGACGCCCTCGCGGTCCATCGCGAACAGCAGCACGGCGATGCCCGGCCGGCCGTCCGGCGTCTCGCTCTCGGCGACCACGCGCTCGATCGCCGCCTCGCACTTGCAGCCGATCACCGACGTGGCGAAGCCGGTCATCGAGCGGGCCGCCTCGAGCGCCCACGCCTCGGTGGCGCCCGTGATCACGGCGCGCGTGTAGCGCATCGGGAAGGCCTCGGCGAACGTGTCGACGACCTCGGTGCTGCCCAGCGTGAAGCCGGTCATGAGACCCCGGCCTCCACCACCTGCGCCGGCTCGCGCAGGGCCGGATCGCGAACCGGGTAGTGGTCGAACGCCACCGTGTAGCGATCGCCAAACAGCGGCTCGAGCACGCGGCTCACCTCGGGATCGAAGCCGGCGCGGCTCGACAGCAGCACCCCGTCGTCGGAGCGCCGCAGCTCGCCTTCCTCCACCGCCACTTCGCCGGCCTTGATGACGTAGCGTGGCGTGGCGAACATCTCCTCGCGGTCGGCGCGATCGTGGTAGATCGTCACGTCGGCGTCGGCGCCGACACCGAGGTGACCCTTGTCGCGCAGGCCGAGGCGGCGCGCGGGCGCCGCGCGCGTGATGATCGCGATCTCGTTCAGCGTGTACTCGCGATCGAGCCCGTCGAGCAGCGTCGTGCGCCGGATCGCCTTCTGGTTCGCGCGACCCATCTGGTCTTCCCGGAAGGCGCGGTCCATCAGCAGCCGGATCAGCTTCGGATAGGACAGGAACGACCCGCCGTTGGGATGGTCGGTCGACAGCATCACCTGCCAGGGGTCCTTGCCGAGCAGGAGCAGCTCGAGCCCGATCGCCCACTGGAGGGCATGAACGTAGTTGCCCGCCCGGTACGTGTAGGGCACGATCCCGCAGCCGGTCTCGACCTCGGTGTCGTGGTTGATCCACTTGCCGCCGTCGAGGTCGCGGAGCACCGCGGACACGTGGGCGTCGGCGGTCATCGTCATCGCCGGCCCGAACATCACCTGGCCGACGTCGGCGGTGATCTCGGGGTGGTCGCCGAGGTACTCGATCAGCTCCGGCGCGCGCGAGCGCGGCAGGCCGCCGGGTTTGCCGCCGTAGCTGTGGAACTGCACATGCGCAAAATGCGCCTGGCGGCCCGACAGCGTTCGCATCGTGTCGAGCGTCGTATCGGCGTTGCCCGGCACGCCGAGGTTGTTGGCGTGGATGTGCACGGGGTGTGGCAGCCCAAGTTCGTCGACGGCGCCCCCGATCGCCTCGAGCACCTGGCGCGGCGTGACGCCGAAACCCGCGACCTCGTCGTCGAGCGACTCGATCTGTCCGTTGTCCTGCTTCCACAGCTCCACCCCGCCCGGGTTGACGAGCTTGACGCCGTAGCCACCGGTGGCGTCGAGCCACCACGCAATCGCGTCCTTGATCCTGTCGCCGCCCGCGCCGCCCGCCCCGCGCGACTCCCGGATCAGCTCGAACAGCACCTGGTTGTTGCCCATCAGGATCAGGAACGCCTTGTCGATCATCGGCGTGTCGCGCAGCTCCGAGAGCACGTGGCGCGCGGCCAGGGGCGGCGCGGCCGCCTCCACGACCGTGGTGTAGCCGAGCAGCGAGTAGCGGTAGCCGGTGGCGAACGTCGAGGGGACGAGACCGCCGCTGCCCGAGCGCAGGAACTCGGTCCGGTCGAGGGGATCGTCGCGGCGGTCATCGGGCGACAGCTTGCGCGCCGCGTTCACCTTCGGACCCGCGATGTGGGCGTGGATGTCGACGCCGCCCGGCATCACGACCATCCCGCGCGCGTCGATCCGGCGCGCGCCCGGGCCGACGTCGTCGACGACCTTGCCGTCCCGCAGGCACAGGTCGCGCACATCTCCGTCGACGTCGTTGGCCGGGTCGTGGACGGCGCCGCCGCTGATCCGGATCTCGGTCACGTGTCGATCTCCGCGAGCAGCTGCGTCAGCAGGGTGGCGGCGGTCGGGGCGTCGCCGGGGAGCGGCGCCTGGAGCGCGAGCGGGACCCCGTCGAGCCGGTGAGCCGTGCCGCCGGCCGACACGCCGGCGGCGGCGGTACCGATCCAGACCTCGACCCCGGGCCCGGCGGCCAGCGCATCCACCTGCCCCGGACTCGACGACCACCGTGACGTCGACCTCGTCGAGCGGCTCCGTGGCCGTTACCAGCTCGGGATGACCGCTCGCGAAATCCACGGTCCCGCCGTATCCCGACTGCCAGGCCAGAACGTCGTCCGCGGTCCGGGTGCCGGGGGCGCGCGGCAACTCGAGCGTGACCACGTGGCGCTCGTGACACAGCGCCCGGACCAGCTCGTGCAGCGCGAGCGCGCGCCGCTGGCCGCCCGAGCCCTCGGTCAGGCCGGGTCCGTACACAAACGCGGCATGGGGCACGGCGCGGAAGCGATCGATCAGCTCGCTCAGCCCACCGACCAGATCGCTCGACGGCGCCGCGAGCCCTTGCTGCAACACGTGAAGGCCGGTCAGCGCCTCGAGGTCGCGCTCGCGCGGCCACCTCAGCCGCACGTCGGCGCGCTCCGCGGTCGCCGTGTCACGGTCGTCGACCACCACGAGGGTGCGGTCCGCCACACCCAACCTGAGGCGATCGAGCAGGCGCGGATGTGTGGTCTCGGGATCCTCGCGCCAGATGACGACCACACGCGACCGGTCGCGTACCTCACCGAGCGTGGCCGTGGACGCACCGCGCAGCGGGATCGCCGGCGCGCCCGGCCACGGGCTGGTGACTGCCCCGGCGCCCACCAGCGCACCGAGCCGGTCGGCCAGCGCCACCGCGGCGCGCGCATCCTCGACGGTGGCGCCGTCGAAGCCGTGCACGAGCGGGCGGCGGGCGGCACGCAGAAGCTCGGCGGCGCGGCTCAGCGCGGTATCGACGTCGACAGCCTCACCGTTGATCGTGGCCGGCGGTCCATCGTCCGAGCGCACGCGGTCCGAGAACCACTCGGCGCCGAGGCGACAGTCGGGAGTCAGACGCACGGCGTCGCCCGCGGCCTCGATCATCACGTCGTCGCACAGCAGACCACACCCGGCGCAGGTGACCGGGCCGAGCTCAGCCACGGACGAGCACGGCGTCTGTAAGCGACGACAGAAAGCGGGCGCCGCGTTCGGAGAGCTCGGGTACGCCCGCGGTGATCGAAACCAGCGTGCACACGGGTGACCCCCGCCTGATGATCTCGCCGCCGCGAGGGATGTCGCGCACGAGCCCCGCCGGCCACCAGTCCGGATCCGGGGCGCGAAGGTCGCGGTCTGCGAACAGCACTAGCTTCACCTTCGCATACCGCGTCGCCGGGGGCGTGCCGGCGAACGGAAGGCCGATGCCCCGTGCCCCGCGGACGTGCGCCTCGAACCGTCCGGCGCCGAACAGCTCCAGCGACGCGGGTGGCCGCGGGTTGACCTCGAGCACCCACGCGTGGTGCCCGTCCCAGACGGCGTCGACGCCGAACGCTCCGCGCACGCCGAACCGCGCCGCGACCTCGTCGCACACCGCGCGCAGCTGACCGTCGAGCTCGGCGACCTCGCCGTCTGGCAAGCGCGGTGGCGACACGTTGCCCATCCAGCCGAAGCCCGGCCGGCGGTGAAGCTGCTCGGTGAGGCCGAGCATCGCGGCACGGCGGCCGTCGCCGATCGCCACCGCCGAGCACGACAGCCCGGCGATCCGGCGCTGCAGGATCTCCGTCTCCGCCACGCGACCGCCCGCCCAGGTCCGGACGCCGCGTCCGCCGCCGCTCCGGAGCGGCTTGCGCAACCAGACCCCTCGCACGCCGGCCGACGGGACCTCGGTCACCGAGCGTGTCTCGGGAGCGCGTGCGCCGGCGCCGCGCGCAGCGGCAGCCACCGCCCGCGGGTCGCGCACCGGCGCCAGCCCCTCGGCCGGCGTTCCGAGCAACTCACGACCCTCGGCCATCCGCGCCACGAGGTCGGGCCGGTTCTCGAACCCGGCCCCGTACACGACCGCGTCGACATCGACTCGCGCTGCGAGATTCGCCAGCGCATCGTTGCTGTCGGCGGTCGCGCTGCCGCAAGCCACCGCGCGCAGGTCGACATCGCCGAAGCGGTCGAGCGCCGTGACCTCGTGGCCGTCGGCCGACGCGAGCTGAGCGAGCATCCGAGCGCTGACGGCGACCACGAGCACTCTCACGGCAACGGCACCCCGGTCAGCAACGCGGCGAGGAGCGTCCCGGCCACGAGGTCGGCAGTCGTCCCCGGGTTGAGCCGGTGATCCGGTCCCCGCAACGACGCGTCGAAGTCCTCGAGCGTGCGGGTCCCGGCGCGCACCTCGCGCGCCGCTTCGGTCACGGCCCGCGCCGCGGCGGCGCCGGCCTTGCGCTCGATCAGCGTGTCCGGGCGCGACGCGAGCAGCCCGATGTGCAGTGACACGATCGCATCGAGCGTCCGGGCGCCGCCGGCGAGCGCGTCGGCGAGCAACGGCAGTCCGGTGTCGAACACGATCGCGTAACCGGTCGCGTACTCAGAGGCGATGCTGTCGCGGTGCGCGGCGGCGGCCATCGCCTCGCGCAGCGAGATGCTGGCCGGCGCCCTCACGTCGTGCTCGGGCGCCTCGCCGAGCCCGCCCGGGTGAGCTTGGACGATCGCCGCAAACGCCGCGGTGGCGTCGTCGACGTCGAGTTGGCCCAGGGTTCGCTCGATCGCGGATCGGAGCGACTCGTCCGCTCGCCGGGTCGCCTCGGCCCGCACCAGCGGCGCGAGCAGCAGCACGATGCCCAGATTCGTGTTGGCATCGGTGACTCGGGCGGTCGCGCGGACGCCGTCCGCGATCAGTGCGCCGACGCCTCGTGCGCGCGCGCGCCGGTGCGATAACGCCGGCCCCAGCGCGAGCGCCGAGCGCACCATGTCGACATAGGTCGTGTCGGCGAAGTCGTGCCCCGGAGTGATGTTGCCCGGCTTGGGCGCGGACACCTCGAGCACGCAGACAAGTTCAACTTGATGTGCGAGTAGATCCCGGCTCAGTCTGGAGTGAGCTAGGGTTGCGTCCACTGGCGTCACCATACGATAGGAGAGAGGAGACTCACCTCATGGCCATCACCCTGGCAACCGGCGAGGCTCTCGTCGGCGAAGGTAACGAGGTCGCCCACATCGATTTGCTGCTCGGGTCAAAGAGCGGCCCGGTCGGTGAAGCATTCGCTCATGCCTTCGTCAACGAGTCCGAAGGTCACACCAACCTGCTCGCCGTGGTCACCCCCAACCTGCCGGCGAAGCCGGACACGGTGCTGAGCAACAAGGTGACGATCAAGGGCGCGAAGCAGGCCTTACAGCTGTTCGGCCCCGCTCAGGCCGCGGTCTCCCGCGCCGTGGTGGACTCGGTCGCCGAGGGCGTCATCCCCAAGGACCAGGTCGACGACCTCTGCATCATCGTCAGCGTCTTCATCCACTGGGAGGCCGAGGACGACAAGAAGATCTACACCTGGAACTACGAGGCCGTGAAGACGTCGATCGCCCGCGCCCTGGGCGGTGAGCCGAGCACGGACAAGGTGCTCGCGGACACGCCCGCCGCGCGTCACCCGTTCGCCGGCGGCTCAGAGGATTAGCGAGGGAGCAGTTGACCGCGCAGACCGGAGAGCCGCCGCTCACCGGTCTGCGCAGCGTCGTCACCGGTGCCAGCTCCGGGATCGGGAGAGCGATCGCCGTCGCGTTCGCCGCCGCCGGAGCTCGCGTCGGCATCGGCTTCTCGCGGTCGTCCGCGGACGCGGAGGCACTGGCCGGTGAGCTCGGCGGTCCGGGTGCCCATCCCCTGTTACGAGCCGACCTCGGCACGTCGGGAGGATGCTCGTCGATCGTGCGTCAGGCGTTCCTCGCGCTCGACCACGTGGACGTCTGGGTCAACAACGCAGGAGCCGACGTGCTCACCGGCGAGGCGAGATCGTGGCCGGACGAGCGCAAGCTCGAGGTGCTGGTCGACGTCGACCTGAAAGCCACAATTCGCTGCTCCCGCCTCGTCGCGGCGCGGATGCGGCCCGGCGGCTGCATCATCAACATCGGCTGGGATCACGCCACGATCGACGGCATGGCGGGTGAGAACCCCGAGCTATTCGCCGCGGTCAAGGGCGGGATCCTCGGCTTCTCGAAGTCGTTCGCGCGCTCGGTGGCGCCCGATGTCCGCGTCAACGTGCTGTGCCCCGGTTGGGTCGAGACCGCGTACGGCGCGGGCGTCGAGCGAGGCTTCTACGACAAGGTCGCGGCGGGTACGCCGCTCGGTCGCTGGGGCCGGCCCGAGGACATCGCCGGCGCCGCCGTGTGGCTGGCCTCGCCGGCCGCCGCGTTCGTCACCGGCCAGGCGATCAACGTCAACGGCGGCACCGTTGGCTGACACGCTGTTCGTCACCGGCCGCCTGGCCGAGCCGGCGCTGCGCAACATCGTGTCCGAGCTCGAGATCGAGCACCAGATCGCTGTGATGAACATCAGCGTCGCGGCGCTGATGACCCCGCGCTGGATCGCCAGACGGCTCGAGGTGCCGCCGGGGGTGGACAACATCGTGATTCCGGGGCTGTGCGACGGCGACGTGGACACGCTCGAGCAGGCCACGGGCCTGCCCGTGCGCAAGGGTCCGGCTGACGTCCGGTCGCTGCCCGAGTGGTACGGGCGGGAGGCGATCCGGGCCGAGCTCGGTCCGCGCGACGTGCGCGTGTTCGCCGAGATCAACGACGTGCAACTGCTCTCGCTCGAGCAGGTGATCGATCGCGCCGAGGCCTACCGCGCCGAGGGGGCGGACGTGATCGACCTCGGCCTGTCGCTCGATCGCTCCTGGCTGGCCGAGGGCCCGTCGACGATCGCGGCGCTGCGCGAGCGCGGGCTGTCGGTCAGCATCGACACGCTCGACCCCGAGCACATCCGGATGGCGGACGCCGCCGGCGTCGACTACGTGCTCAGCCTCACTCCGAACACGATCGAGCTTGGCCGCAGAGCTGCGCGCCACCCCGGTGCTGATCACCGAGGACCCCGACGACCTCGACGGCCTCGGACCGGATGGCCGCGCGGATGGAGCAACTCGAGCCGGCCATTACATGCTCGACTCGATCCTGGCTCCGATCAACTCCGGCTTCGCCGCGTCACTGGCCCGGTACGTCGAGGTCCGCCGCCGGCATCCGGTCGCAGAGATGCTGATGGGGATCGGCAATCTGACCGAGCTCACCGAGGCCGACTCCACCGGGGTCACCGCGCTGCTGATCGGCTTCTGCCAGGAGGTTGGCATCGGGGCGGTGCTGACCACCGAGGTGATCGGCTGGGCGCGCGGGGCAGTTCGCGAGACGGTGCTGGCGGCCCAGATCATGCACCTGGCCCAGCGCCAGGCGCGACCGCCCAAGCACGTCGACTCCGGTCTGGTCACGAGCAAGGATGAGTCGATGCGCGCGCCTTCGGAGGACGGAATTGCACGCGATGCAGGCCCAGATCTCGGACGCGAACTACCGGCTGTTCGCCGATGCGGACTGGCTGTACGCCTTCAACGGCGACCGCTTCATCCGCGAAGCCAACATGTATGCGGTGTTCGATCAGCTCGACGTCGATGACGCCGGTCACGCCTTCTACCTCGGCAAGGAGCTGATGAAGGCGACGATCGCGCGCGGACTGCACAAGAGCTATCGCCAGGAGGGCCCGCTGGACTGGGGCATATTGAGCTTTCCCGAACCTCGACGGGAGGACATCCAATGAAGAAGATCCTGATCCAGCTGGACACCGATCAGCACCCGAGTGCCTTCGACGCAATCGCCGCGTACGACGCCGACGTCGATGTCGTCGTCGGGTACGGAGAAGTCACCCCGGACGATCTCGCTGACCTGGTTCAGGGCGCGATCTTCCCGCGCGGTCCCGACGGGCTCGCCAACACCGCTTTCTGGGTCGGCGGCTCCAGGGTGCGAGACGGCGAGGCGGTGTTCGAAGCGGCTCAGAAGCTGTTCTTCAAGCCGTTCAACCCGTCGATCATGCTCGACTCGGACGGCTCCAACACGACGGCGGCCGCCGCCGTCGCCCGCGTCCGCGGCGCTGTGGCGCTGAAAGGCAGCCGCGGCGCGGTGATCGGGGTCGGGCCGGTCGGGCTGCGCACCGCCGAGTTGCTGCGTCGCGAGGGCGCCGAAGTGACCCTGTTCACCTTCCCGCCAGATGTGATGGAGGGCCGCCACCGCAGGGCGTCGGGCATCCCGGTGGCACAGGACGCCGGGTTCGAGGTCGTCGAGCCGGGGTCGAGCGACGAACTCGACGAGGCGCTCGCCGGCCGCGCGGTCATTTTCGCCGCCGGCCCCGCCGGCACGCAGATCCTGCGACGCAGCGGGTGGGCTCAGGACGGCGTGCGCGTGATCGTCGACTACTCGGCGGCCGAGCCGGTCGGGGTCGAGGGCATCGACCGTGGCGACGACCTCGAGGAGGAAGACGGCGTGTTGAAACTCGGCGCGCTGGCGGTCGGCGGCCCGAAGATGAAGCTGCAAAAAGCCTGCATCCGCGCCATGTTCGAGACCAAGGGCACGGTGCTCGACCTCGAGGGGGTCTACGACGTGGCCCTCGAGGCGCTGTCGTGAGCTGCGCTCGCTACGTCAGCTGCGAGCCGGCGTTTTCGAGAACACGAACTTGCCCATCGGCCCTTCGAGCGCGCTGTCCGCCTCGGGCCGCCACAGGATTGTGTCCTCGATCTTGCGCGCCAGCGTGAAGTCCTTGTCGGTGATACCGCCCGCCGAGTGCGTGGCCAGCTTCACCCAGAGCTTGCCCCAGGTGACGTTCAGGTCGGCGTGATGGCCGGCGGCCTCGCACAGGTACCCCACGGCGTTGACCGCCATCAGCGTGGTCGGCCAGCCGTCGGTGTTGTACTTGCGCCGGATCCACTTGTCCTCGTAGTACCACTCGTCGAGTCCGTACTCGGAGAACTTGGCGGGGATCTCCTCTTCGCTGTACGTGCGTGGTTTGTCCTTCGTTGTGCTCATGGTCCAATCATATGCCCCGCGTAGCCGGGATTGACCCAGGGACGGTTTCGTTCGATCTATGCGTTTTGCAGGACGGTGAGACGATCGTCGAGCAGGTGTTCGAGACCGGCTCGCTGAGCGAGAACAGCGGTCCGCTGCTGGACGCGCTCGCGCGCCACGGGCCCTACGACCTCGTCTATGGGCCGAGCGGTTACGGCCTCCCGCTCGTCGCCGCCACCGACGTCGGAGAGCGCGAGTTGGCCGAGATGGTGCTCGTGCGACCCGACGAGTCGCGCGCCGACGCGGGCGTCGGCGGAATGCGCTCACTGCTGCGCGCGCTCGCGAGCAGCGGCCTGCCGGTCGTGTTCGGTCCCGGCGTGATCCACCTGCCCTCGGTCCCGCGCCACCGCAAGTACAACCGGATCGACATGGGAACCGCGGACAAGGTCTGCGCCGCCGCGTGCGCGATCGTCGACCAATCCGTGCGCCGGGCGGTCAACGTTGACGAGACCGCGATGATCCTGCTCGAGTTGGGGGGCGCGTTCACCGCCGCGCTGGCCGTCGACAGCGGGCAGATCGTCGACGGCATCGGCGGTTCCTCGGGACCTCTCGGCGTGCGCGCCGCGGGGGCGCTCGACGGTGAGGTCGCCTACCTGCTCGGGCCGGCGATCCGAAAGAACACGCTGTACAGCGGCGGCGCGCTCGATCCGGACGGGACGCTCGACATCACCGACCTGGACGCGCTATGGGCCTCGCCGGCCCACGCCGAAGGCTGGTCCGCGCTGGTCGAGGCCACGGCCAAGGCGGTTCGCGCGCTGGTCGTCAGCGTGCCTGCCCCGCATGAGATCGTGGTCTCGGGCCGACTGGCTCGGCTCCCCGAGTTGATCGCGACCCTCGCCTCGTCATTTGAGGCCATCGCCCCGGTGATCGCGCTCGTTCCGGGACGCGCGAGCGCCGCCGCGCGCGGTGGCGCACTGCTGGCCGATGCGCTCGCCGGCGGCCGCAACGCTCCGCTCGCGGAGGCGCTGAAGCTTCGCGAGGCCCGCGGCACTGTGCTTGACTACCTGCGCGTCGCCGGCGCTGACGCGATCTCGCTGGGGTGAAGGTAACCGCTGGGTGACGATTTGCCCGACTGGTCAGTGAGCAGTGACTGACTGGGCAGTGTCACCACCTACCCGATCGGTCAGTGTCAAATGCCGACTGGTTAGACAGAACTCTTCTTCGCTGACGGTCAGGTTGTGCAGCGGTCGCACCCATGTTAGGTTTTTTTGGTCCATTTTCCGATGGAAGGAGAGAGTTGCCGTGGCTGCCACTGCCGATAAGACGGTAATCGATGGCCTGATCAAACAGAACGGAACCTCGATCGGCGCGGTGTTGGGCCGAGGCTCAGTAGGGATGGCCGAGGAGGGATCGGACGGCAAGATGCACGCCACCGTCCGGATCCCGCTGGACGAGCTGGTGTTCGAGCCCAGGGTGGTGGTCATGCCTCACGGTGGCGATCTCGTGCTCGAGATCATCAACGACGACAACAACTCGCACTGCGCGGTTCTGCCCAACAACGGCGACGCGAAGTTCATCTGGCTCGTGAACTTCTCGAAGGGAACGGCGACCCTCAACCTCGACGGCCCGGGCTACTACTGGTACGGATCGCGGACCGGAAACGACGAAGGCGGTGGCCTCACCGGAACGATCGTCGTCAGCGGAGAGGTCCCAGACGAAGCCAAGCTCGACCGCCCACCCCAACCGCGTCCGTAGAAAGGAGCAGCTGATGGCACCTGAGACTGAGTACGTTGACGCAGGCGAAGCGGTCGACTTCCGGATTCTGAGCCCCGGCCTGGCCGGCAAGGCGCCCCCGGTGACCAAGGGCGTCAACTACGACCGGATCCTCAAGGCCCGCGACGCGGAGCCACACAACTGGATCACGTATTACGGCGCCTACGACGGGCAGCGTCACAGCCCGCTCGATCAGATCAACCAGGGCAACGTCAAGAACCTCAAACCCGCCTGGGTATTCCAGTGCGGCTCGGTGGGCATGCACTCGGGCGCGTCGACGTACTCGCTGGAGGCCTCCCCGCTGGTCGTCGACGGGATCATGTTCGTAACCGGCTTTGACGGCTGGCTGTGGGCGGTAGACGCCAAGACCGGTCAGGAGCTGTGGCGCTACCACCGCGCGTCCCCGTACGACGTGCGGCTGTGCTGCGGCAACGTCAACCGCGGATGCGCCGTGGCGGACGGGAAGGTCTTCATGACGACCCTGAATGCCCACGTGATCGCGCTCGACGCGACCACCGGCCAGCTCATCTGGGACCAGACGTACGGCGACGTGCGGGCCGGCGAGAGCGCAACGGTCGCTCCCCTGATCGTCAAGGACATGGTGATCGTCGGGAGCTCCGGTGGCGAGTTCGGGGTGCGCGGGCACGCCGACGCGTTCAAGCTCGAGACCGGCGAGCGCGTGTGGCGCTGCTACATGGTTCCGGCCCCCGGGGAGCCGGGGTCCGAGACATGGCCGGCCGATGGCGAGGCGTGGGCGCGCGGCGGCGCAAACTGCTGGACCACGCCGACGTTCGACCCGGACCTCAACCTCCTGTACTTCAACACGGGGAATCCGTGTCCCGACTTCGACGGGGGAGTACGCGAGGGCGACAACCTGTTCACCAACTGCGTCGTGGCCGTCGATCCCGACAATGGCCAGATCAAGGCGCACTACCAGTACACCCCGCACGACGTGTGGGACTACGACTCGACGATGGAGAACATCCTGTTCGAGATGGACGGGCGCAAGTGCTCCGGCCACTTCGACAAGAACGGCTACTTCTTCGTGCTCGACCGCACGGACTGCAGCCTGATCCGCGTCGTCCCGTTCGTCGACCGCATCACGTGGGGCGAGATCGACTCGAGCGGCAAGGTCACGCCGCGAGTGTTCCCCGACAAGGAGGGCGACCCCGTCCACTTCTGGCCTGGCCCGGCCGGCGCCAAGGAATGGACGCATGCCGCGTACAGCCCGAAGACCGGGCTCTTCTATGCGCCGGTGCAGGACGTCGGCGCGACGGCGACGCGGAGGCGTCGTGAGTTCAAGGAGAGCATCCCGTATTGGGGCGCGGGCGTAGCGGTGGACACGGAGGATGTGGCCGGTTACCTCTCGGCCATCGATCCCGCCACGGGTCAGGAGAAGTGGCGCTTCCGTCAGGAGCACCCGATGACCGCGTCCGTGCTGACCACGGGCGGCGGTCTCGTATTCACCGGCGGTCCCGCAGGCAAGTACTGGGCGTTCAACGACACCACCGGTGAGCTCCTGTGGGAGTTCCAGTGCGGAAGCGGGCACCACTCGAGCCCCAGCAGCTACACGGTCGACGGCAAGCAGTACATCGCCGTCCCCGTCGGGTACGGCGCTTGGACCGAGGGGTTCTACCCGGGGGCGCTCGCCCAGTCGGGTGGATCCGCCATCTTCGCGTTCGCGCTGCCGGACTAAAGGACTCGTAGCGAAGCCATTCGCGATCTGCCACGGCGCGTCAGCCGTGGCAGATCGTGGGCCTCGCAACCGACCCTGCGAACGAGCTCGTGTTCGCTCTCCTGTCTCTCGGGTTCACGCTGAGCCTGGACAACTTTCGTACCTCGGTCGTCCTCGGGGGTCTCAAGCCGACCCTCCTTCGGTCCATCAAGACTTCGTTCATCTTCGGCCTGTGGGATGGCCTCGCCCCGCTGGTCGGGATTCTCGTCGGCCACTACCTGAGCGACAAGATCAGTTCAACCGCCGACATCATCGCGGCGATCGGCCTCGGCGCCTACGGTCTGTTCGTAGTGATCAAGGCGTTGGTGGCACCCGAGCATGCGGATCCGGACCTGCGGTTCGCGACGCGCGGGCTCCCACTGCCGCTGAGCGTCGACAACGTGGCCGCCGGCGCGGCCCTCGGCATCGCCGGCTTCTCTCCCTGGCTCGCGCCACCCGTGTTCGGGACGATCACGTTCTTGATGTCGGTCGCCGGGCATCAGATCGGCCGCACCGCGGCCCACTTCATACCCCGCATCCGCACCGACCTGTTGACAGGGATCGCGTTCGTCACGATGGCGGTCTTTCTGTTCGTCGGCGTCAACCTTCCGGGTGGCTAACCCGACGCTCGACCCCCTCCCGCGGGGTGAATCCAGATTCAGCCACCCCCTGCGTGGCTAACCTCGCACTGGTCTCCCGTCGGCTCGCCGAGTGAGGGGTTCGCCCCCGTAAGCTCAGGGGTGGGCGCGCCGCGCGACTACGCTGACACGGCGACCGCGGACAACGTGCGCGTCCCCTCGCCACCGAGCGCGACCGCAGCCCTCGCCGTGACCAGGTGGTAGAGAATCAGCAGCTGCACGAGCGCCAGCGACTCCGAGCGGTGCAGGTCGGTGCCGATCGTGAACTCGCCGAGACGCCGCGCGCGAAGGTGGGACGCGAAGTGCATCCGCGCCCACAACGTCTCCTCGATCGCCGCCGCGTGATCCGGGTCCATCCGGCCGGGAATCCGCAGGACCCGCTCGCCGTCCCGCTCGACCAGCGTCAACCCGTCCGGCTTGCCGTTGATCAACGACGACAGATCGGGGTGCGGCAACCCGTCGCACAGGGTCAGCTCGGCGTCGAGGTGAATCGGATCCGGCTGATCCGCCGGCGGCTCGCCCTCGGATGGCCGGAACGACACGAGCATGTCCGCGTAGCGGCGCTGGGGCCGGATGAACGCCTCGGAGTCGGCCTCGCGCCGGTCGAGTTCGGCGAGCACCTCGTCGGTCGTGTACCCGCGCCGCGAGCAATCGCGCTGCACCTTCCACCGGCGGCGAAGCTCCTCGGGCGGATTGAGGAACACGCGCACGTCGTACACGTCGCGCATCTCCGGGAGGTGGTAGCCGAGCAGACCCTCGATCACCGTGAACCGCTCGGGCGCGACGTACACGGGCGGCCCGAACGTGCCGTCCTTGTGCCGGTACACCGGTTTGAGGATCGCCTCGCCGCGCCGCAGGTGCACGAGGTGCTGGGCGATGATGTCGACGTAGTTGCAGTCCGGATGAAGCGGCGTGATCCCGAGCTCCGCGCGCTGCCGGCGGTCGTAACGGTGGTAGTCGTCGGTGCAGATGTGCGCGACGTGCTCCTCGCCGAGCACGCGCACCAGCCCGCGCGTGATCGTCGTCTTGCCCGCGGCGGAGTCGCCGACGACGCCGAGGATGACGGGGCGCGCCGTCCGCCGATCGCTCGCGGACGACGTCACGCCGCTTGCCACTCCGTCGTGGCCGCGTGCCCCTCCTCGTCGAACACGCTGCTCTTGAGGATGTCCTGCGCCTCGATCCGCCTGAGCACTTCGACGGTGGGCTCGGCGCCCGTCCGCACCGCCTCGTACACCCGGTTGGCGTGCCGCAGTCGCGCGCGCTCGATCCCGTTGCGCACGCTCCGAGCGTGCGCGAACCGCGGGCGGCGCATCCGCCGGACGATGTACTCGCGGAACGCCTGCTCGGCCTCGTCCGAGAACTCGTAGTTCTCCGCGGACAGCATCAGCCGGCCGATCCGCAGCAACTCCGCGGACGTGTAGTCGGGGAAGTCGATGTGGTGGGCCACGCGCGAGGACATCCCGGGATTCAACCGGAAGAACTCGTCCATCCGATCCTTGTAGCCCGCGAGGATCACCACCAGCCGGTCGCGTTCGTTCTCCATCACCTGGAGGAGTATCTCGATTGCCTCAACTCCGTAGTCGCGTTCGTTCTCCGGCCGGTACAGGTAGTACGCCTCGTCGATGAACAGCACCCCGCCGAACGCGCGCTTGAGCACCTCCTTGGTCTTGGGCGCGGTGTGGCCGACGTACTGGCCGACGAGGTCGTCGCGGGTGACCGCGACGACGTGGTTGCGGTCGATGTAGCCGAGGCGGTGCAGGATGTCGGCCATCCGCATCGCCACCGTGGTCTTGCCGGTGCCCGGGTTTCCGGTGAAGCACATGTGGAGGCTCGGGCGCCCCGCGGCGAGCCCGGCCTGCCGGCGCAGCCGATCGACGACCAGCAGGGCCGAGATCTCCCGGATCCGGGTCTTCACCGGCTTCAGCGCGACCAGGTCGCGGTCGAGTTCATCGAGCACCGCCTCGATGTTCGCGTCGCGCACGAGCGCCGCGACGTCCGGGCTCTCGGACGCGGCGGGCTCCACCACGCTCATGCGGCTTGATTGGTGTTGTTCATGTAGCGGCTCCCCACCGGCCGGTCGGCCGCGTACGGGTGCAGCGAGTACCGCATCACGCGATCGTGAGCGTCCGCGCGCTCGAGGCGGAACCCAGGCTCGTGGGCCGGCCGGTTGACGATGAAGCTGAGCGCGGTCGTCTGCCGTCCGTAGGAGGCGTCGTATGCGATCACCTTCACGTAGTGCGCCGGGTGGGCCTCGCGGCACGCGCGCATCTCGCGCATGATTAGCGGAACGTCCTCGCGCGCAAGGTCGAACATCGGGAGACCCCACATGTCCCAGTACGCGTTGCGGGGATGAGGGTCGTCGGTGTACTCGACCGAGATCGCCCACCCGTGGTCAAGCGCGTACCGCACCTGCGCCTCGATCTGCTCGTCGGTGAGGTCGGGGAGGAACGAGAACGTGCCCTGGGTGATCCGCATTCTTCTGTCTCCTTCGGGAGGCCGGGGGCTCAGCTGAGCGTGGGGGTGAGCACGTAGTCGGGGGTGTCGGTGGACTGGAAGTCGAACGTGACGTCCTTCCACACCTGCAGCGCGGCATTGAGCTCCGGGCACCCCTTGGCGGCCTTCTCGAGGATGTCGGGTCCCTCCTCGAAGAAGTCCCGGCCCTCGTTGCGCGCCTGGATCATCGCCTCGACGGCGACGCGGTTCGCGGTCGCGCCGGCGCCGATGCCCATCGGGTGGCCGATCGTGCCGCCACCGAACTGCAGGATCACGTCCTCGCCGAGGTACCGGAGCAACTGATGCATCTGCCCGGCGTGGATGCCGCCGGAGGCCACCGGCATCACCGCGGGCAGCGACGCCCAGTCCTGGTCGAAGAAGATCCCGTTCTGCAGGTTCTCGGGCACATGGTCGAGGCGGAGCGTGTCGTAGTAGCCCTCGATCATCGACGGGTCGCCCTCGAGCTTGCCGACGACCGTGCCGGCGTGGATGTGGTCGACGCCGAGCAGCCGGCACCACTTCGCGATCACACGGAACGACACGCCGTGGTTCTTCTGGCGCGTGTACGTGCCGTGGCCGGCGCGGTGCAGGTGGAGGATCATGCCGTTCCGGCGGGCCCACTTCGACATCGACTGCATCGCCGTGTAGCCGACGGTCAGGTCCATCATGATGATCACGCTGCCGATCTCCTTGGCGAACTCGGCGCGCTCGTACATGTCCTCCATCGTCGCCGCGGTCACGTTCATGTAGTGGCCCTTGACCTCGCCGGTCGCGGCGCTCGCCCGGTTGACGCCCTCGATCGCGTGCAGATACCGATCCCGCCACCGCATGAACGGCTGCGAGTTGATGTTCTCGTCGTCCTTGGTGAAGTCGAGCCCGCCCCGCAGCGCCTCGAACACCACGCGTCCGTAGTTCTTCGCCGACAGGCCGAGCTTCGGCTTGACGGTCGCGCCGAGCAACGGCCGCCCGAACTTGTCCAGGTACTCGCGCTCCATCACGATCCCGTGCGGCGGCCCCTGGAACGTCTTCACGTAGTGCGTCGGGATCCGCAGGTCCTCGAGCCGCAGCGCCGCCAGCGCCTTGAACCCGAACACGTTGCCGATGATCGAGCTCGTCATGTTCGCGATCGACCCCTCCTCGAACAGATCGAGGTCGTAGGCGATCTTCGCGATGTACTCGCCTTCGCGCCCCGGCACCGGCGCCACGTCGTAAGCCTTCGCCTGGTAGTGCTCGTGCGCGGTCAGCCGGTCGGTCCAGACGACCGTCCAGGTGGCCGTCGACGATTCGCCGGCGACCGCGGCCGCCGCCTCCACCGCATCCACCCCCGGCTGCGGCGTGATCCGGAACGCGGCCAGGACATCGGTGTCCTTGGGCTCGTAGTCCTCGTCGTAATAGCCCATCTCGGCGTACGGCGTGACTCCGGACGCCCAGCGATCCTTCTTGTGGTGAGGTGCGGTTTCGGTCGTTGTTGCCATCGTTCGGCTGATCCCTTCGGTTGTGCGCCTGCAGGGTAAGGTCGCCGAGTGATAGAAATCAAGTTGTAATTTCGCTCCGTCTCATAGATGTCGATTGATGTGTCGCGAAGGTCGCCGATCTGCACCGCCGACCAGATCGTTGGCGACCCCGGCGAGATGGGTCACAACTGCGCACTCGACCCGCCCTCGGAGCCGAATGCCGATTCGGGCACGTATGCGGGTCAGTTCGATGATCTCGGGCGGACTGGACCGCCGAGTGCGGGGTTATGACCCAAGAGACCCAAGATCGCTCGCCTGCGCTCGGAGGAAGTCGGTGAAGTCCAGGGCCGGCCCGCGCACCGGACCAACCGCGGAGCGCAGGACGAACCAGGGCCGCGGCGCCGGCGGGTCGGTGAGCGTGATCTGACCGAGCCACCCCGCGGTCAGCTCCGGCTCGACCGCCGCCCGCGACAGAAGCGACACGCCGAGACCGGCGCGCGCCGCCTGCTTGATCGCGCCGTTGGAGCCGAGCGTAAGCGTCTTCGGGCTCAGACCGCGCTCGCTGAGGAACTGCTCGCCGAGCGCGCGCGTACCCGACCCGGGCTCGCGCAGGAGCCAGGCTCGGTGGGCGAGCGCGCCGGCCTGCACCGGTCCGGCCGAGGCCAGCGGGTCGTCGGGCCCGGTGATGCACGCGATGTGGTTCTCGAGCAGCGGCTCGGCGACGAGGCGCTCGTCGGCCGGCGGCTTGCCCGAGATCGCGACGTCCGCGAGGTGGCTCAGCACCCGCTCGAACACGTACTCGCGGTTGCCCACGTCGAGCGTCATCTCGACGTCCGGATGGCGCGAGGCGAACGCCCGCATCAACGGCGGCACGAACGACTCGGCCGCGGTCGTCACCGCGGCGATGCGCATCCGGAGTGCGGCCACGCCGGCCGCCTCCCGCGTCGCGTGGCGACCGTCGTCGAGCAGTCCGACGACGTCCTCGGCGTACGGCCGGAACGCGCTACCGGCGTCGGTCAGGCGGATGCCCCGGCCCGCCCGCTCGAACAACTCGCATCCGAGCTCGCGGCTGAGCGCGGCGATCGCGGAGGAGACGGACGGCTGTGTCACCACCAACTCGTCGGCGGCCGCGGTCACCGACCCTCCGCGAACGACCGCGAGGAACGCCGTCAGCTGCGTGACCGTTATAGCCAACCGGCTAAGAATAGCCAGGCTGGCAAAGCCTCATGCCTATCGTTCAGCGGCCGGCCGTCTCGTCGATACAGGTGTTAGCTGAAGAACTCGATCAATGCCTTGATCACGAGCAGCGTGCCGACCACGGTCAGCAGCGTCACCGCCGCTCGACGTCGATGCCGGCTCGTCCACATCCTCGTCCGCTCGATCAACTCGACCGTCCGGTCCGGCGCGATCACGAAGCCGAGCAGCGGAATCTCGAGCAGGGCGAGCATGATCAGGTTGAACGCCACGACGAGCGCGACGGTCTGGACCGTCGGGTAGTTGAGCTTGTCGATCCGGCTGAGGCCCGCCAGGTACGAGGCGCCCGGAAGCGTGAGCAGCGCGCCCACGACGAACGTGGTCCAGGCCGAGCCGCGTCCGAGCGCCTTCTGCCATCGCGGTGTTTTCTTGTTCTGCTTGTCCTCGCGGCGATCCGCTGCGCGCGGATGCCAGTCCCTTCGGACCAGGACCGCGCCGGTCAAAGCGGCCACGCCCAGCAACAACGTGGCGGCCGGGCTGAGCGTGTTCTTGGCGGTGGCGACCGCGCTCGAGCTCTCGAGCGAAGAGATGATCAGGAGCCCGAGGAGGATGCTCGTCATCAGCGCGCCGAGCAGGTAGCCGAACATCAGCCGCTTCGCATTGGGCAGCAGCATCATCAACGTCGAGGCGGCCACCAGCGTCGGATTCAAGGCCGCGCCCAGCGCGAGAAGGAATATGTCGCTCATACTCGGCTGAACGTCTTGCCGGCCGCGCAGATCCGGCGCGGATCGTCACGCTCGCTGGCGACCGCGCCGGTAGCTGACCGGTTACAAACCGAGGATGTTCGCCTTCTGCTTGGCGAACTCCTCGTCCGTGAGGACTCCCTGGTCGTGCAGGTTCCCGAGCTCGCCCCGGTCCTCTTCCTCCTTGCGCTGCCGGTGCTTGCCAAACGCGTACGCCCCGCCCCCGACGGCGGCGGCGCGCAGCAGCGGGCGACGTCTGAACAGCGGCATCGCTAACGCGGCACTTCTTCGTCGATCGCAAGGCCCATTGCGAGCATTATCTCCGGCGCGGCGGCGACAACCCTCGGGCCTCCGACCTGCGGCGCGATCGCCTTGAGCACGCCGAGCAAGTCCTCCGCGGTGACCCCCTCCTCGATCGCGTTGGCGATCTGCCAAGCGTACGACGCCGGCGGCGCGTCGAGCGCGATCAGCGTCGCAATCTTGACCAACGCGAACGTGCGGGCGTCCAATCCGCTGCCGGCGCGGTTCAAATCGCGCAGGCCAACCGCTTCCTCGAGCACCTCGATGTTGCCGGCGGACAGCCCCGCCAACGTTTGATGCGTCTCCGCTCCAACAACCGCCATCTCATCTTCCTTTCAGTCGAGTCGAGGTCTCCGGAAACCGTAGGTCGGTCGATCACCGCCGAGCGCCCGCCGGAGGCCATTCACCCAGGTGAACACGATCCGCGCGACCCAGCGGACGCCGAGGCCGCCATAGCCTCACGCCATGAGCCCCGACGAGGCTGGTTCGAGCACTCCTCGACGGTCGTCCAACCCACAGATTGGCCACGACAATGCGGACTAGATCTGTCTCGTTTCACGTCGCGTGGCTCTGCCTCGTGACAATGCTCGTCGCGGGGTGCGGTTCGGGTGGCGCCTCCAGCATCGCGAGCAGCATTTCGAAGACGCTCACGCAGATCACGAGCAAGACTGCAAGCGTCAGCCTTCCGAGCGCACCGACGGAAACATCGGCTTCGACGACCACGCCGTCCGAGGCGACGACCACCACCCCCGCGACGACGACCAAGAGCACGACCACCACCCCCGCGACGACGACCAAGAGCACGACCGCCACCGCCGCCGCCGACACGACCACAACGACGGCCACGTCGCGGACGAAGACCGTCACCACGACGGAATCCGCCACCACGACGACGCGGTCGACGACGAAAACCGAGACCGCCACCGCGCCGACGTCGACTACGACGGTGACCCAGACTCACACGACGACGACGCCGACGACTGAGACGACCACCGAGACCTCCTCGAACCACGCTGCGGCGGCTGCTGCTGCCGCCGCTGCCGCGTCCAAACAGGAAGCGCCCGCGGACTCGAGCGGACTTCCCGGCTGGGCGTGGGTGCTGATCGGCGCCGGCGCGGCCGCAGCGGCCACGGCTGTGGCGGTCATGATCCGCCGGCGCCGAGCGGGAACGAACCCTCCGGGCCCGGGCGGCCCGCCGTCGACGGGCCCAGGCGGCCCGCCGTCCGGCGGCGCCCCGCCGCCGGCCGGATGAATTAGGTCCTAAAGCGTTTGGTCAGCTGCACTTCGAACTCGTGGCGTCCGAGAAGCTCTTGACCGCATTCACCACATTGGCCGCGGCCGGCGCGATCGCCGCGATCTGGCCGATCGAGGGGCTCGAAGGAAGCGCCTTGACGGCGCTCGAGAGCGCGTCAACCGATGACGTGAGCGCGCTCGTCTCGGTGGGGAAGTCGCTCTTGGCTGAGCTCACCACGCTGTTGGCGTCGGACTGGATCTTCGTGAGTTGTGTTTGCAAGCCGCTGAGTCCACCGATGCTGGAGAGGTTCGTCAGCCCCTTGATTGACGCCGAGAGGTCACTCCGATGTGTGCAATATGCAGGCTTGCTCGACCCGCACCCGCTGAGCGCGATCACCCCGATCGCGGCAACGCACGCCGCCCGCGGTCCGAACCGTGCCGAATGCATGCCGGGCATCGCGTCAGACACCCATTAGCTACCGACTCGCGGCTCGTCGAGAGCCGTGACGCTGAGGAGGCTGAGTCCCAGGTCCGAGAAGCGCTGAAGCATGCTGGTCAACTCGGCCTGGTCACGAACCGGACCCACGAGCAGCGTGTTTCCGTTCTTGTACCGAATCCGCATTCGCGGAAAGGAATGGCCTACCAAATCCCCCAGGTGCCCCCGCACCTCGAGCCGGTATGTCCCATCTCCGCCCATGCACTCACGTTGGCATATCTCGTGCCACGTTCGCGAGAGTGCGCTTCGATCACCTGGGTGATTGCGCTTCCGCCAACAGGTCCAGCGCCTCCGCCCTGGCGACCGCATCCCCGCGCGAACCCACGCCGAGCTTTCGATAGACGGCGCGAATGTGCGAGCGCACGGTGTTGGGAGAGAGGAACAGCTTCCCGCCGATCTCGCGCGCTGAGAGGTCGGTCGACAGGAGCCTGAGAACGGCGAGCTCCGCCTCGGTGGGACGCTCGAGGATCTCGCCAACGCTTGCCCCCGCCCGCGCCTCGTCAAGCGCCCTGCCGGCGCTGTCGACGAGCTGCGCGAGCACTCCGCTGTCGCTAAGCTCGTCGAGCTCTTCACGAGCCCGGCGGAGGCTCACGGCGGCCTCGTCGAGCCGGCCGCGACGGCGGCGGACATCGGCCAGCCGGAGGAGGACCAGCGCGTGCTCGATCGTGGCGACGTCGTCGGCGAAGAAGCGCTCCGCGTAGGCGAGCTCGCGTTCGGCGGCGGCGAGGTCGCCTTCGGCCGCCAGCACGGCGCCGACCGCCTCGGCCGCGATCGCGCCAAGCCAGCTCCGGCTGCTGCTGATCCGGCCCACGATCGCCCGAGCCGCGCCAGCGTGGCCACGAGCCACCGTGAGGTGATCGCGATCGGCCGCGATCATCGCCAGGGTCGCCCGTGCCACCGCATGCCCGGGCGGTCGGCGCGTCACATCGGGGTGCTCGAGGGCACGCGATGCCGCACCCCACGCCTGGTCGAAATCTCCGGCGAAATACAGTGCGCGGGCGAGTCCCGCGAGCGACGCGACCAAGCTCTCGTCGACGCTTCTCTGGGCAAGCTCGACGGATCTGTAACCCTCGACGACGGCCTCCGTGACCCCGTCCTCCATCCCGGTGCAGGACACCAGCGCGAGCACGCACTCCTCGTAGGCCCCGAATCGCTCGGGGTGCGTGGCTTTGCCGTGTCTGGCGAGCCGCAGGAACCGCCGGCGCTCGCGCGCCACCCGGCCGACGAGTAACGCGGCGATCACCGCCGCGAGCGCGACGTCGGGATGGTCGATCACGACGTCGTCGGGGAGAGTCCGCGCCCACCGCAGCACGGTTCCCGCGCGACCGTTGCGGATCAGCCCGAGGTGGTCCTCGCTGAGCATCTCCGCGACGACCTCGTGGTCACCCGCCGCCGCGGCATGCGTGATCGCCTCCACCACCAGCCCTCGCGACCGGAGCCACCCGGCGGCGCGCCGGTGGATCATGTGCGGCTCGCCTGGTTCGACCAACGCCAGACGTGCGGTCGCGAACTCCGCAAACAGCGCGTGCACCCGGAACCACTCCCGGCGCTCGAGGCTCAGCACGAACAGGTTCGAGTCCTCGAGGTCGCTCAGCACGGCCGCCGAGTCCGAGCGCCCGAGCACGACATCGCACAGCTCAGCCGTGAAGTTGCCGAGCACGGCCGCGCGGAGCAAGAAGGCACGGTGGTCGGGGTCGAGCGCCGCGAGCACCTCTTGGCTCAGGTACTCCGCGACGTAGCGGTGGTCGCCACCGAATTCGAGGACGGCGCGGTCGAGATCCTCGACCGTGCGCAGCCAGAGAGCGGCGAGGTACAGCGCGGCGGGCCAGCCCTCGGTCCGTTTCAGCAGAACCCCGACCTGTTCTTCGTCGAGATCGAGGCCGGCACGGTCGACGAGCAGTTCGCGTGCTTCCGAAGCGGTGAAGGCAAGGTCGCTCGCGCGCACCTCCGCCAACGCGCCGTGCCCGCGCAGCCGCGAGAGCGCCAGCGCTGGATCGGCCCGCGTGAGCACGATCAAGCGCGCGGTCGCCGGCAGGCGCTCGATCGCGTAGTCGAGCGACGCCAGGCAGTCTGTGTCCGTCACCGTCTGCAGGTCGTCGAGCACGAGCGTAAAGGCTTGACCGTAATCGGCGATCGCGTTCATGACCTCGTCGATCGCGGCCTCGATCGCCATTCCCGGCGATTGAAGGCGGTGGAGCGCTCGACGGCCCAGGCCGTTGCGGACCCGATCCACCGCTGTTGCCACGTAGGCCCAGAGCCGCGCGGGCTCGTTGTCGCCGGCGTCAAGCGTCACCCAGGCGAGCGCACCGCCGCTGCTCTCGTACCAGGCACGCACGGCCGTGGTCTTCCCGTACCCAGCCGGCGCGGCGACGAGCGTCAGCGTCGCATCGGTGCCGGTCTCGAGCGCCTGCTCAAGACGCGGCCGGCGCACCATCGCTGCCCGCGCCCGAGGGGCCGCCAGCTTCGCCTCGGCGAGCGGGGGCACCTCAGTGCTCGGCCGCAGGCCGGCGGGAGGCACTGTCGTTCGTGGCCGATGGACTCCCACGCGGACGCAGGATGTCAGTTTGCAACGTCGGCGTTTGGCGTCGTCACCGAGAAGCAGTTAAGCAAACGCCTAACACTCGTGCCCACACCTTCGGATCACCGTGTCCGCACCCACGTCGCGCCGGTCTTCTCGCGAAAGCGCTCCACCGCGGCGTCGAGCGTCGGGAAGAAGTGGTCCGGATCGAGCGGGCCGATCAGCTCGTAGCTTTCGAGCTTCGCCCGGACCGGGTCCTTGAGCTCGGCGAACACCAGCGAGGTGCCCGCGGCGTTGAGCTCTTCGTCTAGCTCGCCGAGCATGTCCGCCGCGGTGGTGTCGACATCGGTGATCGGCTCGGCGGCGATCACGATCCAGTCTGGTCGCGGGTCGGCGGCGGCGAGGCTTCGGACCTGATCGCGGAACGTGCGCGCGTTGGCGAAGAACAGCGGCGCGTCGAATCGGAAGATCACAAGCTTCGGCAATTCCTCGCCCTCCGGATGGAGCTGGCGGTCGTGCAGTCCTGAGAGACCCGGGACTCGCCCGAGCGTCGTCTGGTAGGGCCGCCAGGCGCGGCGGAAGACGTTCAGGATCGACAGCGCCACCGCCACCGCAATGCCCTCGAGCACCCCGAGCAGGGCGACGCCCAGGAACGCGGCGAGCGAAAGCAGGCACTCGACCCGCCGCTGTCGCCACAGCCGCACCACTCCCGGGATGTCCGCCAGTGACAGCGACGCGGCGATCACGACCGCGGCGAGCGTTGGGTTGGGAAGGTTCTTGAGCAGACCGGGCGCGAGCACGAGCATCAGCACGATCAGCGCCGCCCCGACCACACCCGTGACCTGGGTTTTGGCCCCGGACTGCTCGGCGACCGCGGTACGCGAGCCGCTCGTGCTGACCGGAAACCCCTGGAAGAAGCCGGCGGCCACGTTGGCGACACCGATCCCGATCATCTCGCCGTTCCCGTCGATCTCCTGGCCGGTGCGCGCCGCGAAGGCCGAGGCGGTGGAGATCGTATCGGCGAGTGCCACGAGCACGATCCCGAGCGCGCCTGCGACGAGCAGCGGAAGATCGGACACCGGGTTCGGCACGGTCAGCGGCGGGAACCCCTTTGGCAGCTTGCCCACCAGCGACACGCCGTGCCCTGCGAGGTCGAACACCGACGCCGCCACGATCGCGACGACGACCGCGACGAGCACGCCCGGAACCCGCGGGAGCCAGCGACCGAGTACGAGCATGAGCGCAAGGCTGACGAGCCCGATCGCCACGGCCGCTCCGACGGCCTCGCCCGAGGCGAGCCCGTGGATGAACGCGTGCGCCTCGTTGATCAGACCGTTGGCGTCGGTCGAGAAGCCGAACAGCTTGGGCAGCTGCCCGATCAGGATCGTGAGCGCCAGCCCGTTCATGTAGCCGATCTGCGTCGGCTTGGAGAGCAGATCGGCGATGAAGCCGAGCTTGGCGACCCCGGCGAGGATCATGAAGGCGCCGACGATCAGGGCCATCATCGATGCAAGCGCGATCGCGCGCGCGGGGTCCCCGCCCGAGCCGACGATCGGCAGGATCGTCGCGGCGATCATCGGCCCGAGCGACGAGTCGGGGCCGAGCACCAGGATGCGCGAAGGCCCGAACAGGGCATAGCCGATCAGGCACAGGATCGACGTGTACAGGCCCGTGATCGCGGGCAGCCCGGCGAGCTCTGCATACGCCATGCCCTGCGGCACGAGCAGCGTCGTCAGCACGACCCCTGCGACGACGTCGCTGCGCAACCACGGCAGCTTGTAGTCGTGGAGTGCGCGGATCCCGGGAAGCGTGCGCGTGGCCACGCGTCGTCAGCGACGCCGGGCGATCAGCTTGCCGACCTCCCACAGGACGAGCAGCAGCACCGCCGAGGCGACTGACAGCCCGAACTGCGGAGAGGTGAGCGGCGTCGTCTTCAGCAGACGGTTGAAGAAGTCCATCTGCGTGATCATCACGGCGAGCAAGAGCTCCGCCGCCGCCGTCCAGTTCATCTTGGCGTTGTCGAACGTCTGACTCGCGAGCACGGAGCCCGACACGCTCCGGCACTGGTAGGCGGAGACGATCAGCATCAATCCGAACGCGCTCAGCCCGATCGACGACCCGACCGCCGTGCTGTGGTAGTGCTGCTTGCCGAAGTAGATCAGCAGGTCCATGACGATCGCCATGTACAGGCCGACCAGGCCTGCGGTCAGCTTGCACGCCCCGGTTAACGATCGACTCGGTGCTCGGACGTGGCCGACGATCCATCAGCCCCGCGGTCGCCTGGTCCAGGCCAAGCGCGACGCCGAACGGCGCGCTGACGAAGAAGTGGATGTACAGGACCTGCGCCGGCGAGAACGGCTGACCCTCGGCGATGTTCAGGATCGTCGCGCCGAGGAACGTGAGCACGAACGCGACGAGCGAGATCAGCACGAACCGGACGTATTTGCTCAGGTTGTCGTAGAGCTTCCGGCCTTCTGAGACCGCGCGCACGATCGTCGCGAAGTTGTCGTCGGTGAGGATCATCCGCGCCGCGTTCTTGGCCACCTCGGTCCCGCTGCCCATCGCCACGCCGATGTGGGCGGCCTTGATCGACGGCGCATCGTTGACGCCGTCTCCGGTCATCGCGACCACGTGGCCCTGCTTCTTGAGCGTCTCGACGAGCAGCACCTTGTGCTCGGGCGCGACCCGGCCGACCACGCCGATCCGGTCGATCCGCTCCAGCCGCTCGGACTCGTCCAGCGCTGCGAACTCCGCGCCGAGGATCGCCTCGCCCTCGATGCCGAGTTCCTTGGCGATCGCCGCGCCGGTGACCACGTCGTCGCCGGTGACCATCCGCACCCGGATGTGCGCCGACTGTGCATCCTCCACCGCCGGCTTGGACTCGGCGCGCGCCGGGTCGACCATGCCGACGAGGCTCGTCATCTCGAGGCCCTCGACGTAGCCGAGGAGATCGCCGTCGGCGTCGAACGAGGACGCGTCGAGGTCGCGGTACGCCGCTGCCATCACCCGGAGACCGGCCTCGCCCATCCTCTGCACGTTCGCCTGCGCTCGGCCGCGCAGGTCCTCGTCCCAGGGAATGCTCGATCCGGCAGACAGCGCGCTCGACGCGTGGCTCATCACCGCGGGCGCGGCTCCCTTGACGTAGCAGCGCACGACCTCCTGACCCGAGGCGTCTGTCGCCTTCGTGAAGGCCGCCATCAGTTTGTACGTGGGGTCAAACGGCAACGTCGCCAGACGCGGGTGCTGATCGCGGGTGGCGTCGATGTCGATTCCCGCCTTGTGGGCGAGCACTAGCAGCGCGCCCTCGGTCGGATCCCCCACAACCGTGCCGTCGACGAGCGTGGCATCGCTCGCGACGATGTAGGGCAGGATCGCGTCCTCGATCGTGTCCGACGAGCCCGCGGCGTGCTGGACCTTACCCTCGAGCTCGTAGCCCGAGCCCGAGATCGTGTAGCGGTCGGTTGGGTCGAGCACCTCGATCGCCGTCATCTGATTCATCGTCAGCGTCCCGGTCTTGTCCGAGTTGATCGCGGACGTGGAGCCGAGCGTCTCGACCGAGGCGAGGTCCGTCAACACCGCCCCGTGCCGGGCGAGCTCCGCGGCGCCGAGCGACATGACCACCTGGAGCACCGTCGGCATCGCCTCCGGAATCGCCGCGATCGCCAGCGCCACCGCGCTCGAGAACACCACGGTCGAGGACAGGCCGCGCTGCGCACCGAGCACGAACATGATCACCATCGTCACCCCGGCCGCCGCCGCGATCCACAGCGTCAAGGTGTTCAGCTGCTTGGTCAGCGGCGTCTGCTCGCGCGTCGTCGTCGCGAGCATCCCGGCGATCTTCCCGACCTGGGTATCGCCACCGGTCGCGGTCACGACCATCAGGCCGCTGCCGTGCGTGACCGGCGTATGCATGAACGCCATGTCGGTCTGGTCGGCTGGCCCGAGATCGTCGCCGTCGGGCACCTCGACACCCTTCGAGACCGGCACGCTCTCGCCGGTCAAAGCGGCCTCGTCGATCTGCAACGAGCTCGCCTGGATGATCCGCCCGTCCGCCGGGACGTCGTCGCCGGCCTCGAGCACGACGACGTCGCCGACCACCACCTCTTCGGCCGGGATCTCGGCCTCGGATCCGTCGCGGCGAACTCGCGCGGTCGCCTTGACCATCGCCTGAAGCGCGTTCATCGCGCTCTGCGCCTTGCCCTCCTGGCGAAGGCCGACGATGGCGTTGAGCACCGTGATCAGGATCAGCAGGACGCCCGTGCTCCACTCCTTGATCGCGAGCGACACGATCGCCGCGGCCAGGAGGATGATCTGCATGTAGCTGCGGTACTGGTCGAGGAACCGCCGCCAACCCGGCACCGCCGCCTCAGCAGGCAGCGAGTTCGCACCGTGCTGCTGGAGCAGCTCGGCCGCCTTGTCGCTGGAGAGCCCGACCGACGGATCGACACCGAGCCGAGACGAGACCTCGCCGGGCGAGACGGCATACCAGCCGTCCTCGGCGCCGGCGTGGTCCGTGCCTCGATGCGTTGCCGTGGCCATCGGTCCCTCGCTCATTCGGCTGTCGGTGCGTCGGGCGGCACGACGACCTGCGCGTCGGCCGAGTGCCCGTTCCGGCCGTCGCTCGCAGCCGCTTCCGCAGCTCGCTGCTCGTGCTCGAACGGGTCAGGCGCCGCACCCTCGGGCGCCTGGGCCTCGAGCATCCGCTTGACCTCGAGCAGACGTTCGTGTTGGGCTTTGTCGACGGTCGGGAATCGAGGATCTATGTCCATCAGCGCGTTCACGAGAACCGCGCCGGCGCCGATCCTGGCGAACCACTTCCGGTCGGCGGGAATCACGTACCACGGAGCCCATTCCGTGCTCGTGTGCGAGAGCATCTCCGAGAACGCCTTCTGGTAGTCATCCCAGCGCTCGCGCTCTTTGACGTCCGCGGTCGAGAACTTCCAGTTGTGGTCGGGCAGGTCCAGCCGTCGCAGGAACCGGATGCGTTGCTCCTCTTTGGACAGGTTGAGGAACAGCTTCACGACCCTGAACCCGTTCTCGGTCAGGTAGCGCTCCCAATCGTTGATCTGGCGGTAGCGTCGCTGCCACACATCCTTCTTGGCCGCGCTCGGCAGCTTCTGGCGATCGAGGTTCTCCGGGTGAACCCGCACCACGAGCACCTCCTCGTAGTGAGAGCGGTTGAAGATCCCGATCTCGCCGCGGCCGGGTAGCCGCCGTTCATACCGCCACAGGAAATCATGGTCGAGTTCCTCGGACGAGGGCACCTTGAAGCTGTGAACCGAGACGCCCTGGGGATTGACGCCGCTCATGACGTGACGGATCGTCCCGTCCTTCCCCGCCGCGTCTAGCGCCTGCAGTACGACGAGAACGCCCCAGGTGTCCTGAGCCGCGAGCCGTTCCTGGTACTCGCAGAGCAACCGGACGCCCTCGGCGAGCAGCGCAACGCCCTCCTTCTTCTTCTTGACCCCGGCCTTGAACGATGGATCGAAGTCCTTGCCGAGCCTGACCTTCGAACCGGGCTTGACCCGGAACGCCTCGATGAACTCCATCGCGCGCTTGTGTCTCTTGTCAGTCATCCGCGGAGGCTACTCGGGCGACCGGGCGCGAGCCCGCGGCGCGCTCCATTCACCGGGGTGAACGCGAACTCGATCAGGCGGCCGCGGTGTGCGGCACCGGAACGCCGGTCTCCCATGGGAGGACCTTGCCGAACTGGACCAGCTCGCCGTAGAAGGCGGGGTCGAACGCTGGGCTGAGGACGAGCTCGACGGGCCACACCGCGGCCTGCGCCGGCGTCTGGGCCTCGCTCATGTCCTCAAACCATGGGCGCGAAGCGTCGGTGTCGATCAACCCGGGACAGAGCGACGCGATCAACTTGTTCTCGGCGAGATCGCGGGTCCGGCGCGCGCGCGCGAGGGCTCGGACGGCCGCGACCTGCGCGACCTTCGACGGGATGTTCAGCCACGCTCCGTAACCCTCGTCCTCGGCGCGCCCGTCGTGGACTGCCCGGCGCCAATCCGCCACGAGCGCGTCGATCGACTCGAGGTTCGCGGTGGCGGCTTGGGCGAATCGGCCGGCGATCCGGTCGTCGAGCTTGTCGAGCGTGCCGAGCGCGCTCGCAACGATGATCAGGCGCCCGCCGGGCCGCAGACGCGGCGCGAACGCGCGGAGCATTCTGGTCGTCGCGAGGTTGCTCGTCTCCGCCACGGCGTCGACCTCGTCGACGGGGTCGGCGTCCGGGCTCATCCGCGCGGTGGCGTTCGAGAAGACGATGTCGACCTCGCCGAGTTCGGCGGCCAGCGCAGCGATCGCGTCGCCGTCGCGTACGTCGAGCACCCGACCCTCGACGCGGGCGACCGCCGGTCCCTCGGCCACGGCGGCCGCGGCGGCCGCGACGCGGCCGGGATCCCGGCCCGTGAGCAGCACGCGGTCCTCGGGGCCCATGCCGGCGGCCAGCCCTTCGGCCAGCGCGCGGCCGAGTCCCTGATTGGCCCCCGTGATGAGTGCAATTCGTGATGTGGTTGGAGTAGCCATGGCTCGAACCTAGCGCCGAAAGCCCATGCTGTAAACGAGACTTGTGCACATCTAATATGCGAGATCCGCATGTCTCAGGATTTCTCGCCAACCGGCCTTCGGGTCTTGCGCGAGGTCGCGCAGACGGGGTCCTTCTCCGCCGCTGCGCTGTCGCTCGGCTACACCCAGTCGGCCGTTTCGCGACAGGTGGCGGCGCTCGAAGCCATCGCCGGACGCGGGCTGTTCGATCGCGGTCGCCACGGCGTCAAGCTGACTCCTGCGGGAGCCCGCCTGCTGACGAGCGCGACTCTGGTCCTCGACGAGCTCGACTCCGCACGGCGCGAACTGACCGGTGAGGAGACCGACGGGCGGCCTATCCGACTCGGCGCCTTCCCCGCCGCCGCGGCCGGGCTCGTCCCGAGGGCGCTCGCCGCGCTGCCACCACAGCTTCGCGTCAGCCTGCGCGAGGCCACCACGCCGGCGCTGACCCGTGCCCTGCGAGCGGGCACCGTCGACCTTGCCGTGCTCGCGCGCGTGCCGCCCTTTCGCCCGCTTGACGCCGAGTCGCCCGCGCTCGATCTGACGACGCTGTCACAGCGGGAGTTGGCGATCGGCGTACCGGCGAACCATCCCCTCGCGAGCGCTCGAGCCGTGGAGGTCGATCAACTCGAAGGCCAAGTGTGGGTCGCCAGCCGATCGGACACCGGCGACACATTGCTCGGAGTATGGCCCGGCCTCCGCGAGCGGCCCGACGTCCGCTACGTCGTGCGCGACTGGCTCGCCAAGCTCCAGATCGTGGCCGCCGGCCTGGCGATCACGACGATCGCCCCGATCATGCTCGACATCCTTCCAGAGAGCGTGCGGGTTCTCGCGGTGCGAGGCGAGCCGCAAGAGACGCGACGAATCGTGCTGGCGCGTCTGCCGGGTCGGCTCGAAGGCGCCGCCGCGCGAGTCGCCGACGCCCTGATCACCGCCGCGCGGTCAGGCTAGGCGTCGGCGCGGTAGCGAAGACCGTCGAGGGCGATGCGGAGCATGTGCTCGGTCTGGCCCGGATCGGCGACCGGGATCTTGGAGATCCCCATCACCATCTGCATCACCTCGGGGAACTCGACGTCCGGGCGCACGGCGCCGGCTTCCTGGGCGCGCCTCAGCATTGGACCGCCGGCGTCGTACAGCGATGTCCGGCACACCTGGAACAGCGCGGAGTCGCGGTCGAGGTAGTTGAGCAATTCGCCCGCGAGCGCCTGCTTGGTCGCGAGGTAGCCGATCAGGCGCTCAAACCATGAGCTGAGCGCCTCCCATGGATCGCCGCCGTCAAGCTCGGCGGCCGAGCGGCAGACCTCCGCGACCTCGTTGACGTAAAGAGCCTCCAGCAACGCCTGACGGTTCGGGAAGTTGCGATAGAGGGTGCCGATGCCAACGCCGGCGCGGCGCGCGATCTCCTCGAGCGCGGTCGACTCCCCTCCCTCGGCGAACGCCTCCCGAGCAGCCGCCAGCACCTTGTCGTAGTTGCGCCGGGCGTCCGCTCGCTTGGGACGGACGATCAGGTTCTCGGGGCCGATTTCGGTGGTGCTCATCCCAACTTCCCTTGACAAACGGAGGGTGCCTCCATATAGTTTCCGGAGGGCTCCTCCACTTATATCGGAGGCGGCCTCCATTTTAGCGCCTCACTCACTCACATACAAGTTGGGATCTGCATGAATCTAGTCTCTTCGCAAACCACCTCACCGGACAGCCGTCGTCGCTGGACGGCCCTGATGATCGTGTGCCTGGCGCAGCTCATGATCGTGCTCGACGTCACGATCGTGAACGTCGCGCTCCCTTCAATCCAACGCGACCTCCACTTCAGCCAGTCGAACCTCACGTGGGTCGTCGATGCGTTCCTCGTCACGTTCGGCAGCCTGCTCCTGCTCGCAGGGAGGCTCGGCGATCTCGCCGGCCGCAAGCGCGTGTTCCTCGCGGGCCTCACCGTGTTCACCGCCGCCTCGCTCGTATGCGGCCTCGCGCCCAGCCAGGGCGTGCTGATCGCCGCCCGCGCCGTGCAGGGCGTCGGCGCCGCTGCCCAGGCATCGGTGATCCTCGCGATCATCATCACCGAATTCCCGATCCCCAGCGAGCGCGCGAGGGCGATGAGCGCCTACGTGTTCGTGTCGGTCGCCGGAGGCTCGCTCGGCCTCCTCGCCGGCGGCATCCTCACCCAGGCGTTGAGCTGGCACTGGGTGTTCTTCGTCAACCTGCCAATTGGCCTGGCCACCTTCGCCCTGGGTCAGCGGTTCATCCGCGCCGACAGCGGGCTCGGGCTCGAGCACGGAGTCGACTGGATCGGCTCTTTCCTCGTCACCGTCTCGCTGATGGGCTTCATCTACGCGATCGTGCAGGCCACGGCGCACGGCTGGGTTTCGACCCAAGTCCTCGGCGTCGGCGCTGTCGCCGCGCTACTGATGGCAGCGTTCGTCGCGCTCGAGGCTCGGATCGACAACCCGATCATGCCCATGCGCGTCCTGCGCCTCCAGGGGCTGATCAAGGCCAGCCTCGTCCGAGGCTTCCTCGTGACCGGCATGTACTCGACGTTCTTCCTCGGAAGCCTGTATCTCGAGCACGTCCGCCACTACAGCGCCGTGCAGACCGGCGCGGCCTTCCTGCCCTGGACCATCACGGTCGCGGTCCTGTCGCGGGGCATCACCGCGCGACTCGTAAATCGGTTTGGGCCGTTTCCCGTGCTGATCGCGGGGATGGCGAGCGCGGTCGTCGGCCTGCTCCTGTTCAGCTCCGTCGGACCGGACACGAGCTTCTTCCCGACGATCTTCTTCGCCTGCTTCGCGATCGGACTGGGCATCGGAAACGCGTTCATGCCCCTGCTCACCATGGCTATGGCCGACGTTCCCGCCGCTGACTCAGGGCTCGGCTCAGGAATCACCAACGTCTCCCAGCAGATCAGCGGGGCGTTCGGACTGGCCGTCCTCAGCACGATCGCGGCGAACCGGACGAAGGGACTGCTGTCAGCCCACCAGGGTCTGACGACCTCCCTGATCGGCGGCTACCACCTCGCTTTCGTCATCGGCGCGGCGACGATAACCGTCGGCATCGTCCTTGCCTTCGCGGTCCTGAGGCCTCGCCGAGCGGAGGCCGCCGTGGAACTCGCCCCCGCGGCGGAAGACGCCGCTCGCATCAACTTCGACATCGAAAGAGAAGCCGCATGACCGACACAACTCGCTCCCCCTCCCACAACACCCCGTCAACTCGAGCCGACCGCCGCTCGTCGCACACCGAGCGACGGCCGAATGCCCGGCTGATTTCAGAGGGCGTCGTCGCCAGCTATATCCACGACATCTCGCAACGCCACAGCGACGGCGTCCGCGGTCACTCAGCCCGTCGGGACATAGCGGCGCGCGCTGACGTACTCATCGCCGAAGGCCGCCAACGGGATCACATGTACCGCGCTCGCTGAGTTCGGAGCCTCGATCATCTGCCCGTCCCCGATGTACATGCCAACGTGGCTGATCGTCGGGGACGGCGGATCGGTGGCGAAGAACACCAGGTCGCCGGGCTCGAGCGCGTCTTTGGCGACGGGCCGGCCGGCGAGCGCCTGCGCGTCAGCGTCGCGCGGGATCACGATCCCGCGTTCTCGGTACACGAGGTTCACCAGTCCGGAGCAGTCGAAGCCGAACGCGGACGTACCGCCCCACAGGTAGCGCACGCCGAGAAACAGGCGAGCAGTCGCCACCAGTTCCTCGCCCGTGGGAACCGGGTTCGCGGCGCCTGGGCGCGATATGTCGACGGCCGAACGAGGTAACTCGCCAACGCGGCCGTCCGGCGTCGCGACCTGCACGTCATTGCCCGAGACGCCAAGCACGGGCAGCCGCGTCCCGAAGCTCAACTCGAGCGGACGGACCGCGCCGCGCAACATCGCGGTCGGGACGTCAACCACCGCGTTCCGTCCGGCGAGGAGCCCGCCGAAATTCACGCCTGCGATGAGCTGCCTGGTTGGCACCCACCCCGGATAGCCGACACGGTCGATCGGCGCCGGCTGATCGACGACGGCGACCCGGGTCCACGAGCCGCGCTGCGCGACGATCCGCACTGGTTCCCCGAACAGCGCCTGGGTCTCGATCTTCCCATCCAATCCCAGCCGCGCCGTCGTATTAAGAACACGGCTCCAGGCGCCGATGTTGACCGGGTTTCCCAGGGCCGGCCGGTCGATCGTGCGGGGTGCGGACGGACTCGCCCACACCGTCGCCACCGAGACATCGACGTAGCGAGTCGATGCCGGTGTGGAAGTCGACACCAGGGGGCGGTCTGACCTCGCCGCCGGCGCGCGGACCTGACCCTCGGTGCCGATCTCGATGACAGGGTGCGCTGACGGCTTCAGCCAGCGAAGGACGTCCAGAAGCTGCGACTCGCGCAGCGCCACGCACCCCTCGGTCGCGCCGCCAACCCAACTGTGGAGGAAGATCCCCGAACCCAACGCATTCGCGCCGCCGCGCGTCGGGTTGACGTTGAACCGGATAACCGCGAAGTACGGGTACGCGACGGTCTCCGTCCACAGCGGCTCCGACCACGACGAGAACGATGGCGTCACACCGCAGGGCACGTGGACGAACCGGTTGTACTGCGGCGAGTGCGGGTCTTCGTCCCACCAGTCGCCGCACCCCAGGCGGTGGTAGGCGTAGTGAAGGCCGCCGGGATTCGGCTCGTTTCCGTACATCGTGCCGCCGATGCCGAACACCCCGACCGGGGTCGCGTGGTCGCCCTCCCGCCGGGCGCCGGCGGACAGCAGATGGCCCGAGCCGGTCTCCGCCTGCCACGGGCCGAACACGAGCCTCCACGGCGAGGTTCGGTTGGCGCGCTCGTAGACACGGAGCGTGGCGAGGTAGTCCGGCGGGTCGTCGGTCGGACTCGAGACGACGATCAACTGGTTCGCGCTCGTCGGGATCGCCATGCCCGCGGCGCGAGCGACCCCCGGCGTCGCCTGTCCCGCAGTCAACGCGGTGAGCGCCGCGACAACCGCGACTCCGGCCACGATCGAGTGCCTCAGCCGCAACACGTCCTCGATCCAATGTACCGAGCGTGCCGCGGCCCGGATTCGGTACCGGTTCAGCCGGGCGGCCGGGCGATCCCGGTCCGGTAGGCGTAGGTGACGGCCTGGGCCCGGTCGCGCAGGCCGGCCTTCGCGAACAGATGGTTGATGTGTGACTTGACCGTCGTCGGGCTGACGACGAGACGCTCGGCGATCTCGGTGTTGGTCAAGCCCTCGGCGATCAATGCCAGTACCTGCACCTCCCGAGGCGTGAGGTCGTCGGGGAGCTCTGGCGCGGCGCCCGCGGCCCCGGGCGAGGACGAGGACGATGACGAGGACGAGGAGTCCGCGCCGGCGAGCGCTGCCACCACGTGGTGTTGGACCGCGGGGTCGAGCGCGGCGTCGCCCGCGGCCACGGTCAGGATCGCCGCGCGGATCTCCTCGCCGCTGGCGTCCTTGGTCAGGTAGCCGCGCGCGCCTGCGCGCAGCGCCCCGAGCACGCTCTCGTCGTCGGCGTAGGTGGTGAGTGAGATCACCCGGACCTCGGGACAGCGCTCGCGCAGCCGGCGCGTGGCCTCGATCCCGTCCAGCCGTGGCATGCGAATGTCCATCAGCACGACCTGTGGGTGGTGCTCGTCGACCAGCGCGAGCGCCTCCTCGCCGTCTGAAGCGGTCGCGACCAGCTCGATCCCGCCCAGCAAGCCGAGCAGGACGCCCAGGCTCTCGCGGACCAGACGCTGGTCGTCGGCGAGGAGCACACGGACCGGGGGGCGATCCCCGGCGCCGCCCGGACCGCCCGCGCTCACGCCGGCAGCCTTAGTTCGACGCGGAACCCGTCGCCCGTGGGCTCGGCCAGCAGCTGACCGCCGAGCAACTCGGCACGCTCGCGCATGCCGGTCAGGCCGTAGCTGTTGGCCGCCGTGCCGAGCGCGATCGGCGGCGGCGTGCCCGTCCGAGCGTGGTCCTCGACCACGAGCACGGTGCTCTCCGGCAGGTAGTCAAGCCGCACCGCGACGTGCTCGGGGGTCGCGTGGCGGCGGACGTTGGTCAGCGCTTCCTGCGCGGTCCGGTATACGGCTAGTCGCGCTTCCGGCCGGAGCTCGCGCGGCTTCCCGTGCACCTCGAGCGCGATCGGCAGGCCGCTCTGCTCGCCGAAGGCGTCGGCGAGCAGCCCGATCCGCTCGGGACCGGGCAGTGCATCGCCGCGCTCGGTGGCGATCGCACGGCGGGCATCCTCGAGTCCGGTAGCGGCAAGATGGTGAGCCTGATCGAGCGCGCGCGTCACGTCGCCGTCGACGCCGCGGTTGCGCGCGAGCAGGCGCGTGGTCTCGAGCTGGAGCGCGAGCGCGGACAGCGAGTGGGCGAGGACGTCGTGCATCTCGCGGGCCAGCCGTCCCCGCTCGGCCGCGGTAGCGGCATCCGCCACCGCCGCGCGGGAGGCCGCGAGCTCGTCGCGCTGGTCGCGCAACGACCGCATCACTCGCATCAGCAGGAACCAGGGAAGCGCGCCGAGCAGGACCGACGGGACTGCGTCACCGCGCCCCTCGGCGGCGGACACGCCGAGCAGGACGACGATCGTGAAGGCGAGCACGAGTACGCCGGTCCGGCGGTCGAGCCGGAGCGCTGCCATGATCCCGACGAAGTACGGGCCCGCCTCCCAGATGCCCTGCGGCTGGATCGCCGCGAGCACCGCGGTCATGGTTGCGACCGCGACGAGGAACGCGACCCGGCGCTCCGTCGGTACATCCTCGAGGTGGGGCTGCGCGCCGATCACGGCGGCCACGAACGCGATCGCCGCTACCAGGACCGCCAGCCCGCGCCCGTGGAGACTCGGATGTGGCGTCGTCGTGATGGTGTCGACGACGAACACACTCAGGTACACGAGGCCGAGCGTGCGCAGGACGGTCGCCTCGAGCGGCGCGGGCGCGCCGAGCCCACCCTCGGCGTGCGGCCATGACGAAGTGAACCATCGGTAGATGCGGATCATGCGGGGGCAACGATAGGCCGGTCACGCCGGTCCGTCATCGGCTCCAGGGCCGAGTCGGAGACTCCGTTCTCCACCCCTGGGTGGAGCTCGAAGTTCAACCCGCACGCCGATGACACCCTGCCGCCGGCCGCCTACCTTGCTGGGCATGCTCACGAACTCATTCGACCCCCCGATCAGCCAGACGTACACCCGGTCCGCGCCATCCGCTCCGAACCGCAGCGACCCAGTCATCTCGATCCGCGGCCTGCGCAAGCGCTATGGCAACACCGAGGCGGTCCGGGGGATCGACCTCGAGGTGCGCCGCGGCGAGATCTTCGCGTTCCTGGGGCCGAACGGCGCCGGCAAGACGACGACGGTCGAGATCCTCGAAGGGTTTCGCCAGGCCAGCGATGGCAGCGTCGAGGTGCTGGGCACGAACCCATGGCGGGCGCCGTCCGGGTGGCGTGAGCGCATCGGCCTCGTGCTCCAGGAGTCTCAGGCCGAGCCCGGACTCACCGTCCGCGAGTGCCTGGAGCTGTACGCGGGTTACTACCGCTCGCCGCGCCCGGTGAACGAGACGCTTGCGCTCGTCGATTTGAGCGAGCAGGCCGACCAGCGCGCCACGGCGCTCTCGGGCGGCCAGCGGCGCCGTCTGGACGTCGCGCTCGCGCTGATCGGCGATCCGGAGCTGATCTTCCTCGACGAGCCGACCACGGGCTTCGACCCCTCGGCTCGGCGCGCCGCCTGGGAGGTCATCGGCGGCCTGCGGGACCTGGGCAAGACCGTGTTTCTCACGACCCACTACATGGAAGAGGCCGAGCGCCTGGCCGATCGGATCGCGGTCATCGCCGGCGGCCAGATCGTCGCCGAAGGCACACCGCAGACGCTCGGCGGGCGCCAGGTCGGCGGGTCGCGGGTGACATTCGCGCTCCCCGACGGAACGACCGTCCACGAGCTTCCCGCGTCGCTGGTCGACCGCATCCAGGAGGAGGGAGCCGGCCTGGTCGCGCTGCCCACCACGACCGTCGCCTCTGACCTGCATGAGCTTTCCGGATGGGCGCTCGAGCGCGGCCTCGAGCTCGAGGACCTCGAGGTCCGTCGCCCGACCCTCGAAGACGTCTACCTCAAGCTGACAACCCCCAACGAACCAAGGAGCTGACCATGTTTCTTCTGATCAGGTACATCATCCGCATCTGGCGTCGCCGCAAGGCCCAGCAGGCCACGGTCTAGCGATGTTCCTCCTGCTCAGCTACCTGCTGCGCAAGTGGCGCGAGCGCCGGGATCGCTTCCTCGTGATCGGCGCCGAGGCGACCCCCCGCGCCGGTGCTGCCGAGACCTCTCCCGCGACCGCGGGGCGCGCGAGCGCCCCGCGCGTCGTGGATCCCGAGGTTGCGCGTCCGTCGGCCGCCGCCCGCGGTCCGGCCGCGCTGCTCCTGCACCAGGTGCGCTACGACCTCCTTACGAGCTTGCGGAACCCCCGCGCCCGGTTCTTCACGTTCTTCTTCCCGATCGTCCTGCTCGTGGTGTTCACCGGCGTGTTCGGCAGCGGCCACACGGTCGTGGACGGCGTGCGCGTCGACCTCTCGCGCTTTTACGTCCCGGGCATCCTCGCCATGTCGATCGTCGTCGCCGCATACGCCAACCTCGTCATCTCGATCACCAGCCTGCGCGAGACGGGCGTGCTCAAGCGCCGCCGCGCCACCCCGGTCTCTCCGTCGATGCTCGTCGCCGGCCAGGCGATTGCGACGGTCGTGGTCGCACTTGTGATGGGCGCGCTGCTGCTCGTGATCGCAAAGGTCGCCTACGGCGTGGACATGTCGCCCGCAGGGTTGGCCGCGATGGCGATCACCGCCGTGGTCGGAACGCTCGCTTTCGCGTGCATCGGGTATGCGGTGTCGATCCTGGTCGGCTCACCGGACGCCGCCCAGCCGATCGTCCAGGCGACGATGTTGCCGCTGTGGTTCATCTCGGGCGTGTTCATCCCGACCGCGACCCTGAGCGCCACGCTGCGCTCGATCGGGTCGCTGTTCCCGGTCGAACACATCGCCGGCGGGCTCCATCTGGCTTCGGTGCGCTCCTCGTTCAGCGCCGCGATCTCGGTCAACGACCTGCTCGTGCTCGCCGCCTGGGGCGTGGCCGCCGCGCTCTTCTGCGCGTGGCGCTTCAGCTGGTTGCCGAGCACGGCTACGGCGTGAGGACCTGCGAGACGAGTTCCCCGTCGAGCAGGGTGTGAACGCCGATGGCCGGGGGCTCGTCCTCCGCGAACACGAGCCTGTTGGCGGCGAGGTCAAGCCGCGCTTGCACGTAGGTGCTCGGCGCGGTGATCGCGACGCGACCTCCGACGGATCCGGCGATCGCTCGATGAATGTGTCCGGCGAGGATCGCGCGCACCTGTGGGTTCCGTGTCGCGATTGACGCCAAGTCGAGCCGAGAGGTCTCCGCGAGCCCGATCCTGTCCCAGGGGGTCATGCCCGTGAGCAGCGGCGGGTGGTGCATCACCAAGAGCGTCGGCTGCTCGGGACCGTCGGCCAGCGTCGCTTCGAGCCAGCTCAGCTGTTCGGACCCGAGCTCACCGCCGTCTTCGCCGGGGATCGTGCTATCGAGCATGACCAGCCGGAGCGGACCGACGTCGACGCAGTAGCGGATGGGATCGGCGTCCTTGCCCGGAAGGTCGAAGGCTCGTCGCAAGGCGCTCCGGTCGTCGTGGTTGCCCGGGATGACGCCCACCGGTCCTCGCAGACTCGCGAGTTCCTCGCGGACCAGCGCGTACTCTTCAGCGGATCCGTGGTCGGCGAGATCGCCGGAGACGACGACCGCGTCGGGGAGCCCGAGCCACGGCCGTACCGCCTCGACCGCGGCTCGCAGACGCGTGAGGGGGTCGACTGATGTCCACGTCGCCCCGATGTGCGGGTCGCTCAGCTGGACGAGCACGAACGGCCTGTGAGTTCCCATGCCCATGTGACTCTATTCGCCCGCGCCACGGAGTCACTGAGCGAGGCACTTCCGCGGACCCGCTGTTACATACCGCGCGCCCGCAGCACGACGGGAACCGTACGCAGCAGCAGCTTGACGTCGTTCCAGAGTGACCAGTTGGCCAGGTAGCGGTAATCGAGTTTGATCATCTCCTGAAACGGGATCTCGGTCCGACCCATCACCTGCCACGGACCGGTGAGTCCAGGCGACAGATGCAGCCGCGCCCGATGCCAGCCAATCACCTGCGCGTCCTCCGAGGGAACGAGCGGCCGCGGGCCCACGAGGCTCATCTGGCCGCGAAGCACGTTCCACAGTTGGGGCAGCTCATCGAGACTCGTGCGCCGCAGGAACTGGCCGACACGGGTGACGCGCGGATCCGCCGCGATCTTGAACATCGGATACTGCGCCTCGTTCAGATCCGCTAACCCCTGCTTGAGTGCGTCGGCGCCGTCGACCATGGTCCGGAACTTGAGCATCTGGAACTGCTCGTGATCCCGACCCACTCGCGCCTGCGCGAACAGGAGCGGGCCTTTGGAGGTGAGCTTGACGGCCAGCGCGATCATCAGAATGAGCGGTGCCAGCAGTACCAGCGCGACCGTGGCGCCGGCCACGTCCATCGCTCGCTTGGCCCTGCGGGCCGACCGCGTGTGCACGACACCCCTGACCGACAGCAGGCTCATGCCCTCCACCTCGTCGACGAGCATGGACCGTCCTAGCACCTCGAACAGGCGGGGAACTATGCTCACCTTCAAGCCGAGCGCGTTGCTGGCTCTGATCGTGTCGAGCATGTGCTCGTGATCGAGCGCGGAGAAGGCCACGACGACGCGCTGGACGTCGAGCTCGCGGCATATGTTCTTGAAGCACCCGAGGTCACCCAGCATCGGCGGGCCGTCTTCGACGACGTCGTCGGCCGGCGGGGCATCGATGTAACCGAGAACCTTCACGCCGTACGCCGGGTGCGTGCCGAGTTTATGCGCGAGGAGCCGGGCGACGCTGCCGGACCCAACGATCACGGCCCGCTCCGGTCCGTACAGCCGCCGAATCGCCGCTCGGGTGGCGAAGCGCGAGCATGTCATCAGCGTCACTGCGACCCCGATGAACAGCACCGCCTGGTGGCGATGGGCCGCGACACCGGTGAACGGAGCAAGCAGGAAGACGAGCACGGCGCCGACCGCAGCTGACTCGGCGAGCCGCGGGAGCTCGTGCAGGCAACGCCTGTCGATCGCGGTCCCGTCACGATCGTAAAGGCCGAGGAGCTTGTTCATCACCGCCCACAGCGGCAGCGCCACCAGCACCGGATAACCGAGCTGCCTGTCGGCGCTGGCGAAGCCCGAGATCAGAAACGCGGCCCCGAGCGCGACCATGTCCCCGAGGACAAACGCACGGCGGCGCGCCGTATCTCGCCGCGAGGCGACGTGCCTGCGCTCGCCCAGGTAGTCCCCGTACGCAAGGGGGCGGTCCGCGGCCTCGTCCGCACGCGCCGACGGCGCCCGGTCGGTCTGCACCGGCGCACGCCCGCGCGCCCCGACGGCGCGCACACTCGCGGCCGCGCTCCTTGCTATTGGGCGTTCACTCAGATCCGATCGTGCGGCATTCACTGCGCGTCATCTCCCTGGCGCACACCCCTGCCTGTGGCGGCACCGGCGCGTACTAAACCATGGTCATGGGTGGCATGAGCCGGTTCCCCGCCCGGACCGGCCGCCATGTGGCTTTCCAACACGTTCCGCCTGAGCGGACCGCGGCCGATCGTCGGTGACCATTTGAACTGGCGCACCGCTCGATGGTGCGAGGGTAGGCTCTCGCGCCGATGTCTTGGGAGGCGTCCGCAGAGTCTGTGCTCCGCGTGCACACGCGCGCGCCGGCGAGTGACCGGCCCGAGCTCAGCGTCGTGATCGTGACCTGGAACTCCGGGCCCGAGTTGCTGGCGTGCCTCCGGTCGCTCCAGTACAACCCGCCGACCGTTGCGTGGGAGGCCATCGTCGTCGACAACGGCTCCACGGACGGGAGCATCGCGCGCGTCCGGGAGGAGCTCCCATGGGTGCGCGTCATCGCCAATGGCCACAACCGCGGACTCGCTGCCGCCAACAACCAGGGCATCGCCGCCTCACAGGCCCCGTTCGTGCTGATCTCCAACCCGGACGTCGTGTATGCGCCGGGCTCGATCGATGCCCTGCTCGACCTGCTCACCCGCCGAGACCGAGCGGCGTTCGGCGTTGCGAAGCTGCTGTACCCCGATGGCCGGCTTCAGACCTCGGCCGGGGACCTGCCATCCACCGTGCAGGCGCTGCTCGGACGCAGGCTGACCCAGCGCGTCCGCCCGGGCGCCGGTCCCCGTATGTGGTGGGACGACTGGGCCCACGACGAGGAGCGGACGATCGGGCACGGTGCCGAGGCGTGCTACCTCGTACGCCGGAGTGCAGTCGACGAGATCGGACTCCAGGACGAGCGCTTCGTGCTGGACTGGGAAGGCGTCGACTGGAGCTCCCGCGCCTGGGATGCCGGGTGGGAGGTGTGGTTCTGCCCAACGGCCGCGGTTGCCCATCATTGCAGTGTCAGCTTGCGCCAGGTGCCGGGGCGCTGGGTCGCGTCCACGCACATGGGGATGTACCTCTACCTCAGCCGCCGCGTGCATCCGGTTGTACGGCCGCTCTTGGCGCTGGTGGTCGGGGCGCGCGCGGTCGCGAAGCTAGCCATGCTGGCAGCCGGGTGGCGGATGTACGAGCTCGCGCCGGGGCGCAACGCCGCAGGATGACCAGAATCCGGGTCGCGCTCGACGGCCGCCTGCTTCAGAGACATCCGCTCGGCGGTGTCGGCCGTTACCTCGCCGGGACGATTCCTCACCTCGCCCAACAGGCCGAGCTACACGTGCTGCTTGACGCGCGAGCACCGCTCCCCTGGCCGGGGCTGGATGGCTGCGTCGAGTGGGTGCCGCTCACGGCGCCACGAGCGGTCCGCGGCCTGGGCTGGCTCGAGCTCGCCGTCACACCATGGCTGCGGCGCTTCGGGGGCGTCTTCCACGGGGCGTTCAACATGCTGCCACTCACGTTCGGTGGCCCCGGCGTGTTGACACTCCACGACCTCGCGCCCCAGCTGCATGCCGACGATTTCACACCGCTCAAGCGGGCCGCCTGGCGTCTATACATGCGCGGATCGGTGGCGCGAGCCGCGGCGATCACCACCGTCTCGAACTTCGCGAGACGCCAGATCGTCGACTACTACCACCTCGATCCGGGGCAGGTCCATGTCGCTCCGGACGCGCTCGACCCGCTGTTCGCCCCCGAACGTGCCGCGCACGGAGCGGCGCTGGCGCGAGCGCTCGGCCTACAGAGCCCGTACATCGTGGCGATCGGAGGCGCACCGCGGCGCGGCCTCGGACTGGCGATCGAGGCCTGGCGCGGGGCGCGCGCAGAGCTCGGCGTCGATCTCGGCCTCGCGGTCCTGGGCGAGTCGCGCCTGGCGCCCGAGCCCGGTCTGGTTCCCCTCGGCTCCCTCGAGGACGATGATTGGGCCACGCTGCTCGCGGGCGCCCAGGCGCTCTGCTACCCCACTCGCTACGAGGGGTTCGGGCTGCCGGCGCTCGAGGCGCTCGCGAGCGGGACGCCCGTGGTCTGTGGCCGGGTGGCGTCGCTGCCCGAGGTACTCGGAGACGCCGCGTGCTGGTCCCCCTCCCTGTCGCCGGACGCGCTCGCCGGCGTGCTCGTCCGCCTCCTGGGCGACTCGGAATGGCACCGCGAGCGCCGGGAGGCAGGGCTCGCGCGGGCGCGCGCCGCCACCTCGTGGCGCGAGTCGGCCGATGTCCTGCTCGAGGCGTACGAGCGAGCGCACGACGGGGCGGGTTTGCGTTGACACCCAGGGTGTTGCACGTGCTCGAGGCGTTCGCAGGAGGGACCGAACGGCACCTTCTCGACCTCGTGCGGCACGTGGACGGCTTTGAGCATGTGATCGCCGTTCCCTCGCAGCACCTCGGGCTGAGCACCGCACGGGCCATGCGCGCCGCACGTGATGCCGGCGCCCGGGTCGAGCCGGTGGAGATGGGACGTTCGGGTGCCTCGGTGCTGAACCTGTCGGCATTCCTCAGGCTCCATGGGTTAATCGATGACCTTGCCCCGGACGTCGTCCACGGCCATAGCTCGATTGGCGGCGCGCTCGCCCGCATGGCCACCGCGACCACCGGCGTGCCGCTCGTGTACACGCCGCACGGTCTGAGCCGCGCCCGTTGGGCGACGACCGTCGAGCGCCTCCTCCGCAGCCGGATCGATCGCTTCATCGCGGTGTCGGCGAGCGAGCGAGACTTCGCGCTCGCGCATGCGGTGGTGAGACCAGACCGGGTCTGGGTGATCCCCAACGGGGTCGACCTCGAGCAACCACCCCCGGCCGAGCGATCGCTGCGCGAGCGCCTCCGGATCCCGCAAGGCGCGCCGCTGGTCGGCTGCTGCGCCCGCCTCACCTGGCAGAAGGCGCCGGAGGTATACGTGGCGGCCGCCGCGCTGGTGACCAGGTCACTGCCGCAGGCGCGGTTCCTGCTCGTCGGTTCGGGGCCGCTGAAGCGGTCGATCGATCGCGCGATCGGCGACGCCGGTCTCTCGCATCGATTTCATCTGCTGCCGTCGCTCTACGATGCCGCCGCATCGCTGCCCGAGCTAGACGCGTTCGCGCTCCCGTCGCGCTTCGAGGGCGCGCCCTACACACCGCTCGAGGCGATGCGCGCCGGCGTGCCGGTGATCGTGAGCGACGCCGCCGGCAACCGAGACACGGTCGAGTCCGGGGTCAGCGGCCTGGTCGTCCCGACCGACGATCCGGTCAGACTCGCCGAGGCGATCGTCGCGGTGGTCCGGAACGCCGGGTTGCGCGAGCAACTCGTCGAAGGGGGGCGCGCGGCGCTGACGCGCTTCGACGTGCGGCGCATGGCCGCCGCCACCCAGCGGCTCTACGAGGACGTCCTCGATGAACGCGCCGACCGCTTGGCCTCGCGCCGCGGCCAGCGCTACGGGGCGCTCGCCACGGGGGCCCTCGCGCAGCGCCGGTAGACCTCGGCGTGGGCACGCACGCTGCGTTCCCACGAGAACTCGGCGGCCCGCTCGATTCCGCGCTGCGACAGCTCGTGCCACAGCTCCCGGTCATCGCAGACCGAGCGCACCGCTTTGACCATCTTCGCGACGTCGCCGTCGTCGACGAGGATCCCCGCATCCCCCACGACCTCGGTGATCGAGCTGTTGGCGAACGCGACCACGGGCGTCCCGCACGCCATCGCCTCCAGTACCGGGAACCCGAACCCCTCGTATCGGCTGGTCATCAGCAAGACCTCGGCGCGCTGGTACTCGCCGACGACGTCGTCGACAAACCCGAGCAGCTCGATCCGCTCCGGAACGGGCGCGGCTGCGATCAGTGCATCGAGCGCCGGGCGGACCCACGGGACGATCCGGCCGACTACTCGCAGCCGGTGCGGGTATCCGAGCTCGGCCAGGGCGCCGGCTACCGCGAACGCCTCACCGTAGCCCTTGCGGTGCGAGTACTCGCCCACCGTCAGCAGGTAGGGCGCCTCGCCGGTACCCGAACGGTCGCCCGGCCTGAACCGCGGATTCACGCCGTGATGTATGACCTCAATCCGCTGCGGATCGAGCTCCAGGATCGACACCGCCACGTCGGCCGTGTGGCGGGACACCGCGATGATCGTGCTCGCGCGCCGGTAGCGTTCGGCATGCCGGCGCCAGCGCCGACGCTCCACGCCCAGCTCGGGGTCATCGAAGACGAGCGGGATGACGTCATGCAGGGTCTGCACCCACGGGCGTCGGCAGCGGGCAGGCGGGTCAAGCGCCGGACTGTGGAACACCTCAGCGGGCCGGCGGGCGAGGTCGAGCGGCAGCAGCAGCTCGTGCTCAGCGCGGCGCCAGCGGCCAGGCGCGACCCGGCGCAGCGTGCGCGGCCGGATCCCGTCCGGCAGCGGCGTGCCCGGAAGACACAGCGCGCTCACCGTCAAGTCAGGCTGCACGGCAAGCCCGACCAGGAGTTGGCGGACGTAGGTGCCGATGCCTCGGTAGGCGGAGTCGTCGCCGAGAGCCGTGGCGTCGACCATCACCTCCACGTGACGTGGGGCCTCCCGGCGCGCTCGCCCGTGCGCCATCGCTCGATCGCATGATCGTGCGCGTCGAGCGCCAGGTCGGCCACGCGCGCCGGGTCGCTGATCGCGGCGATGTGCGCTGCGCCGGCCTCGCCCATCGCGCGCGCGCGGTCGCGATCGCGAAGCAGCCCGATCAGAGCGGCGGCCCACGCGTCAGCGTCGCCCAACGGAGCCACTTCTCCCGTGACACGGTTCGCGACCACGTCGCGGAAAGCCGCGATCGGCGAGACGACGACGGGCCGCCCGACCGCCGAGGCCTCCGCGACCACGTTTCCGAAGCTCTCCCAGCGCGACGGGAACGCGCACACGGTCGCCCGTCTGAGCTCCCGCTCGACGCCGTCGCGGTCGAGCTGTCCGGTCAGCTCGACCGCGTGGCCGACCCCGAGCCGCCCGGCTTCGGCCTTGAGCCAGCTTGCCGACGGGACGACTCCCGACTCGACCACGTCGCGACCGACGAACACGAAGCGCGCGTCGGGCAACTCGGCGAGGACCTTTGGCGCGGCTCGGAGCACGACGTCGGGAGCCTTTCGCGGCTCGAGCCGCCCGACGAACGTCACGCGCGGTGGCGCATGCTCGGGCAGCGGGCTCAGCGCCGGCAACCGCACCGGGTACGGGATCGCGTGCAGCGCCCGGTCGTCGAGCCGCATCGCGCCGGCCACCTCGTCGAGATTCGCGCGGGTGCTCACGACGACGTTTGCCTGGCGGGCGGACACCTCCTCCAGACGCGCCGCCATTCGTCCGTCGATCCCGAGCAGGTTCCCGCCTTGGCGCGTGTACGAGAACAGCTGTCGCGCGCTCGAGTGCAGGCGAACGACGAGCGGGAGCTTGTGGCGGAGGGCCAGCGCGAGCCCCTCGGCCATCCATTCCGGGCACTCGACCACGTCCGGCCTGACCCCGAGGCGCGGTAACAGTCTGGCCACCGAGACCGCGAGAAGTATCCGTCGCCACGTCTCCGGCGCGTACCGGCTCGGGCGGTGGACCGCGGGCAGCGAGAAGCGGTGGACGGTGACGCCCCCGTGCTCCCGCCGACTCATCGGCTGGCTATCGACCACGGACAGGACATGCACCTCGACGCCCTTGGCCGCGAGCGCCTCGGACAGGACATCGACGTAGGTGCCGATCCCGCCCCATCCGGTTTCGGGCGGGACCTCCTGCGAGACGAGCAGAAGTTTCATCGCGCTGTCCGCACGATCTCCTCCACGGTCAGACGCGCGAAGCGTTCGACCGTGTACTGCGCCGCCGTCAGTGCGCCCGCCTCGCGGAGGCGTTCCCGCAGCGATGGGTCGTCCGCCAGCCGATGGACGCAGTCGGCCAGGCCGACGTCGTCGTCGACCGCAAACACGAGCGCGTTCTCCCCGGCGCGCAGGAACTCCGCGGTGCCGCCGCGCGCGGTGCTGATCACCGGTCGTCCGACGCCCATCGCCTCGAGCGGCACCAGACCGAAGGGCTCCTCCCAGCGAACCGGGAACACGACCGTGTCGGCGCGGGCGTACACCGAGGGCAACTCGGCGGCGCTCGCGAACCCCTTGAAACGCACCCGGTCGCCGACGCCGAGCCGCGCCGCGAGCTCGCGCAGTTCGGCGACGTACCGGTCGTCCCCCGTGCCCCAAACCGCGAGCGTGGCCGATGCCGGAAGGCGCGCGAGCGCGCGCACCGCGGTGTCGATGCCCTTCTGGCGATCGATCCGGCCGACGTAGGCGAGCCGCCAGCGCCAGGGCTGCCCGTCGCAGGGCGCCAGGAACCGCTCGTCAACTCCGGGGTAGACGACCGTCGCGGGCGCGTCGACGCCGACCCGCCGCGCGTGCTCGAGCGTGTAGCGCGAGTTGAAGACGAAGTTGCCGTCGAGCCGCACCGCCGTGGGGAGGCCTGTGATCCGCTCCGCGACCGGCGCCAGCAGCCGGCGCCGCCCCCGCCACAGCCTGATCCACTGATCGTGCTGGCGGCCGTAGACGAGCCAGTCGTCGTGCACGACGAACGCCGCTGGGATCCCCATTCGCCTCACCTGCTCGACCAGCGACAGCGACATGCAGCCCATCGACCAGAACGACACGACGTCGGGATCGAATTCGCGCAGGTGGCGACGGAGCTCACCCCGGTTGTGGCGTTCCATGGCGAGGCGCCCGGCAAGGGTCAGGTCCGGAAATTCGTACCGATCGAGATCCCAGTACCAGCGCAGAGTGCGGTGGACGTCGGCATCGTCCTCGGGCCGGCCGGCGTCCGCGCGGTAGTCGGTCGTGAGGATGCGTACCCGGTGGCCGGCACCCGCAGCCTGGCGCATCGCCGCCTGCCACATGAGCTCATAGCCGCCGGCGTGGTGAGGCGGATACATGTTGCCGATCGCGAGTATGCGCGAGCCGGTCCCGCGCGTGGCCGCCACCCGGGTGCCCTGCCCTGGCGCCGTGATCGTCCCGCCGTCCACCGGCCGCAGTCTAGGTGGCGAATCGTGCCCGGAACCCCAGTAGATTGCGCTCCCGATGCGACTCACGGCGATCGTCCCCACCCATGATCGCCCGGACGCACTGGGGGCGTGCCTGGACACGCTACGCCAACAAGACGTCGACCCCGAGCGCCTCGAGGTCGTGGTCGTCGACGACGGCTCGGCCAGCGACATCGTCGGCCTGGTCGACGCCGTCGCCCGGGGCTCGCGCGTCGCGATCCGCTGCGAGCGCCAGCCGCTCGGGGGACTCAACGCAGCCCGCAACCGAGGAGCGGCCGCGGCCGCCGGCGACGTGCTGGCGTTTCTCGACGACGACACGCTCGTCTCACCCGCGTGGGCCGCGGCAATGGTGGATGCCTTCGAACGGAACAGATGCGCCGGCGTCGGCGGCAAGGTCGAGCTCGACGTGTCCGGGCCGTTCCCGCCGTGGCTCGCGGCCCGCAAGTACTACCTCGCCGAATACGACCTCGGTCCGCAGCCACGGTGGCTCGACGGCGATCCAGTGCCGGTGGGCGCCAACTGCGCGGTTCGCCGCTCTGACTTCGAGCGACTTGGTGGCTTCCGATCGGGACTCGATCGGATCGGCGGCTCGCTCGTGTCGAACGGAGACACGGAGTTCTTCCGCCGACTGCGCGCGGCGGGCGGCCAGCTGCGCTACGAGCCCGCGGCCAGCGTGGTCCACTGCGTCCCGCGCGACCGCTTGACCCTCGAGTTCTTCCTTCGCCGCGACTTCTCGCAGGGGGTCAGCGACGAGTTGATGTTCGCGCTCGAGGAGCCGCTGCCCCGGCCGCGCCGGCTGACTCGCTTGGGGTCGGAGCTTGCACGAGAGCTCCGGCCGATGACCGAGACCGTGGCGAAGGACCTCATCCGGGGCCGGGGAGTCGGCAACGCGCGCCTGTTCGCGAACTATTGGCGAGGACGACTGTCCGCCATGCGGCACGTGCCCGGGTCTAAAGCACCAAACAACGCCACGCCAGGCTCCCGGTGACCAGTCCCGCGAGGGTGGTCGCCTCCACCGCCGGCATCCCCAGCACATAGTCGACCGCGCCGCGGCGACCGTATCGCGTGGACTCGCGCGTCAGCCGACGAACGTACGGGGCACCCGCAAGCAGCCACCACGCGCGCCGCGACAGAGCGCTCGCCACCAGCCCGGCCACGGCCAGGTCGAACTCGGCCGTCCAGGCGTTGAAGAACCAGCGGCGGTGGAACGTCCCCTCGCGCAGTTCCGGCACCAGGCGCGCGAGGCCGGGCATGTCCCTGGACCAGTGCCACCGGTCGGCCATGTCGTCGCGGACACCTCCGGGAACGACCGCGTGGTACACGAGCGCGTCGCTGGCAAACGCGCTCCGCGCGCCGAGCCGGCGGGCGGCCCAGGCGAACACGGTGTCCTCGCCGATCGGGGTGCGCATCGCGCGGCCGCGCCGCCGGTCCGCCGACCAGGTGCGCCGCTCTGGACGCTCGAGCGCCCAGTCGCAAAAGCCACCGACGGCCTCGAACGTCTTGCGGCGTACGAACAGGTTCGCCGTCTGGTAGAAGCCGCCGTGATCCTCGACCCAGAGCGTGCGGTCAAACGGTGTGCGCCGAGCGGTCGGGTCGGGCTCGACCCGACCCTGCACCAGATCCGCGTCCGCGATGCTCTCGAGTCCGCGGGCCAGCCAGTTCTCGCTGGGGAAGCAATCCGCGTCCGTGAACGCGAGCACCGGGGCGCGGGAGATCTCGGCGCCTCGGTTCCGCGCCGCGCCCGGGCCCTTGCTGTCCGAACTGCGCACGAGCGTTACCAACCGTTCGTGCCGCCGCGCGATCGCCGCCGTGTCGTCGCGCGAGCCGTCGTCGACGACAATCACTTCGAACGGCGCGTCGAGCCGCTGAGCGCTAACCGCGCGGAGCGTGCGGTCGAGCGTCGGCGCGGCGTCGCGCGCGGGGATGATCACGCTGACGCGCGGGGACATGTGCAACTTGGATCCCTATCCGTCGCCGGGTTCGAGGTAGCGCGCGAACCGGGTCGACCCGAGCAGGCCTTGGACCTCGTCGAAGTTCGCCATCAGGTCACACAGGCTTGAAGTCGCGGGCTTTACGAGCTCGGTTTGCACCCGGGCCCCTGCCACGCCCACGTATTCACACACCCGGTCTACCGTCGATTGGTGGCGAGCAGGATCGAGGAGATCGTCCTCATAGACCAGAGGCAGGTGCGGGACCCGGTCGACGAAATCAAGCAGAACCTGGGTCTCCGTTTCGATGATCCACGTCGCCGCAAGAAGTCGGACGGGGTCGATCGCGATCGGCGCGAAATCCGCGGCCTCGCCCCGGCGGTAATGGAATTTCCGATCGGCGCCCACAATGAACGAGATTGCCTGGCGCACTGGATTTCGCCGCACCAACACAATCAGGCGCCAGCCGCTGCTGGCCAGACGAGCCGGATATGTCGCCGGGTCGCCAACCCCGGCGACAGTGCCGTCAGGAGCCCGGAAGTGGCTCAGTACCAGCTTCCATCCGAACGCGTCCATCCCACGGATTCTGGCCATCGTCGCACGGGCCGCGACATATCGGTTCGGAGAGACTCGCGCGTCTTTGAGAATTTCGCTCGCGCAACAAATGCGCGGATGCGAATCGAGCAGCGAGACGAGAAGTTCGCTTCCCGCCCGCCCCGCCGTGAGGATCACGAACCGATGGGACGGGACGACGTACGGGGAAAGGAGCGCGGGTGCGTACGCGCGGGTGCCCGCGATCGCGTCTCTCACTCGCGCACGCTCGTTCAAAGGCACCGCTGAACCGGTCAGACCCGCCGAGTAAGGACTACGCACCACTGGGTGCCTTCGCCAACGACCCGATCCACCTGCATCGACCCATCCGAGGCCGCGGCATGTAATGCATCCAGTTGCACCATCGAGCCACGCCACCGCGGGTCGTCCTGGCCGCGTGGCACTCGACCGCGGGCGGCGAGGACTGCGCGCCGAGCCCTCCGAAGCGCCGGGCGGCCTTCGTGGACGCGGGAGTCATTGGAGATCTGGAAGGCGGCCCAGCCGCCTGGTCGAAGCACTCGACCGATCTCCCGGACGTAAGACAGGGTTATCTGCGGATCCGGGATGTGCTGGAAGACGACATGGGAGATACATGCGTCGGCCGTCTCCGATTCGAGCCCTGAGAGCGTGTGTCCGTCGCCCAGGATCCAGGTGACGTTCTCGAGCTCCGGGTTGTGCTCGCGCGCGAGGTCCAGCATCCGTTCGGAGACATCGAGCGCGCATACCGAACGCACCTGTCGCGCGATGGCCCGGGTAAGCCGCCCCACGCCGCAGCCGATCTCGGCCACATCATCGTGTGGGCTCAGGGACGCACCGACGCAGTCGAGAAGCTGCGCCAGATCCCGCTCACCCTCGCGCCAGAAGAGATCCAGATCCGGATGGCGATACTGGAGCCGGTTGTCGACGAAATAGAAAGGATCCTCCGCGGCGCGGCTATCCCAGAAGCGGGCCATGTCCTCCTTCATCGGCGCGGATCGTAAGGGAGCCCGTCGCGCGTTCGCGCCGGTTGGTCGCGGTGGCGCGAGCGCCCCGTCGCGCGGGGGCGAGCGCGGGGCCAGGAACCGGCGGACGCGGGCACGCGGTTGCGTAGGCTGTTCGGCGATGCCGAGGCAGGCGGCGACCGTGGAGAGCTTGCGCCCTGGGCCGGAAGCGGCCGAGGGCCCTGCTCCGGCTACGCGTACGCAGTCGCACGGCAGTGATTTCCGGCGGCGGGCGGCCGGCGGCATCTTCGTCAACAGCGCGTTCCAGCTTGGCCTGGTCGCCGCGAGCGCTCTGCGCGGAGTGGTCGTGGCGGCGTTCCTGACCCGCTCGGACTACGGCATCTGGGGCATCGTGAGCCTCACGCTGTGGACCGCCCTGTCGCTCAAGACGGTGTTCGGCGCGAGCGACAAGTACATCCAGCAATCCGACGAGGATCAGGAGGATGCCTTTCAGCGCGCGTTCACGGTCGAGGTGATCTTCGCGGCGGCGATCGCGCCGGTGGCGGTAGCGGTGGTGGTCGGGAGCGCATACCTGGCCGGGCACCGGGCGATCCTCGCGCCCGGCCTGGTCATGCTGCTGATGCTGCCGTCGATCGCGCTCCAGTTCCCGATCGCGACCTTCTACCGGAGGATGCAGTTCCGCCGCCAGCGAAGGCTGCAGGCGGTCGAGCCGTTGGTAGGGGCCGTCGTGATGGTGAGCTTGGCCGTTCTCGGTGCCGGCTATTGGAGCTTTGTCGCCGGCGCGCTCGCGGGGTCATGGGCAAGCGCGGTGGTCACCGTTCGAGCCTCGCCGTACAAGCTGAGATGGCGATACCACCGCGGCACCCTCGGCAGCTACGTCCGGTTCTCGCTGCCACTGCTCGTCTCATCCGCGTCGATGCTCGCCGTCTTTCAGGTGATCATGCTGGTGGGCGTGAAGCCGCTCGGCCTCGCCGGCCTGGGCGCGTACACGCTCGTCGGCAACGTGGTGCAGTTCACCGATCAGGCCGACAACATCGTCACCGAGACGATGTACCCAGCGGTCTGCGCGGTCAGTGACCGGACCCCCCTGCTATCGGAGATCTTCGTCAAGTCGAACCGGCTCGCGCTCATGTGGGCGGTGCCGTTCGGGGTCGGCGTGGCGCTGTTCGCCCGCGACCTAGCCCATTTCGTGCTCGGTCCCCGCTGGGGGCCCGCGGTCCCGTTGCTGGAGATCATGGGCGTGGTCACAGCGCTCAACCACGTCGGATACAACTGGTCGGCGTTCGTGAAGTCGCGGGGCAAGACCTGGCCGATGGCGGTGCTCGCCGTCGTGGTATCGGCCGTTGTGATCGCGACCGCCATCCCGCTTATGTACAGCGACGGCGTGGTCGGGATCGGCTATGCGTTTGGAATAGGCACTCTGGTCGGACTCGTGATGCGCAGCGTCGCGCTACGTCACTTCTTCAGCGGTGTTCGGCCCCTTCGACATCTGATCCGCGCCTTCGCCCCGACGTTGGTGGCGGTGGTGCCGGTGCTCGCAATCCGGGCCGCGTTTGGCCCGGACCCGACCCTGGTCGGCGGCTTGAGCTTGCTCGCGCTGTACTTGGCCGTGACCGCGGCGGCGACTTACTTCTTTGAGCGGCCGTTGATCGCCGAGGTACTCAGCTACATGCGCCGGCGTAAGCCGGTAAGCCACCTGGCCGAACCCGCATCATGCGCTTGATGTGATCACCAGCGCGCGTCCCAGCTCGCTGCGGAGGACGCGAGCATGGTACGGATCGATCTCGCCCGCCCGCTCGTACTCGGCGAGCGTGTTCCGTGCCAGGTCGAGGTCGCCGTCGTATATGTGCAGCATGACGTGGGACGCGCGGATCCCCGAGTGCTTGGACGACTCGGCGATCGAGAGCGAATGGGCGAACGCAAGCTCGATCTCCCGGCGGTCGAACGACGCCCGCGACAGTTCCAGCACGTCCGGTGGGTCCCCGAGGTGACGCACGACCCGGAACACGACTGTCTCTGAATCCGAGATATCGGCGACCGGGATTAGCTGTCCCCGCAGCCGATAGGTCGAGAGATGGATCCAGGGTGTGTACGCGTTGCTGAAGTCCTGGTGGATCACGAACGCGGCTCCAGGAACGAGCGCGGGATAGAACTCCGTGACGATCCTCTGCGCCAGCGACCACGACTTCATGGCATCGACCAGCAGCACCTCGATCGCGCCGGCGTCCCACACCTGCTCATGCAGATCCCCGGCGTGCAGCTCGATCCGGTCGCGCCAGCGCGCCACCACCCGCTCGAACTCCCGCTCGAACGAGTCACCCTCCTGGTAGGGCCCGAACGCCGCCAGGCTCGCATAGTCGTCCATCCACGACTCCCACAGGAACTGGTCATACGCGTGGACGTTGCGGCCTCGGGCGGCCGGGTGGCGATTCTTGACCAGGCCGCTGGCGAGGCTCGCGGTGGTGGAGCCGAACCACGCCCCCAGGTCCACGATTTCTCCGACCCCCTCGAACAGCTCGCGACCGTGCCAGGCGAAATAGGCGCGCTCGGTGACCGCGGTCATGCCCGGAACGGCGCCGAGCGTCAGCGGCTGCCACGGAATCGCGGCTCGGTAGAGGTCTGGTGAAGAACCCGCGCGCCCGGCCGAAGCCCGGTAGAGCGCCAGCCGCGGGAGGAGCCGGGTCTCGGCGCGGTGATCGCGCGCCGCCGCCCGGACTGCCGTCATCACACGCTCGAATTCGCGCCTCACCGTCGGGCGCAATATAGACAGCGTCTCGACGCGCGGTCGAGGTTCGTGGGTTGAGGCGAACCGGCGGATGATCGGGCCGGTTTCCCTACGATCCTCCGGATGCCTCTCCGTGCACCTTCGGTCGGTCGGCGGATCGCTGCGGCGGCCGGCCGCCTGCGCGTCGAGCGGCAACCCACACCCGCCGGCGAGAGGCTCCTCAAGGCGTTCGGCGCCGCCTACCCGGCAGCGGTGTTCGTGGAGGTCGGAGCCAACGACGGCGATCAGCACGACCACATCGCCGCTCTCATTCGCGAGCACTCGTGGCAGGGCGTGATGGTTGAACCGGTTCCGTACGTGTTCGCCAGGCTGAGCCGAAATTACGGTGGCCTCGAGCGAGTGGCGCTCGAGAATGCGGCCATCGCCGACACCGACGGCCACCGGGCCTTCTACCACTTGGCCCCGGTGGCCGACCACGTGCAGGAAGGCCTCCCGCAGTGGTACGACGGGATCGGGTCGTTCTCGCGCGCCGCTGTCGTCGACCACGCGCGACTCATCCCGGACATCGAGCAGCGTCTGGTCCAGACGGACGTCCCGTGCCTCACATTCACCTCGCTATGCGCCAAGCATGGTCTGACCGACGTCGACCTGGTCGTGGTGGACACCGAGGGCTACGACCACGAGATCATCAGGAATATCGACTTCTCTCGCTTCCGCCCGGCGCTCGTCGTCTACGAGCATTACCACCTGCCGATCGACCAGCTCGAGGTCACCCGCGGCTTCATGCACGCGTCGGGTTATCAGACCATGCCGGAGGGATTCGATACGTGGTGTCTTCACCGCGATGCCGATCCGCAGCTCATCCAGACGTGGCGCGCGTTGCGCCCGGCGTTCCCGGAACTGACCGTTCACGCCGAGCCGCGATGACCGCCGTGCAGCGCATTCGCGACCTGCTCGCGCCGCCCGCCCGAGGAGCCGCACCCTCTACTCGAGGTCACCGCTGAGGACCGCCGCTACGTCACGAGCCTCTACGACGACGCCGTTCCGCTGCCGGAGGAGGCAGGCGAACTCGAGCCCGACCACCCGCAGCTGATGGAGCTGCGGCGTGCCTACGCCGGGCTCGATCTGCCCGTGACCATCCCCTCGCGATGGAACGACGGCGCGGTCGGTTCGTTTCTTGATCTCCGCTGGTTCCGCGGCGAGACCCTCTTCGTGTGGCACTACCGCGAGCGGCCCCGGATTAGCAGCTTGAAGTACTTCGTTTACACCCGCTACGTCCGCGACAACGATGGCCTCGGTCTTCTCGACCGGCTCGAGGAGGACGGCCTGTTCGGGTGCTGGAGTTTCACCTATCCGGGGTGGGGCACGGTGAGCCGCGACCTCTTGCAATCGGTCAATGAGATCAACTTCCTCGATCGCGCCCTCAACCTGTCGCGTCTTCCCTCGGTCAGGGTTCTTGACATCGGTGCGGGATACGGTCGACTCGCGCACCGCATGACGGCGGCCCTGACGAACCTGACCGACTACTGCTGCGTAGACGTCGTCCCCGAAGCGACGTTCTTGAGTGACTGGTATCTGCGCTATCGGGGATGCGCTCCGCCGGCTCGGGCCGTTCGACTCGATCGACTCCAGGAGGACGTGCGGCCGAGCGCATTCACGCTGGCCGTGAACATGCACAGCTTCTCGGAGTGTCCGCTCGCGGCGGTTCGCTGGTGGGTTGATTGGTTGGCCGAACTCGATGTTCCCAACCTCCTCATCGTCCCGAACGAGCCCGATGCCTTGCTGAGCACGGAACCCGACGGCAGCCGGCACGACTTCGAACCGCTGCTGAGCTCCGCCGGCTACACGCTGGCCCACCGGGAGCCGGTGATTCGCGACGAGGCCGTCCGGGAGTTGCTCCCGCTGAGCGATCACTTCTATCTGTTCTCGCGACGTTGAGTGAGACCGTCCATCTGGCCTGCGCGGCGGATACACGGTACGTCACTCACAGCGCCGCGATGCTGCACTCGGCGCTGAAGCAGTCCGACGCACGTCTCGTCGTTCATTACCTCCACGGTCCGGATCTGCCAGATTTTCAACGCTCCGCGCTGGCTTCGATGTTCGGCCAAACTGACGGCGACCTCGTGCTGCACGAGATCGCGCCCGAGCGGGTCGCCGGTCTTCCGCTCCAGGATCGCTTCGGCGCCGCCATGTGGTACCGGATCCTCCTCCCGGAGCTGCTGCCCGAGGTCGACCGCGTCCTCTATCTCGACATCGACACGATCGTCACGGACCGCCTCGAACCGCTGTTCGCCATCGATATGGCCGACAACCTCCTCGGCGCGGTCACGAATGTCTTCATGGAGTTCCATCGTGCGCGGCCCGGCGAACTCGGAATTGACCCGTCGGAGTACTTCAACAGCGGCGTCGTGCTGTTCAATCTGACCGCCGCGCGAGCGAGTGGCTTCACCGACGGGCTGCTCGACCTCGCGCGCGCCCGGGGACATACCTTCCTGTGGCCCGATCAGGACGCGCTCAATCTCGCCGCCCGCGGACGGTGGGAACGCCTTCACCCACGCTGGAACTGCATGAACAGCTTCTTCTCGCGCCCGCGACTGGCCGAAGCGACGTTCGGAGCTACGCCGCTGGCCCAGGCCACTGCGCAACCCGCGATTCGCCACTTCGAGGGTCCCGGCTTCAACAAGCCCTGGCACATCCTTCATGACCGCAACGGCCAGCGCCTCTACCGTGATCACCGAACACGAACCCCCTGGCCGGCGTACTCACTCGAGGGCGGCACGGCCGTCAATCGGGTCAGACGCGTCGTCGCCGATCTTCGCGCTCACACCCCCGCTGGTCGCGCGTCGCACCGGGCATGACGGCTACCTCGCAGTTTCAACCTGACCGGGGCGACGTCCGCAGGTTCCGCCGCTCGAACCCGCTCGCTCACATCATTCGAGAGCTGCCGTCGCGGATCGAGCGGCTGGCGGCCGAGCTCCGATGCCCGCCGGACGGCCGGGTCCTGGATTACGGGTGCGCCGACGTTCCCTACCGCCGCTTCTTTCCGACCACCGTCGAGTATCTCGCCGCGGACCTGCCGGGCAACCCGCAGGCTACGGTCCTGGTCGACGAGGACGGAACGCTGCCCGTCGCCGACGGGTCGGTCGACGTCGTCCTGTCCACTCAGGTCCTGGAGCATGTCTCAGATCCGGCGGTGTATCTGGGTGAGTGCCATCGCGTCATGCGCCCCGGCGCGCGCATGTTGCTTTCCACCCATGGCTTCATGACGTATCACCCCGACCCGGTCGATCTCTGGCGGTGGACCTGCGCGGGACTGCGAGAGTCTGTCGGCCGGTCCGGCCTGGACGTGGTGCGCTTCGAGGGAATCATGGGCCTGACCGCGACCGGATTCCAATTCGTCCAGGACGGCGTCCTGTACCGGCTACCGCGGCGGCTCCAGCCGCTGTTTGCCGGCGCCATGCAGGGGCTCGTGATGGTCGCCGACCGCTATGAGTCCGACGAGATCCGTGACCGCAACGCGCTTGTGTTCGCGTTGATCGCCGAGAAGCCCGGGGCCGCGGTCAGGTCTTGACGGCGATCCTCGCGGTGTAGTCGATCCGGTTCAGCAGCAACGGCCGGCCCTCCGCCAGGAGGTACTCGTCCACCGCCTTGCGTGCCCCCTGCCAGTGACCGTAGTCGTCCACGATCAGAACGCCGCCGGTCGCGAGGCGTGGGAACAGGTGTGTCATCTCGTGCTGGGTTGACTCGTACCAGTCGGTGTCCAGCCGAAGCAGCGCGAGCGCGTGCGCTGCGTGAGCGGGGATCGTCTCCTCGACCGGGCCTCGAACGAAGTGCAGAAGCTCCTGCGGGTACCCGGTCCCCGCGAGCAGCCGCCTGACCGCGTCCTCGCTGAACACATCGGACGCGAACAGCTCGTTCCAAGGAGAGCGCTCATCGTGTTGGGCCTGGCGCCACGTCTCGAGCGCCGGCGGATCGATCGCGGACACGTCGTGAACCGTCGGCTCGGTCATGCCCTCGAACGTGTCGTAGAGATAGATGTGCCGATCCACGACACCAATCTCTTGGAGGGTCAGGATCATGGTCAGGATGGATCCACCGCGCCACACGCCGCACTCGGCGAAGGCACCGGGAACCGAGCGGGCCACGCAGTAGCGCACGGCCTCGATCAGCGCGAGCAGCCTTGCGGCGCCGGTCATCGTGTACGGAAGCGCAGCGTCGATGATGCCCCGATCCTGGTCGCTGGCGTCGTGCAGCGCATCGGGCAGCCCGCCCTCGGTCGCCGGCACCGCGGTCGGACGGCGGCGAGGGAGGTTGAGCAGACGGCGACTCACGGTCGGGAGGATTGCACAGGGGTAACTGCGACTCGCCGGTTACCTCCTCCGGTACCGTTCCCGATCCTCATGGCACTGACCTACACGACACCCGACACTTCGACCGCGCTTCGACAGCGGATCGCCTCCAATCACGACTGGTACCACACCCTGGAGCTGGGACCGGGGGTGCTCACTCCGGGCATCGTCGACGTCCGCCCGGTGGTCTCGCGCGTTCCCATCCCGGCCTCGCTGGCGGGCATGCGAGTTCTCGACGTGGGCACATGGGACGGTTTCTGGGCCTTCGAGATGGAGCGCCGCGGCGGTGAGGTCCACGCCGTCGACGTCCCGGACCCTTATCGGTGGGACTGGCCGGCGCGCGCTCGCATCCGCGAGTCCTACGACGGAGGCCAGGCCAATCTCGAGGCGATCAAGCGCAACGGGAACGGCTTCCCGATCGCCCGGGAGGCGCTCTGCTCGGCGGTCGAGCGTCACGAGATGACCGTGTATGAGATCTCACCCGACGCCCTCGGTCAATTCGACTTCGTGTTCGTCGGCTCGATCCTGCTTCACCTGCGCGACCCGATCGGTGCACTCGAGCGCATCCGGAGTGTCGCCCGCGGCGAAGTAGTGATCAACGACTGCATCGAGTACGTCCTGAGCAAGCTGATGCGCCGCACGCCGATGGCCCGGCTCGACGCCGAGGACCGCGTCTGGTGGTGGCAGCCTAACCTCGCCGCGCTGCACTCGATGGTCGAGCAGGCAGGGTTCGAGATCCTCGAGCGCGGCGAGCCGTACTTCGTCCCGTTCGGATCGCGCTACGAAGTGCCACGGCAGACCCCGGGCGATGTGCTTCGCCGGCTCCGCTCTCCCAAAGGATGGGAGGAGCTGGTGCTCTACCGCCGCGGCATCGCGCATGCGGCCGTGCGCTGCCGCCCACTGGCGCACTGATTGACATGTTCCGGCGATTGCCGCCGAAGGCGCGCAATCTGCCTAGCATTCAGCGCGTGCACAGCGCATCGGAGCTCGGGAGGCTCTGGTCGCGGCGGCGACCAGGCGCCGCCCGGTCGCCGGCTGCACGGGCGGAAATAACGTCGGCGGCCGCGCCGACCGCCCTCACACTCGGCGCGATCTTCGTGATCTGGCTGGTGTACTTCGCACCGGTCCACGCCGTGTCGGTCACCACCGCGATCACCGGCCTCGCCGGACTCGGGATCGTCCTGCTCGCCGCCCGGTACCCCGATCGCAGCCTGCTCATCCTCATCGTGGTGCTTCCGTTCCAGGGCTTGCTCCTGGCCAGGCTGTGGACGTGGGGCGTCCCGGCGTCGGTCGTCCGGCACCTGGGCGCGTGGAAGGAGGCGCTGGCGATCGGGGTGATCCTGGCCGGGATCCGCAACTACCTCGCCACCGGCCGCCGCGCCGACGTGCTCGATCGGCTCGCTCTCGGCTTCGTGGCGATCGTCGCGGTCTACACGGTGGCGCAGACAGCGATCGTTCCCTCGGCGCCCGCCTCCGTCAGCGTCAAGGTGCTCGGGTTTCGACAGGACGCCGGCTTCGTCTTGCTGCTGCTCGGCGCCCGCCACGCGCCGCTGCCCCGCCAGTTTCTCGACCGCGCGGGACGCGCCGCGCTCGCCGTAGCAACCGTGGTGGCGAGCGTCTGCGTGTTCGAGACGCTCGACTCCTCGACCTGGAACCACTTCGTGGTCAACACGATCAGGTACACGCAGTACGAGGTCGGCATCCTGCACTCGACCCCGCCCAACTTCTTCGACATTCGCGTGTACGGGACGATCGGCGGCACCCAGATCGTCCGCGCCGGGTCGGTGTTCCTGAGCGCGCTCACCTGCGGCTTCTACCTGGTGCTCGGGTTTGCGCTCGGCCTCGAGCGGGCCGCGCGAGGGCGGGGCTCGCCGTGGCTGGTGCCGGCGCTGGTCGTGATCGGCGCCGGGATCCTGCTCACCCAGACCCGGAGCGCGATCCTGGCGGCGCTGGTCGTCGCATTCATCGCGTTCCAGCCGGCCGCCGGGCGCAGCCGGCACTGGCGCACCCAGCTGGCGATCCTGGTCGCCGCGCTGGGCCTGCTGGCGATTCCAGCCGCTTTGTCGACGGGCCTAGCCAAACGCGTGACCGGCGCGACGAACAACAGCGATCATTCGAGCGCCGCCCACGTCTCCGCGTTCTGGACCGGCCTGCACAACATCGAGGCACACCCGCTGGGACTGGGACTGGGAACCTCGGCCGGGATCGGCCAGCGGTTCGCCGGGCAGGGTGGTGACGTGGTCATCCCGGAGAACGACTACCTCGAGGTCGGGGTCGAGCTTGGCTTGGTGCCGATGATGCTGTTCGCCGTGTTGAGCGTGGCGCTCGTGCTCAGTCTGCGGGCGGCTGCCCGGCGTCGCCCGCACGAGGTGATCGCCGGCGCCTGGGCGGCGGCGGCCGGCCTGGCCGTGGCCGCCTGGTTCCTGCAGACATGGCTCGACTTCTCGGTCGCCTGGACCGTATGGGGGCTGGCGGGAGCGGCGCTCGGCGCGAGCTGGGCCGAGCCGCGCGAGCGCGCGCCTGCTGCTGGCTCGCCGGCGCTGTCCGGCGCGCCCGTGAGGCCCGAGCATCCCGTGGCCGCGTGACGATCCGAGTCGCCCTCGACGTCACGCCCGAGCTGATCGCCTCGGCCGGCGTGGCACGCTACAGCCGCGAGCTACGGCGCGCACTCGAGCGCCGCGACGATTGCCACGTGGCGCCGTTCGCGCTCGGGCGCCGCTCCCAACCCGTGCCCGACCGCGTGCGCCACTACGCGGTCCCGTTGCGGATCGTCCACGGCGCGTGGCGAATAGTTGGCCTGCCGAGCGCCGAGCAGCTCGCCGGACGGGTAGACGTAGTTCACTCGCTCGATCTCGTCCCGCCACCGACGCGCTGCCCGCTTGTGGTCACCGTCCATGACACAGTGACGAGCGAGCTACCCGCCCTCCATCGCCACCGCGCCACGATCCTGCGCCAGCGGCAGCTGGGCGCGCTGCACAGGGCGGCCGCGGTCCTGGCGGTTTCGGCCAGCACCGCACAGTCACTGTTGGACAACGGAGTCGACGCGGGCCGGGTTCACGTCACCCGCAACGGCCTGACTCGGCTCCCGGAACCGGGCGCCTCCCCGGTTCCAAAGGCGGGCTTCATCCTCATGGTCGGGACGCTCGAGCCACGCAAAGGCCACGATCTGCTGCTCCGCGCTCTGGCCCGCGCGCGGCTCGGCGACGCCCACGTCGTATTCGCCGGCCCTGCCCACGGACGAGCGGAGGAGCTCCGCGCGCTCGCCACCGGCCTCGGCATCGAACAGCAGCTGACGATCCTCGGCCGTGTCGAGGACGCCGTGCTCGCCCGGCTTTACCGCGACGCGGCGCTGCTGTGCATGCCGAGTCTCGCCGAGGGCTTCGGTCTACCAGTGCTCGAGGGGCTCGCCGCCGGCGTTCCGGTGCTCGCAAGCGACGTTCCCGCGATCCGCGAGCTCGTCGACGACGCCGCCGTGCTGGTGCCACCCGGGGACGTCGATGCGCTCGCCGGCTCGCTTGAGCGTGTGCTCGCCGACGATCGGCTGCGGGAGCGGCTTCGCCGGCGCGGACCGGAGCGGGCTTCGCCGTTCAGCTGGGAGGCGACCGCCGAGGCGACGGTCCGCGCCTACGAGTCAGTGCTGCGGCGGGAGCGATAGTTCGGCCGAGCGATAGTTCGGCCGTCAGCAGGGCGTCTCGACCGTCCGCGGTCGGGTCGGCCCCGGCGGCGGGCGCCAGCTCGGAGACCGCGGCAACGAACTGAGCGCCGACGCGATCCCAGCCGAAGCTCCGCTCGACGTGCCGCCTCGCCGCCTCGCCGAGCGCCCGCGCCAGCTCGTTGCGTTCGAGCGCCTCGACTACCCCGCATGCGATCGCCGCTGGGTCGTCCCTGATCAGAGCGTGGGTCCCGTCGATCGCACCGATGCCCTCGAGGCCGACAGTGGTCCCGACTACGGGCCGACCGGATGCCATCGCCTCGAGCGCCTTCAGGCGCGTGCCGGTCCCCACGCGGAGGGGAACCACCACCACCCGCGCGCGCTCGAAGTACTCGGCCATCGACGGCACGTTCGCGTGGACGCTGACGCCCGGGAGTGCGGCCAGGGCCGTGACCTCGGGGACGGGATCGCGTCCCGCCAGCATCAGCTCGGCATCTGGGACCGCGTCGCGCACGCGCGGCCACACCTCGCCGCAGAACCAGCGGGCTCCATCCACATTCGGCGAGTACGCGAGCGAGCCCGGGAACAGCACACGCGGCTCGCCGGGCACCTCCGTGCTGCGGAACGCGGCGACGTCGACGCCGTTCGGGACGACCCTGACCCTGTCGATGGCGGCGCCGTCTCCCAAACGGGCCATGGCGGACGCGTCTTCGCTGGAGCAGACAATGATCCGGTCGTAGGTGTGGAGTGCGCGGGTCTCCATCCGCCGGGCCTTGCGCAGATCGCGCCCGAGGTACCACCGCTGACGCGAGCCCGCCGTGTGGCGCAGGCTCTGGCCGACCATCTCGGAGATCAGATGGTGGAAGGTGATGACTGACGGGACCGACGCGAGCGCGCGCACGATCGGAGCCAGCGACTCGTGCTCGACGCACACGAGTCCGTACGAGCTCGAGTGCATGGCGACTGCCCGGGCCAGCGCGCGCCGGTTGGGTCCCGCCGGGAAGGCGGCCGAGGGGTACGGCGAGCAGAGCGTGATGCCAAGCTCGAGCGCTCGCCGCAACACCGGGTTCTCGCTCCACGGCGCTCGCCGCTTGCGAAGCTCCTCGACGCCGGCAGCGGCCGTTCGCACGCGCGCGTCGGCTAGCGAGCCCGTCAGCAACAGGTCGGTGGGAAAGGCCGCCGCCAACGCCTCGAACAGGTGGGCCTGGCGGATGCTCCCGCCGCCCAGCGTTCGATCGGGTAACTCCTCGGTCACCCACAGAACTCGACTGGCCCCTGCGCCGGTCACTTCGTTCGGGATGCTAACCACCTCGGCGTGGACTGGCGCAAGTGGCTCACCGGTCGCGCCACCGTGGTAGTTTCGATCGCCGTCTCGCCAGCAGCCGGGGCTGGCGGCAGATCTCATCCAGGTTTACAAATCGATGCCGACCGAACACGCGAGCGCCGCGCCCCGTTACGTCACCCTGCGTGACTACCTCCGCGTCCTGCGTCGCTATTGGAAGTTGATCGCGCTGATCGCAGTGATCGGCGCGATCGCCGGTCTCGCGAACGCGCTCCGCCAGACGCCCGTGTACGCAGCGACCGCACAGATCAGCTTCCAGGATCCGACACAAGACCTGACCCTCGTCGGCCTCGGCGGCAACCCGGCGCAGACTCCCGCGCAGCTCGCCACGGTGGCCGCAGATGCGGCATCCACGCCCGGCGTGCTGAACGTCGTCCAGCGGCGACTCCACACGACCTACTCCGTCCATGCCCTCGCGGGCGCGATCTCGAGCCAGGTCGACGCCACGTCCGGCCTGCTGCTGGTCAGCGCCGAGGCGAACTCGCCCGGCTTCGCCGCCCAGATCGCGAACGCCGTCGCGGGCACGCTGGTAGATCAGGGCAATGCGCAAGCCCGGGCACGGTTCGCGCGGCTGGCGCGTACGATCCAGAGCCGGCTCGCTGGGTTGACGCGGAGTGGCGCCCGAGCGGGCGCGTCCGCAGGCGGACAGATCGGGTTCTACTCGAACGAGCTGGCCAGGGTGAACACGCTCGCTGCCTTCGCCAGCACTGCGCAGGTCGCCAATATCGCGCAGCCGCCCTCCGGGCCGAGCTCGCAGAGCCGGACCCGGAGCGTCGGGCTCGGGCTGCTGCTCGGGCTGCTGCTGGGGATCGCCGTCGCGTTCGTGCGCGATGCCACCGATCGGCGCCTGCGCAGTCTCGCGGACATCAAGGACTCCTTCCCCATGCCGGTGCTCGGACACGTTGGTGCGCAGAGCCTCGGGCGAGTCGTTCAGCCGCCACATAGCGACGGCGACGTGGACGGGTTCGATCGCGAAGCGTTCCGGATCATGCGCCGGAACCTCGAGTTCCTCGACCGTGAACACTCCCCGCGGCTGATCCTCGTGACCAGCGGCGTTCCCCAGGAGGGAAAGACCACGGTGGCGGGGTCGCTCGCGCTGGCGATGGCGGCCTCCGGTAAGCGGACCCTTCTCGTCGACTGTGACCTGCGCCGGCCGTCACTCGCGAAACGGCTAAGTGCCCAGTCCTCACCCGGTCTCAGCGAGTACCTATCCGGGTCGGCGGGATGGCACGAGATTCTCACGAGGGTCGAGGTGGGTACGCATGCACACGGCAACCACAACGGAGCTGTGAATTACGGTGGCGCGGCCGTCCGGAGCGATCGGGCCGCACTCGTGGCAAGCGACGGCGGCTTAGTCGTCGACAGCGACGAAGGCCCAGCGATGGCGAGCGACGGAGCCGCGGCGGTGGCGGCGCAGGACCTCGTGCTGATCCCAGCCGGATCTCCCACCTCGCGCTCCGCCGAGCTTCTCGGCTCGGCCCGATTCCGCGGGTTCCTGGATGCGGTCGGCCACGCCTACGAGGTGGTGGTGCTCGACTCGACCCCGCTCCTGCCGGTCTCCGACACGCTCGAGATCCTGCCCCACGTGGACGCGATGATCATCTGCGCGCGGGCCTCCCAGACCACCCGGGAACAGGCCGCTGCCGTGCAGGCCGCGCTTTCGCACTACCCGGAGCGTCCGACCGGGGTCGTCGTCACCGGCATCAAGCCCGGCGACAGCGACTACGCGGACTACTCCTACGGCTACCACTACGTGTGACGCGCGCGCGTGTGCGCGCGTGAGGGGCGGCGCCGGCGCTTGCGGTGCTTCTTAGGAGCAGGTCGCGCGATTCGGCGTTGCGGCTTCTTGGCAGCGGGGGCGGTGCTTGAGGTGGACGTGCCCGGCGACGCCGATGTGACCGGCGGGGCCGACGTGCCGGACGAGGTAGACCCGCCGGACGACGTGCCGGTGTTCGGCGTGATCGTGACGTAGAAGGCGTCGCCATCGTCGACGGCGCCGAGCGGAACCGTCACGATCCCGGAGTGGACGGGCACGTCGTCGAGCGCGATCGGCGCTGGCGCCGCCGGCACGTCGTTGGCGCCGACCTGGCCCGTCGCGCTGTCGGGCAGCGGCTCGAAGGTTACGTTGGCGCTGCTCGCCGATCCGGGCAGGGCCGCGGTCAGCGTCAGCGCCGCCGGCGCGTCGCTCGCGCCGTGGAACTGGGGACACTGCTGCCCGCCCCAGCAGTCGTCGGCACGACCGATCAGCGCCTGAACCGTCTGACTGCCGGTCACGCGCGTGGCGAGCGTGTACAGGTTGGAGCCGGACGCCGAGGTTGCAAGTCGGTCTCCGCTCATCTGCGAATAAGCGGACGTCACCCAATACGGCATCTGCGGCGTCCCATCGGAGCCGATGAGGCCGTCGAGCAGGTCGTGGCAGGCGGCGCCGTCGACACAGGTCATCATGCCCTGATCAGCGCCCGACTGCTCCAGCGCGGCAAAGTCGCCCACCATCCAGCCGGGGACGTTGATCGAGTAGGTGGGGCCGTACTCGTTGACGAACACCTGAGTCTGGCTGAGCGCGGGATAGCTCGCGATCAGCGCCTTGGCCTGGCTCACGTGGGTGGCGATCGCGTCCGGCGACCAGTAGTCCCGAAAACCACCGGGATCCGGCTCCGTCGGCATTCCGGGGCCGGGGCTGACGTCCGAAGCGTCGACCGTCGTGCCGTCCTCGTGCCACGAAATCGCGGCCATCCGCACGCCGGAGCTGATCTCCCAGTTGAGAAAGTCGGTGAGGCTCAGCTCGTCGCCCGGTTGGTCCCCGTCGCCGGCCGAGGCGATCAGGAACGACGCGATGCTCGGACCGACGACCCTCGCGCCTGGGTCGGCGGCCTCGATCGCGTCGTATGCGGTGCCGTACACGCTGAGCCACTGATTGACCGTTCCAGTGTTCGCGGGCTCGTTCCAGACGTCGAAGTAATCGGGCACCTGCCCGGCGGCCAGGCGCTGCTTGACGTCGTTGTAGATGAACGAGTAGTACGTCGAGAGATCGCCGTAAGGCGCCTGGTAGTACGACCGATCGTTGGTGTATGCCCAGTCCTCCCAGTCGCTCGTGAGATCGAGGCTGATCTGCGCGCCGGCCTGCCTAGCAAGCCCGAACACGCCTCCACCAGGCTCGTTCAGACCAGCTTGGCCAAGCCGCCACTGCTGAGGATGCAGAGCGTCCACAAGTGCGACGTCGTGCGGCGTGATTGTCACCCCGCTGTCGGTGTTGAAGCCGTCGAGAAAACCCAATGCGACGTGGCCCAAGGTGCCCACCGAGGTTGACCCGATCGCCACCGAGCAACTGCCGGACACGCACTCGCTGGTCGGATACTCGTAGGTGAACTGATCACTCGACGCGATCGGCGAGATGCCGCACGCGTTGTGCACCCGCACGTTGACCGTGCCGCCGAAGCTCGCCGGCGCCGTCGCGACGATCTGCGAGTCCGAGACAACCTGGTAGTTCGCGGGCGAGATCGCATAGCCGTGCTCCAGATCGGTCCCGAACCAGATGTCGTAGCCGCCGTTACAGGTGCCCTGCGCGCCCAGAAACCCGGAGCCGTTGATCGTGACCGACTCGCCGCCCTGGACCGACCCCGAGGCCGGGCTGACCGAGGAGACCGACGGGCTCGTCGCATCCGCCCGCCCCGGACTCGCACCAAACGCGAGCATCGCCACCGCCGCGGCGAGCGCGGCGATGACAGCCAGGAGCGAGCGGCGCGCGTGAGCTACCCGCAGACTGGCGCGATCTGTGGTCACGATCCCATGAATCGGTTGACGGCACGCAGGCTTGAGTTTCCCTGCCCTGCCCGGCAAGAGTTCTCTTACCCACGCACCGAATTTCTTAGTGCCTGCAATCCGTCAGCAACACTCCCAAAAGCGCTGCATCTCGCCGACGTTCTTGCGGCGGACTTCCTGCCCCGCGGCGATCGTGGGCCGATTCGCGCAGCTGGGTGCGGTTGGGATCGGCGGTCCGCCCGAGCCTGGTGTACGGCCCGACTAACGGCCGCACCTGGAGAAGGGCGGGGACGATCACCGTCAAGCGGGCGCATTCGATCGCCTCGAGCGACCTGCATGACGCGACATTTGGCGTGCGCGGCCCGAGCCGTGCCGTGTGACGCATGCCCCACATGCGTCACACGCCACGGCCCGATCAAAACGCACCCGTTGACGCGTCATGCAGGTTTTGCGGACAGCGACCCCGCCACCGCCGGCTTCCCGGCGCTCTCCCGCAACCCCCGCGCCCCCGCCAGCATGCGTGCGCCGCTGTTCAGGTCTCGGACTTACTGCGATCCGGAGCCGGATCGCCCCTGGAGGTACTCGAGTGGATCCGCATCATCGGGGCAGAGTCTCCAATCGGAGACTGCGCCGTACTCGGAGTACGCCTGGCGCATCGCCTCGTCCATCTCGTCGTGTCGCGTACTGCCGACTAACTCTCGCCGGTCGTTGAATCGCTCGAGGAAGAAACCGTCCGGCTTTTGGCTGATCAAGAGGATCTTCACATCCCGGTCCGGGGCCGGGGATAGGACCTCCGCGCAGTAGATACTCACGATCCTCGCTCCGGTTCGCGTCGCAGATCAACCTGCGACGCGCGCAGGTCCAGCCGCCAGTCGTTGCACATCATGACGTGCCCCTTCGGGAACTCGAACTCGCACGCTTCGAGCAGTTCGAACCCGAGCTTGCGGCAGATCGCGTTCGACGGCGCGTTCTCGGGCCCGCCGAGATGCTCGGTCATGCGTGGGTCGCCCATCAGCCGCTCGAGCAGCGGCAGGTCGCCGCTGCTCCATGGCTCGAGAGTCACCCTCGCGCTCACCCCGCCCAGCGTAGTCAGAGCAGTTGTCGGGTGGCGTCACCCCGGCGAACGCGTTCTCGAGATAGGTCAGCGCGGCCTTCGCGTACGGCACGAACCCCGTGAGGTGATCGCCTCCGAGGGGGTCGCGGTCGTAGTCGACGGTCACGCCGTGCCGGCAGTAGTCGGCCACCCACGCGTCGACCGGCTGGATGAACGCGAGGTCGTCGTCGACCGAGTTGTATAGGAACAGCGGGGCCTTCGGGAGCGGTCCGTTCTTCAGGCTCAGCTCCTCGAGACCCCGGTTCACGGGCGGATAGGCGGCCAGCGCCTCGGAGTCGGGGAAGTTCGTGTACTGCGAGGCGTTGGCAAGCGGCTCGTTGAGGGTTGACCCCCCGCAGCCGCTCCCGTCCTGTCCGTCCTTCGCCGCCAGCGCCTGGCCCGACGCGTTCAGGATCTTGCTCAGATCGAAATCCTGCGGCAGGGCGCGGCTGAAGCTTTCGAGCACGCCGATCTCGGTCCCGTACCAGATCGTGTTATCGAGGTGTTCGGTGGTGTAGACGAAATCGGGAAAGTTGCCACCCGCGGCGACGCCGACGATGTCGATGTTCGGGCTGTACCTCGGGGCGAGGGCGGCCGCCCACGTCGACGCCTCCGAGCCCCCGGAGTAGCCGTTGAGGGTGACCTCGGTCTTGGCGCCCTCGAGGCCGGCCGGGGCAAAGTGCTCCGCCGCGGTGATCGAGTCGAGCGTCGCGTACCCGAGCATCGGGCCAACCGCCCACTCGCTGTCGAGGCCTTCGTAATCCGAAGTGACCACGTCCCAGCCCTGCTCAAGCTCCTCGCTCATCATCGTCTGCTCAAGGGGACCGTTGGTGCCCCCGCCGTTGTTGCCGCCCTGAAGCGTGTACGAGGGCGCGCAGTTGAGGGTCAGGCTGTCGTAGAAGGTCTGATACGACGCCAGCCGCCGCGGCCCGGGCGCCGGCGACGTCGGCACCATCACCGTCGTCACCGCCGCGACGGGCTGCCCGGTGGCGTTCGTCGTGGCGTACATCAGCTGATAGACCGCTGCGGCCGCGAGCTGCGTCGGCCCGCTGAGCGTCACCTCCCGCTCGCGCAGGATCGTCCCGTGGGGGTACTGCGCGATGTTCGCCGGCTGCGCGTAGAACGGGTCGGACGCCGGTGCCGTGACCGCGCTCGCCGCCGACGGGACGAGCGCCGACGCGGCTAACACCGACAACACGACGAGCACCGCACCATGCTTCATATTCATCTCTCCCGCTTCTCCCTGTCTCTCTGGGGTTACCAAGGGTCTGTCTACCCAAGATGGCGGCCGGCCTAGCCCACTCGCATTAGCGCTGGCCCGAAGTGATCGGCCGGATCGGATACGGTTTCGCCGCCATCATGCGAAAGGTCCGATTCAGCATCGCGGCGACGATCGCCGCTCTTGCGCTCGCGCTGTTTGCCGCCGTGGCCGAAGGGGGCAGCAAGACCGGCAAGCTCGGGTCGTGCGCGAACCAGTACGAGTTCTTCGCGCAGGGGACCGGATCGGTCAAGGATTTCCGCGCGGCGCTCCTATGTCTGATCAACGAAGCCCGCGCGAGCCAGAAGCTCCCGCCGCTGAAGCGATCCGCCCAGCTCGAACGTGTGGCGCAGGCGCAGTCGAACACCTTCGCCCGGACGGGATCGGGCAGTCACGGGAACTCGCTGACGGACATCGCGACCCGGTTCATCAAGGTCGGCTACCACCCAGCCGCGTACGACGAGGCCTTCGATGATCTCTCCGAGGGAGCGACTCCGTATCTGTTCCTGTCCCACATGCTCGGTCACGCCAGCATCCCGTGCAGCGAGATCTTCGACCCTCGCTTCCGGGACGTGGGCATCGGGGCGACGGTGGCCGGTGTCGGGATCGACACCCTCGCGCTCGAGTTCGGACTGCGCGCCGGGCAGCGGCAGCCGTCCACCAACGCTCGCCCGTCTGAGACATGCCCGCACCAGACCCCGGCACCGATCGTCTCCGGGATGCCGGTCGTTGGCACCGTCGCGCCGACCGCGAATGGGTCGACGGTCAGTCTCGGACTCCACTGCACTGCCCGCCTGTCCTGCGTGCTGACCTCGACGCTCACGCTCCCCGACGCGCAGGCAACTGCGGACAGCGGGAGCGTCACGATCCCGGCGGGCGCGACGAGGACGATCACGTACACGTTCACGCAGGGCGCGGTCGCCGCGGAGCTCGCTGCGCCGAATCCGAACGTGTCGCTCAGTATCGACGTCACGGCGCCCGTTCCGTACGCGGGCACGATCTCCGGACCGCTCACGTGACGAAGACGCGCCCGTGCTCCGCTTGACACGGCTGGTAGCGTGCCCGCCCATGCGACGCACTCTCGTGGGGGCCTGCGTCGCGGCCGTGGCCGCGACGCCCGGAGCGGTGGCACTTGCCCACTCCGTCCAGAGCCCGAACCTCCCTGACGGCCGTTACCAGCTCAAGAACGGTTACGTCGACGTTCAGTACAGCCAGAAGGTCAAGAAGATCAACTACGTCCAGGTTTACTACCCCTGCCGTGCGGCGGGGCCGGCCCACAGCAAGTATCCCGCGTTCATCAGCCTGTCAACGAATCCGCACGCGGCGCTTCACGGCGGCAAGTCGGCCAGCACGTTTACCAACAAGATCACCGACTCGTCGGATCCGAAGGCAGTCGGTGACACTGCGACGGTCACATGGACGGTCCGCGGCGTGAAATTCTCACAGGCCGGCCTATCCGGTGATTTGAACCTGGTGGTGAGCGGTCCCTCGGCCATTTGCCCGTTCACGTTGAAGAACAAGCACCTGGTGCCACTCGAGGCTCAGGGGCAGCAGTGACCCGCAGACGCAGCTGAGCGCGGGCCGGTAAATCGATCCGCGGGCGTCGCGCCACCTCGACGCCCGCGGGTTCCGCCCAGTCCGCAGGGCCGCGTGTTGGTCGCGCATCACACGTGCCGCGTCACCCCCGGCGAGCGGCGGTGGCGCGAATCTGGTCAGAATGGCGCCGGATGGCGGTCATCACAGAGCCGACCAAGCCGCACGCTTCGCCTGAAGACCGTCGCCTTCGTCACCGCGCCGACATCCAGGGTCTCCGTGCGGTCGCCGTATTGGCGGTGATTGCATATCACCTGGCCGGCTGGCCGCAGGGCAGCTTCGACGGGGTCGACGTCTTCTTTGTGATCTCCGGTTACCTGATCACAGGGGTCCTTGTCCGCGAGTTCGAGTCGCGGCAGACGATCTCGTTCGGCCGCTTCTATGCCCGTCGGATCAAGCGGATTCTCCCCACCGGCCTGTTCGTGATCGGCGCGACCCTGTGCGCCACGCGGGTGCTCGCGGGAATCGACCGGTACCACTTCGCCGCCAAGGACGCGATCGCGGCCGTCCTGTTCGCCGCCAACTGGCGATTCGCCCACACGGGCGTCAACTACTTCAACCAGGCGCTCCCACCATCGCCGCTTCAGCACTACTGGTCGTTGTCGGTCGAGGAGCAGTTCTACTTCGTGTGGCCGTGGCTGATGCTTGGTCTGCTGCTGATTGGGCTGCGGCTGCGGTTCTGGCGACGCGAGCACGCGCGTCTGGTCACGGGCGTCGCGATCGCGGTCATCTCGGGCCTCTCACTGTGGCTGGCGTTTGGGCAGACCACCAGTAACCCCACGGTCGCGTACTTCTCGACGTTCGACCGGGCATGGGAGCTGGGGCTGGGAGCGCTCGTCGCGATCGCGGCCCGGCCGCTCGGCCGTTTGCACCCGGGTCTGCGCCTGGGCATCGCGCTGGCCGGTCTGGCCGGCGTGCTGGTCTCGCTGCTCGTCGTCCGTTCGTCCCCGGGTTTCCCGGCGCCGTGGGCGCTGCTGCCCACCCTCTCCACCGCCGCCGTTCTCGGCGTCGGCGCCGGCCTCACGAGCCGGTCGCTGCTCCCGCTGACCAACCCGGTCAGCCAGTATCTCGGCAACATCTCCTACAGCCTGTATCTGTGGCACTTCCCGGTCGTCGTGTTGATCGTCGCCGTTTTTGCTCAGTACTCGGCGGGTTACTGGGTCGTGGGGCTCGCGCTGATCTTCGGGCTGTCCGCCGCTTCGTTTCACCTGCTCGAGGATCCGGCACGGCGCGGGACCTGGTTCCGCCAGCGCCCGGGGCGGCTCCCGATCCCCGCGCGCGGCTGGCTCAAGTACGGGGTCGCGTGCGCGGCTACGGCACTTGTCGCGGGAGCCGGCCTGCTCGTTGTGCGGGCGGCGGAGCCGACCAGGCTCGCGCTGCCGGCGCCGGTCCTCGTCGGACACACCCAGGACGCTCCACACGACTGCCTCGGCGCAGCGGCGCTCGACCCGCGCCATGACTGCGCGAACCTCAACACAGGCGACCGCGTCGCGCCGCTGCCCGGCGAGTTGCCCGACGACACCGGGGGCGCGTACGCCTGCTACGCCTACCTCCGTCAGCCGATGCATCCGTGCGGGTACGGGAGCACACGACCGGACGCGACCCGGGTCGCGCTGATCGGCGACAGTCACGCGGCGGCGCTGCTCGCGATGCTCGAGCCGCAGCTCGACGCCGTGAACTGGCACGTCACCGTGTTCGTCGGGCAGACATGCGGGTGGCTACCCCCCGCGCTGTCGCCGACGTGTCCGGGGCTGCGGCTGATCCAGCACGACCTCGTTCACGACCACTACGCGATCGTGATCGCAACCGAGCTGCGTCAGTACACGAGCTCCGTCGCCCAGCACCTCGCGGCGATGAGGCCCGTCGCGGCGACCGGTGCGCGGATCGTGGTCGTCGAGGACGACCCCGGCGTGTCAGACACGAGCACGGCATGCGTCGACCGGGTCACCTACAGCGCTACCGGCAACTGTGGGACCACCGCGGCCTTTGCCTACCAGGACCCCGATCGGCTCGCGCAGGCCGCCGAGCGGATCCCCGGGGCGGCGGTGATTCCCACCCGCCAGTACTACTGCCGCGGCGACTTCTGTCCCGCCACGATCGGGAACGTGATCGTCTACCGGGACACAGCCGCCCACGTCACCGCGAGCTACGCCCGAACCGTGAGCCCGTACCTCGTCGGGGCGATCGAACGCGCACTCCGCGCCCGCGCGGGCTGAGCTGCGGCAAGCATAGGGGTCGTCTGGTTGCAATAGTTAGGCGATGACCCAAGAGATGTCGGACGGTCACCAGTGAGCCTCGTCCTATACCAGCACCCGTTCGCGCTGTACTGCTGGAAGGCGCTCATCGCCCTCTACGAGCGCGATGTGCCGTTCACGGCCGAACTGGTCGAGCTCGATCGCTCGGCGCTCGCGGCTCTGTGGCCACCGGCCTCCATCCCACTGCTCGTCGACGACGGCGTCGCGGTCCCCGAGTCGTCGATCATCGTCGAACACCTCGACCGCCACGGCGACGCGCCGCCGCTGATCCCGTCCGACCCCGGCAACGCGCTCCAGGCGCGACTGTGGGATCGCGTGGTCGACGACTACGTGGCCACTCCGGTGCAGAAGATCGTGGGCGACGCGCTGCGACCCCCTGACGGAAAGGACCCGCACGGAGTCGCCCAGGCCCACGCCACGCTCGACCTCGCCTACACCACGCTGAATCGCCAGCTCAAAGGACGCGAGCACGACCGCTGGCTGGCCGGCGACGACTTCACGCTTGCCGAATGTGCAGCGGCGCCCGCCCTGCACTACGCCGACGTCGTGCGTCGGCTGGACCGAGACGAGTACCCCGCGCTGGCGGCCTACTACGATCGGCTGCTGATGCGATCGTCGGTCGCACGCGTGGTCGAGGAGGCACGTCCCTACCGCGCGGTGTTCCCGCTGCCCTGGCCCGAACACGTGAGCTGATGGCCCGCACCAGGGTGCGATCCAAGGCGACGCTCACCTGGCTCGCTCTTGCTTTCCTCACCCTCGGGTCAGTCGGCGACCTCGGCTCGGCCCCGGCACTCGCCGTTTTCGGGCTCGCATCGGTCGGTCTGTATGTGCTGCCCGCGATCGTGTTCCTCGTGCCGGCGTCGCTCGTCTCGGCTGAGCTGGCGTCAGGCTGGCAGGGAGGCGTCTACAACTGGGTGAGCGAGGGTTTGTCGCCGGGGATGGGGTTCGCGGCGGTGTGGTGCCAGTTCGCGCAGACGACGTTCTATTACCCGGCGGTGCTCGCGTACGTGGCGAGCACGCTGGCGTACGTCGTCGCTCCGTCACTCGCGCACAGCGGCATATACATCGCTGCCGTGATCATCGTCGTGTTCTGGACCGCCGTGCTGGCATCGGCGCGAGGCGCCACCGCCGTCGACAAGCTCGCTTCATACGGCATCGTGATCGGAACGCTGATCCCGGGAGCGCTCCTCGTCGTACTGGCCATCGTCTATCTCGCGCAGGGCAACCCATCCGCCGCGCCGCTCGATTCCCACCACCTCGTTCCGCCGTGGAATGGACTGGCGAGCATCGTCCTGATCGTCAACAGTTTCTTCACGTACGCCGGCGTGGAAGTCAACGCGGTCCACGTCGACGACTTACGCGACGCGCCCACCGAGTTCCCAAGAGCGATCCTGGTCGCCGTGATTCTCATCCTGCTCGTCTTCATTTTCCCGACGCTGGCAATCTCGGTCGCCGTGCCGTCGGCACATATCAGCCTGACCGCCGGGGTGATGCAGGCGTTCAAGTACCTACTGGATCACTTCGGGCTGGGCGTGCTGGTCCCCGTCATCGGAATCGGGTTGGTTGTCGCCTCGGTCAGCGGGCTGTTGGACTGGCTCACGGGCCCATCGACGGGCTTGCTCGAAATTGGACGCGACCGCGGCTACCTGCCGCCGTATCTCCAGAAGGTCAACGCCAACGGAGTCCAGGTGCGCATCCTCGTCGCTCAAGGAGCCGTGATCACGCTGATCGGCCTGCTCTACGCGTTGGTCCCGAGCGTGTCACGCGCTTACTGGATCTTCGCGGCGCTGGCCACGGAGGTTTACCTGATCATGTACGTGTTGATGTTCGTGGCGGCGCGCAATCTGCGACGGCGTCAGCCCGCGCACCCGCGCGGCTACCGAGCGCCGGCGCTGCCGACGATCTGCATCGTGGGGACCCTCGCGTCGGTCAGCGCGTGCGTGATCGGGCTCCTGCCGCCGAGCCAACTCGGACACGCAAACGTGCCCCTGTACGCGGCCGCGCTTCTCGCGGGAGTCCTCGCGGTCGGCGTGCTCCCGCCGATATTGCTCGTCCGGCTACGCAGACCCGCCTGGAAGAGCGGCTGAACGCATCGCCGAGCGTGACTCCGGGGCCGTGCTCAGCTGACCGGTGCACGTGTGCTGCAGGGTCGCGGCGAGCGCGTCGATCAGCTCTTCGCCGGGCGCCGAGGCGAGCGCGTCGAAGGCGAGGACATACCGGGACAGACCGAACCCGATGAGCTGTGAGGCAAGCAGGGCGGCACGGAGCTCCGGTCGGTCTGCGTCGCCGCGCTCGACGACCGGCAGCGCGAAGTTGACCGTGATGAAGTCGCGCAGCATCGCGGCCGCAGCGGAGTCCGACAGCGCGGCGTAAATCAAGGAGACGATCGGGTTGCGGTGCTCGTCGCGATCCCAGTGGCCGATGAATGTGCGCGCCATGTACTCCCCGACCTTCCCGGCGGGAACGTCTCGGATCTGGGTGGCCACCTCGCTCGCGTCGAACGGCCACTCGACGACGGCTGCGAACAGGCCTGCCTTCGATCCGAATAGCTGGACGATCAGCGACGGGTCCACCCCGGCCTCGCGGGCGATTCCCCGCAACGACGTCTCGGCGTAGCCGTTAGCCGGAAAGGCAACTCGGGCGACTTCGACGATCTTCTGACGCGAGCGGCTGCTCCCCGGCCGCCGGCCGCCGCGGCGGCGCGCCCCGGGGCCCGGTGAGGTGTTGGGCGGGTCGGCCACCGCAACAGTTTGACACACGTTTACTCAACGCGTAGACTCAACACGTAGAGCAAGCTTTTGAGAAACGGACCCCACAAACGATGATTACGCCCATGAACACGACGCCCGAACCCCCGAGGGGTCTCGGCCCGGACGATCCGGCCGATCCGCCCGAGCACCAGCTCCCGCCGGACACCCCTACCCCGACAGGCGTGCCCAGCCCACGCAGGCTGTTCGCGATCGCGGTGTTCGCCGCAATCCTTGGACTCGGGATCACCCTGTCGTTTGGCTACGCCGACCATGACCCCAAGCCCCACGGGGTTCGTATCGCGATCGCCGCCACACCGAGGGTGAGCGCCAAGGTCGCCGCCGGCCTCGAGCGTGCCGAACCGGGCGGCTTCCGCCTGGTGCGCGAGCCCAGCGCCGAGGCCGCGACGCATAGCGTGCGCTCGCAGACCACCGCGGCAGCGCTGATCGTGCCGCCAAGCGGTCCGGTCACGATCGTGACCGCCGGTGCCGAAGGCGTCCTGCAACAGCAGGCGCTCACCGCGGCGCTCACCGCCGCGTCCCGGTCGATGCATCGCGCCGCGAACCCGCTCGACGTCGCGCCGCTCCCGAGTGGCGACCGCTCCGGGCTCTCGAGCTTCGTGCTCGGCCTCGGGCTGCTCATCCCGAGCGTGCTCGGCGGCCTCGGCTTGTTCCTGCTCGGTTCGCGCCTGCGGCTGTGGTGGCGCGTCGCCGCCGCGACGCTGTTTGCACTGCTCGTCGCGTGCGGCGGGGTCCTGGCCATCGACACCATCCTCGGCGCGCTCACCGGGGCGAGCGCCGGACTGATCGGGATCGGCTTTCTCGGAGCGCTGTCCTTCGTGCTGTTCGTCGCCGCCCTGCAAGCGGTGGTCGGACTGCCCGGCACCGCACTGGCGGCGGTCGCGTTCATCTTTGTCGGCAACGCCGTCTCCGGCGGATCGGTGCCGGTCGGATTCCTCCCGGGCGGCTTCCGCCAGATCGCGCCGTGGCTTCCGAACAACGCGATCATCAGCGGCGTCCGCGACGTCGTCTACTTCAACGGACACGACCTGGGCCACCCGCTACTCGTTCTCCTCATGTGGCCCGCCGTGGCACTGAGCGTCATCGCGGCGGTCGATCTCCTGCACCTCTCCGAGCGGCGCCGCAGGCCCCAGCACGCTCACGAGATCTACGGCACGCCGGCCGTCGTGCATGTGAGCCGACGGCTCGGGCCCCGGACCGCGAAGGTCTAGAACGCGACCGGCTCACCCCGACGAGCGCTCGACCGTGCCCTCGATCAGCCCGTACGGCTCGTTGGTTGCGTGGAAGATCTCGTTCTGGTTCTCGAGCCCAAAGCGCTCCAGGTCGTACAGGAGGTGGTGCTTGTTGGGCAGCGAGAAGCTGATTCGCTCCACTTCCGGGCGCGCGTCGAGAACGGCCTTCCCCATGTGGTGCAGCGTGAACTGGACCGACGGGCTGTAGTGGTCGCAGAAGGCCTCGAGGATCGCCCGGCGCACCTCGCGCCAGCCCGCTCCGTAGTCGACGTCGCGTCCGCGGTACGACCACCGGGCGGTGATGATCGTCGCGAGGATCCTGTCGGACGTCTCCGGGAGCGTCGTGTAGCGATCGCGCAGGAACCCCTCCCAGCCCGAGTCGGTCGTCTTCAGCACGAGCAGGTCGTCGATCCCGGCCTCGATCTGCGGCTCGCCGCCGTCGCCGACGACTGTCGCGACGCGGTTGCCGCCGCTCCCGCGCTCGAAGGCGTGCCCGTGGGGTCGCCCGCCGATCTCGAGTCTGGCCCACGGGTGCTCGACGATGTCCACACGCGCGCGCGTGACGCCCGGGCCGGCCGTGAGGAAATGCTCGACGAGACGGTGTCCGAACGACTCGATCGGGTCGATGGGATATTGCTTCGCGAGCGCGTAGACCGTGTTGCGCATGGTGTCGGTGGCGATCAGCCCGGTGTTGTCTCCTTCAACGTACGCGGCGTCGAAGTCGCCCTCGAGCCCGACGTCGACCGTGAGGTCGCGGAGGTCGTGGCCATGGCGCCGGCGCGAGACCTTGACCAAGCGAATCTCGAACTTTCCGTACCCGGACTGACTGAGAACGATCGACATTCGTCAGCTCCCTCGATATGTGCTGTATCCAAATGGGCTGAGCAACAGCGGGACGTGGTAATGCTCCTCACCCTGCCTGACGACAAAGGTCACTGACACTTCCGGGTAGAAGCCGGTCTCCCCGACCGCGCGGAAATACACGTCGGTGTCAAACGTCAGCCGGTAGCGCCCGGCCTCCGGTGCCGATGACAGCAGCTCGCGGGCACGCCCGTCGGCGTCCGTCGTGCCGCGAGCGACCGCCCGCCAGCCCGAGTCCGCCGCGCGCTCGAGGACCACGGGCACACCCGCCGCCGGACGCCCACGCGCGGTGTCGAGCACGTGCGTGGTGATTCCGCTCAAGACGCGTCCCCGATCAGGTCGGCCAGGCGCAACCGCGCGATCTTCGCGATCTCGCCGAGCGCGATGTCGATCTCCTCGTCGGGCGAGTGCTCGAGTCGGGCGGTACCCCACGCGATGATCGACTCCTTCGTGTGCTCGCGCACGCAGACGATCAGCGGGAACCCGAACCGCTCGCGGTAGGAGCGATTCAGGCTTCGGAGCGCTGCGAGCTCGTCTGCGCTCAGCCGATCGAGCCCCGCCGAGCTCTGCTCGTGCGTCGACTCGCGGGTCAGAGTGCGCGCTTGCGCCTCGCGTCCGGCGAGCTCGGGATGGGCCCGGATCAAAGCGAGCTGGCGCTTGCGGGGCGCCTCTCGCATCGCCGCCTCGAGGGCGACGTGCAGCTCGGCGACGGTGGCGAACGGCCGCCGTCGCCAGGCCGCCTCCGCGACCCATGGCGAGTGCTCGAACAGCGGGCCGAGGTCGGCTAACGAGAGAGACAGCTCCGCGGTCTCGAGGCCGATGATGTGTTCCGGCCGGACGGGAATCCGCGTGAGCGGGCGACCGCTTGCCGCGCGCACCGCGGCGACGACCGCGGGCGGGGTTGAGATGTGAGGCGGTTCGCCCACGCCCTTGAGCCCGTACGGCGCCTCCGGGTCCGGGTGCTCGAGGATGTCGATCCGCATCGGCGGCATGTCGAGGATCGTCGGGAGCAGATAGTCGGTGAACGACGCGTTCATCACCCTGCCGTCCTTGATCTGGATCTCCTCGAACAACGCCAGCCCGAGACCCTGGGCGGTCCCACCCTCGATCTGGCCCTCGAGCGCCTGCGGGTTCATCGCCTTGCCCACCTCCTGCGAGGTCGCGAGCTCGACGACCCGGACCAGGCCAAGCTCGACATCGACGTCGACGACGGCTCTGTGGGCGGAGAACGCAAACTGGACGTGCGCGTCGCCCTGGCCGTTCTCGTCGAGGGGATAGGTCTGGCGGTGACGCCACTCGACCGTCTCCTCGATCGCGTCTTCGCCGATCAGCTCGGTTAGTTCGTCCGTCGTCAGCGTCCGCGGGTCGGCCCCGAGTCGCTCGCGCACCGCCTCGCACGCGGCCTTGACCGCGCCGCCCGTCACGTACGTCTGGCGCGACGCCGAGCTTGACCCCGCCGAGCCCACTCGCGTGTCGGCCGTGAGCACGGCGACGCGCTCGACGCCCAGTTCGGTCCGCGCGATCTGCGCCTGGACCGTGACAAGGCCCTGCCCGACTTCGACGGCCGCCGTATGTACCTCCACCAACGGCTCCCCGCCGTCCATGCACAGCCGAACCCGGGCCGTTGAGTAGTCGTCAAACCCCTCGGAGAAGCCGACGTTCTTGACGGCGACCGCGTAGCCGACGCCACGACGTACGCCCTCGCCGTGGGTGGTGTTGGAGACACCACCGGGGAGCTCTCGCAGATCACAGCCGCCGTCGAGGAGTGCCGGCGGCAGCGGCATCGCCCGCACACGCTCGAGCAGCTCGGCCACCGGCGCCGGCTCGCGGACCACCTGACCGGTCGGCATTCGCGTGCCGGCCCGCATCGCGTTGGCGATCCTCAGCTCGACCGGGTCGATGCCCAACGCGGCGGCGAGCCTATCCATCTGCGCCTCGTGCGCGATCGCGACCTGGACGGCGCCGAACCCGCGCATCGCGCCGCACGGCGGGTTGTTGGTGTACGTCACGTACGAGTCGATCCGCGCGTTGGGAACCTCGTACGGCCCGGCCGCGAAGCACGCCGCGTTCGAGCACACGGCCGCTGAGCTCGAGGCGTAGGCGCCGCCGTCGAGCACGATCCGCGCGCGCACGTATACGAGCCGCCCGTCGCTGGTCGCGCCATGCTCGTAGCGCATCCGGCAGGGGTGGCGGTGGACGTGGCCGAAGAACGACTCCTCACGGTTGTAGACCATCCTGACCGGACGCCCGGTGTGTAGCGCGAGCATGCACGCGTGGATCTGCATCGACAGGTCCTCGCGGCCGCCGAACGCCCCACCGACGCCGCTCAGGATCAGGCGCACCTTCTCGGGCGGCACGTCCAGGCTGAGGGCGAGCTGGCCACGGTCCTCGTGCAGCCACTGGGTCGCGATGTAGAGATCGACGCCGCCCTCGCCGTCCGGAACCGCGAGGCCCGACTCGGGGCCGAGGAAGGCCTGGTCCTGCATCCCGACCTCGTACTCGCCGGCGACGACGACGTCGGCGCTCGCGTCGGAGTCGCCGTGGACGATCCGGACGTGGCGCAGGAGGTTCCCCGACAGATGGAGCTGCGGTGCATCCGCGGCCATCGCCCGTTCGGGATCGGTCAGCGGCTCGAGCACGTCGTATTCGACCTCGATCGCGCGCGCCGCGCGGCGTGCGGTCTCCGGGTTCTCAGCGGCGACGATCGCGATCGGCTCGCCGTGGTAGCGAACGTGCTGCCAGGCGAGCACCGGCTGGTCGGCGCGCCCCATCCCGTACAGCTTGCGACCGGGGACGTCCTCATGGGTGAGTATCGCGCGCACGCCCGGAATCGCCAGCGCGCGCGAGACGTCGACCGACCAGATGTCGGCGCGCGGGTGCGCGCTGCGCAACGTCGCGCCCCACAACATCCCATCCATCCGCATGTCCGAGGAGTACTCGAACTCGCCCTTGACCTTCGGGATGCCGTCCACCCTGGTCGTGGTCGTCCCGACGACGCCGGGGCGCTGGATTTCAGCGGGGCTCCGCTCCCTCGTCGGCGCGGTGGGGACGGTCGTCACACTCGTGCCTCGGCCCTCGTAGCGAGTCGCCGGCTCGCGCGCGCGATCTCGCTCGCCACCGACGACTCATCGACGGTCCGGAGCTCGCCACCCTCGACGATTGGGCGCCCGCCGACGAGCAGCAGCTCCACCGCTTGCGTCGCACCGAACACGAGCGCCGCGACCGGATCCTCGATGCCGGCCCCGTCGAGCCCGTCGAGCCGCCAGAGCGCGACGTCCGCGAGCTTTCCGGCCTCGAGCGAGCCGAGCTCGTCCTCGCGCCCGAGGCAACGCGCGCCATCGATCGTGGCGCGGGCCAGCGCCTGGCGAGCGGTAAGCGCGTGCGGGCCGCCGGCCAACCGGGCGAACTGCAGTGCGGCGCGCATCTCGGACGCGAGCCCGCCGTCCTCGTTCGAGGCGGCGCCGTCGACACCGAGGCCGACGGCGGCGCCGCTGTCCACGAGGCGCGCGACCGGTGCGATCCCCGCGCCGAGCCGAGCATTCGAGTTCGGGCAGTGGGCGACCCCCGTCCCGGTAGCGCCGAAGCGGCGGATCTCGTCATCGTTGAGGTGCACGCAGTGCGCGAGCCACACGTCGTCGCCAAGCCAGCCGAGCCCGTCCAGATAGTCGACGGGGCGCACGCCGAATCGCTCCTGACAGAACCGCTCCTCGTCGAGCGTCTCGGCCAGGTGCGTGTGAAGGCGCACGCCGCGACGGCGGGCCAGCTCGGCGGCGTCGGTCATCAGGCCGCGCGTCACCGAGAACGGCGAGCACGGCGCGAGCGCGATCCGCACCATCGCGCCCGGCGCCGGGTCGTGGAAGCGACCGATCGCAGCCTCGCTCGCCGCGAGGATCGCGTCGCGGTCCTCGACGACCTCGTCGGGCGGGAGCCCGCCGTCCGAGCGCCCGAGATCCATCGAGCCGCGGCACGGGTGAAACCGCAAGCCGACGGACGCCGCGGCGCCGATCTCGACCTCGAGCAGGTCCCCGGCGTCCCGAGGGAAGACGTAGTGATGGTCGGTCGACGCCGAGCAGCCAGAGCGCGCGAGCGCCGCCAGCCCGGCCCGCGCCGCTGCCCAGCACGTGTCGTCGTCGATCAACGCCCACACCGGGTACAGCTCGACCAGCCACTCGAACAGCGTCGCCTGCTGAGCCAGCCCGCGGGTGGCCCACTGGTACAGGTGGTGATGACAGTTGACGAGGCCAGGCGTCGCCAGGTGGCCGCGAGCGTCGATCCGACGCGACTCCGGCGCATCCGCGGCGCACCCCTCCCCGACGGCGACGATCCGGTCGTCCTCGATCACGATGTGCCCGTCGCGATACTCGGTCCCGGCCGCGTCGACTGTCGCGATCGCGCAGCCCTCGATGACGGTTCGTATCGTCACTTGTCCGATCCGGCGGCGATCCGCTCGCCCGCGAGGCGCACGGCGTCAAGGATCTTCTCGTAGCCCGTGCAGCGACACAGGTTGCCCGCCAGCCCCTCGCGGATCTCCGGGTCGCTCGGACGCGGGTTCCGGCGCAGCAGATCGTGGCTTACCACGATCAGGCCCGGCGTGCAGAACCCGCATTGCACACCGCCCGCTTCGACGAACGCCCGTTGTACCTCGTGCAGGCCATCACCGTCACCGTCACCCTCGCCGTTGCCGATCCCCTCGACGGTGACGACGTCGCGTCCCTCCGCCTGCGCGGCGAGCACGAGGCACGAGCACACGACCTGTCCGTCGAGGTAGACCGAGCACGATCCGCACTCGCCCTGCTCGCATGCGTTCTTCGATCCCGGGAGATCGAGATGCTCGCGGAGCGCGTACAGCAGGCTCGCACCCTCCCACACGCCGTCCACCTCGCGGTGCTCCCCGTTGACGGTTACCGTCAGGCGCACCGGTACGCCTCCCAGGCCCACGTCAGCGTCCGCCGTCCCAGCACCCCGAGCGCGTGGTGCCGGTAGCGGGCCGTCCCGCGGACGTCGTCGATCGGCCGCGCGGCCTGCTCGACAAGCTCGCCGAAGCGCGCCAGCGCCGGGTCCGGAATCGGCGCGGGCGTCGACCACAGGTCGTGCTCGTCCAGCACGCCGGCGATGAACTGCTCCGCCAGGCTGCAACGGATCGGCGTCGGCCCCGCCGACCCGATGCATGCGGCCACGCCTCGCCGCTCCGGCGAGACGGACAGCGCGAGCGAGCAGACCGCGATCACCATCGCGTTGCGGGTGCCGATCTTCGCGAACTGCTGCGGGCCGTCGGCGGGCGCGATGTGGAAGGCGGCGATCAGCTCGTCGTCGGCGAGGCAGTTGCGCTTCGGCCCGGTAATGAACTCGCCCACCGGGATCCGCCGCGTCCCGGCCCTCGACGCGAGCTCCACCTCGGCGTCGGACGCGAACAGCGGCGGCAGCCCGTCTCCCGCCGGAGACGAGGTACCGAGGTTGCCACCAACCGTCCCTCGGTTTCGGATCTGGGGAGACCCGACGGTCCGCGATGCGATCGCCAGCCCGGGCAGGCGGTCGCCGAGCTCGGCGATCAGCCGCGTATACGTGACGCCGGCGCCGATGCGAAGGCGACCGCCATCGGGCCCCCATTTGGTCAGCTCGGGGATCCGGGTGAGGTCGAGGATCGCCCGCGGGCGGCTGCGGTCGAAGTTGAGCTCCACCATCAAGTCGGTGCCGCCGGCGATCGGAACCGCGTCGGGGTATGCGGCTTTGAGCTCGAGCGCCTCGAGCCAGGTGTCCGTCTGGAGCACCTCCATCTCGGTAGTCTCGCTCACCGCCGCCGTCGCGGGCAAACGGCACAACGATGAGCGACTCCCTGAACTACGCCGCCACCGTCCTGGGGCGCTGCGACGAGTTGGCCGCGTTCAGCGAGGAACGCGGACGGCTGACGCGCCGCTTCGCCACGCCGGCGCTACGCGCCGCCGGCGACGCCGTGCGCGGCTGGATGGACGCTGCTGGCATGGCCGTTCGGAGCGACGCGATCGGCAACCTCATCGGCCGTCTCGGCGACGCCGATCGCCGGACATTGCTGCTCGGCTCCCACCTCGATACGGTCCGCGACGCCGGGCGCTACGACGGCATGCTCGGGGTACTCGTCGCGATCGGTTGTCTCGAGCGGCTGCGCGATCAGGGACGCTCGCTGCCGTACGCGGTCGAGGTGCTCGGGTTCGCCGACGAGGAAGGCGTTCGCTTCGGCACCGGATACCTGGGGAGCAGCGTCCTCGCCGGTCGTTTCGACAGCGCGACTCTCGAGCGCCGCGATGCCGAAGGCGTGAGCTTGGCCGACGCGGTGCGTGCCTTCGGCGGCGACCCGGAGGGGCTCGCGAGCGCGGGCCGCGAGACCGCCGATCTGATCGGTTACTACGAGGTCCATATCGAGCAGGGCCCGGTGCTCGAGGCCGACGGCGTCCCGCTCGGCGTCGTCACCGCGATCGCCGGTCAGAATGGAGGCCGCGTCGTGTTCACCGGCGAGGCGGGGCACGCCGGTACGGTGCCGATGGCGTTGCGCCGCGACGCCCTGGGCGCGGCAGCCGAATTCGTGACCGCGGTCGAAGCCGTCGCGCAGCGGGAGAACGGCGTCGTTGCCACGGTCGGCGAGCTCGAGGTGGTTGCCGGCGCGAGGAATGTCATCCCAGGCCGCGTCGTCCTCAGCCTCGACGTGCGACACGCCACTGACGCCGTCCGGGAGTCCGTGGTTACGCGCTTGCGTGAGCGCGCCGGCGCAATCGCTGATGCCCGTGGCGTCGGGGTCGAGTGGCAGGTCGGGCCGGGGACTCCGTCGGTTGATTGTTCGACTGAACTCACGGAGCTCGTTGCCGCGGCGATCGTCGCCTCCGGTCATCCGGTCGTCCGCCTGGTGAGCGGCGCCGGGCACGATGCCGCGATGCTCTCGACGATTGCGCCGGTCGCGATGCTGTTCGTCCGCTGCGCCGGCGGCGTCAGCCACAACCCGGCCGAGTCCGTCACGGTCGAGGACGTCGCGGCCGCGATCGATGCGACGACGCGGTTCCTCGAGCGTGTCGGGTGAGCTTCGACGTCCTGATCCGCGGCGCGGTCGTCGTCGGGGCCGGAGCGCCGCGCCGACTCGACGTCGGCGTGGCCGACGGGCTCATCGCCGAGGTCGGTCCTGAGCTCGCCGGTGCCGCCACCGAGGAGATCCGCACTGACGGCATGTACCTGTTGCCCGGGGTGATCGACGGTCACGTGCACATGAACGAGCCCGGTCGCGCCGATTGGGAGGGCTTCGACACGGGCACGCGTGCGCTTGCCACCGGCGGCGCGACGGCCGCGATCGACATGCCGCTCAACGCGCACCCGCCGACGGTGACCGGCGCCGCGTTCGACGAGAAACGCCGGTGCCTGGAGCGGAGCGCGCGCGTCGACATCGCGCTGTGGGGAGGTCTGGTCCGGGGCGGCGTCGAGGCGATGGATGAGCTCGCCGCGCGCGGGGTCGTCGGCTTCAAGGCGTTCATGTGCTCGAGCGGGATCGACGACTTCGCGGCGGTCGACGACCTCACCTTGTACGACGGGATGTGCCGCGCGGCGACGCTTGGGCTGCCCGTCGCTGTGCACGCCGAGAGCGAGGTCATGACCGCCGGCCTTGCGCAGCGCGCGCGTGCCGAAGGGCGGACCGCGATGCGCGACTTCATCGCGTCGCGCCCGGCGGTCGCCGAGCTCCAGGCGATCGTGCGCGCGATCGCGCTCGCGGACGACAGTGGCTGCTCGGTGCACGTGGTTCACGTCTCGACTGGCCGCGGCGTCGCGCTCGTTGCCGCCGCCCGTGCGCGGGGCGTCGACGTCAGCTGCGAGACATGTCCGCATTACCTCGTGCTCACCGACGAGGACGCCGAAGTCCTCGGCAACGTCGCGAAGTGCGCGCCACCGTTGCGCCCGCGCGCGGAGACCGACGCGCTCTGGGGCGCACTACGAGACGGGACCCTGCCGATGGTCGCGTCCGACCACTCGCCGGCGCCCTGGGCTCTGAAGAGCAGCGACGACGCGTTCGCCGCGTGGGGTGGCATCTCGGGTTGCCAGACGATGCTCTCGCTGCTGCTCAGCGAGGGCTGCGAACGGCGCGGGCTGCCGCTCGAGCTGATCGCCGCCGCGACGTCTGGCTACGTCGCCCGCAGATTCCGACTCCCCAGCAAGGGACGCGTTGAGCCAGGTGCCGACGCGGACCTCGTGCTCGTCGAGCCGGCCGCTTCGTACCAGCTCTCGGCCGAGGACCTCCAGTATCGCCATCGCCACAGCCCGTTCGTCGGACGGACCTTCAGCTCCCGCGTGGCGCGCACGCTCATACGCGGCCGGACGGTGTTCGCGAACGGCCAGATCGTCGGTCCGCCCGCGGGCCGGCTGCTCACGCCCACAACCGAAACGGAGAGCTCATGACGACGCTGTCGATCACCGCCGGCCCGTACACCTTCCGCGCTCGCCTCGAGGAGGAGCGCGCGCCCAAGACATGCGAGGCGTTCTCGAGGCTGCTGCCGTTCGAGCAGAAGGTCATCCACGTCCGCTGGAGTGGGGAGTCGACCTGGATCCCGCTCGGTGACTTCGAGGTTGGCGTCGGCTTCGAGAACCACACGAGTCATCCGGCGCCCGGGGAGATCCTCCTCTACCCAGGTGGCTACAGCGAGACCGAGATCCTCTTACCGTACGGCGGGTGCATGTTCTCGAGCATCGTCGGCCAGCTCGCCGGCAACCACTTCCTGACCGTGGTTGAGGGCAACGAGAACCTCAGGCCGCTGGGAGAGATGACCCTGTGGCACGGTGCCCAGGACATCGTGTTCGCGACGGAATGAGCGCTTGTGATGGTTAATCCGCTCACGTTGCCCAAGGCCGAGTTACACCTGCACATCGAGGGGACGCTCGAGCCCGAGATGATGTTTGAGCTGGCTCGACGCAACGGCGTCAGCCTCCCGTACCCGGACGCTGAAGCGGTCCGGCGTGCCTACCGGTTCAGCAACCTGCAGTCGTTCCTGGATGTCTATTACCGGGCGTGCTCGGTCCTCATTCACGAACGGGATTTCTACGAACTCACCACCGCGTATCTAACCCGTGCTCGCGAGCAGGGCGTTCGTCACGTCGAGATCTTCTTCGACCCGCAGACCCATACCGCGCGTGGTGTGAAGCTCGAAACCGTCGTGCGCGGAATCGGTGCGGCCTTGACCGAGGCGCGAGAGCGCGGGATGACATCGCACCTGATCATGTGCTTCCTGCGTGATCGCTCAGCCGATGACGCGATGGCGACGCTCGAGCAGGCGCTCGTGCACCGGGACGTGATCTTCGGCGTAGGGCTCGATTCCGCAGAGGTGGGTCATCCCCCTGAGAAGTTCCGCGACGTCTTCGACCGAGCCACCAGCGCCGGCCTGCGAGCCGTCGCCCACGCCGGCGAAGAGGGCCCGCCCGAGTACATCTGGCAGGCGCTCGATCTGCTCGGCGCGGAGCGAATCGACCACGGCGTACGGTGCCTGGAAGATCGCTCACTCACCCGTCGCCTCGAGGCCGACCGAATTCCGCTGACCGTGTGCCCGTTCTCGAACGTCAAGCTGCGCGTCGTCGACACACTCGAGCAGCACCCCCTGGCGAGGATGCTCGAGCACGGACTGTGCGCCACGGTCAACTCAGACGACCCGGCCTACTTTGGCGGCTACGTTGGCGAGAACCTCGCCGGCGTGGCAGAGGCCCTGCGGCTCGACGACGCGACAATCCTCGCGCTCGCCCGCAACAGCTTCGAAGCGTCGTTCTTGGACGACGCGGCGCGAGCGCGCCACCTGGCCGAACTCGACTCAGCTGCGCGCGAGTAGATGCTCGCCGACGCCGGGGATCACCTCGTCGCCGAACGCTGCCAGAGTCGCCTCCTGAGCGTCGTGCTGCAGGTACAACGCGAAGTGGCCGACGCCGATGCCCGCGAGTTCCGTCAGCCGTGCGATCTGGGTCTCGGGCGATCCGATGATGCAGAACCGCTCGACGATCTCGTCGGGCACGAACTCGGTGTCGGGGTTGCCCGCTCGTCCGTGCTCGTTGTAGTCGTATCCCTCGCGTCCGGCGATGTAGTCGGTCAGGCTCCTCGGCACCGCGTGACCCTCGTTCCCATAACGGGCCACGAGGTCCGCGACGTGGTTCCCGACCATCCCGCCGAACCAGCGGCATTGGTCGAGTGCGTGCGCGCGTGCCGCGTCGCTCCCGTCGGTGACATAGGCCGGCGCCGCGACACACATCGTCAGAGCGTCCGGATCGCGCCCGGCCGCCGCCGCGGCGTCCCGCACGGCTTGGATGCTCCACGCGGCGATGTCGGGATCGGCGAGCTGCAATATGTAACCGTCCCCCACCTCCCCGGCGACCTTCAGGGCCTTGGGCCCGTAGGCCGCTACCCAGATCGGCAACCTGCTGTCGGGGTTCCACGGGAAACGCAGAGTGCTGCCCTTGTACTCGACCGTTCCTCCGTTGGCGAGCCCACGAACCACCTCGACGCAAGCGCGCAGGTCAGCGAGGTTCACCGGCTTGCCGTTGATCGTCCGTACGGCCGAGTCACCACGGCCGATGCCGCACACCGTGCGGTTGCCATACATCTCGTTCAAGGTGGCGAACAGCGATGCGGTGACGGTCCAGTCACGGGTCGCCGGATTCGTCACCATCGGCCCAACTTTCAACTTGTGAGTGGTGTCCAGGATCCGGCTGAAGATCACGAACGGCTCTTCCCACAGCAGATGCGAGTCGAACGTCCACACGTTGCTGAAACCGTACGTCTCGGCCCTGCGGGCGAGCTCGATCACGCGCGCCGCCGGCGGGTTGGTTTGGAGGACGACTCCGAAGTTCATGATCTATGGGCTCCATTTGACGTCATTTCGCCGGCTCTCGCAAGCACCGAGCTGACACTGCGCCCGTAGGCATCGATCGCGACGCTCAGCGCCCGGTCAGGTGAATCCTCGATCGAGGCGTGCGAGATGGGCGGGTCGGACTGGGCGAAGATCATCGCCGTGGGGACGACCCGCCCGATCTCGGTCGCGTCGTGGAGTGGCCCGCTCGGGATCGGCTCGCCCGCCTCGCCGCCCGCTTCCTGCACGCTCATTTGCGCGAGTTCGACCAGTGTCACGTCGAATGGAGTCGGGGTCGCGCGAAACACGTCGCGCTGTTCGACGGTGCAGTTGAACTCCTCGGCCGCCTCGCGACACGCCTGCTGCGCCTCGGCGAACATTGCGGCGAGCTCGTCTGGGTCGAGGTGGCGCTGATCGAGTTGCATCTCGGTGCTGCCCGCGACGGCAGTGATGACACCGGGAATCGACTGCATCCGCCCGACGGTGCCGACGCCACCATGGTTGATCGCGCTCTGCCGTACCTCGAGCGCCGCGCGCGCTGCGGCAGCGAGCGAGTCCTGGCGCAGCCGCATCGGCGTCGACCCGGCGTGCGCCGCCTGACCGGTGAACGTCATCAGGTGCCGCTCGACCCCGACGGTCCCGCTTACGGCGCAGGCCAGCCGACCGCCGTCCAGCAGTACCGGTCCCTGCTCGATATGAAGCTCGAGATAGGCGACCGCACCCTGTAGACGTCCGGCGGCCGACGGGGCATTGTCGAGGTCGACTCCGCATTCGCTCAGTGCGTCAGCCAAGGCGACGCCGTGAGCATCTCGGAGGTCGCGGACCTCGTCCGGGTCGAGCGTGCCGGCGCACGCTGAGGAGCCGAGCAGGCTGCGGCCGAACCGCGCCCCCTCCTCGTCCGCCCAGTCGACGAAGCGAACGCCGATCGGCGGCCGCGCGCCGGCCCGGGCCAACTGCCGAACCGTCTCGAGCGCGGTCATCAGGCCGAGCGCACCGTCCAGCCAGCCGCCATCCGGTACGGCGTCGATGTGTGACCCGACGATCATGAAGCCCTCGTCGTCGCCATCGATGCTCGCCCACAGGTTCCCGGCCTGGTCCCGCTCCGACTCGAGCCCCAAGTCGGCGAGCTTCGAAGCGAGCCACGACCGCGCCTCCATCCACTGCGGCGTCCATGCAAGTCGCTTCGCTCCGGCGAACCGCCCGCCGCTCTGGCTCGCAAGCTCGTCGAGGTCGGCGATGACCGCTTGCGGGTCGAGCCGTACCTCGGTCACGCCGCGACCTGGACGGAGGCCCCGAGCGTCCGCGGGACGAAGCGACCGTGGCCAGGATCGGTCCTGATCTCGCCCCGGTCGTATACGAGCGTTCCGCGCGAGAACGTATGCCGCACGCTCGCGCTGGCGGTCTCGCCTTCGTACAGGTCGTAGTTGACGTTCATGAATGACGTCGCCTTGCCGTAACGGCGAGGTGCCGCTGGATCGAGCACGACGACATCGGCGTCCTTACCCGGCGCGAGTGCGCCCTTTTCTCGCAGACCGAAGCGCCGCGCGATCGTCGTGCTGGTCAAGTCGACCAGCTGCGAGCGGGTGATCCGTCCTGACACGACGCCCTCGTCCCACAGCTTCGCCAGACGATGCTGGATCAGCGCGAGGCCATTCGGCACAAGGCTGAAGTCGTCGAGGCCGCGGGACTTCTGCTCGTCGTTGAACGGGCAATGGTCGGTTGAGACGCTCTCGAGGACGCCGCGCCGCAGATAACCCCACAACGGCTCGTGGTTCGAGACATCTCGCAGCGGCGGCGAGCAGATGTAGCGGCAGCCCTCGACGCCCGGGCGGCGAAGATCGTCGATGCCGTTGGTGAGGTACTGGAAGCACGTCTCGCCGGTGACCGCCGCGCCGCGCCGTTGCGCGGCCTCGATCTCCGCGGCGGCGGCAGCGCAGGTGACGTGCACTACGAACAGGGGAGCGCCCACGTGCTCGGCGATCGTGGCCGCGCGTCCCGTGGCTTCCGCCTCGACGTACTCGGGTCGGGTCAGCGCGTGGTGGATCGCCGACGTGTCACCGCGCGCCAGCGCCCGTTTGACCAGCAGGTCGACGATGTCGCCGTTCTCGGCATGCACCATCGTCAGCGCGTCGAGATCGCGGGCGCGCTCCATGCACGCGGCGAGCTCGTCGTCGCGGACCATCAGCGCACCCTTGTAGGCCATGAACAGCTTGAAGGAGCAGACGCCGGCCTCCGCCATCGCGGTCATGTCCTCGAGGACCGCGTCGCACGCGTTGGTGATCGCCATGTGAAAGCCGTAGTCCACGTGCGCGGCCCCGTCAGCGCGACCGCGCCACTCCTCGAGCGTGGACTGGAGGTTGTCGGGCTGCTGCTGGATCGCGAAGTCGACGAGGCACGTCACTCCGCCGGCGGCCGCCGCCTGGGTGCCGGTGTTGTAGTCGTCGGACGACATCGTGCCCATGAACGGCATCGACAGGTGAGTGTGGTTGTCGATCAGGCCCGGCAGGACGAAGCAACCGGTGGCGTCGACGACGTCCGTTCCCTCGGGAGCGACGATGCGGCCGACGGCGGCGATCTTCTCGCCTTCGATCAGCACGTCGCCGTCGAACTCCCCATCGGCCGAGACGACGGTCCCGTTGGCAATCAGCGTGGTATTGGTCATGTCGGGATCCCCATGTGTTCGGAGAGCATCACGAGCACGTCGCCGAGGCGCCCGACCAGATCGTCCAACAGCGATCGGTCACAGATCAGCGGCGGCGCAATCTGAATCACGGTGTCGCCTCGATCGTCCCCACGCGCGATCAGCTGCGCCTTGATAAGCGCGCCCGGCAGGCACTTGCGGAGCAGCTCCTCGCGCTGCTCGGCATCGAAACGGCTCTCCGGGCCGTCCGGCACGAGCTCGACCGCCCAGAAGTAGCCGCTGCCGCGCACGTCCCCGACGATCGGCAGCCGCCGGAGCGATTCGAGCAGGTTGGCGAGGTAGGACTCGTGCTCGCGGACGTTGTCGAGCACCTGCTCGCGCTCGAACAGCTCGAGGTTCTTCAGCGCGATCGCGGCCGAAAGCGGATGACCGCCGAACGTGATCCCGTGGAGCAGCGTCCGGCCGGCGTCGTACAGCGGCTCGGCGACTCGGTCCGACGCCAGCACCGCCCCCATCGGCGCGTACGCCGACGTCAGGCCCTTCGCGATCGTGACCAGATCTGGGACCGCGCCGAACCGGCTCACGCCGAACCACTCGCCGAGGCGTCCGAACCCGGTGATCACCTCGTCTGCCACGAGCAGGATCCCGTGGCGGTCGCAGATCTCGCGGAGTCCGGCCCAGTAGCCGTCGGGGGGCTGCAGGCAGCCGCCGGCGTTTTGCACGGGCTCGGCGATGATCATCGCGATCGTCTCCGCCCCCTCGCGTTCGATCACCGCTTCCACCTCGTCGAGCAGGAGCGACGTGAGCTCGGCCCCGGACTCAGGCCTTCGGAATGTGTTCGTGTTCGAGACGTGGAAGGTGGGGACGGCCGGCGGGCCAAATGGCTCCTTGAAGCCCGGCACGCCCGTGAACGCCAGCGCACCCAGGGTCACGCCGTGGTAGGCGCGATCGCGCGAGATCGCCTTGGTGCGCTGCGGCTCCCCGTTCGCGAGGTGGTACTGGCGGACGAGTTTCCAGGCGGCCTCGACGGACTCCGAACCGCCGCTCGTGAAGAACACGTGATCGAGCGAGCCGGGCGCAATCTCCGCCAGCCTGTCGGCCAGCTCGACCGCCGCCGGATGAGCCACACCCCAGTTCGTTGCGAACGGAAGCTCGATCAGCTGCCGGCTCGCGACCTCGGCCATCTCGGCACCGAACGCATAGCCCAGCTGGGCGCAGAACAAGTTCGAGAGCCCGTCGAGGTGGCGCCTGCCGAGGCTGTCGACCACGAACACGCCCTCGCCTCGTTCGAGCACGAGCAGTTCGACACCGCCGTCGCGGGCGCCGCCGTTGCGCGCGAAGTGGAGAAGCAGATGGTCGGTGGCAGTGGTGGTCGCGGTCATGTGGGCGACCATAAGTCACCGGGGGCGCGGTCGCAACCGCAGGTCTCGGATCGCGTCCTAACCGTCCTCTCCGTGAAGGGGGTTGAGGTGTTCGCGTAGCCGCAGCAGCCGCGGTTCCGGTTCGTCTGAGTCGATCAGGACGACCGTCCCCGGCCAGGCGTTCCTCAGGTACGCGATGTACGCGCTATTCGATCGAAGCGCGGGCTCGTAGATCCACGAACCCGTGTTCCAGTAGCGGAATTTGCCCTGGGGTCCCCGCACGCCATCGAGTGGTTGGTGGGTATGGGCGAACACGATGTTGCCGGTCTCAGAGGACCAGCCGAGGTTCACGACGACCTGCTCGAACGCGTCGACTGCGCGGGCGAGCGGGTCGCTTGGAGCCACGGAGCGGGCAAGCGCGTAGCTCGACGCTTCGCCTCCGGCCGGAGCGCCGGTGCGGTGGCGGCGCATCATCTCTTGATGGCGGGCCGCCCGATACCCCTCGGGGGCTACTCCAGGCGCCTCCCCCTGGTCGGCCGTCCCCGGCGGCGCGAAGTGCGTCCCGGACCAGCGCCGAAGCTTCTCGGCGGCTCTAACCGGCGAGGCGGACAGATGCACCGCGCGTCCCAGCGCCTGGAACGCCCCGAACGCACGACGCTGGGCGTCGGTGCCATTCGGCAACTGCGCGATCGTGTACAGCAGCCCGGTGAGCAGCGATGCCGTCGCCTCATAGTCGGCGATCGTCGGTGAACGCTCCCGGCCGCCGACGGCGATCGACCACAGCGCGCGGGAGAGCAGCCTGGTTGAGCTCCCGCCGCTTCGCGAAGCGTGGAGGTCGAGATAGTGGCCATGCGTGCACAGCACGCCGGCGAACGTGTACGTCGGGTAGCGGATATCGACCTCAACCCCCTCGAGGTGCCGCTCCAGAAAAAGCCGAAGCAGGTCCGCGCGTCGGAGCTCGTCGCTCATCTCCTCCTCAGGCATGCCTAGGGCCAACGCCAACTCGAGTCGATCCTCGGCTTCGCGATCGACGAAGTTGTGGTCGTGATTCCCCGCGAGAAACACAAACCGCTTTCCCTGAAGCTTGTCGCGCAGGAGCTCCAGCAGGCCGCGTGCCGCCTCGAAGCCGTCCCGGATCGACGCGAACATCAGGTCGAACATATCGCCGAGGAAGATCACCTCGTCGACATCGAGCGCCGGCGCCAGCAGCTCAAGATTCTCCGGCTCACGAAGAAGATCCTCGCCGGTCCAGGCACCGAAGTGCGTATCGGAGATCACGAGCGCGCGCACGCGATGAGTATCTCCGACGCGCACCCTCTCCGGCAGTCTGCCCGCGGCTCAGCTCGTCTCGACCCCCGCTGCCGGCGCGTGCCCCCGCGGGCGTGGCCAGTTGACGCACGTCCCGCTGCCGTCGCAATAGGGCGCGTTAGCGGTGCTACCGCAGGAGCAGAGGGCAGCGCGGGTCTCGTGCTCGTCGACCCCCGGCCCGGTCACGTGTAGATCACCATGCAGGAGAACCGGGCCGCCGGGCATTGCGGTCACCGCGGTCGGCCTGATCGGCGTCTCGCTTGTCGATGTGATCGGGTGGGTGCGGAGCGCACCGGTCGGGCAGCGCGCTACGACGCGAACGACATCCTCGGGATCGGCGCCGTCGGGCAGGATCCATGGTCGCCGGCTGAGGTCGAACACGGCCGGCAGTCCACGAAGACATTCGGCCGCGTGTCGGCAGCGTGCGCCGTCGAAGCTGACCTCGACGGCCGTGCCGTGATATCGCTTACGCGTGGCCGGAGGAGGCGTGCTGTCAGGCATCGGCGACAAGCTCGAAGGTATCACCCGGCTCGCCGCACACGGTCAAGCGGCAGTCGCGAGCGTCAAGATGTGCTCGTTGCCACTCGCCCACTGCAGGGTGAACGTGATCCCGGCGATCCGCCAGCCGTCTGCCGTCCGTTTCAGCTGATAGTCGTGACGGCCGGCGACGACCCACTGAGAGCCGCCGGAGGCGTTGGCGAGCACGTGCGTGCCCTGCATGTTGGCCGCGCTGGTTGCCTCGTCGCCGCCCAGATCGATCACCTGACAGCTGATCAGGTGGTGGGTTGTGTCGAGCTTGCCGAGCACATATTGCAAACCGCCGGCGAGCTCAGCGGGAGTATTGGTCTGCGGCTCACCTCCGAACAGTGAGGTGCGGTCGCTGTAGACCGGGTTGGTGAACAACTGCTCGAGCGCGCTCCAGTCACGCGCGTCAACCAGCAGCCCGAGGCGTCCGATCAGGTCAAGGATCGCGAGGCGGTCCTCGGTCGCGGTTGTGGTGGGATACGGGGTCGTCGTGCTCATGCGTGCTCCTTTGCGTCGCTGATCTGAGGCTGTCGAGCATGCCGAACGGTCAGGTGACCAGGCATCGCCTGATTCGAGTGATCCAGCGCTTAATCACGCGATCTCAGCCTCCAACGAGCGCGGTTCAAGGCAGACGGATTAGGTTTCGGCCAGCCAGTGGGCCACCGAACTGCTGCATCTTGCCGCCTTCGCGCAGCCCGCCGAGATCAACGACGAAGAACCCGGCATCCTCGAACAGGCCACCGACCTCGGACTTGGCGTCGGCGTCGTCTCCGGATAGGAACATCACGCGTTGGCCCCCCGCTTGTCGCGGGTCCGACGCGAGCAGCTCGGCCATGTAGATGTTGGCAGTCTTCACTACGCGCGCGGGGGTGACAAGATCGGCCACGACCTCGCTGGACGTGCGCCCGTTGAGGTCGGTGGGGTCGAAGTCGTTGGTGGGGTCGATCAAGATGCGTCCGGCCCAGTCGAACCCTCGAACGGCCTGCGGGACGTCCGGCCACATCACGCCGAGAACGACGATGTCCGCAGCGACGGCGTCGGTCACTGTGCCGGCCGAGACGCCGTCGCCGAGCTGCTGTACCACCGAGGTCAGTGACTGCGGCCCGTGGTTGTTGGCAATCACGACCGACCGGCCGGCGCGCAGTGCGATCTGCGCCATCGCGTGACCGATCTTGCCTGCACCGATGATCCCGACACTCTTGTTGCCGGATGGTTGCATCAGGTTCCTTTCTCGAACTCGAAGGACAACGGGGCGTTCAGTTGGGGGCCGGGGTGCGGCCAGAACCCGCGCCGGTGGCGCCGGCTTCCAAGCGAACGGCCCGGATCCGCACCGTTCAGCGACTGTCCCGCGGCGGCCGTTGTCACGTCGCGACCTCAGCGCCGGTCACGAGCACGAACTTTTCGCGAGCGTGTCCGTTCTCGAGGAGCCGGTGGGCTTCGGCTGCTTGCGACATCGGCAGGGACTGCTGGGATCGCATGCGCAGTTCGCCGGAGGCGAGCAGCTGCATGCCGATCTCGACGGCGTCGGGAGCTCGATCGGGCGTCCCAACTGAGAACCGAACGCCGAGCTCAGCCGCGCGGGGGTCCGCCAGCGTGATCACCCGGTCGGAGCTGCCGGTGAGCGCGATCGCGTCCGCAAGTCCACCCTTGCCCGCGGCGTCGAGGGTGGCGTCGACTCGATCGGTGACCTCGCGCACATTTGCGAGCAGCTCGCTCCCGTAGCGCACTGGCATGGCGCCGAGCTCTCGGGTGAGCGCCTCGTCTCGCGCGCCGACCGCTCCGATGACCCTGATCCCCTGACGAACTGCTAGCTGCGTGGCGATGATCCCAACCGACCCACCCGCGCCGAGGATCAAGAGCGTCTCGCCCTCTGCCACCCCGAGCTGGCGGAGCACTCCGACGGCGGCCTCAACCGATGAGGCCAGCGCGCCGGCGTCGTTCCAGGTCACCTGCGGCGGCTTGGGCGTCCAGGCCGCGGCAAGCGCATACTCGCCGTACCCGCCCAGTGATGGCAGCAAGGCAGCCACCTCGTCTCCGACCGCGACGCCGCTGACCTCCTCGCCGACCGCGTCGACGGTTCCGGCGGTCTCAAAACCGAGGACCGGCGGCTCGGGGAGCGGGAAGATTTCCTTGACGTCGCCGTGGCGGATCTTCAGATCCGTCGGGCTGACGCCAGAGACACGGACCTTGATCCGGATCTCCCCTTCCGACGGCTCCGGCGTCGGAACTTCCTTCCACTTGAGAACGTCAGGGGGCCCATATTCGGTTACGACGCAGGCGCGCGCCATGGTCAGTCCTCCAATGTGTGAACGACGTACGCGCCAGGCTGGCTCCTACCCAGGTGAGCTGTCCTCGCCGGATGGTGGTGATTTCGGCGCCGCTAAGGCGGGATGACCGACCGCGCGCATCCGCGAGCTGCTGCTCCTCAACCTCGGGGTGCCTGAGCACGTGCCCGCGTCCAGCGGGACTGGCAGACCTAGGCGGGGGGTGGCGGCGGGCAGACCTAGGCGGGGGGTGGCGGCGGGCGCCCGGCCGGACCCATGAAGGCGAAGACCTGGTCGGTGCCCGGAAGGAGCAGCAGCCCATCGCCGACCGACGGCGTCGGGAAGTGGTTCGCAAACCCGCCGAATGGGATCGAGACGACCTCTTTGCCGTTGGCCGGCTTGAGGCCGTGCACCGCGTTCCCGCCAATCGTCCAGATCAGTCCATCGGCGATGATCGGTGAGCCGGCGGCGCCGTCGTTGTCGGTCCACAGCTGCTTCAGGTAGGGCGCCTTCGTCGAGACCTTGATCGCCGTCACGCCGTTCGGGCAGGGCACGTAGACGACCGAGCCCTTCACCGCGTGGCCGCCGTCGGGGTCCCCACTGCACACCGACAGCGACGCGACCTCGCCCTCCTCGCCGCCGAGATGCCCCTGACGCAGCAGATAGCCGGTGTCCGTCTTGCCGACCTGGAACACGAAACCATCCACGAGCACGGGGTCCCCGGTCCCGAGGTCGAGGTCATCGGAGCTGAGCTTCTGCCAGTCCTTGGGGTAGAAGATCGACTCCAGGTGCATCGTCGGCGACAGCTCGAGCACCGCGTCGCTGTCGTCGTACGGCTGGCCCGGGCCGAGGTCGTAGCCGTCGGCGCTCGCCACGTAGACGTGCCCGTTCGGGTCGACGACCGGAGAGCTGCCGCCCATCCAAACCGCCCCCCGATCCCGGCCGCTGCCGATCTGGAAGTAGTGGAGCCGTCCTCCCTTCTCGGGGATCGAGACGACATAGCCGTGGGCAGGACCGTTGGGGCCGGGACAGTCGCCGGTGTTCTGACCGTAGGCGATGACCACGAAACCATGGTCGAGCGCCAGCCCAGGCCGCTGCAGCTGGGCGAGCTGGTCCTCGCCGGCGTTCGGCATCGCGCGCTCGTCCAGTTCGACCTTGCCGGTGAACAGGTTGAGCCCGAATAGACGGTGCGACGCTTCCACGCCACCAGAGGTAGACGGGCCGCTTATCAGGGTGTCCGCGTCGACGAAGATCTCGTGGCGCCCCGAATCGATCACCGGGGTGCCCGTAATGCCGACCTCGGGTGAGATGTCGCCGCAAGGCAGAACACCGGATGGCACGGGCTTCGCCAGATGGCGTGACCACAGGATGCGCCCGCTGTGTGCGGCCATCACGTAGACGGTGTCGTTCTCGGTCGCCGCGACGACGCGGCCGTCGGCGACGAGCGGCTCGCCATACAGCTGCCCGTCGAGAGCCGACGAGGTCCAGGCCCGCCGCGAAGGCAGCAGCTTCGTCTGCGTCGCGTCGACCCCGGTCGCCTCAGCCGCCCCGTGGTACGTGGTCCAATTGGAGCCGAAACCGGAGGCCCCCGGCGCGGGTCTGGATCTCGCCGCCCCAGCGGTCGCGCTTCCGACTGTTGACGCCGCCGAGCCGTGCATCGAAGAACCACAGCCAAAGCAGCAGAGCGACGCAGCCGTCACGGCTGCTCCCACGGCGAGGGGTGCGCTCGCGCGCCTCCCGAGTCCACGCCCTACAGCGGCTAGCCGAGCCGCGGTCCTCAATGCGGAACCCGAATAGCCGCCACCGTTGGCTGAGTCTACCCGGCGCAGCTTCCGCTTCCACGAAGACGGCCGATCACGGTTCGGGCTCAGCGTCCGCGCTCGAGTGCAGTGGTAGTTGCGACTCGGCCTGGTAGGCGCTGACGGTCTTGTGCACGTGGGCGAGCAGGTCAGGGTGGATGCGATGGAAGCCTTTGCGGTCGTACCACTTCACGATGACGGTTCCCAGAGCGAGCCAGAAGATCAGCCCCGCGGTGGCAGTGATCAGTCCTCGGGTGAGTCCGGCGCTGCCGCCGGCGTTGAAGTAAAGGATCGAGCGCGTGCCGGCAAGGATCTGGCGGAGCGGTTCGATCTGGCTGACGAGCTTGAGCGGACTCGGGAGGGCCTGGATCGGGACCGTGCCGCCGGCGGAGGCGAGCCCGAGGTACACGAACAGAAGTAGCGCGATCAGTTGTCCCTGGGAGCCGAGGGCAGCAAACAGAACGAGCGTGCCGGCCGCAACACTCGCGGCGGCGAGCCAGATAAACAGCCACAGCAACCCGGCGCTGGGAGCGTTCATGTCAAGCGCGCCGACCGCGACCAGGAGCATCAGTCCCGTGAGGAGCCCGGTGACGGGTAGCGCCATCGCCCATTTCGTCAAGAGTGTCTGCCAGCGGTTGATTGGCAGCGGCGTTCGTTGCCGCCACTTGGGACCGATGTCGGTGGTGGCGTAGCCGGTGGCGGCGTCGACGGTCGCGTTGATGATCGTGCCGGCCAGAAAGCCGCACATCAGCGCCAGCAGCGCCACGTAGAACGCGCTCAGCCCGAGCGCGGAGTGCGACGGCAGTGGCCTGTAGTCGAGACTCGAGAAGGTGATCGGGTCAGCGAGCACCGCGGCGATCGCGGTTCCGGCGGTCGGGGCTGGGCGGGCTGACGCGAGCAGCTGCTGGCCGATCCGATGCGAGGCCTCGGTGACCGCGGGCTCGAGCACGCCGCTGGCGAGCTGGACCCCGACGGTCCCGGCCCGCCGATTGTTGAGTAGCTCGACCGTAGGCTTGCCTGCCGAGACCGCCGCCGGTAGCCGCACCCCCGCCAATGAGAGCAGCGAGGCGGTGAAGTTGGCCGGGATCACGAGCGCGGCATACGCGCCGTTTCGGTCCATTCGATTCTGGGCGGCAGACCGCTGCTCGGGAATGAGGGAGATCAGCCTCGAGACGGCCCGCGAGCCGGTCAGCCCCGCTTGCAGCTGCGCGCCGAGGTCAACGTGCCGCGACCCGACGCTCGCGCCGGCGTCCTCATCGACGATCGATACGGGCAGCCCGTGCAGGTGGCTGACGGGGTCGACCACCGACCCGATGTAGAACACGGTCATCAGCACCAGCACGATGGCGCCGACGATCACCGGGATCGTCCACAGGCCGCGGGCTCTCAGCAGGTGCGTGGCCCGCACCTGAAACGGGTTGGCGGATCTGTCGTCTGGGGGCTGCGTCTCGCTCGGCCTGTCCAAGATCGTCGCCGCGGGGGCGGCTCGCGGCGACGCTATCGCGTTGGCTGGGTTCCGTGGGTTCACGATCATCCAAGGCGGCAGAACTGGGCCCCAGATGGGGAGTTGCTCGTGATGGCGATCGCGCATAGTGTCTGCCGATCCCTGTCGATGCCATAACTCCTGGTGCTGCCCTCGCCGCGGTATGGGAGCACCTGATCGTGGGAATCCCGGCAGGCTGGACCGAACGTATACCTGGGGCACTCGGCGGCGTGACGGGCGTAGCGGTGCCGACCCTCAACGGCGTCTTGGCCTACGGGGAGGATGCCGAGCGCGAGGTTGTCTGTGGTCTGCTTGAGCGTGTGGCGGCCACCGGGGTGCCGCACTGTTTGCAGTTGGCCCCCGGGTGCAGCGGTGCGTTGCGTGAGCTAGGTGAAGGGCGTGGAATGCTCCGGGCCGTCGACGTCCCGCTCATGGCTCTCCCAAGCGAAAGAGAGCTGCCTCGGCTTGACCAGGATGACCTCGTAATCGAGGTGCTTGACCCCGAGCAGGCCGTGGTCCACGCGGAACTCGCGGCGGCTGGCTTTCAGGCGCCCGTGGACGTGTTCCTCGGGCTGATGACGCCGGCAGTTATGGGAAGACCCGGCGTTCGTACGTATGTGGGTACGGTCGCCGGCGAACCCGTCGTTACGGGCGTCGGCGTCTGCCTCGAAAACCACGTGGGAATCTTCAATGTGGCCACGTTGCCTGCGCATCGCAGGCGCGGCTACGGAGCCAAGATCACCGGTCGAGCTGTCCGCGACGGTCTGGATCGGGGAGCGCGATGGGCCTGGTTGCAATCCAGTCCCGACGGCTACAGCGTCTATGAGAAGCTCGGCTTCACGACGCTTGAGTCGTGGGAATGCTGGGTCGCGACGTGAGTCCGCAAGCCTTGGCAATCGGACCGGAAGCGCTGTCCGTTCGGGGTTGAGGTCGGGCGTCCCGGACGCCGCCGCGCTGCGGTCGCGAGCCTTGGCGCTGATCGTCCCGAGCATTAGCGCCACTCGATCGACCGGGTTCTGCGTCCGTGCTCCCGACCGCTTGCTATGAGTGGCGGCACCGGGGGAGGTGTGTCCAGGCGTGGGTCGAACATGACTGCAGTCTGTGACCGCCTCATCGAAGGGAGGGGGCAGCATGAGCTACCCGCTTGACCGCAAACTCGTCGTCGAGTTCATCGGCATGTTCCTGTTCATGTTCACGGTTGGGATGGCGACCAACAAGGCGGGTGCGGGTGCCTTGGCGCCGCTCGCGATCGGGTCGGCGCTGATGGTGATGGTCTTCGCTGGTGGCCACATCTCAGGTGGTCATTTCAACCCGGCCGTGAGCACCGCCGTGTTCTTGAGGGGGAGGATCGCGTCCAACGAGTACGGCGCCTATGTGGTGACCCAGTTCGTGGCGGCGGTCCTGGCTGGTCTGGCGGTGCGTGTGGTTGGCGGTCACGAGGCGCACGCGGTTGTCGCCGGCGCGGGGAGGATGCTGATCGCCGAGTTCCTGTACACGTTCGCGCTAGCGTGGGTCGTGTTGAACGTGGCAACCGCGAAGGGGACCGAGGGGAACTCGTTCTATGGGCTCGCGATCGGGTTCACCGTGGTGGTCGGTGCGTTCGCGGTCGGCGGCATCTCGGGTGGTGCGTTCAATCCCGCGATCGCGCTGGGCGCGATGGTCACCGGTCTGTTCAAGTGGGGCAACATCTGGATCTATCTGCTCGCTGATTTCCTTGGCGGCGCTGCTGCCGCCTACGCATTCCTGTACGTCCAGGAGGCGGAGAAGCCGAAGGGAGACGCTGAGGCTGCAGCCACCGAGTGAGAGGCGCGACCCAACCACGTGGGACCGCCTGAGGCACAACGGTCGGCGTTGGCCCATCGTCGGCGAAATCCGCGGGACTCCCGGAATCGGGCCGTTCCCAAGACCTCACCGCCTGCGCTGCCTCGAGCGCCCGTATCTTCCAGGGCGACTAGTGAACGCTGAAGTGCTGCGTAACCCAATGCACGTTCAGGAGGCCCAGGACAAGGAGCACGACAGCCACCAACCCGACGAGCGCAAGCACCACCAAGGTGAACGAGGCCATGCCGTAGAACGTGGGGGCCTGCCGATGACGCCTGCGCCCGGGCTCCTTGAACACCGAGAGCGGCTTAGACGCCATACGAACGCGGATGTTACGCCCGAACTCGGACCGTCTGGGTATTCCACATGCGCGACTACCGATCCTAGTGCGAAGCGTCCATGGCGCGGTGGTGCCCGGTGTAGGCGCCTTAAGCGGCAGTGCCTTCGCCGACCTGCATGACCCCACCGCCGACGAGTCGCGGGTCACAGGCCGGTTAGGTGGCGAGCGCGGTGATTGCGTCGCCGATCAGCTTCGCGCCGATTATCAGACAGATGACTGCGATTATCGTGGCGTTCTCGCGGACCATCCAGTCGTGCAGCTCGCCGAGGATCCCGGTCGCGCGGTCACCCATGAGAAAGTAGATCGCGACCGGCGCGCCGACGCCGAGCGTGGCAAGCACGATGAACGCGATCAGCGCGACGGCTTGGCCAGCGGCGCTCGCTCCGGTCTGAGCGATCGCCGCGGCGGCGCCGACGACGAGCAGCAGGTTCTTGGGACTGACCGCCGATAGCAGTACTCCCATCCCGGCCGACTTGACGGGCGTGAACGTGTCGATCCTCTTCATCCATGCGGGCAGTTCAGGCTCCCTGTCGCCGCGAGGACGTCCGCGCCATTGCCTGACCGCGAGCAGCCATAGCAGGACGCCGAGGACGATCTTGACGATGCTGACCCAAGTCGCTGGGCTGCCGTCCTTGCTGGCCGACGCGCCGCTCGCGATCAACAGCACGATCGTACCCAGGACGGCGATCCCAAGTACCCATCCCGTCAGGAAGGCCGGCCCGTTCGTCCGGCCTTTGGGCGTGGCGAGCATCAGTACCACGGCGATGATCGGCAGCGGGCTCAGCGCGACGCCCACGCCAAACGAGAGGACCTGGCCGATCGCCTGGCCCATCACCGAATCCTCCCCCGATCGGTCTCCACGGACCCATCATCTCCCCCGAGCCTCCTCGTGGATTGATCTCCCGGTCCGGTTTGCCGATCAGTAGTCAGCGTCTTGGAAGTCGGGATCGCGGTCGTCGTTGAATGCGCCGATGCCTTCGACGCGGTCGGGGTGCACAGCCGAACGCCAATGGGCCTCCATCATGATCGCGATGGCCTGCTCGGTCGGCTGCCCCTCGCCCATGTGCACGGCGCGCTTGACCGCCTGTACCGCCGTCGGTGAGTTGCTCGCGATCTTCTCCGCGATTCGGTGGGCCGCGTCCATGAGCTCGCCCCGAGGCCAGATCTCGTTGACCATTCCCAGCCGGTACGCCTCCTGCGCGCTGATCGGGTCGCCGGTCATCAGCATCTGCAGGGCTTTCCCCGGCGGGAGCACGCGGGGAAGTAGGGCCGGTGAGCCGCCACCGGCGGCGAGGCCGATCATCGCTTCGGGCTGGCCGAAGGTCGCGTTCTCGGACGCGATGATGAAGTCGGTGCTCTGGGCGATCTCGGAGCCGCCGCCGTACGCGATCCCGTTCACGGCAGCGAAGATCGGCTTTCGCAATTCGCGCAGGGTGTACAGCGTGCGGTCGAAGTCCTGACGCTGGCGCAGCCACTGCTCCTTCGTCATGTTCTTGCGCTGGCGCAGGTCGCTGCCGACCGAGAACGCTCGCTCACCGGCTCCGGTGATGATCGCGACGCGGACGGCGGGACGCACCGCGATCGTCTCCAGGATCTCGGTGAGGCGCGCCCCCATGTCCGTCGTGATCGCGTTGTCGGCGTGCGGTCGGTTCAGGGTGATTACGGCCACGCGGTCGCCCGAGACGAACTCGAGTAGCACGGGCTGATCGGGCTCCGCCTGTCCGGATGATGGCGGGCCGAAATCGAGTGTCTTCCAGCGCTCGGTGCCTGTGGAGCTGCTTGTCAAGTCATCCTTCTTTCGTTATCGATGCGTGTCACGTGCCGAGTTCCCCCAGCCAGCGCAGTGCTTGTAGGCCCGGCGCGAAGCAGTACTCACCGCCGCGGGTAACGACGAAGGGCGGCAGATCACCCAGCCGGCGGCGGATTGGCCGTTTTGGGATGGTGAGCGTGCCGGACCCGTCGTTCGGCCCGACGAGCGGGTCTTTCTCGTTGGGCGCCCCGATGAAGATGCCGTCGTTCAGCCACTGGGTCTTGACGAACTCGAACTGGCGCTTGATGTGCGTGCCGGCGAACACGAAGATAATGCCTCGGTCGGCACCGTCGTCGTCGACCACGCCTTCGGGCAGCATCGGACCGTAGCTCGTTCCCCGCCGGATCATGCGGTGCAGACGAACGTCGACGGTCATCTCGTGGTCGAGTGCGTCTCGCGGGTTTGCGCGCCGCGCGTGTGCGCCGGCTGGGCATTTGAAACCGCGGAGGTCGTCGGCGTAGCTGAAGTTGTTGTTGCGGTCGGGGTCCGCGCCGAGCGCAGGATCGTCGCGCTCGGGGGCCAGCTCGAGCGGCGCGCCACTCGGCCAGCGTCCAACCATCTTCGCCGCCAGCAGTGCCGCTTCTTCGCGGTTCGCGGCTTTGACTCGCAGGTACTGCCGGTAGGCCGCAACCCGCGTGTGCAGCTTTCGGAAGACGAGGTAGGTGCCGTTCCGGCCGAGCACTTCGGGGCTCGGCATCGGCGGCAGACTTCCCGTCTCGTCTGGATAGCCGAGAATGAACTCGCCTGCCTTGATCGGTCGTCCTTCCGGCTCAGAGCCTTCGATTCCGCTTCCCTCCACTGTCGGCTGGCCGATTCCGTCCTTGAAGCCGAAGGACGTGCGTCCGGTCGGGAGCTGGTAGCAGTCCTGGCGCCAGATGAGCTCGACGCCGGAGAGCTCCTGGTGGGCACGGCGTGCTCGTTCGAGCACCGTTTCCAGGCGCGCGGCATCGGGCGACAGCGCCGCCAGCGCAACGTGCACGTCCCGGGTTCCGAGCGGTTTCTCCCAGTTGGCCGGGCTGCTCTCGCCGACGTCTCCGAGCTCGGCTGCCCGGGCCGCCATGCCCTGCCGGAACTCCGGTGCGAAGCTGTCAAGCGACTCCTGCGGCACGCCCAGCGCCTTCAGGCCGTGGTGGGTGAAGGCAACGGTGATCCAGGCGTCGCGGGACGGATCAGAGGACGGCCGGCCGGAGTCGACCACGGGATACAGCCGTCGGACCAGCTCCCGTCCGGCGTCGCGGTCGTCGATGCGAAGCAGCAGATAGGTACCGACGTACGGAGAGGGTCGTGGGTGGAGCGCCCCGCTCTGGATGTCGTCGAGTTCGAGGATGCTCGTTGCGAGGTTCACGTGGTCACTTCTGATCGCTAGAGGTGCTCGGGCGGTTCGGGAGGATCTGGATTCGGCGGCGCCAGGTAGGGGAACGTTCGCGAGGCGGGCATCGTTGCCCGGTCGACACCGTCGCGGATCGTGGGACCTTTGCCGGCGTTGACCAACAAGGTGAAGATCGTGTCCATCACGTCGTCGTTGAGCGCTCGGCCGCCGCAGGTCTCGTGCATTCGAGCCTCGCGGGCCGCGAGCTCGATCTCCAGGAACGAACCCTGCTCGGCGTAGGGCTTGGTGACGTCGACCACGAGGAAGTCGGCGAGCATTAACTCGGTCAGCGGATGAGCGCCGTTCTCGCTTGGCGGCCAGTCCGTCTTGCCGTCGAGTCCGTCCCAGAACGCCAGGTTCGCGTTGAGCCGCGCCCGGTAGGCTCCCACGTAGGCCTCCGCGAGATGGAACGCGTCCTCCATGTTGTACAGGTCACGGATTTCCAGGTCACGGTTGACCGGGTCGAACTGCTTCGGTCCCAGCATCAGATTGGGCACCTCGGGCCGGCCGGCCCGCTCGAAGCGAACGGCGAGCTTCCCTCGCGTCAGCGTTTCTGCGACCACACCGACCAGCTCACCGTCGCCAAGCACGGCGTCACAGTCGATCTCGAGGACGACGCTGAGGACGTTCTTGCCGTCGAGGAAGATCGAGCCCGGATCCGTGAACGACAGCTCTCCCGTCGCGACGGTCTTGAGCATCGCCGGGGCGTCCATGATGAACGGATCCCACCGCTGCCCGGCGAACACGCGGACACCGTGAGCCTGGCCTGCGTCCGCGTCGTTGACCTCCACCGAGATCGCCTCGCCGGTCGGGAGTGAGCACGTGCCTTCCTGAGTGACCCCGTTGGTGCCGTCGCCGTTTGCGGGGGGCGAGAACGCACAATCGAACACGAACTCCTCGTCGCGGACGGCGAACGGTGCTGGAGCGTCGCGGGCGTTCGGGATGAGAGGACGCAGACGGAACCGGTAGGTCAGCGCGTCGGAGAACAACGCCGACGGCGGTGCGAACGGCAGCGTGTTCAGCACCAACACAAGATGGCCCGGGTGCTCGGGACTCGGGAACGCGTACAGGTCCGTGATATCTGCGATCGGCTCAGACAGAGACCGCGGCCCCGACAGGTGATGAGACATCGCTTCTCCCCCGCAGTTTCGTGAGACTAAGTCCGGGCCGGCTAGTAGGAGTCTGCGGCCTCGTCGAGCAGCGGCTTCAGGGCCGGATGCTGCAACGCGTCCTCGGCGTTAGGATCGTCGAGCACCCGCTGGAAGGCGGCGTTCACCCGCTCGGCCTTCCGGATCTCCTTCACCGTGCGACCGTAGTTACGTGCGTAGGCACCTGCGGTGACTTGGGCGCTCAGAATGAACTCCTTCACGGCCGCGAGATCGGGAAGGCCTTCGTACCCCTCAACGTGCTGGAAGATTGCGGCGAACAGCTGCAACGGCTTCGAAGCGAAGTCCTCCATATACGCGTCCCAAGGGCCGTCGAAACTCGTCGCGAACAGCAGTCGCGTGTCGTCGTCGAACAGCACGAACCGAGCTTCGTGGATGGACGCAATCGGCATGTTGTAATCCCCGGGACGGTAGCCCGGACTGCTCTGAAGCACTTCGACGGCCTTGCGGAGATCGCCCTCGCTGCCCGGTTTGACCCGGAAGAACAAGCTGAACTCGCTCGTCGAGCCGACGTTGATGCCCGGTCGTGACGTTGATGTTGCGTCCGTTGTCAAGATCTTCCTCCTATGGGCTGGGCGCGGGCGAGAACGCCTCGGCCGCGATTTGACGGTCTGCTCATGCTGGGCTCGACGCGCGCGGGACTTCCTCGGTACCGGCGAGATGATCGACCGCCCACGTTCCGGTCTGGTCGAGTTCGACAGCGGCGCCGATAGCCGCACGGCCAAGCGCGTTCGCGTAAGTTGGAAACGAATACGGGACTAGCGCGAGTTGCTCGACGGGCATCTCCGCGGCCATCGCTGTCGCCGCGAGCTGCGCGAGCTCGACCGCCCGTTCCCCCACGATGTGGCAGCCGAGAATGCTGTGGAGCAGTCGATCGACGACCAGCTTGCAGAACCCGGTCGGGCGACCGTCGATGATCGGTCGCGGGAGCGAGTCGAAGCGCACCGTCGCCACAACCACCTCGTGGCCTTCACGTGCCGCCGCTTCGGTTAGCCCGACGGAGGCATACTCAGGATCGGTGAAGCTTCCGATCGGGCTCACCTGCGAGGGCAGAGTCGTCGTCGGTCCGAGCACAGCATTGCTCGCGGCCACCACCGCCTCGCGGATTGCCTCGTGTACCACCATCGCCCGCCCGGTGACATCGCCGGCGGCGAAGATGTGCGGCGCTGCGGTTCGCAGCTGGCTGTCCACCTCGACGTACCCTCGCCGATCGGTCCCCACCCCGGCACGATCGAGGTTCAACCCGGCCGTGGCGGCCACCCATCCAACCGCGACCACCGCGACCATGGCGTCGTCACTGTGCGTGGCACCGTTCGCTGAATGAATGAGTCGTACCCCAATCTGAGAACGCTCGAAGCGCTCGATCGATCCGGCATCCTCGACGACCCCTACGCCTGACGCTGCCAGAGCGGCGCTCACCGCTGCCGAGACGTCCTCGTCTTCGGTCATCAGGATGCGCGGAGCCACCTCGACGAGCTGGACGCGTGAGCCGAGCGCATTGAAGATCGAGGCCACCTGGACACCGGTCGCGCCGGCGCCGAGCACGAGCAGCGACTCCGGAACCGCGGACAGGTGCCACGCGTCGCTGTGCGTCGCCGTCAGCTCGAAGCCGGGAACCGCTAGCCGCCGCGAGATTCCTCCGGTACAGATGATCACCTTGTCCGCTCGAACCCGCGGGGCGTTCTCGCTCTCGACGGTATGGGGGTCGACGAACCGTGCCGTCCCCGCCCGCTCGTGGATCGTCACTCCGGCAGCGTCCAGATCGTCGCGCAGCAGCGAGTGGTTGCGCACGTCCTCGGTCACCTCACGGACGCGAGCCAGCAGCCGGGAGTAGTCCAGCGAGAGCTCACCGGACGTGATCCCATAGCGCGGGAGCTGCCTCGCCTCGCGGATCAGCCGGGCTGCCTGGGCAAGTGTCCGCACCGGGACGGGGCCATCATTCGCGGCCATTCCCCCGAACTCATCGCGGGTGATCAACGCCGTCTTCGCTCCGAGCCGAGCCGCCCGTAGCGACGCGATCACGCCGGCGGGCCCGGCGCCGATGACCACCACGTCGAGCATGTCGGTTGGCGGGGCGGCCATTCAGTCGATGATCCGAACCGCTGCGGGGGTCGTCATCCCCCGAATCGGGTGAAGCGCACGCGGCTGCGCGATGTCACGATCGCAACATGCGCGCGATGACCGTGACACCGGGGCATCAAGGGACCGCCGGTGTGGAGGAGGTCCCGGGCCCGGACCCACGCGACGGCCAGCTCCTCGTGCGCGGCCTGGCCGTCGGTGTATGCGGGACTGACCGGGAGATCGCAGAGGGCTCGTACGGCACGTCGCCCGCCGACGAAGGAAAGCTCATCGTCGGGCATGAGAGCCTGGGCGAGGTGCTCGAGGCGCCCGCGGGATTAGGCTTCGCCCGCGGTGATCTGGTCGTCGGGATCGTCCGCCGGCCCGATCCGGTGCCATGTCCCGCATGCGCCGCCGGAGCGTGGGACATGTGCCGCAACGACGGCTTCGGCGAGCGAGGCATCGTCCGCCTCCACGGATACGGAAGCGAGCAATGGCGCCTGGGACCGGACTTCGCCGTCCGCATCCCCCCGGGGCTCGGCGACCTCGGCGTTCTGTTGGAACCGGCATCGGTGCTGGCCAAAGCGTGGGATCAGGTGGACCAGATCTCGCGCCGCGGGTTCTTTGTGCAGGGCAAGGCGCTGATCACCGGGGCCGGGCCGATCGGGCTGATGGCATGCCTGCTCGGCGTGCAGCGCGGCTACGAGGTCCACGTCGTGGATCTCGCCGTAGCCGGCGCGAAGCGTGATCTCGTGGAGGCCCTCGGCGCGCGGTATCACGCCGGAGACGCCGCCGAGATCGGCGTAGAGGTGGATGTCGTCATCGAGTGCACGGGGCTCGGCGCGGTCGGTAGGTCAGCTGCGAGCAGATTGGTCAACGGCGGGATCATGTGCCTGACCGGCCTGATGAGCCGCGACCCGACCCTCGATGTGGATGCCACAGCCTTGAATCGCGCGATGGTGCTGCGCAACGTGGTCATGTTCGGGACCGTGAACGCCGGCAAACGGCATTGGGAACAGGCCGCCGTCGCGCTCGCGGCTGCGGATGCCTCATGGTTGAGCGCCCTGATCACCCGTCGTGTCCCCCTGGGTCGCTGGACGGAGGCGCTCGACCGACAGCCCGACGACATCAAGGTTGTGGTGGACCTCACGGCATGACCGCGCCCAAGGTGACGGCCTGGTCGGGAAAGCCAGGACTGCTCAGCGAAGGCCCGCGGTGGCACGAACAGCGCCAGGAGCTGCTGTGGGTCGACATCCTCGGGCGCCACATGCACCGAGGAACGCTGGCCCCGGACGGCGCCCTCGCCCGTGTTGACACAATCTCGATCGACCGTCACATCGGCGCCGTCGCGCCCGCGATTGGAGGCGGCTACGTGCTCGCCGCCGGACCAGGGTTTCTGTTTATCGATGACAGCGGTGGGGTCCACGAGCTCGCCCAGCCCGAAGCCGACCGCACCGACGTGCGGATGAACGACGGCGCGTGCGACCCCCAGGGGCGCTTCTGGGCCGGGACGATGGCCTACGACGAATCGCCCGGAGCCGGCTCGCTCTACCGCCTCGAGGTCGACGGAACCTGCACAACCGTGCTCACCGGTCTGACGATCTCAAACGGCATCGGCTGGAGTCCCGATGCCAGCACGATGTACCTCAACGACAGCGGCACCGGGCGTGTCGACGCATTCCACTTCAGCGGCGCCACCGGTGCGATCAGCGAGCGCAGGACGCTCGTGCACATCGACGAGCCGGGGGTCGCACCCGACGGCCTCACCGTCGACGAGGACGGTGCAATCTGGGTCGCGCTCTGGGGCGGCGCCGCCGTCAACCGGTACGCACCCGACGGATCGCTCCTCGCCAGCGTGCCGATACCGGTCGAGCGTCCCACCTCCTGCGCGTTCGGCGGCCCCGACCGGGCCACCCTATTCGTCACCACCGCCCGCGCAGATCTCGACGAGGCCGCCCTCGCTCGCCAACCCGACGCCGGTCGAGTGTTCTCGATCGACGGCCTGGGGGTACGCGGTCTCCCCTGCCAGCAGTATCGAGGCCGAACACTTTGACGGTAACGCCCGCCGGCTAAGCGACCGCAACCGCTTGCCGCCCACCGCAAGGCAACATTCGCACCCACCCCTCAGCAGGTTCGGATAGTCACTGCGCAGTAACACATGTGACCGAAGGGTCAACCACGGAAAGCAGAGGGGCCGGAAGCTACGGCGTGCCGTCCGCTGGCTGTGGCCGACGCCGCCCCCGCGGTGGGATTCGTTACGACTGAAGCCAGGCGAGCAGGTCGGCGTTGATTGTTGGGGCCTCGGTGGTCGGCATGCCGTGTGGGTATCCGGGATAGCTCTTCAGGGTCCCGTTCTGCACGAGCTTCGCGGACAGTGGTCCGGAGTCGGCGTAGGGAACGATCTGGTCGTCTTCGCCGTGCATCACCAGAACCGGCACCGAGATCCCCTTGAGGTCCTCGGTGAAATCGGTCTGGGAGAAGGCGACGATGCCGTCGTAATGGGCCTTCGCCCCGCCCATCATCCCCTGGCGCCACCAGTTCTCGATGATCGCCTCGGAGGATTTCGCGCCGGGCCGATTGAAGCCATAGAAGGGGCCGGACGGCAAAGCCCTGTAGAACTCCGTCCGACTGGCGGCAAGCTGGGCCTGGAGGTCGTCGAACACGCTCTTAGGAAGCCCGCCCGGGTTGGCGTCGGTCTTCACCATCAGCGGCGGGACCGAACTGATCAGAACCGCCCTCGCCACGCGGCTCTCCCCGTGGCGGGCGATGTAGCGCACAACCTCGCCACCACCGGTCGAGTGCCCCACATGGATCGCGTCGTGGAGGTCGAGATGCTCGACCACCGCGGCCAGGTCGTCGGCGTAGTGGTCCATGTCGTGACCGTCGCCCGTCTGGGTCGAGCGACCGTGCCCGCGCCGGTCAGACGCGACCACCCGGTAGCCGTTTTGAAGGAAGAACAGCATCTGGGTGTCCCAGTCATCGGCCGATAGCGGCCAGCCGTGGCTGAACACGATCGGCTGGCCCTCGCCCCAGTCCTTGAAGAAGATCTCAATGCCGTCGGTCGTGGTGATCGTGCCCATGGGCTTACCTCTCAGTGCGTCGGGGTTTATACCGGTGCTCGGTATTTTGCTCGTCGCCGAGACCCGATGAGCGACCGCGAGCTGGCGTGGCGCTCGTCGTCACCGGTTGCTCTGCGTTGCTTCGGCTGACGTTGCGGTTGGCCACTGGCGCTCGCTGGCCCAGTCTGCGAAACGTGACCACGCCACCTCGGGATACCGTGTGCGGAGTCCGGCGACGTCGATGCCATAGCCGGTGCCGGCGAGGAAGGTGTACATGGCGGCGAGATCGGGATTGCGGTCCGCCAGTGATTGGACCGAGGTCTCGACGGCGCGCACGCCGATCGCCGCGGCCATCTCCTCCGGTGTGGGAGCGTCGGCGGCGATCTCGATCCGCACCGACAGGTGCTCCTGGCGGCGGTCGACGATCACCGCGACGAACGCGGCGAGGTCGCGCAGCGCCACTTGATGAAGTGGGGTGTGCACTGGCAGCGGCAGCGGCAGCACACCCTCGGCGATTGACTCGCTCGCGCCGAGCACGTTTTCGTAGAAGTAGCTGGGAGCGACGACCGTCCACGGGACCGATGTGGCACGGAGCTGTGCCTCGATCCGCGCTTTGCTGCGGAAATGCGGCACGGGGGCGCGGTCGGCGGCTGCGACCGAGGCCAAGATTAGCCACGGCAGGCCCGCTTGGGTGGCGGCACGGATGATCGTGTCTCCCTGACGGACCTCCGCGTCGGCTCCATCCTCGAACGGGGTTGTGATCGCGTAGGCCACCGGGACCTTCGAGAACGCCTGCGCGAGTGACCACTCGTCATTGAGATCGCCGACCACCAACTCCGCGCCCAGGGCGGCCAGCGCGTGGGCTCGCTCAGACCGCGGGTCGCGGACCAGGGCCATTACCGGGACCGCCTGGGAGAGCAGCTCGCGGGTCACCGCGCCACCTTGGGTGCCGGTCGCGCCGAACACCAGCACGGGATCTGAGCTCACGAGTTCACCGACCGATGCTCGCTTTTGGGTCCGGCTGTCAAGGTCTTGGTTATCTGTCGGGAGCTGATCCTCCAGCCCGCGGGCGTGCGAGTGAAGTGCTGGACCACGTCGGCCGCTTGGATCGCGACGCCGGGACGTTGGGGCATGAGCATCACGAGGATGCTCGCCACGGCCGGGGCGGACGCCGAGTCGTCGACGACTGCGTTGCACGTCAGGTGCAGCGTCCCGGGCGGCTCGTCATCCCAAACGCGGGTGACGGCCGCCGCAAGCGCATCGCGTCCGGCGGCGTGTCCCATGTCACCTTCCATGACGCCATCCTCTGTGAACAGTGCGGCATACCCCGCGGCATCTCGTCGCGTTGCGCGCGAGTCGGCCTCCGCCGCAAGCTGCAGGATCGCCAGCGCGTCGGCGGCGGCCAAGGCGGTCACGATCCGGGGCGCATCGAGCGTTTGATCTCGCCGAGCACGCGCTCGCCGAGCACGCTCTTCGGGATCATGGCGTGAATCGTCTTCGGGGGGATGGAGGTGTACACCGACCCGGTCTGGTCGGCGAACTGGGTCACGCGGAACGAGATCGCCATGCTGCACAACGCGTAGGCGTCCCGTCGGTCGATTCCGCCGTGGACGTTCAGCCAGCCGATCGCAGTCCGCACGCAGTTCGGGAGCGCCTCATCGAGTGATGAGGCAAACGCCATCACGATCCAGTGCTCGGGCGTCTCGATCGTCGGTCCGGTCAGCGTCACGCCCTTATGGACGGTGTACTGCACGCGGAGTTCCTCCATCGCAGACTCGATCCCGGTCTGGTCGACGACCCCGTCGGACTGAGTCGCGTTGGCGTCGCCCGTCCACACCCGCGCGCCAGGCTTGAACACGGGCAGAAACAGCGAGGTGCCTTCGGTGAGCTCCCACAGATCGAGGTTGCCGCCGTACGGACCGGCCAGTATGGCGCTGACCGGCTCATCGCCCTCGGGTTCGACGGCGTAAACCCCCATCGATGGTCTCAACGGAATACGGATGCCATCGACAAACTCCGCGAACGAGCGATCTTCGCTGAAACGGAAGTAGTGCACGTAGGGCTCATCGAAATCTGAGGGCAGCGCACCGACGCCGAGCGGGAACGAATTCCATCCCCAGTCGATCGGCCGTGTTCGAAGCATGCGGCACTCCAGCGCATCGCCGGGCTCCGCCCCGGAGACGACGACAGGCCCGAGATTGGAGTACGGGCCGGTCGGGAACTGCTTGCGCAACGGCTCGCGATCGGCGAACGACATCCCGAACCGAGCCTGATTACCCCACTGCGTCCAGGTGTTCGGGCACGACACGATGTCCCCCGACTCGACTGTCAGCGCTGCCGGCCGGCGGGGATCGATCACCCCAGGGCTAACCGTCTCGGGCCTGGACTGCAAAACGTGAACGGTCGAGGACAACTCGAGCGACTGTAGACCGGGTCAGCTATCGCGGCAATGCATACCTCTCATCCAAGCGATCGTGCTTCACGATCGATGCTTGCCTGCGCTGCTGCCGTGCCGAGGATCTCCAGAAACGCGCCCAGCGCCAGTCCGGGCGGCCCCGCCCGCCTCACCGCGCTGACCGACATCGCGACGTCATCGGCTATCCGCAGGACGGCGTACGGGGCGGCGCCAGCCGGCGAATCTCGGGCGAAGACGAGAGGGACGACCGCGATCGTCAAACCATGGGAGGCGAAGCGCACCATGTCTGAGATCTGGCCGAGCTCCAAGCTGATCGACCGCGACACGCCACGACTGGCAAACGCGTCATCGACTGTCGCGCGCAGGCCAGTCCCAGCGCGGAACTCCACGAAGCTCCCGCTCTCCGATAATTGCGCCAGTCCCACATGGGTGCGCCTCGCCAGCCGGTGCTTCATCCCGACGACCGCGACCAACGGCTCCCGCTCGACCAGCAGCTGCCGCTCGACGCCGTCGCCAGCGATTTCGCCGCCCACTGCCTGGGCGCTATCGGCCACGAACGCCAGATCAAGCCATCCGGCTTGCACCCCCTCCACCAGCTCGGCCGCCGGACCGCTGATCGAGGCCAACTTGATCCCGGAGTGCTGGCGATGAAACGCCCCGAACAGGGCGATCACATCGAGCACGCGCCCCGCGGTCTGAGTCGCTCCCACTGCCAGCTCGCCACGCTCCAGGCCCGCCAACGCATCGAGCTCCACCCGCGCCTCCGCGACAGTAGCCAGGATCCCCCGGGCGTAGGCCACGAGCAGCTCGCCCGCAGGAGTCGTGCGGACCCTGCGGCTGCTGCGCTCGAACAGGCGCATGTCCAACTCTGCCTCCAAGCGCTGGATCTGATGACTCAACGCCGACTGCACGACATGACACTGTTCCGCCGCGCGCGTGAAGCTCAACTCGTCGGCAACCGCGACCACGTACTTAAGCTGCCGCAGATCCATCTCGGTACACGATAGCCAAGCCAAGAACGATTCACGCCCGAGATACGCATCCGTCACAGCGGCCTGTCGTCGACAGCCACCGGCCGGCTCGTGCCCGGTGCGACGATTGCTTCAGGATCGACCTGGCCACCGATGGCGTAAGCGCGCCGGCGACGAACCGATTCGAGCCGTCCGCTGTTTGAAGCCGCGCATATGGTGATCGGCCGCCCCCGCCCGGGTCTCAGAAGGAATCCCGACGCTTGCGCTTGGCCGGCCCTCAGCGAGGCGTGCCCCAGTCAGCCCATTGAGTGGATCTTGTGCGCCTCGATCGTGAGAATCAGACGCGTCTGGTCACGCCCGCCATACCACGGATACGGCGTTCCGAGGTAGCGCTGAGCGAGCTGTTCGATGTGCTCGCCGGCGCCTTCGCTGGTAACGCTTAAGACCTCGCCGCGGACCGAGTAATACCGGGAGGGGTTGCTCGGGTCGGCCACGGCCACCGCCACGCGAGGGTCTCGTCGGATGTTCTTGACCTTCTGAAAGCCATCCACGGTGTTGATCAGAATGCGCGCACCGTCAGTGTCGACCCAGGTCTCGGTGAGCTGCGGTGAGCCGTCTGGCATCACGGTCGAGATGAAGCACAGACTCGCCTGGCGCAACAGGGCGACTAGATCTTCAGGGAGGCTCTCGGACACTCGCGTCTCCTCTTTCGGTTGGAGTCTCAAGCCTACCCAGAGACCGCGAGGGCACTGAGAACCCGGTCGACCTGCCGGTCCGCTCTTGCTTTTCGCTCGCGGTTCTCCCGCGGAGCTCACCCCTCGCCTGGCCCAGCCCGATTCGGCGCTTGCGCCCTCGCCGCCGAGGCCACACCCACCGCGCCGAGCTGTCGGCCCCAGCGATACCGGCGCAGCCGCGGGGACTTCGCCAATGCATCACCGGAGGTCGGGAGCTCGCGCTCGACCCAGTGATCCTCATCGAGGATCCAGGCACGTAGCGCCACCCGACGATTCCGTCCCGTGCCGGTGCGCAGGCCATAGCTTTGCCGGGTTCAGCGCCACGATGTCGAGGATGCGATGAACCAGCTGCTTGGTCGCGATCCGGAGATGCATCGCCCGCCGCGGCTGAGCTGGGGCCCGTTGATCGCGGTGCTCGCCGAGCACGGCAACCTCGTAACCGAGGAAGCGCTGATCGCAATGCCGTTCGTGTTCGAGTTTCCCGCCGAATCGCTCACCGCGTCGAGAAGGCATAGCCGGGACCCCGAATCCTTCGCGGCCCCCGCACGATCGCAGTGGTCGTTCGGCCAGCGCCCAGCCGGGGAATGCCTATGGCGACGACACGGTCGCGGCGATCGCCGGGAGTGGCCGTGCCGCCGAGGCTCGCCGTCGCCGCTCGGTCTGGGAGCGCCGGCGACTCCACGGGCGGTGTGCGTAGTTGGCGAAACCTGCAGTCAGGACTAAGATCGGCGCGTCCCTGAGAGCCGGTGCGACAGTGAGCCCCGAGAGCCCCTAGAACGCGGAAGAGCCATGCGTCCGGATCCCCACGCCGAATTGCCGGCCGTTCCCGTCTTCGGGGTCGGCAGTGGTGTTGTCACGGATGGGGTCACGATGCCGGTCGCGCAGCGCAGCGGAATCTTCCGCGCCGGCGGACAGGACGTCTCGCCTGACCTGATGTGGTCTGGGTTCCCGGCAACGACGCGGAGTTTCATCGTCACGAGTACGACCCAGATGCGCCGCCGCCCGGTCCCGCGCATCGCTACTACATTGTCGTGACCGCGCTCGATATCCCGACCGTTGACGTCCCCGACACCGCAAGCCCTGCACTCGCGCTGTTTCAGACGGTCGCTAACGCGGTCGCGCGCGCCACGCTGGTGCCCCGTTACGGGACCTAGTTCTCCAACGAGGAGCAGGCCAGTGTCGGGTGAGACCACAGACAAGCCCACGCCAATCATTTCGGGCCCGAGCCAGTCCGAAGGGATCGCGCGCTTCGCCGGTCGCACGACGTATGAGGACCTTACTGCTGAGCGGCGCGAGCGGCTCAAGGTGAGCGTCCTTGACGCGTTGGCGTGCGCGATTAACGCGCTCGGAGCGCCGCCGATCGAAGCGTGCCGGGCACAAGTAGAGGAGTTCGGCGGTGGGGGCGGTAGCTGCGCTCTGATCGGCGGTGGACGCGCCAACATCGTCTATGCGGCGTTCTACAACACGGCGCTGGTGCGCTACGTCGATTACATGGATAGCTACCTTGGCGTCGGCGGGCTCTGCCACCCCTCGGACAACACGGCGGCGGTCCTCGCCGCAAGCGAGCACGCCGACCTAACGGGGAAGGATTTCCTGATCGCCCTGGCGGTTGCCTATCAGATCGACTCGCGGCTTACCGCCGCGGTTCCATTCATGGCCGAGGGGTTGGACCTGACGACGCCACTTTCGTTCTCGTTGGCAGCCGGGGTGTCTAGGGCGCTCGGCCTGGACGAGGCAAAGACGGCGGCGGCGGTCGGGATCTGTGGCGACTTCATTCCTCTGCTTGTTGCACGGACGACTCCGATCTCGCAGTGGAAGGGGCTGTCCTCATCTCAGCTCGCGTTGGGATGCGTCCACGGAGTCTTCTTGGCGTCCCACGGCGTGACCGGCCCTAGGTACGTAATCGAGGGAACCCATGGCCTGGCGCAGGTCGTCGGCGCACCGATCGAGATCGATTGGGACAACGAGAAACTGGACTGCTTCGACCGGCTCGCTTTGAAGAGCTACAACACCGCGGTTCCCGGCCAATCGTCGATCTTCTGCATCCTTGAGCTGCGCAAGGCTCACCCGATTGATCCGTCCCAAGTCGACAGCATCGAGGATGTTGTCTTTCAGGACGCTTATGACTTCATGGGGGGTGGGAGCTTCGGGCCGAAGACCGACGTGCACACAAAGGAAGATGCCGATCACAGCCTCCCCTACCTCCTTGCCGTCGCGCTCCTCGATGGCGACGTTCAGCCGGCGCAGCTCGAGCCCAGCCGAATCGATGCGCCGGACGCCCAGGACTTGCTCAAGAAGGTCACGGTGAGGCCGGATGACGAGTTCACCGCCCGCTACCCCGGTGAGGTCCCGAGCCGGGTGACCGTCAGCCTCAAGAATGGCGAGTCCTACAGCCACGAGGTCAAGAGCTACCCCGGCTTCCCAACTCGGCCGTTCACCTGGGATGAAATCGCCGCGAAATTCGACAAGCTCGTGGCTGGCCGCGCCGATCACGGCCTTGCAACAGAGATCAAGGCCGCCGTTCGCTCGCTTGAGACCATCCAAGTGAAGGACCTAATGAAACTGCTCGGCCACGTGAAGGGAGATCAGCCGGGATGAAGGCAGCTCAGCCGGGATAAGCGTTCAGACCTTCGCCGGAGCACGACTGCTCTTGTGACTCAACGGCACCGGACGTGACGACTCCTATGGCGCGGCGCCTTGATCGTGCCGATCGCCGGCGCCCGACGAGCGCAATGTCGCGCAGGCAATCGCCAGTCCGGTCACCGGCGGAGGACTGCTGTCGCGATCCCGCCCGTGGCCGCACAAGGTATTGCGACGCACGTCGTCGCGTCGCGGGGCTTCCGAGATCCCGGAGGCGAGCAGAAGTCTTGCCACCCTCGCCGAGACGCTTGGTTCTCGTCCATCCGGGAAGAGCTCGGAGGGCTCGACCTGGCGCCTGCTCGGACTATGAGAGCGACAGCGGCGGAGTGCTTGCTGCCTGTCACGAGTCAGGCGATCCGCAAGCACCTTCGTGACCGCGGAGTCGGCGCCGGCGTCGCACCCGAGTTCAGGCCAAAGCAGAACTCCGCGCTTGTCGGGCACGACGGCTGGATGGTCGACGACGCGCCGTGTCCCGAGATTGGCGAATGGGAGGTCCCTGCTGTCGCGCCCGTCGAGCCCCTGCCTTCACGTTCCCGCAGGTATGCGGGCGAGCGGCTCGTGCGGCTGCCTCGGTCCGGTTCGAGCAGTGCTAGACGGTAGCGTCGACGTCGCCAGCGTGGCTGCTTTGGCTCACGAGCGCCCACCCGCTCGACGCGTCGTGGGCCGACGCGCGATTCGATCGTGATGAAGCTCCGCCCTTCATTTTCGCTGTGGCCGCCCGGCGCCGCGCGCAGCCCACGCTGCTTCTTATATCCGTCTGACGCAGCGGAAGCCGATGTGGCTGGGTGATGTGTCGAGGGTTTCGGACTGTCGGGCGGCGGGGCGGAACCGGAGGCAGTAGTTGGGCGCGCAGAGGTGCGATCCGCCGCGGATCGCGCGGCGCTCGATCCCGCACGGATTGTCGAGCGGGTGGTCGGGACCGCAGCATTGGTGGCTCGGGCGCGGATCCTCGAAGCGGTCCTTTGTCCACTCCCAGACGTTGCCGCAGACGTCGTACAGGCCGTAGCCGTTGGGCGGGAACGCGCCGACGGGCGACGTGCGTTCGTAGCCGTCCTCGAGTGTGTTCTGCCAGGGGAATTGCCCCTGCCACCAGTTGGCCATCATCCGCCCGCGGTCTGTGATTTCGTCACCCCACGCGAAGCGCTTGCGGTCCAAGCCACCGCGCGCGGCGTATTCCCATTCGGCCTCGGTCGGCAGGTCTTTGCTGGCCCACTGCGCGTACGCGAGCGCGTCCTCGTAGGCGACGTGCGTGACCGGGTGGCGGTGCCGGCCACGAGCGCTCGAGCCCGGACCCTCGGGCGCCGTCCAGCACGCGCCGGGTACGTAGGCCCACCAGGCCCGGACGTCGTCGAGTCTCACGGGCCGCTTTGTGCGCTGGAAGACGAGCGACCCGGGCACGAGCAGGTCCGGGTCGGCGTCCGGGTACAGCGCCGCATCGGGCAGGCGCTCGGCGAGCGTGACGTACCCCGTGTCGGTCACGAAGCGCCGGAACTCGGCCACGGTCACCGGGATGGCAGTCGATCGCGAACGCCCCGACCGTGACCTCGCGGACCGGCCGCTCCTCGGGGTAGAACTCGTCGCTGCCCATGAAGAACGTCCCACCGGGGAGCGACATCATTCCCCGGTGTTCGGCGACGTTATCTGGTGTCCGCGTACCTGACATGGACGCCCGCGATCGTGCCGTTGAACTTGAATGGCTTCTTGTCGTAGTAGTCGGGTGATACCGGCGAGCCGAGCGCGATGCCGATGTCGAGGCACTCGGTGGCGGTAAATGCGAGCGGCGCGCTGATCGGAACGGTCCCTTGGGCAACCGTGTCGCCGTTTACCTTCATCGTCACGTTCAGCGGGCCGCGGGGCGGCTGCTTGGGATCGACGAGGCTCGTGTCGATTTCGATCGTCGCCTCGCCGGCCGGAATGGCTTCCTGGGCGCGGATCTTCGTCCGCTGGATCTCGAACAGGTTGTACTCGTAGCAGAGGATGCCGTTCTCCATGAAGCAGGTGAGACCGCCTGCGAACCCGCCCAGCTTGTACAGCACGCCGTTGGCGTCGGCGGGGATCACGGCGTCGATCGTGACAAGGTTGGGCCGGGTGCCGAGTTTCGGGGCGGTGAACTCCGGCACGCGGACGGTGTCGCCGAAGAACGTCCACTCCGTGTAGGGCGGCGCCGGGACGTACTCCGGGTGATACAGCAGGATCCAGAACCCTCCGCCGATCGGCAGCGCGTTGTTCCTCGTCGCTTCGATCAGCCACAGGTCCTTCATCTGGGCCAGCTTCTCGGGCAGCTCCGCCGCGAGGTCGTTGGCCTGGCTCCAGTCCTCTTCCAGGTTGTAGAGCTCCCACGTGTCCTTGTCGGGCGTCCACTCGAAGATGCCGGGCGGCACTCCGGTGACCCACGGGACTCGCGGGCCGAAGGTGGAGGCCATCCAACCCTTGTGATAGATGCCGCGGCTGCCGAGCGTCTCGAAGTACTGCGTCTCCAAGCGGCCTTCGGCCGTTGCGTCGTCGAAGGTGTAGGCCAGGCTGACTCCGTCGATCGAGTCTTGGGCTACGCCGTTGACCTCCCGCGGCGGTGTGATGCCGAGAATCTCGTAGATCGTCGGCACGATGTCGTTGACGTGATGGAACTGGGCGCGCGGCGTCGCATCGGGGTTGATCTTGGCCGGCCAGCGGACGCCCATCGGGTTCCGCGTGGCCCCGAGGTACCCGGGGATGCTCATCGTCCCCTTGTACGGAGTCGCGCCCGCCCAGGCCCACCCCGAGTGGTAGATCGGGTCGGTCTTCGGCCCGCCGAGCGCATCGAGCCCTCCGATCTCCTCGAGCGCCGCGAGTTGCTGCTCGATCGTGGTGGGGATGCCGTTATGGGCGGTCAGCTCGCTGATCGTGCCGTTCTGACCCTGCGCCGATGGACCGTCGTCGCCCCAGATGTAGAAGATCAGCGTGTTCTCGCCGTAGAGCTTGTCGAGCTCGTCGACGATCCGCCCGATCTGAGCGTCACAGTGCTCACCGAAACCGGCCAGCACCTCCATCAGGCGCGCTTGGAACGGTTTCTCGTTCTCGGGGATGCTGTCCCAGGACGGCATCTGCTCGTGCGGCGCCGTGAGCTGCGCCCCGGCGGGAATCCAACCTTTCTCCTTGGCGCGCTCGAACACGCGCTCACGGTAAGCGTCCCAACCGTCGTCGAACTTACCCTTGTACCGGTCAGCCCATTCCTTGGGCCCGTGGTGCGGGCCGTGCAGAGCGGCGGCAGCCCAGTACATGAACAGCGGCTTGTCCGGCTGGTAAGTCTTCTGCCGGCGGACCCAGGCGATCGCGTCATCCGCCAGATCCTCCTCGAGGTGGTACCCCTCTTCGGGGGTCTTCGGCGGCGCGACATAGTCCAGGTTTCGAACCAGCGTCGGCTCCCAGCTCGACGTCTCCGCTCCGAGGAATCCGTAGAAGTACTCGAAGCCGAGGCTCGTGGGCCAGTTCTCGAACGGGCCGGCCGGGCCGGCCTCCTCCGCCGGCGTGTTATGCCACTTGCCCCACGCACCCGTGGCGTAGCCGTAATCCTTCAGAACGTCCGCCACGAGCGCACTGCTCTTGGGAATCCGCCCGTAATAGCCCTCCCAGTCATTCGCAAACTCGGTGATAATCCCGAACCCCACCCGATGATGATTCCGCCCGGTCAGCAGTGACGCTCGAGTCGGAGAACACAGCGCCGTCGTGTGAAACCGGTTGTACGCGATCCCCTCCCCGACGATGCGATCCATCGTCGGCGTGTTGATCTCGCCGCCGAACGTGGACGGCTGGCCCGGACCGCCGTCGTCGATCATCACGATCAGAATGTTCGGAGCGTCGTCCGGAACGCGGCGCGGCGTTTCGCGCGGCCGGTAGACCGACTCCTGCATCGTTCGGCCGGCAACACTCGCCGACGGTGTCGGCGGGAACGGAAGCGATTCCCCGACGCTCGTCCCAGTCGTTGAATCAGACATCTAGGCTCTCGCGGAGGCGGCGCGTGTGGGCGCTATGAGCGTGCCGCTGATCCACAGGATCGGAAAGATGAAACCGACCCAGAAGAGCACGTAGTGGCCCTTGCGGAAGGTGGCCATCCCGAAGTAGATCCAGCACGCGATGTACAGGATGCCCAACAGAATCCAGAGAAACGTCATGCCTTTCACGGTCCCTTCGGATTAGGGCCGGGGTCGTGGTCGCTGACCCCGGCTCGGTGTGTGCGCGGCTGTGCGTGAGCCTCGGCGTTCTCGGCTTCGAGCGGGTTGACGCTGTGTAGCGTGAGGCCGAGGCCGGCGATCCGTGCCAGCAGACCGTCGAGGTGCGAGCGGTCGATGATCGGCCCGATGAGTTCCGTCTCGCCGTCACCGGCCCGGATTGTCATCCCCTCGAACGCCGAGGCATAGCGTGGCCCGAGTTCTCCTTCGATCACGATGCGATAGCGAGGCGGCGACATGGAACCACGATTGCAGCGCGCGGCACGCAGTTGGGCCGCGCTGGCGGAAGTTCACCCGGGTGTATCGGTGTGATCGAGTAGACCGAGCGCTTCTGCCCGCGCGACCGCCTCCGCTCGCGATGTTGCGCCCAACTTGCGGTACAGCTGGCGGGTGCGGCTCTTGACCGTGTTTAGCGAGACGTAGAGCTGCGCGCCGATCTCGCGCCGCGAGCGACCGCTCGCGAGGCCCAGCAGCACGGCGAACTCGCCCGGGCTGAGTTCCTCGACGAGCTGACCGTTTCCCTTGTTCCCCGTGGCGGCGGTGAGGTTGTGCGCGACGGTGGCCGCAATCGCCGGTAGGCGTCCAGCATCCGGAAACTCCGCGATCATTTGCTGGGCGTGTTTGAGGTCGCTCGCGGCTCGGCTGAGTCGCGATCGGGCGACGCGGACGTGCGCGAGCACGAGCAGGGCGTGAGCGTGACCGACGGTGGGCTGCGGCGAGCGTCGCAATCGCTCGCCGCGCACCGCCTCTCGCTCGGCGTCGTCGAGGCGGCCGGTCGCGGTCGCCGCCAGGGCCAGCCCGAGGTGCGCTAGCGACACCCTCCAGGAATCGGTCTGGAATCGCTTTCGTGCGAAGCTGATCGCCTCAGCAGCCCACGCCTCTGCGCTTTGCGCTCGTCCTTGTTCGGCGTCGACGAGAGCGAGCAGCCCGAGGCTGGCGGTGTAGCCCTCGGGGCGGTCCGGGGCCTCGGGTCGCTCAACAGCTTGCAGAGCGACCTGCCGCGTCTCATCGAGATCGCCGGCGAAGAACAGCGCCTGGGCCAGGGTCGCGAGCGCGCCGACGCTCCCGACGTCCGGGCCCTCGCGACTGGCCGCGACCTCGCGAGCGGCCGCGACCGCCCGCCGCGCGTGCCCGACGGCCGCGCCGACGTCACCGCGCTCGATCGCCATCGCGCGCGTGATCTCCACAAGCCCCTCGGCGAACGGCGACCACCGCTCCGGCCGCTCATGCCGTGCACGCTCCGCCACGGCAAGTAGCCGGTGAGCCTCGATCTCGGGGCGCCCGAGCAGCGCCGCGGCGATGGCCCCGGCCGCCGGCAGCGAAGGATGCTCGGCGAGCAGCTCTGCTGGAAGCCATTCCAACCAGGCAAGAAACTGGGTGAGCCGGCCACCCCAGCCGAACTCGAGGTCGTGCTCGACGAGCAGCTCAGCCACCGTCTCAGCGTCCCCCGCGGCGGCGGCGTACTCGATCGCCTCCTCGACAAGCCCATGCGCCCGGCACCAATCGGCCGCGCGGCGGCGCAGATACACCGCGGCCTCGCGCCCGAGCTCCAGCTGCAGTAGCTCGCCGAACAGATGGTGATAGCGATACCACTCCCCGCGCGCGTCCAGGGCGACCAGGAACATGTTCGACCGCGCGAGCTCGGTCAACACCGCAGCCGAGTCCACTCGGTCCAGGACCGCGTCGCACAGCTCGGGTGTGAACCGCCCCAGCACCGAGGTGCGCAGCAGAAAGTCCCTGGTGTGGGGCGCGAGCCGGCTGAGTACCTCGTCGGTCAGGTAGTCCGCGACGTGCCGATTGCTCCCGGCGAATGCCCGCACACCCGCATCGGGGTCCTCGAGCTCACGAAGCCACAGCGCCGCCAGGTACAGCCCCGCCGGCCACCCCTCCGTACGCTCGACGAGCAGCTCGACACTCTCCCCGGAAACCTCGATTCCCTCACGCACGATCAGCCCACGCGCCTCATCGACGGTGAACGCCAGCTCGCGCGCGCGAACCTCGGTCAGCTCCCCCCGCGCCCGCAGCCGCGCGACGCCGATCGCCGGATCAGAGCGCGTCGCCGCAAGCAGCCGCGCGTTCCCGGGAAGCCGGTCGATCGCATATCCGACCGACCCAAGCGAACGCTCGCTCCCGATCGCATGGAGGTCGTCGAGAACGATCGTTACCGGACGGCCGCGCTCGACCAGAGCGTTCAGCAGCTCGTCGACGGCCGTCTCGATCGGCACTCCCCGGATGCCTAGGCACGTCAACGCCTCGCGCCCCAAGCCGTCGCCGAGCCGCTCGACGGCCGTCGCCAGGTGCATCCACAACCGCACCGGATCATCGTCGGCGGCGTCAAGCGTCACCCAGACAACGGCCTCAGATCGTTCGATGCACCACAACCGCAGCAGCGTCGTCTTGCCGTAGCCAACCGGCGCGCTTACGACCGTGAGCGCGGGCCCGGCGTTGCCGTCGACGATCTCCAGCAGCCGCGGCCTACGCAGCATCCCCGGCTGAACCCGCGGCAAGGCGAGCTTGGACTCGATCACCCCGACCGCACGCCCCGCCTGTGTTGCCTGTGGACTC
>CAVYQJ010000007.1:0-99221 GCA_963770615.1 uncultured Solirubrobacterales bacterium | reverse complement strand
TCTCGGAGGGCTTCATGCGAGATCGGTCCCATGGGGCCGGGAGCGCGACACGGCTTCCGCTGGTGAATGTTCAACCGCGGAGGTCAGCGATGGTCGACACGGAAAGACTCGCAGCGCCGGCCTCCAACGGGGCGGCACTCCCAGCTTTCGCGTGCTCTTGGCGCGATGGCAGCGAGGACGCTGCCTGTGTGCAGCTAACCGGGGAGCTTGATCTATCGACCGCGGCCGAGCTCGAGCGGACATTGCGGCAGGCTCAAGCGCGAGCGCCGGTGGTGGTGCTGGACCTTCGCGAGCTGACATTCATCGACTCTTCCGCGCTGCATGTCATCGTCAACGCCAACGCTCGCGCAATACGGGCCGACGGCCGGTCATCGTGGTGCGGGGAGCCAGGCAGCTCGACCAGCTTTTGACCGTGATCGGTCTGTGCGAACCATTCGAGGAGATCGTGGATCTCGACCCCGCGGACCCGCCCGGCAACGCGATCCGACGGCTCGCCGCCCAGACACCGTTCGATAAGCACGCGGCCGGCACGAACATGAGCGCCGGGGCTGCCGCCCAAGCCCGTGAGCGCGACATCTCAGAGCAAGGCCTCGCACGCGGACCGTCTATCAGGCCGGACCCCCGGTGCCGCTTCGCGCGATCACGCACCCTCACCGGCAAACGGCCGCATGCTGACCAGAGCCGCTCCCGGTAGAGCCCCATCGCCGGACCGGGCCGGCAAGAAATGCGTCGCAGGACACCCGGGACGCCTCTCTGCGGCCCCCGCACGGACCTCGCGCTTGCAATCTCACTCGCTGGAGGTCCGATGACTGCGACGATCATGGAGATGCGCGAGCTCGCGCGTCTAACCGACGAAGAGCTCCTCGATGCTAATTCCCGCGATGGGGACCCGGCCGCTCGCGAGGAATTGGTGAGCCGCTTCATGCCGTACGCACGGAAGCTGGCGGTTCGCTACATGCACAGCCGGGAGCCCCTGGACGACCTCGTGCAGGTCGCGTCCATCGGTCTGCTGAACGCGATCGACAGGTTCGATCCAGAGCACGGCAAGAAGTTCACGGCGTTCGCTGCGCCGACGATCCTGGGAGAGATCAAGCGTTACTTTCGCGACAAGGGATGGACGATCCACGTCCCGCGCGATCTGCAGGAGCGAGTGCTGGCGGTAAGCCGTCACGCCGAGCGGCTGTCGGTCGAGCTGCGTCGTTCCCCGACCCTTGACGAGCTCGCGCACGCGCTCGACTGCACAGTCGAGCAGGCAGTCGAGGCGATCGACGCCGGCGAGAATTACCACCTGACCTCGCTCGACGCGCCAGTCGCGCAGGACAGCGATGAACACCCACTGCCCCTTGCGGACCTGCTGGGGACCGAGGAGGACGGGTTCGAGCTCGCCGAAGACCGACAGGCGCTCGCGAGCGGCTGGGCCGGGCTACCCCAGCTGGAACGGCAAGTACTCGGCCTACGCCTGGTTCACGGGCTCACGCAGCGCGAGATCAGCCAGCGGATCGGACACTCGCAGATGCACGTCTCCCGTCTACTGCGTAGATCAATGCTCTCACTCAACGCCACCGAGCGACCGGCGGCGTGTGCATGAGTGTCCGGCTGGGCAAGCGCTACCTCGAGCGCGCCTTCTACAACGAGGCCACCGACAAGGGTACGATCACCGACCCCAAAACGGCCACGTTCCTGAAGGTCACCACCCACGACGAGCGCAAGCACGTCGCGTTCCTAAAGAAGGCGCTAGGCAAGGCGGCGGTTCAGCCGAAGTTCAACTTCCACGGCACCACCAGTAACCAGGCGACCTTCCAACAAACCGCGTACATACTCGAGAACACCGGCGTCCACGCCTACCTCAGACAGGCCGGAAACATAAAGACGCCCGCCTACCTCCTCGCCGCGGCATCGATCGTGACCATCGAAGCGCGCCACTCCGGAGCGATCGGATCGATCACCGGCAAGCGATCAACCCCAACGGCGCGTTCGACAACGGCCTCCCGGCCAGCGCGATCCTCAAAGCCGTGAACGGCACGCACTTCATCGCCTAACCGCGCACAACTGCCCTGGGCCGGGGACTCGCCAAAACCAAGCACACGCGCTCTCGGACGGCCACGCCATCCGTCCGAGAGCGCACCGCTCATCGCGAAGCGCTCTCCCGCAACCGACGCGCCTCATCGATCCACAGCCCAACTTGCCACAGGATCCATCACGGCTCGGAGACAAGCGCTGAGGCGCCCACGCCAGCCAACGGCCCTGTCCTCCTATCGCCAGCCGGCACCGCCGGGCGACCGACCGCACTTACCGTCTCGGCCACGAAGGGAGCGCTCGCGCGGTCGCTCAGGAACACCGCCGGCGACACGCACAAACCCCGGCTGATGACATACAAGCCACCGCGGCCGCGAGCGTCGGCCGCTCGAATGCTGCTCGCATCGGGATTACGGAAGCCGGGTCGCCCTCGACGCCAGTGTCGAGATGGACGAAACGGGAGAGCGCTGGCCCGGGCGCTCATGCCCAACCTCCGCGTAACACCTAGGCCTCGGCCGGCGACGGCGGTCGCCTCGATACGGCGACCGCTTCGCCCAGAGGCATCGGTGCGACAGAGAGCGGCGGCAGGTGGTCCGTCAAAGCAGCCGCGGCGCGGACGCCACTGCTTCAGGCGACAAAGCGGCAGCGCTCCGTCACACGGGCTGGAAAGCCAGTGATCGGTCATCCGAGACCTGCTCTGCGGGTGCGACGAGCATCTCGGGCGTGACGCCGATTTCCCTGCGTTGCGCGGCAAGCGAGACGCAGACGGGTGGTGGTTACACGCTTCGAAACACCTTATGTGCGACGCGGGCCGGCGCCCTGGCGCCGATGATCTCGCTCGGCCCCGGGTGCTGCCGCCGGCGTGCGGTGGTGGATGGTCTGTGCGAGGCGCTTCTTGGGACGATGTCGCTGATCTCGGTCAGCGCCCGTCATTTGGTTGATCGGTGGCGGGGTGCGGGTTTAGCGGGTCGGCGAGCCGGGCGGAGGGGCCGCGGGGCGGATGGTCGTGAGCGCGGCGCGCTGTCGGGCCAGATGAGTAGTGCCCGGCAGGGGGCGTGGTCGATCGTGGCAGTCGAGTGCTGCTGGCGGCCGGTTAGTAAGGGCGGTCGTTCTGCTTGCGCGGGTCGATCGGCAGTCGGGGCTGAGCTGACGGCGTCGGGCCGGCCGTTGGAGCGTCCTCGAGGGTGAACCAGACGGTCTTGGCTGAGTCTGATTCGCGCTCGACGCCCCAGTGGGCAGAGAGCACGTTGACGATCTGTAGGCCTCGGCCCCTGAGCGCGTCTGGTCCGGGAGATCGCATCGCGGGTGTCCCGCCGCCGCCGTCGGTGACCTCAACCCGGATCTTCCTGCCGGCTGCGGTGGATCCTCAGGCGAAAGCTGGTCATCGCGTGTTCGATCGCGTTGCTGGCCAGCTCTGAGACCATCAGCCGGATCTCCTCCACGGCATCTGCCGGGATATCGGCTAGCGCGTGGGCCGCCCAGTTGCGAGCGGCCGCGACGGACGACACGACGGGCGGAAAGGTTCGCACGCAGATCTCGGGGGAGCCCCGGGTGCTGCCAACCCGGTCGGGACCGCGGCCAGCACCGGTCGGGTTTGAGCTGTGGAGCGCCTCGTCTAAGGGCGGCGATGCAGTCCCGGCAGGGGCCGCCATCGATGATGCGCGCGTGGCCGCATCCAGGATCACCTCATCTGCTCGGCCGGCTAGCTCTGAAGAGAGTTCCGGCTCGAGCGCGGTGTTGCTCGGGTCGAGCTCAGACACAGACACGATCTCCACGCTCGGAGGCTCCGGGACCACTACAGGATTCTCCCGAGCCACTTGGCCCAGCTGCGCGTCCTCGAGCGTCACCTCGTCCGCCTGTCTGGGCAGGTCGGACGCGGCCTCCTCGAGCCTGGGGTTGCCCGGCTGGAGCTCGGAGAGAGGGACGATCTTCACGCTCGGAAGCTCCGGGGCTACCGCGGGACTCTCCGGAGTCATTTCGGCCGCCTGCGCGTCCTCGTCAAATTCGGCAGGGTCTTCTCGGTCCACTGCTGCAGTACGGCCCGTCGACGCGACCGAGCGAGATCGCCTAATCGTCCCGCGATCGCCAACCCAATGGCGAAGCGGGAGCCGGACCGGCGAAGGCGCTCGGGGTGACCGCTCGGCTGATGCGTGCGTCGTGCTCAACATCGCTGCCCGGGTCGAGTTCGGCGACACAGGCCCGGGGCTAGCCGGCCTCTCCGATCGCGGCGTGTTCAGCCGAGGGCGAGAAGTCGGTCCAACACACCGCCGCCCCATGACTCTGCTTCCGAGACCGCGTCTGCCGGGAGGGAGTCGGCCGGCATCTGATCCCCGATCACCTCTGTGAGCAGAGCGTTGATCTCCACGTGGAACTGTAGGCCATGGGCCTTGGCGCCAAACCGGAAGGCCTGCTCGTCGTGCCGGTCGCCCGTGGCCAGAGGCACAGCCCCGAGGGGAAAGTGGTGCGGGGTCTGGATGCCAGTGCAGCACCGTCGCCGTCTCACCAACCGCACCCCAGAACCGGATCGGCGCGACCGGCGCCGGTCAGCGTCGCGCTGCCCATTCCTATCTCGAGCGGACCGTCCGTCCCCAGAAGCGAGTCGAGCGAAAGGGTGTTTGGCGTTCGAGGGCTGTAGCCCGGTGGCTGGCGGGGTGAGAGGCCGATCTCGGGCGGTGGCGTCTGTAGAACGATCCTCAGCCCACGTTGTTAGCAACCAGCGGGGCCGGCCGATCCTGCGCGCTGGCGGTCTGGCCGAGGCGGCGCACACCCGGGGTGGGCACCTCGCCGACGCGCTTCGCGCCGTCGTGGGCCCGCTCTTACTCCCGGAGCGACCGCATTTGGCTGGGCATAGACGATCTTAAGCGGACAAAGGTATGCAATTGTTGGACGAGCCCCACAAACCTCCTCGAACGTTGCCAGAACTCGGTCCCGCGCGGTGGCGACCGGTCTACCTGGAGTGTCGTTGCGTACCCGAAGGCCGGCGTTGCATCGTTCAGGAGCAATCGACTGTTGCCACACGACAGGATTTCGGGGGCACGCGAGCCCGGCGGGCTTGCCAACGCTTGCCGCCTTTCGCGGCACGATGCGAGCGTTCTGGTCCAACTGGCCCCAAGCAGACCCACCATCCCGAAGGGGCGTGCCTTCACATGCGTTATCTGAAGACGAGTGACGCGGCGACGCTGCTGAACGTCAACCCGAACACGCTGCGGGCGTGGGAGTCGAGGTTCGGGTTCCCAAAGCCGCAGCGTTCGCCGGGCAGCAACCGGATGTACGTTCATGGCGAGTTGGCCGCTCTGCGAGACGCCATCCAGGATGGTCTCTCCCTCGCGTCGGCCGTTTCCCGCGCCCGCGAGTCGCTCGTAGCCGACAACAATTCGCTGATCGCCGCGCTCGGCTACTACGATCGCGAGCGGAGCCGACGTGGCGATCGAGGCCGCGCTCGGGTCGCGCTCGGTCGAGCGGGCTGTCGAGGAGGTGCTGCTACCTGCGCTCGAGCAGATCATCCGCGACCACACGGTCGATTCGGCCGCTTGGGCGTTCGCCGCGCCCTGGGGAGCGGATTGGCTGCGGCGCGCCACACGCCTGGCGCCGCCGGCGCTACGTCCTCTGTCGATTTTCCTCAGCGACGCCTCGCGAGACGAGCTCGACCCCGACGCCCCCCACATCCGTGCGCTGGAGCTGTTCTGCGTGCGCGCCGGGGTCAGAATGTTGAGTCTGTCCGCGCGCGGTGCCACAGGTATACGAGACGCATTCGCCATCCACCGTCCCGATCTCGTCGTGCTCGCCGGCAGACACATGCCCGACGACACCGTCGCGAACTGGACCCACTCGGTCAGGCTCGCAGCCGGTCCCGTGCCGATCGCGCTCTACCGCCGTGGGGATCACCTCACAGGCATGCCAACGACAGGCACCAACGTATTACCGTCCCGCGCGACCGACGCGCAACAGCGCCTGCTCGAGCTCGTCGGAGGTGAGCACGCGCGAGCGACGATCCCGGCGTCAGCACTCGCAAACGATTGACGGTGGCCTCGGTGGCTCTCCCTTTACCGACTCGGAAGCCAAGCTCGTGCGGCGGTCGATCGGGTCGTCCACGCCCCGAACGGGACCCGACCGCAACGATCTAGGGTGGCACCCAAGGACGATCAGCCCCGTGCTTTTGCGTCTGCGGAGGCCGTCAAAGCTCACTGTTGTCGTTCAACCATTAGTCAACGGGCCACATTTGGACGGATGTTCGATCAAGCAGGTCTGCCTCACTGACGAACTGACGATCGTGTGAACGTCAGTTCCGAATTACGGGGCGGTGGGGGTTGGCCTTGCGAACCCCTTTCGACACGACACCAAGGGAGATGGGGATGACGCTGCAGCAGCATGCGAGCAGGTCGGCCCGACAGCCGTCCGCGCGCGATCTCGGGACGTTGTTCGAGCAGCGCTCGGCCGGTGACGCTCGCGCGCGGGAGGTGATAATCGTCGCATTCCTCCCGTACGCTCGCCACCTCGCCCGCCGCTTTACTGGAAGAGGCGAGCCGGTCGAGGATCTCTATCAGGCCGCCAGCGTCGGGCTTATCAAGGCAGTTGACCGATACGAGCCCACGCGAGGCTGCTCGTTCTTCGCCTTCGCCCAGCCGACCATCCTCGGCGAGATCCGCCGTCACTTCCGTGACAGAAGTTGGCCCATGCATGTGCCGCGTCCGGTCCAGGACCGCGCCCGCCGGGTCGCCCACGCCGAGCGGGAGCTCCGAGCAAGGTCCGGGTCTGACCCGACCATCGAGGTGATCGCAAAGCATCTGGGTCTTGAGCCTGGAGAGGTCGCCGAAGCACAGCGCGCACTCAACGCCTATCGGCCCCGATCGCTGGATGCGACGTCCGCGGCGGACGACGGCCAACAGCTCTCCCTCAACGAGAGCGTCGGTGATTTGGACCCGGAATACGAGCGGGTCGAGACCTTCGCTGGGGTGCGTGAGGCGCTTCGAGGACTGGAGCCGCGTGATTGCAAGGTGGTGCTGTTGCGCTTCGGCGGCGAGCTCCCGCAGAATGAGATCGCGAAGCGCATCGGGGTGTCTCCGATGAAGGTCTCACGGATCCTCAGCAAGGCAACCGCGGCCATGGCGGTCGCGGCGCCCGAGCTCCGGTAAGTGCCCAACGGCTGGCCTGCCAGACGTTGCGCACACTTCCGTGGCGATTACCTCAGGTCATGTGGGAGCGAACCGCGGGGGTGTCGCCAAGGCGCTGGCCGCCTCGCGCCGCGAGGGCCGACTACTTCCGTGAGGAGTGCGTACAGACCCAACGCTTGTGGGCCGCGCAGGAAATTGGTACGTTCGCCTGCATCGTCTAAAGCCAAAGATCGCACAGGTCGATCTTTGCCAGACCGGGCGCACGCACACTGACCGCGACCGGGGCCAGCCCGTCCGTATATCCACTTGCGCAACGACGACAAGCGGAAACTTGTGCCATTTGCGCATCAAACTCAAGTGCCGTGGAACGGAGCCGAAAACGACTACGGACTCCCTAGCTTGTATCGCACGGACCGGGACTGCAGGCTGGACTGCGGCTCACGCGGGCGAGGGGTACGTTCAACACGAGGCCGTCGGACACGCGGGATGTCCGACCGGCCACGGTTTTCATGCGGACAGATCGCAGAAGCTGCTCACTGCCAAGGCCTTGGCGTCGCCGACCCGCGGAGCCTCCAATAACGGACGGGCGGGCCCACGGGCCTTGACACAAACTCTGAACCTGGAGTCAGCTCGAGTCCGCGCAGATCTGCTTGGCCGGTCGGCGCGCATCAGCGAGGTCGGGACGACGTCGCTGGCTCCTGGCGAATTTCGCCTACGCCCCCGAGTCCCCGCTGCAGCCGCCGCTTCTGAGCACCACATCGTGGCCGGCGCGGTGATGCTGGTCCTCACTGTCGACAGCCTGGTCATCGGTCCACGTGCCGAGATCCTTCGCCAGCGAGCGCTGGGGCTTGTCACCGAGCTGCACCAGCCAGATCACCTCCCGGCGGACTCCTCCGGATACGGCGGCCTCGTTCTGGGCACCTGAACCTCACTTCCCGGCTTACGACCGGAAGCGTTTAGGCGTCGTCGAAAGCGGGGCGACTCCAGTGGCCGAGCCGAGGCTGCTCCTTCGGGCTTAGGAGCGGAAGCTGCCGATAGAGGAAGCAACGCCGGTCGGAACCGATGATCGCCCGTCGCCGTTGGCTTACCGGGGCGGTAGCGAGGTTCGCGTGATTCCTACAGCCACGGCGTGGAGGAGCCACGCTCGGGCCAGCTCGCGACGGACGGCCCAGACCTGGCTTCGTTCTCGGACGGCCTCTCCTCAGCTACTGCGCGGGCCCTGCTCGGCGCGGCAACCATGCTGCAGGAAACCCATGCGCTGCAGCCAGGATTATCCGAAGTGCTTGGCCCCGCCCGACCATGCACACAAGGCAGAAGCCAACGCGATCGATCATTCTGCGGATAATCGCCTACTGGAGATAGAGGACGTTATGGGCAGTTGCCCATAACGTCCTGATCGCCGGCCACAAGCGCTACGGCGCGCTCGCGCATCTCGGCCACAACGAGATCCGCGCCGAGGTTCGCCGAGACGGAGACGACGAAGCGTCCGAGAGAGCGGCGGAGAACATCGTCTCATGCCGAGCTCGGCATGAGACGATTAATGCCGATCGCGTTGGCATGCCGACCGATTCATGAGCCGCTCGTGGCGCCAGGCGCCCAGGCGCCCAGGCGAGACGACGTTGGCATAACGACGTTCGATAATGACCCGCTCAAATTTGGACAGTGTCGTTTGAGCCAGCACCTCCCGGTCCCACCGGCCGTGCTCGAGCGGCGGTGAGGATGCGACGTACAGCTCGCCCGGGATGCGCATCACGCCGCATCGATCCCGTTGGCGCTCCACGTGCGCGCAAACGCCGACGATGCAGCCGCTGATTGGCTTGCTGTCACATCTGGGAGAGGCGTGTGCGGCCCCGGGGCATTCTGACCTCCGGATCGGCCGGCATGACGCCGGGACCCCTTGGAAGTCAGATCATGTTGCCGGCCCGCGAGGGACCGACCGCACAGTGGTGTCCTCGGCCACCGCCTCTACTCCGTGCGCCGCGATGAGCGAGGGACTGATCCAGCCGCCCGCGTCGCCCGCGGGAGATTCAGGCGGTGGGCGCAGACCCGCCGGAGGCGTCGTGCATCTCGTGCTCCTCGACGCGATCGCTCGGGCCGAGGATGAACACCTCGCACATCATGTCGGGGTGCTGTTGGTTGCCGCTCATGAAGCCGATCACGCGCCGGCCGGTCGCCTGCTCGATCACGGCCTCGAAGCGCTCGCGCATCAGCTCCTGGAACTCCATCCGCTGCTGAATAACGGCTGGACCGCGCCCCCCTTCGAGCAGCGTCTGCTCAACCTGTGAGAAGCCGCCACGTACCACGCAGACGACCAGGTCGTCCGCGTAGTAGGACTTGGTCCGCGTCGGCCCACTGCCGTGGAACTCCTTCAGCAGCGCGACCATTCCGTCGGAGATGGCCGTGAGCACATCGCCATGGCTGACCGCGCTGGTCTTGACTGCTTGTGGGCTCACGACGGCGCTGGCGGATGCGTGGGGAGCAGGCGGTGGCTGTCGACGACGGCGCCGGCGACGTCGACGAGCTTGCGGTTGCCGGCGCGCGACTGTTCGCGCAACATCTCGAAGGCGCCTGCCTCGTCGACGGAGTGGCGTTCCATCAGGATGCCTTTGGCGCGCTCGGTCAGGGCACGACGCCCGAACGCGCCTTCGAGGTCGTGGTATTCGGTGAAGCGCCGCAGCACGATGTCGATTGAGCTCTGCCAGTCCTCGACGTCGGCATCACTGATGTGGGCGAACACGCCGCGCTTGGATGCCTCCTTGACGAACGCAGGATCGGGCGCATGGAGGAGGACGATCACCGGACACGCGGCTTCCCGCACGATCTTGTCGATCAGGCCGAGCGCATGCTCGGAGCTCTCCCCGAGGCCGACCAGCGCGACGTCGGGTCGCTCCCGGGCGGTCACGGCTCCGACGTCTGCGACGTCGATCTCGCGCGCGATCACCTCGTGCCCGAGACCGGCGACGATCGGCGCTACCAGAGCCAAGCGGTCCTTGCGCTCGTTAGCGATCAACACGCGCAGATGCTCGGTCTCACGGTAGCTCATGACGGCCCCGACCGACTCGAATCATAACTTCGGGACACCGAATTTTCCAGACGGCCGCCGAGAGCCTTAAGGTGCGCGGCCAGAGCGCGGTCGTAGGCGCGTAGGCGCTACCGACGACCTGCTCAAGTCTCCTGACCTCACGCGAGCGCCTGCGGCCGAGGTCGATGCCTGTCAGCGCGCTACAGCCGAACCGTCTCGCCCGGACGCGGCGCGGTGTCGCTCTCGCCGAAGCGCAGCACGATGGGCCTGCATCCCCTCCTGCGAGGACGCAACGCGCTCGGCGCAAAGGGGCCTGTGACGGCCGTCGGCCGTCTGTGCACCGGGGCGGCAGTTAGTTAGTCGTCGCCGGTGCCGGGGTTGCTGGGTGGTGGGTCGACGAGCTCAAGTGCGCCGAATCCGGCTAGCGGCCCGTCCATCAGGAAGATCTCGATCGTGAGGTCGGGTTCGACGTGTGCTTGGCTGAGGAACGCGAGCACTTTGCGGCCGGTGAGATCCTCGATCATTTCGCTGTAGCGCTCCCTCATCATCCGTTGGAAGTCGCGGCGCATCTCGAGCACGCGTTCGGGCTCGCGGCCTTCCATCATCGTGCGCTCGATCGCGGTGAAACCACCGTCGGTGAGCACGCAGACGATCAGGTTGTCGAGCACGTAGGTCTTGGCTTTGACCGGTCCGCGGCCGTAGTGCTCGCGCATGAACGCAACGATCCGATTGGTGATCTCGGCGAGCAGTCTGCCGCCGACGAGCGGTCGCGCGGCGCGATCGTCGGACCCGGGGTCGCTCATCGCCGACCTCGTCGTGCTCTGCTTGTCCGTGCTGCTCACTGGTGCGAGTTCTCCGCCGTTTGAGCTTGTGCGCCTGAAGCGGACGCATAGCTCAACGCCAACGCATGCTGAGCGTACCCGAACCCGGCCTCCTGAACCGCTTGTATTCGGTTGGGATCGGAGTAGTGTCGGACGGGTTGAGGTTTGGCTGCGCCGCCCGCGGGCGGGGCGGCCAGGCATCAGCACTGAGCTAAGAGCGCGAGCGCGCTCGCGGCGTCTAATGGCGGCATGTGGGGGTGGTCGCAGCAGCGACGTCCGACCCGGCTGCAGGAGCTCTATGCCACCCGCCGCAAAGCCGGCTTTCAGCGACGCTTCTTGTACCACGCGTCGGGAGTGGGATCTGGCTCCGGGCGGCGATCAGTGAGCACGGCTTGCGAGGGCGACTCATCGCGGCAGGTCGTGACCGGGCGGTCCGCCGGTGAGCGCCCAGAAGGACTGGCTCGCGTAGCCGGGACGCACCGCCCTAATCGCGCTACCGCCGCGATCAATCCAGGTCGGTCGCTTGGCACTAGACCGACGCGTAACGGCGATGTAGAACCCACCCCGATCCGGCCGCCACGGCAGACCATCAGCACATGCCCTCCCCGCGGCGGCGGTACCAGCAGCCGCCGGCCCGGGCTCCTCGGCTGGCTCATCGCCGTCTTCGGACTCCTCATCCTGCCGATCTCGCGCAAACTCGAGCGCGAACACCAACACGAGGAGATGTCAGCGCCATCGAGCGGGGGACTTGAGGTCTCGGATGACTAGAACGCAAACTCCGGCTTGTTGCTCGTCTGAGCGGGCCTGATCGCCTGACCTGCGGAGTAACGTGCTCCTTGGAGGGCGTCGATTGTGATGTCGGCCGATTCTGGCGGGCAGCACGACCCGACTTTCGAGGGTTCCATCAACCCCGGAGGTTGTCATGTCCCAAGCGCTGGTTTCTCTGCGATTCGATCGCCGCCCGCGTGCTGCTAGGCAGCTCCGGCGGCGCCTGCTCGCCGCTGGCCAAGAGAGAGGAAGCCCGGATGCTGACCGATGAGCATCACGCGGTAAAAACGATGATCGACCGAGGTGCGGCGTTTGATCGGATCGAGGATTACATCAATACGCTGACGCTACCCGACGAGCAGCTCAGCGCTCTGTGGCTGCTCGCGTGGGCAGAGGCAACCGACCCTGCAACGCGCCGACAGGTGGTGGAGGAGACGCTCGCCTCTGTCCGCTAGCCTCCATCCAGGGCGCGTTACTCGGTTCGGCCGCAGGCTCCTGGCCGTTCGGGCCCCCGGTCGAGTCCCGGCTGGCTCAGTCTGAGTGACGGAGTGGACTCTCCTGCGGGCGGGCTCGCGTCGTCTGCGTCGCGCGGTAGCCGTGTGATCCCTTTTTGATCTCGCCGGCCCTGGCGAGCTTGGTCAGATGGGTTGACACCTGTCCGGGATTGAGGTTCACGCCCTTGGCGAGGTCACCAGCGGTGCTCCCCGGGTGCCCGACGAGGAAGGCGATGATGCTCGCCTCGCTGTCGGCCTGACGGCTACGCGCAGTTGCGCGCCTGTTGCTCGCGCGTCGCGCGGTCGCACGGCGCACCGAGCGAACCCGCGGGGCCCCAGCCGAGCCCCCGTCGGGGGCGGCGATCACCTGCTCCGGTTGCTCGGGGTCACGTCCTGAAACTTTGCTTGGGACCTCAACTCGGGGCATGTGCGCCCTTCCCGTCCCTCTGTCGGGTCCGCACGGAGGGAAGAGGGCTAGAACCCCTGAGCGTTCAACGAGATCTGGCCGCGACCTCCGGACCGCTGGTGGGGCCACGTCGACGTCGCCCCCCACCGACCCCGCAGTCAAAACCGGTAACCCACGCCCTCCCGCCTCGTGGCGCAGGATGTGCGCTGTTGGTGGCATTGGGGTGGGCCGGCAATCCTGGCCGCAGGGCCAGCCACTTACTGACAGTACTCCGATCGCTGGCGGTTATGTGAACGAGACCTGAATAGTTTGCTCGGGCTCGTCGCGAGCGTCGGCATCGGCTGACTCCGCCCGAAGGGACGCTGGAGGGCGACAATTCGTCGATGGCGTTCGCTGACGCTCAACAACACCGGCTGCTGGAGCTCCTGCGCGAGGCCGGCGAGGAGCCGGTCGGCTTTGCCGAGCTCCGCGCCGGCGGGATTAGCTTCCCGGCCGCCGTGGTCTCCGAGCTAGGGCTGAACGGATACGTGATCGAGCGTGTCCATGACCACGGGCGGATGGTCGGGGTGCGCCTGCTCGATTCACAACCCCGGGACACACCCACCGGACACCTTTGGCGCTGGCGACCGTGGCCGCACCGATAGCCAGGTCCGCCCGCCTCAGCCGACCAACCAGATCGCGCCGTCGCGCACCTCGACCGGAAATGTCTTCAGCGGTCGAGCGCCAGTCGTCGCCCTCACAGCACCCGACAGCGGCCTGAATACACCCTGGGGACCCCGCACCATCGCGGTGCCGACGTCGTACAGCGCCGCGTGCCAAGGGCATTGCAGGCATCCATCGTCAGTCACGCGCCCCTGCCCGAGCGAGGCGAACAGGTGACGACAGCGGTTAGAGACCGCGAACGGCATGCCCGCACTCATGCCAACGGCAAGAGCGCCGTGCGGCGTCTGCTCCACGACGAGCACCTGTGAGGCACCCAGGTCATCGACGGTCACGAGCCGGACGGTGGACTGCTCAGAGGCGCTCACTATCTCACACGAGCGACGGTCGCTTGGCCGTCCTGAGCGTGACCCCGGGGGATGGCGCTCGATTGCAGCCTGCCGGATGACCGCACAAGTTGACAAGCTGCAGGTGCGGTGTCGATCACCCCAGAATCGCCTAACGACCTCGCGCGTGTGTTTCTCGCGGACGCCTACCGGACGCGTCCGCGGCGCGCGGGTAAGACGGTCGAGCATCCGATCGCCGTCGGCGAAGTGCTCACCGCCGACGGTCAGCCTCCGACGCTGGTCGTTGCGGGTCTTCAGAGTGGCGATCGCACGCAGAGCTCGTCAACAGCGAGCTTCGCTGGCTTACGCGTCTGGTCCACCAATCCGAAATCAGGCGTTGGCGCCGACATCGCCGAAACGCTACGCCGATCACCGGGTAAGAGGCCTCGCGGGCGGCGCTGAACTCGCGGCCTCGAGTCGAGTGATCCGAGCGACGCGCCTTGCTAGCGCTCACCGACCGCGCTTGCTTTCGCCCACGACCGAGCGCCAGCGACGCGGCGAGCGGGCGCGTGCTTTGCCACGCCCGCGATCACGCCCGGGCACGTAGGAACCGGCGCCGGAGCCAGCTCGCCCACCGCGGGCGACGGGCCCGGTTCCGCGCTCTCAGGGGCCCAGCAGGCTGGCCGCGCGCATGACCGCGATGATCTCCGCGACCGTCGGCGGGTCGGGCGGATACCGCAAGTCCTTGTTGCGTGGCGGGCGACCACGGTGATGGCCCGGCAGGGACGCCGGCGATCGCCGCCTACCCGTGCAATCCAGCAACCCCGGCGACTACACAGGCCCTGCTCTGCGCGGATCGGAGGGCGCCCGGCTCGAGCGTCGCGCCGAACATCGGCGTGGGACGCGAGTTTGGCGACGAGCGGGTCTGCTCGCCAGTTGGGGTGAATGCCCTGCTATCGCGTCGGCGCGATACTCGCCGGTGGCGGCGCACGGGCGGCTCAATCGCCCGATCGGGTGGTCTAGCGCGGGCTCAAACGGGCAGTTGACCAGCTCAACGCCGCCACTTCTTCGAGAGCCTCATGAGGGGTGCGGTCATGAGTCGTGGTAGCAGTCGGGGGCCCGGGACGACTCGCAGGCCGAGCTGCTCGAACATCGTGAGCGTGTCCATCTGGAACCAGTGCTCGGCGGCCTTCCCGTCGACCATCCGGCTGATCTCGAGACCGGAGAAGCGGACCTTACGGCCGGTCGGTGGCAGGCCGCGGAAGTGCCCGGTGTGGGTTCCGGTGAACAGGATCCGCTGCGCGTTCATCTCCTCATCGGCCACGGTGTCCTGCACCTCGAGGTGCAGGTCGGGGAACCCCTCGAGAAAGGTGCCGAGGAACGCGACCCACGCGTCGCTGTCGAGCGCGGGCAGGTGCATGCTGTCGGGAGCGTGCCCGATGTAGTCGGCGGTTCGAGCGTCGGCCTCACCCTCGTCGTCGCGGGCGTTGAAGGCGTCGACCCACTGGCGGGCGGCCAGCCTGTTCTGGGTCGACGCGGATTTGCTTAGGGTCTCGATGGTCATGTTCTGTCTTCTTCGGAGTCAGGCCGGGATGCCGGGGGGGCCGAGGATCTCCAGGCCGTATTCGGCGGCCGTCTTCATCACCAGCTCCATGTCGGGCGGCGTTGCGGGACCGGGCGGGAGCTCCGGGCCGGGGGCGGGCTCGGCCAGCGCGCGGACGAAGCCCGCGAAGTCGCCCGGTTCGGTGACCAGGAGGAACCGCGCCATCTCGGAGCTCACGATGAACGTGTGCGGGATGTCGCGCGGCCCGAGGACGAACGAGCCGGCTGGTGCGACATGGGTCTCGCCGTCGACCCAGATCGTGAGCTCACCTTCGAGGACGTAGAACCACTCGTCCTCGTTGTGGTGGACGTGGAGCGGCGAGCCGCTTCCGCGTGGGGCCGTCTGCTCGGTGACCATGGCGCCGTCGCCGGCCGCCTTGATCGTCGTCAGCCCGCCGAAGAACCAGAGGTGCTCGCCGGTGCCGGGCTGCTGTGCGATGGGGGTGAGAGTTGTCATGTGCGCAGCATGCTCCGCGCGGCTCTGCGCGACCATCCCCCGCGCGCGGGGATCTTTCTTGCACGCGGTGAGAGACTTGGGCGATGGCACGGTCCGTCGAAGCGCTGATCGATGAGATCGATCTCCTCGCGTCCAGGGGACTGCCGCGCAAGGAGTTCTTCGCCGAGCTCGCTCCGAGGGTGCGCACGGTGGTCGACAACGACGCGAGCTGCTGGCACACGCTCGACCCGCACACGCGTCTGCTGACCAGCGACGACCCCGCGGAGCTGATCGGCCGCGGGATCTTCACCCCGGAGCAGACCCCCGGCGCCGGCGAGCTGATCATCCGCAGCGAGTACATGATCGACGACGTCAACACGTTCGCCGGGCTCGCCGCCAAGCGGGTGCCGGTCGGGATCCTCGACCACGCCACCCGCGGCAATCCCGAGAGCAGCCCGCGCTACCGCGATCTGCTCCTGCCGTCCGACATCCCGCACGAGCTCCGTGCCGCATTCGTCATCCGCGGTCGGGTGTGGGGCGCTGTCCACATCGCCCGCCGCGCGTCGAGCGGCCCGTTCCAGCAGCAGGACGCCGACGCCCTCGCCGCGATCACCGGCGGCGGTCGCGCGCGGGATCCGCACGTCGCTGCGCTTCGACGCGGCCCGGCGCATCAATGGGCTCGAGGCGCCCGGCCTCGTCGTCCTCGGCCCCGGCGACGAGGTCGAGATGATCACACCGCCGGCCCGCGAGCTGCTCGCCTCGATCGCCGCCAGCGACCTCCCCTACGCCGACGACGACATGCCCGCCGCGGTGCTCTCCCTCGCGGGGTTCGTCCGCAGCGCACCCCACGCGGCCCAGGCGGCGCGAACGTCGTCACCGTGCCGGCCGAGGACGGCTGGGTGACCCTCCACGCGTCCCGTCCGGGTTCGGCGTCCGACGGTCGCGTGGCGATCGTGATCGAGCGCGCCAGCGCGGCCCGCTCGGCGACCGTCCGCCTGGAGGCGTTCGGCGCCACCGCCCGCGAGCGTGAGGTCGCCACGCTCCTCGCACGCGGGCTGTCGCGCGCCGAGATCGCCGAGTCGCTGGTCCTCTCTCCGCACACGGTCGAGGACCACACCAAGAGCCTCTACGACAAGGTCGGCGTCGCTTCGCGCCAGGAGCTCGTCGCCCGGGTATTCCTCGACGAGTACCTCCCCGAGGTAGCCCAGAGCACGCCGCTCACCTCCCGAGGACGCTTCGACCGCGTCTAGCGTCCGAGTGCACATACAGCGGATGCGCCGGAACGGCTGATTTCGCAACGTCCGTTCCGCATCGCGCCACCTGGCCGTCCAGCACGCCGAGCAAGGGCCGCATCGGTTCCGAGGGGTCCTAACCGCGCCCGCGAGCGAAGTCTCCCTCCAGACCGCCGCACCACAACTGACCGCTCGCGGCACGGACCTACTTCCGTTCCGCGACGGCCTCTTGCCCGACTGCGTCGACGAACCTCCTTTGCGCGGACTGCAGGGGAACCGGCGCCTTCGGATCGGACCGGCGCCGGGGCTGCCGGGACGCGTTGTGCTCCTGGCGACGAGCTGGTTGATCGGCGCCCTGTTCGCCAGCCCTCCTTTCGGGCGGCACGGTGATCGTCCAGTCCAGTGCTGGCTGCTCAGCGGCGTGTGGTCTTCGAGTCGTGGTCAGATTGCGCTGAGCGGTGGGCGATGACCCGCGCCAATAGGTCTCGCAGTTGCTCGCTCTCTTTGGGGTTGAGTGGAGCGAGCAGCTTGGCCTCGGCCGCGTCGCTGGCTGCGGTCGCATGGTCAAGGACGTCGTGGCCGGCTGGCGTCAGCTCGATCACGTTGCGACGGCGATCTTCGGCGTCCGGGTGGCGGGCGATGATGCCCTTGGCCTCGAGCGCGTCGATGATGGCGACCATCGTGGTGCGGTCGACTCCCATGCGCAGAGCGACCTGCTGCTGCGAGGCAGGCTCGAAGCTATCGATCACGAGCAGCACCCCGAGATCGCGTGGGTGGATGCCGAAGGGCGCAAGCGCCTCGACATTCAACTCGGACATCAGCCTCTCCGCGTGCTTGAACAGATAGCCCAGCCGCCGGCTCGTCCGAGATTGGGTTTCGCCGCTCGTCGACATCGATTGGAGCCTACCGGTAAGCTGACCGTCAGCAGCACTGATGATCAGCTAGATGGACGACTGAGGAGGCAATGATGATCTTGATCACCGGAGGACTGGGCCACATCGGCAGCGCGACCGTGAAGGCGCTGCTCGACATCGGGGAAGAGTGCGTGCTCATCCAGCGCCGCAGCCCCGAGATCCCGGTGGGACGCTTCAGCCGGCCGGTGACCGCCGTCCAAGGCGATGTCAAGGACCTCGAGGCACTGCGGGCGATCGGCCGCGACCACGCGATCACCGGAATCGTTCACATGGCCGGTTCGATGCCCTGGCCACCCAACCCGGACGAGGCTCCCGTGGAGGCCTCACGCGAGGCACTCGGTGGGCTCTTCAACATCATCCAAGTCGCCTCGGAGTGGGGGGTCAAGCGCGTCAGCCTGGCCAGCACGATCGGCGTCTATGGCGGTCTGCCCAACACTGGCGCTCTGAGCGAGGATCTGCCGGTGCCGCTGACCGCCGCGCACGTCATCCCGACGTTCAAGAAGATCAGCGAGTTGCTGGGTCATCACCTGGCCGGGGCCACCGGCGTGGAGATCATTCACCTGCGCATCAGCGGGGCGTGGGGACCGCTGGGGCACCTCCCGAACTTCGCCTTTCCCGCACCGCAGTTCGTCCACGCCGCGGCGACGGGCACGCCGGTCGATCTCTCCGGCGTAGCCGGGCGGCTCAAGGCCGACGACGGTCTCGACCTCTGTTACGTCTACGACCTCGGCCGGGCGACGGCGCTGCTGCAGACGGCCGACGCTCTCAAGTACGCGACCTACAACGTAGCCTCGGGCCGGACGACCACCAACGCCGAGGTGATCGCCGCGATCAGATCGGTCGTGCCCGACTTCGAACTCGAGCTCGAGCCCGGTTCCACCGTGCCGGCGGCCTATCTCGACATCACCCGATTGCACGACGACACTGGCTACCTGCCGGAATGGGACCTCGAGCGCTCGGTCGCAAACTACATCGCGTACTTCCGTGCCGGCAACACGCAATAGAACCGGCCTCGGCACGGGCCGGGCTGGAGCTGGTTCCACGGACCCGCAGCATCAACGCTCGCACAGCAAGCCGCACTCTCGGCCGTTCAACGGCCGGTCAAGACTTCTGCGCTCTACTGGATTCAGTAAGAGCGTCGACCTGCTTTCGCTCGCTCCAGTCGCTGCTGCGGTTGTCGTGGCCGCGGTTGGCTCAGGGTAGTCGCCGGCCGCTCCAGGGAGCTATTTGTCGCAGTCGGCCGAGCTGCTCTCGGCGGTGTCCCGCCGGCGACGACGCGAGATCAAGCCGAAGCCGACGACCAGCGCCACCAGCAACACCAGCCGCGCGATCCGCAACTCGACGAGCGCGGTGCCGCTGACGTGGAACACGAACGTCACGACGAGCAGCACGCCAAGGAACCCGAGGCGGATCAGGATCAGCTTGCGCGAGCGGCCTCCCAGAAGGATGGGGGCGAGCACGCGACCTACCTCCTCGTGCCGGCCGCTGGGGTGCGGTGGCGATCGCTGGCCGGCATCAGGCGCGCGGCGAGCCCGTCGAGCGCCTCGATCACTGCCTCCACTTCGGTTGGATCCGAGCTGCCCAGGGCCGCGGCGAGCACCGGATCGACGGGGACGGCGGCTCGCTGCGAGCGCTGACGGATCCCAGGGGCGAGCCGCGTCAATGTCCGTCTGCGATCGCGGGAGTCGATCGATGTCACCAGGGCACCAAGCTCGCGCAGCCGGGCGACGGAGGCCGAGACGTGGCTCTGCGGGAAGCCGGTCCGCGAGGCGATCTCCCCGACCGAGCTGTCGGGATGCTCCGCGACGTCGATCAAGATCATCCGCACGCTGGTCGGCGGGCCCCCGGTCGGGGGCTTGGGAAGCGCCTCCTCGGCGATCTTCATCAGCTTGCGGCCCAGTAAGTACAGCTCCACAGCATTCACATCAACATTGATACATCAGAGTTGATGCATTGTCAAACGCCAGGATCTAGCCGAAATCGATGTGCAGCTCGAGCCAAAAGGCGCCAGGCCGAAGACCCCCCTTGAGCCCCTAGCTGATGACACGAGGCGCCAGCGGTTCCTCACCTTGATGAAACAGGTTCTCGATACGTTGACCAGCGCCCCGTAAGCGCGACGACGCATTCGCGCGTGCTGCCGCGCCCGTAACAGCGAGCGTGTGGACGCTTGGCACGAGCGCCGAGCCACGGGTCTAGCCTGGCGACGGGCGTGGATGCTCCCCGGCTTGGGAGGATGCGTGTGGTATGGCCTCGACCTTTCCGTGGGGTGATCTTCCGATCGCGCTGGGCGAGCTGCTGCGATCCGGCCTGTCGGGCGTGGTCGAAGAGGTCATCGCGGCGGTCCGGGCGGAGGTTCCGGAGTACGATCAGCCGCTGGAGGGCGAGTTCGGGATGTTGATCTCGCGGGGTGTCACGGTGGCGCTCGAGCAGTTCGTGGGGCTTCTCGGCCGCGACGAGGATGTGCCGGATCTCGCGACGTCCGCGGGGCTGGGTCGTGCCGAGCATCGGGCCGGGCGTACGCTTGACGCGCTGCAGTCCGCGTATCGAGTTGGCGCGCGGGTGGCGTGGCGAGCGATGGCGCAGGCGGGCGCTGCTGAGGGCGTCGAGTCGACCACGATGTACCGGCTTGCCGAGGCGATCTTCGCCTACGTCGATCGCTTGGCGGCGGCCTCGGTTGCTGGGTTCGCGGAGGCCGAGGCGATGCACGCCGGCGCGTTACAGGCGCGACGCCACGCGTTGCTTGAGCTGCTCGCGAGCGCGACGCCGCCTGATCGCGCGGAGGTCGCTCGCCGGGCGGAGTCAGCGGGGCTGTCGCCCGCTCCGTCGCAGGTCGCGGCGCTCGCTGTCGGTTCGACCGACCCGGCTCAGCTCGCGCGGCGGATGCCCTCGGGTTCAATCGGCGCTGCGCTGGATCCCGTCGGCCTGGTGCTGATACCCGACCCCGAGGGGCCGGGCCGCCGGGCCTGGGTGCGCGCGGCTTTGCGTGATCGACCAGCGGTGCTCGGGCCGACGGTGGCGTGGGAAGACGCGCGCGAATCGGCGCAGCGGGCGCTGCTCGGGTGGTCGGTGCATTCCGCGGGAGGGCTCGGCGAGGACACGCTGGCGCGCTCCGACGATCACCTGCTCACGCTGCTGCTTGCCGCGAGCCCGCGGTTGACCGCCGACCTGGTCGCACGCCGCCTCAGAGCGCTGGCTGATATGACGCCGGGCGCGCAGGAGCGTGCCATCGCCACTCTTCAGGCCTGGCTGGATGCGCATGGCGACGTCTCAGCAGTCGCCAAGATGCTCCAGGTCCATCCGCAGACGGTGCGCTATCGGCTCAGCGGCCTACGCGGTGTACTGGGCGACGGTGCCCTGGATGACCCCAAAGCGAGACTCGAGGTGGCGCTCGCGCTTCATGCCGCGACGGCCTTCAACGCCCGTTCGCCCGGAGCCGGCGGCGACGCCTCCACGTCGCACGGGTCGGATGCCTCCGACGGTCCCCCGCCCGGAAGCGAATAGCGCGCGATCTTGATCAGCACCTGCGCGTACTGGCGGTAAAGCGGTCCGCTGGTATAGGGCAGCCCGTAGTGCTCGCATACCTCGCGCACGCGCGGGGCGATCTCCTGGTAGCGGTTGCTCGGCACGTCGGGGAAGAGGTGATGCTCGATCTGGAAGGACAGGTTCCCTGCCATGATGTGGAACAGCCGGCCGCCGTCGAGGTTCGCCGAGCCGAGCAGCTGGCGCAGGTACCAGTCGCCGCGGGTCTCCCCGTCGAGCTGGTCCTCGGTGTAATCGAAGGTCTCGGCTCCGTCGGGGAAGTGACCGCAGAAGATGATCGCGTGCGACCAGACGTTGCGCACTAGGTTCGCGCCCAGCGAGCCGAAGAACGCCGGCACAGCGGAGGGGCCGGAAAGCGCCGGCCACGCCACGTAGTCTTTGACGAGCTGCTTGCCCGCTTTTCGAGCCAGGTGCTTGACGTCGTCCTTGACCGCTGACCACGGCTTGCGTCCGCGGCGGGCTTCGTCGAGCTCGAGATCGTGCAGCGCCACGCCCCACTCAAAGAACGCCGCCAGCACGAGGTTGTAGACAGGCTGGGCGAGGTACACCGGATGCCACGGCTGCTCTGGGTCGATCCGCATGATCTCGTAGCCGAGGTCGCGGTCCTTGCCGACGACATTGGCGAACATGTGGTGCTGAAAGTTATGCGAATGCTTCCAACTCTCCGCGCTCGAGACGTTGTCCCACTCCCACGTCGACGAGTGAATCTCGGGATCGCGCATCCAGTCCCACTGGCCGTGCATGACGTTGTGACCAATCTCCATGTTCTCGAGGATCTTGGCCACAGACAGCGCCGCCGTTCCGACTAGCCAGGCCGGGGGGAACAGGGACACCAGCAGCGCGGCGCGACCTCCGACCTCGAGCGTGCGCTGCGTCTTGATGACGTTACGAATGTAGTCGGCGTCCTGCTCGCCGACGTCGGCCATCACCTCATCGCGGATGGCGTCCAGCTCCGCGCCGATCGCCTCGAGGTCGTCCGGCGTCAGGTGTTCGATCGGGCTGCGGGTCATGTGAGCCTCCGGTTCAGAGTTCGATTTCGACAGCGCCGGCAGCGGCTGAGCAGCAGGTCCGGACCAGCTGGCCCTCCGCACGCTGGATGTCACCCGTGCGTAGGTCGCAAACCGCGCCTGAGACGAGCCGACCAACGCAGGTGTTGCAGATCCCCATTCGGCATCCGCTGGGCAGCAGAGCGCCTGCCTGTTCCCCGGCGACCAGGATCGGTGTCGCCCCATCGGCGTCGACCTCGCGACCGCTGACCGTGAAGCGGACAGTGCCCCCTTCGCCGATCCTGGTGGCAACAACCGGGCGGAAGCGCTCGACGTTGAGCAGATCAGGCTGTTTGAGCGCCGAGATCCAGTGCTCGCTCAGGGCATCGAGCAGACCAGCGGGTCCGCACGCCCACGTATCGCGCCTGGGAAGGTCGCGGACAAGCTCGCTCAACCTGCGCACGGTGAACGTACCGTGCCTGTCATCGAAATGCTCATAAAGGCGGTAGCGCAGCGACCCCTGACGATGCGCGAGGCGCCGCAGTTCGTCGCCAAAGATCGCGTCCTCACGACTAGGAGCGAGGTGCACGTGCACCACGTTGCGCAGCGCCCGGCGCTCGGCTAGGTCGCGCAGCATCCCGGCGATCGGGGTGATTCCGCTGCCGGCCGTGACGAACAGGATCCGTCGCGGGAGCGTGACCGGCAGCGTGAACTCCCCGGCCGGCGGCGCGAGGCGGACCACGTCTCCAGGACGAGTCCGTCGTACAAGCTGGTTGGAGACGATTCCGTTCGCGATCGCCCTGACGGTGATGGCGATACGCCCGTCCCGCCGCTTCGGCAGCGACGTCAGAGAATAGGTGCGCCAGTGGCGGACACCTTCGACGTCAACGCCCAGTCGCACGTACTGCCCGGGCGTATGCGCCGGCCACCCTGCGGGCGTTCTCAGCCAGATGGTCGCGGCGTCAGCGGTTTCAGGAAGGACGCCATCAACGACCCCGCGCGGCTCCCGGCGCGACCACAGAGGGTTCAGGTACCCCAGATAGTCGTCGGGCAGCAGCGGCGTGGTGAGCGTCGCGGCGACGCCAACGAACCGCCGCGGGGAGATCGGAAGCGTCACGCCCATCGAATCCGCACCATAGGCGCAAGACCGCAACGATTCTTCCCCCTGCACCACGGTGTTCGCAGAAGATCTGTTGCGAATGCTCAATTTTCCCTTCGATTCAGAATCACGCTCCCGGTAGCGCCGAGTTCGCGGTGAGCGCGTCGCTCGCTACCAGAGGACCCCCAATGCAGCGGGTTTGGAAGTAGCGGCGACACGTTCCTCTCGCTCGCCTACCTGGCCCGTCAAGCACAGACCGGCCCGTCGTCCCCAGCCGACACGGCCCGAACATTGACGAGACTGAGCCACCGATGGTTCGACGACCGCAACGGGCCCGTCCCATCCACAAGCCACTTGACAGCCATGCGAACGTATGTTCGTATGCACGAGTACCGCTACAACGTGACCGAATACGACCCTGATCGGCCTTGGGTCGTCCTCGGCTCGGGCCGCGGGCAGGTCACGCTTCCGGACGACGACAGCTTCTTTGAGTGGGCGCACGAGCAGTGGCCGGCGCCCCGCTGGCGCGTCCAGTTAGATCCCTGGCAACTTGGGCCGCAGTGGCCGCGATGAGCACCTGGTCCCTCAGTTGCCTGCCGGTCGATCGCGACGCGGTACCCCGATTCCAGCTTCGTATCTAGCTTCGGCCCGCTTCCAGCGGACGTCGAAATCGCGGGTCAGGTCTCCTTGACGAACGCGGGCTCCGGTGATCGAGCACTCGCTGATGACAGGTGGCACGACCGACGCTGCGCTGCCGCGTTACGCCTGGAGCGGCAGTCCTGGTGCAGACGTCGTCGTGACGGCTTTGTGCTTGCAGCTTCCCGACCTTCGGTTAACGCCCCGAGGAGCGGTGGACCGATCCGTCGGCGACGCCCAACGTGTGCGCTTGTGGCGAGGGGGAGGGAAGCCAGCTCGGTCATGGTCAGGACCCGCTTCGGTGTCGGGGCAGTAATGCCTCGCCGGGTGCGCACTGAGGTTCCGCTCTCTGCCGGAGCATCAGTCACTCCGCGGGCGGCTAGAGCTGTTTGCCGCTCAGCGTGAGCCGGGTTTGCGCGCTATCAGCCGCTCGACGAGCCCGAGTTTGGAGCGTTGGAGCAACTCGATCGTGAAGCCCTCGGCCTGCATGTGCTCGAGCGGCTCGCGCAGCACATGGTCGGCGCCGAAGCGAAGCAACGCTGGCGCTAGCAGCCGTTGGGCAGCCCGGACCGCTCGGATCGGACTGCGTACGTGCTCGAGCAGCACGAACCGGCCGCCTGGGCGGAGCACCCGTCTCGCCTCGGCCACAACGGCGCGGTCATCCGGGATCGTGCACAACGACAGCGTGCACAGCACCGTGTCGAACGTGGCGTCCTCGAACTCGAGCGCTTGCGCGTCCCCGAGCCGCAACTCGACCGGCCGACCCAGCTCGACCGCGCGGCGGCGGGCGATGTCGAGCATGGCGGGCACGAATTCGATGCCCGTGAGTCGGACGCCATCGGGGTAGTGGGGAAGGTTGAGCCCCGTCCCCACGGCAATTTCCAGGACGTCGCCCTCGGCCTGGGCGCAGACCCACTCGCGCCCGCCGGCGAACAACAGCCGTTCCGGGAGCTTGACGTTCCGGTCGTAGTTGGCCGCCTCCCGCTCATAGACACGGCGGACTGCGTCGGTCTCCTCAAAAGCTGGGCTCACGACCGCCGCCAATCGTAACGATGCGCGCGAGTCTCCTCGCTCCGCTGGTACGTGATCCGAGCTGCCTGTGTCTGGGCGCAAGGTAAGGTCGGCTGTGTGACGGTCGTTGTGCTCACGGGAGCCACTCGCGGCATCGGGCGAGCCGCTGCGATCGAGCTCGTGAGGCGAGGAGCCGAGGTCGTCCTCGTGGGCCGCGATCGCGCGCGAGTCAGGTTGGTCGCTGAAGAAGCCGCAGCGGTCGGTGGCGGACAGGTCCACGGGCACGTGGCCGATTTGACGCTGATGTCAGACGTACGGGCGCTCGCCGAAGAGATCCGCGAGCGGTACGAGCGCGTCGACGTCCTTGCCAACAATGCCGGGGCGCTGTACGCCTCGCGCGAGCAGACACCGGAGGGGTTCGAGCGGACCTTCGCGCTGAACCATCTCGCGCCGTTCTTGCTTACGAACCTGCTGCGAGATCGCCTTGCGAGCGGCCGTGTCGTGACCACCGCTTCGAACGCTCACAAGTCCGGGCGCCTCGTTCTCGACGACCTGCAATCGGAAAAGTCCTACTCCGCGCGTGTATACGGCACCTCGAAGCTGTGCAACGTCCTGTTCACCCGCGAGCTGGCCAAGCGCGCGCCGGAGCTGCACGCCAACTGCTTTCACCCAGGCGTCGTGCGCACCGGGTTCGCCCAGAACGAAGACGGCGTCTGGAAGGTCGTCGCCAAGCTCGGCGCGCCGTTCTTCCGCTCCCCCGAGCGCGGCGCGCGCTCACTGGTCTGGCTCGCACTGTCCGACGACGCCGCTGCCCTCACGGGCGAGTACATCGTCGACGAGAAAGTCGTGCCCCCCAGCGCCCGCGCCCGGGACGACACCCTTGCACGAAGCCTCTGGGAACGAAGCGCTCAGCTCGTCAGCCTGCCTATCGACGCGCGCGGCTGACGCGACCGGCTCAGAGACTCGCCTCAGCCATCCCCGGGCATCCGGCCGCGCCCCCCGAAGCACCTCTGCTGCAGGTGGCCGTTGTCGCCACGCTCGGAATCCGCTCGCCGTCGCGACGGGCTGACGTGCTGCGACGTTGAGTTATCCACCTGACGCGGCTGGTGCTGCCCTCTGGTCGGCGCGCGGTCCAAGGGATTCCGCTCGGCCCTTGGGCTCCTCCCAATCCTCCTGGCGGCCAAGGGCCGTCATGTCGAGGTAGTAGTGGGTGCCGCCAACCTGCTCGGTGCCGCGCCCGTAGGTCGAGTAGGTGTGGAAGACACGATCGCCGACGCGAAGGAACACACTGGTTCCGTGTAGCTCACTAGGGAGCTCGGCCAAGCCGTACTTGGCCTTCAACTCGTTGGCGGAACGGTAGTTGTAACGGGGATCGTCGACGGTGTCGTCGAACGACACGCCGTAGTCGAAGTTGAACCGACTGCCGTAACTCGAGTACCAGGGGAACGTCCACCCCATCTTGTGCTTCCACCGCTCAATCTTTTCGATCGGCGCACGGGAGACAACGGCGATCGTCGTGTCACGCTCGTGCAGGTGGGCCGTGTTCCCGTATTGGTCGACCCGGCCGGCGCAGCTCATACACCCGTCCTCCCAGTCTGGATCAAACATGTAGTGATCGACGATCAACTGATGGCGACCCTCGAACAGGTCGAGCAGCGTCTGGGTACTGCCATCCGCAGCGGTGAACCGGTAGTCCTCGGCGACCTCGACCATGGACAGTCGGCGGCGCTCCGCAGCGAGCTCGTCGCGCGCCCTTGTCAGAGCCTTCTCGCGCTCGAGAAGGGCGACACGAGCGCGAATCCACTCCTCCCGGCTGACGATCTCGGGCAGGCTCATGGCTGATTCCTCTCGGGTTGGCCTCTCAACACCCACTGTAGACCGCCGACCGTTCGAGATCTCATCGCACCCAAGTCCGGATGACCGATCCATTGCTGCCCTGCTCTGCTCACTCCACGATCATCTTGGCCAAGGTCATGCGCGTCCTGCACAGCGCGGCAAGCGCGCACGGGGACTCCGAGCATTCCACGGCGGAGCTCGATGCGCTGCCTTTCATGCCGGCGCAGGCATTTGCCGCCCACGGCGGTCGCATGGCTCTCGATGTCCGATTCCCACGGCGCGCGGACGTGAGCCTACGCCTGCTTGCCGATGAAGCGGATCGCGGTCGCATTGCCCCTTTGGCTAACGAGACTCGATAGTTTCGAAACTGTGCTACAGTTCCTTTACGGCACTCGTCAGTGCCGTAAATGCGACCAGCCGACGCGACTGAGAGGTGGAGTGAGATGTCAAGCGATCCTTCACCGGCGCGAGCGATCGGGAGGCCGAGAGATGCGAGAGCGGATCGGGCGATCCTGACGGCGACGCTGCAGTTGATGGCCGAGCGCGGGGTCCGCGACCTGCGGATGGACGACGTCGCCGAGCGTGCCGGTGTCGGGAAGGCCACGATCTACCGTCGCTACCGCTCCAAGGATGAGCTCGTCAGCGACGCGGTCGCGACCCTGGTCAGTGAGATCACGATCCCCGATACCGGATCGACTCGCGCCGACCTGATGGCGCTGATGACCCAGGCGGTCGAGCTCTACAGCGGCTCGCTCGCGGCCCGGCTGATGCCTGCGGTGCTCGAGGAGACGCGTCGTAACCCGGAACTGGCGAGCACGGTCCGCGACCAGTTCCTCGCCGGACGCCGCGCGGCGCTGAGTGCCGTGTTGAAGCGTGGTGTACGGCGCGGGGATCTCCGTCGCGGGCTTGATCTCGAGCTCGCGCTCGACGTACTTGGCGGCGCCATCTTCTACCGGCTGCTGGTTACCGGCGGACCAATCGACGAGCCTCTCGCTGAGGGCATCGTCGAGCTGGTCCTGCGCGGCTTCGCGCCCACCCGCAAAGGCGCCGCCACCTGACGCGCTCCGATCCGTCACCCACAGACCCGCCGTCTCCGGACCCACTCCCGGACCGCAGCGCGGAGAAACGCAGGACCGCACAGCAGGACTACCCCTGGATCGGAGCACCACATGAAGATTTACGCCCTTACCACCGGAACCGTCAGCGTCAAGCACAGCTTCCTGTTCCCCCGCCATGGCGCGCGCCGGCAGCTGGACCTGTTCCTGCCCGGCGCGTTCTCAGAGCCGCTGCCAATCCATTGCTGGGCGATCGAGCACGACGGGGTTCTGCGACTCGTCGACACCGGCGAGACTGCCGCGGCGCGGAACGTGCCGTTCGCGCGGATGCATGTGACCCCCGAGCAAGAACTCCCGGCCGCGATGGCCGGGGCGGGCCTCGAGCTCGACGACGTCTCGGAAGTGGTGCTCACTCACGCCCACGGCGACCACATGGACGGGTTGGTCCATGTCCGCGGGCGGATCCTGATCAACGATGCGGAGTTGCGGTTCCTCGGCTCGCCGATGGCGCGAGTCATGCGCCGCGTACTGCGCCAGCCACTCCCGCAACGGTTCGCTCCCGAGCCGTTCGCGCTCGACAGCGGCCCATTCGGCGTGTTCCCTCACAGCCGGGCGCTCAGCGATGACGGACGGATCGTCGCCGTCGCGACGCCCGGGCACACCCCCGGTCACATCTCGGTGATCTGCATTGATGACTCCGGCCGGCATGTGATGCTCGCCGGCGACGCGACCGACACGCTCGAGCAGTTGCACGCGCGACGCGCCGACGCGATCGGACCGGACCCCAAGGTCCACGTCGCGACGCTCGACACGATCCTCGCCCATTGCGCAGAGCATCGGACCGTCTACCTCCCGTCACACGACCCCGAGTCGCTCGCCCGGTTCAACGCCGCAACGACGGTCGCCGTGGTCGGCGCCGATTGGACCGACCGAGTGTCCGAACTCGTCGCATAGCAGTTGCCCGCTTCCAGTCGCTGCCCGGCTCCGAGCAGCTGCGACCACCCAACCACTGTCAGGAAACATCATGCATGCAGTCATCGTCAACGTCACGATCAACGACCCAGAAGCCGCCGAACGCGCACTCCGCGAGCAGCTCGTGCCGCGAGTCTCCCAACTGCCCGGGTTCGTCACCCGCTACTGGACGCTGAAGGACAACACCGGACTGACAATGCTCATCTTCGACTCTGAAGACGCAGCCAACGCGATGAGCGGGCAGGCGCAGGCAACGGTGCCGTCTGCGATGACCTTCACGGATGTCGAAGTGCGCGAGGTCGCGGCGCATGCGTGAAAAAGCCGTGGCCGCTCCAGTTGCCGCCGGCTCTCGCGCTCCTTCGCGAGAGCCCGGCTTTCAGTCGGGCACACGCCGTGCCGGCCAGGCGATCGAATCCTGCAAGCAGCAGCGCCGCCGGCAGCGGTCTCAGTGCCCCGGCGAGGTCAATGGAGGGTGGGTCGGTAGATGAGCTCTTGGATGTGACCGTCGAGCGTCCGGTGCTCGACCAGCTCGAGGTCGAAGTCGGCCGCACCCTGGAAGATCGGGTCGTCGCCGGTCTGACCGGTGATGACAGGGAAGAGCGTCACCTGCACGCGGTCGACCAGGCCGGCGGCCATCAGCGCCCGGTTCATCGACAGGCTGCCGTGCGAGCGCAACGGCACCTTCGATTCCTCCTTGAGCCGGGCGACGATGTCGACGGCGTCCCCGGTCACGACGGTCGCGTCCGGCCAGTCGAGGGGTTCTTCCATTGTGGTCGACACCACCGTCGCGGGCAGGCTCCGCATCCGGGTGACCCACGGGTCGCGTACTTCGGACTCCCCGGTGCTCGCGGCCAGCATCCGAGCGCCCCCGATGATGCGGAAGCCGCATTGGACTGGGCCTACGTTGTTCCCGCCGGGGTGCCGGTGGCACCGACGTCCGGAGACGCAGAAAACCCCGCTTGAGCGGGGTTTTTCTGAGAGCGGCTGAAGGGACTCGAACCCTCGACCTTCTGCATGGCAAGCAGACGCTCTAGCCAACTGAGCTACAGCCGCGTTGAACCCCGATTATAAGGCGGCCGATCGGGCCTGGGCGGTCGACCCGGCTAGGCGTGCCTGGCGTGGTAGCTGACGTCGTCGGGGTTGATCAGATCGGGCGCGGTCCAGCCGTCGAGGTCGTACTCGCTCATGCACTGCTCGGCGAAGCCCTTGTAGGCGTCGGTCTGGCCGCTGCCCGTGGCGGCGAACAGGACCTCCATCCGGATGTTCTCGTTGTTGCCGCTGTAGTTGCGCTCGTACAGCTCGTGGCGGCCGCCGAACTCGCTGCCGACGGCGTCCCACAGCAGCTTCATCAGCTTGACGCGCTCGAGCGCGTCGATCCCGTTGGAACCGCGGACGTACCGCTCCAGGTACGCCCGGATCTCGGGATTCTTGAAGTCGCGGGCGTTCGAGTTGATGTAGATCAGGCCGCTGGCCACGGTCTGCTCGATGATCTCCTTCACGCGCGGGTAGCCGATCGTCGAGAACACGCGGTAGGCCATCGCGTAGTCCATGTTCGGAAGTAGCGCGCCCTCCTTCCACGGCTGGGGCTCGCGGGCCATCGCGCTCGCCAGGCCCCACAGGAGGTTGCGCCAGGCGAGGACCTCGCCCACCTGGGCCTGGACGCCGCGGAAGTCCTTGGTGCCCGTCGCCTCGACGGCCTTCAAGAGCAACCCACCGATGAAATCCAGCTTCACGGCCAGGCGGATGCAGCCGTGGAAGCAGAAGCGCGGGATGAAGCCGGTCTGGGGGAAGAAGTTGTTGGCCTTGTCGGTGTCGCCGTAGACGAACACGTTCTCCCAGGGGACGAGCACCTTGTCGAAGATGAAGATCGAGTCGTTCTCGTCGAGCCGGCTCGAGAGCGGGTAGTCGAACGGGCTGCCCATCACCTCGGCGGTCATCTCGTACGACGGGCGGCAGATCAGCTTCACGCCCGGCGTGTCCATCGAGACGGCGCAGACGATCGCGTATTCCTTCTTCTGGATCGGGATCGGACCGTAGTGGGCGATGAAGTTGTAGTGGGTGAGCGCCGATCCGGTGGCGACGACCTTGGCACCGCTGACCACGATGCCGGCGTCGCGCTCCTCCTCGACGTGCATGAACACGTCGCTGACTTCCTCGGGCGCCCGGCTGCGGTCGACCGGTGGATGGATGATCGCGTGGTTCCAGTAGAGGACCCGCTCCTGAGCCTCCCGGTACCAGCGCCGCGCGTTGTCCTGGTACGGGTCATAGAAGTCCGCGTTGGCGCCGAGGGTGGCCAGGAAGGCGGCCTTGTAATCGGGGCTGCGCCCGAGCCAGCCGTAGCCGATCCGCGCCCACTCGGCGATCGCCTCGAGGTCGCCGACGCAGTCCTCGACGGTCCGCGGGTAGCGGAAGAACTTGTGGGTCACGCCGTCGCTGCCGGTGTCGGTTGGGGTCGTGATCACCTTGCGGCGCTCGGGATCGTGCAGGGCGTCGTAAAGGCGCGCGATCGAGCGGGCGGTGTTGCGGAAGGCGGGATGGGTCGTGACGTCGTCGACCCGCTCGCCGTACACATAGACCTCGCGGCCGTCGCGGATGCTCTCCAGATACTCGTCTCCGGTGAACGGCTCGGTTGTCCTGGCGCTGCTCTCGAGCATCTGATCCACGGCTCCTCGCTAGGCGGCTTTTGTCAGACAGATCCTTCCATGCCCGAGGCTGGATCGGCAACCGCCAATCCGAACGGGCTTCCCTCCGAGTCCTTGCAGATGGCCCACCGGGCGCCCGGGTGGACCACCGTTCCGCCGAGCGCCGTCACCCGCTCGAGCGCGCCATCGAGGTCGTCAACCGCGAAGTAAGGCAACGAGAACGAGTCGCCCGGTCCGCGGCCGCGGGCGTGAACCCCGAACGCCGGCGCTGGATCGTGGGTCTGCCAGCCCTCGCCTTCGTCCTCGGCACGAGCCTCGAACGAGGCGCCGAGCAGCCCCGACCAGAAGCGCCGCGCGCGCTCCGGATCATCAGCGGGGAACTCGAGCAGTGAGAGCATCGGACGCATCGAAAGCCACCATATCTCGATTCGTCATAGCGCCGCCGCGGCCGCGGTCGCATAGGGTGCCGTCCGTGCCGACGGGCTGCTTCATCTCCACGGGCGGGTCGCTCGAGCGCGCGACCGACCGCGTCAAGCTCGCCGAGTCGCTCGGCTACCACTCGGTGTTCGTGACGCACATCGCCGGCCGCGAGTCGCTGACGGTGCTCACCGCGTACGCGCTCGCGACCGAGCGAATCCGCGTCGGGACCGGCGTCGTCCCGATCTACACGCGCACCCCGGCGACTATGGCTCAGACCGCCGCGACGATCGACGACTTGTCCGGCGGCAGGCTCACGCTCGGCCTCGGCGTGTCCCACCGGCCGGTGGTCGAGGGCTGGCACGGTCAGACGATCGACCATCCGGTCGCCGAGATGCGCGAGTACGTGAAGATCGTCCGCGCGATCGTTCGTGGCGAGGATCCGCCGGTGGGGGAGAAGTGGAGCACGAGCTTTCACCTCGCGGGCCTCGATCCACGACCCGAGATGCCGATCTTCATCGCGGCGCTGTCGCCCGCGATGCTCGAGCTCGCCGGCGAGATCGGCGACGGCGTGATGCTGTGGCTGTGCAACCCGAGCTACGTCCGTGACGTCGTGGTGCCGGCCGTGCGCGCCGGTCGCGACCGCGCCGGCAAGGGCATCGACGGCTTCGAGATCGTCGCCGCCGTCCCGGCCGCGCTCACCGATGACAAGGCGGCGGCGTACAACGGGGTGCGGTCAGAGCTCCTGACCTACTTCAGCCTGCCCTTCTACCGCACGATGCTGGAGCGGTCGGGCTACGGCGAGGACATCGCCGCGTTCGACGCCGCGCGCGGCGACGGCGCCGCGATGCGCGCCGCGATCTCCGACGGATTCCTCGACGCGCTGACGGCGGCCGGCGACGAGTCGGCGGTCCGGGCCGGCGTCGGGCGCTACGTCGAGGCCGGCGTCACGCTGCCGTGCGTCGGTCCGATTCCGAAGACCGACTTCGAGGCGACGCTGCGCGCGGCGGCGCCATGACCACGCCCCACCGCGGCGCCGAGATATGAGTTCGCTAATAACTCGGCCAATACGGCCCGCGACCGGCATCCGGATCGCCCGGCGTCGGCTAAGCTGCCCGGCGGTTGGAGCCTAGCCGGCGGCCAGTTGGCACGACGGAGATCGCCTCGATGAGGCAGTGCGCGACACGAGGTCGGCACCACCCGCACCGCCTACATCGCTGATCGGAGCCCAAGATTACCCCAGCATCGAACCGTTCCCCCTGGCACGAGGCGCTTGCCGCCTACGCCGAGCCTTGTTTCAGACGCGGCCTGGTGGAGGTCTCGACTTCCGCGGTGCCGTACATCGCGCTGTGCGGAGTGATGTATCTCTCGCTCAGCATCTCCCCGTTGCTCACGCTGGCGCTCGCGATCCCGGCCGCCGGGTTCCTGGTCCGGGTGTTCGTTGTCTTTCACGACTGTGCCCACGGTTCGCTCTTTCCGTCAAGGCGCGCGAACGCCCGCGTCGGCATGGTTCTCGGGCTGTTCGTGCTCTCGCCGTTCCGTCGGTGGCGCCACGACCACGCAGTTCACCACGCGACCTCGGGAGATCTTGACCGGCGCGGCGTCGGCGACATCGTGACGTTGACGGTCACCGAGTATCACGCTCGCTCACGGCAGGGCCGCCTCGCGTACCGGCTTATGCGGAATCCGCTTGTGATGTTCGGGCTCGGGCCGGTGTTCGCGATGATCGTGGGCCCGCGTATCGTCGCCCGTGGCGCGCGTCCGCGGATGCGTAACAGCGTGCTCGGAACCGACGTGGCGCTCGTCGTCGTGGTTGGAGCGCTCTGCTGGCTGATCGGCTGGCGGGACTTCGTGATCGTCTGGGCGCCCGCCGCGTTGTTGGCGGGATCCGTCGGTATCTGGCTGTTCTACGTCCAGCACCAGTTCGAGGACGCCTATTGGCAGAACGGGGGCAATTGGAGCTATGCCGACGCCGCCATGCGCGGCAGCTCATACCTGAAACTGCCCAAGTTGCTGCAGTTTTTTACCGGCAACATCGGTCTTCACCACGTCCACCATCTCAACTCGCGCATCCCGAACTACAACCTGCAGCGCGCCCACGACTCCAACCCGATCTTCGCCGGCGTGCCGACGCTCTCGTTCTGGGACGGCCTTCGCGCCATCAAATTCAAGCTCTGGGACGAGGAAGCAGGCCGACTCGTCACGTTTGCCCAGGCCGGCTACGCCCGACGGCAAGCGCTCGCCTGAGCTCGCGGCAGCTACACTAAGGATCTCGTGCCGGGTTTCGAGCTCGGCGAAGTAGTGCCCGCGTTCGTAGTTGTTGCTCTTGCACCTCCCGCGTTTCGCAGCACACGATCTCCCGGGAGGGAATGCATGGCTACAGGAACCGTGAAGTGGTTCAACGACGACAAGGGCTACGGCTTCATCACGCCCGACGACTCGAGCAAGGACCTGTTCGTTCACCACAGCGCGATTCAGGGGAGCGGCTTCAAGTCGCTCGCCGAGGGTGCCAAGGTGAGCTACGACGCCGAGCAGGGTCCGAAGGGCCCTGCCGCGGCAAACGTCCAGCTGATCTAAGCCCTCGCGATTACGGCGGCGCGACACGAACGCGCCGCCGTCTCGCACCAACCGGGATGCGAAGTGAACCCGCGTACGCGCGGGACACCCAGCAACCTTAAGACGGCCCACGACCTGAGGACGGCGCATGGCCTCACGCGGCAAGAAGAAGACCACGTTTGCAAAATTGGCTCGCGAGACCAAGCTCCGCGAGCGTCGAATCGACAAGCAGGCCAAGAAGGACGCACGCAAGAGGGAGGCTGAGACCCCGCCGGTAGAGTTCGGCGAGGCGACCGACTCTCACGCCGACGACCGAAGCTGATGCTGTAGCTAGCGGGACAGCGGCTCGTTTGGCTGGTGCCAGTTGGGCCACAGCCGCTGCACGGCTCCTCGGCTGAGCTGGGGGCCCCAACCGTGGGTGATCATGACCTGACCATCCCACGTGACCTTGGCGTACAGGCCCTCGCTCGACCCGACGTAGGACTCGCTGGCGGGACGGGCGACAACGCGTCCGACGCGGTCCCATCTGACGCCCATGTTCGCGCAGTAGAACTCGTCGAGTGGGCGATCGACTCGGAGCCGGCAGACAGGCGCGTGATCGAGCCGAGTGTTGTACTCCGGTCCGATCCCGTAGAAGGACCCCGCCGGCGTGCAGGGGCTGTTGTTCAGGCACTGATGGCCGAACCCGAGCCGGCCGGGCGCGTGGACCAGATAGATCGGTTCGCTGGAGTTCCCGGCGAACCGTGCGTGGAAGAGCGTGAACGATCCGACCGGGTATGCGCTCGCCGGCCCGAGGATCTCTCCGCCGCCGACCTCCGATCCGGGCGCGAGGCGGCGGAAGGCCAGGGACGCGATCGTGTTCGCGAGGTCGCTGCGGAGCGCTCCAGACGCTTTGGCTCCGATCAGAACGGTCACGGTGATCTCCTGGCTGTAGCCGACGACGGTGTGGGTTCGGGCAAGCGGGATCGCCGCTCGGCGATCATCGGCGCTCGAGAAGAACGCCTCGGCGTGCGGACGTCCGAACTGGTCCAGGACGAGCGGGAAGGCCGAGTCGGGTCCCAACACGAACCCGCCGAACGGTTGCAGGATCAACGCCACGCCGTCGGCGGGGAACCGCCCCGCGGCATCGAGCGGCAGGACGTACGGCAGGCTGCTCACACTCAGCGGCTTTCCGGTCGGCGAGCGGCCCGCGAGCTTGCGGGGTGCAGCGAAGCTCGTGAGAGTCACCTGCCGGGCAAGCGCAGTCGGCGGAAGTCCCTGGACGACGTGGAGTGCCGATGCGTAGGTGAGCGACCATCCCTGTGCGTCGGTGTAGTCGTGCATCGACGTCGGCGTGCCGGTGGTCTGAGCCGGCGGCGTGGTCGCGTGGACGGCTACGAGCGCGAACACCACGATCGCGATCGTGACGCCCACACCCAGCCCCGCGGCGAGACCGCTCGAAACGCGAGAACCTGACGTCGATCGACGTCTCTCCCGACGGGCAAGGTCCAGCGGCTCGGCGTCGGAACGCGGGTCGCTCCGGACCGGACCGACCGGCTGCCATCCCGGGATCACCGTATCGATCGGCCGCGGTGCCGGCGGGTGAGCTACCGGATCGGCCGCACGCAGGCGGCGCATCGCTGTTCTGCTCATCTCACGAAACCTCCAGACTGTGTGGCTGTCCGGCCTGACGGCCCCGGTTCGGCCGCCCGCTTTCCAACGCGCGCGCGAAGCGACGCCGCGCTCGGTGCAAGCGAACGGCGACGGTCCCGCGGGGTATCCCGAGCACCGTTGCGATCTGCTCTCGGCTGAGACCCTCCCACGCGACCAGCAGCACGAGCTCTCGATCGGTCTCGCTCAAGGTCGCGAGCGCTTCAAAGACCCCCAGGTCGAGGTCGCGCGCTTGCCCGGAGCCACTCTGGCCGCGCTCGTGCGACATGCGGGCGACGAGTGCCCGCCACCGGACATCGGCGCGCCGACGATTCGACATGACGCCCCGCGCGATGTTCAGCAACCACGGGAGCGAATCCGCCGGCAACTCGTCAACCCGGCGCCAGGCCGCAAGGAACACCTCGGAGACCACGTCGTCGGCACCCGTTTCGCCGAGCCGGCGCAGTACGAACGCACGCACGGCGGGTTCATGTGCTGCGTACACGTCCTCGAAGGCCTGCCGGGCGTCCATCACGCACTTAAGAGTCCGGCAGCCGGTGCGGAATTACATCTCCCCACGCCCCGCGCCTGGGGGCAAGGCCGCGGAGGTGGTCCAGCTGGCAAGCTTTGGCTTGTGGCCCGGTCATCATTACGGCAGCTGGCGTGGAGGTCCGGTGCCGGGCGGGGTCCTGCTCTGGTCGGAGAGGGGGTGGCGCGATGAGGCTTCGCTGAGCGACGGTCGTCGCGGCCGCCCCGTCGGGGTGGCGAACAGTCACTTCGTCCTCTTTTGAAAAGGAGCAGGTAGATGGCAGAAGTTGCTGTGGGCAACGTGGACAGCGTGCTCGGGGAGATTCGCGATCTGGCAGGGTCGCGGATCGCGCCGGGTGCCGCCCGGATCGACCGTGAATCGCGGTTTCCCGTCGAGCAGCTGAGCGCGCTCGGGGAGGTCGGCGCGCTGGGACTGTTGGTCCCGGGTGAGCAGGGTGGTGTCGGCGCGGGGCTCGTGGCGCTGGCCGCCGCGTGCCAAGTGGTCGGCGGGGCGTGCGCATCGACTGGGATGGTGTTCCTGATGCATAGCGTGACCGCGGCGACCGTCGCCGGGGGCGGTGGCGAATCCGCGGCGGGACTGTTGGAGGGCATGGCGAGCGGCGAGGTGCTCGGCACGTTGGCGTTCAGCGAGCGGGGCACGGGCGCGCACTTCTACGCCCCCGAACTGCGGGCCGAGCGACGTGACGGCTCGGTTCGGGTGAGCGGTCGCAAGGCGTTTGTGACCTCTGGTGGCCATGCCGATGCGATGTTGGTGCTGCTGCAGGGCGAGGGGGAGGGGCTGGACTGTTACGCGGTGCGCAAGGACGCTCCCGGCGTGCGGTTCGAGGGGCGCTGGGAGGGGCTCGGGATGCGCGGGAACTCGAGCATCGCGGTCGAGTTCGAGGATGTCGCTCTAGACGGCGACGAGCGCATCGGCGACGCCGGCGGCGGCGCGGACCTGGTTTTCGGTGTCGTCGCGCCCACGTTCCTGGTGGGGCTGGCGGCGGTGAACGTCGGGATCGCGCAGGCCGCGCTGTCGTTCGCGCTCGAGCATGCGAAGTCTCGCCGCTACCCGGACGGCAGTGCGCTGGTGGAGGTCCCGACGATTCAGCACGCGCTCGCGAATATGGACGTAGACGTCCGCGCGGCACGGGCGCTCCTGCAGGAGGCGGCGCGGCTGGGCGACAGCGGTAACGAGGGTGCGCTGGTACCGCTGATGGAGTGCAAGATCCTGTGCACGGATGTGGCGGCGCGGGTGACGCAGGCGGCGTTGGAGGTCTGCGGGGGGCAGGGGTATACGCCTGCGCTCCCGGTCGAGCGTCACCTGCGTGACGCTCGCGCGGGCGCGGTGATGGCGCCGACCAACGGCGTCCTGCGGACGTGGACAGGCAAGGCGATTGCGGGGCTTCCGGTCCCATGAGCGGCGTGGAGCTGAGACTGGGCGCGGTGGCCTACCACCCGCGGATCGTGACGATCTGGGAGCGGTTTCGCACCTATTTCGCCGATGCCGGCGTCCCGACGGACTACATCCTGTTCTCCAACTACGAGCGGCTCGTCGACGCGGTACTCGACGGGACGGTCGACATCGGCTGGAACACGAATACCGCCTACGTGGCCCTCGATCATCGTGCGGGTGGGGCGACCCGGATCCTCGGGATGCGCGATGTCGACCGCGACTGGGCGACAGTGTTGGTGATGCGCAAGGGACAGTGGCCGGGAAGCGTCGCTGAGTTGAACGGACGCGTCCTGGCGTTGGGGAGTCGCGACTCGGGCCACGCGGCGATCCTGCCGCTTCACTACCTCGCCGAACAGGGTCTGGACGTGGCGAACAACCGGCTGGTGCGGTTTGACACCGACCTCGGTAAGCACGGGGACACGGGCGATTCCGAGCTGCACGTCGTGCGCGCGGTCGCCGAGGGCGAGGCCGGCGCGGGCGCGCTGTCGGCCGCGTACTTCAGCGCGTTTCGCGCTGAGTCGGTGCCCGCAGTGGCCGACCTCGAGGTCGTGTGGCGTAGTCCCGATTACTACCACTGCAACTTCACGGTCCTCGACGCACTGGACCGCGAGATTTCCGAGCGGTGGTCCCGTGCGCTGCTGGCGATGGATTACGACGACCCCAGCCTTCGTCCGGCGATGGACCTCGAAGGAGTCAGGCGCTGGCATCCCGGCGATCGCGACGGATACGCGTCGTTGCAGGCGGCGATGCGAGAGCAGGCGCTGGTGTCGTGACGGTCGACCGCGAGCAGGTCGTCCATCGGGTCGATGCGGAGCATCTCGAGCTCGGCGGCGGCCTGGAGGTCCTGCTGTCGGCCGCCTTGGAGCGTGTCGCGCCCGGCGGCGTTCTAGAGATCAGAACGCCGTCGCGCGCGGTCGCGCTCGAGCTGCCCGGATGGGCTCGACTCGCCGGCCACGAGCCGGTCGCCGAATTCCATCGTTCCGACGGGCACGTGGTCGCGATTCGCCGAGGCGACACGACCAGAATCCTGGCCGGGCCGCTCCCCCGGCGCGAGACCCCTCCGCCCCTCCGCCAAGGAGAGCTGCACACCGCCGACTTGCGCGGGGGAGCTCCTCCGCCCGACCCCGATCCAGTGGCAGGGTTCGCGCCTCTGGGCGCGGTGCCCGAGGCTGGAGCGCCCACACAGCGCTGGCCACTGAGCCGCCGCGACGCGATCTGGGCCGACGACGTCGGTGAGCTGGTCGACCAAGCATCCGGCCAGCAGTGGGATGCCTCCCGCGACATCCCCTGGGAAGCCGCGCAGGGCCTCGACGACACGACCGAACGGGCCGTTGCCCAGGTCATGACGTTCATGGCACAGAACGAATATGCCGCCCTCTACGTGCCGGCCGGGTTCTTGACGCAGGTCAACCCGCAGCTCGTCGAGGTGGTCTTGTGGCTCGGCAGCCACGTCTACGACGAAGCGCGACACATCGAGGTCTTCACCAAGCGATCGCTCGCGGGCGGACACCACGGTTATGCCCTGGCGTCCACCGAGCTGTCCCTGAGCACCCTGCTCGACGAGCACGACTTCACCGCCTCATCACTGCTTCTCAACGTGCTCGGCGAAGGGACCTTCCTCGATCTCCTGCGCTTCATCGAGACCCACGCACCTGACGCCGCCACCGCGACCGCGGCCCGGCTCGCGCACCGCGACGAGCGCCGCCACGTCCACTTCGGCATCTCGAACATAAGGCGCGCGATCGGGATCGACCCCGAGATCGTCGGATCGTTAGTCGCCGCTGCCGAAAGCCGAGCGGCCAAACTCGTGAGCCTCTCCGGGCTCTCACCGATTCTCGTCGAGGCGCTCACCGTGATGGCGGCGCCATCCCTCCAGCCGGCCGACCTATCGGCCGCCGCCGCCGACGTCCGCACGCTGATGCGAACGATGGAACGCAACCGCCTTCGCCGCCTCAATGCCTGCGGGTTCACGGCCGCCACCGCCCGTCACCTCTCCGACCTCCACACCCCAAACCTGATGTGAGCTAAAGGCGAACCGGAACACGCCGTGGGCCACGGTGAGATGGCGTACTACCGTCCGAGCGCTCAACCCCGCGGCGAGCAGCTCGTCGCGCAGCGCCTCGACGTCCTCGGCCGCGATCGCCTCGATCGGAAGCTCGCCCCAGCGCGGGTTCAGATAACGCTCGATCGACCCGCGGTAGTCGCTGACGGTCGTCCGCTCGCGCCCCTTGACGGACTCCACGTGATGCAGGTATCCAGCGGCGGCATCGGCGAACGTCGCCGGGCCGTGGTCGTAGGCGCGCTGGCCGACCCTCCGCCGCTCCTCCGCGAGCACGTCCGCCAGCGCGTCCTGGGCCTGGCGGCGGGTGACATGACCGGCCGGCGGGCGGCCGCCGGTCAGGTGCGCCGGTGCGAGGCGCCTCGTGGTCTGCTCCGGGGTGCGCCCGGGGACACGGGTCTTCATGTACCAGATACGGAGAGCTCACCCGGCGCGTCGCAATGCCTGGTCGAGATCGACCGGATCCGAGGGATCCCACGGCCGTTCCCAACCTCCAAGGCGGAGCAGCGAGGCGAGGATCTCGCCGGTGTAGCCCCAAATGACTGCGCCATCGAGTAGGAACGCCGGGCCGTGCCAGCCGAAGCCTGTGCTGAGCATGATGCGACTGTCGGGGTCGGCCAACGCGGTGAACGGGACGCGCATCACACGGTTAGTCTCTCCGGCGTCGATCGCGCTGACCGACGATGGTGTGCGCCAGTGGGCGAGCACGCCGGTCACATCGAATCGCGAGGGTGGGATGTGTATGCGCGGCAGCAGGATCAGCGGCTCGACGGCTGCCGGGTCGACTCCCGTCTCCTCGGCGGCCTCGCGGATCGCGGTCGCCGGCGGCCCTGCGTCACTGCCTTCACGCGCGCCGCCGGGAAACGCGACCTGTCCGGCGTGGTCGCGCAGCGTGCGCGCCCGCTGCACCAGCAGGACGTCCGGCCCGTCGGCACGGTCGATCGCGATCAGGATCAGGACCGCGGCCTGCCGGTCGCCGACCGTGTCAGCTAAGAGATCGTTGCGACTTAGCTCTTCCGGGCGAGCTGCGGCAACCCCGTGGACCAGAGCGACGAGCGGCTCCGGCACGGCGGCGGGCCGGAGATCTATCGGCGCCAGCCAGCGCGCGAGGTCATCTGGCCGCGACCGGTCCACTACCAGAAGTCTGACGCCCTTCTTCCTGACAACAGGCATCGGCTCCGGCGGCGCCCGACCCTCCTTCGTCGCCGAAGCGGTGGCCGCGGCCAGCTGTGGTGTTGAGGTGAAATGAGTTGCGCGGCGGGCGTCGTTCGCTGTCGCGCTGGTGACCGGCGGCGTCGGCTGACACCTCGCCGGTCTAGCCCGGCCTATTGGGGGGCGCCGGCCAGGGTAGGTAGTACCTCGCCGAGCGCGGCGTCGAGTTTGATGTCGGCGAGCGCGTCGCCACGAGTCGCGCCCCGGTTGATGATCGCTACCGGGATCCGCGCCTTCCGGGCCCGGTGCACGAACCGCAGTCCTGACATCACCATTAGCGAGGACCCGAGCACGAGCAGAGAGGCCGAGCCGTCGAGGAGCTCAAAGCACGCCTGCACCCGGGACCGCGGCACGTTCTCGCCGAAGAACACAACGTCGGGCTTGAGCATGTCGGCTCCGCAGCACTCACAGCCAACGAGCCGGAACCGCGCGACCTGCTCTTCGGCGAGTTCAGCGTCTCCGTCAGGGTTGCCGGCGGCGACCCCGTCCCAGCCCAGATCGGGGTTGGCGCCACGCAGCCGCTGATCAAGCGCCTCCCGGGTGCTGCGCGCGCCGCACTCCAGGCACACCACGCGGTCAAGCGCTCCATGCAACTCCACGACGTCTCGGGCGCCGGCGGCCTGATGCAGCCCGTCGACGTTCTGCGTGATGATCCCGCGGAGCACGCCCGCCTGCTGAAGCGCGGCCACCGCCCGGTGCCCGGCGTTGGGCCGCGCGGCGACGATCCGCCGCCAGCCGATGTGAGCGCGGGCCCAGTAGCGCTGACGAGCCTCCGGCGAGCCGCGGAACTCAGCGATCGTCATCGGGAGCCGGGCGCGCAGCGCGCCGCTCGGACCGCGATAGTCCGGAATTCCCGACTCAGTCGACAGGCCCGCGCCTGAGAGCACGCACACACCGCCGCGACCAACAAGCTCACCAAGCCGGCCCGCAACGACGCCATCCATCGGCTCAAGTATGCGCGCGAGCGCACCGGCAGTCGACCGACTCTGCTCCCGAGAACAGGGACAGCGGGACCGTCGCTGAGCAGGCCCGCGGAACGTCGCCGTCCGCGGCGGCGAGATTGCGGATGCGCTCGCTCGCGACGGCGTCTGTGTCGGGCCGTGCGGGTCACCAAGCAGATCGAGGGCGCTCTCGTTAGCTACAGCTGGCCCGGAGGATGCTAGGAGGCGGCGAGCGGCTGGCTGCCCGTGAGGCGATATTCCGCTAGCCCGGACGACGCATCGGTAGGACCCAGCCGCAGAAGGGTCAGTCTTGCCGGAATGCCGTCTGGTTTGGGCTTCTGCCATGCGGTGGGCAGGCCGAGGGGCCCGCGGTTCGTTGGGAGCCAGCCGTCGGCGCTCGCTTGGGCTGCGTAGTGCTCGTAGATCGCCTGGTTGGTCTCGGTGCTTTGGAACGTCAGGGTCACGTAGGGTGTTTGCCAGCCGCCCGGCTGGCCGAAGCCGGGAGATTCATAGCTCGTGGGATGAAGCGTGAGCTGGGGTGATCGTGCTCCGGAGGAAAACTTCTGGAAAATCGGCTCGCCGGCGAGCTGCTGCAAGCGGTGGTTGCCGCGGTCAGGGCTCTTTCTGCGCCTACCCAAGCGCACTCGATGAATGATGCCAAGCCCGACGGCGGCCGAGAAGAGGGCCTTTAATCTCAGCGCCTGTTTCTTGTCTTGAGCTGGGGTCCGTCCCGGCAGTCGAGCCTCGCCGGGTCATCGTAGGTCGTGGACGCACGTGCGGCCTCGGCTATCGCTGTTGGTCCCGTCCGGGCACCAGGTATGTGACCAAGTGATCTGACCGAGTCTCGCGCCCTTGGTCCTGGCGCGGTAGAGGCTCGCGCTGGTGAGGTTCGCGCGGCGGAGGTTCGCACGCTGCACCTTGACGTTCGCGAGGTCGGCGGCGGTGAGGTCGTCGTTTTGCAGGCTTGCCCCGCGCAGGTCCGCGCCGAGGAAGTCGGTGTTCTCGAACGCCGCTTGGCGTAGGTTGTCGCCCGCCATCTTGGCGCCGGCAAATGTCGCGCAACTGCCGCGGACGCGTTGGAGGTTGCTGCCTTGCAGCTTCGCGCCTCGCAGGTTCGCGTCGGTCAGGGTCGCGTTCTGCAGGTTGGCCCGCCGGAGGTTGTCGCCTTTGAGGTCTGCGCCGGTCAGGTTCGCTCCTCGTAGGTTGGCTCCGGCGAGATCGTCGCCCTGCAGGTTGTAGCCGGCGAGATTCGCGCCGTGGAGGTTCTTGCCCGCAAGCCGCTTGCCGTGGAGATGGTTGTTGGTTACTCGCGGAGCCGGGCAGGCCGAGACGGAGCCCGAGCCCGAACCCGAAGCGGTACCCAAGGTGTAGCTGAATTGATCGGAGGGGCTCGTCGTACTTGACCCCTGCGGCGTGGCGACGGTCACGTCGACCGTTCCTGAGCCCGGGGGCGAGACGGCAGTGACCTCAGAGGGGCTATCGATCGTGAACGACAGCGCCGGCGTCGTTCCGAAGCTCACCTCCGTCGCGGCGGAGAGGTCCGAGCCGCTGATCGTCACCGGGGTCCCACCCGCTACCGGCCCTGAGGACGGGCTGATCTGTGAGACGGCGGTCCCGCACCCGCTGGCGGGCAGCGCGAGGCCTTGCATCGCGATCGCGGCCGCGTGCGAGACGCCGTCGGCGCCCAAACCAATTGCGTCGAGGAAGATCGACCCAACGCTCGCGCCCGGCTGCACGAACCCGGTCGCGCTCGATGGGATGGTGATGATGGTGTTGATCGCTCCGGTGCTGTCGGCGGTCACCGTCGCGAGTTGCTGCTCGAGCTCGCTCTGACCCGGCGAGTCGGAGTAGATGCTCACCGGCGTGCCGGGCAGGAAGCCCGTCGAGGTGACGTTCACCTGTTGACCGGCCTGCAAGGTCCCCGCGCAGCCGGCGGCGGCGCTCGTGACCGGCGTCGTGGTCAGATCGGTGAGCTGGATCGGCGGTCCCGCAGTAGCTGTCGCAGCCCTCGCTCGTTCCTTGCTCATCTTCCGCACCGATGCGCTCGAGACGATCCCGCCGCCTCCGGCGCCACAGTTGCCGGCCATGTTCGGGGCCGGGTCGACTGGTAGACCCTGCGGGGTCTGGACCGTGGCGTTGTTGATGCAGTCCTCGATCGCTTGTGCGTACCCGGCCTGGCCTAGTTCGTTCGGGTGAAACGACGCGACGAACGGGTTACGCGGAATGATGCACCCGACCAGCGGCAGGCTGAACGCGCATCCGTTGCTCGAGGACAGCGAGATGGCGTTGAGCCACGAGGATCCCGAGGCGCCGCAGATCTCGTGGCCGGCAAAGTAGGGGCGCACGTCGACGAAGTTCACTCCGGCTTGCGCGGCGGCGATCTGCAGCGCGTTGTCGAGATTCCCGGCGGCCTGGTTCAAGAAAGTCTGATCGGAGGGGGTCAAGAACGCCTTCAGGTTGGCGCACGCTTGGTCCGAGCTGTCCGAGGGAAACGGAAGCGGGTAGTCCGCCGCGATGATCGACGTGTTCGCAGGATCCGTGTTCGACACCAGCGCGGAGTACGTAGCCTGTACCGGCCCGAGAACATTAGTCGTGTCGCTCATCACCGTCTGCGTGAAATTGCTGTCGTCTGCGCAACTAGGACTCGGAGCTAGTCCGAGCCATTGGAGCACCGCGCCTATGTCAGTTGACCCGGACGCAGTTTCGGCGAGATACAGCAGAATGCATGCCTTCACAGTGGGAGCGAAGCCGGCGTCGTTGCCGCCGATCGTTAGCGTGATCAGATTGGCCGAGGTAACCCCCGGTCGGTTTATCTGTTCCGGCTCCGCCGGGTACTGCGGCACGGAGGTGACGTTCAGCGTCTTCGCGCCGCTGCAGGCATAGAACCCAAACTGGCTGAACCCTAGCTTGCTGTTGAGTAGCTCGGGATAGGCTTCATCCGAGCGGTGGCAATAATCGCCCGTGACGTCGGTGCCGTCCTGGTAGGGAGGGTTCCCTTCTCCGGAAGAGTACGAGTCCCCCAGGGCCGCATAGGTGCGCGGTTGCGCATATGGGGCGGTCACCAGCACGTCCCCGACCTGCAGCTGAGCGTTGGTACCGGCGGTTGCGTTATCCGCGTAGAGGAGCTCCTGGAGCGCGGTCCCGCAGTCTCCCTCCCAAGTCATCGTCCATGACCCCGACGGAATCCCATTCTCGGGCCCGGATGTCTGCGGGCAACCGCTCGGCTGCTGCGGCCCAACACTGACCGTATATTGAGTCTCCCATACCTGATCAGGATCTTGGTAGGAAGTCGAGACATCGTCGAACTCGATGCTCGTCATGTCACCTAGACCCTCCGCCGCGCTCGACCAATTCCATCCCGCAATCAGCAGGCCGCACCCACCATCCACATAGACCTGCCCTGGTCCCGGAGCGCTGGCCGTTGGCGAAGACCCGTCCGTGCACTGCTGACCGTTGTCGATGAAATTGTCGACCCACGACCAGCCAGGGGAGTCGGCCGACACGTCGACCTGCGGGTCGACCAAGACGGGATACGCGATATCCATTCGCCGATGCCGCACCGTAAGCACGAGCTGGCCGTGCGAAAACCTCATCGAAACGGGAACAGGGGTGCCCTGCGCATCCACGGCCGATGGGGCGCGAATCGCGAGCACCGGACGAGATCCCCGGGAGACGAAGACGTTGCCGGAGACCACGCGTACACGCGACCCCCGAGGGACCGACAGCCGATATCGCAGCACCTGCGGGCTAAAGCGAGAACGCAACACGGTCGACAGGTCAACGCCACTCGCCGTCGGAGCAGCGGCAGCGTCGGTGTCCCGCGCGACATCGGGATAAAAGACGGAGTTCTGGGCAGAGAACCGCCCGGACGAATCTGCCCCCTCGAGCACCAGCCGGACTCCCGAACCGATCGTGACGCCGGCGTCGAGCTCATGACCGATCGAGAGCGTCTCCGCGGACCGCGCGGGCGAGAACCCCCGGCGATTCGCAATCAGCCGCAGATCCACGGGGCCGGCGGATGTCCGCAGAGGCACCGTCGAGGTCGCAAGCAGCTGCCTTCCATGCCGGTCGACCACAATCGCGCGGAAGTCCCCGAGGTAGCGCATGACCCTCCCCGCCTCGGCGACCGAAATCGCGGGCGACCTCCCCATCGCCCCGAACGCACCGCGAAAGTCACTGGCGGTCAACGCCTGAGCGGCACTCGAAGACAGTCCGTGAAACTGCGTCCACGACGCTACACGCGCCGCGCGTACTGGCGCGCTCGCAAGCCACCGCCGACGCGCGGCCTCCACGACAGCCATCCGATCGCGCAAACGCACCAACTGCGCAAGCCTCACCTGAGACGAACCACGCGGTGAGCCCCCAGTTCCCGCTTTCACACCACCGCCGCTCCGCGGTGACATCCCTCTGGCACCGGAGCCGCGGCCGGCCACTCCCGTCGAACCGGCGACCGCAACCGACGTCAGGACAAGCGCAACCGAAACGGCGCCGATAAGCACCGCCAGCCTACGCCGCAACCTCCGCCCCGCCCAGCCACGACGACCATCAGCACGACCACCTGCGCCCACCAAAACCCCCTGCCCGGATCCACATTCCACGCGAACGCCGACCCAGCCCCCTGCGCCAGCAACCCGACAGTCAACACGGCCGCCCTCCCGAAATCAACGAACTCGACATATGTTCGAACGGTGCTCGTCGGGCTCGGGACCGGAATGCCCGAGAGGAGGCGATTCAGCTACGGCGATCAGTGGCCGGGTCGGTGCCGCCAGATTTGTTGCCGGCACAAGCTCCGTCTCTGATGAAGATTGCTTGAGGAGCGATCACCATCGCCCCCCGCATATCTAAGCCATAGCCCGGTCGGAGTCGCGCGGCGTCACCTTTTCCGGCGAGGAGGTCGGGAGCCATCGGGTCTGGCTTCCCCGTGGACTGCCGCACCTCGTATCGTGCTCGCCCTATGGCGGAGCGTGGTCGCGGGCGGCAGATCGGATATGAGCGTTGCTGATCGCGGCCGTGAACTGGGCCGCGGTAACGGCGATCGCTACGTCGATCTTGGCAATCGGCCTGCTCGGGGGTTTCGCCGCAGCGGTGTTTGCAGCCCAGCAGGCGCGGGAGACGCGCAGAAGCCGCGAAGCGCAGATGGCGGCTGAGTTCTTTCGGCGCTGGAACGAGGACGCGCTCGTCGAAACGCGGCGGATGGTCGCGCGGTTCAAGTCCGCCGACGAGCTGCGGGACGCGTTCGCTGCGTACGTCGCCGCGGACGCCCCCGAAGCTTGGGTGCTCTACCGCGAGCTCGACTACTTCGAGCAGCTGGCCGCGCTCGAGCAATGGGGTGCCTTCGACCTGGAGCTGATCAAGCTGTTGCTGGGGCGCACCCTGGTCGAGCGGTGGGAGATGTGGCGCCCCGCGATTCACCAGGCGCACGGCCCGGGGGCGTACCCGCTGTTCGAGGGTCTCGTCGAGAAGCTCCGCCGCGAGTTGGACGGTCGGGCCGGCGGCGGGGGCGCGTAGGGGCGACAGTCCGTCCACTCGAGGCTTCCACGTGCACCGGAGCTATGGCACCTCGCGCGACCACTGTAGTCTGACCGCAGGATCGTGACTGTCGCACTGCTTTAGGAGACCGGCCGAAAACGGAGCGCCGAGAGTAACGTCGCTCAGGTGTCGGGGAGGTTGCGGCGGATCACGTCTAGCGCTCGCCCGAGCACGGGCCGGTCGTCGTCGCGTCTCCAGGCCACCGCGAGCTCGACCCGCGTGGTGTCGTGGGCGAGGGGGCGGTAGACCGCGCCGCGGACGGTCATGTGGCGAACCGAGGCGGGCACGAGGGAGACGCCGAGCCCGGCCGCGACGAAGCTGACGAGGGTCGCGGTCTCGGCCACTTCGTGAGCGGCGAGGGGCTTGAAGCCGTGGGCGGCGCAGGCATCCTCGACGGCATCGTGCAGGACCGATCGGAAGTGGGAGGGATAGGTGATGAACGGTTCCCCGCCCAGCTGTTCGAGTGGCACGGCGTCTGAATCCGCCAGGGGGTGCGATTCGGGAAGCACGGCGATCAGCGGCTCTGAGCGGAGCACCTCGGTGTTGAGATCGCGGTCGTGGACCGGGGGTCGTAGGAGTCCGAGGTCGAGTGTGCCGTCGATGAGTCGTGCGACCTGCGCCGGGGTCAGCAGCTCGCCTCGGAGGTCGAGCACGACACCGGGCAGCTCGCTGCGCAACGCCGCGGCTAGTGAGGGGAGCATCTCGTAGGTCGAGGAGCCGGTGAAGCCGATCGCGAGACGGCCGTACTCGCCGCGCGCGGCGCGGCGGGCGTCATCGACCGCGGCATCGACCGCTGCCAGAATCTCTCGGCTTCGCTCGAGGAGCACCTCGCCGGCGGGTGAGAGCTCGACGCTGCGGGTGGTCCGGTACAGCAGCGACTCACCGAGCTCGGCCTCGAAGCGGCGGATCTGTTGCGAGAGCGGCGGCTGGGCCATGTGAAGCCGAGCGGCAGCTCGGCCGAAGTGTCGCTCCTCGGCCACGGCGACGAAATAGCGCAGATGTCTCAGCTCCAAGGAGTTGTCACCCAGCCGAGATTCATATCAAAAAGATAGGTAATCGACACTCGATTCGTGTTGCCATGCGCATCAATCTCGCTTACGTTGTCCAGCATGCGGTTGGATACAGATCCGGCGACCGTCGCGGCGGTCGAGACCTTCGTGGGCACGGTCCGGATCACCGCAGTCGAGGCGATTCCGTTCGCATTGCCGTACCGCAGAGCGCCGAAGTTCGCCTCGGGGAGCGTCGACAGCGCGGACAACGTGCTCGTGCGCGTGCACACCGACGCTGGCCTGGTCGGCCAGGCGGAGGCGCAGCCGCGCCCGTACACCTACGGCGAGACCCAGATCACGATCGTCGACACCGTCAGCGGCCGGCTCAACGATGCGCTGGTCGGTGTCGACCCGCTGCGGATCGAGCTCGTCGCCACGCGCTGCAGCGGCGTCGCCGGGAACCAGGTCGCGCGCGGGGCCGTCGACCTCGCGGTGTGGGACCTCATCGGGCAGATACTGGGATGCCCGTGTCACACGCTGCTCGGCGGGTTCGCGGACGGTGTCGCGGCCGCCCACATGCTCTCGTTCGGCGAGCCGGGTGCGATGGCGGACGAGGCCATTGCCATCAGCGACCAGCTTGGGGTCCGGACGTTCAAGGTCAAGGTCGGGCGCGATCCCGCGCTCGACGTCGCGGCCGTCCGCGCGATCCGTGACGCCCTGCCGGACGCCGATCTGTACGTCGACGCGAACCGGGGCTGGAGCTATCGAGGACGCGGCGTGGGCCGGGGACGAGCTCGTGGACCTCGGTGTGCGGGCGATCGAGGAGCCGATCTCGATCGAAGATCGGGCTGGCCGGCTGCGCCTCGCCGACCGCTGGCGGGTGCCGCTGGTGGGCGATGAGAGCTGCATCAGCCTCGCGCACGTCGACCGCGCCCTCGAGGAAGGCGCGGTGCGGATGGTGAGCGTGAAGACGGCTCGGACGGGGTTCACCGAATCGCGCCGCATCCTCGACCTGTGCCTGGCTCGCAACATCCCGGTCGTCGTCGGCAGTCAGTACGAGGGGGCGCTCGGAACGATCGCGACGATCGCGTTCGCCGCCGCGTTTGCCGGCACCGCCGGCCGGCCGGCCGAGGTCACGAACTTTCTCGACCTGGCCGACGACCTCGTCGTCACCGCACCGGAGATCCGCGCCGGCCGGGCGACGGTCCCTGCGACCCCGGGCCTGGGCGTCGAGATCGACGAGGATCGACTCACCCGCTACCGGCTCGACCGCTGATGCTGTTCATGGCCGAGATGGAAGTGCGGTTGCCGCCCGACATGCCGACGGACCAAGCTGACGAGCTCAAGGCTCGCGAGCGCGAGTACTCACAGGCGCTCCAGCGCGACGGACGCTGGCCGCACCTGTGGCGCGTGGCCGGCCGCTGGGCGAACGTCAGTGTGTTCGACGTCGGCTCGGTCGATGAGCTGCACGAGCTCCTGTCCGGTCTGCCGCTGTTCCCGTACCTGGACATTCGCGTCACACCGCTGGCGCGCCACCCCAACGCAATCGACCGAGGAGAGAGCGATGCCTGATCGCGCCAACCAACTGATTACCGACATCCTGCGGCGGATTCACGAGGCGATCGTCGAGAACGACATCACCTACGAGGAGTACCAGACCGCCAAGCAATGGTTCATCGACGTCGGCGAGGCGGGCGAGTGGCCGCTGTTCGGCGATGTGTACATCGAGCACGTCGTCGAGGAGCACGCGTTCGGCAACCGCGACGGCTCCCAGGGCACGATCCTCGGCCCGTTCCACCTCCCCGACGCGCCGCTGCTCGATGCTCCGTTCGAGCTCCCGCACCGCCCCGACGAGTCCGGCGACCGGACCCGCGTCTCGGGCCGGGTGACCGACGCCGACGGCAACCCGCTCGCGGGCGCCAACCTCGACATCTGGCAGGCCGACTCCGAGGGACGCTACGCGAGCTTCATGCCGGGTCCGCCGGAAGGAAACCTCCGTGGCCAGGTCCGCGCCGGCGCCGACGGCGACTATGAGTTCACGACCGTTATTCCCGGCCCGTACACGATCCCGCTCGACGGGCCGACGGGCAAGATGACCGCCGCCGCGGACTGGAGCCCGTGGCGCCCCGCGCACATCCACCTGATCGTCGTCAGCCGACGGACACGAGCCGCTCGTCACCCAGCTGTTCATCGACACCAGCGACCACCTCGACAACGACGTCGCCAGCGCGGTCAAGCCCGAGCTGATCGTGCACCCCGAGCCAGACCGGTGACGGCGCCTACGCGATCGCCTACGACTTCGCCCTGGCGCCCGTTCGCACGCCAGCGGTCGCCTGAGCGTCATGTCTCAGCTCAGGGTGGCCATCGTCGGGGGCGGGATCGGCGGATTGACGCTCGCGCTCGCCCTGCGGGAGCGCGGCGTCGACTGCGAGGTCTACGAGCAGGCCGGCGAGTTGCGGGAGGTCGGTGCTGCGGTCGCCCTGTCGGCCAATGGCACGCGCGAACTGCGGCGGCTTGGGCTCGGCGAGCAGGTCGAGGCGGTCTCCGTTGTGCCCTCGGCGCTGGTCGTCCGGCGCTGGGACAGCGGCGAGATCATCGCCGAGTACGCGATGGGCCGTGACGGAGCCTACGAAGCGGCGTTCGGTGCCCCTTATTACGGCGTGCACCGCGTCTCGCTCCTGCAGGCCCTCGGTGACCGCCTCTCCGGGGCGGGGTTGCACCTCGGCCGTCGTTGTGTCGGCGTCGAGGAAGGCCCCGCCGGGGTCGAGCTGAGATTCGCTGACGGCGGGACAGCGACAGCCGATGTGGTTGTCGGTGCCGATGGTGTCCATTCGGTCATCCGTCGGCACGTCGCTGGGGATTGCCGGGGGCGGTATTCCGGGACGGTCGGCTACCGGGGGCTCGTGCCGGTCGAGCTGATGCCATCGCTCCCGGATCCGACCCCGCTGCAGTTCTGGGTGGGTCCGGGACGGCATTTGCTGCATTACGCGATCGATGGCGGCCGGACGGTCAACTTCCTGGCCGTGGTCAGAGTCCCGGAGTGGACGAACACGGAGTGGATGGAGCCCTGCGCGGTCGCCGACGCCGTCGACGCGTTCGCCGGGTGGCACCCCGCAGTCACCGAGATGGTCGGCGGGATCGATGACGTCGCCCGCTGGGCGCTGCATGATCTCGCGCCGCTTGAGCACTGGCACACCGACCGGGCTGTGCTGATGGGCGACGCGGCACACGCCATGGTGCCCCATCACGGGCAGGGCGCCAACCAGACGATCGAGGACGCGATCGTCCTCGCCGATTGCCTCGCCGACCTTGCGGCCTCGCGCGCTCCCAAGCCCGCGCTCGCGCGCTACGCCGAGAGCCGCCGAGACCGGACCGCCGCCGTCCAACGCCTCTCCCGGCATACGGCCGACCTGCTGCACCTCCCCGACGGCCCGGAGATCGCAAGCCGCGACGCGCAGCTCGAGGACCTTTACACCGACCTGGCCTGGATCCACGGCCACGACGCACACGCCAAGCACGTGGGAGCCCGTCCCGCGGTTGGCGCCTTTCCTGGGCGCACCTGACGCCATGCAGGCAGGCGCATTTGTGAACCGTGTGTGCGTGAGTCCTGCGCGAGGACCCGTTCGGAACGGTCGTCGAGATCTACTCACACAGCCACGAGCAGTTCTTCGCCAACCAGCGCTGACATGACGCCAAGGAACTGATCGTGGCCACCCTTTTGACTCTCAGCGACGCGATCGCGGAGCTCGTCAGCGATGGCGACAGCGTCGCGCTTGAGGGCTTCACGCATCTGATCCCGTTCGCGGCCGGTCACGAGATCCTCCGGCAAGGTCGCCGCGAGCTCGAGCTGATCCGGATGACGCCCGACGTGCTCTATGACCAGATGATCAACCTCACAGGGACGCGGTGCTAGCCGGGAGCTAGCAAGCACGCGTGCTCCGGCGCGGTCGGCTGTGCGCCGCTGGTTTCCATGCAACTCGGCACTTCCCTTGGAGAGGCCGAGCCGAAGGCGGGGTTCGCGCGCGTCGAGCTTGACAACCGAGGAGGCCTCGTGCCGTCAGAGCGGGGGACGGTGCGATCCCTGAGTCCTGCGCCGGCGCGGGAACTTCGCGTCCCGGCCCAAGCGGTCACTCCTGTCTCCTCGACACCCGCACGTCAGACATGTACGTGCTCAGCTGCGATCGAATCTCTTGAGCGTGGACGCGGGTGCCAGCCCTGAGAGTCAGGCGGCGAGTACGTCGTGTACGAACCGGACGACCATCGTTCCGTCGCCGACCGCGCCTGCGACGCGGTTGGTGGCGCCGGCGCGGACGTCGCCGGCCGCGAAGACGCCGGGCCTGGTCGTCTCGAGCAGGTGGGGCTCGCGGTCCGACACGGGCCAACGCATGTGTCCGTCGTAGCTCGCGGCGCCGGGCCCGCACAGGATGTACCCCGCGCTGTCAACCGGCAGGATCCCCGTGATCGCTTCCGTGCACGGATCGGCGCCGATCATGACGAACACGGCCGTTGCCGGGACTTCCCGCCTGCTTCCGTCGCGCCGGTCGGCAACCGTCACCGATTCAACCGTGGCCGAACCGTGGACGGCCACGACCTCTGTATCGGTCATGAGGTCGATTCGCGGCGAGCGCTTGAGGCGGTCGACGAGGTAGTTCGACATAGTCGATCTAAGCGTCGGGCCACGCACTACGACGCGCACGCTGCGGGCCTTCGTGGCGAGGTGCACCGCCGCCTGTCCGGCGGAGTTCCCCCCGCCGACGACGATCACGTCCTGATCGCGGGCACGCTCGGCGTCGCCCGCCATCGCCCAGTGGTACACCCCGGCGCCGCGGAAGCGATCTACACCCTCAGCCTGCAGCTCCCGCCACCGGGCGCCCGTCGCGATGACCACCGACCGAGCGAGTACGTATTGGCCATCGTCGAGATCCACTCGCAGGAGCCCGTCCGGCCCGTCGGCCAGTTCGACCGCCCGGTGAAAGCTCGACAGGACCGCGCCGAAACGGCGGGCCTGGAGCGTCGCCGCGCGTGTCAGATCCGTCCCACGGATCCCCGTCGGGAAACCGAGATAGTTTTCGATACGCGTGCTCGTCCCGGCCTGACCCCCGGGCGCCCAAGCCTCGGCCACCAGCGTCCGCAAACCCTCCGAGCCACCGTATACGGACGCAGCGAGGCCGGCGGGACCGGCCCCGAGAACGACCAGGTCGAAACGCTCCCCGTCGACATCCGCGCGCAAGCTAAGCGAGCGGGCAACCTGCGCCGCCGACGGGTTGCGCATCACCTCGGTGGCGTAGATCAGCACCGGAGTCTCGGAGCGCGGGATATCGAGCCACTCGAGCATCCGGGCGCTCTCGCTGTCGGTATCGGCGTCGTACCAGCGCACCGGCAGAAGATTGCGCTCCAGCAGGTCCCGAACCTCGAACGCCCGCCGAGAGTTGCGAGGCGCGATCAACCGCATGATCCCGTGCCCCTCGGCCTCGTGCCACGCCCGCCGGGCCAACAGCGTCGCGAACACCTGCTCGCCGAACTCCGGCCAGCGGGCGACCATCGCCCGCAACCCTCCCCGGTCGAACACGATCACATCGGTGGGCTCCACTGCCACGCACGCGCTGATCGTTGGCTCTCCGGTAAATGCCGCGATGTCGCCGATATACGTTCGGCTATCCGCCTGCGCAACGTACACATCCTTGCCGGGCTTCCGATCGATGAACTCGACCAGCCCGCGCTCGATTACATAGAACGGCGCATCCCGCTCGGCATGCTCATAGAGCACCTCCCCCGGCTCGAACCGGCGCCGCGTCCCTCGCTTGGCCAGCCACTCGAGCTTGGCGTCCGAGAGCCGCGGGAACAGAACCTCGTCAGCCAGGTCGGGGAACCGCTCGCTTCGAACCACCTGCGTCGTCGCCACACATCCAGGCTACCGAGCGCGCTCTGGCTCTACACGCCCGTGTGGCTCTCGGTGCCCGGGAGCAGCGACGACCACGCCGGACTAGAGAAGGCAAAACCCGTCAAGGCAGTCGACCGAAGCGTCGACGACCGGATGGTGGCGTTCGTGTGGCGCTGCGATCGCGAACGCCGACCCTCCCGGATGCCTCCTCCGTCGCCAACGCGATCGCCAGCTCAGCGCAGGCGAGAACACGCATGCGATTGCGGGAGTGTGGATCTTCGATCAGCGTGGATCTTCGATCACAACCCGTGGAGCTTCGATCACAGCGCGTGGAGCAGGTACGCGAGCGCCGCCGTGATCTGAACCGCCGCGACCACGATGACTGTCATTACCATGGCCCAACCGCTATATCGAACAGGCTCCGAAGTCTGGCATGTGGCCAAGCGCTGGTCCGCTGGCCGCCGCCCTGGCGGCCCCTTGCCGCCGAAGCGCTTGTGAGATCCGGGTCCGCTCAAGCAGCGAAAGCGACCGTTGGCGAGGAACCCCAGGTCGACCCAGGGAACGAAAGATCGTGGTGTAGCGGCCGGGAGCGGCGCGAGGTTGCATTGACGGGCGAATAGGATCGACGGCATGAGAGGGATTCGAGAGCGCCTCGAACGGGGTGTCGTGGTGGGGGCAGAGGGGTATTTGTTCGAGCTGGAGCGACGGGGCTACCTGAAGGCCGGTCCGTTCGTGCCGGAGGTGGTCCTCGATTTCCCCGATGCGGTGCGGGAGCTCCATCGCGAGATGCTCCGGGCCGGCGCGGAGGTGATGGTGGCGTTCACGTATTACGGCCACCGCGAGAAGCTGCGGTCGATCGGACGAGAGGCCGACCTCGAGCCGCTCAACCGGCAGGCGTTGCGCCTGGCGCGGGATGTCGCGTCCGAAGGCGACGGGCTCATGGCCGGGAACATCTGCAACACCTGGGTGTATGACCCGGACGCGTCGGAGAGCTCGGGGGAGAAGGTGCGGGAGATGTATCGCGAGCAGGTCCGGTGGGCGGCTGAGGAGGGAGCCGACCTGATCATTTCCGAAACGCACGATTACTTGGGCGAGGCGTTGATCAGCCTCGAGGCGATCCAGGAGTCCGGCCTCCCGTCGATCGTGACGTTCGCCTCGACGGACGATGTGACGATCGACGGGTATGAGTTCGACGAGGCGTGCAGGCAGCTCGAGGCGATGGGCGCGGACGTCGTCGGGCTCAACTGCTCGCGCGGTCCGCAGACGATGCTGCCGATTCTGGAGCGGATCAGGGCTGCGGTCGGCTGTCATGTGGCCGCGCAGCCGGTCCCCTACCGGACGACGCCCGCTCAGCCGAACTTCGAGGCGCTGAAGGACGCCGACGGGACGCGCGGATTCCCGCTCGCGCTCGAACCGTTCCTGTGTAACCGGTTCGAGATGGCCGACTTCGCCGCCTCCGCGCGCGACCTCGGCGTCAGGTACATCGGCGTGTGCTGCGGCGGCGCTCCCCATTACGTCCGATCGATGGCCGAGCGTCTGGGCCGGACCGTTCCGGCCAGCCGGTATTCCCCGGATATGGCGCAGCATCCGATCCTCGGGGAGAACGTCGGGGAGCATGCGAAGCGGTTCGTGAACTGGACGGACTGAGCCCGGGCGATGAGCGAGCCGCGAGTCGCCGTCGTCGGCGCCGGGGTCGTCGGCCTCGCGTGCGCGTGGGAGCTCCGGCGTCGCGGCGCCGACGTAGTGGTACTCGACCGGGCAGGCGTGGGCGGTGGCGTTTCGCGTGGGAACACCGGTTGGGTCTCGCCGAGCTTGACGTACCCGCTGCCGGCCCCCGGGATGTTGCGCGAGGGCCTGCATCAACTCCTCACTCGCGGCGATGCGTTCGTGCTACGACCCAGCCTCGATCCGGCATTCGTTCGCTGGCTTTGGGGCTTCCGCCGCAACTGCAGCAGCACCCGCTTCGACGCTGGTATGCGGGCGCTGCTCGGTCTTAACCGCCGCACGCTGGAGCTGTTTGACGCCTATCGCGACGCGGGCGTGGCGTTCGAGATGCACACCGCCGGCTTGGTCGTAGCCGCGCTCACTCCGGGCGGGCTTGACCTCTACCGAAGGACCTTCCAGCGGCTGCGCGAGCTCGGCTACGAGGGAGGATCGATCGATGAGCTCGACGCTGAAGCGCTGGCCGAGCTCGAGCCCGCGCTCGACCGGGATCGGGTCGTCGTCGGTCTGCATGCACGCGTTGATCGCTTCGTGCGCCCGGAACAGCTGACCGCCGGCCTGGCCGACCGCTTGCGAGCCGATGGCGTCGAAATCCACGAGGACCGCGAGCTGCGCACGCTCGCGCGAAGGCCGGGCGGCTGGGCTTTGGAGACCACGTCCGGTTCGCTGGTGGCGGAGCGGATCGTCGTCGCTGCGGGCCTCTCGACCGTCTCGTTGCTCCGCCGGCTCGGCGCGCGGATACCGCTCGTGGGCGCACGTGGCTACAGCGTCACGATCGCCGGCCGAGGCAAGCGACCGCAGCACGCGCTCTACCTGGCCGAGGCCAAGCTTGGCCTGAGCCCGTTCGACGGCGGCGTGCGTGTCGCAGGCGTATTCGAGCTCGGCGCCCGAAACGAGGCCATCTCACCTGCCGTAGGGGAGCGGCTGCTCGCGGCGGCCCGGCCATACCTCAGAGGCTGGCGGCCGGACCCGGACGGCCCCGTCGAGGCGTGGGCCGGTCTCAGGCCGGCGACCCCGGACGGACTGCCGCTGATCGGAGCTCTCCCCGGATTAGACGGCATCTACCTCGCCACCGGGCACGGGATGCTCGGCGTCACACTCGCTCCAGCGACAGCCAACCTGCTCGCTCCGCTCGTGCTCGAAGGACACGCGGCTCCGGAGCTCACACCGTTCGATCCCGCCCGGAGGCTCTGAGCGCCTCGCGCGGACGCCCATCGAATATCAAGCGGCAGCCGAGGCGTGCGCGACGGAGCCGGTTCGCCCGTGCGGCTGAGCGCGTCGGGGGTGGTCGCCGGCGTGCGTAGAACGGGGGTGGAAGCCATCGCGGGATCTGAGCCGTGCGGGTGCGGCTTACGGGAACAGCGCCTACGAGCCGGGCGATACGATCCGCAACTCACGAACGCAGCCGCCCGCAGTCATCGAGCGTTGAGATCACGACGCACCGTGTCGCGGTCGAAGCCCGCGTCCTCCAGCTGGCGCACGATCATGCCGACGTGCTTCTGGCTGAGGTTGTGTCTCCCATGCCCAGGAACCGTGGTCACAACTCCGGATTCGTGGCGGAAGCGCCGATGGCTCGTAGCCTTGCCGCCGCGTTCCGTAAAGCCGTGACCGACTAGCCACGCTGTGAGCGCTCTGCGGGTGACCGTGCTCATCGGCGAATTCTCGGACGTCGCTGACGGAGCGGCGCGTCGTGACCAACGAGGTGGAGGCCATTGGGGAGATCGAGACAGAGGACCGCGTGCTAGTCATCAAACGCATCCACGTCCGCTACCGGCTTGCGATCCCCGAGGAACGCCGCGAGGAAGCTGAGCGGGTGCATTCGTTCCACGCTCGGTTCTGCCCGGTCGCGCGCAGCCTCGAGGGCGCAATCGACATCAGCACCGAGCTCGAGTTCGCGTAGGCGAGCGAGTGCCTCTCACGCACATGGCTGAACGGCCGGGTCGGTCTCGGAGCCGGTCCCGGTGAGCACAGCGAACGCCGAGCGCCGAGCCGGGGAGCACCCCAACCCGGTACCCCCGGGCGGTCTTCAGGACATCGCGCAGTCTCGATGATCGGCCGAACCAGCGGTTACTCCTCCAGCCGCCTCAGCCTCAGACCGCTCCACACCCCCCAACTTTCCCAGAAAATTAGTGGCCACGGCGAGGTGCGACTCCCTCAGGCTTTAAGTCGTCTAGAGGCGTCGACAGATCACATAGCCGAGCTCGGCGGGGGCCCGGAAGCCAGTTTCCAGAGGCTGTCGATGACCGCGCGCTGCTCGTGAGGGCTGAGCACGGAGAGCGTCAGCGCATTAGCACCATCCGCGGCTGGAAGCACTTCGTGAAAGGTTCGCTGCCCCTCGTGGGTGAGCTCGACCAGCATCAAGCGCCTGTCGTCTGAGCTTGGGCTGACCGCGATCAGCTCTCTGGCGAGCAAGCCGCGCACGGTGCGATGAATGTTGGCCGGCGGCATCCCGACGCTGCGGCCGAGTTCGTTTTGAGTCATCTGTCCCCGCTCGTGGAGACGCCGAAGCGTCTGGAACTGCAGCGGCGTGATCCCGGAAGCGCCGATGGCATCGGTCAGATTGGCGCTGGCCCGCTGATATGCGAGCCGGAGAGCGAATCCGACGTGCTCGTCGGTCTCAGACGTCCCCACGGGCCGGCCTACCCTGCCGCTCGTCAATCGACGTTCTCCTCAGACCGGTACATCACGCGGTGTCGCTTGGTCTTGATCCACTCCTCGAGCTCCTCGTCATTCATATGGTGAGAGCGGTCGTAGCGATCCCAGCTGATGATCTCCGAGAGGTCTTTCTTCCAGCGCTTGTACACCGGCTTGGCCGGAGGCCCGAAGCACATGATGTCGATCACCGAGATCTCGTCGGGAACTTCGAGCAGCGGCTTGATCGCCTCCTGAGCGTCCTGCTGACCGATCGCCGTGACCCACCACACGTTGTAGCCGAGCGCCGCCGCCGCTAGGTGCGCAGACATCGTTGCCGCGGCAACGCTCTGGAGCAGGATCCGCTCGGCATTCTCGTAGTAGGGGCGGTTGACCTCCGAGTCTGGATCGTCCTCGCGCAACACTGGGAAGGCGCGGATGAACCTAAAGTCGGTGGCCACGACAACCAATCCGGGGGCGGTGGCCATGCCGTGATAGTTGGGTGTCGGGAACTTCATCCCCAACCGCGCGCGACGTCCCTGCTCGGCGACGAAGTATTCAGAGATCTGACGCTTGACGTCAGAGTCGGTGACGACGATGTAGTGCCACGGTTGTGCATTGGCCCCCGACGGTCCATGCCGGGCGGCGTCCACGATGAGCTCAAAGTGCTCGCGCGGAACCACGTAGTCAGGCTGGAAGGCCCTCGTGGTGATCCGATTTGCCATCACGTCCATCAGCGCGTCGTAGCGCCGGCGATCTCCAACCTGAACGGGCACGGCGGCCGTGCGTAAGTCGGTCATGATCCCTCCTCGGGTCGATCGTTATGACGATAACGATCTCGGGCCAGCAAAGCAACGAGTAGAGCCTGAACGAATCCGGGCGAGTCGCCTCGCCAACCACGCCGGCGTACGGGGCATCCCCTTCCTGGTGCTGTACCGCGACGCTCGGCCCGTGGCCCGGGCCGTCGGCCTTCAGCCCAAGCATGTGCTCGAGGAGGCGCTCGGCTTGGCGGCGACTGATGCTGCCGCCTGACGGTCGGGCGTCTCGGATGTTCGCCTACGACTGTTGTGGATGGGGGGCGAACGCGGGTGGCACGCGGCGAGAGCGGTCGCTTATTCACGTCCGGAAAGTAAGGTCGCGCCGTAGGGGCACGCTGATAGTTAGAGATGCGAAGAGCACCCTCAAGCAGTCAGACCTGGGCGAAGCCGACCGGATGACCAGCTGGTCACTGTCCGAGCCCGACCTGATCGAGCGCGCCCGTGTCGGCGATACCCGGGCGTTTGAGGCGATAGTTGAGGCTCATTCCAACCGTGTCTATGGCGCGCTGCGCAACTTCGGTCTCGCCGCCGAGGAGGCCGAGGAGGTCGCTCAGGAGGTTTTCGTCCGGGCCTGGCGCGGGCTGAATGGCTTCGAGGGCCGGGCACAGCTGTCCACGTGGCTCTACAGGATCGCGTTCAACGAGGCCCAGCGCCGGCTCTCGCGGCGGCGGCGCGCGCCGGTGGCGCTCGATTTCACCGGACCGGATCCGATCCTCGAATTCCCCGATCCGGTTGCCCGCGGACCGGAGGCCACGACGTTGGACCAGGAGTTCGTGGCCATGATGTGGAATGCGCTCGCCCGGCTGCCGGAGGACTGGCGCACGGCGGTCGTCTTGCGGGACATCGACGGCCTCTCGACGGAGGAGGCGGCCGCATTGGTCGGCGTGCGCGCCGCGGCGTTCAAGAGCCGGCTCCACCGGGGGCGGATGCAACTGCGGGCACTCCTCGAGCCCTACCTGAATCTCGAGCCGGTGTGACTATCGGCCGCACGGCACGCCGAACCGTTATCTCGTCCCCGGGGTCCAAGTGCGAAACAGCAACCATCGGAGCCGCATGAACATCCCCAGCTTCCGCCGCAGTGACCCACGACACGACCACGAGCATTCGGGCGTCCGCGTACGGGCGACGTGGCACGGGACCGTCTTGGCCGACAGCGACCGCACGATCATCATCGAAGGCAACCACTACTTCCCGCCCGAGGACGTCTCCACCGAGTACCTCACCGAGAGCGGTAAGCACACCACCTGTCCCTGGAAGGGCGAGGCCAGCTACTACGACATCGTCGTCGACCGGGATCGCAACGAGGCGGCGGCCTGGTACTACGCGGACCCCTCCGAGGCGGCCGCCGAGATCCGTGACCACATTGCCTTCTGGAAGGGCGTCGAAACGGGGCGCACCAGTGTCACTGTCGATAACTCGCACGAAAGGGATCATCATGGCCGTTAGGTTCGGATTGCTGGTGACGCTCGAGGCCAGGGAAGGCCAGAGCCAGGCGCTGGCGGCGTTTCTGGAGCAAGGGCGGGCAATCGCAGCCGAGGAATCAGGGACGGTGACCTGGTATGCGTTCCAGGTCGACGAGACGACGTTCGGCGTGTTCGACACGTTCGAGACCGTCGAGGGACGACAGGAGCATCTAAGCGGTCGGATCCCCGCGGCGCTCGGGCAGGTCAGCGGCGACCTGCTGGCGCGGGAGCCGGAGATCCGGCCGGTCGACATCGTGGCCGCCCTCTGACCGGGACGCGTATGAGGAAACAGTACGCGCTGGGCGTTCCGGAGAGCTGGCTCGCGCTGGCGGGCCCAGTGGACCCCGGCCAGCGAAACGGTGTCACGCACGAGTCCGGCAACTCACTTCGGCGATGACCGGTCCCCCCGAGGCGGCAGCAGTTGAGATGGACGAGTTGACGCTCATCGATTGGCGGCGGCACACGTTCGCCATCTACAGGGAGGTGCGTGAGGCATCCTCGCCGGAGGCCGCCCACGCAATCTGGCGGGCTCGGCGCGACGGGCTCTTTCGCGATCATCCGAGCAGTCCGCTGGCGGAGGACGATCCGCTGCGGGAGAGCGGCCTTCCATACTGGCCCTATGACCCTCTCTGGCGCTACGAGCTCGAGGTCGTCCGGACGATCTCCGCGACGAGGCTGTCTGTCAACACGGGTCCGGAGGAGACCACGCACCTACGACGGCTTGGCTGGGTCGAGCTTCCGGCGCCGATTGAGACGACGGTGGATGTCTGGTGGCTCGGCCAGTACGGCGGAGGATTGTTCTTGCCACTGCGCGACGGGACGGCCGGCAGGGGAAGCTACGGGGGCGGGCGCTACCTCCTGGACACCGTGAAAGGGGCCGACCTCGGCGCGCAGGGTGGTCGGCTCATCATCGATCTGAACTTCCTCTACCACCCCTCCTGCCGCTACGAGAGCTCCTGGCTGTGTCCACTGGCTACCCCGGGGAACACGGTCACCGTCCCCGTCGAGGCGGGAGAGCGACTGTGATCCGTCCTGTGGCCGCCGCGCGCACCGAACTGGGCGCCTCGCCTCCACAGCCACGAGCCCCAGTAAGAAAGCCGCCGGTTGCGACGCTGACCCGAGGAAAGGGCCGCTGGCCACTTCAACCATGCATTTATCCATAGGAGTGCACGATGCTGCAGCCAAACGACCAGTTTCCTTCGATCACGGTCACGCCGCCCGCTGGGGCTCCGCTCGAGCTCCCCGACGCGCTGGGGGGTGCTTTCGGCGTCGTCCTGTTCTTTCGGGGTGCCTGGTGCCCTTACTGCAACGCGCAGCTCCGGGCTTTCCAGCGAGCTCAGGACAAGCTCTCAGAGCTCGACATAATGGTCGTCGCGTTGTCGGTCGACGACGAGGCGACGACGCGCGAGCTGATCGAGAAGCACGGTCTCACCTTCCCGGTCGGCCATAGCGCCGACGCACGCGCGGTGGCGCGGGAGACCGGCGCGTTCGTCAACGAGGATCCGCTCTATCTGCAGTCGACGGGATTCGTGCTCGCGCCCGACGGCCGGGTAGTCGTGAGCGTCTATTCCAGCGGTGCGATTGGGCGACTCGTACCCGAGGACGTCGTCGGGATGGTCCGGTACGTCCGCGAGCACGCCGCGGCGACCAGCTGATCGATCGGGCATGGCGGTTGGCGGCCCGGGGGCCGCCCACCGGCGACCCCTGGGTCCCGATGGGAGGTGAGAGCGTGCTGAGCGCCGCCGCGGGTCAGGTCTGCGGAGCGGTGGGTGCGCCGCTCGCCTCCCAGATCTGCCCGGTGGCGTCGGAGTCGAGGTGTGCCAGCAGCGCGGCGGCGGACTGTTGGGGTGTGATCAAGGTGCCCGCGGCGTGGCTGTGCATGAAGCGCTGGTGGAGCTCTGAGCCGATCCGGTCCGGATCCTGCCCGCGGATCCAGGCCTGCATCTCGGTATCGACGGCGCCGGGGCGGTACACGTTGACGGTGACGCCGGTGCCGGCCAGCTCGGCCGACAGGTTGAGCGTGTGGGCCTCGAGGGCCGCTTTCGAGGCAGCGTAGACGGTGCCGCGGATCATCATCTCGGGCCGGCTCGCGACCCCGCTCGAGACATTGACGATCCGTCCCCAACCCTCGTCCAGCATCGCCGGCAGGACTCGTCCGGAGAGGTAGATCGGCGCTAGGACGTTCAGCGCCAGGGCGTCGGCGATCTCCCGACGGGTGAGCGCGCTCGTGCGAGCGAGCGGCCCGACCACGGCGGCATTGTTGATGAGCAGCTCGATCTCGCCGAGCTCCGAGCGCGCGCGGCGGAGCGCCGCAGCGGTCTGCGCCTCGTCACCCAGGTCGGCGGTCAGGGCGAGCGCAGCCCCACCGGCGGCGGTCACGGTGGCAGCTACCTGATCCAGCTGGCTCGCGGTTCGCGCCAGCAGCGCCACCCGGGCTCCGCGCGCGGCCAGACCCACGGCGATCTGGGCGCCGACGCCCCGGCCCGCTCCCGTGACGACCGCCACGCGCCCGTCGAGATCGCCCGCCATCAGGCACGTGCCAGGGCGTCGAGCGCGGCCAGGATCTGCTCCGGTTCAGAGCGGGCGCTGTAGTCCGGATGGACGTCCACCCACTGGACGATGCGATCGCGATCGAGGATCAGCGTCGTTGGCATCGGTATCGCCGGCGTGCTGTCGGCGTTGACCGCCTCGAGGTCGAGCCCCAGCTTCACCTGTGCGGCGAGCGCCTCCGCGCCCGGCTGGGTCATGATCGCCGCCGCCCGGCCTAAGGTGCTGCCCGGGTCCGATAGCACCGGGAAGCGCAAGCCGTGCTTCTCCTGCATGGTGAGTGAGCCATCGGGCCGCTGTGGGCTGATGGCAACCAGCTGCACACCCCGTGCCTCTAGGTCGTCCACGAGCGCGGCCTGATAGGTGCGCAGCGCGAGGTTGCAGTACGGACACCAGGCCCCGCGATAGAAGACCAGCACTCCTTGTCGGCCGGCCAGCGCCTCGCTCAGCGAGGTGGTGTGACCGTGTGGGTCGAGCAGCGCCGCGTCGGGTAGCCGGGCTCCCGGCTCGATGACGCCGTCTGGTGTCACCGACGCCAGCGTCCGCTGCTCCCGAAGGAAGATCTCTGCGACCTCGGCCGGGACGCTTTCGTCGATGCTCTCGCGTAACCGCGGCAGCTGCTCGGCAACGGTCTGGATCATGGGCAAGCTCCTTTAGTCGAAGTTGTGACGCGCCTCAGCGTCGGGGGGGATCCGGCGTCGAGAGACACGATGGCTATCAGCGCCGGGTCACCCGCCCGTCTTACCTTGGGGCTGGAGCGACCACTAGTCCCTCGCTCTGGGATGGGATGTCAGGCGCCGCTTGCCTCGAACCGTGGGCGCTCTGAACCGAGTCGCGACTCCGGCGGTGGCAGGGCAACCGCTCAGGCCGCGGAAACCAGGTAGCCCCAAGTGGGAGTTCGGGTCTGTTCTCGCTTCCGCCTAGCCCGTTAACCTAGGGCTTGAAGAAGTGGGTTTCGGGCCGGGGCTGCTGGACGCTGTCGATGAACGTGTCGACCTGTTCGTCGTAGAAGGCCACGAGGCCTGCGATCGGCAGCAGCTGCCGCGTCGGGAAGTCGTAGGTCCAAGCCAGGTCAGCAATCGTGTCCTCGCCGGTCCGCAACGACCAGTATCCGCTCGTCCTGCCCTTGTACGGGCAGGCGGTGACCGTGGGGCTGGGCACGAGCTCGTCGAAGTTGACCGCGGTCCGGTCGAAGTAGTAGCGGGTCGGCAGGCCCGTCTCGAAGACTAGGATCGGCGATGCCGACTCGGCGAGCAGGATGCCGTCCCGCTCGACTCGGATGTGGCGGGACGAGCGCAGCGCGTCGACGCGCACGTACGGGTTACGGGGATGCACGAACACCAGCTCGTCCTCCTCATACCAGGCGTCGAGCGCCTCCCAGTCAAAGCGCACGGTGCCGACCAGGTCAGGCACGACCGACTCGAGGTAGCGACGCCCGGCGGACGAGCGAACGAGCGGGCCGACACGGAGGCCTAGCGTGGCCACCTTACCCCGGCTGACCCGGTGGGTTCTCTGCTCGTCCAGCACGGCTGACGGGTCAATGTCCTCGAACGGGATGTGGTACTGCGGGTAGAACGGCCACTCCCACAGATACAGCCCTCTGGTCGTGTCGAGGACCACGTGGCCGCCGAGCTCGGCCCGGATTCGCCGAGGAACGGGCTCCACGTGGTCGACCGGCGTGATCGGCATGGGGTAGCCGGAAATCGTCGTTAGCTGATTGGACATGGTGCTCCTGTTCGGGTCGGGAGGATGGTCGGCCACCGCGATTGCGCCCGCTGCCAATGAGACCATTTCGGGGGTTTGCGGGCAGTTCACCGACGAGCATCGGCGTCGCGATGTCGGTTTGGACCCGGCTCGACCCCCAGTGGGTTCAACCGGAACCGTCGCGGGCCGATCTGAGGTCTAAGGTGGGAACCAAACCTTAGAGACGATGATCAATCTCATTATCAGCGCGCGGTTCCGCCGCGATCACCAGTGGACACCCGCCCACCTGTCCGACTTCGTGGACGGCGATCTGTCTGCCCGCGGCCGAAGCCGCCTCCAGCGCCACGTCGACAAGTGCCCGGATTGCTACCGCGCGCTTGTGACGCTGCAGCGGATGCTCGACCGACTGCACCGTATTCCCCCGCCGCACGCAATCGAGACGCCAGACATCGCCGTGGCGGTCCGGCGGCGGGTGGCCGAGCAGCCTGAGGACTGAGCTGGCTGGCGATTCTTCCGCCCGAGTTGCCCGGACTAGAATCGGTGGCGTGGTGATCCCTGACCATTTGGTCTCTGGTCATCGGGGTCCTAGCGGTGCGTCAGACGCCGAGTCGGCTGAGTGGGTGCGAAGCCTGCGAACGAGCGGAGCCGCGGGGGACGCCGCCCTCCAACGACTCCACGCTCTGCTCCTGCGCGTCGCTAGGGCAGAGCTGCGGCGCCGCAACTCGCGGACCCTGATCGGCGGACCCGAGCTTGAAGATCTGGCTTACCACGCCTGCGCCGATGCGATGGTGGCAATCACCGCGAAGCTCGACCAGTTCCGCTACGAGAGCCGCTTCACCACCTGGGCCTACCGGTTCGTGATCCTCGAGGTCTCCAACAAACTGGGCCGGCACTTCTGGAACGCACCACACGTATCGATCGACGAAGAGGACTGGGATCGCCTCCCGGCGTCGTTCGGCTTGGACCCCCAGCAGCGGGCTGAGTGGCAGGAGCTGATCGGGGCTTTGCGCCGGGCCATCGACGAGACGCTCACTCCCCGACAGCGGCGGCTGTTTGTCGCCATCATTCTTAACGGCGTGCCTGTCGATGCCCTGGCCGTCGAACTCGATTCCAACCGCAACGCGATCTACAAGGCCCTCTTCGATGCCCGGCGTAAGCTGCGCCAGACACTCGTCGCTAACGGTTACATGAGCTCCGAATTACATGAGCTCCGAGAGGGGGACATCGCGATGAGCGACGGCTGGGCTCAGCTCGAGCGCTTTCTGGCGACCGATCCTCGCGATGTCGGATGCGAGGCTGCGCTGCAGGTGCTGCACGTGTACAGCGAGCTGTTCGTGGCTGGCGAGCACCCCGAACGCCGGTTCCCAGGCATCGCCGCGCATCTCGAGGCGTGCGGGCCGTGCGGAGAGGACTTCGCCGGTCTCGTCGCCGCGATCGGCGGTGCGGGAAGCTGAAGGTGCACACCGCGCCGGCAGCAGTCGGCTGAATCCATCGAACCGATGATGAAGGACGAGCGACCGGTTGCGGCCGAGCGCGACCGGCGTCGAGACGGAGCCAGAGAACCGGACCAAGACCATCGCTGTACACGGCGAAGCGCTGGCGGCTCGTGAGCTCGCGCAAGCCTCGCACGCGATGATGGCCCACCCGCTGGCGCTTGAGCTGCGCAACCTCCAGACCCGGGTCGAGCCCCCAATCAACAAGAACTCCACCGTCGTCTTCCCGGCGCATTGATCAGCTGGCGGTCGCCGCGGCTGTGCCGCAATGCGGCTGCGCCGCTGTGACCGCCGCGGACGGCGTCGATGCCCCAGACAGCACAAAGCCGGGGCGTGTCCGCCCCGGCTTCGCGCCGCTTTGTGATGTCGAACTACTCGGCTGTCAGTTAGATGCCGCTCCGGCGGCTGCGGTGATGCTCGCCGGCAGCGCGATGGGGGAGCCCGGCAGCTCCGTGAGGTTGCCGCCCTTGATGGTCATCTCGGCGAGACCGTGGGCCGCGGTCTCGTTGATGTACAGGTTCTGGCCATCGGGGCTGATGGTCGGATCCGTTCCGCCCACGCCGCCCTGGTCGTTGACCAGCGTGCTGCCGAGCAGCGTCAGATCCCCGCTGCGGTCGATCGAGAACCGGGAGACCGTTCCCGACCCGGTGTTGATGGCGAACAGGAACTGCCCGTCGGGAGTGACCGCCACCCAGCATGGGGCGTTCTGCAGGTCAGCGAACGGCGAGCCGCCGATCGAGAACAGCCGACCGTTGTGAGCGACATCGTAGGCCGAGACCGTGCCGACGTCATTGCCGACATTGTGCGGGTTGCTCACGAACAGCTGGTCGGGGTTAGTGGGGCGGAATGCGCTGCCGAAGGAGCCAAGGCCTTGGCCCGCGTAGGGCGAGCCCGGAGCGGTCTGCAGATATCCCAGGCCGTCGACGCGGAAGCTGTCGATCAGAGAGCTGGCGACCTCGGTGCCCACCAGCTTGGTGCCGGTGCTGTTGAACAGCACGTCGCCCAGGTCATTGGCGGCCGCGGGCGCGTTCACGGTCGAGTTGGGCAGCGGAACGAGCTGGCCGAACGGGGTCAGGAAGAACCCGGTGTAGTTGGCGCTGTGGGTGGTGTCACCGTCGTTGGCGACATAGACCAAGTGGTCGTGCACCGCGATGCTGACCGGCTTGACGCCGTCCGAGGAGACCGGGCTGCCCGGCACCTGAGTCAGCGACCCGTCCCGGTTAGTCTGCAGAACCGAGATCTGGTTGCTGCCGGCGTCGACCGCGAGGACGTAGCGCCCGTTGTCAGCCAGCTGAATGGCGCCCTGGGACCCGAGCCCCGTGCCGAGTCCCGCGCCGCCAGCCGTGAACGGGGAGCCTGGCGTGGGGGTGAGTGAGCCGTCGGGGGCACGGTCATAGGCCGCGACGGTGTTGGCCCCGGCAGTGTTGCCGTCCAGATAGACGTGACCGATCACGTTCGTGCTCTTGGTCGACGCAAGCGCCGATCCCGGGACCGCGAAGGCTCCGAAAGCTGCCAGGCCCAAGACGAGGGGACCCAGCACCGTACGCCCGAGAAGGCGTGTGATAAAGCGCATCACTTCTCCTTATGGATTGTGCAGTTCACAAATCCCGACGTCCAAAAGACACAGAGTCCCCGTGGGGTGACGCCTCGATGAGGTCACCACACGAGCGCTGCCGGCTCTCCCAGGTCGCGATTCGCGATGTCGAGAGCTTCGACCGCGCTGCCTGTGAAACGGTTCGAGAACTTCTCGGAATAACGATGCGAGCACCAGCACCGGCTGATAGAGCTTCGTCCGTCGGTGGTAACGCCGCTTGTCGCGAACTCGGGAGCCTGACCGTTGTGCGCCGGCGTTTGCGTGCCACTGCTCCGGAGATACCGGCGGCTCGCATCAACCGCTCGACTCGCCTTCGCCCGACCCGGACGCCATGCTACAGGCGCAGCTCGGCGTGGATCCTCCTCAAGCCGTGGGTGCCATCGAGGCGGCGTGGACCTGCTTGATCTGCTCGGTCAGCCACGTATCGGACAGCGCGGTCAGACGGCGCGCGACGCTCCCAGTCGTGACAGCCGGTGCGGTTCACCCCCAGCGTCCGGCACATCACCGCCACCGGGAAGCTCGTCTTCTCCGCCTCGATCAGCGCGAAGATCTCTCCTACGGCTCGCCGGTTTCCCGGGCGAAAAAGCCGCCGCATTCTTGAGAATCTCGCGCTCCATCCGCAATGTCTGATTCTCACGACGCAACCGCGCGAGCTCCTCACGCTCATCGGTCGAGAGACCATCCGGACGCTTGCCTTCGTCGTGCTCAGCCTGCTTGACCCAATTGCGCAGCGTCACATCCGAGACCCCAGGATCCTCCGCGATCTGATGCTGACTCTTGCTCGAGATCAGAACAAGCTTGATCGCCTCCCGACGAAACTCCGGTGGATACGGCGTCTGGTCCGAGGGAGCAGCGCGGCCGAGAGTGCCGCGTGGGCGATAGACGAGAAGTCTCGCTAGCGAGCACAGCCAACTCCAGATCGGCCACCGACTCCAGATCCGGCCAGCTCGCTGAGGAAGGGATATATGCTCCGGGCGTTAGCGCGGTCTGTGCGGAGGAGGGAGAGTTCATGGCGGTCAGCGGCGCTGGTGTGAAGGAGGCGGTGGGCCCGCGTCCGGCGGACGACGGCCGATTGGCGCGAGGGGTCCTCAACGACTGGGATATCGCGGCCCTGACGTTGGCCGACATGGCGCCGGCGATGAGTTTCTACTTCTCGTTCGCGACGATCGTGGCCGCCGCCGGGATTGCCGCGCCGTTGACGGTGATCGCTGGGATGATCGCGATCGCGCTGCTGGGCAACACGATCAGCCAGTTCTCGCGCTCGCGGCCGTCAACCGGCTCGTTCGTGACGTTCATCGGAAGGGCGTTCGGCGGCTATAGCGCGGTGGTGACGGCGGTGGTGCTGTGCGTGGGATATATCATCGCGGTCGCCGCGGTGGTGGTGATCTCCGGCGGTCTGCTCGAGACGATCCTGCAGCATTACCTGAGCATCACGGTGCCGTGGCAGGTGAGCAGCGCGGTGCTGTCAATCGGCGCGTTCGCGCTGATCGTGACCGGGGCCAAGCCGTCGACCAAGGTCGCGGCCGGCCTGTTCGTGTTCCAGGTCACGCTGCTGATGGTGGTCGCGATCGCGGTGTTGATCCAGCACTCCGGCCATATCAACGCATCGCCGTTCGATCCGTCTAACCTGCATCGCGGGTTCTCGGGCCTGGCGCTGGGCTTCCCGCTCGCGATCTATCTGTTCGTAGGCTGGGAGAACTCGGCGGCGCTTGCCGAGGAGCACCGCGACCCGCGCAGGGGCGTCACACGAGCCGTGTTCTCGAGCATCGCCGTCGTCGGCGCACTCTACGTGTTTCTCTCCTACGTGACGGTGGTCGGCTTCAACTACAACGCCGCGGCGCTGACCGCCGCGTCGGTTCCGTTCCTTACGGTGGCCGGTGGGGTCTCCAGCGGACTGTTGTTCGTCGCGTACCTGGCGGGCTTTACCTCGATCTGCTCCTGCCTGATCGCGGCAACTAACTCACAGGCGAGAATCATCTTTAACTCCGGCCGTGAGGGGCTGCTGCCGTCGGTCGTCGCGCGATTGACACGCACCCGCCGTACGCCGTGGGTGGCCTTCTTGGTGTATCTCGTGCTGGCCCTGGGGCTGTGCTACGTATTCGGTTGGAACACGCCGCCGGTGGTCTTCTTCGGCGAGATCGCGACGCTGGGCACGATTCTGATCGCGCTCACCTACCTGGTCGCCAACCTGGCGCTGCCGGTCTACTACCGCCGTTTCGAGCGTCAGAGCTTCTCGGTTGTCAAGCACCTGGTGCTGCCGCTCCTGGGTGCGGCGGCGATCGGCTACCCGCTCTATGAGCTGGTCAAGCCGGGACAGCCCGCGCCGTTTGACCACTACCCCGCGATCGCGGCCGGCGTCGTGGTTGCGGCGCTGATCTGGGGCGCGATCGTCTACGCGCGCGACCGAACGATCGGGGAACGAGTCGGCTCGATCGTCGCTGACGCCGACTGACGGCATCAATGTGTGCTGGTCTTAGCTATCCCCAAGGCGGCTAATCCCCAAGGCGACGACCGGAATCGAACCGGTGTAGACGGCTTTGCAGGCCGCTGCGTAACCACTCCGCCACGTCGCCGCGGCACGTAGGGTAGCGGCGGCGGTCCGCCGGTCCTGCTGCCGCTAGCCGTCGGCCGTCCGTGTCCTCAGAACCACACCGGTGCCGAACGGGTCGCGCACGACCACGCCGCCCTGTTCTGGGCTGGTCGGCAACGAGGCTTCCTGCACGCGCGCGAGTACAGCGGCGAGGGCCCGCTCATCCGGCAGGTCGACTGCGAACGACCGAAGCCCGACCGAGCCGGCTGCGGCGGGTGCCGTGCCGGCGCTGTGCCAGGTGTTGAGGCCGATGTGGTGGTGGTAGCCGCCCGCCGAGACGAACAGCGCTCCCGGATAGCCGCGGACCATCACGTCGAACCCGAGCACGCCGTGGTAGAAGGCCTCGGCCTCGCGCAGGTCGGCGACCTGAAGATGGACGTGGCCGATCGTCGTCCCTGACGGCGCCGCGGGCTGGAGCTCGGTCGCGGCTCTGAGCTCGCCGAGCACGTTGTCGAGGTCGAGCGGCAACGTCGACATCTGGAGCTGGTCGCCGACTCGGTTCCACTCGGCGCGCGGGCGATCGCGATAGATCTCGATCCCGTTGCCGTCGGGGTCCGACAGGTACAGCGCCTCGCTGACCAGATGATCAGAAGCGCCGTCGAGCGGCCACCGCGTCTCCGCCAGGCGGGCCAGCGCGAACGCCAAGTCGAGCCGGGTCGGCACGAGAATCGCCAGGTGGTAGAGCCCGGGGGCACGCCGGTTCAGCCGTGGGGCCGAGCTGTCGCCGCGCAGCTGTAACAGCGGATTTTGCCCGGCCACGCCGAAGGCGAGCGCCCCGTCGTCGAGCTCGGTGGCTCGGAGCCCGATCGCCCGCTCGTAGAACGCGCGCGAGCGCTCGAGGTCCGAGACCGTCAGCGAGACCGTTCCCACCGTCGTCGCAGCGTCGATCGGTCCCGCGGCCTCGATCCGCTGCATCCCACTATGAGCCGACGTCGCGGCCATCACGCCGTCTCTACGGGCGCCTTGGCCGACGATTCGAAGTGAGCGACGAGGCCGCTCATCACCTCGGCCAGGCGCTCGCGGGTCTCGGCGTCGGTCAGTTCGCCGTTGGGGTCGAACTGGGTGTGCGCTTTCGGGACTGCGAGCTCGAGCTCGAGCGGCCGCGCTCCCGCGAGGCCGAGCGATTTGCGCAGATGGTCCTGCGCCCACACGGCCCCGTAGTCGGTAACGCTCGCGCCGATGACCGCGACCGGCTTTCCCCACAGCGAGGAACCCGGGCCGAACGGGCGCGAGGCCCAGTCGATCGCGTTCTTGAGGTGGCCGGGCATGCTGCCGTTGTACTCGGGAGTGGAGATCAGCACGACGTCCGCCGCGGCGATCTCGGCGCGCAGGCGCTGTACCTCGCCATGGGGGTCGTCGGTGTCGTCGTCCTCGTTGTAGTGAGGGATGCGGTCGAGGCCCTCGAACATCCGAACCTCGACCCCCTCTGGCGCAAGCTCGGCAGCCGCCCGCAGCAGCGCCGTGTTGTGCGACGCTGCGCGCAGGCTTCCCGAGATGGTCAGGATCCGCATCGTGGTTAGGCGGCCTTGACCGCGGACACGCTGACGAGCAGCTTGACCTCGTTGGAGACGAGCAGGTTGCCGTTCGGAAGCGTCTGATTCCACTTGAGGTCGAAGTCGCGGCGGTCGATCACGCCGGACAGCTCGAGGCCGATGCGCTCGTTGCCCCACGGGTCAGCGCCGCCCTCGGCGATGACGCCGGTCAGCTCGATCGGCTTGGTAATTCCCTTGATCGTGATCTCGCCGTTCAGGCGGATCTGGTCGCCGTCGACGGGCTCGCCGGCGGCGGAGCGGAACGTGATTTCCGCGTGGTTCTCGGCGTCGAAGAAGTCGGGCGACGCGAGGTGGCCGTCGCGCTGCGGGTCACCGGTGTCGACGCTCGCGACCTCGACGGCACCCTGAAGGACGGGCGCGTCGCCGGTCGCATCGACCGTGCCCTGGAACTTGCGGAACGCGCCGCGAACGGTGGCGATTCCCATGTGTCGAACCTCGAAGCCGACGCTCGAGTGCGCGGGATCGACGTTATACGTACCGGCGGGAATGCTTTCCAGCGAAAGGCTTGAGACGGACAAAGGGGGGCTCCGTTTCGTGGTTGATTGACTGTACAACTATCGTAGCACAATTAGTTGCGGCGTCAAGTATCTCGCCGCCTGCGCTATTCGACGGTGCAGGCGCCGCCGCGCTGCGCGCCCGGAAGCCGCCCGAGCAGCACGGCGAGCAGGCCGGTCTCGTCGGCGTCGAAGTGTTCGAGGAACAGCCGTCGGATGCTGCCGACATGCGTATGGCCGGCATCGCGGAGCTTCGCGAAGCCCACGTCGGTCAGCTGCGCGTAGGACACACGCGCGTCGTTCGGGCACGAGACCCGCTCGACGAACCCGCCGTCGACGAGGCCGTCCACGAGCCGGGTGATTCCGGATCGCGTGAGCATCGTGCTCTCGGCGAGCGCCGACATCGGCAGCTTGCGGTCCTCCGCCTGCGCCAGATACAGGAGCACCTCGTAGTCGCGGGTGGTGATGCCGTGCTCGGAGATGAGCTCGGCGTCGAGCAGCCGCACGATCGTGGCGTGGCTCTGGAGGTAGCTGCGCCACGCCTCGAGCGCCACGCCTTCGAGGCTCGATGCACTGTCCTCGCCGGCCGCACACGCCCCGGCGGGGACCTGGATCGCGGTACTTGAATCCATGTTCAGTAATTGTAGTTGACCGGTCAACGGCTGCCGAGGCATCCGGCGCCCAGGTACCGTCAGGCTACTCTTGCGCCGGATGGACGAGATCGCACCCGGCCTGTGGCACTGGACGGCGCGACGCGGGTCGATCGGGTCCGACGTCAGCTCCTACTACCTCGAGTCCGAGCGCGTCCTGATCGACCCGATGATCCCTCCCGAGGGGCTCGAGTGGTTCGAGCAGCACGGCTCGCCGCAGCACGCGATCCTCACCAACCGCCACCACGATCGGGACGCGTGGCGGCTGGGCGACGCATTCGGGTGCACGGTTCACTGCATCCGCAACGGCTTGTACGAGCTCGAGGGGCGCGGACCGGTGGAGGCGTTCGATTTCGGCGACGAGCTTCCCGGCGAGATCTCGGTTCACGAAGTCGACGCGATCTGCCCCGACGAGACCGCGCTGTACATCGCGCGCCACCGCGCGCTGGCGTGCGCCGACGGGGTCGTGCGCGAGGGCGGACGCGAGGACCTCGAGTTCGTGCCCGACTACCTGATGGACGAACCCGAGGAGACCAAGCGGCGACTTCGCGGCGCCTACCGAGCCCTGCTCGAGCTCGACTTCGGTCTGCTGTTGCTCGCTCACGGCGACCCCGTCGTCGGCAACGCCAAAGCCGCGCTCCGCGAGTTCCTCGACGGCCGCGGGTAGGTCCGCGGCCGCGGTAGCGCACGGCGGGCGGGTCAGCTCACGAGCAGCACGAGCTTGCCGCGGACGTGACCATTCTCGCTCAGCCTGTGGGCCTCGGCGATCTGGTCGAGGGCGAACGTCTGCGCCACCGGTAGCGTGAACCGACCCGACTCGATCAGCTCACCGATGTCTCGCAAAGCGTGCACGGCTCGCGCGGTTCCCGGCCCGCCGCTGAAGCGCGCGCCGGTCTCCTGCGCGCCGGCGTAGTCGGCGACCGTGACCACGCGCTCGGGGTTCCCGGCGAGCTCCACGAGCGCGGGAAGGGCACCGGCGCCGGCGGCGTCGAGCGCCGCGTCGACGCCGCTGGGCGCGAGCTCGCGGACGCGCTCGACGAGCCCGTCGCCGTACGTCGTCGGCTCCGCGCCGAGCGAGCGCAGGTAATCGTGGTTGTTCGGTCTGGCCGTGCCGATCACACGGGCGCCGCGCGACACGGCGATCTGCACGGCGGAGCTGCCCACCGCGCCGGCGGCCCCGTTGACGATCAACCTGCTGCCGGCGCCGACGCCGAGGAGGTCAAGCGTGCGGACGGCGGTCTCGACCGCGACGGGGAGGCCGGCGGCCTCGGCGAAGTCGAGGGATGACGGGATCGGGGCGTAGTCGACGCACAGCGCCCGCTCCGCGGCGCCGCCGCCACCGGCCGCAAACCCGAACACCTCGTGTCCGAGCGCCACGTCCGTGACGCCCTCGCCGAGCGCCTCGACGACCCCGGCGACCTCACGGCCCGTCGTCTGCGGAAGGTCGCCTCCACGCATCCCGCTGCGCAGCTTCCAGTCGATCGGGTTCACGCCCGCGGCGCGAACCGCGACGCGGATCTGCCCGGGGCCTGGAGTGGGATCTGGTAGGTCGACGAGCTCCAAGACCTCGGGGCCGCCGAACTGGCTGTACTGGATCGCCTTCATTCTGCCCCGAGTGTAGGAACGAGGAGCGTCGGGTAGGGGCAAGGGGACCGCGGCGGGGTGGACCGGGCCCCTCCGTGCGGTCCGACTCTCATGCTTTCCGCCCTGCTTCTAGCCGGCTTGATCGCCGCGCCAATCGCGACCGTCGCGCTGTTCGTGCCAACGGGCCGGCGTGCCCGTCGCGCCGAGGAACGCGCGAAGTGGATCGCCCGACTGGCCCGCGCGCTGCTCTGGGCGGCGGTGCTGATCGCCGCGGTCGTCGGGATTCTTGCGCTGATCGGCGTCACCGCCGGCAACATCGCCGCGGCCGCCATCGGATTGACGCTTGCGTGTCTGGTATGGCTCCCGGTCACGCGCCGCTGGAACGCCCGTGCGCACGTCTGCTGGGCGACCAGCACGTACGTGTTCGTCGTGTACCTCGTGTTCATGGTGTGGTGGACGTTCGCCAGTCACCTCGGCATCACCGGCGACGTCGGCGGGATGCTGTTGTGGCTGCTCGAGCTCGTCGCAGCGGGTCTCGGTTGCGCATACCTTTGGGAGCTCTGCGACACGCTCGGCCGCGCGAGTTGGGTCCGTCGCGTCGGCACGCAGGAGCTCGCGGCTATGCCGGACGGTCCGTATCCGTTCGTCTGCCTCCAGGTCCCTTGTTACAACGAGCCGCCAGACATGGTGATCGAGACGCTGAAGTCGTTGCAGGCACTTGACTATCCGAACTATGAGATCCAGGTCCTCGATGACAACACCGACGACGAGGATCTGTGGCGACCGGTCGAGGCGTGGTGCAAGGAGAACCGCGTCAAGTTCGTCCACCTGAGCGATTGGCCCGGTTACAAGTCCGGAGCGCTCAACTACGCGCTCGAGCACATGGTCGAGGACTCATGCGAGCTGATCGGCGTGATCGACTCCGACTATCAGATCGAGCCGGATTTCCTGCGCCAGTGCGGGCCGCTGTTCGCTGACCACAAGGTCGGCTTCATCCAGGCGCCGCAGGATTACCGCGACTGGCAGGACGCGCCGTTCTACCGCCGGCTCTATTACTCCTACAACTACTTCTTCGCTGTCTCCCAGCCCTCGCGCAACGAGCGCGACGGCGCGATCTTCGCCGGCACGATGGGCCTGATCCGCCGCCGGGCGCTGGAGGAGGCCGGTGGCTGGGACGAGTGGTGCATCACCGAGGACGCCGAACTATCGCTGCGAATTCTGCGCAACGGCTGGTCCGGCCTGCACGTCGACCGGTCGTTCGGCAAGGGCATCATGCCGCTCACGTTCGAGGCGCTGAAGGGCCAGCGGTTCCGGTGGTGCTTTGGGGGGATCCAGATCCTGCGACGTCACTGGCGCTCGATGCTTCCGGGCCGGCAGACGAAGGACAACCGCATGAGCCTCGGGCAGCGTTGGGCGTATCTGTGCGGCGGCGTCCAGTGGTACGGCGACCTGCTCGCGTTGCTGTTCTTCTTCTGCCTGCTCGTCGGGTCCGCGAACATCGTGTTCAGCGGCGGACTCGTGTTCCGCAAGCTGTCGGGCTTCCTGCTCGCCGCGATTCCGCTGCTGGTCGTGATCGGTCTGCTCCGCGCGGTGGCGCTTCTGCGCCGGGGCACGGGTGCTTCGTGGCGCGATGCCGTCGGGGCGTTCCTGATCTGGCAGTCGACGACGCTCACGGTCACGAGTGCCTCGCTGCAAGGGTTGTTTGCCAAGGAGGCCGTGTTTCTGCGTACGCCGAAGACGCACGGCGACGCCAGGTGGACCGACGCGATCAAGGCCAACTGGGTCGAGTGTCTATTCGGAGTGCTGGGCCTTGCTGCGATCGCGGGCGCGCTGTCGCGGACGTCGCCCGGAGGAATCCTGCTCGCCGGGCTGCTCGTGTGGCCGACCGTCAGCTTCCTCGCCGCTCCGTACAACAGCCTGAGCGCGCAGCGCGCGGCGTTGCCGCCGGACCTGAGGGAGCGGCGTCGCACCGAGTACCTCCGGTACGGAGCCCGACGGCTCACGTATGCGGTCGGCGGACTCGGACTCGCCGGCGGGACCGCCGCGGTCGCGCTCGGGCTGTTCGTTCCCGGGACGGCCATCGTCGCACCGAGGCTGCTCGGCCCGGCGAAGGGGCAGCCGGTGCACTACGGCCAGGCGACGACGCCGAGCTCGGCGAACGCTCCGGGTTCGACGGGCAACACATCCGGCTCGGGCCAGGCGAAGAAATCGAAGGGTTCGAACACGACGAGCACGAGCACCACGTCGACGACCACGACGTCATCGACATCCACGACGTCCACGGAGCCGACGACGTCGACGGCCACCTCGACGACGAGCTCGACCGCTACTTCGACGTCCCCGACCACCACTTCATCCACGACCGCGACGGCCCCGACGAGCACGACCACCGCGTCGACCACGACGCCCGCGCCGACGAGCACCACGTCGGCGACGCCGTAGTGACGTGCGGGTCGGACGTGCCGTTGTCGTGGTGCTCTTGCTGTCGCTTGGCGTGACCGCGTGCGGCAACAGCGAGAGCCGCCGGGCGTCGGCGAGCGCCGCCGCGACTGCACCGGCGAGCACGGACACGTCCGGACCGGCGAGCCCCGGCGGGTCGGCGGCGCGGATCGCCGCCGCCCAGTTCATCGATCGCTACGTGACGAGCGACGGCCGGGTGATCAGGCACGATCAGGGTGGCGACATCGTGAGCGAGGGCCAGGCCTACGGAATGCTGATCGCCGAGATCGCCGACCGCCCCAAGCTCGTGCGCACGATCTGGTCCTGGACTCGTGCGCATCTCGGGCGCCCCGACGGCCTGTTCGCGTGGCACGCGACCGGCGCCGGCCAGATCGAGGACCCGCATTCGGCCGCCGACGCCGATGTCCTGATCGCCTACGCGCTGCTGCGCTATTCCGGACCGGACCAGGCTGAGCTGCATGACGCGGGCGGGCGCGTCGCGGAGGCCGTGCTCGCGAACGAGTCGGTGACGCTGGCGGGCGGGGAGCCGCTGGTCGTGCCCGGCCCGTGGGCGAAGCTGACCTCGCCGCCGACGGTCGATCCCTCCTACCTCATGCCGGGCGTGTTCGATGCGCTGGCGCGGATGACGGGTGACGGGCGCTGGGCCCGCGCCGCGACCGCGGCGGTCGCAGCGATCTCGGATCTCACCGACGCAGGCAAGACCCTTCCGCCGGATTGGGCGCAGCTGTCGGGCGGTCGGCTGCGCCCGATCGCGACGCCCGGGGGAGGTGCCGGCGTGCAATACGGTCTCGACGCGGCGCGCCTTCCCGTGTGGTTTGCGACGGCCTGCGGACCGAGCGCCCGCGCCCTTGCCGCAAGCTGGTGGCACAACGTCCTCTCGACAGGCGACCGCTCGGCCCCGCAAGCGCTCACGCTCGGCGGCGCGACGATCGATCCGAACAAATCGGCGCTGACGCTGCTCGCGGGCGCGGCCGCGGCGACCGCCGCGGGCGAGACCAGCGCAGCGGCGAGCTTGAGCCGTCGGGCTGCGGCGCTCGCGCGTGACGCCCCGACGTACTACGGGAACGCGTGGGCCGCGCTCGGCCCGGCTCTGCTCGAGCGTTCGATCGATCCCTGCGCGTCAGCGTAGGTTCACGACCGCGACGTCGAGATCGCCGCGGCCCGTTCGCGCTCGCGGTCGACCAGCACGCGCCGCAGGATCTTGCCCGATGGCGACTTCGGGATCTCCTCGACGATCTCGACCGCGCGCACCTTCTTGTAGGGGGCGACGCGCTCGGCGACGAACACGGTGACCTCGTCGACCGTGATCGTCTCGTCGGCGACGACGAATGCCTTTGCGATCTCGCCGGCCTCCTCGTCGGGAATCGGGATTACGGCGGCGTCGGTGATCGCGGGGTGGGTGAGGAGCAGCGCCTCGAGCTCGGCCGGGGCTATCTGATAGCCCTTGTACTTGATCAGCTCCTTGATCCGGTCGACGATCCACAGCGAGCCGTCCTCGTCGAGGCGCGCGACGTCGCCCGAGTGGAACCAGCCGTCGGCGTCGATCGCGTGCGCGGTGGCCTCGGGATTGTTGAGGTAGCCCTTCATCACCTGCGGGCCGCGGATCCACAGCTCACCGGACTCGCCCACGGGAACGTCCTGCTCGGTGACGACGTCGACGATCCGGCACTCGGTGTTGGGCACGGCGGGGCCGATCGAGCCCGGCATCGTCCCGGCGAGCTTGTCCGTCATCCAGTGCGTGACGGGACTCGTCTCGGTGAGCCCGTAGCCCTGCTGCATGTGGCACCCGAGTCGCTTTCCGCATGCCACCTCGAGCTCGCCCGAAAGCGGCGCGGCACCCGAGTTGACGTATTCGAGGCTCGACAGGTCGTACTCGTCGACGAGCGGGTGCTTGGCCAGCGCGAGCACGATCGGCGGCACCACCCAGGCCCGGCTGATCCGGTATTGCTGGATCGTGAGCAGGAACTGAGCCAGGTCGAAGCGCGGCATCGTCACCACGGTCGCGCCTCGGAACAACGGAATGTTCATCAGTACGACGAGCCCGTAGATGTGAAAGAACGGGAGCACGGCGATCGCGCGCTCGGCCGCCAGCTCGTCGTCGCTCTTGGGTGTCGCATCGGGGTGCGTGCACTGAGCGATGTTCGCGACCAGGTTCCGGTGGGTCAGCATCACGCCCTTGTGAAGTCCGGTGGTGCCGCTCGAATACGGGAGCGCGATCAGGTCGTTGGCGGGATCGATCGCAACCCGAGGCGGCTCGCCGCCCGGCTGCGCCAGCGACGAGAACGGCTTCGCGCCACCGGCTTCGCCGTAAACGAAGATCTCCTCGACGCCGGATCGCTCGGCGGCCGCGGTCGCCTTGTCGAGCAACTCGGGGACGGTCACCATTAGCCGCGCGCCCGAGTCGACGAGCTGCTTGGCGAGCTCGTCCTCGGTCAGCATCGGGTTCGCGGTCGTGTTCACGCCCCCGGCCGTCGCGACGCCGTGGAACGCGACCGCGTACTCGGGCGCGTTTGGGGCGTAGTGGGCGAACACGTCGCCCTTACCGAAGCCGCGCTCGGCCAAGCCCGCGGCCAGCCCGCGGACCGAGTCGATCAGCTGTGGGTAGGTGATCGTCCGGCCGGTCGGTCCGTCGATCAACGCCGCTTTGTCGCCGCGCTCGCCGGCACGCCCGAGGACAAAGTCCGTGAACGGCATGTCCGGAATCTCGATGTCCGGGAACGGGCTGCTGATCATCCCAAGGCCTCTCCTCGCTGGCGTTTGGGCGAGTCTACGCTGCAAGAAGACCCCTCGATTTGCAGCGGCGAACTGGTGGCCGGGGGTCCCGGGCTCAGCGCTGTTCCTGGATGCGGATCAGGTTGCCCGCGGGATCGCGGAAGGCGCAGTCGCGCACGCCGTATGGCTGATCGGTCGGCTCCTGGACCACCTCCGCGGCCTCGCTGGCCTGCAGTCGCTCGAACGTGCCGTCGATGTCGCTGGTGGCGAGGTTGATGCTGGCGTAGGTGCCCTTGGCCATCATCTCGGCGATCGTGCGGCGTTCATCGTCGGTAAGGCCCGGGGCGGCGGCCGGCGGGTAGAGGACGATCGACGTCTCGGGCTGGTCGGCGGGGCCGACCGTGATCCAGTGCATGCCGCCGTATTCGACGTCGTTGCGCACCTCGAAGCCGAGGCTGTCGCGATAGAACGCCACGGTGGCGTCCGGGTCGTTGTGCGGGAGCATCGTGCTGTGAATGGTGATGTTCATGTCGGTCACTCTAGGCGCGGCTATTTGACCTGCGCTTCTCGATTCCTGATCGGTTTCGTCACCTGCTTGGCCACGCATGACGGCATCCCCGCGGTCGCGCGCGCCTGCTCGCGCCGGTAGGCGCCGGGCGGCATGCCGACCAGTTCCGTGAAGCGAGTGCTGAAGGTGCCGAGCGACGCGCAGCCGACCTCGAAACAGACCTCCGTGACGCTGAGGTCGCCACGACGGAGCAGGGCCATCGCGCGCTCGATCCGCCGCGTCATCAGGTAGCTGTACGGCGATTCGCCGTACGCGAGCTTGAACTGCCGGCTGAGGTGCCCGGCCGACACGTGCGCGCCGCGGGCGAGCGCCTCGACGTCGAGCGGCTTCGCATACTCGCGGTCGATCCGGTCGCGCACGCGCCTCAGCTGGGCGAGGTCGCGGAGGTGCTGTTCCTGTGCGGGTCCACCCGTCACCACCAAGATCCTGCCACGTCACGACCCGCGCCGACTCGCCGGCGGCGGCGTGCCCCGCTCATGGGTCTTGCAGGAGCCCGAGCACGTTGCCGTCGGGGTCGGTGAAGCTCGCCACCTGGCGTCCGCCGCCGACGTCGTGCGGGGCCTCCGTCACTGTGGCACCGGCGGCGGTGACCTCGGCCAGCTTCGCCTCGATGTCCGGCACGCGCCAGTAGGCGACGGGTGAGGTCATGCCCTGCGGTCCACCGCCCGGTACGAGTCCGATGTGCTGGCCCCCGACGTCGTACCCCACGTAGTAGGACGAGTCGGCCTGCGGTGGGATACCGAGCAGCGCGGTATACACCGCTTTGGCCGCCGCCAGGTCGGACACCGGATGCAGCACGATCTTGATCCCTTCGGTGGAAGAGTCAGTCATGGTCACTCCTCGGTCGTACGAATGGTGATTTCCATGCCGGTCACTCTAAGTGCCGCTCGGTGACCGCGCTTCTCGATTCCTGACTACATCCGCCGCGCGCGTTATGTCGAAGAGGCCTTGCGCCGACCCACCTGCAGGGGACGGGTGCGCAGGCTCGCGGTCCAGGCGACGGCGATCAGCACGGCGCCGGCGGCAAGCGCGATCAGCGCGATCGGGTTGGTCCCGCCCTCGGTCGACGCGGTCGCGGTCGCGGCCGGGATCGGGACCGAATGGCCCGAGGCAGTCGCGAGGCGCTCGATCGAGATGAGCGCGGCGGTGCCGAGGGCGCCGCCGCCGCCCGGGCTCCGCAGGCCGGCGAGCGCGGACGCGCCGGCGGGGTCTGGCGCGCCGTCCGAGGAGATGCCGTAGCCGCCGGGCATGAGCACCAGCAGCGGGCCCCGGTACACGAGCGACAGCTCCTGTCCGAGGAACCGCGCGTAGGTCTGGGGTTGACGCCAGAGTTCGGTGACCGACCCGAGGTCCGTGGAGGACGCGACGATCGCGACGCGGAGCGGGTAACCGCTCCGGGCGGTGGCCTCGAGCAGGCCGGCGAGCTGGCGCTGCTGGGGGAACGGAATGCCGGCGTCCTGGGGCAGAAACAGCGACTGGGTGGCGAGGACGTCGCTGGCCGGATCGCCGTCCGCGCGGGCAGCGGTGGCGAACGAACCGCAGACAAGTGCCAAGATGAGCGTGGACGCGACCGCTCCAAGCAGCACGCGGGCGCGTGAGCGATGAATCGGGTTGTCCGTAGAGTCCTTCAACTGCGATGAGCCCGGAAGCGAATCGACCTGGAGCGCCGGCGCTGGGCGCGGTTGCCGTCCAGTCTAGGCGCCGGACGCGGCTGCGAATCCGAATCGCCGCCGGCCGGCAGGCGCGGGTTGCGGAGGTCGGGTTCGCGTTCCTGGCGCTCCTGCTCGCGTTCGCGGCCCGGCCCGGCGTGGCCGAGGCCCACGGTCCGATCGCCCCTACGGCGTCGAGCTACTTCGCGAAGGTTCTCGGTCTCCCGGCGGGCCTCGACGCGAAGGTCATCGACGGCGATCTGCGGATGTGGCTGAGCGTCCCGTCGAGTGAGACGCTGGTGATCCTCGACTACCGCGGGGCGCCGTACCTGCGGTTCTCGCGCGCGGGCGTGGACGTGAACCGGAACTCGTCGATGTACTACCTGAACCAGACCCCGGTTGCCGAGACGCCGCCGACGTATCTCAGCGCGAGCACGCCGCCCAACTGGCACCGGGTGAGCGGCGGTCACGCGTACGAGTGGCACGACGGGCGGCTGCACGCGCTCGCGACGGTCGCGCTGGCGCCCGTCTCCGGCGTGTCGTTCGTCGGTCGCTGGAAGATCCCGCTGAGGATCGACGGGCGCCTGACCGCGATCACCGGCGGCCTGTGGCACTCCGATAACCCGTCGATCGTGTGGTTCTGGGCGATCATCGTCCTGGTCGCGTGCGTGCTGGCGGGATGGCGCGTGCGCCGCCGCTCACTCGACCGGCTTCTCGCCCGCGCGCTGGCGATCACCGCCCTCGTCGTGGTGACGATCGCGGCCCTCGGCCTGCAGCTTCACGGGCGACCGACGATCACTCCGTTCCAGCTCGTCGAGTTGGCGGCGATCCTCGCGTTCGTCGGGTGGGGGTTCTCACGGACCCTTTTCCGGGCGCCCGGATACTTCACGTGCTTTCTGATCGGGATCGCGGCGCTATGGGCGGGAGGGGAGATGATCATGACGCTGTTGTACGGCTTCGTGCTGATCCCGTTGCCGGCGTTCACCGCGCGCCTGGTCACCGTGCTGTGTCTCGGAACGGGCGCCGCTTTGCTTCCGCTCGTGTTCCGCCTCGCCGATCACAGCGATCCCGACCCGGTCGTAGAGCAGCCTGCAAACGCTCTCGGCAGCGAGCGTGGCGGCGTCACCGAGAGCATGGCCTGAGGGCCGGCTCCGGCCGCGATCGATGGCGCGGGGTGCGATCCGGGTCGGCCTCGCCGTCGGAGGCGCCGTGGCGGCGGCAGCGCTCACGGCCGGCTGCGGATCGACCAAGTCTCAGACCGAGCCTTCGGTTGCGACGCCGGCACCCCCGGCGGCGCTCGTGGCCGAAGCTCGCCCGATCGGAAGGGGCCCGCGCTTTCAGCCCGCGGTGAGCGGTCCGGTGCTCGGCGCCTGCACCCGGCGCCTGGGCCCGCGCGACGGCGTGCACATCGAGGTGTTCGCGGCCAACCGGGTCGTGCTCATCCCCGCCGGGATCGGCACGCGGCCGCCTGTGCAGCTTTCGGCGGGGCGAATCGCGGGCGCCCGGTGCTACGGCGAGTTGGTCACGCTCGACCCGACCGGCGTCGTGCTCGTTCGGGCCGGAACGCATGCGGTGCTGGCGGACCTGTTCCGCAGTTGGGGGGAGCCGCTGTCGGGGAGGCGGCTGGCGTCGTTCTCGGCCTCCCCCGGCGACTCGGTGGCAGTGTTCGTCGACGGGCGGCCCTGGCGCGGGCCGCCGGCGGCCGTGCCGCTGCGGCGGCATTCGGAGATCGTGCTCGAGGTCGGGCCTCACGTTCCGCCGCACGCCGCCTACACGTTTCCGCCGGGCATGTGACGGAGCGGTACCGGTCTTGTGGTGGAGCGGTACCGGGCTCGTGATGGAGCGGTACCGGTCTTGTGGTGGAGCGGTATCTTCCTGGCAGGATGACGGTCCGTCCCCAGCGCGGCGCGGTAATTAGGCGCCTCGCGCCCGCGGCGTTGATGCCGGCCGCGGCGTTCGCCGTTCACCAGTTGCGGTACTGGCTCGCCTACGGCAACCGCGCCGCGGTCGCCCTCGCCGCGCAGGGGCACTCCTACCTCCACTCTGTGGTGCCGTGGATCGTGCTGCTGATCGCGTTCGCGATCGGCGCGTTCCTGGTCGCGCTCGGACGCGCGCTCGGCGGCGGCGGCTCGCTTCCGCGCTACACGCTCTCGTTCGCCGCGCTGTGGCTCTTGTGCGCCGCCTGCCTGGTCGCGATCTACACCACGCAGGAGTTCCTCGAGGGGCTGTTCGTGACCGGCCATCCGGGAGGCCTCGCCGGCATCTTCGGCTACGGCGGCTTGTGGTCGATCCCCGCGGCGCTCGCCGTGGCGCTGGTGCTTGCGGCCACGTTCCACAGCGCCCGGCGCGTGCTCCAGCGCGGTCGCCGAACGACTGGCGAAGCGAGTGCCGCCGGCCCGACGGGCCGCCGTCGTCGCTCGCACGCGGCTGGACGTGCTGCTGCCGGCGCTCGCGCCGCTGGCCGACGGCTGGTCGGGTCGCGGTCCTCCCGTCTGATCTGGTCTCGGCGCCGTGCCCACGGCGCAGTCCTGATCACGTAGACGAGGAGGACAACCTTGAACCTCAAGTCCCTAGCGGGACGCCTTGCGTTCGCCGCTGTCGTGGCGGGCGTTATCGGGATGTGGTTACCGGCGCTCGCGTCGGCCCACGCCCGGGTCAGCCCGGCGGTGTCGCTGTCGGGCAAGCTGCAGCTGTACAGCCTGGCCGTGCCGACCGAGAAGAGCGGCCTGACGACCAGCACGATCGTGATGACCGTGCCCTCCGGCTTCGGGATCGATTCGTTCGTGCCGCCCCCGGCGGGGTGGACCATGCGCGAGCAGCAGACCGGCTCGGGCGACAACGCCGTCTTCACGAAGGTGACGTGGACGGGCGGCAAGACACCGACCGGCGAGGACTCGCTGTTCCAGTTCCTGGCTCAGCCGGCGTCGTCCAAGACGTACACGTTCCAGGTGCAGCAGACCTACTCCGACGGGTCGATCGTCGACTGGGCGGGATCCGAGTCCTCGGCCTACCCCGCGCCGACGATCGAGGCGGTGAGCTCGCTCGGCGGCGGCGGAGTGTCGCTGCTGACGATCATCGCGCTGGTAGTCGGCGTGCTCGGGCTGCTCGCCGGCGGCTTCGCGCTGATCGGTGGCTCGCGGGAGCGAGAGCTGGCGTGAGCCGCCGTACGCGTGTCGCGGTGGCGGCGGTCGCGGTCGCGGCGTGGCTCGCGCTGCCGGCCGGCGCCTCCGCGCACGCGTACCTGGTCAAGACGGTCCCGGCCGCGAGCGTCGTGCTCAACTCCCCGCCGCCGAACATCCAGCTGACCTACGACGAGGCCGTCGAACCGCGGTTCGCGATCATCTCGGTGACCAACGTCGACGGGCGCCAGGAGACGACCGCGCCCGTCCACCGCTCGCCGTCGAATCCCGACACGCTGGTGGTGCCGCTGCGGCCGAATCTGCCCGAGGGGTGGTATCTGATCTACTGGCGGGCGATCTCGGTCGACGGTCACCCGGTCAACGGGTTCTTCACCTATGCGGTCGGACCGAATCCGGGACCGGCGCCCCAGTTCCGGATCCCGAACATCTCGGCGACCGCCACCACCCCTCAGCTGCTGATCACACGCTGGGCGATGTTCGTGTTCGTGATGGCGGCGATCGGCCTGTTCGTCATGCGGCTGCTCGTCGCGCGGCCGGTGGTTCGGAGCGTCGAAGGGGTGAGCCTCAAGCCGATATCGGTCGCCGTCGCCATCTCGGCGGCGCTCGGCCTGATCGCGATCCCCGTGTACCTCGATGTCTCGACCGCCAACGACTCGTTGCGCTCGGCGTTCGACGTGACCGCGCTGGTGCCGCTGTTCCGGGTGACCGCGTTCGGGCGGGCGATGGTCGATCTCGAGCTGTGCTTCGCCCTGTTCTGCGTGGCCGCGGCGGTCACGCTGTGGGTGGACCGTCCGGAGCGAGCGCGCCGGTCGGTCGCGGAGCTGATCGCAACGTGCGGCGCATTGCTCGCGGCGGCGGCGGTGCTGATCGTCCCGGGCGCGGCCGGGCACGCGGCACAGACGTCGCCGCGGGGGCTGACGCTGCTGTTCGATTGGCTCCACCTCGCATCTGGCTCGGTGTGGCTCGGGGGATTGATCGGCCTGCTCGTGCTGTGGTGGACCGTGTCACCCCGCGTGCGGGTTCCCGCGCTGTCGGTGACCGTTCCCCGCTTCTCGAACGTCGCGGTCGTCTCGGTCCTGGTGCTGGCCGCCACGGGCGTCGGGGAGGCGATCGAGCACACGCCGGCGGTCAACGCGCTGTGGGAGACGAGCTACGGCCAGGCGATCCTGGTCAAAACGGGACTGCTCGGAGGCGCGATGCTGATCGCGTCGGGCAACCTGCTGCGGTCCCGGCCGCGACTGATCGCCGCCCAGCGGCGTCCCGAGCTCGGTGACTCCGCAGCCCGGCTGCTGCGCGGGCTGATCAGCGGCGAGGTCGTGATCGTCATCGGCATCGTGTTCGCCGCGGCCGTCCTATCGAGCCTCGCTCCGCCTCCGCCCGCGTTCGCGCTCGAGAACTCGGCGCTCGCGAAGGTCGGGCCTGGCCGGGTGGTTCAGACGATCAACCACGCGGGCTACACGTTGCAGGTCCTGGTCTCGCCGAACAAGGCCGCGGCGCCCGACTCGTTCGCGCTCCGGATCACGAAGGGCGGCCGGCCGGTGCGGGGGGCCAATGTGACACTGCTGTTCAACCACCTCGAGATGCAGATGCCGACGCAGGAGTACCAGCTGACCGAGACCGCGCCCGGGGTGTATTCGCGCGCCGCGCCCGCGCTCGTGATGGTCGGCCGGTGGGGGTTGACGTTCCAGGTGGCCCCGCGGCACGGCCTGCCGTTCACGGCACTGATCGTCGATCAGGCCAACGGGTGATATCGCCCAGCCAGCGAGAAAGGCAGGAGCCAGTGATCAACAGACCCATCGGGACCCGGACCAGACGGATTGCGTCGATCGCCGCCGCGCTCGGCGCGATCGTGGCGCTGACCGGTTGCGGTGGGGCGGGTAGCGGGCTCACCGTGCCCACGGTCGCCCCGGCGAAGGTCTACTCACTCGGCGGCTTTGCGCCGAGCACGCCGGTCACCGTTGGCCGCCCGGTCACCGTCACGTTCACCGTGCTCCTGCCCAGCGGCAAGCCGCTAACGCAGTACAAGACGGGTCCCGGACCTCACACCGGTGTGCACCTGATCATCGTCCGCAACGATCTCGCGTACATCATCCACCAGCACCCGCCGATCGGACCAAATGGGCTGCTCCGTCAGACAGTCACGTTCCCGGCGCCGGGGCCGTACAGGGTGCTCGTCGACGTGTATCCGAACATCCCGGGCGGCCAGCCTAACTTCCAGCTGTTCCAGAAGATCAACGTCACCGGTAAGTACAGGCCGTTGCCGCTTCCGCCGTACCGCTCTGACCTGGTCGTCGACGGCTACCACTTCGATATGAAGCCTCATCCACAGGTGCACGCGATCCAGGCGCAATTCATCGACGTCACGGTGACCGACTCGCACGGCCACAAGCCCACGTTCGTCCCGTGGTTCGGCGCGCTCGCGCACGCGATCTTCTTCCGGCAGGGATCGCTCGATTACTTCCACACGCACATCTGCGCGCCGAACGCGCCTAACTGCGGCGTGCTGCCCGGCGTGGCCTCGTCGCGGATCTCGGGCAGTTCGACCGCGCCCGGTAAGCTCACCATCGGCGTGCTGTTACCCGTCCCAGGCACCTGGCGCCTGTTCCTGCAGATGAAGCTCGGCGGCCGGATCGTGACCGCTCCCTACACGCTGGACGTCGCGTCATGAGGTCGGCGGGCGTTCGCCTCAAGCTGCTCGCCTCCGTGGTCGCGCTCGCCGCCGGCACAGTGGCGCTGGTCATCGCGATCCTGCTCGTGCGAAGCGCCCTCGGTTAGGGAGCGGGCGCTGAAGGCGGCAATAGCGACCGCGGTGTGCGTGCTTGCCGTGGCGCTTTTGTGCGCGCCGGCGCCGGCGCTCGCCGACGGCGACCCCGCGAGCGACATGCTCCTCGTCCAGAACGTCTTCTACCCGTTCAGCCCGCCGGTCGCTTCCGCGATCCAGCGCACGCTGAACGCCGAGACCGCGGCGGCAAAGCGTGCGCACTTCCCGATCAAGGTGGCGCTGATCGCGTCGCCCGCCGATCTCGGCGCGATCCCGTCGCTGTTCGCCAAGCCCCAGCAGTATGCGGACTTTCTCGACCAGGAGATCAGCTTCTTCGGCGGCAAGCAGCTGCTGCTCGTCGTGATGCCGAACGGATACGGCGTGCAGGGTCTGACGCCGTCGGGCACCGCGGCCGCGGCCAAGCTGCCGCCACCCGCCGGCCGCGCCAGCGACGATCTCGCCCGCGCCGCGATCGCTGCGGTCCCGAAGCTCGCCGCGGCCGCCGGCCATCCGGTAGGCGCCGTCTCCGGTGGGTCGAGTGCCGGCTCCAGCGGCGGGTCGGGGTCGGGCTCTGGTTCTGGCGGCGGCGCGGCGGCGGTCGGGGTCGGGGCCCTCGTGTTCGTCGCCGTGCTCGCGAGCGCGGCCGTGCTCTCGTTCCGCCACCGCCGTGCGCGCGCCCGCTGATCGCGCCGAGATGGGTCATAACCCGGCACTCGCCCCGCACCCGAAGCCGAATGCCGATTCGGACACGAATGCGGGTCATTTCGATGATCTCGGCTGGCAAGGAACGCCGAGAGCCGAGTTATGACCCAGCTCCGCGCAGCCCGCGAAGCCCGCGCAGCCCGCGCAGCCCGCGCGTAGCCCGCGGAACCGCGTGAACCGCGTAGCCCGCGTGAACCGCGTAGCCCGCGGAACCGCGTAACCAACCGCTACTCGCCCAGAATCGTCAGATCCAGTTGGCTCACGCGCTCGGGGTCCGCGAGGATGTCGATCTCGACGATCCGCCCGTTCTTCACGATGAACGAACCGACCGAGAACGGCCGGCCCCCGCGCAGCGAGACCATCCCGGCCGCCCCGTTGATCAACGCGCGCCGCAATGAGAGGTCGACGCGCGACCACATGAGCGCCTGACCCGCGACCGTCTCCGCACCGCTGACGTGGCGCGAGAGGCCGGTCATGCCGGCATCGGCCCGGAGGACGACGTCCGGGTCGAGCACGGCGACGAGCGCGTCGAAATCACCCTCGCGCGCGGCGGCGATGAAGGCGTCGACGACCTGCCACTGGGCGCCGAGATCGGCGTCCGGGAGCGGCGCGGTTCCGCGGACCCGGCGGCGGGCACGGCTCGCGAGTTGCCGGGTCGCGTCGGGGGAGCGCTCGACGATCGTCGCGATCTGCTCGAACGGCACCGCGAACATGTCGTGCAGGACGAACGCGAGTCGCTCGGCCGGCGTGAGCGTCTCGAGCACGACGAGGAGCGCGAGGCCGACCGAGTCCGCCAGCAGCGCTTCGTGCTCGGGGTCGGTGCCGTCGGCGGAATCGATGATCGGGTCGGGCAGGTGCACGTCGAGCGGTTGCTCACGCCGCGTCTTGCGGGACCTGAGCATGTTGAGTGCGACGCGCGCGACCACCGTCGTCAGCCACGCCCCGAGGTTCTCGACCTCGCTCCGGTCGGCGCGGCTCAGGCGCAGCCAGGCATCCTGCACGGCATCGTCCGCCTCGCTCAGCGACCCGAGCATCCGGTAGGCCACCGCGCGCAGATGCGGCCGCTGCTCCTCGAACTGCTCGGCAAGCCATTCCTGCTGATCCATGACCGTCCCTCCGCGTCGCCTGGTGTCATGAGCTACTAGACCCGCGCGCCGCCGGCAACGTGACAGGTACGTAGTTTTGCGCAGCTGCCTTCGGGCTTTCGCGGCTGTGAGCGCCGCCCGCCGGGCCTAGGTTGAGGGCATGCCCACAGAAACGCACACCGACCACGCAATCATGCAGGAACTCTCGCGGGAAGACTGCCTCGAGCTCCTTGCCTCCCACCATTTTGGCCGCTTGGCGGTCGTCGTGAATGGCGCGCCGGCGATCCGGCCCGTCAACTACGTGTTCGACCGGCCGTCGCAGTCCGTGGTGTTCCGCAGCGGCCGCGGCTCGAAGTTCCAGGCGCTGCTGAACGCGGCCGAGGCTTCGTTCGAGATCGACGGGATCGACGAGACGGCGCGGACCGGTTGGAGCGTCATCGTCCAGGGCGTCACCGCGGCCGTGACGTTCCCCACCGACATCCGGCGACTCGACGCGCTCGGGCTTCGGCCCTGGGCGCCGGGGCGCAAACCCCACTGGGTGCACATCCGCGCCAGGACCGTTTCGGGCCGGCGGATCATCTTCGGCAGCGCGCCGATGGCCGGCGACTACCAGGGGTGACGTCGATGAGCACCTCCTCCGATATCACCGACGCGCGGTTCCGGGTGCTCGTCGCCGGCGGCGGCGTCGCCGCGCTCGAGGCGATCCTCGCTCTGCGCGAGCTGGCCGGCGATCGCGCAAGCGTCACGCTGCTGGCGCCGGGCGACGAGTTCGTCTACCGACCGTTACGAGTCAGCGAGCCGTTCGCCTATCCGGGCGCGCGCAGCTACCCGCTCGACGAGATCGCGCGCGACCTCGGCGTCGAGCGCATCGCCGACGCATTCAAGTGGCTGGACGCGCCCGCTGGGGTCGTCCACACCGAGGCGGGCGCGGCGCTCAGCTACGACGCCCTGCTTCTGGCCCTCGGGGGCCGAATGCACCCGGCCTTCACCCACGGTCTGACGATCGACGATCGGATCCTCGACGAGCAGTTGCATGGGCTGATCCAGGACGTCGAGGGCGGGTATGTGCGCTCGGTCGCATTCGTGGCGCCCTCGCCGATGCCGTGGCCGCTGCCGATGTACGAGCTCGCGATGATGACGGCCCACCGTGCGTACGAGATGCAGACCGATGTCTCGGTCACGATCGCGACGCCCGAGGATGCGCCGCTGGCGATCTTCGGCAGCACGGTGAGCGACGCCGTCGCACGACTGCTGGATGACGCGGGGATCGCGACGATCACCTCGGCGCACTCAGCGGTCCCGGCACCGGGACGAGTGGCGATTCACCCGGGAGGCCGGGCTCTGGACGTCGACCGGATTGTCGCTCTGCCGCGTCTCTACGGCCCCTCGGCCCCTGGCGTCCCGGGAGGAGCGCCCGGCGGGTTCATCCCGATCGACCCGCATTGCCGGGTATGTGGCCTCGAGAACGTGTTCGCCGCCGGAGACGCCACCGACTTCGCGATCAAACACGGCGGGATCGCGGCGCAGCAGGCGGACACCGCCGCCGAGGCGATCGCTGCGCTCGCCGGCGCGCGAATCGAGCCGAGACTGTTCCACCCTGAGCTCCGAGCCATCTTGCTCGGCGCGGCCCGGCCGTGGTACCTCAGCGCGCACGTCACCGGTGGACACGGCACGAGCTCACAGATCAGTGACGAGCCGCTCTGGTCGCCCCCGACAAAGATCGCCGCCCGCTACCTGGCGCCGTACATCGACTCGCTCGACCGCGAGCTGGATAGGGCGTTAACTTGAGCCTGATGTCGGACAGCCCCGCGAGCCAGAAGCCGCAGCCGCCGGATGCGCGCACCATCCGAGTCGTGATCGCCGACGATCACGCGGTCGTGCGCCGGGGTCTGCGACAGCTGCTCGAAGACGAAGGTGACTTCGAGGTCGTGGCCGAGGCCGGCGACATCGAGAGCGCGCGCCGGTACGTCCGGGGCCATCATCCCGATGTGCTCGTGCTCGACTTGAACATGCCGGAAGGCTCGAGCCTCGACGCGGTCCCCGACATCAGGGCCGAGGCACCGGATACACGGATCGTGGTGCTGACCATGCAGAACGAGCCGGCCTATGCCCGTCAAGCGCTCACCGCGGGCGTCCTCGGATATGTACTGAAGGACGCCGCCGACGCCGAACTGGTCGAGGCAGTCAGGCGCGCGGCTAGAGGGGACAGCTATCTGAACCCCCGGCTCGGCGCGCGGCTCGCCGCCGAGCCACCGCCGGGACCGCCCGGCGGCCTGACCGAGCGCGAGGTGGAGGTGCTGCGCCTGATCGCGCTCGGCCACACCAACGCCGAGATTGCCAAGCGGCTGTTCCTCTCGATACGCACGGTCGAAACTCACCGCGCGCACATACAGCAGAAGCTCGGGCTCGGCTCGCGCGCGGACCTGGTGGGATACGCGCTCGAGCACGGCGTGATCTCGGGCTAGGTAAGTAGTTTGCCCCGTCGGTTCGCGGTATGGCGCGGAAGGCGCGGTGTCGTAGCGAGGTGACAATCGTGATGTCACTCGACACACAATACGTCAAGGGGAGAACCCAAGAAATGTCCCGCAAGGTATTCGACATTCTCACCAGCACCGGCGGTGCAATCGTCGTCGTCGTGCTCCTGGTCGCCGGAGGGCTTCTGACCTGGGGTCACAGCTTCGTGAACTCCAACGTGCAGAGCCAGCTCGCGCAGCAGCAAATCTACTTTCCACCGACGGCCGCGTTCGCGCACCCCAAGGCCGGCACCGAGATCACGCAGAGCATGATCCCGTCCGTCTCTCAGTACGCGGGGCAGCAACTGCTCACCGGCGAGCAGGCCAAGGTCTACGCGAACGACTTCATCGCCGTGCACCTGTCTGAGATGCCTTACGGCGGGGTCTATTCGAAGATCAGCGCGGCCGCGATCGCGCAGCCGACGAACGCCAAGCTCACGGCACTGAAGCAGACGTCCTTCCAGGGCACGACCCTTCGCGGGTTGCTGCTCGAGGCGTACGCGTTCTCGAAGATCGGTGCCGTGATGCTGTGGGGCGCGATCGTCTCGTTCATCGCGGCTGCGCTCATGGCGGTCCTCGTCGGGCTTGGGTTCTGGCACGCGCGGCGGACCGAGCGTGACGTCGCGCTGCTGGAGCCGCAGGTGATGACCGCGTCCTAATCCGCCACCCCAGATGGCATTGCGCGCCCCCGCCCGGTGTCCGGGTGGGGTCGCCGCCTTATCGCCGGCATACGTGCGCGCACGGTGGTGCCGTCGGCTCCCGAGCACAGCTCGAGGCTCCCGCCCGCCACGTACACGCGCTCCCGCATCCCTGCAAGCCCAAACCCTGACGTACGCGCGTCCGGATCGAAGCCGATCCCGTCATCGCGCACCTCCACCTCCACCTGCTCGTCATCCACACGCAGCGCGACATGAACGGTCGCCGCCCCCGCGTGCTTGGCGATGTTCGTCAGCGCCTCCTGGATCAGCCGGTACACGGTCGTCTCCAGCTCGGGCTCGAGCGGGGTGGCCGCTTCGGGCAGGCTCAGCTCTTCGGCGATCTCGAGGCCGGTCTCGCGCCGTCGCTCGAGCAGCGCTTCGATGGCCGGGCGCAGCCCGAGGTCGTCGAGCAGTGACGGGCGCAGGTCGCTGATCATCGCGCGCAGGTTGTCCGTCTCGAGCTCGATGTCCTCGATCGCCTGACGCATCGCGCGCTCGTGCTCCTCCGCGTCATCGCGCCGTAGCGCCGTAGCGAGCAGAACGCGGAGTCCTCCGAGCGCCTGCAGCGTCTGATCGTGCAGCTCGCGCGCCCACCGGCCGCGTTCCGCGTCGGCGGCGCTGATCGTGGCTCGGAGCCGGTCGGCCTCGACGCTGCGATGAATCGTCACGGCGTTCGCCGCCGAGGACGCGAACGTCCGCAGGAGCTCCTCGTGCTCGGGGCTGAACGGCGCGCTGTCGCGGCCCCGGTCGAAGGCCGCCAGCACACCCACCGCGGTGCCTTGGTGGAGCATCGGCACGAGCAGCGCGGTGTGCGCGTCGGGCACGCCCAGCCGGTCCGGGGTGATCCGCAGATGTGTGGAGACGTCGTCGACGCGCTGAGGGCGTCCGCGTTCGAGGACGAGCCCCGAGGTCGAGCCCGAGATCGGCAACCGGTGCCCCTCGGCGCGATCGACGCGCCCGGCGCTGGCCGCGACCACCAGTTCGTCCCCCTCGCGCAGCATGATCAGCACCGTTCGCGCGTCGACGAGCGCGCGGCCACGCTCGACGATCAGCTCGAGCACCGGGTCGAGCTCTCCGGCCCCGGCGATCGCGTCGGTGATGTCCCGGGCGGCGCGAAGGCCGAGCACCGCCCGTTCGGCCTGCACCCGGCGAAGCTCGCTCGTCTCGTACAGGCGCGCGTTGTCGATCGCCGTCGCCGCCCACTGCGCCAGCACGACCGCAGCCTCCTCGTCGGCCTCGGTGAACTCAGCCCCGGCATGTTTCTCGGTCAGATACAAGTTGCCCCACGCCTGACCGCGGATCAGGATCGGAACGCCCAGGAACGTCTTCATCTCGGGGTGCCCGGCCGGGAAGCCGAAGCTCTGGGGATGTCGGGCGACGTCGGTGAGCCGGAGCGGTCGGGGATCCTTGATCAACACCCCGAGGACGCCACGTCCGCGCGGCTTCTCGCCGATCGCACGCCCGGTCTCGGCGTCGATTCCGGAGGTCAGGAAGCGCTCGAGTTCGCGGCGCTGCTCATCGAGAACGCCGAGCGCCACGTAACGGGCGCCGGTGATCTCGCGGGCCTCGTCGAGGATCCGCTGCAGCACGGTCTCGAGGTCGAGCTCGGACACGAGCGCCCTGCCGACTTCGAGCAGGCGGCGGAGCTTGTCGTCGTTCTGGGCCACGTTCATCGATGCCAGCGCGCGAGCGACCACCGCATCGCTGCCGGAGCATACGACTACGACAGCTCATGCCCTAGTTCCGCGGCGCGTCAACGGAAGTGCGAACCACAGGGCAGTGACGACAATCGCGGCGGCGACACCGACAGTCACCGCGGCGACGGTCCCGAACACGAAATTCGAGACGAGGACCAGGATTCCGGTGAGTCCCACCGCGATGAACCCCGCCGCCGCGATCGCGAGCCTCGTGCCAACTCGTACGAGGTAATCGCGCTGGTGCTGGCGGAACAGCAGCCGGTGATGAACCGACGGCGCGATCAGGAGTACGGCCCCGGTCGCGATGCACAGCAGAGTGCCGAAGTAGACCCAGCGATCGAACGGCGAAGTCTGCTTCCAGCCTGCGTTGAACGGCACGACCAGCAGGAACGCGAACATCACCTGGATCCCGGTGCCCGCGACGCGCAGTTCGTTCAGCAGGTCGGTGACGTTACGGTCCAAACGCTCAGAATCTGGTTCGTCGCGGGGGCCTTCGCGCGTTGGCGATTCCCGAGCAGTGTTAGTGACGTTCGTCACCACTTGTTGCTACCCGCCGCCGCGCGCCGGCAAGCCGGTTCGGTCACGCAGCGACACGAGGCGCTGGATTCGGCGGTTTTGTCCGAACGGCTGGTCACCATGTCCGGCCCGTGTCCGTGCCCTATCCGCAGACCACCACGCCGGCGCTGCGCTCCTGGCAGACGCGCGCGCTCGCGGCGATGGACCGATGGGAGCGGGGTTCATTCTTGCTCTCGGCGGCGCCCGGGGCGGGCAAGACACGTCCGGCGCTGGAGCTCGCGCGTCGCCACCTGGCCTCCGGGGCGGCGGGCTCCGTGGTCGTCGCTTGTCCGACCGGCCCGCTGACTCGACAGTGGGCGCGGGCCGCGAGCCGGCTGGGCGTTGAGCTCGAGGTGGACGCCGCCTCGCCACGCCCGCCCCGCGGGTTCGATGGCGTGGCGGTGACTTACGCCCGGATCGCCAAGGCCGCGCGGCGGTGGGGGCGTGCGGCGGGAGCGCGGACGTTGGTGATCGCGGATGAGGCCCACCACCTGGGGGAGGAGCTCGCTTGGGGTGAGGCGTTCGCGAGCGCGTTCGGCGGGTGCGAGCGGTGGCTCCTGCTGTCCGGGACGCCATTTCGCTCCGACGCGACCCCGATCCCCGGCGTGCGCTACGACCGGAACGGACTCGCGCAACCGGACATCTCGTACGCATACGAGGATGCCGTCCGGGATGGGATCTGCCGGCCGGTGTGCTTCGTCGCTTACGACGGGACGCTGTCGTGGCGCAGTGGGGATGACGTGATCGAGTCGAGCTTCGAGACCGTTCTGAGCGCGCGCGAGGCGGGCCGCCGCTACCGGACGGCGATCTCGACCGAACTTCCCGACGGGCTGCCCCGCATCCTGCGCGAGGCCGACGCCAAACTGAAGGCGATCCGCGCCGACGGACACCGGGATGCCGGCGGCCTCGTGATCGCCGCGGACTCGAGCCACGCGCGCCGGATCGCGGCGCAGCTGCGCGAGGCGACCGGACAGCGGGCTTTGGTCGTGCTGCACACCGAGGCCAGAGCCGGCGAGAAGCTCGCCGCGTTCACCAACGCCCGCGACCCGTGGATCGTTGCGGTAAACATGGTCTCCGAAGGCGTGGACATCCCCCGCCTGCGAGTCGGTGTGTACGCGTCGGCGGCCAAGACCCCGCTGGTCTTCCGGCAGATCGTCGGTCGCTTCGTGCGCACGATCCCCAGGCGGCCGGCGGAACCAAGCTGGCTCTACATCCCCGCCGACCCCATCCTGAGAGAGCACGCCGCGGCCGTCCAGCAGGAGCTACGCCACGTGCTGCGACCAGCCGAGGATCAGGACGTGGGCGAGTTCGACCGGGCCGAGCGTCTCGCGACCGAGCGAGGTGAGACGCCGTCGTTCGAGCCGCTCAGCGCCGATGTGACTCCACAGATGACCCTGTTCGGAACACCCGCGCCCGCGCCGCCGGCCGAACGACAACCCGCGAGAGCAGCGTCTCACCACGCTCCCGATCCGCATCCCGAGCTTGAGTCGCATCGCACGCCGGCGTTCGAACAGCGCGCGAGACTGCGCAACGAGCGCCACCGGCTCGTCTCCGAAGTCACCCGCCGTGACGGAGGCACTCACCGCGAGGTGAACGCCTGGATCAACCGCAAAGTCGGAATCACCTCCGTCGAGCAAGCAACGCTCGACGACCTCGAACGCTCGGTCGAGCTACTCGTCGACAAGCTCACGCGCCGTTCCTGATCGGAACCTCCGAGCAGCGTTGGGATAACCGCGAGTTACGACACTTCGAGCGGTCGCTGCGCCAGCCTGATCAACCGCAGGGCGACCTGTAACTCGGACACCCGTTGCTCGATCGGATGTGGCAGAAGCTCCTGTGCCGCGCGGATGCGGTTGGTGATCGTGTGCTCGTGAACCCCGAGGCGCCGCGCCGCGCGCGACGGGCTCAGGTTCTCCTCGAGGTAGATCCGCAGGGTGGCGCAGAGCCGGCGCGAGTAATCGTCGTCGATGACGAGCGGACCGAGCTCGGCCGCCACGAACTCGCGCGCCTGATCGACGTCGGCGCTCGCCAGTGCCGCCAGCGCGACGTTCTCATACGAGGTCACCGATCCTGGCCGCTGTTCGGTGAGCCGCGCGATGCGACGCGCATACATGGCTTCGCGATGGCTACCGGCGAAGCCGGCCACGCCGTACGCGGCAGACCCGAACGCGGCGAGAACCGTCGGAAAGGCCTGAACGTCGAGGTGCGATGAAGCGAGGTCCATCGTCTCGCCCTCGCCGCGCCAGCCGATCCACCCGGCCAGGCACAGTCGCGCCCGCGGGACCAGGAGCGGCGTGCCGGCGCCCAGCGAACCCAGGAACTGAGAGGCAGCGCGCTCGAGCGTTGCCAGCGCGGTGTCGAGGCGTTCGCGCCCGTCCTCGCTCCAGAAGACAACCGCGCGGTGGGTCTGCTCGAGTTCGTAGCCCAAGCGGCGGCCGGCCTGCTCGATATCGATCGTGTCGCCGCCCAGCACCGAGTCGACCACCTGGGCTCGGACCGCGGCCGCGCTGCGTACCCAACGCTCACGCTCCTCGCCGTAGCCGCGGACGAGCTCGCCGCTGAGTGCCTCCACGTATTCGAAGGTCCAGTCCGCGCCCAGCTCGATCGCCCGAGCCAGCTCGTCCGGATCGTCGATGTCCGCGCGTGCTTTCTCGGACCACCTGCGGAAGAACGTCGCTTGGCCGATGTGGTACGCACGCAGCAATGAGTCCAGCGGCAGGCCACGGCGGACGAATTCCCACGCGTAATCGACCGCGGCCGGCGGAGGGACCGCCTCACGTGGCGAGCGCCGGCTCCGGGTGAGGTCGACGATCAGCCTCAAGACGCTGTCGGTACTCGCGTACGTACTGCTGCGCAGCTCTGGGTCTGCGTCAACATCGGCCAACTCGAGATGGATCGCGTCGGTGATATCGGTCGTCACCGACGGCAGCCAATCGGGGTCCTTCGTGAATTCGAGCACTAGCTCGCGCATCCGCCCCTGCGAGTCCATCGGCGCAGCCTATTAGCGCCGCCCTACTCGTGCTGCCGCGATCCGCTTCCTGCGGACGTCCTGATAA
>CAVYQJ010000006.1:0-232064 GCA_963770615.1 uncultured Solirubrobacterales bacterium | reverse complement strand
GCCGTACGCAGGTACAGCGGATTGCCGTGCAGCTGGAAGCCGATCGTGCCCTCCCGGGCACCTCGAAGTCCTTCCAGTCGTAGCGCACGGTCAGATGAGCAGGCACGAACACGTCCTCGGCGAGGATCGTGTTGGAGCCTGCGCCGCGGAGCCCGATCGTTGCCCCGCGGCCCCAGTCGTCGAGGATCTGGCGACGGCCCGACGAAATGGCCGTCGGGGGATGCCGCCAACCTATCAGTTCGTCTGTCTGTATGACAATCATCCAACGCGTATGATTGTCATACAGGATTCGCTCCCAACGCAGGACTTAAGGACGCGCAAGCCTATGGACGACAGGACGAAGTTTGATGTCGGCCTCCAGACCCGGCGCGAGGTGCTGGGCGCCGAACACGTGGACCGTTCGCTGGGACAGGCGTCCGATTTCGCCCGCCCGATGCAAGAGCTCGTCACCGAGTACTGCTGGGGGGCGGTGTGGTCGCGCCCCGGGCTTGATCGCAAGGCGCGCAGCCTGCTGAACATCGTCATGCTCACGGCTCTCGGTCGCTCCCATGAGCTCGAGGTCCACGTGCGCGGAGCCGTAACCAACGGCGTCAGCCCGACGGAGATCCAGGAGGCGCTGCTGCAGACGGCGATCTACTGTGGCGTCCCGGCGGCGATGGAGGCGATGCGCACGGCCGAGGGGGCGCTGATCGGGCTCGGTGTCATCGAGCCGCGCTCAACCGGGTAGTCCCCGCCCCGGGGCCTACGCGGCGCTCGACGCGCTCGACGAGGCCGCCGTCCGGGAGAGCAACCGTGTCGCGGACTCGAGCGAGCACGAGGACGAGCCGGCGTCGAACCAGGCGATCGAGTGGGTGTGCACTGGGCCGATCACCTACGATCGCACCGCGCTCGACCACGACATCGCCAACCTCCGCGCCGCGCTCGAAGGGCACGACGACGTCCAAGCGTTCATGCCGGTCGTCGCCTCGGCCAGCGCGTACTGGCTCAGAACCGGGTACGAGACCTCGAAGCTGCTCGGGAAGGAAGCCGCCAAGCAGGGCTACGGCGAATACCGGGCTCATCTCGACTTCATGGACCTCGCTGCCGACCAATACAGCTTCGGCGACCACGCCTACCGCCGCTTCACCGAGACGATCAAGGATGCCGTCGATCCCAACGGGATCCTCTCCCCGGGCAAGCAGAGCATCTGGCCGGCGTCGATGCGGGGGTCGCGCGACGGCTGACGCTCCGGCCAGGTAAGCCGGGCCGGGCGCGGCTCATACAATGGACCTCGTCCCTGAGCCCCCATGGTCTAGCGGTTAGGACGCCTGCCTTTCACGCAGGAGATCGCCGGTTCGAATCCGGCTGGGGGTATTGAAGGAAACGCATGGGCTGGCTCAGGCGGGCAACGTAGTTGGGCAACGATCGCCTCGAAATCGAGTCAGCACTTGCAGGCAGGACGTCACGGCTCCTTCTTCACGGAAGGCTGCGACGGAACGCGCCCGAGGGATGTCTGCTTGCTCATCGCCGGCTTAGCACCGTGTGGCCGCCGAGTTGCGTTTGGTCGGTGCTCCAGCAACATTTGGTGCTAAGGGATGCAGCGCAGGGAGCATTTGGTTGATCGCGAGCCGTCGTGTTTCGTCCGTGGCTCACGCGCCGCCGGCTAGTGGGGAAGCGGTCGCCTTGCGGGCGAAGTGACCGCGTTTTTGCCAAGCGAGCGTGCCGATTGTGGCGAGGGCGTACATCGCGGTCGCGAGCGCTTCGCCGGCGAGGACGTCGGAGGCGTAGTGGGCGCGCAGGTAGATCCGGCTGAGGCCGACCAGCACAGTGAGCAGCGCGCCGGCGGCGACAGCCGCGATGCGTCCGATTCGGCTCGGGATCGCGACGGTGAGCGCGATCGCGAGCGCCAGGTAGCCGACGGAGTTGGCGGCGTGGCCGGAGGGGTAGCTCTGCCCGGAGGTGTGCACGAGCGGCGCTGGTGGGCGCGCGCGGTCGACCGCGGCTTTGGTAATCCAGACGCTGATCCACGCCAGAGCCGCTCCGATTAGCAGGGACGCGGCACGAGCCCGGCGGCGACGGTGGACCAGCAGCGCGGCGCCGATGAGCAGCACCGGGCCGACGATCACGAGCAGGCCCAGTGTGGTGACGATGCGCGCCGCGTGGTCGAGTGCTGGCGTGCGTAGCTCGTTGGCGATGTGGAAGGCGCGCGAGTCCGCCGCGAGCGACGGATTTGAGATCACGAGGACGGTGAGCGCGACGAACATGGCCATCGCGGCGGCGGCGACCCCGGCCAGCGGCCATAGGACGGATGGGCGGCGCATCGGCCTAGCTTGGCGGATTGGCCCTCGTGCGGAGAACGGCACCAGCCACTACGCAACGAGCGTATGGCAGTGAGGCAACGCGTCTTTCACTCGATGCGTACGCTGGTTCCTTTGACCTACAGGCTTCCCGCCGAGCGTTCCAACGCCCGTGTCTCGGTGTGGCGGGAGGTGCGGCGCAGGGGGCGCTGCAGTTGCATCAGTCGGTGATCGCGTTTCCCGATAGCGAGCCGTTCCGCCACACGGTTGCGCGGATCCGCGCGGCGGTGGACGAGGTCGGCGGGACCGCGGTGCAACGCCGCGCGCGGGATGGTACAGAAGGCTACCTGCAACGGCATCGGCCTCGTGGATCATTCCGTAGGCGCGCAGGCATCGTCGTCGCCAACGTCGAGATCACGGCCTCCTCGATCGCCCAGGCTCAGCGCAACCACGGGAGTCGACGCGACTGCGCTGGTCCCAGAGCGGCAACCGCCCAAGCGTGACCGCCTTAGGCGTCAGGCAGCCAGACGTCGTGGTCCGTACGTCGTTGCTCCATTCGTTGTGCGAGGGTTGTCCGGCCACGTCACAGCTGACGTTGCCAGGCAAGACACAAGCGCGGTTGAGGGCCGGGCTGCGCCCGGCTCGGACGAGCGCTCGGTCGGGTGGAAGGTCCGGATCGACTGCCGTGCTGAGCGCGCGGCTCGGCCGCGCAATCTGGCCCGAGATGGCTGTCCGCATCGAGGCTGCGACGAACTGCCCCTCGCGTGCCTAGCGGGTGCGAGAATCAGCCGTGGTGAACCGATCCAGGTCCCAGAAGTCTCCGCGCGATTTAAAGGATGTGCTCGATGCCGAGCGCGGCGGGAGGCCGTTCCTTGTCTTCCGCGACGGTGAACGGCGGCAGTTGGTGCTCACGCTCGAACTCTCGCAGCGGCCGGTCATAATCGGGAGGCACCCGTCGAGCGACCTGTGCATCAGCTGGGACCCGCTCGTTTCGAGCCTGCAGGCCCGGCTCGAGTGCACGAACGGGATCTGGTTCCTGCACGACGACGGCTTTTCACGGAACGGCTCGTTCGTCGGGAACGAGCGGGTGCACGGTTATCGCGCCCTGCGCGATGGGGACGAGCTTCGGTTCGGCCAGACCAGCGTGCGCTACCGCAACCCTGAGTTGCGCAGCGCGAGTACCGCCGTGCTGGAGACGAGTGACATCCCGCTGTTCCTGATCTCGCCCGCCCAGCGACGTGTGTTGGTCTCGCTCTGCCGGCCGTATAAGGATCGACCGTCGTTCGCCCGCCCCGCGACGAACCAGGAGATCGCGGATGAGCTGTGCCTGAGTCTGGAGGCGGTGAAGAGCCACCTAAAGGCGCTCTACGCGAGATCCGGGCTGGACGGGCTGCCGCAAAGCGAGAAGCGCGTGCGCCTGATTGAGCACGCGCTCCACACGGGCGTGGTGAGCGAGCACGACCTGTGACGGGGGTGTCGCGGGTTCACACCCTCGGGGTCTGGTAAGCGCAGGGCACCGGCCATAGCCTGCCTGCCGTGAGCACAGGAACTAGTGCTTACGGGCACCGACCAACACCTAAGGGGGGCTACACAGTGATCACCATCAACGCTTCGAAGCCGCGAGTCCGCGGCCGGTTGCGCCCGCGGCTCGCCGCGGTCTTGCTCGCGACGGTTGCCGCGATCGCCGGCACCGCGGCGATGAGCACACCTGCGCTCGCGACCACCGGCAACACGGCTGTGGCAAATGCATCGAGCAACAACTGCCAGCCCGTGGGCGTCGGCTACAGCAGCGCACCGTTCTCGGCGACGATGTATGGAAAGCTCTGCGTCACCGGCACGGGCAACAGCGGCACGAGCGGCTCGTGCCCGGGCGGACCGCAGCTGTCCACCAGCATCGCTGGGTGGGCGAGCCCGTTCGTGTCGATAACGAGCGTCAGCGGCGGCTGCTACTTCATTCCCAAGACCAACGGTGGCGAGGAATCGATGTGGGTCAACGTCGGCGTTCAGGTCACCGACCCGAGCGAGCCGTGGAGTCACGTGGACGGAACGGTCTGGCTGCGGATCGCGATGACCCACAACGGGACGCAGTACAAGCAGACCGGCGCATCCATCAACCTGTGGTCGTTGCTGAGCTTGGTGTTGAGCTGAGCGGAGCATCGCGCTGGCTGGCCGCGGGGTATACCTCGCGGCCAGCCGTCGTGCTCAGGAGCTGGCAGCACAGCAACACGCACCTGCAGGTCATCGTCCAACAGGAGAGCAAGATCAGCCTGACCCTGGCTAGCGCGCCCCCAAGACGAAGAAACACACTGCGGCCTGCCGTCACACAGAAGCCGGAAAGCGACGGCATTTTGGCGGGGTCTGAATCAGACTCATCCCGCACCATCGCTTTGGCATCCCGCTGGTGAGCCCGTCGCACGATCCGGTTTGCCACGGAGGATGCGTGCCTTGCCCTTGGCCTCGACCTCGGCGAGCATCGCGCGCAGTTCGCGGGCGGTGTCCTCCTTGACTCGAGGATCAGCTGCACGCCTGGCGGCAGACGGGTGGGCTCTTCCACGCGATAGCGAGTGGCCGACACGCCTGACGACCAATCTCGAGTGCTCGTTGGATCGCTGGTGTTAGACACGCCGCCTTCGTAGGGCGGCGTTGGCGTGAGCCCGCCCGTGGCTCACGGGATGGAACTGGCTGGTGGCAATAGACGTGGCCCCCGGCCGACGCGCTCCCCGCGCTCCGGTTTGGCCCGTCGCCCTTGGACTACTAGGACCGGATGGGATCGGCATCCTTGCGCTGTGACCGCCGGCGCTGCGGTCGAGAAAAACGGGCCGCGACGACGCAGAGCAGGAAAACCAGACCAAGCACGACGTGGCCGGCGAGAAGGAAGAGGGCCGGCGGCAGCACGGCCACGGCGTACAGCTGGTTGCGACGGAAGGCTCTCTTATAGCGCGGAGTCATCGGTTCCTCCTGGAAGGGCGTGGGAAGATCGGATGATCGTGTCACGTCTTTGATTGAGTCAATCAACTAGCATACACCACTCATGCCGCCCGGCGACAAAGATGTCCAGGCCATGGTGACCGCGCTGTTCACGCTGAACGCCGGACTCGAGCGGGCCAGACGCCAGAGGAAAGGCGCGAGCACGCTGAGTCTGCTTCAAGTGATCGACGATCACGAGCAAATCCGTCCGTCGGACATCGCTCAGCTCCAGCAAGTCCACCCGTCACTCGTAACCCGGCAGGTTCGCGAGTTGGAGGAGGCCGGGTACGTCGAGGTCATCGCCGATCCGGCTGATGGGCGTTCATACCTCGTGAGCCTCACTCCAGCGGGATCGCAGGAACTGCGGCGTCTGCTGGAGTTCGGCCTCAGGCGATTTGCACTGTTCGTGAAAAACTGGGAAGCCGACGAGGTGCGAACGCTCACCGAACTGCTCCAGAAGCTCCAGACGTCGATGGCTATCGTGTCCGCTCGGGAGCAACGCCCGCCGACTGGCCGCCGATGGGCGCCGCCCCGCGCCCAATCAGACCGGCCGAATTGACACCCTTCGGCTCACGGACTGTCGGATCCGCGCAACGCGGAAGTACGCTCGCTGGCCGGAGCTCCCGACCAACCTTGAGCACAGCCGCGCTACCGGAAGCGGCTGGCCTTCAGTCGGACCGAAGCCAAATGTCGCGGCCGCCTCCAGCGAAAACGGTCCAACGGGAACCAGCCGCGCGGGGTGGGAGCTGGTGGTTGGACGCGGTGAAGGGGTCATCGTTCGGCAATGCGAGCAGGGTTCGCTCGCTGGAACGTAGTGTCGCCCTCGATCTGTGTCAAGATCTTGACGTGCGGCGAGTTGATCTCGACACCTCAATTGGCTATGCGTTGAAGCGGACCGCCACGGCGCTGCGGACGGCGATGGAGGCGTCGCTGCGGTCCTTTGGTTTGAGCGTGCCGCAGTATTCGTGCCTGGAGATCCTCGACGCCCGGCCTGGCATCTCAAACGCGGACCTGGCCCGGGGTGTGTTCGTGACCCGCCAGGCGATGCATCAGCTCCTCGGCGGCTTACAAGAAGCCGAACTCGTCAGCGCCGGCGGTCAGGGGCGCGTCCAGCGTTACTCCTTGACCCCCGAAGGACAACGAATCATCGCGGCCGCATCAGCGGCCGTCGCAGCGGTGGAGGAACGGATGCTGTCTGGCTTGCAGCCATTAGAGCGACAGCGGCTGCAAAGCGACTTGGAGAGGTGCACCGCAGCTCTCGGTGAGGACTGACTACGAGCCGAGGACCAGCATTGCGCACGGCAGCACGGCGCAGCTCATCGCGTCAAGGTCTTGACATTTGTCAAGGTCTTGACGTATGCTTGATGGCGCCAACCACCTTCAAGGGAGCTTCTGATGCCCGCTACTGCGCCCGACTTCATCTCACTTCAAGTCCGTGACCTCGAAAGCTCCGCCGCTTTCTACGAGCAATACCTCGGTCTGGTCCGCAACCCAGCAGGCCCTCCGCACGCTGTTGTCTTTGACACCAAGCCGGTCGCATTCGCCGTTCGCGATCCACTGCCCGGAGTCGATCTGAACGCCATCAAGCAGCCCGGGGAAGGCATCGCGGTGTGGTTGCACGCACCCGACGCCCAGCAAATCCACAACGCGCTCGCTGACGATGGGGTCACGATCGTGACCGAGCCGTTTGACGGGCCATTCGGGCGGACCTTCACATTCGCCGACCCAGACGGATACCAGATCACCCTGCACACCAAGAGCTAAAAGCTCGCCTGCCGACCTTGAGAACCGGCGACCAACAGCGCCTGCTCGGACTTAGCCAGGAAAGAACGCTCTTACGGACGCGGGGCGCTGCCTCCACTACCGGATCCGCCGAGATGAACCGGCCCGACCGTCCAGCGAGGGCAACGTGAGACCTCCAACTCGGGAATCATTTCGCCAGACCGCACTCAGGCTCAGTGGGGCTCTACGCAGACCACCGGAGCTGTCTGGCAGTCCGATCTAGTTGGCGTCAAGCCAGAACAACCGCCTCGCAAGGCCGCGGGGCGGCTGGTTCGCGCCGTGAGGTCGGAACTTTTTGTCTACGGGCTTGACTTCAAGCGCTTGAGGTGTGTTTTGCTGCTCGTATGACGGCTCTCACTATCCAAGACGTATCCAGGCGCAGCGGGCTGAGCGAGCCGACGCTGCGCTACTACGAACAGGTCGGGCTGATAGGCCCGATCGCCCGTGATCCGAGCAGCGGACACCGCCGGTACCGCGAGGACGACGTTGACACCTTGCAGGCGCTCGCTTGTCTGCGTGCGATGGGCGTCGGGATCGCGGATATGCGCACCTACCAGGCCAACCGCGAGATTGGGCACACCAAGGCCGGTGAACAGCGCGATCTGCTGCTGGGGCACGCCGAGCGGGTCGAGGCTGAGATTCGGACGCTGGGCATCCACCTCGAGTACCTGCGGGCCAAGGCGGCGCTCTGGGATGCCCGCGATCACGGTGACGGCGACGCAGAGGCCGAGGCGAACTTGCAGGTACAGAAAGTGCTCCCACGACTGGAGGAGGTGCTCGTATGAGCACCAAAGTGTTGGTGACAGGCGGATCCGGATATCTAGGCACGCGGTTGATCGCGGCGCTGCTGCGTGATGGGCGCGAGGTGCGCGCGACGGTGCGCTCGCTGGAGGGTGAGGCAGGTGTGCGTGCGGCCGTCCGCCGCGGTGGCGTGGACGACACCGGCCTTGAGCTGGTGGCGGCAGATCTGACCTCCGACGACGGCTGGTCGGCTGCGATTGAGGGTGTGGAGGAGGTCCACCACGTCGCCTCGCCGATCCCGTCCGCGCAGCCGAAGGATCCGGACGAGCTGATCGTGCCCGCCCGTGAGGGCACAGTGCGTGTGCTGAAGGCAGCGCGGGACGCCGGCGCGCGCAGGGTGGTGCTGACCTCCTCGTTCGCGGCGGTGGGTTATTCACCTAAGGCAGTCCGCGACTACACCGAGGCGGACTGGACCGATCCGGATACGCCAGGGTTGCCACCCTACCCCCGCTCCAAGGCGATCGCCGAGCGCGCCGCCTGGGACTTCATCGGGACCGAAGGAGGCGACACCCAACTGGTGGTGGTGAACCCGACATTCATCGCCGGCCCGTCGCTGGTGGCGGCACTGCGCTCGACGCTGACCGGCTTCAAGGCGATCATCGAGGGCACGATGCCGGCGCTGCCACGCCAGCGCTTCGGCGTCGTCGACGTGCGCGACGTCGCCGACGCGCACATCTCGGCGATGGCCGCTCCTGCCGCGGCCGGGAAGCGCTACCTGCTGTTGGCGGACGGCCCGACGATCACCTGGCTGGGGCTGGCACAGATCCTCCGCGAGCACCTCGGGCCTGCAGGCGAACACGTCACAACCAACGAGGCGCCCGGCGAAGACCCATCGCCGCTGACGATCCACAACGACCGGGCCAAGCAGGAGCTCGGCTGGCAACCACGGCCGGCCGAGACGACGATCGTCGAGACCGCCGAGAGCCTGCGCGAGCTCGGGCTGCTGGAGAAAAGACGATGACGAGTGGTAACACCGGAACCGTTTTGATCGTCTGTCATGACCCGCTTTGATGTCGGGACGCGCCTGCCGCCGCACGGACCGGCGGTTGTGCTTTGCGCGGACTGCAGGGGAACCGGCACCTTAGGATCGGACCGGCGCCGGGGACTGCCGGGACGCGTTGTGCTCTTGGCGAATAGGAGGACGCCGTAAACCAGAGGTCGAAGACCTGCTGTGACGTTGGCACGGTACTCCGCTCATGGCTGCGGGCCTGGCGCCTGCGTTCGGCCGGCGAGGCGAGCGTCATGTGACCGTTCGGCGTTTTCTTCGGGGGTCGCCCAAGCCTGATAAGCCGCCGACGCGTCGTGGGCCGGGGGTGGCGAGTTCGCGGTGTGCGTACGTCGCGGACCGTCGGCCGTGTTCAGCACGTCGAGGAGGGGGCCGATCTCGAAGTCCTTGAAGGGCGGGCTGCGGAGGTGGCCGTGGCGGTTGATCTCGTAACGGTTGCGCCGTCCGATCTTGGTTCGCTTGAGGTATCCCTCGGCCACGAGATCGGACACGATCCGCTGGGCGGCGCGTTCGGTGATCCCGACTTGCTCTGCGATGTCACGGGTACGGCTGTCGGGGTCGCCAGCGATGCACAGCAAGACGTGGGCGTGGTTGCTGAGGAACACCCAGCGGGGCGGTTTGTCGGCCGATCGGTCCATAACGACGTTCTTAGTGCGAATTTCCTAACACGAATTTCCGCACGCGAAACGAAGATCGTGTTACGGTAGGCATCCTACCTAACAACCGGCCTGGGATTCGAGGACGGTTGGTTGTCCCACCAACGAGAGTAGGAGGGGCCTATGTCGTCATCACCGAACGGGTCTGCGTCCGCAACGCGCTACCGACCGACGAACTCCGACCGAAGAACCGCGCGCATCGCGGGCATCTTCTTCGTCATCACGTTCATCTCGATCCCGGCGCTGCCGCTGTATGACCAGGTGCTCAATCACCACCACTTCATCGTCGGCAGCGGCGGCGACGCTGCGCGTGGAGCTGGGGGCGCTGTTCGAGATCATCACCCTCATCGCCGGCATCGGGACCGCGGTCGCGCTGTACCCGGTCCTCAGGCGCCAGAGCGAAGGCCTGGCGCTCGGCTATGTGACCGTGCGCGTCGTCGAGTCCGCGCTCATCGCGGTCGGCATCGTCAGTCTGCTCGCGGTCGTGACGCTGCGCCAGGACCTCGCCGGCACCGCCGGGACCGACAACGCGTCGCTAATCCTGAACGGCCGCTCGCTGGTCGCCGTCCACGACGCTACCTTCCTGCTCGGTCCCGCCTTCTGCGCCGCCATCGGCAACGGGCTCATGCTCGGCTACATGATGTACCGCTCGGGACTCGTGCCGCGGCGATTCGCCCAGTTCGGCATGGTCGCCGGCTCCCTGGCCCTGGTTACGGCCATCCTCGTGCTGTTCGGCGCCTACAAGCAGGTCTCCGGGCCCTCGGGCATCCTGACTCTCCCGGAGGCCGTCTGGGAACTGTCGCTGGGCGTCTATCTCATCGCCAAGGGCTTCCGCCCCGATGCGAGCCTCTTCGAGCGGGACCGACGCCACGCCGGAGCGGACGACCTCGCCTTCGGCCTGGACGAAAGCGCCGCGCCCGCCAGGGCAGAGCCGGCCGGCGTCTAACCCCAGCGGTAGCTGCGTCTCAGTCTCCAAACTTGCAGCGAGAGCCCGCGAGCAAGCGGGTTCTCCGGTCAACCTTCCCCCTCGCCGCCTGAGCACTGGCGCGCAGACCCTGATCTAGCGACGCTGGTGTTCGCGGCACCAACCGGTAGGAACGCGGTCGCCGGCGATCGTCGCCTCCGCACCGTCGGTATTGCGCGAGTTGCGGCAGCCACGCTTCGCTGTGGCAAGGAGCACTTCGCCTGCGCACAGCTGCGCCCTGAAAAGCGCGGATCGGAGGGCGCCCGGCTCGAGCGTCGCGCCGAGCATCGGCGTTGAACGCGAGTTTGGCGAATCTCAGGGCCGGCACCTCGACGCGGTCGCGTCCTCCTTCCGTGACGCGGGGGATCCCCACCGGGCTCAGCAGGGCATCAGAGGGTGGTGGAAATCGTGGCACTGCACGTGTCCGGCATGTCGGCGGGCGTAGTCGGCTGGTGGCCGATGCGATCGCGCGCGGGAGTCCGGCGCGGACAGAAGAGCGATCGTCGTTAGAGGCGCCTTCCGCGGGGCGCGATTCAGTCGAATGACTGAAGAGGATCCGGACGCTTCTCGTCACGATGCCGACGATCACTTCGACAGTCCTCGCGAGGAGACTCGGAATTATGGCGGCATCCACCGGTCACACGAGCGCCAGCTGCGCTGGTGTTCGTCCGCTTCAGTCCCTCTGGGGTCGCCACGACGAAGAGGCCGAGAATGAACCAGGTACTGACCGATGTCGGTCAGGACGACGCCGCGTCCTGTCGTCCGGGGTGAGGCGGGGATTGGCAAGACTGCGCTGGGCCGTGTGATCGCGTCCCGTCATGAACAATTCAGGCCGGGTGACTGGGTCCACGGTGCGTTCGGCGTCCAGGAGCACGCGGTTTCCGGCGGACAGCGCGCCTACAAGCTCGAGGCGGACGGCGTAGAGCCGGTCGGACGCAGAGTAGACACCGCTCCGAGCGAAGGACGCGCAGACGTCCGCTGAGCTCAATCAGGCGCCCGTGGCGCGTTTCGGTGGCCTTCTTGGCCGCGATCGAGAACTCGGAGAGCTCTATGAGCTCATCGATGGGATCGATCTGGGCGGCGGCGGCATGGTGGTACGGGGCGAGGCGGGCATCGGCAAAACAGCGTTGCTAGAGGCAGCCTCCGTGCGAGCTTTGAAACGCGGTTCAGCGGTAACGAGAGCGATTGCTTCGGAGTCAGAGTCGCCTCTCGCTTTCGCGGGCCTTCATCAACTTCTCAAGCCGTATCTGGCGCGGCTCAGCAAACTGCCCGAACCGCAGAGTCGAGCGCTCGAGTCTGCCTTCGGGCTTGTCGCGGGCGAACGGCCAGACGTGTTCCTCATTGGACTCGCCACCCTGGGCCTGCTCTCCAGCGCGGCAACCGGCGGCCCAATTCTTGCTTTGGTCGACGACGCTCATTGGCTCGATCCGGCGTCGGCGCAGGTCCTGACGTTCGTCGGACGCCGACTGGAAGACGAGCCGGTGGTCCTTTTGGCCTCAGTGCGCGACGGAGTGCCGAGCGTGTTCGACGACGCTCGTCTGCCGGAGCTCCGGCTCTCCGGTTTGGGTGACGACGCCGCGCGTGCATTGCTTGACCTGCACGCCCACGAGCTCTTTGCTGACGTGAAGCGGCGGGTTCTCGACGAGGCTGCGGGCAATCCGCTTGCGCTGATCGAACTCCCCCTCGCGGTCAGTGCTCTCGGCGAGGATCCTGTTTTGCCGATGCACCCGCTGCCTCTAACGGCGCGACTTGAGCGGGCTTTCGCGGCGAGACTCCACACGCTGAGCGGCGAGACGCGGACACTTCTTCTGCTCGCGGCCCTTGACGATGGGGAACTGGCCCAGTTGAACGCCGCTGCGCGCCTTCTTGATTGCCCGGCGACAGAGGAGAATTGGCTTGAAGCGGTGAGCGCGAGGCTTGGGGCATTGAGCGTAGATGGTTTCCGCTTCCGGCATCCGCTCATTCGGTCGGCGGTGCATCGCGCGGCGGGACCGGAGGAACTCCGGTGCGCGCATGACGCTTTGGCTCAAGCGTTTTCTTGCGATCTTGACCGCGCAGTCTGGCACCGTGCGGCTGCCGCAACGGGCCCGGACGCGGAGCTTGCCGGCGGGTTGGTTGAGATGGCCGATAGGGCGGCTGCTCGCGGTGCGACTGATGCCTCGGTTTCGGCGCTCGAGCGCGCGGCGCAACTCACTTCTGATCCTTCGCGTCGAGCTTTGTGCCTGTTCCGGGCGGGCGACATGGCAGGCCTCGCGGGACGTGTCGCCGTAAGCTCACGGCTGCTCCGAGGGGCGCAACGGCTCGGACTTGCTCCGTACGAGCATGCAATCGCCTCTTTCCAACTGGAACGTAGTCGCGGCGCCTGGCTCGGATCTCCTGGCACGATCCGACGTTTCGTCAGGATGGCAGAGGACCTCGTTGGTAGGGGGGACGGTGGGCGTGCCGTTGACATACTCATGCGCGTCGCATCGCCGGCGGCTTGGGCGAACCTCGACGACGAAACTCGCGTCGCAGCTGCGGCCGTCGTTCAAGGCTCAGGGACAGCTGTTGACGATCCATCGAGCTTGAACGTGCTTGCGTGTTTCGACCCGGTGCGCTCCGCGCGAAGGATCCGCGCCGGCGTCGAGCGCTGGTCGCTCGTTGACAGCCTCAACCCACGGCAGCTTCTTTCGTTGGGCTCGGCAGCTGCATACAGCTGGTCGCAGGATCTCGCGCTGCCGTTTCTTCAAGCCGCAGAAGCGGCGTTTCGCGCGTCCGGGCAAGCATTACTGCTTGCGAACACGCTCGCACTCGAGGCATGGGTGAACCTTCGCTTGGGGTTCGTCGTCCCAGCGACAATCAGTGCAGCGGAGTGCGCAAGCTTCACCGAAGGGGCGGGCCAGATAACGCTTCGCTACAACACCCTTCTCGCCCAAGGAATCGCCGCGGCTGACTCCGGAAACGACGAAACCGCCGACTTTCTGATCGCTGAAGGAGAACGCGGATACGTCGGGAGGGGCGCCAGGTGGTCACTAGCTGTTTACGCACGAGGGCGGCACGCACTAATGCGCGAGCGATACGCCGACGCGTACCTACACATCATCCGGGTATTTGATACGGCCGACATTGCCTACAGCCAATTTACGAGTGGTTCGATACTCGCCGACCTCGCAGACGCTGCGGTGCACGGAAGCGGCGATCTGGAAAAGGTCAGCAACCACTTGCAGGCGTGGGAGCAGATCGCATCCCGGAACGGCGCCCCATCTCTCCGAGCTCAACTCGACTATGCGATCGCTCTGATTGCCGACAGTGCTGACGCGGACGATGCGTACGAAGCCGCAGGTGCCAGCACCGCGGGGGTCTCGCCTCTTCTCGCTGGGCGAGTCCAGCTGGCCCATGGTGACTGGCTACGCCGCCAACGCCGATCGACTGAGGCACGCGGACGGCTACGCGCGGCCGTGGATACCTTCGATGCCCTCGGCCAAACACGGCTAGCCGAGCGAGCGCGACGCGAGCTGCGAGCTGCCGGAGAACACGTCGGCGCGCGGGCCCGTGAGGCATGGTGGGACCTCACCCCACAAGAACTTCAAATCGCGCAAATGGCCGCCGACGGACTATCCAATCGCGAGATCGGCGAACGTCTCTACCTCTCGCATCGGACGATCTCGACTCACCTGTACAGGCTCTTCCCCAAGCTCGGCGTCAGCTCCCGCACACAACTCGCAAGCGCGCTCGGCGCAACGGGAAAACAGTAGGACGTTTCCGGGGTCCGGCTTACGTCAGATGTCGTCATCTGACGTATGCACGCGGGGGAAGCGCGGGCTACCGTGGCGTCTGCATCGCTCGTTCGCGTGAAGCCACTCTGAACTAAGCGGTTTCTCGCCAGAACGTCGCCAAGCCTGACGAAGGAGGAGAGTTCATGCCCGCACAGGGCAAGCCAAGCATCTTCCTACGGCGGGGCCGTCATCACCGCCGCCGGGAACCGACGACCCGCGTCGTCGGACTCGCATACATCGACACGCTCGGGCCGGATGAGACCGAAAGCGCACCCCCGATCTCGAGCGCTTCGCGGCGCAGCGCATGGGGGCCACGACCTACGAGGTCGAAAGTACTCACGTCACGATGCTCTCCCACCCCGACCTCGTGTTTGACGTGATCCGCACAGCCGCGAGTTCCGGTCGGGGAATCTCTCGCGACGGCGTAAGGCACGAGACCATCTGCCCGGCGGTGAACCCGAGTCACGCGCGGCGGGCTTCCGCCCCCTGGCCGAACGCGCCACTCGCGAGCGGGACACCTCGCACTGAATGGTCATCGACGGGTGCGAGGCGTGGGCTCCCTCTTAGCCTGCCGGCGCGTCGCTAGCCACAGCCACGTAAAGGAGCGCCAATGTCACACAAGCTCGGCGATCTGTTTCACCACAACCACAAGGAGAACCACATGTCAGGCAAACCCAGCATCGTCTTTTGCCACGGGATCTGGGCGGACGGGTCGTGTTTCAGCAAGTTGGTCCCGCCGCTTCGGGCCGATGGGTACGAGGTGATCTGCGCCCAGTACAACCTCGACACAGCCCAGAGCGACATCGATGCCGTAACTCGGACGCTCGGACGGGTCTCGAGTCCTTCGATCCTCGTCGGCCACTCCTACGGAGGCGCTGTCATCACTGGCGCGGGAATCGACGACCGCGTCGTCGGACTCGTCTACATCTCCGCGGTCGCGCCCGATGAGGACGAGACCGCAGCGAGCCAGCAGGCCAAGTACCCGACCACCGAGCTGTTTGGGCAGATCGAAGTCGCCGACGGCCGGATCTGGATGCTCCCCTCCGGCATCGGGTACTTCTGCGGAGATCTGTCTGAAGAAGAGCAGGAGGTCGTGTGGGCTACCGCAACGCCCCCCGCCGTCGAACTGTTCAACGAGAAGCCCAAAGGCACCGCATGGAGGACGAAGCCGAGCGCCTACATCGTGGCCAATAACGATCACGCCGTTCACCCGGATCTGGAGCGCGCCTCGGCCGAGCGCATGGGTGCCACGACCTACGCGGTCGACAGCAGCCACGTGCCGATGCTCTCCCAGCCCGACGTCGTGCTCACCGCAATCCGCAACCTCGCGGCGACCCTCCAGCGAACCCCGGCGATGGCGTAATTCGCTCCGTCCTCTACGACGGCGCAACCAGGATCGGTCCTCTCCACAGGGTTCCGCTGTCAGGCGGGGCGGCCTTCTGCCCCGCCTGACAGACCGCCCAAAGGAGATCGGCATCATGCTGGTTGATCGAATCTCACGCACGAACAACTCAACAGATCCAGCACACCGTCAGCGGCGGCCTTCCTAGGCGCCCGCAGCAGGAGTGGTCGTATCGGCCCTCTCGATCGCGTGGCTGCACCTGCTAAGAGCGGCCACGCGCCGCGACCGTAGGACAGTCGACTCGCTGCCCGAGGGAAAGGGGGAGCGGGCCGCCTGGGCGCCTGTCGCCTTACGGCCTGTGATGTCCCGCTCAGGTCGCGCAGGGACCGGGCTTGCCGTGCGTGCGCGTCCAGATGGCATGCGCGGCGGCGACCACCGGGAGCTTGTTGTCGCTCGTGGTTAGGTCATCGCCCACGAGCATCAAGCACCGGCCCTCAGTGAACAGGACGTTGGCGTCGGCGTTCGGAAAGACCCACCCGTCCGCGCTGGTGATGCCGGGGATCGTGAAACGCGTCGTGGTCGCCGGCGCCTGCGGCCCGGAGGCGAACTCCTTCAACTCCGCGGCTTCCTCTCGCGCGGCCGCGGACGCCGAACCCAGCTGCATCGCCCAGGAAATGCCATCACTGGTCGGGACGCTTATCACCTCGCGGAAGCCCTCCTTAGCCAAGCGCTCGTTCTCATCGGCAGCGTCCGGCACCCCGTCCGAGGTCCACTGCGCCGGGGTCCGGTCGGCGGTCGCCGGCCCGGTCCGCTGCATCCCAGTCTCCTCGTGCGCTCGGACCAAGTAGGCGCCCAGAGGCAGCATCGATGTGCTGCTCTGCGACCCGCTTCCGCACCCGGCACACATCACCGCGGTAATGACCAGCACCGCCCACGCCCCACGCGCGTACCTCCCAATTTCCCTCGTCCGTCCTCGAACTCTCGCGAGTCGACGCCACCGCCAGGCCAAGAGCAAAGCCCATCCGCGACGATTTTCATCAGTCTCGGGCGAGCGCTGTCGGCCCGGCACCGGGTCTGCCGGCCGCGACAATCCAGGCGTTCGAACCCGCGAGATGCGCGACGCGACTACCAGTGCAGTCGTCCGATCGCTCGCACGACGGCGCGTAACGGACGTCCTTGCCACCATGCCTAGGCCTCCTGGGGGAGCGGCACGGTGTGGATCAGAACGATCCTCCGGTCGCTTCCTCGGCGTCGAAAGACGATCGATGTCGGAGCGGAGATCGTCTGCTGCCGCCCGTCCCAACGTGTAGGTCTGATCCAGGACGAACGTGACCAGGCCAGCATCATCCCACGCATCCTCCTGAACATCACTCATCCGAGAGCGCACGTCTGAGACGGTGTCTTTGAGCTGAGAGAAGTATCCCTCGATCGACGGCCTCCCCGCATCCACTTGCGCGCGATCTCATCGACGCCCTGAACCTCATCGTCGACCATCCCACCGAGCCCGTCAAGATCCATCGCGTCCAAGCGCTCGAGCAACCGGCTGACCATCTGCTGAAGCGAAGTCTCTGCCTGTGCCGCCACCAAGTCTCCTTTCGATCTTGTTTAGCCGCCACTGCCCATCCGCCCTACGTTCGAGTGCACGGGGCGCACTGACACTCGCGAGGACCTAGCGGGGTCGCGGCCACCCGGGCTGGGACCCCGCTGTCGGCGCCAGCCCTACTTGCCGTTCAGCGTGAATGCGTAGAGCTTGTTGTTGCCCGTGAACATGGGCAGCCCGAGGTGCGTGTGCCCGGCTCCCCAGTACAGCGTTCCGTCGACGATCGCGGGCCGGCGATCACCGAGCTGCCCGCGCGGCGATCCTCCATCGCGCGTCAGGCGCGGGCGATCGCCCCCCACGGGCACGGCGATTGGCAGGCATGCGAGTCTCCCTTCGGCTGAAATGGTCAACGCCGCTCGTGGAGCGGCGTGCAGCCATCGTCCGCGTCGCGGCAGCCCAAAACCACGGCCACCTGGCCATTCTTCGGCGGCCTGGCAGTTTCGACGAGCGTGAGCGCCTCATGGATCCGCAGACCGGCTCGCCACAGGACAACGATCAGCCCCTGCATCCGACGGCCGTGATGACCGTCGCCGGCTTGGCGCGTGACCGCAACGATCTCGTCGACTGTGGGCGGATCCGCCGGATACCGACGGCCCTTGTTTGGCGGGACCCGACCCAAGTCATGGCCGGGCATCGTCGCCGGCGAACGCGAGCGACCGGCGGCGTCCAACAACTGATGAGCAGACATGGCTCCCTGCCTGGAGAGCGGACAGGTTTGCTGCCTGCTCTAGCCCAGACGGGCCGGTTACGCGGGTCCGGAAACCATCGAATGCGCGTAAGCCTCGATCCTGCCGCGTACTCGGCCGGTTGCGGAAGCGACGCGATCAGCGCTCCTCATCGTCCGTTCCAGGAGGCAGCTCGAGACCGGTGTGCGCTTCTGCTCCAGCCGGATCGTTAGCAGCGATCTTGCAAGCACGACGCTCTGGCACGTGCGCGCTATCCGCGCAATGGGGGACTGTGCACGACGACCGAGAGATGCTCGCCGTGTTGTCAAAGCGAGAGCCTAGGGTCCGCTCGGCGTTGAGCTGCGGGCTTCGGTCTCCGTCGTCACGCGAGGCGGGGAAGCTGCCGCCCGGCTGGTACGGCTTTGCGGGCTTTCTCTTGACATCAGTCACTTGGTCCAGCCTTTGTTGGGGGGCCTGGACTGACGAGGCGGGTCTCGTATGCGAGGACGACGGCTTGGACGCGGTCGCGAACGCCGAGCTTCATGAGGATGCGGGTGACGTGCGTCTTGACGGTGGTCTCGCCGATGATGAGTTCGGCGGCTATCTCGCCGTTTGTTTTGCCGGTCGCGACGCAGCCGGAACACCTCGAGTTCTCGCGGGCTGAGCTCATCGAGTTCGGGCGCGGGAGCTGTGGGGGCGCGGGAGGCGGAGAACTCCTCGATCAGGCGGCGCGTGATGCTGGGTGAAAGCAGTGCGTCGCCCTCCCCGACTGTGCGGATGGCGGCGACGAGCTGGCGGGCGGGCACGTCCTTGAGCAGGAACCCACTCGCTCCGGCGCGCAGCGCGTCGTAGACGTACTCGTCGCGATCGAAGGTGGTGAGGATCAGAACGTTCGTCTTGGGATCGTGGTTCTGGGCGAGGATCCGGCGGGTGGCTTCGATGCCGTCGAGTTCGGGCATGCGGATGTCCATCAGCACGACGTCCGGTTGCAGCTCTCGCGTCAGGGAGACGGCTTCGGCGCCGTTGCTCGCCTCGCCCACGATCTCGATATCTGTGGCGGTTGCCAGGATCATCCGGAAGCCGTCACGGATCAGCTGCTGGTCATCGGCGATCAGGACGCGCACGCTCAAGTGAGTGCTCCTTGCAGGCCGCGCGGCATTCGGGCGACGAGCTGCCAGCCAGGCTCGCCGAGGGCCTCGTCTTCGAATGCGCCGTCGCATAGCGCGATCCGCTCGCGCATCGCGTCGGTGGGCCACGCGTTCGGTCCGGGGCAGCGGGCGGTGAGCCGTAGCTCGAGATCCTCCTCGCCAAACCGTAGCGTGACACCCACGGTGGGTGCTGGGTGGCGGCGAGCGCTCTCGAGGGCGTCCTCGAGGATTCGGTAGAGACCGAGGTCGACTCCGGCCGCCAACGTTCCCGGCTCACCGTCCACCCGCAGTTCGACCGGCTGACCACGCTCGCGCGCGCGTTGGATCAATGAATAGACCTGAGCGACGCCCGGTTGCGGCTCGCGCCCTGGTGGATCGTCGCCGTGGCGCAAGACTCCGAGGAGGCGGCGCATCTCTGTGAGCGTCTGGCGGCCGGTGTCCTCGATCGCGCCCATCGCGACGTCAGCTCGCTCGGGGTCGTCGGCGAGCATGCTGCGGGCACCCTCGGCCTGAACGACCATCCCCGCGACGCTGCGCGCCACGATCGCATGCAGCTCGCTCGCAATTCGCGAACGCTCGCCGGCGACGGCCAGCTGCGCCCGGTCCTCGTGTTCGGCCGCCAGCCACGCGGAGGTGCGCTGAAGCTCCGAAGTCAGCGACCTGCGCGCGCCGATCGCGCGGCCGGCGGCCCACGCCGCGCTGATCGTGAAGGCCGCGCCGGTAAGGTTGCCGACCGGCTGGTGCCGCACGATCAGCACGCTGATCGCTGCGCTCCCGAGCAAGAACGCGAGTCCGAGTACGGCCTGGCGTCGGGGCAGCCAAGCCGCGACCGTGTATGCCGGGACGAGTAGGAAATACGCAGCCAGCAGCGGCGAGTGGTCAAGCGGCGTGAGGTACGCGTTCATCACCGCGGCGAGCGCCCCGACGACGAGGACGAACCCCAGCGGCGAGCGCCGGCGCCACGCCGCCGCCAGCGCGACGGCCGCCACGGCCAGGATGTTCAGCGCGATCGGACCGTGGCGGCGTTCACCGATCAGCACGCCGATCTCGAGCGCCACCAGGAACACTCCGGCGCACGCCGGGTCAAGCCAACGCCAGCGCAAGCCCCGATCAAGCCCGACCGGCAACCGGTCGCAGCGGGCCGGCGAGGTGGCCGGGTGGGGCGCAGGCCCGATGCCATCAATTGGAATGCGCGCGCGGACCTCAAAGCCGTGCCCCTCGGTACGCCTCCCGGCGTACAGCTCCCCGCCGTACAACCTGACTCGCTCATTCATACCGACGAGCCCGTGCCCGGCTTCTCGGTGGTTGTTGCGGTCGGGGGTCGGGCCGTGCCCGGTGTCGGTGACCTCCAGCTCGAGGAACCCGGCGGCGACGGCCACGTTCACGCGTGCGCGCGCGGGGCCAGCGTGCTTGATCGCGTTCGTCAGCGCCTCCTGCACGACACGGTAAGCGACCAGATCCAGGCCGGGCGATAGCGCCTGCAGCCGACCGTCAACGCGCACGTCCACCGGCAGCCCTGCGGCGCGCGCGCGCTCGACGAGCGCATCCAGCTGCGAGAGACCGGGTGCAGCCGAGCCCGCCAGCGCGCCGTGGCCGCGGTGCAGCACGCCGACGATCCGCCGCAGCTCCACCAGCGCGTCACGGCCCGCGCCCTCGACAACCCGCATTGCATGCCGCGCCCTTTCGATATCGACGCTCGCGACGCCGCGGGCGCCGCTGCTTTGAAGCACCATCACGCTGACGTCGTGCGCGATCACGTCGTGCAGCTCGCGAGCCATCCGATTTCGCTCCTCGGCCGCGGCGCGGCCCGCGCGGGCTTCCTGGGCCTCCGCCAGCCGAGCCGTGCTCGCCTCGAGCTCGTCCGTGAGCCCTCGGCGCGTCTCGAGTGTCCGTCCGAGCGCGAACGGCAAGCCACCCAGCAACGCCCAGGCCCCGAGCACGGCGCCGACCGAACCGCCGGGCTGAGAGTAAGAGATCACCACGACTCCGACCAGCCAGTAGGCGAACACCACCGCCGCGCCGAGCATCCGCTCGCGGCCCCGCGCACGGCGGCCGAGCAGATAGAAGTTCAAAGCGATCGCCGCCACCTCGAACGCGCCGCCCCCGGTGTAACCGCTGGCAAGCTGGAATGCCATGAACGCGGTGACCGCGAGCACCGTTGTCAGCCACGGGTTCAGTCGCCGCCAGGCAACGCTGCCCGTGAGCAGAACGAGCGGCACAATCGCCAGCTCGTCCGGTCCTCGGTGAAGCTGCGAGGAGGCATCCGCAAGCGCCCCGGCGGTGAGCAGCACCGCCAGCACCACATCGATCACCCGCAGATCGACCGTTCGTGCCCGCGCGATCAAGCTGCGTCCAGTGCCCACATGCGCACGCTAGCGCCACCGTCAGGACCGCGCATCCGACCAGGCGACGACTCGGGTCCTACTCGAGTAGGACCCGAGCCCCGTCAAATCACCGCCCAGTCCACACAGGTCCTACCGCCGGCCGACGACAGCAGCGCCACCAACTGAGACGCTGGCGCCAACCAATCAGGAGGCCAGCATGTCGAACACCGCAGATTCGCTGACAGCCCTCAGCCGCCGGACCTGGATCAGCCTGGTCCTGGCCGACGTGGTGCTGTTTGTCCTCGCCAACCTCACCGCCAAGAACAGCAGCCACCCCGGCGCCGCAAGCAACGTGTTCTTCGCTGCGTTCCTGATCGGCGTCGTGCTGCTGATCGCGCTGGCGATCGCCAGCATGGTCAAGTCGCGACGGGGAGCGCCGCGATGAACCCGATCGGGAGAGCGGTAGCCATCCTCGGCGCGGTCGCATCGATCTTTGCTGTCGGCATCACGTCCGTGACCAGCGCCGCCAGCTCGGGGCTGCCGACGCTGACGCTCACTCTGAACGGGCGGTCGGTTGATGTCGGCGGTGCGCTCCAGTCCGGGGCGGTGAACGTCGTCTCCAGCGTGAGCGTCAAGCACACCGAACCGGTGCTGATCCGCCTCAACCCCGGGATCCCTTTCTCGGCCTTTGCCCAGGCCGGGGCGGCGATCAACGCCCACCACGGAGACCTGAACTACATCGACCCGTACGGCTCTATCGTGTTCGATGTCAGCGCCGACAAGGGAACCACGAGCGCACAGACGACCCTACAGCCCGGCAACTACCTGGCGGTCGACCTGAGTAGCAGCAATCCCGACCCCCCGCACACCACGTTCGTGATCAGCCAAGCGCCGCAGCCCGCCTCGCTTCCCAAGCCGGGCGCGACAATCAACGCGATCGACTTCGCATTCCGCGGCCCGAGCAAGCTTCACGACGGCGAACTCGTGCGGTTCCGGAACAGCGGCTTCCTCGTACACCCGATCCAGGGGATCGGCGTCAAGAACGCAAGAAACGCCCGACGGCTTACCGCCCTCCTGCGCGCCGCCAACGACAAGGAGGCCCCAAAGCTCGGGGTAAGTTTCCCGGAGTTCGCCGGACCGCTTTCACCCGGCGGCTTCCAACAGGAGCTGATCACTGAGCGACCGGGCATATACGTCCTCGCCTGCATCCTGCGCACCCAAGACGGCCGCGAACAGACCCAACTCGGCATGGAACGCACGATCCGGATCGTCAAGTAACCCCTCGCCCTGATGTTGCCTGGCTACGGGTACCGACCGCAACGCTCGAGCTGAGTACCGCGTTCACTCCCGAGCGGGAGCCGGGTCCACGGCGATCCGGCACCCGCTGTTCGCCAATTGCGCGCCCGCCGACCCTCCCACCGCTTGCAAGATCGCTGCTAACGACCCGGCCGGAGCAGAAGTGTGCGCCGGTCTCGAGCTGCCTCCTGGATCGGACGAGCCGCGGAACTGTAGCTCGGACCGGTCGCACTCCTGCTTCTCGTAGGTGGGGAAGTCATTCTGAATCGGAACGGTCTTCTCCACGACTGCGCCCCTCGATTTGAGTGGTGTGCACAATGATGGCCGCCCACCTGGCCACGAGGAGCCTGTGCCCAGCCGCTTCCCCTCTGGACGTCCAACCCGGAAGCGGCGTTTCGTTCGCTGGACCGCGGGCGAGCCGAGCGGTGAGCTAGCACGGCGGCGGCTGACCGTCGGCTCCTGCTCCGCATCGCCAAGCAGGAGCGACCCAGCAATGCCACGGGCTCACTGCTGAAGGCCGTCCATCTAATCAGTCTGGTTGAGGGCCGCCCTCGTGCCTGCTCGTTCGAGAACGCAGAAGTCGAGCCCGAGAGCGACGAGCGCGAGCTGCGCGACCGGATCGCCTGGCAAAGCGGGCGTCTCGTTGGCGGCGCCGCGCGTACCGCTCAGATTCGTCCTTGGCGGAAAAGAACTTCGGGGTCTCCGACAGTTCTGCTTTGCCCGTCGCAGCGCTTGCTGGCGAGCCGGTCGTCGTCGTGAGGTCGAGCAAGCGATTAACGGCCTCGCCGGCGACTTCCCCTTCAGCGGCGAGGCATGCGTGTCTCCGCCGGAGTGCAGACAGCTGCGCCTCCCGCGGCACTCGCGGCACGAAGGGCTCGTTGGTGACGACGGGGACGGTCTTGGCAACCGCGCTGAGCAGGGCCGATGCGGTCGACGAGCCGAGACATGCGTTGCCGGCGTAGGAGATCTCCGCGCTGCCGACAACACTGGGTTGGCGTTCGCCAAAGCAGGTTCGCAAACAGCAGCCGCCCAGGCGGCCAGCCTCTGCTGCTGCGGGTCAGCGTCAACGAGAGCCAGGTTCCGCGCTTGTGTGTGGCTGGAGCACTTGCTGTTTGAGTTGGTGGCGGGATTTAACGCCGAGCTTGCGAAACGCCTTGCGTAGGTGGTAGTCGACTGTGCTCGGGCTGATGAACAGCTGCGCGGCGATGTCTTGGTTCGTGGCGCCGTCGGCTGCAAGGCGGCAGATCTGCGCTTCCTGGGGGGTCAGGTCGTCGCGCGTCTCAACTGACCGTTTTCGGGCGTGCTCGCCGGTCGCCTCGAGCTCGACCCTGGCGCGCTCGGCGAACGCCTCCATCCCGAACTCGGTGAACATCTCATGGGCGATACGTAGCTGCTCGCGCGCGTCGAGACGTCGGTTCTCGCGGCGCAGCCATTCGCCGTACAGGAGGTGGGCGCGGGCGAGCTCCAGGCGAACGCGGGTGCGCTTGACCGCCTCGATCGCGCGGCGGTACAACGCCTCGGCGGTTTCCCCGTCGCTCACCAGGGCCCGCAAGCGAGCCTCGACGCCGAGCGCCCAGTCGGTGCCGGTGGTGCCTGTCATCTCTGAGAGCTGGCGCAGGCCGTCGGAGGCGAGATCGGCTTTCCCGCTCCGGGCTGCCGACTCGATGAGCTCAACCAGCCCCCAGGTGAAGAACGTCAAATCCTCCGGATACTCGGTGGCCTGCCGGACGGCCGCCAGCGCATCGTCGTACCGAGCGAGACCGTTGTAGAGCACAGCGGTCGCGTACCCGCCGGCGCCGATCATCCTGCCCTCGCCACGGGCGGTCGCGTCCCGGTCGCCAGCCGCGGTCAGCCCTGACGTCTCCCCCTCGCGGCCGCGCAAGCTGGCGAGGATCACACGAGCATAGGACACGTCCGGGTTGCCGATCGCGTCACTGACTGCACGCGCCTGTTCGACCAACGCCTCGGCCGCCGCAAACTGGCCGGCGAAGAGATGGATGCCTGCTTGCCGGTTGAGCGCAAGGGGCAGTACGGTCAGCGCGCCAGCATCGCGAGCGAGCTGGACGTGCCGGGCGGAGAGCACGAACCAGCTGTCGTCGTCCCACAGATCCATGGCGGTGCGGCACGCCAGCCATAGCCAGCGAATCCCCTCCTCACTGGAGAGTTCCTCGCTGCGGAAAGCGTGCAGTGCGCGCTTTAGCATCGGCGTCCCAGCGCGATAGCCCTCCGTGTGCAGCACGGCCAGCCCATCGAGGAGGAGATCGGAAGCTCGCGGGGGCTTGGGCGACGGGGGGGCCCGGCGTGCGGCACCGGCCATCCTCCGCACGCCATCGCGGCTGCCGAGGCGACCGGCGTGCAGCGCCGCGGACAAAGCCTCCAAGTAGGTGTCGCGCGCGAGCCGGATGTCGAGCGGCGCGAGCCGCTCGGCGGCTTTGAGTAACAAGGGTGGCGCGTCACGACCGCGGCTCAACGCGAACGCGATCTGACCGCGCAGCCTGTCCACCTGGGCGTATTGGAGCTCCTCCAGCGGTCCCGACTGCGCGATGCCAACCAGTCCGAGCGCCGCGTCGAACGCGCCAGCTTGGTGCTTGGCCTGGGCCGCGGCCAGCGCGCGCCCGGCGCGGCGCGCCGGCTCGGACGTCAGCGCGACCGCTCTTTCCAGGAACGCGGCCGCTGCCGCGAACCCCCCGCGCGCCTGTGCACGGCCCGCCGAACGCTCGAGCTCGGAAGCGACGTTCTCGTCAAACCCCGGCGTCGCTTGGGCCAGATGCCAAGCACGGCGATCGGGGTCGACCTCGGGATCGGTCGCCTCGGCCAGCGCGCGGTGCACGGCCTGCCTCTCCTTCGACGAAGCGGCCCGATACACCGATGATCGGACCAGCGGGTGGCGGAACGTCACGCGGGTGCCAATCGCGAGCAGCCCGTCGGTGTCGGCAGCCGCCGACATCCCGATCCCGAGCCGCCGGGCCGCCCGCCACATCAGCACCGGATCGCCGGCCGGCTCCGCCGCCGCGACCAACATCAGCCGCTGGGTATCGGCCGGTAGTCGCGCGAGCCTGCTTCGAAAGGTGTTCTCGATCCGGCCCGAGAGCCCCGGTGCGTCCGGCAAGCCAAAGCCGCCCGCTAGCTCAGCGGCCGTCAATCCGCGAGGCAACTCCAACAACGCCAGTGGATTACCGCGCGTCTCAGCCAAGAGCCGTTCCCGCACCCGGTCATCCACGGGCACCCGCAGTGCCGAGCCCAACAGTGCCCGCGCATCACCATTGCGCAGGCCCTCAACCACCATTCGCGGCAGTCCTTCAAGCTCTTCGCCTGGATCCCGCGTCGCGAAGATCAGCGCGACCGACTCCGCCAACAACCGCCGCGCCACAAAGACAAGCGTCTGCGCCGACGCCCGATCGAGCCACTGCGCGTCATCAACGACGCATACGAGCGGGCGCTCATGGGCTATTTCCGAGAACAGGCTCAGCACGGCCAACCCGACCAGAAAGCGATCCGGCGGGTTCCCCGCACTCAACCCGAACGTCACCCCGAGCGCGTCGCGCTGAGGCGCAGGAAGTCGTCCTAGACGGTCCAGCATCGGCGCGCACAACTGCTGGAGGGCCGCGAACGCCAGCTCCATCTCCGACTCGACACCCACAGCGCGCGCGACCCGAAACCCCGATGCGGATCGGATCGCTGACTCCAATAATGCCGTCTTGCCAACCCCCGGCTCGCCGGACATCACAAGCACCCGGCTCTGCCCACCGCGTACTACGCCAAGCAACCGATCCAGCATCTCGCGCTCGCCCCGGCGGCCGTGCAGCACCTCTGCAGCCCCCTCAATGCCCATGCAACACCGACCATAGCGGCGCGAGGGGGCGGCCGTCGACACCGCGAGAGTACGAGGCTTTCGGTCGCGGGAGCTCCGTGCGCGAGCCGCGCTGACCCGTGACTACGAGATCGCCTGATCGCGGACTACGCGTTCCATGACTCGATGACCGCCGGTCCCGTGCGATTGTCAACGCGTCCACCTTCAAACCAAGGAGCAGAGATGAGTACTTCTGCGACGTCCTCCAGCAACGGGAACGGTCGAGTCGCGATCGTCACCGGGGGCACCGCGAATCTCGGCAAGCTGTTCGCTGAGTCTCTCGCTGGCGACGGCGTCAATCTCGTCGTGCACTACAACTCTCCCCATCGCGCCCAGGAAGCGGCGGACGTCGTCAACGAGCTCGAAGGGCTCGGCGTCGAGGCGATCGCTCATCAAGGCGATCTGACCGACACCGGTCAGATCACGCAGCTCGTCGACGCGACCATCGACCGCTTCGGGAAGTGGGACATCCTGGTGAACACCTCGGGGCTGATCATCCGCAAACCCCTGGTCGAGACGAGCGAGAAGGACTTTGACGACTCGTTCGCGATCAACGCCAAGATCCCGTACTTCTTCATGCGCGAGGCCTACGACAAGATGGCCGATAACGGCCGGATCATAAACATGGTCACGACCCAGGTCGCCGTGACGGCCGCCACCTACTCGGCGTACGCGGGCAGCAAGGCACCGGTGGAGCATTTCACCAAGGCGTTCGCAAAGGAGATCGGGCCGCGCGGGGTGACTGTCAACTGCATCGCCCCCGGTCCACAGAAGACCAGCTTCTTCTACAACGCCGAGACCCCGGAGACGATCGCCTGGCTGTCGGGCATGACCATCAACGGCGACCTCGGCGAGCCGGCCGACGTCGTTCCCGTGGTGCGCTTCCTCGCCGCGCCAGAGACCCGTTGGGTCACAGCTCAGACGATCTACGTCAACGGCGGCATGATCTCGCCGATCAACTGACCCGACCCGAGCTGCCCGCAACCACCCATCCTGGACGTCGCGGCATCTCGGCTCACGGCCTGCGCCGGTGCGGGCGGACCATGCGTTGGCACGGTCCGCCTCCGCACCACGGCGATCTAGCCCGCCCCTGCCAGTTGCACGCCAGGGCGGTTCACACGAAATATGGAGCACGGGCATGACCAAGACGATTGTCATCACGGGCGCCTCGAGCGGGTTCGGCGCCCTGAGCGCACGAGCGCTCGCCGATGCGGGACACGCCGTGTATGCGGGGATGCACGACATCGACGGTCACAACGCAACGCAGGCTGCCGAGGCAAAGCAATACGCCGCCGGCCACGACGTCGGCCTCCGCCCTGTCGAGCTTGATGTGTCATCACAGCGCTCTGCCGACGAGGCAGTCGGCACCGTGATCTCCGAGCAAGGCAGTATCGACGTGCTCCTGCACAACGCCGGGCACATGGTGACCGGGCCGACGGAGGCCTTCACGCCCGAACAGATCGCGGACATCTACGACACCAACGTGCTGGGAACCCAGCGGCTAAACCGCGCCGCGCTGCCCCATATGCGCGCCCGGCAGCATGGGTTGGTCATCTGGATCGGGAGCACAAGCACGCGCGGCGGAACCCCTCCTTACCTCGGCCCCTACTTCGCCGCGAAGGCGGGCATGGACGCTCTCGCCGTCAGCTACGCCGCTGAGCTGTCTCGCTTCGACATCGAGACGACCATCATCGTCCCCGGCTCGTTCACGAAAGGCACCAACCACTTCGCCCACAGCGGCCACCCAGCCGACGACGAGGTTGTCGCCGAATACGCCGCCGCCTACCCGAACCTGATGGCAGACGTCAGCCAGCGACTGGCTGAGCAGGCCCCGCCCGACGCGGACGTGGCCGACGTCGTCGCCGCGGTCGTGCACGTGGTCGAGATGCGGCACGGGACCCGACCGTTCCGGGTGCACATCGATCCCGCCGACGATGGCGCCGCGGTCGTCAACGCCGTCGCAGATCGAATCCGCGCCGAATTCCTGACGCGAATCGGGCTGCAAGATCTCCTACGCCCCCATGCGACGCACGCGCCGGAGGTGTCGCGTCGATGACCGTGCCAACCCCGGGTCCGGTCACCAAGCTTCTTGACGCGGCCAATAGCCACCACACCGAGGACTTCCTCGCCAGCTTCGCCCACGACGGTGTCGTGGACGACTGGGGCCGCGAATACATCGGGAGAGGGGCGATCAAGGAATGGAGCGACCGGGAATTCATCGGCGCGAAAGTATCGCTCTCCGTGATCCACACAACCACAATCTCCGACGGCGAGATCCAAATCAGCGCCGAGGTCGGAGGCGACGGCTACACCGGGCCGAGCACCTTCACGTTCGCCTGTCACGGGGCCTTCATTTCTCGCATGACAATTCGGCAGTGACGGCATGGCCAACCATCGCGCCGAAAGCGTCGGCCGACCTGGGCGCAACAGCACGGCCACGACATCCAGCGCTCAAGGTCCGGCAGGGGCAGAACCCGGTTTTGCGAAGGACGGCAAGCGGCCCGGCGAGCAGCAGGCGAGTTCGGGGCACCAGCCGCCCGACGGCCAGCCTCACTCGGAAGGGTCAGTGGTCCTAGCGGCAGGTTCCGCGCTTGCGTCTGGCTGGAGCACGTGCTGTTTGAGTTGGTGGCGGGACTTCACTCCGAGCTTGCGGAACGCCTTGCGTAGGTGATAGTCGACCGTGCTCGGGCTGATGAACAGCTGTGCGGCGATTGCCTGGTTCGTAGCACCCTCGGCAGCGAGGCGGCAGATGTGTCCTTCCTGGGCGGTCAGGTCGTCGCGTGCGTCGGCGGCTCGTTTGCGGGGGTGTTCGCCGGTCGCCTCGAGCTCGACTCGGGCGCGTTCGGCGAACGCCTGCATGCCGAACTGCCTGAACAGTTCTTGGGCGGTGCGTAGCTGATCGCGGGCCTCGAGACGCCTGCTCTCGCGGCGCAGCCATTCGCCGTAGAGGAGGTGGGCGCGGGCGACCTCAAGCCGGAGGCGGGTGCGGGCGAGCCGCTCGATCGACTCGCGGTAAAGGATCTGGGCCGTCTCACCTTCACTCAACAGTGCGCGCGAGCGGGCCTCGATCCCGAGCGCCCAGTCAGTGCCGCTAGCCGCGGTTCTCTGCGAGAGGCGGCCGAGGTGCTCGGCCGCGAGCCCGGCCCGCCCGCTCCGGACGGCCGCCTCGATCAGCTCGACCATCCCAAACGTTGAGAACCAGATCACGTAAGAGTCCTCCGCGGCCTGCTGGGCCGCAACCAGTGCTTCCTCATAGCGGGCGAGCCCGTTGTGGAGCGCAGCGGTCGCCCATTGGATGATCGTCAGCCCCTGCCCCTCACCCCGACGCGTAACCTCGATCGTGGCCGCCTCGATGAGCTGACGTGCCTCGGCCTCACGGCCCTGGAAAGCGAACAGCAGCAGCGCCCCGTAGGGGGCAAGGCTGGTACCCGTGGCCTCGTTGACCGCCGCCACCTCTTCGACCAGCGAGGAGACCACAGCAAACTCTCCGGCGAATAACTGCATTCCCGAGCGTATGGTGAGCCCCAAGGGGAGCGCGCTCAGCGCGCCCGCATCGCGTGCGAGCTGGACGAGACGCGCCGAGAGCACGTCCCACGCCTCGTCGTCCCACAGAAGCCCAGCGGCGCGGCATGCGAGCCACCCCCACCGGATCGCCTCCTCTCGAGGGATGTCCTCGCGCCGGAAGGCGCTAACCGCCCGTTTCAGCGTCGGCGTTCCTGCGTCGTGTCCCTCCGTGATCAAGCGCGCCAGGCCGTCCAGCAACAGATCAGACGCGCGCGGAGGCTGCGACGGTGGCGGCGCTGCCCTGGCGGCCTGCGCGGTCTCCAGCAGACCTCCACTGACCGCCAGGCGGCCGGCGAATAACGAGGCGGTGAGGGCTTCAAGATAGGTCTCGCGCGCGAGCCTTCCATGAAGCGGTCCAAACGACTTGGCGGCCTTGAGCAGCAAGGGCGGAGCATCATCGCCGTGGCTCGCGGCGAATGCGATCTGACCGCGCAGCAGCTCCGCCCGCGCGCGCTGGAGCTGGTCGAGTGGCCCCGACTCGGCGACCGCAAGGAGAGCGCCGGCCCGGTCGAGGGCGCCTGCTTGGTGCTCGGCCTGGGCAGCCGCGAGCGCGCGGTCAGCCCGGCGCGCCGGCTCCAGCGTCAGCGCGGCGGCACGCTCCAGGAACGCGGCTGCTGCCGCCAATCCTCCGCGGGCCTGAGCGCGCCCCGCCGAGCGCTCAAGCTCGGAAGCGACGTCCTCGTCAAGCCCCGGTGTCGCCTGGGCGAGATGCCAAGCGCGGCGATCGGCGTCGACCTGTGGATCGGTCGCATCCGCCAGCGCGCGGTGGACGGCCTGCCTGTCCTTCGGCGACGCCGCCCGATACACCGCCGATCGGACCAGTGGGTGACGAAACGTCACCCGCGTGCCGATCGCGAGCAATCCGTCGGTGTCGGCCGCCGCCTCGACGCCGACCTCGAGCCGCCTGGCGGCTCGCCACACCAGCACCGGGTCGCCGACCGGCTCCGCCGCCGCCACCAGCAACAGCCGCTGGGTCTCCGCCGGAAGTCCCGCGAGCCGTGCGCGGAAGCCGTCCTCGATCCGCCCCGAGAGGCCGGGTGCGTCCAACAAACCGAATCCGCCCGCCAGCTCAGCCGGCGTCAAACCCCGCGGCAGCTCCAACAACGCCAGCGGGTTGCCTCGCGTCTCAGCGACGATCCGCTGCCGTACCCGCTCATCCAACGGCACTCCCAACGCCGAGCCCAACAGGGCACGCGCGTCACCGTCAGGCAGGCCCTCGACCGACAGCTTCAGCAACCCCTCGAGCTCCTCGCCCGGATTCCGCGTCGCGAAGATCAGCGCGACCGACTCCGCCAACAACCGCCGCGCCACGAATACGAGCGCCTGCGCTGAGGCCCGGTCAAGCCACTGCGCGTCATCGACGACGCACAGAAGCGGCTGTTCTTCGGCCACCTCCGAGAGCAGGCTCAGGACGGCCAACCCGACCAGAAACCGATCCGGTGGGTTCCCCGCGCGCAACCCGAATGCCACCGCGAGCGCATCCTGCTGAGGGCCAGGAAGCCGGTCCAATCGATCCAGCAACGGCGCGCAGAACTGCTGCAACGCCGCGAACGTGAGCTCCATCTCTGATTCCACACCCACCGTCCGCAAAACCCAGAATCCCGACGCGGACTTGGTCGCGGACCCCAACAGCGCCGTCTTACCCACCCCCGGCTCGCCGCACATCACCAGTACTCGGCTCTGCCCACCTCGCACGGCCTCGAGCAACCGCCCGAGGACCTCGCGCTCGCTGCGCCGGTCGTGCAGCACATCCCCAGGCCCCTCGATGACCATGCCACGCCGACCATACCGCGCCCGAGCCCTACGAGTTAGGCCGGTCGCAGACTACGCGTCCATCGATTCGAGCGATCTGCACCGCGCCTACGCTCCTACCGATTAATCCACCACGCTAGGAATATCCCCATGGAAAAACCAGCGAAAGTCAATCGCGACACCAGCCACGATCTAGTTGTGATCGGCGTCCGTGTGTTTGACGACGGATATATGAACTGGGTCGCGACAGAGGTCGAGTCCGAGCACGCGCTCCGCGCGTGGTTCGAAGCGACTGCGGCGAATCGTGGGGCGGCGTACGTGGCATACCGGGGAGCGGTCGATCGCGAGGAAGCAGCGGCCCGCGACCTACAGCGACTTTGTGAGCTGATACAGCCGTAGCCGGAGATCCCTGCGGGCGAGCCTCTCTGACCGCGTGACTACGAGGTTTTCCGGCCGCGGACTACGCGTTACGTGATTCGATAACCGCTGGCCGCTGCAAGTGTCAGTGCTACCCAACCCAAGGAGTCAGCATGACACGCACCAGACCTATTGCGTTCCTCGCTAGCGCGGCGGTGGTGCCGCTCATGGCTTTAGCCGTCGCGGCCTGCGGCGGCAGCGGCGGCAACGCCGCGACCGCGGCGACACCCCCGAAGACAACCCATGCGACGTCGGCGACCGTTAGTCTCGCGAACACCGGGCTCGGATCGATCCTGGTCGACTCGACCGGTCACACGCTGTACCTATTCGAGGCGGATTCGGGCACGAAGAGCGCGTGCAGTGGTGCGTGCGCGGCTGCGTGGCCGCCGCTGCTCGCCCACGGGAAGTCGACCGTCGGTGGCGGCCTGAACGCGTCCTTGATCGGGACCGCCAAGCGCTCGAACGGAACCGAGCAGGTGACCTACAACGGACACCCGCTCTACCTGTTCGTAAAGGACACCGCGGCTGGCCAGACCACGGGCCAGGGCCTCACCGCATTCGGCGCTCCCTGGTATGTGCTCTCCGACGCGGGCGATGCAATCACGACCCAGCCATCAAGCTCGAGCACCTCCAGCACCGGCAGCTCAGGCGGCAGCGGTGCCTACGGCTAGTAGCCCAACGCAGTCGCCGACCTCGCCCGCTCGTGGACGCGGGTGGGCGAGGCCGCACCGGCGCGGCATGGGTGCCGGCGCAGGAAACGGCGCCACGGGAACGTCGGAAGTGTTCGACGGCGGCTCGATCACCCGTCGCTCGTGGTTGCCGGAGTGACCACCCTCGGGCTGATCATGGCCGTCCTCGACACGACGATCGTCAATGTGGCGCTCGACACGCTGCCGCGCGATCGGATCGCGGGATAGCGGACCGTCCCACGCCGAGGCCCGCACGAATTGAGTGAGAGACATGACCGCACTGAGCCGAAAGCGACTGATCGACAAGTTGGTTGAGGCTTATGTCGACTGGCGCGAGGCGTGCGTCCGGGTGGACGATGCGTATCGCGCCTGTGCGCGCGAAACTGGCCCGTGGGGCGCAGCCGCGTTCGGGCTGTATGTGGCGACGCTCGACGCTGAGGAGCAGGCTGCCGACGCCTACGCCGGGTTGGTCCGCCGCGCCGAGAAGCTCCCCTGGACCGAAGAGCGTCGACTCGATCCGTTCGGGGAGCCTGCCCGCGGCTTGGACAGCGCACTGGTCGACGCGCAGTATGAGAGTGAGTGAGGCTGTGCACGCGAACGTGAAGGGAGTTCTGATGTCCCGAGTTCTGATCACCGGCTCGAGCGACGGGCTGGGGCTGATGGCGGCACAGCTGCTCGCCGAGGGCGGGCACGCGGTCACGTTGCACGCTCGCAACGACAGTCGTGCCGACGACGCCCTCCGCGCACTGCCGACCGCCGAGCATGTCGTCGTGGGTGACCTGGCGAGCATCGCAGAGATGCGACTCGTAGCCGAGCAGGCGAACGCGCTGGGTCGGTACGACGCAGTGATCCACAACGCTGGCGTCGGTTACCGCGAGCCCCGACGCGTGGAGACCGTAGACGGGCTCGCGCGTGTCTTCGCGATCAACGTTCTGGCGCCGTACCTGCTGACCGCGCTGATGGCACCCCCGGACCGGCTGGTGTATCTCAGCTCCGGGATGCACCGCGGCGGCGTGGCCAATCTCGGCGACCCGCAGTGGACCCACCGGTCCTGGAGCGGTGCGCAGGCCTACTCGGACAGCAAGCTTTTCGACGTCGTGCTGGCGTTTGCCGTGGCAAGTCGCTGGCAGGATGTCTTCTCCAACGCGCTTGAGCCCGGCTGGGTTGCGACCAAGATGGGCGGTCCGGGTGCGCCCGACGATCTGAGTCTCGCACCCGTCACGCAAGCATGGCTCGCGACCAGCGACGACCCCGCGGCGACGGTGAGCGGTCAGTACTTCTACCACCAGCATCGCCGGGAGGTCCACCCGGCGGCCCGCTCTCCGGCCGTGCAAGAAGGCCTGCTCGACTTGTGCTCGGCACTGACCGGCACACCTCTCTCCGCCCATCAACCAAAGAAAGCCGGTACCACATCATGACTCGAGAACTGCTCATCAAGGGCGGCTACGTCGTCACGGTCGATCCCGAGCTCAGCGATCTGCCCGACGGCGACGTCCTCGTGCGCGACGACACCATCGCCGCCGTCGGACCTGCGCTGACGGCGAGTGCACCCGGCGCTGAGGTAATCGATGCCCGCGGCCAGTTGGTGATTCCGGGCCTGGTCGACACCCATCGACACGTATGGCAGGGAGCGATCGGAGGATTCACACCGCAGATAACCGGTGCCGGCTATGACCCCGAGGTTCTCCATGGCATAGCGCCGCGTCACAGCCCAGAGGACATCTACGCCGGCACCTTGTGGGGCGCCCTGCAGGCGCTCGATGCCGGGATCACGACGATCGGTGACTGGGCTCACAATCTCCAGTCGGCCGCGCACGCCGACGCCAACCTGCGCGGCCTAAAGGAGTCGGGCATACGCGGCTACTTCCTCTATGGCGGACCCGGGCCGGCCAGCGACGATCCGAACCCACCGCACCCCGTAGACGCCCGCCGCATGCGCGACGAGCAATTCGCGACAGGCACCAACGGTCGCCTGCGGATGGGCATGGCTCTGCGCGGGCCGTGCTTCACCACGGTGGAGCGCAACGCGGAGGACTTCGCGTTCGCGCGCGACTTGGGCCTGCCGATCTCGCTGCACGTCGGGATGGCCGGCACCGCTGACGCCGTCACGATCCTCCAGCGGTTCGGGTTGCTCGGCGCCGACGTGAACTACGCCCACGGCAACATGCTGACCGACGAGGAGTTCGACCTGATCGCTTCAAGCCACGGCACGCTGTCGGTCACCCCCTCCACGGACATGCTCATGCAGTTCGGCACGTACCCCGGCACCGGCCGTGCGCTCGAGCGAAGGATCGTGTGTGGGTTCGGGGTCGACACCATATGCAGCGCCGGGACGGACCTGTTCTCCGAGATGCGCCTGGCTCTGGCCGCCGAGCGCTCCCGGGCCAACGCCGCCGCACTGGCGCGAGGAGAGCGGGTCGAGACGGTCGATCTCCATCAGCGTGACATGCTGCGGCTCGCCACCCTCGATGGCGCCCGCGTGTGGAACCTCGATGACGAGATCGGGAGCCTGACACCGGGCAAGCAGGCCGACATCGCCATCGTCGACATGCGCTCGCCGCACCTCGACGGATTCGGCGACCCCGTCGCGGTCATGGTCCTCGGCGCCGGACCCGCGGACGTCGAGACGGTGATCGTCGGCGGTGACGTCGTCAAGCGAGACGGGCAGCTCGTCGGAGCTCACGTCAAGCGAGCCCATCAGCTGATGCACGAGACCCAGGACCGCCTGCGCAGCCAGGACAAGCCATCAGCATCGCGTTTCTCGGCGCCGGCCGGATCGGCCGCGAGCTCGCTGCGCACGTCCCGCGAAGCGGTCACGACGTGACGGTCGAAACCGCTCGGCCACGGTCACCGACACGCTCGGAGTGGCCGGGGGCGCGGTGGCGTCCAGCGCCGCCGACGTCGTCCGGTACAAAGAGGTCGTCGCGACCATGCTGTCGGGGCCGGACCGGATCAAAGAGGTCGTCCGCGACGCGGAACTACCCTTCGCGCCTGAGGCGTTGCGGATCGATGCCGCCTCGGCGCGCAACCCCTTGCGACCCGTGACTACGAGGTTTCTGGTGGTGGACTACGCGTTGCGTGATTCGATAATCGCTCGTCACTGCGACTGTCGCTCTCCCCAACCGAAGGAGCGACATGACACGCAGCGAACCCAGCACGTTGCTCGCCGGCGCAGCGGTGAAACGCGGCGGGGCCGACGACGAGCGAAGCGCACGGATGAATTCGAATCGTCGACCCCGCCTTAACAAGCACGAGCCTCGTGTCGGCGAGTGGGTGATCGCGTGCATGACCCCGCAAATCCTCGGTGGTTCGACGCGCAGGGGGCGGCTGCAGTCCGACGCCTTTTTAGGTTCCGGCACGAAGCGGCTCGATCCCGAGGCCGTCGGTGCGTACCTCGGTCCACTCCTGCGGACCGCGTCGACCTTGTGTGACACGCGCGAAAGCGCGGAGGACCTCGTCCAGGACACGGTCACCAGGGTCCTGTCGCGGCCGAGGTGGCTGCGCGGCGGGAATGAGCTTGCGTATCTGACGCAAGCACTGCGCAACACCTTCTTGTCGGGCAGGAGGACGGCCAGGCGGCGCCCGCGGGTCGTCACGACGCTCGAGGAGCTCGACACCGCCGACCGTCGCACAGCCGCGCGCCCCGAAGAGGCGGTGATTGCTGGGCAAGTGTTCCCGGCGATCGCCCGGCTGCCGGAGTCCTTTCGGCTGGTCCTGGTGGCAGTAGACATCGCCGGCCTCTCCTACGGTGAGGCGGCGCGAGTCTTGGGCGCGAACGAGGCGACGGTCGCGACGCGGCTATACCGTGCGCGCCAGCGGGTGGCGCGCGAGCTGGATGCCGAGCGATGCGGGGCTGGGGAATCGAAGGGCGCCCGAACGAGGGCTACGAGCATCTCGGCGGCGTGATGATGCGCGGCATGCATTCTGGCACGAGCCGAGCTCCGACGGCATCGCAAGGCGTCGCGGTGCATCGCGCCCAGGGACGAAGCGGTGTTCGACGGTCAGTTCCCCCGAGCCACCGGCCCGGCCCCCGAGTCTGGCTGAAGCAGGTGCTGTTTGAGTTGGTGGCGGGACTTCACACCGAGCTTGCGAAACGCCTTGCGAAGGTGGTAGTCGACGGTGCTGGGGCTGATGAACAGCTGGGCGGCGATCTCTTGATTCGTGGCTCCCTGCGCCGCGAGGCGCGAGATCTGCGCTTCCTGCGGGGTCAGATCATCGCGCGTCTCGACGGTTCGTTCGCGCGCATGATCGCCCGTCGCCTCGAGCTCGACTCGGGCGCGCTCGGCGAACGCCTCCATGCCGAACTCAGTGAACATCGCGTGGGCGCAGCGCAGTTGCTCGCGCGCGTCGAGTCGGCGGCGCTCGCGGCGCAGCCATTCGCCATTCAGAAGGTGGGCGCGGGCGAGCTCCACGCGAACGGGGGTTCGCTCGAGCCGCTCGATCGCCTCGCGATAGAGCGGCTCGGCCGCTTCCCCCTCGGTCTGCAGCGCCCGGGAGCGGGCCTCGATGCCGAGCGCCCAGTCGGTCCCGCCTGCCCGCGCGGACTCTGAGAGTTGCGCGAGGGCGGAGGCAGCGGGCTCAGGCTTCCCGCTACGGGTGGCCGCCTCGATCTGCTCGGATAGCGCCCAGCGCGAGGTCGCCAGCTCGCGGGGGTACTCGAGTGCCTTCTGGGCTGCGGCAAGCGCCCGCTCGTAGTGGCCAAGGCCGTTGTAGAGCACCGCGGTCGCGTAGTGACCGGCGCCGATCCTTCGCCCCTCCCCGCGGCCGGCGGCATCCCGATCGCTGGCCTCGATCAGCCGCAAGGCCTCCACTTCGCGGCCGCGCCAACCGGCGAGGAACAGATTGCTGATAGATACGTCCGGCATTCCGATCGCGGCGCTGACCTCTCGCGCCTCTTCTCCGAGCTCCTCCGCGGAGGAGAAATCACCCGCAAACACGCGCCAGCCCGCGCCATGATTCAGAGCGAGGGGGAGGACCGTGAGCGCACCCGCATCGCGGGCGAGCTGCACATAGCGGTCAGACAGCACGCGCCAGCTCTCCTCGTCCCATAACTGTATGGCCGTGACGCAGGCCAACCAGAGCCAACGAAGGGCCTCATCGCTCGAGAGGTCGTCGCCGCGGAAGGCACTAAGTGCACGCTTCATCATCGGCGTCGCTTCCCCTGGGTGCTCGGTGATCAGCAGGGCCTGGCCATCCAGGAGGAGATCCGCCGCGCGCGGAGGCTGCGGACGGGCGCCCGCCGGTTTCGCCTCGCGCGCCGCCTCCGCCGCCTCCGCCACCTCCAACACAGCGTCGGCGTTCGCGAGACGGCCCGCGTACATCGCCGCGGCCAACGCCTCAGCGTAGGTCTCGCGCGCGAGCGAGGGATCAAGCGGCCCGAGACGCTTGGCGGCCTCCAGCAGCAGCGGCGCAGCGTCACTGCCGCGGTTCAACGCGAACGCGATCTGACCGTGCAGCAACTCCACCTGGGCGCGCTGGAGTTCGTTCAGCGGTCCGGCTTCTGCGATGGCAACCAGTCGGATCGCCGGGTCGAGCGCGCCGGCCTGGTGCTTGGCTTGTGCCGCCGCCAGCGCACGCTCGGCCCGGCGCGCCGGATCGGGCGTCAACTCGGTCGCGCGCTCGAGAAATGCGGCCGCCGCCGCGACGCCGCCGCGACGGCGTGCCCGACCGGCCGAGCGCAGCAGCTCCGAGGCCACGTCCTCGTCCAACCCCGGCGTCGCTTGAGCGAGATGCCATGCGCGGCGATCGGGGTCGACCGCAGAGTCGGTCGCGTCCGCCAGCGCGCGATGCACGGCCTGCCTGTCCTCCGGCGAGGCGGCTCGGTAGACCGAGGAGCGGACCAGCGGGTGACGAAACGTCACGCTCGCGCCGATCGCGAGCAGCCCGTCGGTGTCGGCGGCCGCCTGAATCCGGATCCCGAGCCGCCCGGCCGCCCGCCACACCAGCACGGGGTCGCCCACGGGCTCCGCCGCCGCCACCAGCAACAGCCGCTGGGTGTCCGTCGGGAGCCGCTCGAGCCGGCGGCGGTAGCTGTCTTCGATTCGTCCTGACAGCGCGGACGCGTCCAGCAAGCCGAACCCGCCAGCGAGCTCCGCCGGCGTCAGCCCCCGCGGGAGCTCCAACAGCGCCAGCGGGTTGCCGCGCGTCTCGGCGACGAGCCGCTCGCGGACCCGCTCGTCCAACGGGACGCGGACCGCCGAGCTCAACAGCTCCCGCGCATCGCCATTCCGCAGACCCTCGAGAACCAGCTTCGGCAATCCCTCGAGCTCTTCGCTCGCTTCGCGCGTTGCGAACAGCAGCCCTACCGACTCCGTGAACAGCCTCCGCGCCACGAAGACGAGCGTCTGCGCGGATACCTGATCAAGCCACTGCGCGTCATCAACCACACACAGAAGGGGCTGTTCCTCGGCCGCCTCCGAGAACAAGCTCAGCACCGCCAACCCCACCAGGAACCGATCCGGGGCACTCCCAGCCCGCAGCCCGAACGCCACCCCGAGCGCATCCTGCTGAGGGGCAGGCAGCCGGTCCAGGCGATCCAGCATCGGCGCGCACAACTGCTGCAAAGCCGCGAACGCGAGCTCCATCTCCGACTCCACACCGACCGTCCGCGCCACCCGGAACCCCGACGCCGACGCGATCGCAGACTGCAACAGCGCCGTCTTGCCGACTCCGGCCTCGCCACTCACCACCAACACCCGGCTATGCCCACCGCGCACCGCCTCGAGCAGCCGCACCAGCGCGTCGCGCTCGACGCGCCGGCCCTGCAACACCTCCGCCGGCCCCTCGCTGACCATGCAGCACCGACGATACCGGGCCCCCGTCCCGTCGACACCCAGTGACTACGAGGTTTCTGGTGGCGGACTACGCGGTGCGGGATTCGATCACGGCCGAGTGCTGCGATCGTCGATCTCCCAGCCGAAGAAGCCACATGACACGCAGCAGATCGATCACGCTCCTCGCCAGCGCAGCCGTGATGGCGGCTCTTACCGCCGGGTGCGGCAGCGCCGCATCTGCGGGCGGCCGATTTTCCAGTGTGCCGGTCGCTTCTGCGGATGAGGCGAACGCATTGCAGCAGCGCTTCGTGAGCATCGTCAGAACGGTCTCGCCCTCGGTCGTTCAGATCCGGACATCGGTAGCTCTCGGCTCGGGCGTCGTGTTCGACGCTCGGGGCGACGTGGTAACGAACGCGCACGTCGTGGGCAACGCGACGCGCTTCGTGGTCACGCTCGCTTCGGGGGACAAACACCCCGCAACTCTGGTCGGCGGAGACGCCGGAATGGACCTGGCAGTGATACGCATCACGGGCGCCCGACCGCGCCCCGCAACCTTCGCCAATTCGGCTCGGGTCGAGGTAGGCGACCTCACGCTCGCGATCGGGAACCCGCTCGGTCTTCGCTCGAGTGTGACCGAGGGCATCGTCTCGGCCGTCGGGCGCAGCGTGCCGGAAACAGACAGTGTGACTCTTTTCTCTGTCATCCAGACCAGCGCGGCGATCAATCCCGGGAACTCGGGCGGTGCGCTCGTAGACCTCTCCGGTCAGGTGATCGGGATACCTACTCTCGCGGCGCTCGATCCCGAAATGGGGGCCGAGGCACCCGGCATCGGCTTCGCGATCGACAGCAATACCGTGCGCGAGACCGCGGTTCGCCTTGCTAGCTCCATGACTCGGCAAGGACCGACGAGATGAGCATGCGCGATCACCTTGAAACCGACCGATCCGACTCGGCATGAGGAGATACATGGTGAACACTCTGAGACGAGAAAGGCTGGTCGACGAGCTGATTGAGGCATACGTCGACTGGCGTGAGACGTGCGCCCGGGTGAGTCATGCGTATCGTTCCTGGGCAAGCGAAACTGGGTCCTGTGGCAAAGTCACGTTCGGTTTGTACATGGCGGCGCTCGACGAGGAAGAGGAGGCTGCCGAGGTCTATGCGGGGCTCGTGAGGCGCGCCGACAGGCTGCGCTGGAGCGAGCACCCTCCAACCGAACCACTGGGCGGCCCGGCGTGGGGAGATGGCTGGCCATGACTCCTAGCCGGCGCGGACGACTACTGTTACAGCAGGTTTGGGGCGCGGCGTACACGGATGCCCGACGGACACTGCGCGTGCACGTCGCGAATTTGCGACGCAAGATCGAACCCACCGACGGTGAGCGCCTCATTTACACCGAGCACGGGGTCGGCTACCGCTTGGCCGACGTGATCCTGAGGACGGAAGACCTCGGCGGCCTGCGGGCGTGACTACGCGGTTTCCTGGTCGCGGACTACGCGTTGCGTGATTCGATAGCCGCTCGTGGCTGCGAGTGTCAATGCTCCCAACCAAAGGAGCGACATGACTCGCAGCAGACCCATCACCTTCCTCGTCAGCGCAGCGGCCATACCGCTCGCGGCTATCGCCGTCGCGGCCTGCGGTGGCGGTGCCGCCGCGACCGCCTCGCCCCCGCCGGCGCAGTCGAACTCCTCGAGCGGCGCCTCGGCGACGGTCCGCGTTGCGAATAGCAGCCTCGGATCGATCCTGGTCGACTCCAGCGGCCGCACCCTGTACCTGTTCAAAGCCGACGTCGGCGGCAAGAGCGCGTGTTCAGGCGCGTGCGCTACCGCGTGGCCGCCGCTCCTGGTTACCGCCAAGCCGACCGCCGGCGGCGGACTGACCGCGTCAAAGCTCGGAACGATCACCCGCTCGGACGGCACCCAGCAGGTGACCTACAACGGCCACCCGCTGTACCTGTTTGTCAAGGACGCGAAGCCCGGCCAAACCACCGGCCAGGGCGTGACCGCGTTCGGCGCCGCCTGGTTCGCGCTCACTCCATCAGGAGACCAGGCCTCCACACCTGCATCCAGCTCGGGCAGCGGTGGTGGTTCGGGCGGCACCGTCTACTAGATCACACCCTTCCGCCACGGCGGTAATGAGCACTCGCCATCGAACCCCCCCAGGACCGGCCGCGGCCCTCCTCCCGGCGGCCGGTCCACCCCATTGAGGGCTCCCTGCAAGTCGAACAAGCCAACGCACCGGAGGCGGATGCGCGATGAACAAGCTGAGCCAGAAGCGACGGGTGGACGGGCTGATGGATGCGTATGTCAGCTGGCGCGAGGCGTGCGTGCGCGTAAGCGACGCACACCGCTCTTGGGCAGCCGAAACGGACCTCGGTGACACGCCCGCATTCGGGCGCTACACGGCGGCGCTCGACCGCGAAGAACGCGCCGCCGAGATCTACGCCGCGCTCGTCCGGGGTGCCGGCCGGCTGGCCTTTAGCAGGCACGAGCCTGCCGAACCATCCGGCGCGGCGGGGTGGGGGGTTGGCTCGCGATGACGCCGGGCAGCACGGCGGCTGGATCGCCCGGCGGCTGGCTTTCGGGCGGACTTGACCGCGCCACACTGGTGGTGGCGGGTGTCGCGACGCTTGGGCTGATCATGGCCGTGCTCGACACGACGATCGTCAACGTGGCGCTCGACACCCTCTCGAGGGAACTGCACTCGCCACTCAGCAGCATTCAGTGGGTTTCTACCGGCTACCTGCTGTCGCTCGCGGCGGTGATCCCGCTCTCCGGCTGGCTTACGGAACGGTTCGGCTCCAAGCGCACATGGATCACCTCGATCGGTTTGTTCGCGCTGGGCTCAGGACTGTGCGCGTTGGCGACCTCGGCCGGTGAGCTGATCGGGTTCCGGATCCTTCAGGGCCTCGGCGGCGGGATGCTGATGCCAGTCGGTTTCACCCTGATCGCGCAGAGCGCCGGACCGCGGCGGGTCGGGCGTGCCCTTGCCGCGGTTGGGGTGCCGATTCTTCTCGGGCCGATCTTCGGTCCGATCATCGGTGGGCTGATCGTCGACAACACCTCCTGGCAGTGGATCTTCGTGGTCAACGTTCCGATCGCCGGCGCCGCGATTCTGCTCGCGGCGCGCGTGCTCAAACCCGACGCCGGCCGGGCCGACGCAGGCAAGTTGGATTGGCTTGGAGCTGCCCTCTTGTGTCCGGGTCTTGCCGGAATCGTGTTCGGCCTCTCCGAGACGGAGACCCACGGGGGAATCACGCATCTGATCGCGTCGGGGCCAATCCTCGCGGGGCTCGCGCTGGTCGGCCTGTTCATCTGGCACAGCCTGCAGATCGAGCGCCCGCTGATCGACCTACGTCTGTTTCGCTCGCCTGGCTTCAGCGCCGCCGCTGCGACCACGTTCCTCCTCGGCGCCGCGTTGTTCGGCACGCTCCTGATACTCCCTCTCTACTACCAGGTCGACCGCGGCGAGAGCGCGCTGAACGCCGGGCTGCTGCTCGCCCCCCAGGGGATCGGCGCGGCTCTGATGCTCCCGATCAGCGGCCGCCTGACCGACCGCGTCGGAGGCGGCCCGGTCGTGCTCGCCGGCTGCGCGCTGCTCACCGTGGCGACCGTGCCATTCATGTTCGTCACCGGACACACCCCCTACCCGCTGCTCGCCTGCGTGCTGTTCGTCCGCGGGCTGGGGCTCGGCGCCGCGGTCCAGCCCTCCGTCGCCGCGGCCTACCAGCTTCTCGACTCAGTGCAGGTGCCTCGAGCCACCGCCGCGCTCAACACCCTGCGACAAATCGGCGGGTCGATCGGCACGACCGTGCTCGCCATCGTGCTCCAACACGAGGGCACAGCCGCTCTCTCGTCGCTCCAGTCCGCCGCGGGAGGGCTGCTGACCCCACTCCCAAACGCCGAACGGATGCGGATCAGCGGACCGGTAGCAACCGCGTTCGACCACACCTTTCTCTGGGCGCTGGTAATCGCGATCATGACTCTGGTCCCCGCCGCCGCGCTTGTCCATGCGGAGCGCTTCCCGCGTCGCCAACGAACCACCGCGAGCCCGGAGACCGCCGAGAGCGAGCCGACCGTCCCCCAGGCCCGCGCCGCCTGACGCCCGCTACATACGGGGGTCGACTTCCCCTGCCGCTTGTATGGCGAGCGCGCCCGGTTGTAGATCACGCTCCTCGAGTTGGTGGCGGGACTTCACTCCGAGCTTGCGGAACGCTTTGCGGAGGTGATAGTCGACGGTGCTCGGGCTGATGAACAGCTGCGCGGCGATCGCTTGATTCGTGGCACCCTCCGCCGCGAGGCGAGAGATCTGTGCCTCCTGGGGGGTGAGGTCATCGCGCGTCTCGACGCTCCGTTTGCGCGCGTGCTCGCCGGTCGCCTCGAGCTCGACCCGGGCGCGCTCGGCGAACGCCTCCATGCCGAACTCAGTGAATAGCGCGTGGGCGTGGCGTAGCTGCTCGCGGGCGTCGAGTCGGCGGCGCTCCCGGCGCAGCCATTCGCCGTAAAGGAGGTGCGTGCGAGCGAGCGCGACACGAACGCGGGTCCTCCCGAGCCGCTCGATCGCCTCGCGGAAGAGAGGCTCGACCACGTCATCCTCGCTCACCAGCGCTCGGGACTGTGCCTCGACTCCCAACGCCCAATCGGTGCGGCTCGCTCGTGTCTTCTCTGAGAGCCGGCGCAGCCCGTCTGCGGCGAGCTCGGCCTTCCCGCTCCGGGCTGCCGCCTCGATCAGTTCGACCAGTCCCCACATGTAGAACGCCAAGTCCTGCGGATACTCGGTGGCCTGCCCGGCGGCGGCAAGCGCATCGTCGTACCGGCCCAGGCCGTTGTAGAGCACCGCGGTCGCGTACCTCACGACGCCGATCGTCCTGCCCTCGCCCCGGGCGGTGGCGTCCCGGTCGACGGCCCCGGTCAGCCGTAGCGTCTCCGTCTGCTGGCCGCGCCAGGCGGCGAGGAACACGCGGGCGTGGGGCACGTCCGGGTTTGCGATCGCGTCGCTGACGGCGTGTGCCTCTTCGCTCAGCGTCTCCGCCGCGGCGAACTGGCCGGCGAACAGATGGATGCCCGCTCGCAAGTTGAGCGCGAGTGGCAGGGCGGCCAGCGCGCCGGCATCGCGAGCGAGCTGGACCTGGCGCGTGGAAAGCACGAACCAGCTCTCGTCGTCCCACAGGTCCATGGCCGTGCGGCACGCGAGCCACAGCCAGCCGATCCCCTCCTCGCTGGAGAGTTCGTCGCTGCGAAACGCCTGCAGTGCTCGCTTCAACATCGGCGTCCCGGCGGCATAGCCCTCCGTGTGCAGCACACCCAGCCCGTCGAGCAGGAGGTCGGGCGCTCGCGGGGGCTCTCGCGACGGGGGCGCCCGGCGTGCGGCCTCGGCCGTCCTACGCACACCGTCGGGCGCGCCAAGGCGACCGGCGGAGATCGCCGCGGACAACGCCTCCAGGTAGGTCGCACGCGCAAGCCCGATGTCGAGCGGCTCGAGCCGCATGGCGGCGCTGAGCAGCAGCGGTGGAGCGTCCCTGCCGCGGTGGACGGCAAACTCGATCTGACCGCGCAGGAGGGCCACCTGGGCGCGCTGGAGCTCCTTCAGCGGTCCGGATTCTGCGATGGCGAGCAGTCGCAGGGCCGTGTCAAACGCGCCGGCTCGGTGCTTAGCCTGGGCCGCGGCGAGCGCGCGCTCAGCCCGGCGCGCCGGCTCGGGCGTCAGCTCGGTCGCCCGCTCGAGAAATGCGGCCGCCGCCGCCAACCCTCCGCGGGCCTGAGCGCGACCCGCCGAGCGCTCAAGCTCAGAGGCAACGTCCTCGTCAAACCCCGGCGTCGCTTGGGCAAGGTGCCAGGCGCGACGATCGGGATCGACCGCAGGGTCGGTCGCGTCGGCCAGCGCGCGATGCACAGCCTGCCTTTCCTCCGGCGAGGCGGCGCGGTACACGGAGGAGCGGACCAATGGGTGACGAAACGTCACTCGCGCTCCGATCGTTAGCAGCCCGTCGGTCTCGGGCGCCGCCTGGACCCCGATCCCGAGCCGCCCCGCCGCTCGCCATACCAGCACCGGGTCGCCGACCGGCTCGGCCGCGGCCACCAGCAGCAGCCGCTGGGTCTCAACCGGGAGCCCCGCGAACCGCCTCCGGAAGCTGTCCTCGATCCGCCCCGACAGTCCTAGCGCGTAGGGCAAACCGAACCCGCCCGCCAGCTCATCCGATGTCAACCCCCGCGGCAATTCCAGCAACGCCAGCGGGTTGCCGCGCGTCTCCGCGACGATCCGCTCGCGCACCCGCTCATCCAGCCGGACTCGCAACGCTGAGCCCAACAGCTCGCGCGCATCACCATCGCGCAAACCCTCAACCGCTAGCTTCGGCAATCCTCTCAGCGCCTCGCCCGGGTCACGCGTCACCAAGATCAGCGCGACAGACTCCGCCAGCAGCCGCCGGGCCACGAACACAAGCGCCTGCGCCGACGCCAGATCAAGCCACTGCGCGTCATCAACCACGCACAAGAGCGGCTGTTCCTCGGCCACCTCGGCCAGTAAGCTCAGCACCGCCAACCCCACCAGAAACCGATCCGGCGCGTTCCCCGTGCGCAGCCCGAACGCCACGGCTAGGGCGTCCTGCTGAGGGGCAGGCAGACGGTCTAGCCGATCCAGCATCGGCGCGCACAACTGCTGCAGGGCCGCGAACGCGAGCTCCATCTCCGACTCCACGCCGACCGCTCGCGCGACCCGGAACCCCGACGCGGAGCCGATAGCGGACTCCAACAGCGCCGTCTTGCCAACCCCCGGCTCGCCGCACACCACCAGCACCCGGCTCTGCCCACCCCGCACCGCCGCGAGCAGCCCACCTAACGCCTCGCGCTCGTCGCGCCGGCCGTGCAACACCTCCGCCGGCCCCTCAGAAACCATGGCAGCTCCGACCATACCGTGCCGTTCCGATCCAGTCGACACCCGCGCGAGTACGAGGTCGCCCGCGGAAAGGGCATCCATCCGCCCAAGGCGGCCCAGCGGCACTTCGGCGATCGCCTGGTCGAGTATTTCGTATAGCCCCCGTGACTGCAGACGCTGGCTGGTTTCGCGGCCGCTATCTCAGCGTGGCCGGTAGGTTAGGACGGTGGCGACTGAGCGAGGCGCCCGAGCCCGGACAGGGCCGAGTCGTAAGCAGCAGGTTCTGAGCGCGAGCGTGCTCGGCGGGGTGGCGGGGGCGGCGCTGACGGGGCGCCGCGGAGCGCGGACGGCGGCGCGCGGTGCGGCAGCCGGGGCGGCTTTCCTGGGCGCCGCGGAAGCCGTTTCGCGGGCACGCCAGAGGCCCGGCCAAATTCCTGAGCTGTGGTCGCGCATCCTCGCCGCCGGCGCGCTGGCCGCCCCAGCGGGCTGGGCCGGGGGACGGCTGAGCGGGGCCGGACCGCTGACGGTTGGCACCGTGAGCGGCGCAGTAGCCGGGGGGCTCGGCCTGCGGCCGCAGAAGGTCGCGCTCGGTCCGGCGGTCGGGGCCGCGGTGGGCGGCGCGTTCGGACGGCGCGACCGGGCCGCGGAACCGGCCGTGGTGGCGGCGACGAGCGTCGTGGCCTTCCGGGTGGTGTCAGCGCTGCTGTTCCGCGACCCGCAGGTCAGCATGCTGGCGGAACGCGTGCAAGCCGAGGACCTGCCGTTCGTTGTGCCGTTGGAGTCACGCAGTCGGTACGTCGGCACGGGCTACGTCAGACAGCTCGCGGATGTGCTCGGCGGCACCTACACCGCGGACGCGGCCGATGTCGGGATCGTCGCATCGCTGGACTCGCTGGCCGGCCCTGAGCTTGATCCCGCGCAGGTGGATCCGCTGGTACGCGAGTTCTACGAACACACGACCCGGTTCACGCTCGACATCGTGCCCGAATGGCGACTATGGGTACGTCCCGGCTACCTGCTGTACCGCAACCTGCTCGCGAGGCCGCTGGGCCAGGCGAGCGTGCCGATGAACCAGCGCGAGACCCAGCGCGGCATCCGCAGCCGTATCGACACGATCACAGCTCCCGGCGAGGACGTGGTGGCGGTACGTGGCTGGATCCGGTCGTTCACCGACAATGACGAACCCATCTATACCGGTATCTACACGACGTATCGCGATGAGGAGCGCGGCTACGTCAGCGTCGGCTTCCCGCTCCCCCAGGCCAGTTTCACCGCGACGCTCGCACCGAGGGCGCGGCCGGGCGGCGGGCTGATCCTCACCAGCCGCAGCGAGCTGAAACACCCCGGCCATTACCTCACGTACATCGACGCTGAGACGCGGGAGCTGACGACGGCCGCCGTGCAGGGCTTCGCCGAGCAACTCGACGTGTACTTGGCGGACGGCGAACTGCGCGCGGAGCATGCGTTCTGGGTCTTCGGCTTTCCGTTCATGGTGTTGCACTACCGGATGCACCGAAAGAGCTGAACTGACAACCACGCGGCGTGAGCAGTTTTGCGTAGGCGACGTTCATGGGCAACGATCGACCGAAGCTCCGTCCTCGGACATGCGCGCCGGGCCGAGGTTTCCGTCCAGCGACTCGACGATGCGGGGCACCGCCTCGGTCTCCCAGCCGGGAGCCATCAGGTGAGCACCGGACACACCCTCGATGTTGCTGAGAGCATCGATGAGCTCTGCGGCGATCCGTGCCCCCTCGTCCTTGGCGGCTTGATCTTGGTGCCCGTCCATGCGGGCGAAGACCGCGTCGGGGACTTCGACACCGGGGATGTTGTCGTGCAAGTAGCGCAGCATCCGCGTTGAGCGTGGCGGCATGACTCCGACGAGCAGGGGGGCGCGTTCGACGATGCCCGCGTCGGCAATCGGCGCAAGCCAGCGGACGAAGCGATCGATGTCATAGACGACGTTCGACTGAAGGAGGCTGACGCCCGCGTCGAGCTTGCGCTCGAGACGCTCGACGGAGTCGAGGAGCGGGTTGGCGGCGCCGGCAATGAGGAAGTTTGTGGGGGTCTCCAGCTCCTCGCCTGCAGCCAGGCGACCGGAGTTCAGATCGCGAATCAGCTCTATCAGCGCAACCGCATCGACATCACGCACGTGAGTAGCGAGCGACCCGTAGGGACCGACGTCCAGCGGGTCGCCGCGGAGGGCCAGAACCGTTCGCACGCCCAATGTCCAGGCACCCAGCAGCTCCGCCTGTAGCGCCATCAGGTTTCGATCGCGCGCGGTCAGCTGCATTATCGGGTCGACCCCCTCCGCCGCCAGCAACGCGGCCACCGCAAGCGCTGAGACCTTGACCGTCGCCGCTTGATTGTCCGTCACGTTCACGGCGTCGACCAGGCGCCCCAAGAGCCTGGCGGCCGACCGGACCGGCGCGGGGTCGGGGTTGCGCGGAGGGCCGAATTCGGCCGTGAGGACGAATCGGTCGTCCGCAAGCGCTTGTGCGAGCGTCATCGGCGTTTCGCGGTTGACTGCGTCGTCATGACGAGCATGCTCCAGGGCACCGCAAGTGTCCGCGACCACCGGGATCGAGCGGGGTTGGCTGGCCGAACCCAGGCGTGTCGTTCGCCCACCGAACACCTGCCCGCTGGGCCGTCGCGATTCCGTCGCTCACGAGCCAGATCTTAAGAGCCCATTGAACGACCAGCAGAAGAACGACCGGTCGGATGCCTCGACCTGGACGTGGTAGATCTCGGGAGCGATGATCCGAAACGCAAATGCGCGAGCCGGTGGCCCGATTCGCGGGCTCGCCTGGACATACGGGGAGAAGCACAGTGATCGGTGTGAGCGTCACCTTCCAATACGGCGAGGACTTCGACCACGCCCGCGTGGTCGCCATTGCGGACAACGCCCGCGGGACATTTGAGGGAATGCCCGGGCTCAGGTCCAAGGTCTTCAGCGTCGACGACGCGAGACAGCGCGCCATGAACTTCTACGTCTGGGAATCGGCGGACGCCGCCAAGAGCTTCTTCTCGAATGAGATGCGCGAGCGAGTGACCGGGCTGTACGGCGTCGAACCCACGATCGACTTCGTGGAGATCGCTCAGCTTGTCGACAACTCCGGTGCGCCGCACCAGGAATGACCCCGGGCGCGCGTCCTCACGCCGGTGAGTATCGGTGCGTACTGGGCGTGCGGCCGGAGGCCGCCGTTGCTGATTCGAGGAGAGCCCTAATGGCAAGTCATCGCCAGCCGAGCGCGCAACACAGCCCGCTCGGCGGGCTCCGCGAGGTTGCGGTGCGCGGCGTCGGCGAAGATGCCAATGACCTCCTCGCGCGGCACAGGGTGTCCACCCTCGCGGCCGCCGAGGCCCCAGAGCGCGGCTGGCGTCCCGTCGGACTTCTCGAGCGCGACCGCGACCCACCACATGAGATTGAGACGCTCTCCGGTACCTCCCGGCGAGCGCAGGACGGTGGGGTCGTGGACGACGAGGCGCGCCCCGCCTTCGCGCAGCGCCGACCAGGTCGCTGTCCCAGGCTTCGCCGGGGGCACCGCTGCAAGCAGCCAAACCGCCAGCGCGGGATCGTTCGCGACTTCTGCGGCGACGCGGCGCAGCACGCCTTCGTGAACGAGGTCGACATTCGAGACATCGGCGACGGTCTCGAGAGCCAATGCGCAAAGCATCTCCAATCCCGGCGGCGCGTCGGGTGGCGCAACCGCACCGAAAGCCATCCTTACGGCTGTGCCGCGCCCGTCGGGGCCGGCGGCGATATCGAGCGTCTGCGCTAGGGCGCCCACCATCGCCAGACCGTGCCCCAGCCCAGGAGAGTCCTGACGTAGCCAGATGCCGGACCCCTCGTCGGCCACTTCGACGATGAAACGCTCGCCGTCTGCGTTGCAGCTAACGCGGACATCCCCGCGTTCCTGACCGTCGTAGGCGTGGACGACCGCGTTCGTGACAATCTCGGACACGCCGAGCGCGACGGCTTCGGTCACCTCGGCCGAAGCGCCCGCCGTGGATACGAACTCCGCCGCCCGGCGGCGCAGCAGGGTCACCGCGGAGGGCTCCGCCGGGAGCACCCACGCAGCGCTTGAACTGACTGAGACGGCCACACTCAGAACCCTACCTAGGGGCGCCGCCAAACCCCGGGCGGGAGGATCTGTGTTGCGCCCGCCCGCACGGACGCCTCTTGCGCAAGAAGGCCTACCGAGTCCGGTAGGCTCTTACCGAGCGCGAGATCAGGAGCGGGGTCATGAGACGGATTCATCGGGGCACGATATTCGGCGGCGCGTTGGCGCTATTGATGTGCGCGGCGGCATCGTTCGCGTCCGCCGCGTTCGCTTCCGATTCGATCTATTGGACGAGCTACACGACCTCGGGCGCTGTCCGCGTCGGGGACCTGGGCGGCTCGGCCGCCGGCTCTCTGTTCAGCGAGACCAATCCTCAGGGCGTCGCGATCGACCCGTCCGCGGGGAAGATCTACTGGGCCGACAAGGCGGGCGCGATCCGCGTCGCCAACCTGGATGGAACGGGCGCGCGGGACCTGTACACCGGCGAAAGCTCGCCATCCGGTATCGCGATCGATCCGGCCGCCGGCTTGATTTATTGGGCCGACGCTGTGTCGGGGAGCGGCTCGATCCGCGTCGGAAACATAGACGGCAGTGGAGCCAGGACCCTATTCCCGAATGAGTCCTTCCCGGTCGGGGTCGTTATCGACCCGGCGGACGGAAAGATCTACTGGGGCAGCTACGACACGTTCAAGATTCGCGTCGGGAACCTCGACGGAACTGGCGCCCGGGATCTGTTCACCGGCGAGAACTATCCGACCGGGTTGGCGATCGATCCCGCCGCGGGAAAGCTCTACTGGACCAATGAGTTCGCCGGCAACGTTCGGGTCGGGAACCTCGACGGGACGGGCGCCACGAACTTGTATACGGGCGAGGGCGGCGTGGGGGGCCTCGCGATCGATCCGACGGCCGGGAAGATCTACTGGGGGGACTTCTCGAGCGGAACGATCCGGGTCGGGAGCCTCGATGGCACAGCCCCGGCCCAGAGCGTCTTCGCCGGCGAGAACTCAGCCTGGTTCGTCGCTCTCCTGCGCGCGCCGCTCGGCACCGGCGCGCCGCAGGTCTCGGGGGGCGCCGGGCTCGGCCAGTCGCTCTCCTGCGGCCCGGCTAGCTGGGCGTCTGATCTCCTCACCGGTCTTCTGTATCGCGCGCCACGGAGCCTCGCGTATCAATGGACGCTCGACGGCGCTCCCCTCAACGGTGCGACGACAAGTTCGGTGTTCGTGAGCTCGCCCGGCGAGTACCGGTGCGAGGCGATCGCCACCAACGCGGCGGGCTCGACTTCGCAGCCGAGCGCTCCCGTGGACGTGTCGGGGTCGCCCGGTTTGACCTCCTTGCCGCCGACCGTGCGCGGGTCGGCCGCAGCGGGGTTCGCGGGTTCGGTCTATCCACACGGCTTCCCGGCCACGGCGCACTTTGAGTACGGGCTTGATCCGAGCTTGCGCCAGGCCGCGGGCGTCTTGTATGACCAGCGGACCCCAGATCAGCCGGTCGGGTCCGACTTCGCCGGCCACCCGCTGAGCGCGGGCGTCGCCGGGTTGGTCCCCAACGCGCTCTACCACGTGCGGCTGGTGGCCACCAATAGTGCCGGGGTGACGTTCGGGCCAGACCAGACATTCAGAACTACGAACGCCCCGAAGCCGTCGGCGCCGGTGCTCGGCAGGACCGAGAACGCAGCGCCGGTCAGCGGAAAGGTGTTCGTTCTGATCAACGGCCGGCTGGCGCCACTGACCGGGGCGCGGCAGATCCGATCCGGCACCGAGGTCGACGCGCTCCACGGGACGCTCTCGCTGACGACCGCGACAGCCAGCAAGAAGAAGACGCAGACCGGAAGGTTCGGCGGCGCGGTGTTCAAGGTGACCCAGGTGAAGGCGGGAGCGAGCACGGGCCTGACCACGCTGACGCTTGTCAACAACGCATTCAAGGGGGCGCCCTCGTACGCCACGTGTAAGTCGCACAAGGCGCTCGATGCGTCTGCCGCCGCCGGCTCGAGTCGCACGCTCCAGCTCCTGCACGCGAGCGCGCACGGAAAGTTCCGGACCCGTGGGCGATACAGCGCCGCCACGGTGCTGGGCACGATCTGGTCGATCGCCGATCGGTGCGACGGCACGCTCACCCGCGACATCACCGACTCCGTGCTCGTCAACGACTTCGTCCACCACAAGACGATCGTCCTGCACCCCGGCCAGAGCTACCTGGCGCGGAAGCCGAAGTAACGCTCGCGCTCAAACGGCGACCGACCACGCCCCCAACGCAGCGATCCGCACGCCCTGCAAGCCGGGGCTTCAGATCGCAAGCCGGAACAGGCGGGAGTTGTTTCGCTACGCCTGTGGCAGAGCGACCGGCGCTGCGGGGAGGGGCGCGACGACGGGCAGTGCGATCGGGGTGTGACGGCGACCGATGATGCGGTCGAAGATCGCCCATGCGGCGAAGATGAGCGAGCCGATGATGCCGGTCAGCGTCACCAGCACGCCGGCGGCAGCCGCGGCAGCGATGCCGTGGCCGCCGAGGATCAGGACGGTGGCGGCGGGACCGGTGCTCGGGCCGATCGGCAGCTGCCCGACCGTGAACATCACGATCAGCAGCGCCATCGAGTCAAAGATAGAGACGTGCACGCCGATCGCGTCGAGCATCAGCCAGTTGCGTAGCACTTGCGCGCATATGGCCAGGAGCGCGAACGTGATCAGGCGGCCGCGGCTCTTCATGCGCAGGACGGCGAGCCCTGCTCCGAGGCCGGTCCGGTGACGGTCCGAGACACGACACAGCCCGGCGATGAGGCCGGCCATCAGCGCGATGATGAGCGCAGGCACCCATAGCGGGACGCCGAGCGGCGCCACGAGCGTGAACGAGAAGATCGCCACGAGGGCTAGTTCGACCGTGATGATCGGTACCTCGGCGGCCACGAGGGCAGACGCCCGCGGCGTGGTCTGAGGGGCGGCCCGCCGCACGGACGCGACCCGCACCGCCATTCCGACCGATCCGTTGACGATGCTCGCGACGCACCCCGCCGCGGCCGACCGGAACAGCACGCGTCGGCCGACCGTGCCACCAGCGGCGTGCACGCAGATCGTCCACGCCTCGGTGCGGGCCAGCAACGCGCCGAGCTGCAGCAGTACCGAGAGCGCGAGGAGTGCGATCGGAGCCGTCCGCAGAGCCGTACTGAACTGCGCGCCTCGCCCGGCAAGGACGTACGCCAGGACAGCACCGACCACGAGAGCTCCACCGACGCTGATCGCGATTCGGCGGCGCATCGAGGCGATGCGGAAATCACGCGCACCTACCCCATCAGGCACGGGGTCCGGCGACTGTGTTTCGGGGTTCACGGAATGTTTGTTCGTGGTAGCGGTTCTCAAGCGTCGTCGCGACGAGCGGTTACGTCAGGTCGTCGCCCCCTAACATCGGCCACATCGGCGCTGCCTAAACGTACGACGTTCAGGGCTTGGACGCTCTGCGCGTCCTGGAGGCGCCCGCTGCCCAGCTCGCGGCCGCTTCGCGTACTGGGCGAGGTTGGTTCGTGGCTTGGATCCAGGGTAACTCATCGAAGACGGCCGCAGCACCGGCTGGATCGCGTAGCACCACAGACTGAGAGGGGAGAGCGTGGCCACACACAACACGAGCGTGACGCTGGATCAGGCTTACGCCATCATCGACGCAGCACGAGCTAAGGCCGACCACATCGGAGTGCCGATGAACATCGCGGTGGTCGATGCGGGGAACAACCTAACCGCGTTCTCGCGGATGGACGGGGCCTGGCTGGGGTCGATCGACATCGCCCAGAGCAAGGCCTATACGTCCCGGGCGTTCGACATGCCCACGCGCGACCTCGCCGACATGGCGCAACCGGGCGAGCCGCTGTTTGGGATCGACGGCGCCAACCAGAGTGTGATCATCTTCGCCGGTGGGATTCCGCTGACCGACGATGGGGCCGTCGTCGGCGCTGTCGGGGTCAGCGGGGGCACACCCGATCAGGATCACGAGGTGTGTGAAGCTGGCGTAGGGGCATATAGCTGAGCGTGCCTTGGACCGGGCCGCGTCGGGGGACTCGAAGTCCCTCCGCCGGTGCACTTGCCCCGCCGGTCCCGCAGCGTCGCACGGCACGTGGATAGTCCATCCGCCTGCTGGCCTAGAGTCACGAACACGTGTTCGACGTCCGCTCTGATTCGCGACCGCAGGAGATGCCGGCGTCGGTCGCTGAGGAGTTGCCGTGGTTTGAGCAGTTGAACGTCGAGCAGCGGGCGGCGGTTCGTCACCCGGGCGGTCCGCTGTTGATCTTGGCGGGGGCGGGGACCGGTAAGACCACGACGCTGTGCGGACGGGTCGCGTGGCTCATCGCCGGCGGGGTCGCGCCGGAACGCATACTGCTGCTGACGTTCACGCGTCGCGCGGCGCGTGAGATGTTGCAGCGCGCGCGGGCGCTGGTGGCGATGCCGAACGGCGCTCGCGGCGTGCTCGGTGGCACGTTCCATTCCGTCGCCCATCATTTCGTCCGCCGGCATGCGGCGGCGCTCGGGCTGCCGGCGGGCTTCGGCGTGCTCGACGCGGGAGATGCGGCCGACGTGCTCGACCTTGTGCGCGAGGAGCACGGGCACGCCGAGCGTGGGCGGCGGTTTCCGAAGAAGAGCACGCTGCTCGATATCTACTCGCGCACGGTCAATGCGCAGCGGCCGCTTTCCGGGGTGCTCGCCGATTCCTTTCCGTGGTGCGAGGAGCACCGGGACGACATCGCGGCGCTGTTCAGGGCGTATACGGCTCGGAAGCGCGCACTCGGAGTGATCGATCTCGACGACCTGCTGTTGTACTGGCGAGGTCTCGCGACCGATGAGGTCGTCGGAGCGCAGATCGAGGCGCAGTTCGATCACGTGCTGATCGACGAGTACCAGGACGTCAACGGCCTGCAGGTCGACATCGTCCGTCACCTGCGGCGGGAGCGCAGGGACCTGACCGCGGTCGGAGACGACTTCCAGGCGATCTATGGCTGGAGAGCCGCGTCGGCGAGGCACATCCTCGACTTCCCCGACCACTTCCCCGACACCACAGTCGTCACCTTGGAGAGCAACTACCGGTCGACCCAGCCGATCCTCAACATCGCGAACGCGTTGTCGGCGCAGGCGGAGCGCGCGTTTCCCAAACAGCTGCGAACCGATCGCGAGGGCGGCGTCGCGCCTGAGCTGGTTTTCTGCCGCGACGAGTCCGCGCAGGCAAGCGAGATCGCCGACCGCGTGCTCGAGGCCAGGGAGCGAGGGATGGACCTTCGCCAGCAGGCCGCGCTGATGCGAACCTCGCACGACAGCGCCCTGCTGGAGCTCGAGCTGTCCCGACGCCAGATCCCGTTCGTCAAGTACGGCGGCCTGCGCTATCTCGAAGCCGCTCACGTGAAGGATCTGATCGCGCTGTTTCGCCTGGCCGACAACGCCCTGGACGAGATCTCGTGGTTCCGGGTGCTGCAACTGCTGGAGGGTGTCGGTCCAGCGACCGCGCGGCGCGTCCTCGACGTGCTCGTGACCGCGGACGGCGACGCGCTCGCGGCGTGGCCGGTCGCGCGAGAGAAACTCCCCGCCGACGCGCGCGAGCTCGCCGACGGCGTGATTCAGGCGCTAGGTGCAGCCCGCGGAGAGACTGCGGCCGGCGTCCGGGCGGAGCTGCTCGGCCAATCGCTCGCACCGCTGATCAAGGCGAGGTACCCCGACGGCGCGCTGCGCCTGAAAGACCTCGACCAACTGGTCGCTGCCGCACGCGAGGCGTCGGCGCTGGGCCACTTCATCTCTGAGCTCGTTATCGATCCTCCGACGTCGAGCTCCGATCTCGCCGGGCCGCCGCATTTGGATGAGGACTATCTCGTGCTCTCGACGATCCACTCCGCCAAGGGCCTTGAATGGCACGCCGTCCACGTCCTCGCTCTCTATGACGGCAATTTCCCCGCGTGCATGGCCGCTGGGTCGACGGAGACGATCGACGAGGAGCGTCGGCTGCTCTACGTGGCGATGACCCGCGCTCGACGCCAGCTCCACCTCTACGTCCCGGTCCGCTACTACCACCGGCCGCACGGACTCGACGACGCCCACGGCTACGGCAAGCCGTCGCGGTTCCTCACCGATGACGTACAACGTTGCTGCAGCATCACCCGCCCGCCCGACCTGGTTACCTCGATCGAACCAGGTCCAAGCCGGCGACGGATCGAGGTCTCGATCGATGCGTTATTCGAATAGACGACGAGCGCTCTCACCACGCCATGACCGGGCCACAAGAGCTCCGCGCCCTTGCCAGCAGCGCCGATCCGTAGGAGGCTACGACGATGACTCAGACCAAGATTGTTGGACTGGGCGGGTCGCTCCGTGAACCGTCCCGTAGCCGAGCGGCGCTTGAGGTCGCCCTCGATGGCGCCGAGCGAGCCGGCGCGACGGTCGAGTTGCTCGATCTCCACGTTCTCCAGCTGCCGATGTACAGCCCCGAGCTCGAGGCCGACGCCCCACCGGTCGTCTACCAGCTGATCGAGACCTGTTACGAGGCCGACGGGATGCTATGGAGCAGCCCGATGTACAACGGATCGGTCTCGGGCTCGTTCAAGAACGCGATCGACTGGCTGCACATGCTCGGGACCCGCGAGCCGCCATACCTCCACGATGAGGTGATCGGCTTGATCAGCGCCGCCGGCGGAACACAGGGACTGCAAGTCGTCAACACGATGGAGTTCTCGGTGCGCTCGCTGCGGGGATGGGCGGTGCCCTACGTGGTCCCAGTGCCGCAGGCGGCGCGGGTCTTCGCGGAATCCGGAGAGGTCCAAGACGACGCGGTTGAGCAGCAACTGAGGCTGCTCGGCGAAGAGGTGGTGCGGGTCGCCGAACGGTTCGCGCGAGATCCCGCGCTTCATCGGCAGGTCGAATGTGATGACGCGGCCGAGCGAGTCGGCCAAGCCTGACGGCTCTCGGTCGGATGGCTGACAGGCGCACGCGTCGAGCTGCGTAATCGCCCCGCCAGGTCCTCAGGTGCCGACAAACCTGAGAAGTACCGTCGTGTCCAGCGAAGAGGTCCGCTATTCCTTTGGGGGTGCCGCTTCGATCCGCCGCCCAGCCGACCCCGCTGCGTACGCGCAACTACCGGCTGTACTTCTCGGGTCAGATGATCTCGGTTCCGGGGACCTGGCTGCAGACGGTCGCGCAGGCGTGGCTCGTGCTTCAGTTGAGCGCGAGCGGCAGCGCGCTTGGTGTGACCGTGGCGCTCCAGACCGTGCCGGTTCTGGTGCTCGGGGCGTGGACCGGTTCGGTCGCCGACGCGGTGGATAAGCGCAAGCTGCTGGTGGCGACGCAGGCCACGCAGGGCGTGCTGGCGCTGGTGCTGGGGATCCTGGCTCTCACGGGCGTCGTGCAGCTGTGGATGGTGTGGGTGCTGGCCCTGTGTCTAGGCACGACCCGGGCGTTCGACACGCCGACCCGCCAGGCGTTCGTGTCCGAGCTCGTCCAGGGACCTTCGTTGCCGCGGGCGATCGGAATCAACTCGACGGTGGTCTCAGCGGCACGCATGGTCGGCCCGGCGGCTGGCGGAGCGATCATCGCGTTGTTCGGGGTCGGGGTGTGCTTCCTGCTCAACGCCGCGTCGTTCGTGGGCCCGCTGGTCGCGCTGCTGGCGATGGACGTGACCAAGCTGTACCGGCCCGAAGTGCGCGCCGCGCGGGCTCCCGGGGCGGTCCGGGCCGGCTTGAGCTACGTCAAGCGACGCCGCGACCTGCTGGTTCCGCTGCTGATGATGGCGATCATCGGGACGCTGGCCTACGAGTTCCAGGTGTCGATTCCGCTGATGGCACATTCGGCGTTCCATCTGGGCGCGACCGGCTTCGGGTTGCTGTACGCGGCGATGGGCGCCGGCGCGGTCGTGTCCGGTGTGACGCTCGCGGGCAAGGTGCCGGGTCGAGTGCGCACACTCGTGGTCTCGGCCGCGGCGTTCGGGCTGGCGCTAGCCGCGGCGGCGGTGGCGCCTGGCCCGGTGGGCGCGGGGGTCGGGTTGGCGTTCGCGGGCGCGGCGAGCGTCGTGTACTCCTCGAGCACCAACGGCACGCTGCAGATCCGAGCCGATCCCTCGATGCGCGGGCGCGTCGTCGCGCTGTACATCATGGCCTTCATGGGCTCAACAGCGATCGGCGGCCCTCTCGTCGGCGTCGCCGGCCAGGTATTCGGCCCGCGGGCGTCGCTCGGCGTCGGCGCGGCGGGCTGCCTCGCCGCCGTCGTGCTTGCACTGGCGTACGGCGAGCGCGCGCGGCGCGGAGCGCGCGCCGTGTCCACGAGGACCTCGGCGCCGGCGTCGGCGGGCCGCTAGTTCGCGGTCGCCGACTCGGCCGAAGCTTTCGAGGGCTGACCCGCGGCTACGCGGCCTCGTCCTCGTCGGCCTGGACGAGACGGCTCCACTCGGCCTTGTCCTCGCGCCAGCCCTCCTCGGTCCGGGAGCGCTTCCAGTAGCCCGACACTGACAGCGCCTCGCGCGGCATACCGCGCTCCGCGATGAGATAGCGGCGTAGCGCACGGACGGACGAGGCCTCGCCATGCACGAAGGCGTCGATCCGGTCAGGAAGCTGGAGCTCGCGTACGGCTTCGGCGAGCACCTCATCCCCGCGCGCGTGCAGCCAATGCAGGCGCAGATCGCCGGGGGTGGAGAGCTCGACTTGATCGTCCACGTCTGCGACCTGGAGGACGACGTCAACCGGGCGTCCTTCGGGGACACGCTCGAGCGCCGCGGCGATCGCCGGCATCACGCTGGGGTCGCCGACCATCAGATACGCCGACGCATCGGGATCGGGCGCGTATGCGCCGCCGGGGCCTTGAAGCTGGAGGCGATCCCCGGCCGCGGCCTGCTGTGCCCACGGACCCGCAACGCCCTCATCGCCGTGCACGACGAAATCGACGGTCAGCCTGAGCCGGTACGGATCCCACGCTCGCACGGAGTAAGTCCGGGTGCGCGGCCACTCCTCCCGCGGACGGGTGGCGCGGATCTCTTCTTGGTCGAAGGGCGCCGCGTAATCCGCGTCCGGTGGCGGGAACTGAAACTTGACGTAGTGGTCGGTGAACTCGCCGGCGGCGAACCCCTCAAGCCCTTCGCCGCCGAACTCGATCCGCACCATCCGCGGCGTCAGTTGGTTGACGTCGACGACCTCGACCACACGGGGTGCACGGCGGCGCTCGGGACGCGCGCTCTTGGTAGGGACAGTGCTCATCTTCTATTAGGGTACCCTAATACGAGACCGCGGCGGGTCCGTGGCCCGCTTCCGCGGTCATGAGGGCCCGAGGAGGTCGCGCGCGAGCACGAGTAGGCGGGCTCGAAGCCACCGGTGAGCAGGTTTCTGGTCGTTGCGGGGGTGCCAGGTCATGGTTTCGGTGACGGTCGGGCTTGGAAATGGTGGGGTCAAGAGCTTGAGCTCTGCGGGGGCTTTGAGCTTCTCGGCCAGTCGCGTTTGGAGAAACGTCACTTGAGGGGTTCCTCGCAGCATGAAAGCTCCGAGGAGGAAGCTCGAGACGATCGTGTCGGGCTGCCGCGGGCGGTCGAGCCCGAGCAGAGTCTCGTCGACCATGGCGAGGACTGGACCGAGCTTGTAGCTGAGGTACGGCAGTTCGTCGAACTGAGCGAAGGTGAGCGGCTCACGGGCGCGGTCGTTGCGCTTCCAGGCGACCGCGACGAAGCGATCGGTGAAAAGGGCGTGTTGCGGAAGCGGGCTCGGCCGGGTGAAACGGGATGGGACGATGGCGATGTCGGCCTCGCCGCGTTGCAACGCGGCCTGATGGACGGCGGGTGTGATCGACTCGAGCGCGATGCGGACGTGGGGCGCTTCAGTCGCGAGGGCCGCCATCAGCGGCTGGATAAGGACGACCGCTGCGTAGTCGGTCGCGAGCACCGAGAAGGTGGTGGTGTCGTGAACTGGGTCAAAGGCGATCGGCGGGACGACGAGGTCCTCTATGTCGCCGACGATCCGGCGCACGGTCGGGGCGAGAGACTCGGCCAGCGGGGTCGGCTGCATGCCGCCGGCGTCACGGAGCAGGAGCTCGTCATCGAAGAGTGCGCGTAGCCGCCTGAGCGCGGCGCTCATGGTCGGCTGCGTCAACGCCAGGCGCTGAGCGGCTCGTGTGACGCTGCGTTCCTGCAGGAGCACGTCGAGGGCCTTGAGCAGGTTCAGGTCGACGTTATTCAGGGCTCGTGGTTCACCCGACATAGATGCGGTCTATGTAGCCCATAGAGAAGAATCATTTGCGTAATCTTGGCAGATCCGTATACGCTCCGCCAAACTGCATACAGCTCGCCCCTTGCGTTTGGAGCGAGCTGAGGAGAGCGGGAGCGCCGAGGCATGCCGCGCATCGGGATGAAATGGTCTGGAACCCAGACGCGTCCCACGAATCGACTCACGAAAGGAGTCGCCTTGTTGTTGCAACGGAGGCGCGTCTTGAGCGCGCTCACACCAAGACTAGTGCGCACAGGCATGGCGGTCGCGTCGGTGGCGTCCGTGTTTCTCGTGGCGGGCGTCGCATCGGCCTCGGCCGCACCACTCTCTGCGTGCCCGAGCATGAACACGTCCTCAGGGGCGCCGATCACCTCCCCGACGAACCCGTTCGGGTCAAACGTCACGATCTTCACCCCGTCGGAGTCGCTCTCCACGATCAACGCGGCGCTCAATGCGACGAGCAGCACTCCGCACGAGTTCTTCTTCTTGCCGGGTACCTACGGCAGCGCGTCGGCTACGCCGGCAACGGCGACGACGAGCAACACGATTCAGGCGTCGGTCGGCAGGAATGCGATCGTTGCCGGACTCGGCGCGAGCCCGTGCGACGTCGTGATCAACGGCGCCCTCGACATCACCAATGACGGTCTGGGAATCCGGCCGAGCGAGCTGGAGAACCTCACGATCAACCCGATCGAAACCGGGGATGCGGCCGACACGCTGACCTGGTTCACATCTCAGAACGCCACCATCCGGCGCGTGAACCTGCTGGGCAACCTGAACGCCGACCTCAACACGGTTCCGCAGGGCCCCTGCACGAATCCGTGCTCGAGTCCGCAAACGCTTAACGCGTACGCCGGCGCCGCCAACGGCTTCGAGATCGCGAACTCGAATATCACCGGCGACATCATCGACCCTAACGGTGAGAACACCCTGGGTAACGCGGGCGAGAACTCCAACGAGGACCTTTACATCCAAGACAGCCACATCGGGGGTTTTGAAGGCTTCGGCGTCGACATGGTGTTCTCCGGCGACACGGGCAACGTGCCGGCGAACGACTTCGGTCCTGCAACGCAGTCACGCCCTCCGGGCGACATCGACGTCATCAAGACCGCATCGGTGATTCGGGAGTCACCGTTCGTCTACTACAGGAACGGTCAGTTCTACGTGTTCGACCCGAACGTCCAGTTCAACCAGCGCGGGTACGACTGGGGGCTCGAGAACACTGGTCGGTCGCTGCCGCTCAGCGATTTCTATATCGCCAATTCGAGCACGGATACGGCGGAGACGCTGAACGCCGCGCTGGCACGGCGCCAGGACGTCCTCTTGGGACCTGGCAACTACACGCTCGACGAGGCGCTCACGGTGCCGAAGCCCGACGAGATGGTGTTTGGCCTCGGCGAAAGCACGTTGACAGCCGACAACGGCACCCCAACGGTCGTGGTCAATGACGCCGCCACGGGTGCGATCCTGGCCGGGTTCACCGCAAACGGCAGCGGAAGCACGATCCCGGCCGACCAGATCGTGATCGGCAACAGGCCAAACGCCACAGGCTGGCGTACGGATCCGACCACCCTCACCGACATAAGCTCGAGCAGCAACGCCACAACGGACGAGCTCATCAACCAGAACTACGTGCTGCAGAACCAGGCGGAGATCCAGTCCTCCGGCGGGGGGACCTACACCGACGCCCAATGGGCTGCGGCCAACAACGACTACGGGGCCGTGATCAACGGCGACGGCGTTACCTGGGAGGGCATCTGGCTCGAGCACTTCAAGATGACCGAGGCGACCTGGAATGGCCAGGGCGGTCAGGTTGTGTTCCTCGAGAACGAGCTGCCGTTCACTCCGCCGATCACGAGCAATACGGTCCCGCCGACATCCTGGGAGCTCAACGGCAGCTTCGATGGGTATCCGAGCCTAGCCGTGTCTCCCCGCGTCAGATCGTTCACATTGAGCGGCATGCAGTCGTGGAGCCGCTTCGACGCCGGTTGCTACTGCCTGGTGACCAGCCTGATCACGACGCCGGTGAGGAGGCACGTAACCTTCCACGACCTGTTCAGCGGCCTCATCCTCGGCTCGTCGGCGGGCGGTGCGGCGGCGACTGGTGCCACGGTGGGCGGCGTGCTCAACCTGGTGAACACCGATGGAGTGTCGGCCTATGTCCCATACTCGGCGAGCTGGGCCGGGTCTTCTGCGTTCCCGTACTCGGACACCTACGGTCACGAGGTCACCGCCCGAATCACCAACTTCGGTGGCGGCTCCTGGCCACCGCAGTTCGGATGGGGTGGCGCGGGATGGCACCGCAGTCGGAGTAAGTAGGCAGTCTCAGGCTTGGCCGCGCCGGTTCGCCTGGCGCGGCCAAGCAGCCTGGCAGGTTGGGGGGCGCCGGGCGGTCGCAGAAGACGACGGCGTCCATGCGCCGGGTGAGAGAGCGGACGGTCGGTCTTCATGGGTCCCAGCGCTCGTCCCGGCCGCCCGCGCCCGCTCGAGCCCGGCCTCGAACAACGCCCTCCCGATCCCGCACTCTCTCAGAAACGTTGACGCATCTGGGCGCCGGTCCGGCTAGTGTCGGGGCATGGACGAGTTCGCTTCTGCGTGCGTGAGTGTTCGTGATCGGGCACTGGCGTCCGTGGCCGAGGGAATCGACGCAGCTTGGCTCGACTACCTACGCGACGGCGACCGCCTGACGGAAGCGGCGAACATGACGTCCTGCGTAACGCGGATGGTCGCCTCTGAGCTTCATCCGCCCAGCGACGGCGCTCCGGTCGGACGGTCCTCAGGGCGAGTCCCGCCACTCGGCCGATTGCTCCCCGACCTCGGGGAGCACGAACCCGCTGTCCGCCGTCTCGTCATGGTCACGGTCGCGTACGGCTACTTCGCGATGATCGACGCCGAAGCGATAGCCGCGATTTCAGGGCGCGCGTTCCCGCCGATCGTCGCGGGCCGTAGCGCCGAGCAGGTCTGGCCGTCCTGGGTGACGAACCTGAGCACCGGAACGCTGCTCACGCAGGTGACCGGCAAGAAGGAGATCGGCAAAGTCCAGAACATCTGCGGCGAGAGTCTCTACCAGGGGCTTCTGGATCTCGGGCTGGTCGGCAAGCGGCGCCGGAAGGTCCCGTACATGGGGCGGTTCTATGGCCAGGCGGGCATGCTGCTTCGAGTCGTGCAACGCGACACCCTCGTCGCTGAGCCGGGGTCGGAGTCGGAGTCGGAGTCGATCACAAGCCTGTGGCCGTTTGAGGAAATGCCGACCGAGTAGAGGCCGGCCGAAGCAGTCGCACCAACCACCGGTCCCAGGGGGCGACTCAGGGGAAGCGTTTCCTGGGAGGATGTCGGCCCGATGCGCCGGTTCAATGTCCTGAACGGTCAGCTACCGGTAAAGCAGGAGCGCTCCGGCTACGGCTGGAGCGGCCGGCGGGGGTTGCCGGGCGAGGTCGGTCTGCGGCTGCTGGGCGCCAGCGTGTATGAGCTGCCCGATGGCCAGTGGACGTTCCCCTACCACTACCACCACGGGGTTGAGGAGTGGCTGTACGTGGTCGCGGGTGCGCCGACGCTGCGCGATGTGACCGGAGAGCGGGTACTCGCGCCTGGGGATCTCGTGTGTTTTCCGAGCGGACCTGATGGAGCACACGCGGTCCGCGGGCCTGGCCGCGTGCTGATGTTCTCTGGGGTTCCCGCGGCCCAGGCGGCCTCCGTCTCCGTCTACCCGGATTCCGACAAGCTTGGTGTGCGACCTCCCGGCGGCGGTCCGGACCGGCTCGACTTCCGCCGCCGCGATGCGGTCGACTACTGGGACGGCGAATGAGCGCGAAACCGCGGGCCGTAGTCAACGCGCGGACAATCGAGGTCACGCCCGACACCGGGAGTCCGCCTGGCTTCCGGACTCGTTACCGACAGCTCGGACCGTTGCTCGGCGGGGAGCTGCTCGGCGGGACCGTATACGAGCTCGACCCCGGGGAGCGCAACGGCCCCTACCACTACGAGATCGGCAATGAGGAGTGCTTGCTCGTACTGGCCGGCACGCCGACGCTGCGCCACGCGGAGGGGCTGGACGTGCTTTCGGTCGGGGACATGGTCGTATTTCCCGAAGGCGCGGACGGCGCCCACCAGTTGATCAACGAGTCGACAGCGGACGCGCGGGTGCTGATCCTGTCGACCACGCGGGAGCCACGCGGGTGCGCTTATCCGGATAGCGGCAAGCTATCGACTCCGGCCGGCGTGTTCAGGATCGCCGAGGCGGTTGACTACTGGGCCGGAGAATCGACCAGCTGAGGCAAGAATGCGGTCCGGAGATGCGATCGGCTTCGTAGGTCTCGGAAACATGGGCGAGCCGATGTCGGCCCGTCTTGGCGCTGCCGGCTTCCGCGTCGCGGCATTCGACGTCGATCCCGGCGCGCGGGAGCGGGCGGCGCGCAACGCGGGCGTCGAGACGATGCCCACCCTCTCGGAGGCGGCAAAAGGCGCCGCAGCCGTGATCCTCATCCTCCCGAATTCGACCGTCGTTCGCCAGGTCGTGCTCGACCAAGGGTTGCTCGAGGCGCTGCACCCCGGCGCGCTCCTGATCGACATGAGCTCCTCAGATGCGTCCGAGACGCGTGCGTTGGCCGCCCCCCTCGCGGCGCGCGGCATACGATTCCTCGACGCTCCGGTTTCGGGCGGCGTCGTAGGTGCGCGGGAGGCCACGCTGACGATCATGGTCGGGGGCGCTGCGGGCGACCTGGCGGATTGCCGGCCGGTCCTCGACGTGCTCGGCAAGGAAGTGACCCACGTAGGTGACCTCGGCGCCGGACATGCGGTCAAGGCGCTCAACAATCTGCTGTCCGCGACCAGCCTGCTCGCATCCAGCGAGGTCCTCGCGACGGCAATCGAGTTTGGCCTCGACCCGGAAGTGGTCCTCGACGTGGTGAACCACTCCAGCGGTAAGTCCTGGTCGACCGAACTGAAGCTGCCGAAGTACGTGCTCACTGACAGGTTCGACTCCGGCTTCGGGCTGCGCCTGATGCTCAAGGACATACAGATCGCCACCAACCTCGCGCGGGAGATGGGCACTCCCGCGCTGCTCGGCGAGGCGGCAGTGGCGTATTGGGCGCAGGCGGCCGACGCCCTCGGCGAGGATGCGGACCACACCGAGATCGCCAAGTGGGTGGCGCAGCGCCGGGAGCACGGGCGAGAGACGAAGTGACCGTCGAGCACGAGGTCATCGCGGTGAGGTACGGGACGCTGGTCGCGCGGCGCAGTGCCCTTTACCTCCACTGGGACGCCTACGGCGAGCCCGACAGCGAAGAGCGACTCGACTACTTCTTCTACGTGCTCAGACGCGCGGGTGACACCATCGTGCTCGACACCGGGTTTCACCCCGATGAGGGCGAACGGCGCGGCCGGACGCTGCTGAGACATCCACGCGACGCACTCAGTGACCTTGGCATCGACCCGGCCGACGTATCCCGAGTCATCTTGTCGCACCTGCACTACGACCACGTGGGGAACCTCGACTTGTTCCCACGCGCACGGATCTTCGTTCCCGAAACCGAGCTGTCGTTCTGGACGAGCGACATGGCGCGCCACCCGCAGTTCGCCCGGCACGTCGAACCGGCCTCGATCTCGCAGCTCGTAGCCCTCGACCGCGAGGGCCGGGTCGATCGCTATGACGGTACGCAAGAGCTCGCGCCGGGGATCCGGGCGATCACGGTGGCGGGCCACTCTCCCGGGCAGCAGGTCTTCGTGGTCGAGACGGCCGGCAGGCCGATCGTGCTCGCGTCGGACGCGGCTCACTTTTACGAGGAGCTCGAGTACGACCGACCGTTTGCTGTCGTCGTGAACCTGGTTGAGATGTACCGGGCATACGCGATGCTCAGAGACTTCCGCCAGGAGCTCGGCGCCATCGTGGTGCCAGGCCACGATCCCCGGGTCACCGAGCGCTTCGACGGGGTGCCGGACTCGCCCACAGGCCTCGCCTTTCGCCTCTCCTGAACGTGGCACGATCCGAAACCGGTTGATCGGCGACTGGAGGTCTGGATGGATATGGAGGCAGATTCGAGCGGCGTGGTTGGGGTCATCGGGCTCGGCAACATGGGCGGTCGGATCGCGCGCCGGCTCATCGCCGCGGGCCACGATGTGATCGGCTACGACGTGGAGCCGTCGCGAGTGCTCGCCGCCGGAGCGCGTGCCGCCGATGACATCGCGTCGTTGAGCGCGGACGTGGATCTCGTGCTGATGTCGTTGCCCGACAGCTCGGTGATCGAAGCCGTCGTACTAGGCGACGGGGGCGTGCTCGCCCATTGCCGCCCCGGACAGGTCGTGGTCGATCTGTCGACCGCCGCGCCGAGATCGACCGTCCGCCTGCACGCGATGTTCGGTGAGCGCGGGGTCGAGTTCATCGACGCCGGCATATCGGGCGGCGCGGCCGCGGCGGAGGCCGGCACGCTGACGGTGATGGCCGGCGGATCGGCCGCGGCGCTCGAGCGCGTGAAGTGGGCGCTCGAGGCGTTCAGCGGGAAGATCTTTCACGTCGGCGAGGCAGGCGCCGGTCACACGGTGAAGCTGCTCAACAACTTCCTGAACGCCGTCAGCCTCGCCGCGACCGCGGAGGTGATGGTGGCCGCGCGCAAGGCGAAGCTCGACCTCGACACGGTGCTCGAGGTGCTGAACGCCGGCTCCGGGGTGAACTTCGCGACGCTGCACCGGTTCCCGCACATCGTGCACGGCGACTATCTGGAGGGCGGCCTCACCGGTGCGCTGATGCTGAAGGACGTCCAGCTCTACGTCGAACACCTCGCGTCGCTCGGAGTGCCGTCGCTCAACGCCGCGGGACCCGTCGCGGCGTTCGGATTGGCCAACAGCGTCGGTTACCGCGACCAGATCAGCAATCGCGTCGTCGATGCGCTCGGAGACATCGCCGGCGGCGTCCGGCTAAGCGAACCCGAACCTACGAGAACGGAGGAGAACCGATGAAGATCATCGAGGGCCGCGACAGCGGGAGCGCGTCCGAACGGCGCTCGGCCACGTTCACGGGAGAGGTGTGGGGAGATCCGATCCTCGCGCCCACCGAAGGAGTCACGATCAACAACGTGTTCTTCGCGCCACGAGCTCGGACGCACTGGCATAGGCACGAGGGCGGCCAGATTCTGATGGTCACCTACGGCCAGGGGAAGGTCCGGGCGGAAGGCGGCGATGAGCACCATATTCGCCCCGGCGACACCGTGTGGATTTCGCCGGGCGAGCGTCACTGGCACGGAGCCGACGACACGACGTGCATGGCTCATGTCGCGATCTCCCTCGGGGGACACGAGTGGCTCGAGCCCGTCACAGACGAGCAGTACCGCGGGGAGCATGACGGTGGAGCCGTCTGAGCGTGCGCCCCAGGAGATTTCGGACATGTCCTAGCGAAAAGATCTCTGATTCAGTCGCCGCGCCCCGGGTACGGACTCCTCCGTAGTCGTTCGCAGAACGGGTGGAGGAGCGAATTCATGAAATACGGAGTCATTGCCCGACTACTCGGACTCGCCGTGGCGATCGCACTCGCGGTGCCGGTCGGCGCCGCGGGGGCTGTGACCGGTGTCGCCCCGGGCGCGCCGGGTGCAACAGCCCTGTGGACGGCCGGCAACAAGGACGGCTTCGGCACCTCCACCACGTTGGCCAGCAAGCTCTGGTACACGCTGAACAGCGGTGAGCTGACCGAGGTCTACTACCCAGATCTGAGCACGCCGGCCGTGCGCGACCTGCAGTTCGTCGTCACCGACGGAAAGTCTTGGGTGGAACGCGAGACCGACGGCACCGAGCACGCACTCAAGCTCACCGATCCGCGCAGTCTCTCCTACGAGCAGATCAACACGGACCCACACGGACGATTCCGTATCACCAAGACGTATACGACGGATCCGAGCCGGTCTGTGCTGCTGATGCGGGTGCACTTCGAGTCGCTCACCAAGGAGCGATTGCACCTGTACGTGGTGTACGACCCAAGCCTGTCAGGCAACGGCAACGACGACTCAGGCTCGACCGCCGGTAGCTCGCTGATCGCATCGGACGCCAAGTCGGGCAGCGCGCTCGTCTCCTCGCCGGCTTTCACCGAGACGTCGAGCGGCTATCTGGGCACGAGCGACGGCTGGACCGATCTGAGCAGCCACTACCGGATGGACTGGAATTACACATCGGCGCCCGACGGCAATGTCGTGCAGACCGGTGCGATGCCGCTGAACGGCGAGCCCGGCAGCCAGGACGCGACGATCGCCCTGGGCTTCGGGACCACCTCCTCGGCGGCGCTGGGGAGCGCGAACGCCTCGCTCGGCCGCGGGTTCGACGCGGTGCAGCGCGCGTATGAGTCCGGATGGCACCAATACCTCGCCGGCCACCCGAGGCCGCGGAGCGTCGCCGGCCACGAGGAGCTGTACGACGTCTCGCTGATGGTGCTCGGCGCCTCGGAGGACAAGACGTATCGCGGCGCGTTTATCGCCTCGCCGACGATGGCATGGGTCTGGGGTCAGCTCCCCAACTACAACGGCCCTTACCACCTGGTGTGGTCGCGCGATCTGTACGAGATGGCCACCGCCGAAATCGCGGCCGGTTATCGCGCGGCTGCCGCACGCGCGCTCAACTACCTGTGGACACGCCAGCAGGAGCCGAACGGCTGCTTCCCGCAGAACTCGAGCGTCGACGGAACCCCGGTCTGGACGGGCCTGCAACTCGACGAGGTCGCCGACCCGATCCTGCTCGCGTCGCAGCTTGGGCAGACGGGCGCGGGGACCTGGAGCCACGTCGAGCGAGCCGCGGGGTGCATCCTGGCCAACGGCCCGGTCACTCAGGAGCGCTGGGAGAACGAGATCGGCTACTCGCCGTCAAGCATCGCCGCGGAGATCGCCGGCTTGGTGTGCGCCGCGCAAATCGCGCAGGACAACGGCGACGCCGCCGCGGCGGCTCAGTACCGCGCGACGGCGGATAGCTGGCGCTCGCAGCTCGACCACTGGACCGTGACCACCGACGGACCGCTGTCTTCGTCCCCGTACTTCGTGCGGCTGACGGTCGACGGCAACGCCGACGCGGGCACGACCTACCAGATCTCCGACGGCGGTCCGAAGGCCGATCAGCGCGCGGTCGTCGACCCGAGCTTCCTGGAGCTCGTAAGGCTCGGCGTGCTGCGCGCCGACAATCCGGCGGTCCTGTCGACGCTGCCCGTGGTCGATCGCGAGCTCGGCGTCGACACCCCGAACGGAGAGTTCTGGCACCGCTACAACTACGACGGCTATGGCGAGTCGCTCACCGGCGGGCCGTTCGGGAACAACGACGGCGTCGGACGCCTGTGGCCGATCTTCGCCGGCGAGCGAGGAGAGTACGAACTCGCCGCGGGCGAGCTCTCCGGGGACGCGGGAGCGGCCCGTGCGGCGGCGATGAAGCAACTGAACGCGATGGCGAACACCGCGAACGACGGGTTCATGCTTCCCGAGCAGGTATGGGACGACAATCCGCCCGCCGGTACCGATGGTCGCGCGCCCGGGACCGGCACCGGCTCCGCGACCCCGCTCGGATGGACCCATGCCCAGTTCATCCGGCTCGCCTGGTCGATTGACGCCGGGCGACCGGTCGAGCAGCCAAGCCTCGTCAGCTGCCGCTACGGCGGGCCGTGCTCCAGCGCCGCTAAATGACGCCGGCGTACCGCTTCACAGCGCGAGTCGCAGCGGCGACTCGAGGCAGTGCTTGACGTCGAGCAGGAACCGCGAGCCGTCGGCGCCGTTGAGAATCCGGTGATCGCAGCTGAGTGTGAGTGTCAGGAGCTGCCGGTCGATGACCCCGCCGTTCTGACCACGGGCGAGCGTCGGTCGTGACGCGCCGACGCCGAGGATCGCGGCCTGGGGCGGGTTGATCACTGCGGTGATCGCGGTCATCCCGAACATCCCGAGATTCGAGACCGTGAAGGTGGCACCGGTGAGCTCGGGCGGAGTCGCCGTTCGCGTCCGGACCCGCTCGGCCAGACGCCGGCTCTCGCGCGCGATCTGACCCAACGACTTGATGGCCGCGTCGCGGATCGTGGCCACGACCAGGCCATCGTCGGACGCGACCGCGATGCCGACGTGCACCTGATCGTGGAGTTCGAACGCGCCGTCCTTGTATGAGCCATTGACCAGCGGATGGTCCGGAAGCGTCAGTGCACACGCCTTCACGATCAGGTCGTTGATCGACGGCACCGGCGTTCCGTCTCCGGCGGCTGCCTTGAGCTGGGCTCGGATCGCGATCGCGTCGTCCATCGTGACCTCGGTCTGCACCTGGAAGTGAGGGATGGTCGCCATCGCCTCGGCCATCCGCCGGGCGACGATCTGCTGGAGCCGGGTTGGCTGCTGGACGCGCGTGCCGCGATCCGAAGGCGGTCCGAGCGTGTCAGGGGCAGGCGCACGCGGTTCGGCGACCGGGGCCGGGTGGGCTCGGTCGGGCTCCGGCGTGACCTCGATGCCGGCCGCGCGCATCACGTCGGCCTTGGTCACGCGGCCGCCCGGACCGGATCCCGCGAGTCCCGCCGGGTCGATCCCATGCGCGCCCGCGAGCCTGCGCGCCAGCGGAGTGACGAGCGCCGCCTCCCTGCCGTTCGATGCGACCGGCGCCGCCGATGCCGCGGGGAGCGGTGAGGGCGCCGGCGGCGACTCGGGCACGTCGTCGCCCGCGGGCACCGTGGCGCTTCCGTCGCCGACGGTCCGGCTCCGGGCGGCCACGGCCGCGTGCGCGACGCCGACGCGCGCGATCAGTTCGCCGACCGTGACCGTGTCACCTACGCCGGCGACCGTGTCGAGCACGCCGGCAGCGTCCGAGGGATGAGCCACCGTCGCCTTGTCGGTTTCGATCTCGACGATCTCCTGGCCAACGTCGACGGTCTCTCCGTCTTCGACGAGCCACGCAACGATCGTGCCGGCTTCCATCTGGTCGGTCAGGCGGGGCATGAGGATGTCGGTCATGTGTGGTTCACCCGAGGAGGTCGATGGCGGCGCTGACGATCGTGTCGGCGTCGATGCCGAAATAGCGGTACAGGTCCTGGACGTCGCCGGACTGGCCGAAGTCCTGTACGCCGAGGCACGCGATCGGCGTTCTGGCGATGCCCGCGAGGAACGCGAGCGTGTGCGGATGTCCGTCGAGCACGGTCACGAGCGGCGCCCGCCGCTCGGGTGGGAAGAGCACGTCGAGGATCCCGTCGTCGTGGTCGGCCAGGCCCTGGCGTCCCTGCTGGGCGCGGAACACGAGGTCGGGCGAGGTGAGGCAGATCACGTCGGCGTCGACCCCGGCGGCCACAAGCTGGTCGGCTGCCGCGCACGCCTCGACCACCATCACGCCGACCGCGACCAGCGTCACCGCCGGGCTCGCGCCGGCACGGATGCGGTAGCCCCCGGCGAGCGCCTGCCGACGCCGCTCCTCTCGGGCATCCGGGTCCGAAGGGACGGAGGCGAGACCCTGGTCGATCGGGCGCGTGCTGAGCCGGAAGTAGGCGGATGTGCCATCGGCCCGTCCGAGCTGCCCAAGCGCCGCCAGCAGCGTCCACTCGAGGTCCTGACCGAAGGCCGGCTCCCACGCCACGCATCTGGGCTGCTCGAGCCCGACCGAGGCGGTGATGATCGATTGGTGGGCACCGCCCTCGGGCGCGAGCGTCACGCCGGACGGCGTGCCGACCAGGATCGACTGGCCGCCGGCGTACATCCCGAACGACCACGGCTCGAGCGCGCGGTTCACGAACGGGTCGTACATCGTCCCAATCGGCAACAGCGGCTGACCGTCGCGCGACCACGTGGCGCCCAGCTCGCCCAGGGCGCCGACGAGGTTGCCCTCCGCGATCCCGAGCTCGAGGTGCTGACCGTGCTCTGACTCCCGCCAATGGATCAGAGTCTCGGTGTCATCGGCGAACCAGTCGATCCGGTCGCCGAGGTGGAAGATGCCGACTCGGTTGATCCAACCGCCGAGGTTGGTCGACGACGCGACGTCGGGGCTGACCGTCACGACATGCTGGGCGACATCGGGCACGTTGTGAGCGAGGTCGACGAAGAAGCGACCGAACGCCTGCTGGGTCGAGGCAAGGCCGCGGTGCGCGCGAGCGAATTCTTTGACGACCGCCGGCGGGTCGCGGCGGGCATGTTCGCGCCGCGTCAGTCGCTCGGCGGCGTCGCGGCACAGCCCGGCCTCGGCGCTGTGCTCGGGGAACAGAGCCCACGGATCGTTGCTGTCGGCGCCGAGGTCATGCGCCAGCGCCTCCCACTGGTCGGGGGTGAGCAGCGCCGAGTGGTTGGCGGGATGCCCCTCGGTGGGCAGCGACCACGCTTTTATCGTGTAGGCGAAGATGACCGACGGGCGATCCTTAGCGGCGTCGGCTTCCGCGAACGCTGCCAGCAGGTCGCCAAGGTCGTGACCGGCGAGATCTCGGACCGCCCTGGCGATGTCACGGTCTTCGAGGTCGCCCAGGAGCCGCTCGAGCGTGCGCCGTCCCCGGCCCTCTCCGGCCAGTCGCGCGCGAACGCCTTCGACCGGCGTTCGCAGCATCCGCTGGTACTCCTCGTTGCTCATCGCATCGATCCGCTGGCGCAGGGCGTCTCCGTCCGGACGCTCGAACAGCTCGCGCAGGCGATGCCCGTACTTGACCGTGATCGTCTGCCAGCCGGCGGCGTCGAACATCGCCCCGATCCGCCCCGCCGCGATATCGGGCACGACCCGGTCGAGCGACTGCCGGTTGAGGTCGACGATCCACAGGACCTCGCCGAGACGCGGGACCATCGGATCGACCAGCGTCTCCCAGATCGCGCCCTCGTCCAGCTCGGCGTCGCCGAGCAGCGCAACCTGCCGGCCGCCGCGCGGCACATCGAAGTGGCCGGCGACGTAGCGGTGGGCGAGCGCGCTCCAGATCGTCGCGGTCGCGCCGATTCCGACCGATCCCGTCGAGAAATCGACCGGATCGGGGTCCTTCGCGCGGCTCGGGTAGCTCTGAAGTCCGCCGAACGCTCGGAGCTCGGTGAGATACCGACGATCGAGGCGGCCGAGCAGGTAGTTGATCGCGTGCAGCATCGGCGCCGCGTGAGGCTTGACCGACACGCGGTCCGGGCCCCGGAGGTGGGCGAAGTAGAGCGCGGTCATGATCGACGTCATCGACGCTGACGACGCCTGATGACCTCCGACCTTCACGCCCGAGGGGGTGTTCCGAACCTTGTTGGCGTGGTGGATGATGCTCGTCGCCAACCACAGCACCCGGCGCTGGACCGCCGCGAGCGTGTCGAGGTCGACGGCGGGTACCGCCGCGGCGACCAGCGGAGTCTCGGTATTCGACACGTCGGTCACCTCGAAGCCTAGGTTCTACCAGCCGACGAGCCGCGCTGATCGAAGCTCACTCGTCGATCAGCCCGGAGGCAGGACCGAGGTCACGGAGCCGGTCGCGCCCGCCACGCCTCAGGCGAGCGCCGGCAGTTCGCGCAGGTCCGGGTCCACCCACCCCGCCCGTGCGGGCGCTCCGAAGATGAGCTCGCGCGAATAAAAGTGTTCGACGAGTTTGCGGTCGAGGAGGTCCGGGTTGCGCTCGATGAACTCCTCAAAGCTCGGCGCCCCCCAGCGCTGCATGTGCACCGCCACGAACCGGAGCCAAGCGCGAGTGATCGTCTCGTGATGCTTGTCCTCGGCGCCGTGCCGTCGAGCGATGTGCCGGATCGCGGCGCTCATCACGCCTTCGGCTTCCTGGATCGGATGGAGGCGCAGGTAGGTCCACGCGAGCTCGAGATGCTCCCGATGCCCAAAGTCGCCGCGCTTGGAGATGATCGCCTGAAACACCTCGACGTCGGATCTACGCATGAGCTGACGGTAGCTGCCGCCTCGGGAGCGCGCAACCCCGCGCGGCGTCGACGACCGTCGTCGAAGCCTCCGACGCGGGTTCTCGTCTGCGGACTGTCACCATGTACGTGCAACGACCAAGCAACGATGACGAGGAGGACCGGAGAGATGGCTGCAACCGAGAAGGCGATCCTTGCGGGCGGGTGCTTCTGGGGCGTCCAGGATCTGATCCGCAAGCTCGATGGCGTGACCGGCACGCGCGTCGGCTATACCGGCGGTGACACGCCCAACGCGACCTACCGCAACCACGGTTCGCACGCCGAGGCGATCGAGATCGAGTTCGACCCAGATCGGATCTCCTACCGCGACCTGCTGGAGTTCTTCTTTCAGATTCACGACCCGACCACTAAGAACCGCCAGGGCAACGACGTCGGGGCGAGCTACCGCTCGGCGATCTACTACGTCGATGACGAGCAGCGCCGCATCGCCGAGGACACGATCGCCGATGTCGACGCCTCCGGCTTGTGGCCGGGCAAGGTCGTCACCGAGGTGGCGCCCGCCGGACCGTTCTGGGAGGCCGAGCCCGAGCACCAGGACTACCTCGAGCGCTATCCCAACGGCTACACCTGCCACTTCGTCCGTCCGGGATGGAAGCTGCCCCGGCGCGCGCAGGAAGCGATGCACTGAGCTGACGCTCTTGAACTTCGGCTGACGCGGGACCCGGAGCGGCAGCGGGGACCGATATCCGCGCGCGCGAAGGTCGCTGGGGGCGATCCGAAGGTGTGGACCCTTGACCCAAGGGATGGTGTTCAGACGCGTCGCGGCCTGTGATTGTTGTCGGCGACGGATGCCAATGCACGCCACCCACGGCGGTCGCTGATAACGACGAAAGGAACGGCCATGACCGGGCTGGCGGAGCAGAGCGACAGCGAACAACTCGCGGCGGCGCTGAGGCGCATCCGTGGCGTCGATGTCTCCGAGGCGCAGCTGCGCGCGCACCAGATGCGTCCGTCGAACCTTGACGGTGTCAACTCCGACCGGGGCCGCCTGGACCTCCCCGAGCCGAGTGCGCAGGCGTCCGCGCCGAGCGCGGAGATAACCGAGGCTGTTCCTCAGTTGCACGTCAACTACAGGCTGGACGTCGGCGGATTCATCACCGCGCTCAAGTCAGCGCTACAGAACGACGTGGCCGGCTATTCGCTGCGGCTGAACGAGCGCGGAAGAAGAATCCGCGCGGTTGATTGGAACTGGGCCAAGGAGCCTCAGGACACCGCGGAGGGATGGACGACCCACGTCCGTATGCATGTCGCGAGCCTGAGCAAGCAGATCACGGCGATCGCGATGACAAAGCTCCTGGACAACCAGGGAATTTCCTCCGACACGAAGATCATCGACTACCTGCCGGCCTACTGGTCGAAGGGGCCAAACGTCGATCGGATCACGTTCGCGAATCTGATGACCCACACGTCGGGCCTCGACTTTGGGAATAGCTCCTCGGCGTCTGACTTCCAGTTCATGAAGGCGCAGATCGCGGCTGGGACCAGCAACCTGGGCCAGTACTGGTACCAGAACATGAACTTCGGCCTGTGCCGGATCCTGCTCGCGACGATCAACGGCAACATCCCGGTCGACTTCTCCCTCCCGCCGCTGTTCGGCCTGAACGCGTTCAACGACATCGTTTGGGATGCCATCACGCTGGCGGCCTACGAGTCCTTCGCGGCCACGCGAGTGTTCACGCCGTCAGGCGTCTCGGGGCCGACCCTATATCACCGGCCGTTGGATGCGCTGGCCTACAACTTCCCGGTCTCCGGTTCGGGCTGGAACTCTGGCGATCTGACCACGATGGCCGGAGGAGCCGGCTGGCACATGGCAGTTGACGAGATGCTCGACGTCATGGGTGCGTTCCGCCGCCGCGGCACGATCATGACCGCGCTCCAGGCGCAGGCCATGCTCGACGCCCGCTTCGGCATCGACTGGACGGTGTCGACGCCCGCCGGGACGTATTACGCAAAGAACGGATTCTGGTACGACGGGGCAGGACAAACCGAGCAGGGCGTCCTCTTCTACCTGCCACAAGAGATGGAATTCGTGCTCCTGGTCAACTCTCCAGTAGGCACGCCAGCGCAGTTCCTGTACTCCCTCGTGGCGGACTCATATACGAGCAATGTCGTCGCCGCTCGCGATCATGGGTGGCGCGAAAGCGTTCCGGATCCCACAGGCCCGGCGGGGCAGCTCGTGTGAACTACCCCGCCGGCACGGGTCAGCAGCTGCTCTTGTACACGTACTGGCTCATCGAGGCCAGGTTGCTGCGGGTGAGGATGGCGAGGCCTGTCAGCGTGGACTGCGTCGGCTTGCCGGTGAGTGCGTTGACCGCCTGCTCGACACCATCGACGCCCTCCTGATAGGGCTCCTGCGCGATCAGCGCCTCGACCACGCCGCTCTTGAGGTCTGCGACCTGGGTGGGGTCGGCGTCGTAACCGATGATCTTGATCTTGCTGGCCGCGTGGGCGGTCTGTAGGCCGGTGTCGACGCCCTGGGCGACCAGCACGTTGGTGGCGAAGACCCCGGCCAGGTCGGGATGCGCCGCGTACACGGCGGTGATTGCCTGCGCCGCCTTCGCCGGGTTATCGCCAACGTACTGCGTGGCGAGCGGCTTGATCCCCGGGTACTTCTTGATCTCCTGCAGGAAGCCCTGGATCCGCCCCTCAGTGGTGGACACCCCGGCTTGCTCGTTCATCACGATCACCGAGCCCTTGCCGCCGATCAGCTTGGCCATCTCGTCTGCGGCCTTGGCGCCGCCTTCGATGTTGTTGGACGAGATCGACGCGACCGCGATGGACGGGTCGCTCACCGTCGTGTCGACCTGAATCACCTTGATGCCGGCGCTCTTCATCTGCTGCATCGGGGCGATCAGGGCATGGGTGTCGGTCGGCGCGATCAGCACTGCTCCCGGGTGTGTGGCGGTGACCGCGTCGACGATCGGGATCTGCTCCGGGGCGGAGAAGTCGGCCGGGCCCTGGACATTGATCGAGTACCCGAGCTTGGCCGCTTCGGACTTGGCGCCGCAGGCCATCGTCACGTAGAAGTTGTCGGCCTTCGTGCCCTGGATCAGCGCCAGCGACTTACTACCAGAACTCGAGCCGGAGCTGGCGGTGGAACTCGAGCTAGAGCTGGGGCTGGAACTGGCGGCCGATCCGCTCGCGGAGGTGGAACTCGAGCTCGAGCCGCAACCGGCCACCGTGATCGCGGCGATCACCGCGAGCAAGGGGAGACTTCGTCGTCGCATGGACCCTCCTTCATCTGCGGCCGTCACCAATGTGTGCCGAACACACATCGAATGACCGCGTGTTTGCGCTGTAAGGGATCACGGCCGCAACCTCGCGCGCCGGCGAAGCTGGTCGAAGTACACGGCGAGGATCAGAATCGCCCCGATTACGACCTGCTGCCAGAACGACTGAACGCTCATGATCACCAACCCACTCGCGAGAACGACTGGGATGAATACCCCCACTACGGTTCCGAACATGGTTCCCCTGCCGCCGAACAGGCTTGTGCCCCCGATCACCACCGCCGCGATCGCGGTGAGGTTGTCAGTGGTGTGCCCCGAGATCGTCGTCGTCGTGAAGTAGGCGAGGCTGAGCACACCGCCCAGCCCCGAGAGCAGTCCCGCCAGCGCGTACACCTTGATCAAGTGCAGGTTGACGTTGATTCCCGCTCGTCTGGCCGCTTCGGGATTAGAGCCGATCGCGTACGTGTAACGACCGAACCGGGTCAGATGCAGGACCAGCCCGCAAACGATCGTCACCACCGCCGCGATCAGTACCAGCCACGGGATAGGTCCGACCTGTCCGCCTCCGATCGTGCTGTTCAGCTTCGTCGGTATCCCCGCGACATCGACTCCGGAAGTGATCACATCGGCCAACCCGAGTGCCATTCCGAACGTCCCGAGGGTGACGATCAGGGGCGGAAGTCCTGCCAGCGCGATCAGTGACCCGTTGATCAGGCCCCACGCCACTCCGACGATCAGCCCGACCGCGACGCCGGCGAGGATCGGCCCCCAGCCTGCCGTGGCCGCGTGAGCCACGCCCCCTCCCGCAGCGATCATCACCTTCGCGGCGACCACCCCGGAGATGACGAGCACGGACCCCACCGAGAGATCGATCCCGGCGGTGATGATCACGAAGGTCATCCCGACGGACAGCATCATCACGACCGCGGCGTTGATGAAGATCGTCTTGATGTCGAAGCTCGAGAGAAACGCGCTGGGCTTCAACACGCTGAAGACCGCGACGATCACGACGAGAGCCAGGAAGATCCACAACGGGCTGCTCGACGACAACAACGTCGCCTTCACACGCTCGCCGACGGTCGGCGTCTCGGATCGCGCGTCGGCGGGGAGAGCCGGGGCGCTCACGTCGGCTTGCTCGGGCGGCTCGCGCTGTACCGAGCTCACCGCTCGTCCTCTTGCTCAAGCGCGCCCGTCATCGCGGCCACGAGCGACTCGAGCGTCGCCTCGTTGCGAGCGAACGTCGCTACCCGGCGTCCCAAGCGGAGCACCTGGATTCGGTCGGCGACGGACAGCACCTGGGGCATGTTGTGGCTGACCAGGATCACGGCCAATCCGCGGTCGCGCACCCGCCGCACGACATCGAGCACGCGTTCGCTCTGAACGACGCCGAGCGCCGCCGTCGGCTCGTCCATGATGATCACCTTGCTCGCCCAAACGGCGGCGCGCGCGACCGCCACGCCTTGACGCTGCCCGCCCGAGAGGTATGCGACGGCAGCCGCCGGGTCCCGGATCCCGACGCCGAGATCGGTGAACGTGCGCGTCGTCTGCTCGCGCATCGCGCGCTTGTCGAGCACACCGAACTTCCCGAGCACGCCGCTCCGCAGTGGCTCCCGGCCCAGGTAGATGTTGGCGGCTCCGTCGAGATCGGGCGCGAGCGCGAGGTCCTGGTAGACCGTCTCGATCCCCAGGCGCTGGGCTGCCGCCGGCGAGCCGATGTGCACCGGGCGGCCTTCGAACAGGATCTGGCCGCTGTCGGGTTGCCCTACGCCGGACAGGATCTTGATCAGCGTGCTCTTGCCCGCGCCGTTGTCGCCGACGAGCGCGACCACCTCGCCCGCGTATGCGCTGAAGTTGGCTCCGCGCAGCGCCTCGACGTGCCCGTAGGTCTTGTCGATCGCGCGGGCCTCCAGAATCGGCTCCGGCGCTCCGGCCGGGCGTGAGTTGCTCGCGTCTGCCTGCGTGACGTCGGTCACGGCCACCTCTTCCCGGTCCGAGACGTGTTCATCACCACTCCCCTGCTCCCGCCTCCGGCGCGGGTGGCAGACACCGGATCACGCTGGCATGGCCGTCGAGCGTCGTCGGCCCGGAGCCATGCGGAATGAGCGCCGTCTCACCACCATGCAGACCGAGCGGATCCGTCGATTCGCTCCACAACGTCAGCCAGCCATCGAGCACGACGAGGATCGAAAACGAGGGATCGAGGTGCACCGGGTCGCCGTCCGCCCTGATGCACTGCGCGCGGAAATATGGCGTCGCGACCGAGGGCAGCATGTCGGTGATCGCCGCGCCCTGGGCGCCCCGGGCATCCTGAACCACGAGGTCCTCCGGTGGCGTTGCTTCGAGGTCGGCGGCGCCGATGACGCGCTCCCATCCGAGCCCGAGGGTCTCGCTTCCGTCACTCACGCCGAAGCGCTCCCATTCGAGCAGGACCGACATATCGGTGGGCTCCTGGAGCTCGACCAGCAGGATGCCGGACCCGATCGCGTGAAGCGTTCCCGCGGGGACGAAAACCGTCGTGCCCGGCTGCACCGGAAGCTCGTGCATCGCCGCGAGCATCGCGGGCACGTCCTGCTCGCGAACCCAACGCTGAACGGTGGAGCGCTCGACCGGAGCCTTCAATCCCAGGTGGACAACGGCGTCCGGCTCGGCCTCCACGATGATCCAGGCTTCGGTCTTGCCGAAGGCGAGACCGAGCTCTCGGCGGGCGAAGGCGCGGCCAGGGTGAAAATGCACCGGAAGCCGCTCTCCCGCGTCCAACAGCTTCACCAGCAGCGCGGGATTCGACCCCCACCGCCGGACATGATCAGGACCGAGGAATCCGATCGGATCGTCCTCGATCGCGTCGCGCAGGTAGTGGCCGTCGCGCAGGCGGCTGAGTCCCTCGCTGTCAGCTCCGAGCGCGGTCGTCGTCGAGCCCACCCAATCCTCCGGTCCGCCGTCGACGTGGGTCGAGGCTCCGCCGTCGACGTCGGTCGAGGCTCCGCCGTCGACGTGGGTCGAGCCGCCGCCATCGACGTGGGGTGAGTCCTCGCCGGCGTCGTGGGGTGAGTCCTCGCCGGCGTCGTGGCCCGAGGCGCCGCGTAGCCGACCGATGCGGGCTCCGCCGCGATAGAACCGAGCCAGCTGGTTCGGGGGTAGGACGAGCGGGGCTCGAACCCCGCGCGGCGGGCGCGGCTGAGTCCGTGCCGCGCCTCGACGCACGTGGTCTCGATCGTGACCATGGGGCGCGCGATCGGCGCCGGTCGGCGCTCCGGCGCTACTCCGCACGCTGTCTTTCCCTCCCTCCGGCACTCGCGGGCACAATATTTGACAACGTTGTCTATGTCAACACGCCACGCGTTAGGGAAACGTTGTCATCGAGGTAGACGTCGGAGTATGCTGGCGCCACACGAACGGTCATGAGGGGCAGCGAAACTCATCACGAGTAGTGAAACCAATCACGGAAGGTCGGGGCGGGCCACGATGGTCGACGTCGCCCGGGCGGCCGGGGTCAGCCTGAAGACGGTCTCGCGAGTCATCAACGAGGAGCCCGGAGTCAAGCCGGCCACGATGGAGAAGGTGCTCGAGGCGGCGCGAGTGCTGCGCTACGAGCGCGACGACCTGGCGGCGAGTCTTCGCCATGGGGCAAGGTCGTTCACGCTCGGTCTCGTGATCGAGGACGTCGCGAACCCGTTCTATTCCGCGATCGCGCAGGCCGTCGAAGAGAGCGCACGGGAACGTTCGAGCCTGCTGATCACCGCCTCGGCTCGCGAGGATCCCCATCGCGAGCGCGAGCTAGTGATGGCACTGCTGCGGCGGCGCGTCGACGCGCTCCTGGTGGTTCCAGCGGGGAGCGATCATCGCTACATCCGCGACACCGGCTTCTCCACCAGGATTGTGTTCCTGGACAGGCCTCCGGCCAAGATCAAGGCGGACACCGTGCTGGCCGAGAACGCCGCCGGCGCCCGGCGCGCGGTCGAGCACCTGGTGGCCGGCGGTCACGCCCGGATCGCGTTCGTGGGCGATGACGTGCGGCTGTTTACCGCCCGCGAGCGCCTAGCCGGATACCGCCGCGCGCTGCGGCGGGCCGGGATCGAAGTCGACCCGGAGCTCGTGTCGATCGGAAACGGAACCTCGGATGCGGCCAAGCAGGCCACGCTCAAACTGATTGCACTGCCGCCCGCGCGGCGGCCAACCGCCATCTTCGCCGGGAACAACCGCTGCACGGTCGGCGCCCTGCACGCGCTGAACGGCAAGCGTAACCGCGTCGCGCTGGTGGGCTTCGACGACTTCGAGCTTGCCGACCTGCTGGGCGTCACCGTGGTCCGCGCCGACCCCTATCAAATCGGCCGGCTCGGGGCTGAGTTGGCCTTCGACCGCATCGATGCCGACGAGGGGGAGCCTCAGCGCGTGGTCGTGTCGGTGGAGCTGGTGGCGCGCGGGTCGGGCGAGCTTCGCCCCTGACCGGGAGCGTCTGACTTCGTCACTGAGGCAGTCCCTGACGGGACCCTCCCGCGGCACCTGAGCGGGTTACCGCCATTAGCAGCGGAAACGTCGCCAGCGGCGTGGCGCTCGTCTCAGTTGGTCACAAACGTTCCGATTGACAACCGTGTGATCGTGAGATATAAGCCCCAGTGACAACGTTATCATTTTCACGGCGGGGGCCCCTCATATCTGAGCGCTCGGCGTCCATCGAGCGATACGGAGAGGCTCGTCGGCGCCCGCACGGTTGAGGAGGAGGGGAAGCTGTGAGAGGCAAGCTTTCAAGCCGGTTCGTTCGCGGTCTGGCGTTACTGATCCTGGGCGGCGCGTGTGCGCTCGGGGTGGTTGCCGTGCCGGCGCTGGCGGGCACGTCGTCCTCGACCCCGACGTCCACCGCGCCGGGCGTCACGACCGCTGCGCCGCGGACCCCGGCGGGGCCGGGCGTCGAGACCGGAGCGCCTCAAATCGCGGCGACACCCGCCGCCCGGCGAGCAGGCTTCTCGGGGCCGGGCTGCCTCAAAACGCTCACGGGGCGTCCCGCGCACTGCGCCAGGCCAGTGCCCGCATCTCGGCGTCCCGCCGGAACCCGGAATCGGAGCCCGGTGACGACCGCGCCGGCGAGCGGAAGCCTGGCGAGCCTCGTCGATACCCGGACTTGGACCTCGGGCGGCGGCAACACCTTCCCCGGGGCCGACGTTCCGTTCGGGATGGTGCAGTGGAGCCCGGACACGATGCCGACATACAACGCCGGTGGCGGGTACGACTACTCGGATACCAAGCTGTGGGGCTACAGCCTGACCCACGTCTCCGGTCCGGGCTGCGGCGCCGCGGGCGACGTTCCGATGGTGCCGACCACCGGAGCGATCCCCACGACCGGAGATCCGAACACGATCACGACCGCGTTCAGCCACACTGGCGAGGTCGCGCAGGCCGGTTACTACTCGGCACAGAGCAACGCGCCGAACACGATCACCTCTGAGTTCACGGCCACCCCGCACAGCTCGATGGCGCGGTTCACCTACCCGGCCACGAGCCAGGCCGACTTCCTGATCAAGCTGATGGCGAGTCAGGACGGGGACTATGGCGACACGGCGAAGGTCGTCGGCGACAACGAGGTGCAGGGTTCCGACACCAGCGGCTATTTCTGCGGCGAGACCAACAACGACGGTCAGTCCCAGCTGTACACCGTGTACTTCGACATCGTGTTCGACCACCCGTTCACCGCCTCGCACGTGATGACGAACTCCGGTCAGAGCGACCCCGCCGCGGTGGCGCTGACGTTCGACACGAGCAAGAACCAGGAGATCCAGGCGAAGGTCGGGATCTCTTACGTGAGCGTGGCCAACGCCAAGCTCAACTGGCAGACCGAGAATCCGGGGTGGAAGTTCAACTCGGTGCGGCGGCACGCCCAGCACACCTGGAACCGGCTGCTCGGCAAGGTCCAGGTCTCGGGCGGTAGTTACGCCCAGACGCAGGAGTTCTACAGCCTGCTCTACAAGGACTTCATCCAGCCCAACGTCACCAGCGACGTGAACGGTCAGTACATGGGCGCCGACATGAAGGTCCACAGCCTCGCTTCCGGACAGAAGAACCAGTACGGCATGTACTCGGGCTGGGACATCTACCACTCGCTCTCGGAGCTGCAGGCGATGCTCGACCCGCGGCCCGCCGGCGACTTGGTGCAGTCGCAGCTCAACTACTACAGCGAGGACAAGCTCCTGCAGCAGTGGGGCTACGACAACCTGAATAACTACGTGATGGTCGGAGACCCGGAGGACTCGATCCTGACCGACTACTACACGTTCGGCGCCCACAATTTCGACACGAAGACGGCGCTCGCCGACATGCTCGCGCAGGCGACGACGGTCAACGACGTGCGACCCGGCGAGGCGCTCGAGCAGCAGTACGGCTACCTCCCCGAGGACGGCGCGTACGGCTGCTGCAACCCCCACGGGTTCATGTCCACGCTGCTCGAGTACGACAGCGAGGACCTGGCGCTGGCGCAGTTCGCCGACGACATGGGCGACCATTCGGACGCGGCGATGATGACGCGCCGGGCGAACAACTGGGAGAACCTGTTCGACCCCGACAACGACCTGCTGACCTCGCGTCTCGCGAACGGCCAGTTCGAGCCGGGAGTGACCCCGACCTTTACCGGCACGTTCCCGACCGACGGCGAGCCATACGTCGAGGGGGATCCGTACGAGTACCTGTGGGACGTGCCCAACGACTACGCGGCGTTGTTCTCGCTGCTCGGCGGCGACGCCAAGGTCCGGCCGATGCTCGCGCAGTACCTGTCAAAGCCGAACGGCTTCGGGATGTACGCGCAGATCACGAACGAGTTCGACCAGGGCGAGCAGTTTGCCCCCGACTACGCCGGCGACCCGGCGGTCGCTCAGAGCGCCGCGAACGACATTCGTAACAACACCTACCAGCCCGGCCCGGATGGTCTGGCCAACAACGACGACCTCGGAGCGGAGAGCTCGCAGTTCATCTGGGAGATGCTCGGCATGTATCCGGAGAACTCGGGCCGCGGGACACTCGTGTTCGGGAGCCCCGGCTTCCCGCACGCAGTCATCCATCTAGGCAACGGGAACACCGTCAACATCAATGCCCCTGGCGCGTCGCCCAGCACCTACTACGTGAAGTCCCTGAGGCTGGACGGCGTGCCGTACAACAAGCCGTGGGTCGACTACAGCAGCCTCACGCGGGGTGCCTCGCTGAACTGGACGCTGGGCACCACGGCGACGTCGTGGGGCTCGGCGGCGCAGGACGCGCCGCCGTCGTACACCGACGGTTTGCGCCCGGTGGTGGGCTACCTGTCCGATCAGAGCGTCACGATCGCCCCGGGATCGAGCGCGACAATCCAGGTCGGCGCGCAGAACGCCACCGCGAACGACCAGAACGTGCACGTCGATATCTCGGCTCCGGCCGGGAGCGGCCTGTCTGTGGCGCCGCCGAACGGCACGATCTCGGTCTCGCCTAACGGAAGGAGCACGCTGCCGGTGACCGTCAGCGCGAGCTCGTCGGCACCGTTGGGCTTCAACTGGGTGACGGCCACGCTGACGATGCCCGGCGGCACGACCCAGTCCGTCAAGCTGCAGGTCCTGGTCGCACAACCCGGGAGCTTGCTGGCCGCGTTCAACAACGCCGGCATCTCCGACGACAGCAACGTCGACCAGGCGAACTTCGACGGAGGCGGCGCGAGCTACTCGGCGCAGGCGCTGGCGGCGCAGGGCTGGACGCCTGGCACCACGAAGATGGCAGGCGGCGTCAACTTCACCTGGCCACAGTCGACCTCGGGCTGGCCCGACAACGCGATCGCCCAGGGACAGACGATCACGCTGAACGCGCCGTCGCAGACCCAGACCCTCGCGTTCCTGGGCTCGGCGACGAACGGCCCGAGCGAGGGCGTCGTGACCGAGCACTACTCCGACGGCAGCACCGCGCAGTACTGGCTCGGCCTGAGCGACTGGACGCTGAACGGCGGCAGTTCGCAGCCGTCGTACGGCAACCAGACGGCGATCAAGCTGAGCTACCGGAACTGCTCGTACTGCTCGCCCCCGCAGCAGAACGTCGCGACGTATGTGTTCTACGCCGCGGTACCGGTGGATCCGGGCAAGACGCTGACGAGCGTCACGTTGCCGGCCGGAGCGACGATGGGAGAGCTCCACCTCTTCTCGATCGGCACCTCCACGACGGCGCTCACGCCGCCGGTGGCGAACTCGGTGACGCCCGCAACCGCGTCCGCCGGCCAGCCGGTCACGATCAACGGCTCCGGGTTCGGCGCCACCCAAGGCTCAGGCTACGTCGAGTTCAGCGACAACGGCTCGAGCTGGGGCGGGCCAGGTCAGACCGCGCTGAAGATCGACAGCTGGAGCGACACGGCGGTCACGTTCACCGTGCCGTCGTCGGTCTCCCCGGGCTCACCGGCGTCGGTGACCGTGGTCACCGGGAGCGGGTCCATGTCGGACAGCCCGGCGTTCGAGATCACGCCGACCGCGAACCCGAGTGACTACTACGATGACACCGGCACCTCTCCGGATGCCAACCAGGCCTGCGCCAACTACGACGGCGTCGGCTACAGCTACTCGGCCGACGCGCTGGCAAGCGCCGGCTTCACCCCCGGCGCCACCGTCAAAGCCGATGGTCTGACGTTCACCTGGACGAGCGGGAAGCCCTGCTCTCCCGACGACATCCTCGCCGCTGGACAGACGATGCTCGTCAACGGGACGGCCGGGGCCAACACGCTCGGCCTGCTCGAGTCCTCGACCGACGGCGGCACGCAGGGGACGATCACGATCAACTACACCGACGGCAGCTCGTCGACGGCGACGGTCACCTCGAGCGACTGGGCGGGGGGCCCGGGCGCGACGGAAACAGCCGCCGCGACGCTGCCGTATCGCAACAGCACCTCCGGCAGCTCACAGCAGCTGACCGTCTACGTGTACGCCACGACGGTCCCGGTCGATCCGAGCAAGACGGTCAAGTCGATCACGTTCCCCGACGTGAGCAACACGACCAGTGGAGGTGCGACCTCGATGCACATCTGGTCCGTCAGTCTCGGGACGACCTAGCGACCGATAACGCGGCGACGATCGAGGGCCGGCATGTCCGGCCCTCGATCTCGCGACGCTCACGCGGGCCGATAAGCTGCTCCGCCCGCAATGTCTTGGCTGCCCGCGACGAGCGATCTGCACTGGTGGACGGCGCGTGATCTGTCCTGCGCGATCCGCGCCCGCGAGCTGTCGGCGCGCGAGGTGGTGTCGTGGCACCTGGATCGGATCGCGGCTGTCAATCCTCGCGTCAACGCGGTGGTAACGCTCCGGGCGGAGGAGGCGCTTCTCGAGGCCGACGCGGCGGATCGTCGCGCCGCACGGTCGGCCGACGATCTCGGTCCGCTGCACGGACTGCCGATCGCGATCAAGGATCTGCAGGACACGGCGGGGATCCGGACGACGTACGGCTCTTCAGCGTTCGCCGATCATGTCCCGGCGGTCGACAGCCTGCTCGTCACGCGGCTCCGGGCCGCGGGCGCGATCATCGTCGGCAAGACGAACACGCCGGAGTTCGGCGCCGGCTCGCACACGTTCAACGAGGTGTTTGGCGCGACTCGTAACCCGTGGTCGCTGGAACGCTCGGCAGGCGGCAGCAGCGGCGGGGCGGGAGCCGCGCTCGCCGCTGGGATGGTGCCGCTGGCGGACGGGTCCGACCACGGTGGAAGCATCCGCAACCCGGCTTCGTTCAACAACGTGGTCGGCCTGCGTCCGACGCCGGGACTGGTGCCCGGCGGCGGCGACGACGACGTCTGGGATATCGCGAGCGTGCTTGGACCGATGGCGCGGACGGTGGGCGATCTCGCGTTGATGCTCACCGCGATCAGCGAGCCGCATCCGCATTACCCGCTTTCCCACGGCGATCCCGCCTCGTTCCGGGGCGAGATCCGGGGTGAGCTCGCCGGGCTGCGCGTCGCTTGGTGCCCGGATCTCGGTGGGCTGCCGATCGCGCCCGAGGTGATGGCGGTGCTCGACGATGCCCGCCGCCGGTTCATCGATGTGGGATGCGAGGTGCAGGACCTCGCGCTCGATCTGAGCGGTGCCGACGAAGCGTTCGAGACGTTGCGGGCCGTCGGGTTTGCGCGCGCGTTTGAGCCGATGCTCGCGACCCTGCGCCAGACGGTCAAGGACACCATCGTCTGGAACGTCGAGCGCGGGCTCGAACTCGATGGTCCCGCGGTGGCTCGCGCGCTCGCCGCGCGATCGGCCATCTTCGCTACGGTCGCCGACGTCATGGAGCGCTTCGACGTCCTCGTAGCACCGGCGGCCCAGGTGGCGCCGTTCCCCGTGGAGCAGGAGTACCCGGAGCGGATCGCGGGCGTCGATATGCCGCACTACCTCGGATGGATGCGCGTGTGTTCGCGTATCACGGTCTCCGCCCATCCGGTCGCGGCGGTCCCGGCCGGCTTTACCGACGACGGGTTACCCGTCGGGTTGCAGCTCGTCGGTCGCTACCGCGGCGACCGCCGTCTGCTCGAGCACGCCGCGGCGTGGGAGAGCGCGAGTGGGCTGACAGCTCGTCACCCGCCACTCGATAGCTCTCAGGGGTGGACAGCCACTGTCCACGAGCTCTAGTAACGAGGCGCGCTACCGAGCGCGCAGCCTGTGGCTGGATCAGCTGGACGAGCCGCTGACCCCGCGCGCATCGCTGCCGGGTGACACCGATTGCGACGCCGCGATCGTGGGCGCCGGCTTCACCGGGCTGTGGAGCGCGTACTACTTGAAGCGGGCGCAACCGGATCTTCGCGTTGTCGTGCTCGAAGCGGAGATCGCGGGTTACGGCGCGTCCGGACGCAACGGCGGCTGGGCGTCGGGCGGAATCGGGGGCAGCCCGAGCGTTTACGAGCGGCGCGGCGGCCGCGACGGAGTCGTGCGCGCCACGCGCGAGACCCTCCGGACCGTTGACGAGATCGGCGACGTCGCCGCGCGGGAGCAGATCGACTGCGGGTACGTCAAGGCGGGAACGCTCAGCATCGCCACGACTGCGCCTCAGGAGCAAAGGCTGCGGGAAGGCGTGCGCGAGGGCCAGGCGGCGGGCATGACAACCGAAGACGTGATGCTGCTGGCGCCCGGTCAGGTGGCCGAGTTCGCGGACGTGACGCGCGTACGTGCGGCATCGTTCTCGCCGCAGGCCGCGCGGATCGATCCGGCGCGTCTGGCGCGAGGACTGGCCCGGTCGTGCGAGCGGCTGGGCGTGCAGATCTTCGAGCGCACGCGGGCGCTGGCGGTCGGTGCGGGCGCAGTGCGCTGCGAGCAGGGAACCGTGCGGGCTCCGATCGTGCTGCGCGCCACCGAGTCGTACACGACGCAGCTCGAGGGGAGTGGCCGCGACTATCTGCCTCTGTACTCGTTGATGATCGCCACCGAACCGCTGGGCGAGGAGGCGTGGGCGCAGCACCGCTGGACCGATGGTCTTCTGATCGGCGATCGCCACCACCTGTTCTTCTACGCGCAGCGGACCCCCGACGGCCGGATCGCGATCGGCGGGCGCGGCGCGCCGTACCGGCTGGGTCGTCCCATCGACGAGCGCAACGAGCGCAACGCCGAGGTGCGCCGGCGCCTGGAGACGGCCCTGCGCTCGAACTTCCCGGTGGCCGCGCAAGCGCGCCTGACCCACCACTGGGGCGGTCCGCTCGCCGTCCCGCGCGACTGGTCGATGAGCATCAACTTCGATCGCTCGAGCGGCTTCGGCTTCGCCGGCGGATACGTGGGACACGGCGTGGTGCCGTCGAACATCTCGGGGCGGACGCTTGCCGACCTCGCGCTCGGCCGCGACACCGACCTGGTGTCCTTGCCGTGGGTCGGACATCGGTCGCGGCGCTGGGAGCCCGAGCCCCTGCGGTACCTCGCCTCCTCCGCGATCGTGCGCATGCTTGGCGCGGCGGACAGCTATGAGGACCGTCACGATCGCCGCGCGATGCACACGATCCCGCTGCGACCGTTCTTGCCTCCCAACTGAAGGGTGTCATCTCCCACGGAGCCGCCGTTCCGATCAGGCGCGCAGCGCCGCCATCGGCGTGATCCTGGCGGCGCGGATCGCCGGGTAGGACCCGGCGAGCACCCCGACGGCGACGCCTAGGAACGGGGCGACGAGCACGAGCGTGGTGTTCATCACCGGCGTCCAGTGGTTGTTCGATGCGATCGCGGCGGTCGCGAGCACTCCGATCGAGGTGCCGAGGATCCCGCCCAGCATGCCGACTCCGGCCGCCTCGAGCACGATCAGCCGGGCGATCTCGAGCCGGCGATAGCCGACCGCGCGACGCAGCCCGATCTCCGACCGGCGCTGTGCTACCGACATGATCGTGATCGCGGCGATCGTCAGGAAGCCGATCCCGAGGCCGGCGAAGCTGAGCACGTTCAACAGCGTCGACAGCGACGCCTGCACCTGGGCTCGTTGTGTCGTCGGGATTGGGCGGCACCTCGGCGGTGACCTGGCCCGGCTGGTATGGATCGAGCTCGGCGGGCCCCTGGCGGCCGATCAGCTGCGCTGCGCCCGGCAGCGGTCCGGGCGATCACACGTCGTGGGTCGCGGTCGCCGGCGATCACGCCGGCCACGTACGGCGGCACGATCACCCCGAGCAGCGCCTGGGACTCCTGCTGGGAGGTCGACACGATCCCGACGACCGTCAACACGACCCCGAAGACGTTGATCGCGGGGTTGCCCAGCGACGAGCTGATCCCCAGCTGCGACGCCGCCCCGGATCCGAGCAGCGCGACCATCTGATGGTGCAGGTCGGCGCCGGTGTCGTAGAACCGCCCTGAGGACAGCGCCGCTCCGATCGCCGGCAGCGCCGACGGCGACATCGCCGTGATCGGCAGCTGCGTCTGCGACGGCCCGCTCGACGACGGACCGACCGCGACCGGAAGCGGCTGCTGCTGAAAGACATCCCACACCAGCCCGGCGCTGGTGACGCCGTGCAGCCGTGCGAACCGTGCCACGTCGGCCTCCGACAGCGTCGAGGGCCCCTGGAACTCGACGGTCGTCGCGCGCAGCTCGTTGAACGACGCCGAGACCGCGTTCGACGCGCTCTCCGTAAGGCCGTTGGTGGTCGTGAACGCGCCCACCGCGACGACCGTCCCGAGCGCGCACAGCAGCGTCCGCGTCGGCTGGCGCACGATCGACGTCAAAGCCTCGGCCAGCGCCGAGCGCAGGCCGCTCACGGTTCCCCGCCCGGCAGAGTCTCCGCGTCCAGAAACTCTCCCGCGCCCTCGGACACGGCCCCGTCGCGGACGCTCAACAGTCGGGGCAGCGTTCGCGCGATTCCCATGTCGTGGGTGACGATCACCACCGCGACCTCAGGCGCCTGGTTGTCGATCAGCGTCTGCAGAACCTCGGTGCTGGTGCGTTCGTCGAGGTTGCCGGTCGGCTCGTCACACAGCAGTACCCCTGGTCGCTGCGCCAGCGCCCGCGCGATCGCCACCCGCTGGCACTCGCCGCCGGACATCTCGCCCGGCAGGAACCGCCGACGGTGCGACAGCCCGACTTGGGCGAGCGCCTCGATCGCACGTTCCCGCCGCTCGCCGGTCGCCAGCCGGCGCGGGCGCAACCCGAGCTCGACGTTCTCCTGCGCGCTCAGCGACGCCAGCAAGAACGACTGCTGGAACACGAACCCGAAGAACCGGGCCCGGAGCGCGGTCTGCTCGCGGTCGCTCAACGATCCGACGCGCTGTCCGTCGACCCGATAGTCACCGCTCGTCGGCAGGTCGAGCAGCCCCAGGACGTTCAGCAGCGTCGACTTGCCCGATCCCGAACGTCCGACTATCCCGAGGACCTCGCCGGCCCCCACCGAGAAGGTGGCGTCGCGCAGCGCGTGCACCGGCGGCGAGCCCGGATAGGTCCGCCCGACGCCGGTCAGCGTCAATAGCTCTTGCTGCGCGGGCTTTCGTGCGGCGCTCATCCCGAGCCGCCGAGTCCGATCACGACCTGGTCGCCGGCCTTCAGCCCCCCATCGATCGGCCGCACGACCTCGCGACCCGCGAACGCGAGCCCCGCGTGCACGGGCACAGACTCCTGCCGTGAGCCGTGCAGCACCGTCACCGACGATGCGCCGGAGGCGTCGGTGACCACCGCCGACACCGGGACCACCCACTGCAGCCCCCCGCCTGACCGGTGCCGACGTGCAACGCCATGTTCTGGCCGACAAAGGACGCCGCCGCGGCCGAATTTATCGGCGTGAACGTCAGCTTGGCGCCCGGGCCCCCGTCCGGCGCGCTGCCCGGCCGCTTCGCGCTCAGACGGATCCCGAACGACCCGTTGCTCAGATCAGACGTGGCCCGTCCTCTCGCGCCGACCTTCAGCAGGCTCGCCGTGTTCACGTCGGTATTGGCCTGGAAGGTGAACTGCCCCGATCCGAGCGTGGCCAGCGGCTTGCCGCTCGCGATCGTCTGGCCCAGATGCGCGACCGACAGCACGGTGACCGGCAGCGACGGCGTGAACATCACCTCTCCCAACGGCACCGTCGCATACTGCGTGGGCCGGGCCTTGTGCTTGCCGCCCGAGCTCACCGCCGGACCCGGCGCGGTCACCGGCGCGTAGCCGTCCCGCTGGTAGAGATAAGCGACCGCCGCCGCCGTCCCGGCCCCGTACGTCCCGGCCGTATCGGACCCGATCCCGAATCCGGCCGCCTCGAGCGCCGCCTGCAGCTCGCTGACCTCGATGCCGCTGGCTCCATAGCTCATCGTCGAATACGCCGGGATCTGTCCCCGCAGCACGAATACCGGTCGCCCCGCCACTGCCGCGATCAGACTCCCGTCGTTGACCGACGCGCCGGCACTCGTCGCGACCGCGGTCACGACCGCCAGATCGCCTGACAGGTCACCCGGCACGCCAACCGAGATCGCGCCGCTGTCGGTCAAGGTCCCACGCAGCACCACGGTCGTGCGCGCGTGCGTCAACACCACCGGCGCTGTCAACAGGGACGCGGCCGGTGCCCGCGCCCGCGCCGCCTGCTGGGCCGGCGTCGACACTCCTCGCCCGATCAGGAACGCGACCACGCCTACGACCACGGTCAACACCAGCACCGCCCCGACAACCAGCCCGCCATGTCCGCGCAGCGGCGTACCGCGGTCGGTGTCGCGCTCGCGGCGCCGGCGCGCCAGTAACGTCCTCCGCCCGTCGGTCATGACCCCACCAGCGCCGGCTTGATCCCATACTGGCGCTCGACCGAGGTCACCTGTCCGTCGACCTGCTTCTCAAGGCCGGAAAGAGCGTTCGCGTTGAGGGCGAGGTACGCCACGCGGCGGCTGCTCAGCAGGGCCGTCGTCTCGTCGATCACCTTCGTCCAGCACGCCGCCAGCACGGTCGCTCCCTTCGCCTGCACCGCCTGCACTTTTGCGCTATTCGTGCTCGACGACGAGATAGGTCCAATCCGGCCCTGCAATTCTCCGTACAGGCTCTGGACCGAGGTCGCCGGCACGCCGTGAGCGGCGCTGCAGGTCGCTGCCGTCTTACTCAGCGCCCGAATCTGCGCCGACCGACTGACCTGGTTGACGATGTTGAACCAACCGGAGCTCAGTTGCGCGAACTCCACCGAGCCAAACAGAGGGGCCCGCCGTTGAGTCGTATTGAAACAGTGGCCGAGCCGCGCCTGCCACGCCCGGCGCTCGGGCGCGCTCATGCCGCTCTGGCCGCTGAACGGACCGACCACCAGCGCGCCGCCGGTGAACAGCCCGAGGTCGTGAGTGGCCTCGATCACGGGCAGGTTGGGAAACTGCTGGTTGCCCAGATCGGTCGGCGGTCCAACCACCGGAAACGTCGGCGACGGAAAGCCGTCGCTGGCCATGCAGTCGCCGAGCAGCTTTGTCTGCACCGTCTGCGCAAAGCTCGCTAGCTGTGCGCCGATCACCGCGTCCGCGCCATCACGAGGAGCCACGAACGCGACGACGGCCGCCGCGATCGAAGTCCCCGCGCTGGCCCCACTGTTCGCAGCGCGGCTCGAGCCACCGCAGCCTGACAGCACGACGGCGCTAGCGAGCGCCACGGCCAGCCCCTGGAGGTGCAGCCGAATCATCCGCCCGCGGAACACAGTGTGCTCCAGCACGCCGCTCGGCCACCGACGTCATCGCCCACATGAACCCCTCAAAGTTCGCGCCACAACGCCCGGAGCTCGAAAGCTCGCCCATCAAACACCCTAGGCGACACGCGACGAAATCGCAACCCCTCCAAACGGTCTATCCGGCAGCGCGGCGAGCCGGCGAATCGCCATGTAAAACGCAGCAAAGCGCGCTCGCCGCCACGGCTTCGTCCACATAAGCATCGTGGGGATGCTTATGTGGGCACCGTGGCGAACGGGTGGGGAGCCTTGCTGCGAAATACAGGCGGTTGGGCTCTAGGTGTGCGAGCCGATACCTAGGGTGGGTTGTTCGGTACCCAGCCAACCTAAAGGATTGCCTCGTCCCGGCGATCCGCGTCGGGGGACGAAAGGAGTGTCATGCGCACCAGAACAGGGATGCTCGACCGTTTCGGTTTGCGATCGTTGCTATTGGTCGCCACGTGCATGACGACGGCAGGAATCCTGGTCGGAGCTTCCAGCGCGGCAGCGGCGTCGACCTACTACCTGCAGGGCGTCAGCTGCCTGGTGATTCAGCAGAGCCCGAACGTTCCGAACAACACGGGGTACCCACTCCTACAGGGGTTGCTCAACGACAGCGTGCCGCCGCAGACGATTGCTGACGACGTCACGATCCCCCGTCCGCTGGAAGTTGTCAATTACAGAGGCACCGCGAATCTCTACTGGGCGCCAATCGTGCGTCTGATCGACAACGGCACGGGCCAATACGTGCAGAGAACGGCGCGCGGTGTATATGCGTCGCCTCGCATGTTCCATGCTTCCCGCGGCTGGCTGAGCTATCTGTGGTGGGGGCAGCAGCCTCCGCCGGACAATCTCGAGCTCTCGATACCGGCCGGCTACACCCTCGAGGTTTGGGGCCGGACGGAATGGCTGAACCGGAACGGTCAGTACTTCTATTGGGAAAACCGGTACCTGGGCAGCTGCCGAGCCGCCTGACGGCGACTGACGTCGAGTTCGCGTAGCTCCGACCCCGTTACCCGCGGGGCCGGAGCTACGAGCCGTTAACGAGATTCGTCAGGAACCGGTTGGACGCGAACCGGAAAGTGTGTATGCTCCGCGCGTTCGGTAGCTAGGTTGACTACCGATGGGCAGTGGGCGGTCCGTGGTGGATGAGTTCCACCCGGGCAACGGGCGGAGTCTTGGGCTTAGGAGGCGGAGGCGTGGCGCTTAGCGTGGTGAGCTGGCTGGTTCCGCGGCGTGCGGCGTGGTTTGGCGCCGGGCTGCTGGGGGTCGTGGTGGCGCTGTGGCTCGCATTGGCCGGCGGTGGCGGTTGGATGCCCGAGGCGGCGGGGGGCTGGGGCTCGTTGCCTGTGGGGGCTCGGTTGGCGGTGTCGCGTGGGTTGGGTGGGGTTGTTGGTGGGTTTGGGGTTGTGCGTGTGGGTGGGGTGGGGTTGGTGGCGCGTGGTGGTGGGGTGGGGTCGGTGTTTGGGGTTGGTGGTGTGCGGGTGTCTGGTGGGTTGTTGCGGTTGGGTTTGTCGGGGGTGGGTCGTGGTGGTGTGGTGCGGGGGGTTGGTGGTGTGGCGCCGGTTGTGGTGGGTGGTAATCGGGTGCGGTATGTGCGGGGTGGGTTGGTTGAGTGGTATGCGAATGGTCCGTTGGGGTTGGAGCAGGGGTTTGTGTTGGGGCGGCGGCCGGCGGGTTCTGGGGTGTTGATGTTGCGGGTGGGTGTTGTGGGTGGGGGTGCGCGGGGTCGTGTGGTTGGTGGGGGGTCGGGTTTGGTGGTGTCGGGGCGGGGTGGTGGGTTGTTGCGGTATGGGGATTTGAGTGTGGTGGATGCGGTGGGGCGTCGGGTGCCGGTTCGGGTTGTGTTGGTGGGGTCTCGGGTGTGGTTGCGGGTTGATGATGTGGGGGTTCGGTATCCGTTGCGGGTTGATCCGTTGGTCCAACAAGCCGAACTCACCGCGAACGGAACCGACGAATTGGGCGCCTCGGTCGCGATCTCCGGTGACACGATCGTGGCGGGGACGAAGCCGGTCGCGGGCGATCACGGCGCGGTATACGTCTTCACAATGCCCGCATCGGGGTGGCAGGATGCGACGCCGGCGGCTGAGCTGACCGCGAGCGATGGGGCAAGCGGCGATGAGCTCGGCGCTTCGGTCGCGATCGACGGAGACACGGTGGTGGCGGGGGCGCCGGGTCACACGGTCGCATCGAATGCGGGTCAGGGCGCGGCGTATGTGTTCACGAAGCCGGCGGGCGGCTGGCAGAACGCGACTCAGACCGCCGAGTTGACCGTCCGCGCCGGTGCTTCCGGCGACGCGCTCGGTTCATCGGTCGCGGTGTCCGGGCGGACGATCGCCGCCGGCGCGCCTGGCCCGTCGTTCAGCTCCTCGACGCCTGGAGCGGTCTACGAGTTCACGATGCCGCCCTCGGGCGGGTGGCAGGACGCGACCCAGACGGCCAAGCTGACCGCGAGCACGGCGTCGCCGGTGACGAGCTCGGCGAATCGGTCGGCGTCGACGGCGCGACGATCGTCGCCGGCGCACCCGAACACCAATTCTCTGGCGGTTCGGGCACGGTGTACGTGTATACGATGCCGCCCTCGGGCGGGTGGCAGAACGCGACTCAGGGAGCCGAGCTGACGGCGACCGGTTCAGGCGCGTTCGCCGGCCTCGGGACGTCGGTCGCGATATCCGGCGGCACTGTCGTGTCCGGCGCCCCTTCGCCGGAACCAACGGCGGAGGCGCCGCGTACGTGTACACGATGCCGCCCTCGGGCGGGTGGCAGAGCGCAACCCAAACCGCCGCTCTCACCGCGAGCGACGGCGGCCCGGACGACGCCCTAGGGACGTCGGTGGCGATCTCAGGCGACACGATCGTCGCCGGGGCGAACTTCCACACGGTGGGGTCTGACACGAACCAGGGGGCGGCTTACGCCTTCACGATGCCCCCGTCCGGCTGGACGAGCGAGACGGAGAGCTCCGAAATGACCGCCCGCGACGGTGCCGCCCAGGACCAGCTCGGCGCCTCGGTGGGGGTGTCCGGGGACTCGGTCGTCGCCGGCGCGCCGGACCACGAGGTCGGGTCCAACCAGTTCCAAGGTGCGGCGTATGAGTTCGGGCCGGGGGACACCACGTCCGCGAGCACGTCGTGTTTCCCCTCGCCGGCCGTGATCGGCAGTCAGACGTCATGCACGACGACGGTGACCGACACCGCCGCGGCGGGACAGACCGCGCCGACGGGCACGGTCGCCTTCACGGCGACGCCCGGCGGCGGATCCTTCAGCACGTCCGGAAGCTGCACGCTCGAGCCGACGCCGGCAACGGGCGTCTCCTCGTGCGCAGTCGCGTACGTACCAGCGACGTCCGGGAATTACACGATCACCGGCACCTACACCGGCGACAGCCACCACGCGGCAGCGTCCGGGTCAGTCGCGATAGCCGCCACCCCGCCGCCACCTCCGTCGGCGCCCTTGGTGGCGGTGCCGCCGCAGCAAACGGTGACCGGGCCCACGACGGCGACGTTCTCGGGAACAGTGGTCCCGGAGGGCCTTGCGGCGACCGCCTACTTCGAGTACGGACTTGATCCGAAGTACTTCGGAGGCGGCCCGGTCGTGTACACCGAAGCCACCCCGACGAAGTCGATCGGGTCGGGGTTCGGCGCGGTGCCGGTCTCCTCGTCGGTCACCGGTCTGGTCCCCAACGCGCTCTACCACGTTCGCCTGGTTGCCTCGAATAGCGCCGGGACCACCCTCGGGCCCGATCAGGAGTTCACGACGTTCCGGGGAGCGCCGCCTCCGGCTCCGGTGGTCGGGAAGACCGTGAACGTCGCCCCGGTGAGCGGATTCGCGCTCATCAGGCCGGGGTCCGGGAAGGGCTCGTCCGATCGGCTGACGCGTCCGGCCGCGGCCCTGGGGCTACGTGCGTTCGTACCGGTTACCGAGGCGCGCCAGATCCGGGCCGGCTCGATCGTCGATGCCAAGAAGAGCGTCATCAAGCTGACGTCGGCCACCGGGGAGCGCCGTAAGAAGTTGCAATCCGGAACCTTCGGGCGCGCGGTCTTCTCGGTCAGCCAGGCGCGATCCGGGGCCAACAAGGGCCTGACGACGATCACGCTACGCGACGGCGTCCTTCCAGGCACACCATCCCCGAGCATCTGTAAGCAGGGGCACGCCGCGAACGCCGCGGGGTCTCAGCCGCTGGCGGCTGCCGCGGCGAGCCGGAAGGTGCTTCAGCTGTTGAAGGCGAGCGACCACGGCGGGAAGTTCCGCACCAGCGGCAGATACAGCGCCGCGACCGTCCTCGGCACGGAATGGGAGACGATCGATCGCTGCGACGGGACGCTGACCGTGGTGGCGCGAGGACGCGTCGAGGTTCGCAATTTCGTCACTAACCAGACGGTCATCCTCCACGCCGGCCAGCGTTACCTGGCCGCGGCGCCGACCAAGACGCGGCCCGCCAAGGTGACCCTCGCGAACGCCTCGTTGCCTGTGGGGGCTCGGTTGGCGGTGTCGCGTGGGTTGGGTGGGGTTGTTGGTGGGTTTGGGGTTGTGCGTGTGGGTGGGGTGGGGTTGGTGGCGCGTGGTGGTGGGGTGGGGTCGGTGTTTGGGGTTGGTGGTGTGCGGGTGTCTGGTGGGGTGTTGCGGTTGGGTTTGTCGGGGGTGGGTCGTGGTGGTGTGGTGCGGGGGGTTGGTGGTGTGGCGCCGGTTGTGGTGGGTGGTAATCGGGTGCGGTATGTGCGGGGTGGGTTGGTTGAGTGGTATGCGAATGGTCCGTTGGGGTTGGAGCAGGGGTTTGTGTTGGGGCGGCGGCCGGCGGGTTCTGGGGTGTTGATGTTGCGGGTGGGTGTTGTGGGTGGGGGTGCGCGGGGTCGTGTGGTTGGTGGGGGGTCGGGTTTGGTGGTGTCGGGGCGGGGTGGTGGGTTGTTGCGGTATGGGGATTTGAGTGTGGTGGATGCGGTGGGGCGTCGGGTGCCGGTTCGGGTTGTGTTGGTGGGGTCTCGGGTGTGGTTGCGGGTTGATGATGTGGGGGTTCGGTATCCGTTGCGGGTTGATCCGTTGGTCCAACAAGCCGAACTCACCGCAAGTGACGGCGATACCGACGACCAGTTTGGGTATTCGGTGGCGATGTCAGGTGACACCCTCGTCGTGGGTGCCCCGTCCCACGACGGCGAGGACGGCGCCGTGTACGTGTACACGAGGCCGCCGTCGGGGTGGCAGGATGCGACCCAGGTCGCGGAGCTGACTCTGAGTGATGAGATCGGGACGGCGCTCGGCAACTCGGTGGCGATCGACGGTGACACGATCGTCGCCGGTGCTCCCTACTACGTCACGATGGCTGGCGTCATCGGTGCCGCTGTCGTGTACACCATGCCGTTGGGCGGATGGCGCAACGAGACTGAGAACGCCGTACTCGATGCGAGCGACGGCGCCGACCAGGATCAGCTCGGATGGTCAGTCGCGGTATCAGGCAACGAGATCGCGGCCGGGGCGCCTGGCCCACCGCAGGGCGCGACTGCGCCGGGAAGGGTCTACGAGTTCACGATGCCGCAGTCTGGCTGGCAGGGCGCGACCCAAACCGCAGAGCTCACCACGACCGACGGTGCTGCCGGAGATAGCGTCGGACAGTCGGTCGCGATCTCCGGCGGGACGATCGTCGCCGGGGCGCCCGATCACCAGGTCGCGGGCAATGCGGAGCAAGGGACGGCTTACGTGTTCGCGATGCCTCAGGGTGGCTGGCAGGACGAAACTCAGACGGGAGAGTTGACGGCCAGCGACGGCGCGCCCGGGGACTCGCTGGGGTTCTCGGTGGCCACCACGGGCGCGACGGTCGTCGCTGGCGCTCCCGGCCACGAAGACACTCCCCAGGATTTCGGCAAGGTGTACGTGTTCATGATGCCGACGGGGGGTTGGCAAAGCGGCCATGAATCCGCGGGCCTGACCGGAGTCGGGGGAGTAGTCCACGCTGCTTGGCTGGTCAGTCGCGATGGACGGCGACACGATCGTCGCTGGTGCGCTGCTCGGCGGCAGCGACGGTCAGGGAGCGGCGTTCGCATACACGATGCCACCTTCTGGCTGGCAGGACGCGACGCCCGTCGAGCTGACCGCCGCGGATGGCGCCAGCCAGGATCAGTTTGGTAACTCCGTCGCGTTGGCCGGCGACACGATCGTGGCTGGAGCACCCCTGCATCGGGTCGGCGCCAACGGCCACCAGGGCTCGGCGTATGTGTTCGGCCTGGAGGATCCGACTTCGACGATGGCGGCTTGCGGTTCGTCGCCGTCGGTGGTCGGCAGCTCGGTGACGTGTACGGCGTCGGTGAGTGATTCGCAGCTCCGACGGTTTGGGGACGCCCGGTGGCGTCGTGACGTTCTCATCGCCGGCGAGTGGGGGCGCGTTTGTCGGCCCGGGTACGTGCACGTTGAACGCCGCCGCGAGCGGCGTGGCGTCGTGCAGCGTGTCGTTCATCCCGTCAGCGGCGGGCAGCTGGACGATCGGTGCCGCGTACGGTGGCGACAGCATGCATGAGGGAAGCTCGGGAACGGCTCCGGTAACGGCGCTCGATCCCACGACGGCCGCCGCGGTCTGTTATCCGGTGGCGGGCCAGGGAGGACCGACGTGCACGGTGACCGCGACGATCACTGATGTTGCGGGCGGGAGCCAGCGGCCGCCGACGGGGTCGGTCGCGTTTGGGGCCGTGCCGGCGAGCGGCAGCTTCACGAACGGCGCCGTTTGCACGCTCCTTCCCACGAGCGCGACCAGCTCGTCGTGTCAGGTTTCGTTCAGCCCATCTCAGACCATGAGTTATCAGCTCACGGTGAGTTACGGGGGGGATGGCTTCCATCAGGGGAGCTCGGCGGCCTTCGGAATTACGTCGTTTGCGTCGACGATCGCGCGCGGGCCCGGGCGATTGGCCATCGCTCACGGGGCGAGAGTCTCGAAGGGCCGCGTGGCGGGGATAGCGCTGTCGTGCTCGGGCGTGGCAGGCGCGTCGTGCGCGGGCAAGTTGACCTTGACGGCGAGGGTCTCCCGGAAGGTGCGCCGGCGCGTTGACGGGCGCTGGCGGGCGATCTCCCAGACGGCGACCGTGACGTTGGGGTCGGCGAAGTACGCCTTGATTGCCGGACGCTCGAAGACCCTGCGCGTCAAGTTGGTGGCCGGGTCCTTGGGGTGGATCGCGGTGGCCGGCGGTCATCGGTTAAGGACGCATGCGACCATCGCGCAGGACGGGGCGGCGACGCTCCACGTCAACGTCACGCTGGTCTCCTAGGCACCTATTCGCGGGTGATGCCATCTACACGGTCGGCAGCGGCCAGCACCGTTTCGCTGTCAGCCCGTAACGTGTAGTCATGGATCCGGGCCAGCCCGTCGAGCCACGCCTTGAACTGATCGGGCGCTGCCGCGCCGACCTCGGAGAGCCGCTCGAACTAGGACGCACGCCCTGGGGCCGGCGGCGGGTCATTCCGATCGTGGGAGGAGAGTTCGGCGGCCCGCGCGTGTCGGCGACGATCCTCACCGGTGGCGCCGACTGGCAGGTGGTCCACGACGACGGGATGGCGGCGATCGACACGCGCTACACGCTTCGGACGCCGGACGACGCGCTCATCTCGGTTGCGACCCGGGGGGTGCGCCACGGTCCGCCCGAGGTCCTTCGGCGTCTGGCCGAAGGACAGCCGGTGGATCCCACCGAGTACTACTTCCGGGTCTCGATCCAGTACGAGACGGGTGCCGCGGACTACCTGTGGCTCAACCGGATTGTGGCCGTCGCGTCCGCGATCAGGCTGGCCGACGAGGTCATCTACGACGCATACGCCGTGACCTAAGCAAACGTGCCGGAGAGCCGCGACCGAGCAGGCCGCCGTCGACGCTCAGTCTGGTTGCGCGCCGCCCCGACGGAACCATTGCTCGACGAGGAAATACGAGATCGAGATCCCCGGTGGAAGCACCAGGTCCGTGCTCCGCCCCGCGAGGCCCGCACCAACCTCCTCACGAGTGAACCACCGCACGTCCTCGAGCTCGCCGTCCTGGGGAGCCGGCACGCCGCCGTCAGCGCGCGCCTCGAAGCCCAGCATCACCTGCAACGGGAATGGCCATGGCTGTGACGTGATGAAACGCGGGTCGTGGACCGTGATGCCGGACTCCTCATGCACCTCGCGGATGACCGCCTCCTCGAGTGACTCTCCGGGACCCACGAACCCCGCGAGCACCGAGTACTGACCCGGAGGCCACCCGGCCTGGCGACCCAGCAACGCGCGGCCGTCGTGCTCGACGAGCACGATCACGGCCGGGTCGGTGCGCGGGAAATGCTGCGTGCCGCAGTCGGGGCAGATGCGCGAAAACCCGGCATCGCTGACCCGCAGGGCAGCCCCGCACCCGGGGCAGAACCGGTGCCGGCGATGCCAGTTGAGCAGGGCGACCAGGTAGGCGGCGAGGCCCGCCTCTTGCGGCGGGAGCATCCTTCCGGCCTCGCGCAACGTCGCGATCCGGCCCTGCTCGTTGAGGCGTCGTCGCATCTCAGGCGGTTGCGCGTCGAGGTCGATCGCGAACAGAGCCACGCCGTCGTCGAGCCCGAGTATCACCGGCCACGGCTCGTCCGCCGCACGCGCCGCTCGATCCGGCACCACCGGTACGCGCAGCAGCGATGCCAACGGAGCGCTCGTGACCAGCACGCCCTCGGCGCTCGCCACGACCGCCCGGCTCGCCGGGTCCTCAAGGCGCCGCTCAACCCATAGCGGATCCAGCCGCTCCGCCACGGCGCGATCGAGCCCCATCCCCGAGAAGGTCAACACCCGACGCACGTTACGGCACGCCTCTCGTCCAAGGCGAGCGCCGAATCCTCAAGGTCCGGCGCCTGGCGACGATCACCGCGACTGACGACCTTCGTGTCTGCATCTAGGGAGGAATTGGGGCAATGCACTGGAGCATCTGACATCTCTCATTCACGCCTGTCGCTCAGCGAAAGGGGAGCGATAGGATCGCGGCCCTTCGTTAGCTTGGGGAACTGTGGCTGCCAAGTCCGTCCACGTCTTCCGCTTTGCGGCCGTCGGTTTGCTGTCGGTAACGGTGGCCGGCGCGGCGTTGAGCTCACACGCCGCCGATTGGCAGCCGTTGTGGCTGTTCATCACGCTCGCGATTCTCGGGGTCCTCGGCGACCGGGTGCATGCCTACACGGGCCGGATGCGTCTGTCGGCGGGGTTGACGATCGTCGCGCTCGCCATGGCGCTGCTCGGTCCCGCGCCGGCTGTCCTCATCTGCTTCATCTCGCGGATTACCCAGGCGATCCAGACCGACGGGCTGCGGCTGCGTGGCCGCCGATTGGCGCTCGTCTGGAACCTCGGCATGTACATCGACGTGCTGCTCGGGAGCCTGGCGATCAGGGCCGCCGTCGATGCCGGCGTGGCGCGCGGGAGCGCCGCGTTCGCGCTGGTCGTCGCGGTTGTGGTGAGTGCCGCGAACGTGCTCAACTTCTTTCTCGCGGCGATCTGGATTCGCGTCCACGTCGGCACGCCGATGCGCGTCCAGTTCCGCGAGAGCTTCCTCCCCGCGCTGCCGTGGATCACGGCGCCGAACCTGCTGGCCGGCGCTCTGGCCACGTTCTATGTGCGCGCCGGCGGCGTTTCTCTGATTCTCGTGCTGGTGCTGCTGGCCGCGTTCTACGTGCTGATGGTGGAGCTCCTCAACTCGCAGCAGCGCCGCGAAGAACTCGAGCAGCGCACGATTCAGCTCGCCTCGCTCCAACTCGGCGTGCTGGTGACGATGGTCCGGACCCTGTCGCTCCGCGATCGGTACACCGCGCGGCACTCGGCCGCGGTCGCGCGCTATGCGTACGCGGTCGCGAAGGCCGCAGGCTGCTCGGAGGACGAACTCGGAATCGTCCACACCGCCGGGCTCCTGCACGACATCGGCAAGTTCGCGTTCCCTGATCGGATCCTCCTGGCCGACCGCCCTCTCAGCGAGGCCGATCTCGAGATCGTCCGTGAACACCCGGTCAACGGTGCGGAGCTCGTGCGCCGGATCGAGGGCTACGACAAGATCGCGGCGGTCATCCTCGCCCATCACGAGCGCGTCGACGGAACCGGCTATCCGCACGGACTCCATGCAGACGAGATCCCAGCCCTCGCGAGGATCATCTCCGTTGCCGATACATACGACGTGCTGACCGCGCGCGATACATATCGCCCGCCGATCTCGAGCTCCGAGGCGATCGCCGAGCTGCGCAACGTGGCCGGCAGTCAGCTCGACGCGCGCTTCGTCGAGCTGTTCATCGAGATCCTCGAGCGCGAGGGGATCGGCTTCACCCACACCGAGGACGCTGACTTCGAGAAGGAGCTGGCGCTCGAGGAGCGCATTCGCGAACTGGCGCGGCCGCAGGTCGCTGTCGGAGGCGGGTGAGCCGTGTCCGGCATGCGGGCGACGTTGCGGATCGCAGAGTTCCGCGCGCTCTTGATCTCGTACGTGATCAACCGAGCCGGCGACGTCTTCGGGGCGCTCGCGCTGGCCGTCGTCGTCCTCGGCACGACTAAATCGGCGATCGCTGTCGCCGCGTTGTTCCTGGCGATGCAGTTCGTGCCCGGTCTCGTCGGCCCATTTCTCGTCGCCCGCATCGGCGCCCTGCCTTCGGGTCGCGTTCTTCCTCTGTGCTACCTGGTGGAAGCGTGCCTCTTCCTCGCGTTGGCCGCGGTCGCTCGACACGTCGGAGTGACGGTGATCCTCGTCCTGGCGCTCGTCGATGGGACGCTCGCGTTCACCGGGCGCTCGGTGACCCGCGCCACAACCGCCTCGACGCTGATGCCGCATGACCTGATGCCCGAGGGAAAGGCCGCGTTCAATCTGGCGCTCGCCGTCGCCACCGTCGCCGGGCCGGTCCTCGCGGGCGCCGTGCTTGCGCTCCTCGGTCCTTCCACCGCATTGGCGGCCGACGGAGTGTCGTTTCTGATTGCGGCGACTCTGATCGCCTGCACGCCCGGCTTGCGGGCGCGCAACGACTCCGGCGAGGTCGGCACGAGGAGCCACCGTCAAGTGCGTGAGAGCTTGCGCTACATCGCCGGCGACGCCACGCTCCGCATGCTGATATTCGGAGAGGGACTCGCGTTCATCTTCTTCTATCTCGTCGTCCCTGTGACCGTGATCTACGCGGTGCGCTCGCTCCACGCGGGTCCGGTGGGGTACGCCGCGATCCTCGCAAGTTGGGGCGCCGGCGCGGTGATCGGCTCGACCGTGCACATCCGTCTCGCGCGCCGCGTCGGCCACGCGGCGATTCTCATCTCGACTGCCGCCGTTGCGCTCGCCTATCTCGGCACGGCTCTGGCCCCGACGTTGCTGTTCGCGTGTGCCGCGAGCGTGGTCGGCGGAATCGGCAACGGCACCCAGTGGGCGTCGGTCGAGACCGCCGTGCATCAGTTCGTCGACGAGCATTTCCGGCTGCCGGTCGCGGCCGTGCTCGAGTCGATGGCTGCCCTGGCGCCGGGCGCCGGGATCCTCCTGGGAGGTGCGCTCACGGCTGTCTTCTCGCCCCGCGCGGCCTATCTCGCCGCCGGACTCGGGCTCGTCGCCCTGATCGCGGTCGCGGCGCTCAGCCGCGCCCGTGGTACCGACAGGGCGTCCGGCCTAGCCCCAGTATCCTTGGGCTAGGCGATGAAGCTCGCCTTGGACCGCGCTTCCTGGCGCTGATGGCTTCTACGGCCGGCCTGATCGGCCGGCCAGTTCGCAACCAGGAGGTGATGACCTGAGCTTTCTGAGATCTCGCAAGCAGGCGCGCACCGAGCACGGGGATCTCGAGGCGGCTACCGGCGCTCCGCCCGCACCAGACGCCGCCGGCCGACACGTCCTGTCCGAGTTCGAGCGGCTGCTTCGCAAGCCGGGGTGCCCGGCGTGCGCGTATATCGAGGAGGCCGAGCGGAGCTTCTTCTCGTGGCTTCAGATCGAGAGCTTCAGCGTTGCCGAGGTACAGGCGCGCCTTCGCGCGAGCGTTGGCATGTGTCCCGTCCACTCGCGGCGGCTGGTCGAGGACATCGGCGAGGGTCACGTGATGACGATCGTGATGCGCGAGGCGCTCGCCGGAGCCCGCCAGCGGGCGCGGGACGAACGGCGGCCGGGGCCGTGCCCGGCGTGCGAGGCGACCGCATTCAGCGCGCAGCGCGCGCGCCACATGGTGCTCGACGGACTCAGCGATCCGGCACGGGCGCGCCTGTATTCCGATCACGGCGGCATCTGCCTCACGCATTTCCTGGAGACTGCCCCCGAGTTCGAGCGCTCCACTGTCAGGCCACTCGCGGACCGGCTCCGCAGAAGCCTCGAGGAAGGCAAGGACGCGGGACTCGTTACCTTGCTCGGTGGGTCCGACCACGACGCCCGCCGCCGTGCCCACTGGCGCGATCGCCCGACCGAGCCTGCCGGCGGGGGCTCGACGGTCGAACGGCTCTGCGGTCGCCTCCGCATCGAGGCCTGTCCGGTGTGCCTCTCGACCGGGCTGGCGGAACGCGGGTACGTCCAATGGCACACCGAGCACGCCGCTCAGAATGACCCGTCGCTCCGGAACGACCCCGGCGAGCTGTGCGCCGTCCACCTCCACGATCTGGCGCTCACCGACCGAGCACTGGCCGCACAGGCCATCGAGCACAAACGTGCCGCCACAACGGTCAAGCTGAGTCGCCTGCTCGCGAGGGTCGGCGACGTCCCAGACACAACCCGTCGAGGGCGAGGAGCGCCCGCCGAAGAGCTCGACACAGCGCTACAGGAAATCCTTACGAGGCCTTACTGCCCGGCCTGTAACGCGCGCGACGGAATCGAGCGCTCCCAGCTCGATCTCGTGGTTGCCGCGCTCGGGCTACCTGCGGTGCGCGACCGCTACGAGCGCAGCCACGGACTGTGCCTCCGGCACGCGGTGCAGATTTCCGACGGTCAGGCGGCCCGGCTGGCACGACGGCACGTGGACGGGCGACTCGGAGTGCTCGCGTGGGAGGTGGGCGAGACCGCTCGCAAGTACGCCTGGGCTTACCGCCACGAGGCTGACGGCCACGAGCAGCACGCGTGGCTACGAGCCCTCGCTCAGATCGACGGGCGTGTGTTCGTGGGTGGCTCAGCGCCCACCGGCCTGCCACGATCCGAATCGAACCCGGTATGACGGACACGTCCCAACGACTTGGGCTCACGGAGGTCGAGACGCGCGCCGGCCGAATCCTCGACGAGGTCGAGCGGGCCGTCATCGGGAAGCGAGGAGCGCTCGAGCTAGCGCTGTGCGCGCTGTTGGCAGACGGCCACGTCCTGATCGAGGACTACCCGGGTCTGGCCAAGACGCTGATCGCACGATCGTTCGCGACCGTGACCGGCACGCAGTTCTCGCGCGTGCAGTTCACACCGGACCTGATGCCCTCGGATGTCACCGGCGCGTCGATCTTCAACCAGCGCGCAGCGGAGTTCGAGTTCCGTCCGGGACCCGTGTTCACCAACGTGCTCCTGGCCGACGAGATCAACCGCGCTCCGCCGAAGACTCAGGCGGCGCTGCTCGAGGCGATGGCAGAGCGCCAGGTCACGATCGATGACCGCACGCGCCTGCTCGAGCGGCCGTTCCTCGTCCTGGCCACGCAGAACCCGATCGAGTACGAAGGGACCTATCCGCTGCCCGAGGCACAGCTCGACCGGTTCCTGATCCGGATGCAGGTCGGTTATCCGTCGGCCGACGACGAGTGGGCCATGCTCGAGCGGCGGCTCGAGCGGGGTGAGGACGAAGCCGAGCTGCGTCCGGTCGTCGACCGCGGCGAACTGATCGCGATGCAGCGTGCGATCGAGGACGTGCACGTATCCGAGGTCGTCGGCCGCTACATCGTCGCGCTCGTTGCCGCCACCCGCGACAGTCCGAGTGTCCAGGTCGGCGCGAGCCCGCGTGGCTCGCTCGCGCTGATGAAGCTGAGCCGCGCCAAGTCGGCTCTCGACGGGCGGGACTTCGTCGTGCCCGATGACGTCAAGGCCGTGGCGGTGCCCGCCTTGGCTCACCGGCTCGCGCTCCGGCCGGAGCTGTGGGTTCAGCGGGTCCAGGCCGAGGATGTCGTCAGAGAACTCCTCGCCGCGGTGCCGGTGCCGGCGACGGGGGCGGATTGACATGCATCGCGGCCCAGCACCGCTTCGCCCCGTGGCAGCGCTCGAGCCGGGAGAGCTCGGCGTGAAGCCGTGCGAGCTGCGACGCGCTGAGTTCCCCGGCGAGGTTGTGCAGCTCGAATGGGTCGTTCCGCAGGTCGTAGAACTCACGTTCCCCGTCGGCGTACTCGACGTACAGGAAATGAGGTGTTCGCATCGCCTCGTACGTCGTCGGGCTGCCGCTCGCCGACCGCTGAAAGTCCGGATCGAGCACGGACATGCGACCGCCGTGATGCTCGACGAGGACCGCGTTTCGCCAGCCGGCCAGCCCGTCGCCATGCATCAACCCGAGCAGGCTGTGCCCATCTGAGCGCATCGTCGTGCCGCCGATCGCGGCGAACGTCTTGGCCAGGTCGATGTTTTCCGCCATCGCCGTCGTCGTACCGCCTGCGGGCACGCCGGGGCCGACGACCACGAGCGGGACGTGGATGTCGGTGTCGAACGCGGTCAGCTTGCCCGGCATCAGGCGGTACTCACCGGTATGCAGCCCGTTGTCCGAGCTGAAGATCAGGTAGGTGTCGCGGGCGATGCCGTCGGCGGTCAGCGTCTCCTCGATCGTCCCGATCATGCGGTCGACGGCCTGCACCGCCTGGGCGCGGCGGCGGAAGGCGGCGTTGATCTTGTTTATCTGTTTACGGGTCAGCTGCCGGTGCCAGGAAAGCCAGAGCGGCGCATGGGTCGGCAGGACGTCGAAGTTGGGCGGGCGCGGGGCCTTCAGCCCCGGAAAGTCGTTCGCGTCCTGAGGTGCCGGGGTGTAGGGCGAATGGGGCGCGAACGTCGCCAGCTCGAGGAAGAACGGCTTGCCGCTCTTCGCGGCATGGTCGATGAACTGCACGCCGTCGTGCGCGATCACGTCGGTGAGGTAGTCGGAGGGCTTGTGGCCGTAGTGCTGGAGCGTCCCGTTCTGGTTGAGCGTGTAGTTGAACTCGGGATAGCCCCAGCCGGCCACGTCCCAGCTGTTGAAGCCGGGCGGGATGTAGCTCGCGGGAACCGATGTGGTCTGCCCATCGGCGGAGTGTCCGCGGGTCTCCAGATAGCCGTTGAGGAACTTGCCCATCAGCGCGGTCATGTAGCCGACGCGCTGGAGGGCGATCGGAAACGTGTGCTGCTCGTCGCCGCGCTTGTAGAACGCGTTGAACCCGCCGCCGGGGCCGAAGTTGCTGAACACGCCCGTGTCGTGGGGAAAATCGCCGGTGAAGATCGACGCCCGCGACGGGCAGCACAGCGAGTCCGACACGAAGTAGTTGTCGAACGTCAGACCTTCGTCTTCCATCGCCTGGACGTGCGGCATGTACCGGAGCAGGTTCATCGACAGGTCGTCGGTGAGCACGAACACGATGTCCGGATGGGCCGGGGTTGCCGCTACGAACGGCGCGCCGCGATGCGATGGTCCGCTTGACCGCGTCAGCGCAACGATCACGCCGGCAACGATCAGGATCGCGAGCAATCCAAGCAGTGCCAGCGGCCGGCGACCACTCAGCACCGGGCATCCAGTCCAGCCGCAGACATCTGGGGACCATAGAAGCAGGTCATCCAGCCGAGCGGACTCCCGGCCGCACCGGACGCGCCTCGATACGATCGCGGCGAGCGCGCGGATGACGCTTACGATCCCGATACCTGGTGGCGAGGACCTTCGGCTCGAACACCTCATGCTGGACGTGAACGGCACGCTCACAGGTCGCGGTGCGCTGCTCGACGGGGTGACCGCCAGAGTCAGGGGACTGCGCCCGGCGCTCGACGTTCACCTGGTGTCGGCTGACACGTTCGGAACGCTCGACTCGATTGCGGAGATGCTCGCCGCCACCGGGGTCAGGGCGGGTTCGGGTGAGGACAAGCTCCGCAAGCTCGACGAGCTCGGGCGCCAGCGTACGGGGGTGATCGGGAACGGCGCAAACGATCTGCTCGTGCTCGAGGCCGCCGCGCTCGGGATCGCGGTCATCGGGCCCGAAGGAGCGAGCTCCGCGGCGATACGAGCGGCCGATGTCGTGTGCGTGTCGATCGTGGATGCACTCGACCTGCTGCTGGAGCCGCGTGCGCTGACGGCGACGCTACGTCGGTAGCACGTGGCGGTGTCATTCGCGGCGGGCGGCGAGCGTGATCGCCGCGCACACCGCCACCGCAGCGCTCGCTCCGGCCGCCGTGAGCAACAGCGACCGGCCCGGAGCGCCCGTCGCCACGAGCGCGGCGCACGCCGCCGCGCACACACCGACGGCCGCGATCGCGACGATAACGCCAAGGCGGGTGCCGATCGACCTCGCGTCGATCAGGCTGACGCCGTGCAGTTCGATCGAGGAGACTCCGAGTTCGGCGATGAGCAACAGGCCGCCGCCGTAGAGCGGAGCCAGTAGGAGCCGGTCGGAGTGGCGGAGCAGCAGGATCGCCCCGAGCACCGCGACGCTGCAGTGCACCGGCACGGACGACCTCGCCGCGAGTCCGCAGGCGAGGAGCAGCGCAGCGAGGCCGGTGCCGGTCCAGGCCAGCGCGACCGACCGGTCGGCGTCGCCGGCGACGATCCCGCCGAGCGCGGCGATCAGGGCGAACGCGGCGGTTGCGGTCGCTATGCGCGCAGGGCGTGCCGGGCGGAGCGCCGGAATGAGTTCACCCCCTCGAGCGCGGGCCCTAGGGTCTCGTCATCCTCCCATACCGCCACGCCGATGCCGAGCGCTTGAAGGCGCGCGCGCAGCGCTTCTCGCTGTAGCCGCCAGAGCCGGAACGCAAGGCGGTCCGCCGGGGCCGCCCCCGGTGTCGTGTGGTCGAGCGGCGACACTTCGACCACCGTCAGGTCACAGCCCCGCATGCGCAGTTCGGTGACCAGGCGGATCGAGCGCTCGTCGAGCAGCGGGGTAACGGCGAGAATCAGCGCTCCGGGCGGAAGCACCCGGCGCGGGATGCTCTCGGTGGCCCTCCACGCGTAGCTGAAGGCGATCTCGCTCGACAGCAGCGCGTCGATGATCCGGTAGAGCTGGGCGGCCCCGAACGCGGGCTCGAGCCAGTGCAGAGTGCCGCCGAAGTCCACGAGCCCGACCCGGTCGCGTCGCGCCAGGTGTGCCCGGGCCAGCGTCGCGGCGGCGCGGACGGCGGCATCGAGCGTTCCGCGCGCGCCTTCCCGCGCCTCCGCGAATGTGTCGAGCAGGAGCACGACATCCGAGGCTTGCTCGGGATGGCGCTCGGTCACGTGCAGAGCGCCTCTCCTGGCGCTCGCTCGCCAGTTGACCTGCCGGGAGACATCGCCCGCCTGAAACGGCCGAGTGTCGGCGAATTCGATTCCGGCGCCGCGCGACCGTCCGACGTGTGCGCCCAGGAACGGCTGCATGCGAAGCGGCGCGACGAGTTCGCGCAGACGCTGCTCGCGGGGGAATGCGCGCACGACCACGCGCTCGCCGAGCCGTCGATTCCACGTCAGGGCGCCCATCGGATCGCGCGCGCGGACGACGAGCGGACCCACGCTGTGAGCGCCCCAGCGCTCCGGGCGCACGGAAACCTCGACCGCGACGGTGGCCAGGCTCGCCAGTTGGAGCACGATCGGCTCCGCCGGCTCGAGGGTCAGGTGTCGGCTGTGCGCCAGTCCGAGCTCGACCTCGACGGGGTGCGCCCGCTCGTTCACCAGCGTGACCGTCGCGGCCACCCGCTCGGCTTCGAGCAACCGGGTGCGTTCGAGGTCGATGTGCGCCGTCAGCTGCGGCTCGCGCGCCAGCGCCAGGCCGAGGCCGACGAACACGAGGAATGGCACGCCGAGCACGGCGAGCTCCGCATGCCCGGTGGCGAGCGCCGCCACGAGCCCGCCCCCACCCAGCGCGAGCAGGCCGCGCAGCCGCGGCGAGAGCGTGCCGTTCATAGCCGCTCGAGCACCTCGAGCATCGCCTCCAGATCGGGCGCCGCGACGCCGGGACCGTGCCTGTTTTCCGGGAACGGGCGGCCGGGGCGGACGATCTCCCACAGGTCGTCGCCGAGGATCCGCCGCGCGGTGGCTTCGGGCATGCGCTCGAGCGTCTGCCCCCTCGCGGCCAGCCGCTGCGAGGCGATCTCGACAAGGATCGGGCGCAGATAAGCGTGCACCTGGAGGGCGCTCACTCGGGCCATGACGAGCAGCCGCTCGAGCGCGACCAACTGGCTAGGACGTGCCGGCTCCGGGTTTGCGGGTCGATGCCGGCGGGCCGAGGACTTACTCGGCACGAGCGCGACCGACGCAGCGACGGCCACGGCCGCGATGACGATGATCGCTATTTGCGCGAGCAGTGTCATCGCGCGCCGCTCACCTGTGGCCGGCGCTCGAGCGACCTCAACGCCGCCAGCGCCCGCTCGCGCGTGCGCTCGGAGATCGGGTGCGTGCTGAAGCGGGCCTCTTCGAACAGGCCGGTCAGCGTGGTCGCGTCGCGCTCGGCGGCCCGGCTTGACACCAACACGCGCCCTAAGAACTCGCGCGGCGCCTCCGACGGCGAGCGCCGGAGACCGTGCGCGGCCAGCGTCCGCTGCATCGCGGCGTATGCGGCGATCACCGCTCCGCGTGGATCGGTGTCGGCCTCGAGCGCCGCGATTGCGGCCTGTACGGCCTCGTCCGCCGCGCCCGGCTCGGGGCCGTCGGCAAGGTCACGGTTGCGGCGGAGTGCGAGCAGGATGAGGGCCGCCGCAATCGCCACGACCACGATCGCGAGGACCGTCCAAGGCAGCCAGGACGGCAGGACGAAGCCATTGCGTGCGCCGGTCACCGGCGCGGCCGGCCCCGATGCTCCGCCAAATCCTCCGCTCAGGTCGGGCGCGCCGCCCACCTTCTTGCTGCCGATGACCGCGGCCACGATCAGAGCCGCGCCGAGCGCTAGCGGCCCGAGCGTCGCCAGCACCTTCCACATCCAGGGGATCTCGGGCGGCTCGGACCGGCGCTCATCGGGATCGTCTTTGCGACGCCGCCGCCTGAAGCCGAGGATCATCAGCAGTGCAAGCGCAACGGTGCCGGCGCCGAGCAACAGGATGAACAGCGCCGTGACCGGCGCGCTCGCGGACGCGGCATCGATCGGGGACGATCGCGACAGGGGCGCCCGAGCCGCGATCGCGACGATCGCGGTCGCGGCGGTGATCCCCGCCACGATCGCGGTGGCGCGGACCGCGCGCATCGGGCCTCTACCCATGACGTTCTCCACGGTGAGTATCTGGCATCCGGTCTCCTCGAACAGTGGTGGCATTCGTAGAGGCCATCAGCGGTCTTGCCGCGGTCCGAGCGAGCCTCATCGCTCCGCATCCCAGTATCCCACTCCGAAATGGACCCCACCGTGGCCGGTATGATGGTTTCGAGGCGATGAGGCCCGCCTGAACTGCCGCAACCGGCTGATGGCTTCTACCGACCCGAACGGTGGAAGCTCATGACGCCCGATCACCACGCCACGGCCACGTCGTTTCGCAGCATCCTGTTCGTCGACGACGCGCTCGGTACGGCGGCCGCTGAGGAGCCGGAATTTTTCGGTGACCTAAATCTCGACCAGATCGTCACCGCGGTGACGGCGGGCCGCGAGGAGTATGGACTCGCGCCGATCTTCTACTGCCCATTGCACGACGTGGAAGCGGTCCTTTACCGCCACCACACGCTTCGCGACCTGGAGCGAGAGTCGGCGCTCGAGGCGGTCCTGGGATTCGCCGAAGGGATGCGCCAGATGCGCAACCACCTCGCCGTCCAGGACAAGCTGTACCACGCGCTCCAGAAGCAGCGCTGGTTTCTCGAGGCGCTCATCACTTACTGCCGTACGGTCGCTGCGTTCGCCGAACGTCTCGCGGACGTCGATCTGCGCTCGCGCGGGTTCGTTGGCCTGCGCGAGTATCTGACCGCCCACGTCGCTTCCGAGCGGTTCACCTCGCTCGTCGCGGAGACGCAGGGTGTCGTCGACGCGCTTGGTTCGGTCAGTTACTCGGTGCACATCAGAGGCAGCCGCGTTCGCGTGAGTCGGTACGACGGAGAGCCCGACATGAGCGAGCAGGTCGACCGCATCTTCGCCAAGTTCAAACAGGCGCCGGTGACGGACTACCGAGTGAATCTCGCCGATTGGGGGGTCATGAACCACGTCGAGGGCCGGATCCTCGACCTGGTGGCGCAGCTTCACCCGGACGCCTTCGTGGCGCTCGAGCAGTGCTGCGCGCGGAATCAGGGCTATCTCGACGAGACGGTCGACAGGTTCGACCGCGAGGTCCAGTTCTACCTCGCTTACCTCGAGCACATCGCCCCGCTGAAGGCGAACGGCCTGGCGTTCTCCTATCCGCGAGTTTCTTCGCGGTCCAAGCACATACGAGCAACGGGAATGTTCGATCTCGCGCTTGCCACGAAGCTCACCGGAGATAACGCGCCGGTGGTGACGAACGACTTTCACGTCACCGATGTGGAACGGGTGTTGGTCGTCAGCGGCCCGAACAACGGCGGGAAGACCACATTTGCGCGGGCTTTCGGCCAGCTGCATTACCTCGCCAGTCTCGGACTGCCCATAGCCGGCGCGGAGGCGCGGTTGTTCTTGGCGGACCGGATCTTCACCCACTTCGAGCGCGAGGAGGAGATCGAGACGCTCCGTGGGAAGTTCGAGGATGAGCTGTTTCGAATTCACGAGATTCTCAAGCACGCGACCGGTGACAGCATGCTGATCATGAACGAGAGCTTTGGCTCGACGACGTTGCGCGACGCGCTGGTCGTGGGCACCGAAGTGATGCGGCGGATCATCGATCTCGACGCGCTGTGCGTGTTTGTGACGTTCGTGGACGAGCTATCCAGGTTGGGCCCGAGCACAGTCAGCATGATGAGTACGGTCGTGCCCGACGATCCGGCGGTTCGCACCTACAAGGTGATGCGCAAGCGGGCTGACGGGTTGGCCTACGCGGCGGCGATCGCCGAGAAATACGGATTGACGTACGAGGCCCTGCGCGAACGGATCGCCCGATGAAGGCGTTCCTGATGCACGGCACCTCAGACTTCGACGCCGAGGCGGAGCTGCCGCCGAATGCGGAGGCGCTGATCGCCGACCTGGAGCTGGACACGCTGCTTGCGACGATGGCGAGCGGTGACCGCTTCCTGTTCGAGATCGCGAGGCAGGCGCTGCTGATGAGCTTGCGCGATCCTGATGCGATCGCCTACCGCCAGCAGGTACTGACCGACTGCCTCGCGCAACCTGACGTCGTGCGAGAGCTCTACGAGCTGGCGGGCGAGGCGCTCAAGGCTCAGAGGAGCGTATGGGGGACGCTCCTGCGCGACTCGCCCAGGACGATCCTGTCGAGCTCCGTGGCGAAGATGGAGCTGTTCGTCGGTTTTCTCAGGCGTCTGCGCGAGGTGACCGACGGGCACGCCGGAAAGTTCAGCTCTCCCGGGCTGGTGCGATTCTGCGGAATGCTCGCGGAAGAGCTCGACGAAGACTACTTAGGCGAGGTCGAGGAGCATCTGAAGGCGCTCAAGTTTCAGGGCGGAATTCTGATCAGCGCGCAGCTCACCGCGGGAAACAAAGGCAAGCGCTACCGGCTCCGACGCGCCCGTGAGCAAGGATTGCTCGGGCGCATGTTCGACCGTTCGGGCTACAGCTTCACGATTCCCGAGCGCGACCACAACGGGTACAAGGCGTTGGGGGAGCTCGAGGACCGCGGCGTGAACCTCGTCGCCAACGCGCTGACGCAGGCGGTTGATCACGTGCACAGCTTCTTCACGATGCTGCGGTGTGAGATTGGGTTCTATGTCGCCTGTCTGAACCTCAAAGCGCGGCTTGACGAGCAGGGCGAGCCGACCGCGCTTCCGGTCCCGGTCGGCGGCGGGTGCGCCGGTGCTCTGCGCCCAGGGTCTGTACGACGTGTGCCTGGCGCTGACGACCGGTCAACGCGTCGTGGGCAACGACGTCGACGCCGACGGCAAGTTGCTGGTGATGATCACCGGCGCCAATCAGGGCGGGAAGTCGACGTTCCTGCGGAGCGTCGGGTTGGCGCAGCTGATGACGCAATGCGGGATGTTCGTCGGGGCGGAGTCCCTGCGCGTGAACGTGTGCGCCGGGGTGTTCACGCACTACAAGCGCGAAGAGGACGCGACGATGGAGAGCGGGAAGCTCGACGAGGAGCTCGCCCGCATGAGTGAAATCGCGAACCACCTGACGTCGAACTGTCTCCTTCTCTGCAACGAGTCGTTCGCGGCCACGAACGAGCGGGAGGGCTCACAGATAGCGCGCCAGGTGGTGACAGCGCTGCTGGAACAGGGCATCAAGGTGCTGTTCGTGACACACATGTTCGACCTTGCCGACGGCTTTCACCAGCGTAAGCTCGATGCGGCCCTGTTCCTCCGCGCCGAGCGAGGAGCGGGCGGGGCGCGCCCGTTCAAGCTGTCGCGAAGCGCCCCCGCTGCCGACCAGCTACGGCGAGGACTCCTACCGCAAGATCTTCGGCGCGAGCGTCGAGACGGCGCGAGCCAATTAGCATCCCGATCCGTGCCGGGTCGGGATAGACGCGAGTTGGCGGCGATCTTCGCCGGCGGGGTCGTCGGGGCGCTCTTGCGCGTCGCGCTCAACCAAACGCACGCCGGCGCCGCCCCCGGATGGCCGTGGGTCACGTTCGCGGAGAACATCCTCGGCACGTTCCTGCTCGGCTATTTCGCCACGCGTCTTCAGGAGCGTCTGCCGCTATCGGCCTATCGCCGGCCGCTGCTCGGAACCGGCTTCTGCGGCGCCTTCACCACGTTCTCGACGATGCAGGTCGAGCTGCTGACGATGCTCGATGCCCACCGCTACGGCCTCGCGATCGCCTACGCGGCGTCGAGCGTGATCTTGGGCTACGGCAGCGTCCACCTCGCGACGCTGTACGTCCGCCGGGTGAGGGCGATCGCGTGAGCCTGCCAGTCTGGATCGCGGTCGGTCTTCTGGGTGGGATCGGCGCGCTGTCGCGGTTCTTCGTCGACGGTCTCGTCGCTGCTCGTGCGGGACGGGACTTCCCGATCGGCACCCTGGTCGTCAACCTGAGCGGTGCGGCGCTGCTCGGATTGCTCGTCGGTCTCGGGTTCACCGGCACCCGCCTGCTGCTCGCCGGCACCGCGACGCTCGGTTCCTACACGACGTTCTCGACCTGGATGCTCGAGACGCAGCGCCTCGTCGAGGACGGCGAGTTGGTTCTTGCCGGCGCCAACATCGTGATCAGCCTCGTCATTGGCGTTGGCGCGGCGGCGCTCGGTCGCCTCATCGGAGCTCACCTGTGAACGACGACTGCCTGAAGCTGACCACGTACTTCAGCGAGCGCCACCGGACCGACGGCCAGTTCGTCGCCGACGCGTTGCTCGACCTGTACGGGCGCAGGGAGGTCGAGGTGAGCGTGATGTTGCGGGGAGCCGAGGGCTTCGGGCTGAAGCACCACCTCCGTACTGACCGGATCCTCACGTTGTCCGAGGATCTCCCGCTGGTGTCGGTGGCGGTCGATACGCGACCGCGCATCGAGAGCGTGCTCGAGGACGTGATCACGATCAAGCGCCACGGACTGATCACGCTGGAGCGGGCGCGGATGCTGACCGGCGAGTTCGGAGCGGTGGCGCTGCCAGAGGAACTGCACGAGGCCACCAAGCTCACGATCTACGTCGGGCGCCAGGAGCGAGTCGCCGGCGCTCCGGCGTTCGTCGCGGTGTGCGACCTGCTTCACCGCCGGGGCATCGCCGGCGCGACGGCGCTGCTCGGGGTGGACGGCACCGCCCACGGCGTACGCCAGCGGGCGCGCTTCTTCGGGCGCAACGCCGAGGTACCGATGATGATCATCGCGGTCGGCGCCGGCGAGCAGATCACGCGGGTGCTGCCGGAGCTAGGCGGGCTCCTCGAGCGCCCGCTGCTCACGCTCGAGCGTGTAACCGTGTGCAAGCGCGACGGCGAGCTCCTCTCCCCGCCGAGGTCGCTCCCCGCGACCGACGAGCAGGGCCGGGCGATGTGGCAGAAGCTGATGGTGTACGCGTCTGAGCAGGCGCGTCACGGCCGCAGCCCGCTGCACGTGGCGCTCGTCCGCCGCCTGCGCGAGAGCGGCGCGAGCGGAGCGACCTGCCTGCGCGGAATGTGGGGCTTCCACGGCGACCATGCGCCCCACGGGGATCGCCTGCTCCAGCTGCGCCGGCACGTGCCGGTGGTGACGATCATCGTCGACACCCCCGAGCGGATCGCGGATTCATTCGAGATCGTCGACGAGCTCACCCACGAGGCCGGGCTGGTCACGAGCGAGATGGTGCCGGCGATGGCGTCGCTCGCGGAGGGTCGGCGACAGCGCGGCGGGCTTCGGCTCGCCCGGCACCGCTTCTGATTCTCGGAGGGTCGCGAATGATGCCAGGACGTTTCGCCGCGCGCCGCCGTCGGTCACACGATTTGGGGCCCGCGGCATTCTCGGAGTAGATGGGATCCGAGACGGACTTCACTGCGATGTACGCGCGGGAGATCGAGCGGGTGCTGATCTTCCTCGCGCGGCGGACGCTCGATGTCACGCTCGCGGCGGATCTGGCCGCGGAGACGTTCGCCCTGGCGTTTAGCGGTTGGGCGAAGCTGGAGGGGCGCAGCGACGAGGAGGTCCGGGCGTGGTTGTTCACGGTCGCGCGCCGGCAGGTCGGGCGGTACCTGCGCAGCGCGCGCGCCGAGCAGCGAGCGGTGCGGCGACTTGGAATCCAGGTGCCGACCGTGTATGAGGACGACGTCGAGTTGATCGAGCAGCGCGCCGGGCTGAGGACGCTGCGTGCCGAGGTCGGCGCGCAGTTGGAGAGGTTGAACGCCGACCAGCGCGACGCTGTGCGGCTGCGGATCGTGGAGGAGCGTCCCTATCCGGAGGTTGCGACGGCGCTCGGGATCTCCGAGCAGGCCGCGCGTGCCCGTGTCTCCCGCGGGCTCCGCGCCCTGCGCTCGGTGCTGGAGGCCCCGCGGAGCAGAGAGGAGCTGTACACATGAGCGACTTGCGCTTCGCCGGCGAGTTGGGCGCCGAGTTCGAGCGGCTCGAGCGAGCGGGCGCGGGCGCGTCCGGCCGGCGACGCTCTTCGCCGTCGCCCGGGAGGTTGACCGGGCGGATCGCGATGGTCGTGGCGCTCGCGGTCCCGGTCGCGATCGTGGTGGTGGCAGTAGCTCTCCTCGGCATCTCGCCCCACGGCGGTGGACACCGTTCCGCGACCGGCGCTGCGCCCGCACCGGGGCTTGCTCTCAGCGGCGGGACCTGCCGGATCCCGGCTCGAGCCGCGCCGCACCCTCCGCCGATGACGGCCGGACCCGACGGGCTGATCCGAGGCGCCTCCGGGCGAGTCTCCGGGATCTCCTGGGAGCTCCGAGAGAAGCCCGGCACGGCACTGCCGGGGTCGGTCGCGCACGGCCGTCTCATCCTCGGCGGCGCCCAGTACGGACTGTGCAGCCGGCAGTCGGTGCCGGTGCCGTTCGGCCTCGTCAACGCCGGCTCCCACGCGATCGTCTATGGCTACGTGGCCACGGGCGGCGGCAGCTACCGCATCACGGTCTCGGCGGGCAACGCGACGATCTTGAGCAGCGTCGCCAACCTGTTCTTCTTCATCCATGCGCTCCCGCATCCAGCCTGCGAGTACCGCGCGCTCACGATCACGGCTACATCCACCGCGGTCAGCGGCATGCCGCCGGACATCAGCCGCTCGCTCGACGAAGACCCAACTCGGCTTACGACGACGATGCAGTTCGGCGCCTGCCGCCCGCATGCGCTGGTCACCGCCGTCTCCGAACAGGGGGAGAGCCAGGGTCGCTCGCCCAACGCGCCGCTGGCGACGGCGACGGCGCAAGTCAAGCTCACCCCCCCGCCTGGATCGAGCTCCCACGCGAGCGGCTGGGTGTTCGAGCTCGCGCACGACGGCCTGCGCGGGATCAATCTGCTCGCCTTCGGACTCGTTCCCGGCCGCTACGGCATATGGCTGGTCGGCCTGCACGGCCGGACCACCGTGCTCGGCGCGGACAAGGTCAAGCACGACGAGATACTGAAGTCGTTCGATCTTCCGGCCGACGTCCGGGGGAGTCAGGTCCTCGTCGCGGCCCAGGGGCCCGGCCAAGTCGACACGCCTGGGACAGTCGTGCTGCGCGCCCCGCTACGGTGACGGCCCTGCGCCGGCGAGGGAGCGCGGGCCGCCCCGAACCTGCATAACGCGTCAATTGACGTACTTTGAGCCGGCCGTGCCGTGTGAGACACGTGGGGCATGCCTAACTCGGCACAGCGTCGCCCGGTGGCGTCAAATGTCGTGTTGTGCAGGTCGCAGACTCCCGATGCCGAGCGATCCGTCGCCGGAATCGCTGGAATCGCTGGAATCGCCTGCCGGGAGTTCGCCGTCCCCGGGGTCGGACTCGCCGTCGGCCGCGAGGTTCTCGTCTTCGGGCGCGAGGCTCTCCAACAGATCCCCGGACGGGACGAAGAACAGCGTGCCGGTCACGGCCGTGGAGAAGTCGAGAATGCGGTCGGTGTTGCCGGGTGGGTCTCCGATGAACATGTTCGTGAGCATCTGCTCGATCAGTTCGGACGTCCGTGCGTACCCGATGTAGTACGTGCCGAACTCATCGGCGCCGACGCGGCCGAACGGCATGTTGAACCGCATGATCTGGCGCTCCTCGCCGTCGGGGCCCTCGATGACGTTCAGCGCGAGGTGTGAGTTCGGCGGCTTGTCCTCGTCGGGCATCTCGATGTCGTTGAGTTTCGTGCGCCCGATCGCGAGCTCCTGCTCCTCGGTCGACAGCGCATCCCAGGCGCGTAGGTCGTGGACGTACTTCTGGACGATCACGTAGCTGCCGCCGGCGTAGGCGGCATCCTCGTCGCCGATCAGGACAGCTTCGCCCGCGGCCTGACCCTCCGGATTCTCGGTGCCGTCGACGAACCCGAGCACGTCGCGTTCGTCGAAGGACCGGAATCCGTGTACCTCGTCGACGACGTCGACGAGCCCACGCAGCCGCTCGGTCAATCGCTGGGCCAGCTCGAAGCACAGGTCGAACCGGTGGGCGCGGATGTGAAACAGCAGGTCGCCGGCCGTCGCGACAGCTCGGTGGCGTGCCCCGTTGAGCTCGCGGAAGGGATGCAGGTCGGCGGGGCGGGGACGGCGAGTCACCCGATCCCACAACGCGGCGCCGATCCCGACCACCAACGTAAGCTCGGCTTCGGGCACACGGAATCCGACCGAGCGCTTGAGCCCTGAGGCGTCCGCGAGGGCGGCGCCGACCTCTGCCTCGGAGCCCGGACGGACCGTCAGCACGAGGAAGATCGCCGCTTCGGTCGGGATGCTGAGGATCGACTGAGGCTCGGGTGCGGTCACGGTCGGCGCAACATACGCCATCGCGTGCCCGGCGGACCGATAAAACGCGCGAGAGTCAGCTTGAGCTGTGGCGCAGGAGCGTGCTCAGATCGACGGCGCCATCGGGTCCTCGCCCGGCGCCGCTCCTATCTCATCGCCCTGCGTCGGATCTTCGTACGCGCCCTCGCCCACCTCGGAACCTTGGGTCGGGTCCTCGTACGCTTGCTCGCCGACCTGGGCGCCGCCCGTCGGATCGGCTGTGGTGTCGGCCGCTCCGCTTCCGGCCGGGTCCTCGCCGGGGGCCGCTCCCTGCTCGGTGCCCTGGGTGGGGTCTTCGTTGAACGACATTTGTTGCTCCTGTCCGTCGATCGAACCTGCCTGGCGCGCTGCCCTCCGCAAAGAGCAGCTACTCACCCGCTGGTTTACCACCGACGCGCGGTCCTGGCAACAGCGGAACCGTTTTCCTCCAACCGAGGGTCTGAATGAACGTGATGACAGAAGAAAGGACAAGACTTATGAACCTCACGCACCACGACCCTGTGAGCTCGGGCGCCACGGTCGCAGCCGATCGTCCCGAGATCGAGGGACTCGAGCGCGCGACCTTCGCCGCGGGCTGTTTCTGGGGAATCGAAGCCTCTTTCCGCGAGATGGAGGGTGTTGTCGCGACGAAGGTCGGATACACCGGCGGGACCGCAGCTGACCCGACCTACGAGCAGGTCTGCTCGGACAGGACCGGCCATGCCGAGGCGGTCGAGGTCTGGTTCGATCCGGCGCTGCTCAGCTACGACGAGTTGGTGAGCGCGTTCTGGTCGATCCACGATCCGACCACCCCAAACCGGCAGGGCTGGGACCTCGGCAGTCAATACCGCTCGGCGATCTTCTTCCACGACGCCGACCAGGAGCGACACGCGATCGTCTCGCGCGAGCGCCGTCAGCAAAACCTGAGCCGGCCGATCGTGACCCAGATCGTCCCGGCTGCGCCGTTCTACGACGCCGAGGACTACCACCAGCGCTACTTCGAGAAGCACGGCGGCGCGGCCTGCGCGACGACGCTCCGCTAGCCGCCTACACGTGAATGGAGAGAACGTAATGACAGACGTGATCACAGTGACTGAGGCCAACTTCGACCAGGAGGTACTCGCCTCCGACGTACCCGTGCTCGTCGATTACTGGGCGCCCTGGTGCGGACCGTGTCGGATGCTGGGTCCCGTGATCGACCGGATCGCGCAGGAACGCGCGGGCACGATCAAGGTCGGGAAGGTGAACGTCGACGACGAGCCTGCGCTCGCCACTCGAGCGGGCGTCCGCAGCATCCCGTTCGTCGTGCTCTATCGGAACGGCGAGCGGGCCGCCGAGGCGATCGGCGCTCAGCCGAAGGACGCGCTCGAGCGCGCACTCGGCCTTGAGGCGTCCGTCGCGGTAGACGCCGCCTAAGCGGCTCCGCGTCAGCCCTCCTCGAGCCGCAGGTATGGCTCGAGGAGGGCGCGCAGCTGCATGCGGCCGCGGTGCAGGCGACTCTTGAACGCCGCCTCGCCCACCCCGACGATCTCGGCCGCGTCGTGCGTGGACAGGCCCTCGATGTCCCGCAGGACGACCGCGGCGCGCCACTCCATCGGGAGCTGCTCGAGCGCCCGCTCGAGCGTCTGCTCGAACTCGTGATCGAGCGTAAGCGCCTCGGGGCTGAGGTTCGGGGACTCCGGCAGCGAGGCGATCGGGTCAGCGCGATCCGGATCGGCTTCGGCGCGAGGAGGCGGCCGGCGGGCGAGCCGGCGCTGGGCCTCGTTGAACGCGATCCGGTAGAGCCAGGTGGAGAATCGCGCTCGCCCCTCGAAGCGCGGGAGCCCGCGCCAAGCGCGCAGGAACACGTCCTGGGCGACCTCGTCGGCCTCGGCCGTGTCGAGCCCGAACCGGCGCAATGCGCCGTACACCCGGTCGGCGTGGAGCATGACGAGCTGGGCGAACGCCTCCTCGTCGCCGCTTCGAGCCCTCCGAATCAGCTCGCTCTCGGAGGTTGGCCCGCCGGTCACGGCCGGGTTATACCGCCTGCCCGGCAGGCGGCACGCGAACGTGCCGCCGCCGGCGGCTGCCCGGCGCTAGCTCTCGTCGAACTCGAGCGAGCAGGAGTTGATGCAGTAGCGCTCCCCGGTCGTGCCGGGACCGTCGGGGAACACGTGACCGAGGTGCCCGCCGCAGGCGGCGCAGTTCACCTCGATCCGATGCATGCCGTAGCTGTGGTCGTCGACGAACTCCACGTTCGCCCGGTCGGCGGGCTCGGTGAAGCTCGGCCAGCCGGTGCCGGACTCGAACTTCGTCGACGAAGAGAACAGCTCCGCGCCGCACCCGGCGCAGCGATACGAACCGTCGCGCTTCTCGTGAACGAAGCTGCCGGTGAACGGCCGCTCGGTTCCCTTCTTGCGGAGCACGTCGTACTGCTCCGGCGTCAGCTGCTCGCGCCACTCGGCCTCGGTCTTCTCGACGCGGGTGGAGCCAGTCTCGTTCTGGGGATTGATGTTCTTATTCATGCTTTGTTTGACCCGGGGAGGCCGCACAACGGTTCAGTCAATCCGTCGGTGGCTCGTTCAACCGCCCGCGCACCGACGCGGCGAGCTGAACCGCGTCGAGGCCGCCGCCGGGCGCCGGCAGGCGATGCAGGCCGCCGACGACCGCGCGCAGGCCGGCGAGCAGGCGACGGCAGTCCTGGCACTCGCCGAGGTGGCGCTCCATTCGCGCTAGTGCCCGCGCGCCGAGGTCACCGTCGAGGTAGCTGGACATGCGTCCCGGCGCCCACTGATGGTCGCGATCGAAGCGCGCACGGTCCGACAGCTTGCTCATTTCGCGTCTGACCCCGTCATCGAGGAAAGAGGTTCGCAGGTCGGAGCAGAACCGCGCTCCGTCAGTGGATGGTGAACATCTGCGTGCCTGTGCCGGTAGCCAGGTCGTTCAGTCGGGGATCGCGGCGGCGTCGGGGACGACGATCCCGAACAGGTCCGAGATCGCGGCCAGGCTCGCCGCCTGAAGCGCCTCGGAGGACACCACGCCCGCCGGGCCCGGAAGCGCCCGGGTAGCTGTCGCGCCGGCGACGACCGTGGGCGCGTAGCCCAGGTTGAAGGCCCCTCTCGCGGTGGAGTTCACGCACATGTGGGTCATGAACCCGGCGAGGATGAGATTCGTCGCCGAGACCTGCTTCAGGCGGTCATCGAGCTCGGTTTGCACGAACGAGTTCGGGAAGTTCTTGACGATTACGGTTTCGTCACCCTGGGGCGCCACTCGCTCGACGATTTGACCGATCTCGGCGCGTATGTCGTAGAGCGAGCCGTCGCCGTCGTCGTGTTCGATGTGGATGATCGGGATTCCGGCCGCGCGAGCTCGCTCGAGCAGCTTCGCCGCCTCATCGAGGGCGTCCTCGACTCCGTCTAGCGCCATCACCCCACGCGTGTAGGTGTTCTGGCAGTCGATCATGACGAGCGTCGAGTCCGCGAGGCTGGCCGGGGTTGCAGGCAGACCCGCGAGGGCTCGCAAGGTCGTGGGCTCGGGCATGGTGCTCCTCTCCGGGGCTGCTTGGTGGGAGGAATCTACTCCCGGTCGAGCAGCGCGCGGGCTTCGTCTTCGCTCAGCACCGCGACGCCGAGGCTCTCGGCCTTGGTCAGCTTCGAGCCGGCGGATTCGCCGGCGATCAGGTAGTCGGTCTTCGCCGACACCGACCCCGAGGCCTTGGCGCCCGCGGCCTCGAGCATCGTCTGGAACTCCTTACGCTCGACCGACAGCGTGCCGGTGATGACGACTGTCTTCCCGGCGAACGGGGAGTCGGAGTTGCCCTGGACCGGACGGTCCTCGTCGCGCACGTCGAGGCTGACCCCGAGCTCTCGGAGTGCCGCGATCTCGGTCTGGGTCGCCGGTTGCTCGAGGAACTTGCGCAGCGCCTCGGCGACGACCGGACCGACGTCCTCGACCTCGCACAGCTCCTCGACGGTGGCTCCCTGCAACTGCTCGATCGACGCGTAGCCATGCCGGCAGATCCGCTTCGCGGTCCCCTCCGAGGTCAACGGGATCGACCATCCGACGAGCGCGCGCCGCAACCCGACCGCCTTGCTTCGCTCGATCGCCGCCAGCAGGTTGCGCACCGAGCGCTCGCCCCAGCCTTCGAACCGCGCCTTTCCGTCCGGCATCAGCGAGTCGTAGTCGAGCCGATAGACGTCGGACGGCGCCGACACCAGCCGCGCATCGAGTAGCTGCTCGAGCCGCGCCTCGGATAGTCCCTCGACGTCGGCGCCCGCGCGGGAGCACCAGTGGATCAGCCGGCGCAGGCGCTGGGCGGGACACCCCTGCGTGTTCTCGCACATCACTACGCGTGATGCGCCCACGAGCACGAGTGGCGCGCCGCACGACGGGCACGCCGCCGGCGGCTCGATCGTCCGCTCGCCGCCGTCCCGCTCGGCGGGATCGACGACGCCGGACACGAACGGGATCACGTCGCCGCGCCGCAGGATGAAAACGCGGTCGCCGATACGGATGTCGCGCGCCTCGATCACGGCGAGGTTATGGAGGCTCACGTGCTCGATGTGGGTTCCCGAGACGAACACGCGCTCAACGCGCCCACGCGGCGTGAGCTGGCCTGTCTTCCCCGGAGTCCAATCGACCTCGAGCAGGCGCGTGACCGCCACCTCGGGCGGTAGCTTGAACGCGATCGCGCCCTTGGGGTGATGACTGGTCTGGCCGGCGGCCTCGTACGCGGCGCGGTCGACCAGCTTGATCACCACGCCGTCGAGCTCGTAGTCGACGTCGTGGCGGCGGTCGAGGATGCGCTTGATGTAAGCGCGGATGTCTTCGAGATCGCCCGACTCCGCGTAGCCCTCGACGATGAAGCCGAGGCTGGTGAGCTCCTCGGCGAGCTTGCGCTCGGTCGCTCCGTCGCCGAGTCGGATCAGGTCGAACGCGTAGAACGTCACGGGCCGCTCGGCGACCTTGGCGCGGTCCTTGGCGAGCAACGTGCCCGCCGCGGCGCTGCGTGCGTTGGCCAGTGGCTTGTCCTCGTGGGCGGCGTTGTACGCGCGCCAATCCGAGCGCAGCATCACGACCTCGCCCCGGACCTCGCAGTCGATCCGCTCGGGCAGCACCTCGGGCATGCCGTGCACCTCGCCGCCGCGTACGTTGACGGTCACGTCCTGCCCGACCTCGCCGTTGCCGCGGGTGGCCGCGCGCGCGAGCCGGCCGCCGCGGTAGAGGACCGAAACCGACAGGCCGTCGAACTTCGGCCAGAGCGCGAACGCCTGGTCCGGGAAGCGCGCGAGGAACGTATCGAGCTCCGCGTCCGTCGTCGCCTTCTCAAGCGACAGCATCGGCACCTCATGGCGCGCGTCGGCGTACAGCTCGCCGGCGAGCTCGGCGCCGACCTCCTCGAGCGGGTTGTCCGCCGGGGTCAACTCCGGGTGCTCCCCGATCAGCGTGCGGAACTCGTCCTCGAGCGCGTCGTACTCGGCGTCGCTGACCGACGGCTCCCCGGAGTAGTAGAGCCTTTTGTGGTGGCGCAGATCCTGCGCGATCTGGTCGATCCGGTCTGATACCGCGGTCAGAGGAGGCATCGATCCGCACTATAGGTCGGGGGCGTTGGCCCCTCCAGCCACTCAGTTGTGCTTAGCGGTCAGGCTCCGCTCGGCCTCGGCCAGCACCCCCCGAAACTCGGTGATCCACTCGGCCGTCTCGCGGTCGATGATGTCCTCCACCTTCTTCACGTTCTCGCGCGCGAGCTTCAGCAGCTCGTCGACCGCGGCCTCCGTGGGAGGGTTGCTCAGCTTGGTCAGCAGCTCGTTCCACGCGTATTCGAAATCGCGGCGCTGTCGTTCGAGCCGCTGCTCGGCGAGGATGAACCGCATCCACGCGCTCGAGTATCCGAGGAACCGGTCCAGGATGCCGCAGCCCGCGGCTAGGGCGAGCGCGACCGCGGCCCAACCCGGCGCGATCGTGGGCTTACCCGATGTCGAGGAAGAGATCTCCGAGATGATCGGAAGCACTCCACCTACCCCGAGAAACAGGAGCCCGGTGAGGCGGAGCGCACGTCCAGATGCCCGCTTCGACGGATGCTTGGCGGCGTACCAGTTCTGCGCCGTCGTCGACACGCCCATCGTGTGGTCGTACACCTTCGTCAACGACGCGCCGCGGGAGTCCGGACTCCAGTCGAGCTCGCCCAGATTCGGGTTTTTGATGTCGTTGGCCACGGCCGCCGAGGATCTTGGCAGCAACCTAAGGCCCGGCGGGAAATCTCATTCGATCTCACAAACAAGCGTCCCCGCCCGTTTCTATGCTCGATGACAATGGTGATGTTCGACACAGCGATCGGAACGTGCGGCGTCCGGTGGAGCGAGGCCGGGATCACCGAGGTCGTCATGCCGCGCACGCGCGGGCTGCGCGGTGAGCGGCTCGGGGCCTCGGCTGACGTGCCGGACACGGTCCGGGAAGCGATCGCGGGCATGGTGGCGTTGCTCGACGGCGAGCGAGAAGACCTCCGCCGGGTCGCGCTCGACGAACGGCACCTCGACGCGTTCCGGCGGCGCGTCTATGCGGCGACCCGGGAAATCGCGCCCGGTTCGACCGCCAGCTACGGTGAGGTGGCCGGAGCGATCGGCGAACCGCGCGCGGCTCGCGAGGTGGGCGTCGCGCTCGCCCAGAACCCCTTCCCGATCATCGTGCCCTGCCATCGTGTGCTCTCGGCCAGCGGAGCGCTGCACGGCTTCTCCGCCCCTGGCGGGATCACGACCAAGCGGCGGATGCTCGAGATCGAGCGCGCGCCGGGCTTCACGCAACAGGCGCTGTTCGCCAGCTAGGCGCGGTCGACGATGGCGTCGGGCTTGATCCCGAACGGCATGACCACGAAGCACAGCGGCGGCTGGGACACGGGCACAGCCTACGCCCGCGCGCGCGGGCCGCGCAGACGGCCGCTCGCTCCGAGCCGAGTAGCATTCGCGCGAGGTGTTCGACTTCGTCTTGAGACCTGTGAAGTCGGTCGTGCGGGTGCTGAACGAAGACGCGATGAAGCCGCTCGAACAGACCGAGCGCGAGACGCTCGACGCGGTTCGCGCGATCGATCATGCGACGGAGTCGATCGAGCGCCACGTCGAGGTGATCGAGACGCTCGCGACCTCGGTCGGACCGTTGACCGAGTCCGTCGATCGCCTCACTGACACGATGCAGGACCTCGTGAAGCTCCTCGGCCCGCTGGCCGGCGCCGAGCGCGAGGTCCAGCACGCCGAGCACGACATCGAGCAGGCCGAGCACTTCTTCGGCTTCCGCCGACACCGTAAGCCCGTCGAGCCCGAAGCGGACGCCAACGAGAAGTGACCGGGGCGCCGCCGACGAACGTCCGGGTGACGATCGTCGCCGGTCCTCGCGGCCCGACGGTGAGACAGCGGATCGGGGCCCTGCTCCCGCGTTCGGGTGCTCGCACGATCGCGTGTCTCGTGACCCTCGCGGTGGCGGGCGCCGCGGTCGGTGCGATCACGTTGCGGCACGCTGGCCGAGCCGGGTGCGTGAGCGTCGGGATCGCGTTTCACGACCCAAGGTTCGGGCACGCTAGCTTCGACCGCCGGTTTCCATGCCTTCGGGGGTTCCCCGCCTATAGCCAACCGGGAGGCCGGACGCTCGCGCGGCCTCCCGCGTTGGCCATCAGGCGCCACGCCTAGCTTTCGGGCTGGCGGCGTGGCGTCGCCGGGAGCAGGCGGCTGAGCGCCGCCACTCCGAGCAGCAGCGCGCCGAGTTCGATCAGGCTTAGCTCGAGGGCGTGGGCATATCCGCCGTGCAGGGCGCCGAAGAAGATCACGCCCGTGATCGCCACGCCCAGGGCGCCGCCGACGTTCTGCACCGTGGTGACCGCTCCGGAGGCGCTGCCGGCATGCTGCACGTCGACGCTCGACAGGATCGTCGTGGTCAACGGGACGAGCAGCAGACCCATCCCCGCGCCGATTAGCACGAGCCCCGGGAACAGCTCAACGATCGAGCCGCTGACGCCGACGTTCGCGACCGCGGCCAGCAGCAGGCCGTGGCCGCACGCGAGCACGAGCGCGCCGATCGTGAGCAGCCGGCGTCCGAACCGCACGACAAGCGCCGGCGCCTGCGCTGACGCCGCGACGTAGGCCACCGCCATGATCGTGAACACGAGGCCGGCGTCGAGCGCGCTCAAGCCGCGACCCTGCTGCAGGTACAGCGCGAGCACGAGGAAGAACGACGCCTGGCCGCACCAGAACGCGAGTTGTGTCATCAGCCCGACGGTGAATGAGCGCTCGCGGAACATCGCGGGCACCAGCAACGGCTCGCCGCCGCGCCGAGCGAGACGCCGCTGCAGAGCGGCAAAGCCGAGGAGCAGCAGCGGCGCGCAGGCGAGCGAGATCCAGGTCCAGGCCGGCCAGCCGTGCTGGCGTCCCTCGACGAGCGGCAGCACGACCGCGGTCAGTCCGGCGGTCAGCAGCAGCGTGCCGAGCGGATCGAGCCGCGCTCGCCGCTCCGAGCGTGATTCGGACACGTATTTCGGCGCGAGTGCGAGCGCGGCGACGCCAACCGGGACGTTGATCAGGAAGCACGCGCGCCAGCTGAGCCCTGCGACGTCGGCCTGGATCAGCCCGCCGCCGATGAGCTGTCCGCACGCCGCGGCCAGACCCATCACGAGCCCGTATATGCCGAGCGCGCGCGGGAGGTCCGCGCCGCTGTAGGTCACGTTGATGATCGAGAGTACGTTCGGCATCACCAGCGCGGCTCCGACCCCCTGCGCCAGCCGCGCGATCACGAGCATGGTCGGGGTGCCGGCCGCCCCGCATGCGGCCGAGGCCAGGGTGAACAGACCGAGCCCGATCGAGAACGTGCGCCGGCGGCCGATTCGGTCGCCGAGCCTCGCCGCCGTGATCAGAAACACGGCCGACGTGAGCGCGAACCCGGCCACGACCCATTCGATCGCGCCGGTGCCGGCGTGCAGGTTGCGCTGCATGGAGGGCAGCGCGACGTTGACGATGAAGAAGTCCAGCACGACCATGAACGTGCCGACGAGCAGCACGGGGAGCGCCGCCCAGCGATGCGCCGCGGCCGGCAGCGAGCGGGCGCCCGCCGGCACGGCGAGGGTGGATGAATTCGATTGCGTAGTCATGCCCGTCACGGTGCCGGACGGCATGCGTGCTGTCGATTACCCGCGAGGTAACCGTCACTCGGCGGCGCTTACCTGGCAGGTAATCGCCGCTCGATAAGGTGCACAGCTTGAGCGTCTACATCGATAACGCATTTGCTGTCGGCGACTGGGGGCGGTGGAGCGGCGGCGGTCACCTCCAGGCCGACACGACCGATGAGCTGCACGAGTTCGCCGAGCGGCTCGGCCTGCGCCGCGAGTGGTTTCAGTCAAAGCCCGGGCGGCCCGAGAACGACCACTACGACCTCGGCCGGAAGGGACGGGAGCGCGCGCTCGAGCTCGGGGCGACCGACGAAGATCGGGCTGCCGGGACCCGGCGTCGTCAGGCCATTCGCCGCGCCCGCCGCGCCAGCGGGACCGCCACGTCGGTCGGGTAGAGCGACCGACTCAGTCGGCGACCCCGAGCCCCCAGCCGCCGTCGATCACGATCTCCTGCCCTGTGATGTACTCGCACGCCGGCGAGGCGAGGAACAGGGCCAGCGTCTTGATGTCGTCCGGGAAGCCGACGCGATGCATCGGAATGTCCTTCGCGAGGGCCGCCTGCACGTCGGGGTTGTGCGCGTGGCCGCCGCCGATATTGGTGACGAAGAAGCCGGGGGCGATCGCGTTGACGGTGATGCCGTCGGCGGCGAGTTCGAGCGCGAGCATGTGCATGAGGTGCCTGGCGCCGGCCTTCGCCGCCATGTAGGCGGAGCCGATCGCCGGCTCGGTCTTCGTCGCGGCGAGCGAGGTCGTGACGATGATCCGACCGAACCGGCGTGGACGCATGTGGCGGGCCGCGGCTCGCGCGGTGGCGAAGATCCCGCTGAGGTTAATGTCGATCACGCGGTTCCAGCGCTCGTCGGTGTAGCGCTCGAGCGCGCCCTCCTCCACCCGAGGCCGCTGGCCGCCCGCCCAGGCGCCGACGAAGCCGACGCCGGGATCGATGCCGGCGTTGGCGAATGCGACGTCGAGGCGGCCGTACAACTCCGCTGCCTCATCGATCGCCTGATCGAGCCGCAGGTGGTCGGTCACGTCCGCCGCCGTGCCTCGAACGTCGAGTCCCTCGTCCCGGAGTCGTGACGCCTGGGCCTCGACGGCCTCGCCGTCGACGTCGATCAGAGTGACGCGCGCGCCATGCGCCGCGAGCACCTCGCCGTAGGCGAGCCCCAGGCCGCTGGCTCCGCCGGTGACGATCACGCCGAAACCGGCGACGTCGAACCTCGAGGAAACGTTCACGCTCATCGCTCCTGTGATCTCGTTGGGCCGGGGCAGCCTATACCGGCCTGCACACCTAGGAGCGGCGAGGGGTCACCGTCACCGTGTCGCTGCCTGGCGGCACTGGCCACCAGGCAGCGGTTACCACGGTCAGGCTGATCTTGCGGCGACCGGCTACTGGCTCATCCACTCATCGAACGACGAACTCGTCCATCCGCCCCCCGAGCCGGCCGGCGCTGGGCCAAGCGGCTTACCGCCGTATATGACCTTGCCCGACGCGTCCTGGTAGGTCTGCCACGGGATCGTCGGCCGCTGATCGACGCCGGGCTCCGACCAGTCGCACACGCCGTTCGGGAAGAGCTGCTCGAGCTCCGCCCACTCCTGATCGCTGAACACGATCGGGTAGTACGCGGACTGGCTGAGCGGCTCGAGTTGACACTTCTCCTGATCGGTGGCGATGCTCTCACCCGCCTCCATACGCGGCGTCGCGAAGCGGGTCTGAAGGAGCGGCGACTGGCACACCTCGCCCACCCCGGGGACCACGACCTGATCGACGTCGGGGATGTCCGAGCACTGATCGTGCACCGTCGAGGGGCGGTCATCGGCGATCTTCTGCTCGAGGCTCAGGTTGCGGTGATCGGCCTCGACCACCGACAGCCACCCGTCCATCGCCACGAGCGCCTCCGCGGCGTAGTTCGGATCGCCGATCAACGGGGTCTCCCCGAACCAGATGACGTCGTTCGTCGGGAAGTGACCTTCCGCCTGCTCGAGCCGGGCGCGGATCGCCCACGAGCGATAGGCATCGTGGAAGCTGCCGGCGTCGGGACCGCGCAGGTCGATGATCGCCACGTCGGTCAGGTTGTTGGTCTCGTCGACGCCGCCGCCCTTGTAGTCGTTGGCCAGCGCGGGCTCCTCCGCCGTCATCCGCGCGGTCGTCGTGTCGTAGTTGTTGTCGTAGCCGCCGATCTTCTGGTTGAGGTCGATGAACTGCTCGGGCGTGATGAGCCCCTCCTCGAGCGGGAGCAGTCCGTACTGGACGCCGACGTTGTCGAGCGGGATGCCGGCGTACTCGAATGGGTTGTCGCCCTTGTACGGACCGAACAGGTTGATCATGTAGTCCTCGAGGTCGCAGCGCGTGCCGGTCGGGTTCGACGCGCTCCACCGCTGCGAGGCGCTTACGCCCGAGCACGCGTACGCCGGATCCGCCAGCGTCGGCCAGTACAGCGTGCTCAACTCGACCGAGTTGGCGTAGTTGGGATGCCCCTGCACTGCCGCGATCTGCGCGGGCGTCCACGCGACGCCGGTTCCCCACTTCGTCGGATTCTCGAAGTAGTTGCGGGTCAGCTGATAGTCCATCAACTCCTGCCCCGTCGACCACGCGTCCGGGAACGAGCACTGCGGCAGGATCCCCTGGTACACGCCCGGATAGGCGTTTGCGACCTGCTGTTGGGCGAGCGACCCGCCCGAGCAACCCGTGCCGATCGTGTACCGGAGCGTCCCGTACTCGTCGATCAGATGCTCCTTGGCCATGATCAGCGATTCGGCTTCGGTGAGGACGCTGCAGTCGTGGCCGGCGTTGTCCATCGCGGTCGACATCACCGCCATCCCCCGCGAAAGCGCCGGGTCGTACTCGGTGCTCGGCGCCGTGCTCGTGGTGTGATCGGCACCGCAACTCGCGCCGTGGGTGATCACGAGCTTGTGGTCCCACTGCGGCTGCGCCGCCCAGGGAGCCCACGGCTTCCCGGGCTGCCATAGCATCGCGATCGAGTACTGATCACGATCCAGGTAGCCGGTCTCGATGCGCACGATGTAAGGAACGGTCGTGCCGTTGTCGGTTGTCGTCGTCGCGATCGCCGCAGCCGGTGGCGGGCTCGACGGGTTATAAGACTGGAACGCCTCGCTCAGGTCGGTCGGGCCCGTGATCGAGTTGATCTGCGATTGGTCGATCGCGGGCATGTAGTAGTACGCGTACGTCGTCGGCGCGTCGCACTGCGCGTCGGTGGCGCCCGCCTGGCACACCCAAGGCTGCACCTGAGGACCGGAGAAGATCGGGCCGCCGATCGGGTGATCGATGACCTCCGACGACGTCGAAGTGCCGCCCGTCGAAGTGCCGCCCGTCGAAGTGCCGCCCGTCGAAGTGCCGCCCGTCGAACTGCCGCCCGTCGCGCTGCCGCCCGCGAGAGTCGCCGTGACCGTGTTCGAGCCGTTCACGAGGCCGCTCAGCAGTCCCTCGAATTGACCGCTGGCTCGCTCGGCGAACTGGCTCGTCACATCGCTGCCGTTGAGGCTGACCGTCACCGCCGCCGGATCCGTCCCCGCCGGCAGGTCGATCGACGTGAGCGCCTCCGGACCCGACACGAGATCGGCCCGGGTCGAGAGGACGTTTATCTGCAGACCCTGCGCTAATGCCGCCGGCGCCGTCGCGGCGCCAATCGCGATCGCCGCGACGAGGGCGGCCACAATCCTCACACCATTGTTGCTGTGCACGCTGTCTCCCGCTTGTTGGTCCGAGCGCCCCTGCAGCGCTCGGACCTGTTGGTCATTGAACCTGGAAACAGACATGTACCAAAGAAAAACACGCGCTGTCAAGTTTGGTACCGCGTCGTACTCGGGTGTTATCGTGGCTGTTACATGGCTGCCACCGGCTCCCTGTTCCTCCAGTCGGTACGGACTCCCCGGGACTGGGACGACCTGAGCGAGACCACGAACTCGATCACGCGCGCGCGCATGTTCGAGGCGATGGCGCGCGCCGTCGCGGAGCGCGGATACGCCAGCACGACCGTCGCGGACATCGTCAGCGCGTGCCGGATCTCGCGCCGGACCTTCTACGAACACTTCCGGGACAAGGAGGACTGCTTCGTCGAGACCTACCGGATCGGGTGCGAGAACGGGCTGGCGCAGATTGACGCGGCCGTGCGAGCGCTCGACGATCCCGACTGGCGCACCCGCCTTTGCGTCTCGCTCGAGACCTACCTCGACGTCCTCTCCGCCGAACCTCACTTCGCCCGCGTGTTGCTGATCGACGTGCTGGGGGCCGGACCGCGGGCGCTCGAGATGCGCGAGCGCGTGCTCGGGACGTACGTCGAGCAGTACCGCGGGCTTCGCGAGCGCGCGCGGGCGGAGGAACCGACGCTCCCCGAGGTGCCAGACGAGTTCCTCAGGGGCCTCGTAGGCGGGATCGCCGAGCTCGTGCAGCAGTGCCTGCTCGAGAACCCGGCTGACGAGGTCCCGGAGCGTCTGCGCGCGCTCACCCCGACGCTCGTGAGCTTCGCCGCCACGGTGCTCACCGGCGGCCGCGAGTCCTGATGGCTCGGCTCCCATACCTCGACCCGGACAAGGCGGAACCGTACGTGGCAGCGGTGCTCGGCAAGGCGCCCGATCTCGGCATCTTCCGCATGGTCGCGAACGCGCAGGGGGCGTTCCCTGCCTGGATGCGGTTCGGCGGCGTGCTGTTCGACGGCGACGAGTTCGACCACCTGCTCCGTGAGTTTGCGATCACCCGGGTCGCGGCGTTGACTCCGGGCGCGGAGTACGAGTGGGTGCAGCACGCCGCGATCACGCTCGCGGTTGGTGGAACCCAGGAGCAACTCGACGCGATCGAGCGGGGCGACCTCGACGCCACCGTACTCGGCGACGACGGGCGGCTCGTCGTCCGGTTCACCAATCAAGTCGTGCGCGACGCGAGCCCCGACGAGGACACGTTCGCCGCGATGACCGCGCGCTTCACCCCGCGCGAGATCATGCACTTACTGCTGGTCATCGGGCAGTACATGATGGTCGGGCGGATCATGGCCACGACACGACTGGACCTCGAGCCGGCGCTGGCCGGCGACCTGCTCCGCAGCGCGAACGAAAGCGTCGCCCGGCGGAGCGAGCGCAACCGCGACCCGACTTGATCCGCGGTTCGGCGCGCGCCCGCGGCCACCGCGCCGCGTTCGCGTTCTCGCCAACGTCGCGGACAGCAGTGTGGCGATCGCTCAATAACGGCTCGCGGTAAGGTCGCGCGGATGCAGCTTCGCGTGGGTCGCCACACCGAGCACCTCGACGACCTCGTCGGTTTCTACCGCGACGGCCTTGGTCTGACCGAGCACGGCGTCACGTTCGAGGACCCCGACGGCGTTCGCCTCGTGCTCGTGCCTGAACCGTGGGATCCCGCGTCATAGTGCTCGCGGAGCAGACATGGGTCCTCACCGGCGCCGCGGGCCGGATCGCGACCAGCGTGCGCCCGGCGCTCGCTGAGGAGGTCGGGCGGCTCCGGCTCGTCGACCTCGTCCCCGTGACGCCGGAGTACGACGGCGAGGAGGCGGTCGTGGCGGACCTGCGCGATCCCGCCGCCATGCACGAGGCGATCGCGGGCGCGCACGGGGTACTGCACCTCGGCGGTCTGGCTGACGAGGCCCGGTTCGACGCTCTATGCGCGGTCAACATCCTCGGCACGTTCAACGTCTTCGAGGCGGCGCGGCTCGCCGGGGTCGCGCGCTGCGTCTATGCGAGCAGCAACCGGGTCACGGGGTTCTATCCGGTGAGCACGGTCGTCGGACCCGACATGCCGACGCGGCCCGACAGCCTGTACGCGGTCAGCAAGGTCGCCGGCGAGGGGCTGGCCAGCCTCTACGCCGACAAGTTCCACCTGTCGGTGATCGCGATCCGCATCGCCAGCTTCGAGGAGGCGCCGCTCGACCGGCGGCACCTGAGTACGTGGCTGAGTCCTCGCGACTGTCGCGCGGCATTCCTCGCGGCGATGCGCGCGACCGATGTCACCTATTCGGCGTTCTACGCGGTTTCCGCCAACACGCGCGGGTGGTGGGACCTCACCCCCGGTCACCGGCTCGGGTTTTATCCGGTGGACAACGCAGAGGACTACGCGGGGACGATCGACCTCGGTCCGGAAGCTTCGCCCGAGTATCCCCAGGGCGGCACCAACGCGTCGCCGGAGCACACGCTGCCGTACCTGTCGCGGTCACCGTCAAGCGAACCGCGCTGACTGACTCAGGCCAGGATGTTGACGAGCGAGCGCTCTTGGTCGAGCGCCATCCGCAGCACGGAGACGCTGGCCTGCTCGGCGACATTGCCCGCCGAGCTGGCCCCACCGTCGCTGCTGCCGGCGCCCGCCGAGCCGACGCTTCCCGCCGTTTGCGCCGCGACGCCGAACATCGACTGCGCTGCCGCGAGCCCGCTGATTGATCCAATGCTCACGTGCGCTGGATCGGCTGATGAGGTGCCGGGGTCCAGATTCCGGGCTATTGCTAGCCCGATGTTGTAGTCGGGCTCACGCCTCGGTGATGATGACCGTGGCCCCGCCCGTGGCGAACGTCTCCACATCGGCGCCGGCGGCCTGCCCCTCCGGGCTCGCGAGCGACGACTCGAGCGCCGCGGCGTCGTCGAAGCACAGTTCCGCGTGGTAGTAGAAGGGCGGCGCACTGCCATCGGGCGTCCCGAGCACCTTGCCCGCCTCGAACCTACGAAGGTTCGGGATCTTCTCAACGATCGGAATGTGCGTGTTCGCGTAGTGCTCGTCGAACGCCGCCGGGTCCTCCGGCTGGCCGTACAGGACCACAAACCTCACCATCGCGACTCCTCCTTGTTGGCTGGCGGTGGCTGAGCCTATCGGCTTCGCAGGTTCGCGATACTGCTGATGTGTCGCGCGAGACGAGGGTCGACTCTCGGCGCGGTCCGCCAGACGCGCCGTCCAGGGTCGAGATCACGATCGTGACCGGCCCGGCCCGTCACCCGGTCCCCGAGAGGGTCGTGCTCACGCTCGGCCTGGCGGCGGCCGTGGCCATCCTCGCGGTCGTCCTGACCGTCGGCGGCGGGGCGGTTTCGTCAGGCAGCCGCGGGAGCCACCGCGACCGCGGAGCCGCCGGCGTCGCGGCGGCGTCCGTAGTTCCCCCTCGATGCGTGGCCGTCACGATGGTCGGCGACCGCGCGACGTACGTCCACGCCGATTTCGACCGGGCGGGCTCGTGCGGGCCCTATGCGGGAGTCGCGAACGCCATGTTCCACCGCGCCGATGGGGTGTGGCGGCCGCGCGCTCAGGCGGCCGCTTCGCCGAACACGGGCCCCGGCAGGGTGCGCACGGGCGCGGGGGCGGGCTCGCGAACCGGGTGAACCGGGCTGAGCTCGGGCTGCTCGGAGGCCACGACCGTCCGAAGGGCGGCCACACAGGCGGGGTCGAACGCGGCACCGGTCTCGTCGTCGAGCAGCGCGAGCGCGCGCTCTGCCGGCCACGCCTCGCGGTACACGCGGTCGGCGGTCAGCGCGTCGTAGACGTCGGCGACGGTGAGGATGCGGACGGCGACGTCAAGCTCAGCGGCGGGGACCCGATTCGGGTAACCGCGGCCGTCGAGGCGCTCGTGATGACTCGCGACGAGATCCAGCACCAGCGGCGAGAAGCCGCCAAGCTCGGTCAGGAGCTCTCGCCCGGCGCCCGGGTGGCGGCGGATCTCCTCGAACTCCTCGTCGGTGAGTCGGCCCGGCTTGTTGAGGATCTCGTTGGGTACCGACAGCTTGCCCACGTCGTGCAGGAGACCGCCGAGCGCGAGCTGGCGCAGATGGCTTTCTGCGAGGCCCAGATGCTCGCCGATCGCGACCGCGAGCGTGGCCACCCGGCGTGTGTGCCCTTCGGTTGACGGGTCCTTCTCGCCCAGCCGGACCAGGAGCGCGCGCACGCGGCCGCCCAGGAATGTCTCCTCGTGCTCGACCAGGTCGGCGGCGCGCAGATCCCCGACGAGCGGGCGTGAAGCCACCGCATGCCGGAGGTCGAGCGCGACGGGGATCGCGACCATCCCGATGCCGGCAACCTCGAGCGCGTGCGCCGCCCACCACGCGCCGTCCATCATCGTGAAGTTCAGCAGCCCGAACTGCGCCCCGATCAGCCATACGATCCCTTCGACCACGATCAGGTCTGAGATCCGCCTCGTGAGCAGGTGGGTCCGGCCGGCGCGCCAGGCCAGCAGCACGAGCGGGATCGCGCCGGCGACGAAGATGAGCTCGGCGGTGGGCGTCGAGGGATCCGGCACCACGGGAATCAGGTTTGAGAACACCAGTGCGGTTGCGCCCGCCATCGCCAGCGCGGCGACCACCAGGATCTGAATTCGCAGCAGCCGCCGGACGTTGCGCGGCCGGCGCAGGATCGGCAGGCCTGAAGCGGCGAGGATCGTGCCGCACACCGGTAGGTTGAGCGCACCGGCGACCTGGACCAGGCCGTTGTTGGGAAGGATCACCCCGGGGGTGGCAAGACCGTGGATGACCAGCATCGTCGCGATGACCGAGAAGGCCATGCCGATCCAGACGGCGCGGCCGTCGTTACGACGCGCGGCGATGATCGACATCCAGATCGCGCACGAGGCGGCGAGGGCGCCCGCCACCCCGACCACGACCATATGAAGGACCGGGACGAACATGATCATGACCATGTTGGCCGCGATCAGAAGCGCCGCCGGGAAGACCACGGAACGCGCCAGGAGCCCAAGCACGGGAAGACGCGGCCGGATCTGCCTCATGCATGGCCTGTCGGGGGGTGGTGCCGCGAGCTTGAGCAGGGAACCCGCATGGCCGACACCCGTCCAGGTGCCGGAAACCGGGGCTACTTATGCAACGACGCCTCGGCCGGGATCGTGCGCCCGAACAGCCGGCCTCGATAGGCGAACTCCTCCTCGAGCAGCGCCCGCGTGTAATAGCCCAGTGCCTCGCCCGCGATCGTCGCGCCGTGCATCGCGTGGATCCACGACGGCTGCAGCTCGTCCACTCGCCGCGCCACGGCGCGGACGGGATCCTCGTGGGCGAAGATCCCGTAAGTGCGGTAGGCGTCCAGCATCTCATCGGCGAGGTTGTCGCTGGTCAACGCGGGCTGCTCGCCCGGCTGAAGGTACAGATCTGAGGAGAACAGGCTTCGGGTCGTCTCCTCCACGACCATCATCGAATCCCAGTGGTGGACGTGCGGAGTCTCCATGAAGCGCAGTCGGTGGTTACCCAGGTCGAGCGTCTCGCCGTCCCGGAACCCGCGCGTCCGCGTGTGCAGCCCGAATCCGGTCGCGTTGAGCGCGATCGACAGCGCCGAGCCGACCAGTTGCGAGTTCTTGGCCCGGGACATGAACCGATCCATGCCGCCGTTCTCGTCTCCCTCCCAGTGCAGCAGCACGATGTTCGCCAGCCGGGCGGGATCGAGAACCTCCCCGATTGCACCGGCGACAGCCTCGTAATCGTCGTACCTTCCGGTGTGCACGAGGGTCGGTGCCTCGTCGTCGATCAGGAACTGGTTGAACGTGATGCCGGCCTGCGGCGACCACAGCGAGATCCGGTAGATCCCGCCTGCGATCCGATCGATCGAGGCGCGGTCCATCGGTTGGAGGCTAGCTACAGGTTCCCGTCAGCGAGCGCGGGCTCGCGTGACGGAGCGCGGACGCCGGGCTCCTCGGTGGCGTCAAACGCCCCGGCCCGCAGACGCTGCGCGCTCAGAGCCGCGGCCAGGACCGCGAAGCCGGCGCCAATGATGAACGCGACCCGGTAGCCGCCAGTCAGCGCGCTCACGTGCGTAGCGCCAGCGGCGAGCAGGTGGTTGGTCCGCGACGCCGCCACGCTCGCGAGGATCGCGAGTCCGAGCGCGCCACCCATCATGAACGAGGTGTTGACGACCCCGGATGCCAAGCCGGCCTCGCTCGGCTCGACGTCGCCCATCGCCGCTAGCAGCAGTGGATTGAGCGCCGCGCCGGCGCCGAACCCGAGCAGGATCATGCTCGGCAGGATGTCGGTCACGAAGTGGCCGTTGACCGGGGCGCGGGCGAGGAGCCCGAGTCCGACGGCGGCGACCGCGAGCCCACCGGCGAGCGGTGGCTTGATCCCGAAGCGCATGACGAGCTTGGCCGACAGGCCTAGCGACAGCGCGGCCATGATCAGGTTCGCGGGCAGGAACGCCAGGCCGACCTGCAGCGGCGTGTACCCGAGCACCAATTGGAGGTACAGCGCCGACAGGAAGAACCACGCGAACATCGCGGCCGCCCACAGAACGCCCACCACGTTGGCGGTCGCGAGATTCCGCCGGCGCAACAGGCCGAGCGGCATCAGCGGGGAGCGCACGCGTGACTCGACCACTCCGAACGCGGCCAGGAGCGCGACCGAGCCGGCCAGCAGCCCGAGCGTCCGAGCCGACAGCCACCCGGCCTGATTGCCGTTGACGATCGCGTACACGGCAAGAATCAGGCCCGCAGTCACGATCACCGCGCCCGCGGCGTCGAGTTGCTCGCCGGACCGCGATCCGTGACTTGCCGGAAGCACCCGGGAAGAAAGCGCGCAGACCGCGATGCCGATCGGGACGTTGACGAGGAAGATCCAGTGCCAATCGAGCACGTCCGTGAGCACGCCGCCGAGCAGCACTCCGAGCGTGCCACCGCCGGCCGCGACAAAACCGAACACGCCCATTGCCTTTGCGCGGTCGGTCGGCTCGACGAACAGCGACACGATCAGCGACAGCGACACCGCCGACACGATCGCGCCTCCGAACCCCTGAACCGCGCGCGCCGCGACGAGCGTGCCCTTCGCCGTCGAAAGCCCGCAGGCCAGCGAAGCCGCCGTGAACAGCAGGATTCCGGCGACGAACAGGCGCCGGTGACCGAAGTGGTCGCCGAGCCGCCCGCCGAGCAGCAGAAAACCGCCGAACGTGAGCATGTACGCATTGACGACCCAGGCCAGCGACGTCTGGGAGAAGCCCAGCGAGCTGCGGATCGACGGCAGGGCGACGTTCACGATCGTCGTGTCGAGGACGATCATCAGCGAGCCCATGCAGAGCAGGACAAGCGCAATCCAGCGGTTTCGGCTATCTGAGGTCACGGTCGGCTCCCTTCGCGGGTCGGCGTCGGTCTTCATGGCGGTGTAGACCGTCGGGGCAGCGCGAGACTCATCGCCGGCCCCGTGAACCCCCGGTGTGACCCCCCGAAAGCTGGTACGGGAACCTGGGTGAGCGTACGCTGTTCCTGTGGAAGGGGATCGCATCCAGGCGGAGTTCGATGGGCATCGCGACTTGGTGGTGATCGGCGCCTCCGCAGGCGGTGTCGAGGTCCTCATGCGCGTCGTGAAGGGCTTGCCGGCGGACCTGCGGGCGGCGATCTGCATCGTGCTCCACGTCGCGCCGGGGAGCCGGAGCATGCTCCCGCACATACTCAGCAGGGCGGGACCGTTGCCCTGCCGGGCGGCCCAAAACGGCGAGCGGCTTCGGCAGGGGGTCATCCTCGTAGCGCCGCCCGACCATCATCTGGCGATCGAGGACGGACATGTCCGGCTGACCGACGACCCGCGCGAAAACGGTCACCGGCCGGCGATCGACGTCCTGTTTCGCTCGGCCGCCGCGGCGCTCGAGGGCCGCGTCGTCGGCGTCGTACTGTCCGGGACTCGTGACGACGGGTCGGCCGGGCTGGCGGTGATCAAGGCCAGGGGCGGCGCCACGATCGTCCAGGATCCCAAAGAGGCGATGTACGCCGGCATGCCCGCCAGCGCGATCGCCAACGTGGCGGTGGATGCGATCGTGCCATCCGGACTGGTGGCGACCACGATCGCGGCAATGGTGAACGGAGAGGACCCGCCGCCCGCGGGCGCGTCGGAGGATCCCAATCCGGTCGGGGCGACGCTGCGCCGGGTATCGGGCACCGACACGGAGGGTTATCTGGCTGACGAGGATGGCGCCGCGTGAGTGCCCAGCGAGCGGACACGACGCTCGATGCGCTGCTCGAGTTCGTCAAGGAGACTCGTGGCTTCGATTTCTTGGGGTATAAGCGGTCGACGATCGAGCGGCGGGTAGCCAAGCGGATGGCGGCCGTCGGCGCCGAGCGGTACGACGAATACGTCGATTTCCTCGAGTTGCACGCCGAGGAGTTCGCCGAGCTGTTCAACACGCTGCTGATCAACACGACCGGCTTCTTCCGGGATCCCCAGACCTGGGAGTACCTCGCCGCCGAGATAGCGCCGCAGTTGCTTGCCTCCCGCGCGCCCGACTCGCCGCTTCGGGTCTGGTGCGCGGGTTGCGCGTCAGGTGAAGAGACCTACACCGTGGCGATGGTGCTCGCGCGCGTGATGGGAGATCAGGCCTTCCGGGAGCGGGTGAAGATCTACGCCACCGACATCGACGAGGAAGCGCTCGATCAGGCACGGCACGGCGCCTACCTGCCCCGCCAGATCGAGGACGTGCCGCCGGACGCCCTGGAGCGCTTCTTCGAGCGCACCGATCAGCGCTACGCGTTTCGCAAGGACCTCAGGCGGTGCGTGATCTTCGGCCGCAACGACCTCGTCCAGGATGCGCCGATCTCGCGCATCGATCTGCTTCTTTGCCGCAACACGCTCATGTATTTCACCGCGGAGACGCAGGCGCAGATCCTGCGACGCTTCCATTTCGGGCTCGACAACGACGGATACCTGCTGCTCGGCAAGTCCGAGATGCTGATCACGCACACTGACCTGTTCACCCCGCTCGAGCTCAAGCGCAGGGTGTTCCGAAAGGTGATCAAGCCGACGCTTCGGGATCGCGTGCGTGTGCTGGCGGCCGACGGCAGCCGCGCGTTTGCTCTGACCGAGGCCGACAATCTGCGCGAGGCGGCGTTCGACATCGTTGGCGCCGCGCAGGTCGTGCTCGACGACAACCGCGCGATGATCATGGCCAACGATGCCGCGCGCAGGATGTTCGGTCTGGGGCTGAACGACTTCGGCCGCCGATTCAGGACCTCGAGCTGTCCTATCGACCGGTCGAGCTCCGCGGCCATCTCGACTCGGTCGATCTTGACATGCGAGCGTCGGAGATCAAGGCCGTGCACTGGCGAACCGGTGACAGCGACCGAATCCTCGACATTCGCCTTACGCCGCTCAGTAGCGACGGCGTGACGATGGGGACGAGCATCGCCTACATCGACGTCACCGAGGCCCACAAGCTCCAGGATCAGCTAACCGGGTCAAAGCGCGAGCTCGAGCAAGCCTATGAGGAGCTTCAGTCGACGGTCGAGGAGCTCGAGACGACGAACGAGGAGCTCCAGTCGACCAACGAGGAGCTCGAGACGACCAACGAGGAGCTCCAGTCGACCAACGAGGAGCTCGAGACGATGAACGAGGAGCTCCAGTCCTCGAACGAGGAGCTCGAGACGATGAACGAGGAGTTCCGCCACCGAACCCGCGAGCTCAACGACGTCAACTCCTTCCTCGAGACGATCCTGACCACGATCGGGGTCGCGGTGGCGGTGCTCGACCGCAACCAGCGCGTCCAGATCTGGAACGGCAAGGCCCGGGAGCTGTGGGGCCTAACGGCCGAGGACGTAGAGGACGAGCACCTGATGTCGCTCGACGTCGGCCTGCCGGTCGAGAACGTGCGTCAGCAGCTGCGCGACACCCTGGCGGGAAGGTCTCAGCGCGAGGAACTCGTGGTCGAGGCGACCAACCGGCGCGGGAAGGCATTCATGTGCCGCGTCACGCTCCTTCCGCTCGGGAGCACCGGCGACGGCAACGTCTCCGGTGTGATCATGATGATGGAGGATGACGCCGCTTGAGCGCATCTTCAGAGATCCGCTGGCGCAGGGCCGCGATACGGACACGAGCGATCCGGGTGCGGTTAAGACGATCGCGAGTCTCCTGCCGATCGTGGACGTGCTGCTCGCGAAGCACGCGGACCGTGTCCTTGAGCCCCGCATAGCGGACGCTCGGGTCGGCCGGCAGCTCGGGTTCCGGCGCCCATCGTGACAGCGAGATCCCCGCGAGCTCGGGCGCGAGCACCCTGGGCGCGCCGGCGGGCTCGGGCGGAAGCTCGAGCAGCAGCCAGCCGGACTCCTGGCGGAGCACCGACCCATCCTCGCTGAGCTTGCGCAGCGCCAGCGTGACGGTCGGCCGGCGCGCGCCGATGAGGCCGCCGAGAGTCTCGTGCGTGAGCGCCATCGGTAGGCGAACCCCGCGCGGCGTGACATGACCCCATGTCTCCGCCAGCAGCCACAGGATCGCCAGCACTCGCTGCTCGACGCGCGGAAGCTGGCAGATCACGAGCTGACTGCTCAAGCGCTGCATCTGGTCGGCCAGGCAGTCGTAGAGCGCGGGGATCAGGTATGGCGCGCGCCGCGCCGCCGCCAGGAAGTCGTCTCCGAGGACGGTCACGGACATCGAAGCGGGCGCGCGGAAGGCGACGTCCTCCACCCAGGAGGGAGGACCTGCGCTCGGCTGAATCAGGACGTCGCCGGGACCGAGCAGCTGGATTCCGGACTGCGCTCCAATGTGGATGATGTGGACCGCCAAGCCATCGAGCACACCGACGGCGAACGCCTTGTGGGCGTCCAGGATCGCCTTGAGCGCAAGCGGTCCCTCTGCCACCTCGACCACGGGCAGCGTGACCGCGGCAAGCTCCACACGTTCGTCCGGCGAAAGCCGACGCGTGAGCTCGAATTTGGCATCGAGGAAACGGACTCGATGTGTGGAAGCCATCGACCTCCGAGCTGAGCGGTCCCGGATCAGGGCCCGACTGCAAGGGAACTAGACAAGTATGAACGATGTCATCGACGCCAGAGCGGCGGCGTCACGGCTCGCTCAAGCCCGACTCGGTCCCGTCCGCCGGCTCGAGCGTGAAGACCTCCATCGCCACGTCTCGCGAGGTATCGATCCCGCTTATGAACGCCACCGTGCGCCGGCCGAGCGCCTGCTCGACGATCGCGCGGAACTGATCCTCCAGCGCGTATAGAAAGAACAACCGCGCCTCGCGCAACCGCTGGTGTTCGCCCATCGCCACCAGGTTGCGCTCGGCCACGGTCAGGCTGTCCTCAAGGATCACGACCAGCGTGTCGTGCCCGGCGAACTGCGCACGGGCCTTGGTCGGACCGCGTCCGAACGCTTCCTTGTACAGGCCCACCATGGCGTTCGATATCTCGAGCATCGGGCTGCGGTCGGTCGTAGCCGTCGCCCCGTTGTCCTGAGCTTCAGCTGCGCTGTCTCCTGTCTGCTCTTCCATCCGCATCGGGTCTGATCTCGATTGATTGTGCCATCGGGAGCATCCCCGGTCCCGTCGCAGAAATTTAGTTCGCTCGCGGCGCTATCCAAGAGGGCGCGTTGGAAAGCAACCACGGCCCGGTGCCGCATATCCGCACGCAGACAACGGTGGCGCGCTGGGCGGCCATCAGTACCATCCGGCTCTCGCGGGGCGGTTAGCTCAGCTGGTAGAGCGCCTGCCTTACAAGCAGGAGGTCACTGGTTCGAGCCCAGTACCGCCCATCGTGGAATTGCCTGCTAATTCGGCGGTTCGTCGTTCGGACGGCTGCCGATAGGCGTCTCGCCACAGCAGCGTGGAAGCCTCGTGGAATGCCAAAGCGCGACTCCGAGCTGATCGGCATCCGCGGCACTCCGCTGCGCGCGCTTTTGCTTGCCGATGTGGGTTCGGACAGCGTCAACTCACGGCGGCGAGCGGTTTATGGGTTAGCCGGAACTTGATTGATCGAGAGTGAGGCCGGCTCAATCTTGCTGCAGGCTTGCATGGCGTGCTGGAATGCGGGAGCTTGCTGGTTGATCGTGGACGGGAGTGTGAACGCTCCGTCGCGGTCGGCGTCGGGAAAGCCGGGTACTGCGTGTGAGCGTATGCAGGCCGCGAATGTGAGGTCCTGGGCTTGGTACTGGGTGCCGTTGGCTGGCTTTCCGCCGTTGGGCATGAGGTTGTGGCAGGTATGGTCGGCGGACTTGAACGCGGGGGAGTTGGGATCGGCGCTGCCGGGAGAGATCGTGATCTGCAGGTGGGTAGCTGAGCTGGAGATCTGGGGGTCGGGGTAGCCGGGTACTCCGTGCGAGCGCATGCAGACGGCGAACGCCACGAACTGCTGGCCGACAATCGCCGCTGCGGTTGGCCGGGCGGAGCTGGTCGGCGAGCTGCCGGCGCCACAGCCGGCTGCGAGCACCGCGACGGCGGCGGCTGCGACGCCGAGGGTGGGGCTGAGTGGACGGCGGTAGTGCATGATGTTCGGTTCCGTTCGGTCGAGCGGGGAGAGCCGCGTTGAGTGCGTCGAGGGACGGCGGGAGCATGCGTCGCGGCGCGCTACACGCCGGTTACCGTGTTATGTCGCTGTTATCCGCGGTGCGGCATCGTCAGTCCTGTGAAGATCAGCCGAACGCTGGCCCAGCCCATCTTGCGAGTGCAGCGTCCTCAACTGAGCGTCCGCTGGCGGCTGACGCTGCTCTACAGCGTCCTGTTTCTGATCTGCGGCGCGGCGCTGCTGGCGATCACGTACTGGCTGTTCACCAAGTACACGTTCGGGTACTACCCGCCGAGGCCAAACTTGCCGGTGTACGGCAAGCCACCGAATCCGGCGATCGTGCGGTTCGCGGAGGCGCTATCCAAGCAGCGCTCCGTCGACCTGCACCGCCTGCAGGTTGGGTACGGGGTGGCGCTGGCGATCATGGCGGTCGTCTCCGGCGTGCTCGGCTGGGTGGTGGCGGGGCGCGTGTTGGCGCCGCTGCGGACGATCACCGCGACCGCCGAGCGGATCTCGGACACGAACCTAAGCGAGCGTCTCGCGATGCGAGGTCCGCGCGATGAGCTGCGCCTGCTCGCCGATACGATCGACCGGCTGCTGGATCGCTTGGAGGCGGCGTTTGACGCGCAGCGACGGTTCGTCGCAAACGCCTCGCATGATCTGCGCACCCCGCTGGCGATGATGCGCACCACGCTCGACGTCGCGATCGCGAAGCCCGGAGGGGTGCCGGCCCAGACCCGTGAGCTGGACGCCGAGCTGCGCGTGGATCTCGACCACGCCGACCGGCTGCTGGAGAGCTTCCTCACGCTCGCCCGCGCCCAAAACGGCCAGCTCGACGAGCACAACCAGGTCGCGCTCGAGCCGCTGATCGCGGTCGCGCTCGCCGCTCGCGCCGACCAGATCACCGCCAAGCGGCTGACCGTCGAGACGCATCTCGCCGCTGTCGAGGTCGCGGGCAGCGCCACGCTGCTCGGGCGCATGGTTGAGAACGTGATCGAGAACGCCGTGCGCCACAACCAGCCGGGCGGCTCGGTCGAGCTCACACTCGCACCCCTGAACGGACAGCAGGCGCGACTGACCATCGACACCAGCGGCCCGATGCTCGACCAGTCCGCCGTTGCGGAGCTCGCCCAGCCGTTCACACGCCTCGGCCAGGACCGGACCGGATCGCACAACGGCCACGGGCTCGGGCTCTCGATCGTCGCCGCCGTCGCCGCCGCGCACGGCGGCAGCCTCGTGCTCCACGCCCGTGCAGAAGGCGGGCTCCGCGTCCAAATCACCCTTCCAGCCGCTATCCCGCAACTCGCGGCACCGATCAGATGAGGGTCCTTGTGGTCGAGGACATGCCTCGCTACGCCAACCGGATCGCGGAAGGACTGCGCGACCAGGGCATGGCCGTCGACGTCGCCTACGACGGCAACGAAGCCGCCGCGAAGGTCAACTTAAACCCGTACGACGTCGTCCTTCTCGACCGCGACCTCCCCGGCATCCACGGCGATCAGCTCTGCCAGATCATCACCCACAGCGAAGATCCCCCAATGATCCTGATGCTCACCGCCGCCGGCGAGGCCGCCGAGCGCGTCACAGGGCTCGCGCTCGGCGCCGACGACTACCTCCCCAAGCCCTTCCACTTCCCCGAACTCGTCCTACGCATCCGCGCGCTCGCGCGCCGCAAACCCACGGCCCGCAGCCGCACCCTTCAAGCCGGCGGAATTGAGCTCGACCCTCTCACCGGCATCGTCACCCGCGACGGACGAACGATCGAACTCCGCGCAAAAGAGCGTGCCGTGCTCGAAGCCCTGCTCAAAGCCAGCCCCGGCGCACTCAGCGCAGAGCAGCTCCTCGCGCAAGCCTGGGACGAGAACGTCGACCCATTCACCAACACCGTCAGGGTCACCATCGCCCGGCTCAGACGCAAACTCGGCCAGCCCGACATCATCCACACCACCCCCGGGCTCGGCTACCGAATCACGGACACACCCTGACCGGCGACGTTGCAGAAGTACTGTCAGCGCTACGAGGAGCAGTTAGGACGACGTGTTTGAGATAACCGCGTTCACGATCTCCGGGCCGTCTTTGACGGCTCCTCGGCTGCGGGCCGGACTAGTAGGCGGGTGTGGGGCTTGATGGTGCTAGGCCAGGAATAGCGCCGTGCGCGCCCACGCATCGGCCGCGGCTTGCGGGTCAAAGCCTGGGCGGCCCAGCGAGCAGAAGCGGTGCCCGATGCCGGGGTAGGTGATGACCTGGGCGTCAGGCTGCCAGGCACGGAGGGCGTCGAGGTCGGATCCCGGGACAAGTGGGTCTGCGTCGCCGGCGAGGATCAGCAGACGGCCGGTCACCGGCAGGCTGCCGGTCGGCTCGGGGCGTGATGCGGCGATGGCGGTATCTGCAAGCCAACCCGCGTACATCGCGACGCAGGCACGGAGACCGAGCAGTGCTGCGGCGAGGATCGCGACGTGCCCGCCAAACGACATCCCGACGGCGATCGATGGTGCTCCCGAGTCGGCCTCGGGTCGGTCCCGGGCCGCGTCCAGCGCGTCGCGTACGTCGCTGACGAGCTCAAGGCGAGTGAGTTCGCTGATCAGGGCAAGGCCTCGGCGGCGACCCTCCTCGTCCTCCGGCAGTGGCGCGCTGGGCGCGCGCCGGTGCAGCAGGTCGGGAGCGATCGCGACGTATCCCATCGTGGCGACGTGCTCGGCGGCGTCGCGCTGAACGTCGGTGAGCCCGAACAGCTCACCCAGCACCACGGCGGTGGGGCACCGTTGATCGCCCCCAGGCCAGGTTACGAACGCCGGCATCACACTGCCGTCAAGCGTCGAGACGGTGATGTCCGCAGCGGGCATGCGCCGATCGTAGTCGGCTTTCTGGCATGCCAGTAACGACTTTGTGGAATGTATAACATGCCCGATGCTCATGCTTGACTACTCAGTCGGAGACCTTCGCGTCCTGCGCGCGGTGGCTCAACGCGCTTCTTTCACGGCTGCGGCAGCGGAGCTCGGCTACACGCAGTCGGCGATCTCCAAGCGGATGGCGGCGCTCGAAACGACGGCGGGCCACGCGCTCGTGGTCCGCGAGCGCAGAGGCGTCCGACTCACCCGCGCCGGCGAGGTTCTACTGCGCCATGCCGCCGCCGCCCTCGAGGCGATGGAGGACGCCGAGCGCGAGCTCAACAACGAACACGCGACTCGGGTCCGGCCTGTCCGGCTGGGAGCGTTCGCGAGCGCGGCAGCGGGCGTCGTGCCGCGCGCCCTTGACCGCCTCGCGCGCGATCGACCCGACATCGTGCTCACTTTGCGCGAGGGCACAAGCGCGGTTCTCACGCGCGCTCTGCGCGCCGGTAGCCTCGACCTCGCGCTGCTGGCCGGCGTCGCTGCCGACGCGCCGCCTGACGACCGCGAGCCGGCTCTGGAGGTCGAGATCCTGGCCGAAGGACCTCTGCGGGTTGCCGTCGGCGCGAGTCATCGTCTGGCCGGGCGATCACGCGTGAGCGCGGCGGAACTCACTGGCGAGCGCTGGGCCGCGGCACGCTCAGAAGGACTCGAGCAGCTGCTCGGCGTGTGGCCGAGCTCAGCCGGCCGGGCGGACGCGCCATATGTGGTGCGTGACTGGCTGACCAAGCTCCGGCTCGTGGCGAGTGGGGCGGCGATCACCACCGTCCCCGACGTGCTCGTGCCTGCGCTGCCGCCGGACGTTCGAGCCGTGAGCGTGGGCGACAGCTCCGTGGAGCGACGGCGGCTCCTGCTCGCCCGCATGCCCGGCGTCGCGACGCCCGAATCGGCGACTGTCGCGGTCGCGCTCCGCGATGCCGCGGTCACACCGTGAGCGGAGCCAACCCCGGATGCGTGCCGCAGCCCCAAGGCCGGGCCATGCGAGCGGCTGACGTGCCGCCGACCAAGACATCTCCCTCAGCCGGCGAGCGCCTCGAGCGGCAGCTGGTCGTTCACAGCTGGTCGGCGACAAACTGGCAGCGAGCGGAGTCGGGGGTGGAGGCCGGTTTGCGCAGCATGGAACCCGGGCATCGGCGCTGCGACGTGCTGCTTCGTCGCCGTTGCAGCAGTATGTTTGGTTCCAGCCGGCCGGACCCGAGCCCTTCTCCCGTTAGCGTTGGCCGGCGAAAGCTGTGCCCAGCTGTGTGAAGTCCGGGACTCCGAGGCCGGCGCCGGGGTTGTAGACAGTGCCGGGCGTGCCGGTGAAGAACAGATTGTCGTTGCTTGTACCGGGCGTGTTGAGCGAGTCGAACGGCGAGTTGCGCTGGGTCGCGAACTGATAGATCGACGGGTTCCAGAAGCCGACGCGGTGGCCGACGTAGGAGTCGATCACGGCCGCTGATCCGTTTAGCTGGGGCGCGACGAAGCTCGTGCCGCCCCAGTCGGGCTCGAGCACCGGCTGCCCGACTCCAGCGAACGACGGCTCGTAAAGGAGGTATCCGCTCATCGGGTCGGCGTCGGTGGAGACATCGGGCACCGCGCGGCCCGAGTCGTAGCCGGAGATGGTCGGCGGGTTGGGGTCGAAGCCGAACGCCGTCGGCTCGAACACGCCGCTGCCGATGTCCTGGACATCGGTGGAGGTGAAGTACGGCACGGCGGTGTACGACCTGGTCCCAGGCACACCCCGCTGATAGGACGGTTGCGACTCGAACGAGCTGAAGCCGCCGCCGCTACCGGTGACACCGAGGAACGAATCCTCGGCGATGGTCTGAAGCGACACGCCGTTGACCTGAGCGACCGCCGCCCATGTGTAGTCCCAGCCCCAGATCCGCTCGGCGCGGCCTGACGTGATGGTGGCGGTGCCGGCGGGCCCGGAGACCGTGCCGGTGAACGGCAGGGTGGTCCCGCCCGAGGCCGTTATGTAGGGGCTGTCGGCGGGATTGTCGACGGCCAGCGGGGTCGTGCCAAGCTCGTCGTAGTCGTCGTAGGCCGCCTCGTCGCCGCTGGCGTCGAAGGCCGACTGGCCCTGGGCCGCCATCTCCAAGAACATCTCGTCGAAGGCTGCAGCGTAGGCCGGCGTTTCCGAGCCAGACGCGACGGCCTCCTTGATCACCACCTCAGACTCGCCCCAGCTCGTCGACACCGAGTCGGCGATGTTCTGGCTGGCGGCGTCGGCGAAGGCGTCGAAGAAGCCCGGATCGGTGTTGGGCGCCTGGTAGACGATCACGTTGGCGTCGGGCGCCAGGGCGCCGGACTGCTCGGCGTCGAGGTCCGTCTCGCCCGTGCCGCTGGCGTCGCTGGGAGCGCCGGGCCCGCCGTCGACGTTGGTGACAGTCACGGTGCGCCTGCTCGGCGTCATGTCCAGGACGTTCTGCCAGAAGTACTGGGGCGCACCCGGATCGAGGGCGGCGAGCGTGACGATGGCGACGGTCTGCCCCTGTCCGAGCGCTCCGCGTCGGTAGAGCCCGTTGAGGTTGTAGTGCGCGGCGAAGTCCGCCGGCGTGTTGCAGGCCTTCGGCAGGCCGGTCTCGGCAACACATTGCGAGGTGCTGCTCGACTGCGGGTGGAGGATCTTCTGGTCGGCATGCACGGCGTTGGAGACGAACGAGTGGTAGTTGCTCAGGCCCAGGACGGCCAGGACGGCGTGCGCCAGGGACGCGGGCAGCTGCGGTGACTGCGGAGTCCCGTGGACGGTTTGCGCCGGCACGCCGCGGCGGCCGCCATGGCCCGGATAAGCGGGCACGCTGTACTGATGCTGCTGGACCGCCAGCGCCTGGTCGAACTGGCCCGCCGTCCCGTTGGCTACGACGTCGAGGTCGTTTGGATACGCACGCGTGCTAATTCCGAAATTGCCGAGATAACCCTCCAGGGCGGCGATCGTCGCCGGGCTCTGGCCGTAGCTCGACGCGAACTGGTTGACCGTGAGGAAGCGGCTCGCGCCATTGGTGACGCCGGCTTCGAGCTGGCCAACGTCCTGCGCGCGCAGAACGAATGACACGGTCTCCGGCGTGCTTGGGGGCGTATCGCCGAACACAGTCGACCCCGGCAGCGAAGCGGGGTCGGTCCCCTGGGCAACCTTCGTCATCGGGCTCGAGCCGGCCGCCATGGCGGCGGTGCTCCCAATTGTGAGCAAGACCGCGACGGCAATCGCCACCGATCCCAATCCGACGAACGTGCGCATCCGAGCGAGCCTGAAGACCATCGACATACCTCCCCAATGACTGGGCGTCTCCGCCCCGGACGCGGGAATATATCCCCTCCTCCGAACACGACGCCGATGCGCCCGCCCCTGCAAGCCGTGAGCGCCAGCCGGCCCAAGCTCTCGGCGCCGTGCACCGACCCAGTGTTTTACCCTGCCGAGTGGTCACGTCGCCTCTCAGGATGCGGGTGGTTCGCCGAATCCCACGCCTGCTGCTGCCCCGCTCCGCACGACCGCTCCCATAAACCCTCCGGCTCCCGTCGCACCACTCCTTTGGCGACATTGGAGCAGTCCGCTAGCGACGGCGCCGGACGATCGCAACGTCCCACGATCTGGATCGTCGGTGCCATCCCGGGGCGGGGAGCGTAGAGCGCGCTAGGTCGGCGTCTCAGCCCGTCGGCTGTGCGGGTGGGATGCCGTCGGGATGAGCCTCGGCGTAGCGCTTGACGGCGTCCATAGTCCGTACGTTCTCGTCGTCGAAGCTCTTGATGATCAGCCGTCGCAGGGGACGGAACAGCATCGGCATCGTGATGTCCAGGACGAGCCACCGGGTGGCCTGCGTGCTGGCGCCATCCTGCTCGAAGGAGTAGTGAATGTGTACGTCGACCGTGGCCATGAGTTGGCTGACGTGAATCGTGTGATGGAAGTCAAGGGCCCCGGGAGGCTGAAACCCGGTCACCGTTCCCCACCAGTCTTTTCCGGGCTCGCCAGGCCTGCCATCGTGGTAGCGACTACCAAGCTGAACGGGATACGGCTCGACATCGGTCGTCGCGGTGAACGCCGTCGAGTCGGGCAGCCAGCGCCCGTAGTTCGGCATGTCTGACAGAAGGTCGAACAGGAGCGCCGGCGGAGCATCGACCCTGGACCGATACAACTTATGCCATCGCGAGGTAGCCATACGCCGTGGTGCTCCCCCACTCGGGCTGCACGTTCTGAGCAGCTTCCCACATCCACGCCACCGGACATGCGTCGCACGCCTGCCTCGCCGACTCGGATTCGAGCCATACATGCACTTCACTTCTCGTGCCATCAGCACAAGACAGGCGCTTGGGGGGCCACGACGCCGGGTGGGCGCGGCTAGTTGGTGATGACTACCGGGTCGCCGGGGTTCAGCATCTCGGCCAGCCAGATGACGTTCTGGTTCAGGACGCGCACGCAGCCGTGCGAGTCTGCGGTGCCGAGCGGGTCGAGCAGGCTTGTGCCGTCGCGGCCGTGGATGGCTACGCGGCCGGGTCCGCCGCCGAAGTTGAACAGCACGTTCGAATGGGCGCTCAGATGCAGCGCCCATGGGCCCAGGAAACCGGTCGGGTCGGGCTCCGGGATTTTTTCCCACACGGCGAACAGGCCGTGCGGCGTCGGCGTCGAGGGCTTGCCGACCACCGCTCGGAAGCCGCGCACCAGCTTTCCGTCCCGGTATACGTCGACCCATCGGGCGTCGGTGTGCACCACCACCCGCCAGTGCGTCTCGGAGAGCTGTACGTAGTTGGCTTTCACCCATCCGGCGGCGTTGTTCGGGCGGACGGGCAGGCGCACCTTCAACCATTGCGTGCCGTTCACGGCCGCTGACTGCAACACCATGAGCTCGACCGGCTCGCCACCCCAGCCGGTCTGGGTCGGGGTGCGCCAGCGCAGCCGGCCGCCGCCCGGCCGCGACCACACCAGCGTCGCCTTGACCGGGTGGGCGATGTAGGAGCTCGTCGCGGTCGGCGCCAGCGACGGCTCGCCTGCCGGGACGGTCGCGCCGTGCGCGGCGGGGACCGCGAGCAGCCAGAGCCCGAGCGCCAGCGGCGCGAGGCTAGCCCGTGACGCCTTCAGCACTCTTGACCGGATCCTGGGACCTGACGGTTACGTTCGCTGACCCGCGTTTACGGGCGGCATTCTGCGCGGTGGCGCTCGCGCGGGCGGTCACGCGGCCCGACGCGGAGGACACGAACCGGACGGCGACCGTCACCTTGAAGCTTTTGCCGGGGGCCAGCGTCGGCACCGTCCAGCACGGCTGGCCGTGGCGGAAATGGGCGTGGTCGGTGCGCACGTAGGTCGCGTCCGGAGTCGGGGTGTCGCACAGAGCCACGTCCTTGGCGGCGGTCCCGCCGGCGTTGCGGACCGTCAGCGTGTACTTCGTGCTACCGCCGGCGCGCACCGTGTTGGTCTGAGCCTTCTTGGTGACCAGCAGGCGGGTGTGCGGCACCTGCACGTTCACGGGCGTGCCGATGACCGTCGAGACGCTGGAGGAGTTATTAGCCGTGTTCGGGTCGGACCGGTCGCCGGTCACGATCGCGGTGTTGGTCAGGGTCTGGCCTTGCTCGGAGGTCGGGACGCTGACCGTGAGCTGGACGGAGGCGCCGGCGCCGTCAGCGACATTCCCGAGCGAGCAGCTGATCGTCTGGCCGGCGTCCTGGCAGGAGCCCTGCGTCGGCTGGACGGACACGAAGCTCTCGCCGGCGGGCAGCGGGTCGGTGACGGTCACACCGGTCGCGTCCTGCGGCCCGGAGTTCTTGACTTGCAGCGAGTACTCAAGGTTGCTGCCGGCGGGGCTCTGAGCGGGCGCGGTCTTCACGATGGACAGGTCCGCGGCGGGGCCGACGTTCACCGGCACGCTGGAGGTCAGGTCAGCCGGCGGGTTGGTGTCGTCCTCCTGAGCGGTCACGGTCGCTGTGTTGAGTACCGTGGTCCCGGCGAGCGAGAAGCCGGCGGTGACGTCGAGCTTGACGTTCGCGGCCTGACCGACGGCGAGCTGCGGGATGGTGCACGTCACCTCGCCGGCGCTCTCACCGCACGAGCCGCCCGAGTCGGCGCTCGCGTCGATGAACGTCTCGCCGGCGGGCAGCGGGTCTGAGATGAGCACGCTGTGAGCGTCCGAGGGGCCGGCGTTCTGCACCTGAAGGTTGTAGGTGGCGGTGGCGCCCGCCGGGACGTTCGGGGTGCTGGTCGTCTTGGTGATGGTCAGGTCCGCGGTCGGGCCGACGTTGATGTCCGCCGACGCGGTGTTGTTCTGAGCGTTCGGGTCGGGCTCATCGGCGCTGACGGCCGCGACGTCGTGCTGCGGGCCGACGGCGTTGGCAGTCGCGACGACGTGAATGGTGCCAGTCTGCCCCGGGGTCATCGTCCCCTCCGAGCAGGTCACGGTCCCGCTCGACTGGGTGCAGTTGGTGTCATCGGCCGAATCGAAGCTGACGCCGGCGGGCAGCGTGTCGATGACGGTCACGTCATGGGCGGTGGACGGCCCGTTGTTGGCGTAGGTCAGCGTGTACGTCCCCTGGCGCTGCTGGCTTGAGCCGTCGGCCACTATGTCGGTGACGGCCATGTCCGCGGACACGCCGACGGTCGTGCTCGCGCTCGCACTGTTATTGGCGGGGTTCGGGTCGGTGGCGGTGCCGGTGATGCTCGCGCGGTCGGCGATGACCGTCCCGGAGGCCAGGTCGGGGTCGGTGCCCACCGTGAGCTCGAAGGTGTCCGAAGCGCCGCTGGCGTAGCTGCCGCTGTAGGAGCACGTGACGGTGCCGGTCGTCTCGCCACAGCTCCAGCCGGCAGGGTCGGTGATGGCCTGAAAGGTCGTCCCGGCGGGCAGCGGGTCGCTGAAGCTGACGCCGGTGCCGTCCGACGGCCCGTTGTTCAGCGCGGTGATGGTGTAGTCGAGCTCGGAACCCGCGTCCACGGCGCTGGGCGCGCTGACGCCGACGCCGAGGTCGGCGCTGGTGCTCACGGTCGCGCTGCCCGCGTCCGTCACCGGGGTCGGGACCTCGTTGGCCTGGGCGGAGGCGGTGTTGTCGAGCACGGTGCCGTTTGGCGTGTTCGCCGCCGGGGTGGTCGGCGTGGTGATGGTGGTACTCGCGCCGGCGGCCAGACTGGCGATGGTCCAGGTCACGTTCGTGGTCGCGCCGGAGTTGTCGTAGCTCGTCTCAGAGAACCCGGCGGACGGGTCGGTGGCCGCGCCCTGCGCGTACGCGTCGCCGGCGGGGATGTCGTCGGTGACCGTCACGTCCGTGGCGGGGGCAGCGCCGGTGTTCGAAACCTCAATGGTCCAGTCCTGATTGGCGGCGCCCGCGGTCCACGTTCCGGCCTTGGGCGTCTTGGTGATGCTCAGCACGGGGATGTTCAGTTGCGCGTCGGCGCCGTCCGGGCCAGCGGTGTAGTCGCCGTCGGCGGAGCCGGTGTTGCTGTCGGTGTCTGACCAGGAGGCGTTCTCCGTCGTGCCGTTCAGGTTCAAGGGGCCGCTGCCCGGGGTTGTCTCAGCCGCGACCGAGGGCGTGGCCTCAAAGGCGACCGGGTCGATGGCGCCCGGGTTCATGGTCCCGACGTTCCACGTCAGGGTCTCGGTGGCGCCGCTGGTGGTGACACTCGGGTCGCCGTAGCCGCCGGCGGAGCCGGGCACGTAGGACCAGTGCGCCGGCAGGCTGTAGGTCAGGGTCGTGTTGTAGGCGGTCGCAATCGTGTTGTTGATGACGGTCGGACGCCATCCGAACGGCTGGCCCACCTGCGCGCCGGCAGTCTTCGGGAAGCCGCTCGCGCCGGTCGTGTTCGAGACGGTCAGCTCCGGCAACTCCACGGTGATGGTCGCGCTGGCGGACGGTCCCGTGTAGGTCCGGTAGGTCCAGGACGAGTTGGCGTTGCGCTCCGCGTCGGACGCCCCGTAATAGGTGCCGACGTTCGCATTGTTCACGATGGTCCGGTTGTTGTGCAACTCCGAGCTGTTGGCCAGCGTCGCAGCGTAGGTCAGGTTCACGGTCTGGCCGGCGCCGATGGAGGGGATTTCCCAGCCGCTGGCCCCGCCGCCGCCGGGCGCCCAGCCCTGCTGAAGGTCGCTGGCGCCCGAGCCGTACGCGCCGACGACGATGCCCGCTCCCGGGGTGTCTGACACCGGCACGTCGTACGCGGTGTCCCCGCCAGCGTTCTTGACCGCCACCGTGTAGGTCAGCTGGTCGCCGAGCGCGACGTTCGGGGCGGTCCCGTTCGTGTCGGTGACGGTCTTGGTCAGAGTGATGTCCGGCTCGGTGACGGTGACGGTCGCGACCGACGCCGGCGAGATGTAGCCGAACGAACTGGTAGCGGGAATACTCGCCGGCTCCGATGAGAACGTCTGGGACGGGTTGTCGTCGATGGTCGCGGAGTTATTGAGCGTCTGCCCGCCGAGGACGTTCGAGCCGGTGTGGTAGGTGCTGAGGACGTGCGCGTCGTAGGTCAGCGTCACGGTGCGGGCGCCCGAGCTCGCGGGAACCTCGCCGAGCCAGAAACCGAGCGACGTCGTCCCGTCGGCGTTCGACTGGTGGGGGATTTCCGACACCGGGATGTCCGACGGGGTGCCGCAGCCGCTGGTGCAGGTCGCGGACTGAAGCCCGTCGTAGGAGACGCCGTCGGGGACGATGTCGCGGACCATCGCGTCGTTCAGGTTCACGCCGGCAGGGATGCTGACGTTGACCGTGTAGGTCTCGGGGTCGCCGATGGTGGCGTTGGGCGCGGACACGCTCTTGCTCACGGTCGCGTCGATGAGCGTCACGGTGTTGTTAGTGCTGGCTGCGTAGCCGGACACCGGCGGGGAGAGCGCGGCGGCGCTCGCTGCCGTACGGGCGGTCCCCGGAGAGGTCGGCGCGTTCAGGAGCGAGGTTGCGGTGCCGGCCAGCGCGTTCGTCAGCTGGGTGGAGGACGGCTGCGGGTTGTCCACGGTGACGGTGTAGGGGTAGGAGGCGCTGGCGCCCGGCAGTATCTGGCTGGTGGACGGGAATGTGATGGTCCGGGCGGTCTGCGACCAGACGCCGTTCCCGCCGCCGCCGACCGTGCCGCCGTCCGCCACTGGGGTGCCGGCGTTGACCGGGGTCTCGCCGACGGGGACGGTCACGACCGCGGTCGTGTTATTGGCGGAACTCACGTCCGTGGCATTCGAGTCGGTGAGTTTCGCGGTGTAGGTCAGGGCCTGCCCTGGGGCGACCCGCCCAGACGCATTCGAGGTCAGCGTCGCGGAAATGATCGGCTCGACGACGGTCGTCGTCAAGGTGTTCTGAATCAGCGTCGAGGTGCCGCTGGCGCCGGCGTCGTAGTCGAAGTCGGGGAACTCGTAGTTGGTGACGGCGCGGGTGACGGCGGCCTCGTCGTTCAGGACCGCCGACCATTTCATCACCACTGTGGACGGGGTGGCGCTGGTGTAGTCGCTGGGGACTATCAGCAGCGCAGAGCTGGCGAGATACTGGACCGACCAGCCCCCGGGAAGAGCGCCGCCGTTGAGCGTGCCCGTAACCGAGCCTGGCACGTACGTCTCATTGTTGGCGATGATTGAGGAAAGGCCGGTGTTGGGGCCCTGGGTGACACCGGCGGGGATGGTGACGGTTTCGGTGTAGTTCAGCGTCTCGCCGATCGTCGCCTGCGAGGCTGCGTTGTTGCCGGTCTCGTTCACCGAGGTCGTCACGGTCGAGACGACCGTCGGCGCGCCAAGGTAGCTGTCGGTGGTGTTGTCGGCCGCTGTCGTGTTCGGGGACCCGATGAGGGTGGCGACGTTCGGGTCGATGTTGCTCGCCGGGATGTTCACGAAGCTCCCGCCGGTGTCGTTGGGTGTGTCGTAGTCGACGACGCCGGCGTGGCTGTTGAACGTCTGGTTGGCGTAGGACCCGCCCGGGACCGTATAGGTGTAATACAGCGTGACCGTCTGGCCGGCGGGCACCGTCAGCCCGGTCCACTCAATCAGGTTAGGGCTCCCGGACACGCACGTGCCGCCGTTCGAGATGGTGCTGGTGGCTGGACAAGCAATCTGCGCGGGGACGTCCTCCCACACCTGCGCGCCCGTGGCGTCAAGGCCGCCGTTGTTGGTGACGTCGACGCGGACGGTGACGGTGTCGCCGCCGTAGGCTTGGACGTTGTCGGTGTTCGCGGGGTTACCGGAGGAGGGCAGGCTGTTGGATTTGTAGATGCCCTCGGTCAACGACAGCAACGCCTTGTTGAACTCATAGTTGGCGGCGGCGCGCTGCGGGAAGCTCTGCCCGGCGGTGTTGACGTTGGCGAACTTCATCAGGTTGCCCTTGATGTCGTACTGGTTCGCCGCCGCCGGGTTGGTGAGGGTCACCGAGTAGACGGCGTCGAGGACCTGGCTGGGCGAGGCGTAGCCGCCGGAGCCGAGCGGTACCGACAGCACGCCCGGGTTCGTGGTCGAGTCCACGGTTCCGACCGCGACCGTGTTCGAGCCCGTGGTCTGCCAGGAGCCGGCGTCATAGGTGCTGCCCGGCGGCAGGAAGTCGGTGATGGCAGCCCCATCGGTGTAAACGCCGGCGGGGAACGCGATGTGGAGCTTGTAGCAGACGGTGTCCCCGGTGCTGTAGTTCGGGGTCGTGGTCACGTAGTTGTCGGTGGCGCAACTGACGGGCGTGACCGTGCGGTCGTCGATGAGCTTTGAGATGGCGGGCTGCGCGGAGGACTGCCCGGCGGAGGACGAGTCGTTGATGGCCGTCCCGTCGGCCATGTCGTGGTCAATCTCGGTGCCGCCGCCGGAGCAGTCGGCGTTCGCGGGGCTGCCGCAGCGGACGTAATCAGAGCTCTGGAGACTGACCGGGGCGGTCCACGAGTCGCCGGCGACGATGGGCGTGGTCGGCGACCCGCCCGACTGGTAGTGGGAGCGGACGGCGACCGGAATGGTGATGCTGGCGGTTGCGTCCGGCAGCATCTCGGCCAGCGTCGGGTCGGTGCTGTCGTTCCACGTCTCGGTCCAGGTGCCGTCGGCGTTCTGGGCGATGGTCGTGTACGGCGAGGATGGGAACTCGCCGCTCTGCGGGGCGCACTCGGCCGAGGCCGTGTGGTTGATGGCGTCGAGCGGGCAGGTGCCGTTCGGCATCGTGTCCGTCACCTGGAGGTTCTGTACGTAGCGGTACTCGCCGACGGCGATGTTCAACGTCCAGGTGTCTATGTCGCCGATGGCGATGTTTCCGGAGCTGACGCTCTTGGTGATGATGTCGTCCTTGGCGATGACGGTGTCCGTGGCGCTGCCGGCGACCGGGGTCGTGCCGTTGTAGGAGCCGGTGGCGAGCGCGTAGGTGGGCAGCGACTCGCCGTCGTACGTCTCCGCGCCGGAGTTGTTGTCAAGGTTCGCGGCCTGGTTGCCGCTGGCATCCGAGGGTTTGCTTCCGGTCCACGTATTCGTGTTCTGGCGTATCGGGATGCCGGCGAGGAACTTGTAGGTCATGGTCTGGCCGGAGGCGAGCGTGCCCGGGCTGTACTGCACGTGCGTGTAGAAGCCGGAGGGGATGCCGTTCCCGGGTGTGAAGTTCCCGGTCTGAACCTCGGTGTAGCCAGAGCAGTTGCCGGGGTTCGCGGTGCGCCCGGACAGCGCTCCGGAGCCGGCCCATTCCTCGGTCGAGCCGGAGTTGGTCGCGGCGGAGGTCGTGTTGTCAGCGGTCCCGCACCCGAGGAACTCAAGGCCGGCCGGGAGGTAGGCGTCGAGCACGGTCGACGTGGTTGGCTTGACACCGTTGTTGGCGACGGTCAGCGTGTACACGGTCTGATGGGTGTGGACGCCGCGCAGAAGCTTCGCGCCGGCGGCGTCCGAGCTCGTGACCTGGATGGCTGACAGGGTCGTCGAGCCGGTCGCGGTCGCCGACCCGGTGTACGAACTCGACACGGGCGCGCCGGCAGCGGTGAAGCTCGGGACGGTCCGTGGGCTGGTGTTCACGTACGCCGACTGGCTCTCGGTGTAACTCCCGCCGACCGCGTAGGTCGAGGTCGAGGCCTGCACCTGATAGGTGAGCTTGGCCTGAGAGTTTGGTGACAGGTCCGAAAGGTTCGGCCAGATGAGCGTCGTCTTGCCGGCGGACGGCTCGTTGGTCAGGGCCTGCGGTTCGATGTCCTGCCCGGAGAAGCTCGAGGAGTTCGCGACGTAGGACACGCCGGCGGGCAGTACATCCTCCATCGTCAGGTTGTAGCCGGTGGGCTGCCCCGGGGGGTTCGACGCGGTCAGGCTCTCCGTCGCCGGCGAGCCATACAGGGCGCTCGAGGCGCTGCCTGTCGACAGGGCGATGGTGGGCGTGCCGGTCGATGCCTGAGCCGCCATCGGGAGCGCGCCGGCGCCGAGCAGGACCGCGGCGGTGAGCCTGATCAGCGCGAGCGGACGCGCCGTTACCGGACGAAGCATGAGAGCACCCGTGCGCGCAGTTGCCCCGCGGGCCTGAGGGCGGCCGGATCGGGTTCTCGCAAGGGCCATCTAGGCCAGTGTCTCGGCAAGGGGTCCGGTTCCTGAATCGGCTCTCGGAGCGTCGCCGAGCGTGCGGTCAGCGCTCTGACACGGAGGCTCAGCCACCCGTGGGTTCGGGCCGATGCTGAGTGCGGTGACGCAGCCGAGAGGACATCGGAAAGACACGCGCCGTCGGGCGCTGGCGCCGGCGTCCCCCGCCGTGCTGGTCGGGCTCTGCTGGGCGTGACGCCGGGTTGGAGTTCAGGGCTGCGCCTATGTGCGCCGTTGCGCTGGTGCGCGGGCAAGACGTTGTATGCGCGCGCAAGGTTGGACTGAAACCGCCAAGCGGCCCCGCTCGGGACTCGCGGAGCTTGCTCGACCCAAAGGAACCGATAACCAACATGACTTCCCTGTCCTCCCGACTTCGTCGTCTGGCCGCGCTCGGCGCGTGCGCTGGCGCCGTGCTAAGCGCCGGCATGCTGACCGCCCCGTCCGCACTGGCGGACACCACTGACAGTTACGCCTGTACTGGCGCCACCCAAACCTCGGCGGTGCCCGCCGGCGACAACCTCGCCATCGTCACCCTCAACGGTGCGGCCGGCGGTTCCAGCGACGGCAACGGTGGCGAAATCGTCGCTGGCGGACGAGGCGAGCAGCTTGTCGCCGACGTTCCCGTCACCGCGGGCTCCCAGTTCGACGTCCTCGTCGGCTGCCAGGGCGGCCGCACCGGCGGTTTCGGCGGCGGCGCCAACGGCGGCATCGACGACGAGAACACGTACGGCGCCGGCGGTGGCGGCGCCTCCTACGTGCTGCCCTCCGGCGGCGCGTTCAGCTCGCTGTACGCCATCGCCGGCGGCGGCGGCGGCGCAGGCGACAGCGGCGGTGAAGGCTCCCCGAACTCGTCGAACGGCGCAGGCGGCGGCGGCGGAAACGCCGAGAGCAACGGCCTCAACGGCGGCGAGGACACGGCCGACCTTCAGCCGGGCGGCGAGGGCGGGTTCAGCGGCAACAACGGCGGCGCCGGCGGCACCAGCCCGAGCGCCAACCCGAACGGGCTCGGACTGTCCGGCTCTGCCGGGCAGGGCGGACGCGGAGGAAACTACGACTCGTATGAGGGCGGCGGCGGCGGCGGCGGCGGAGGCGGCCTCGTCGGCGGCGGCGGCGGCGGCTACGGCTTCGGCGGCGGCACGTACGGCGGCGGCGGCGGTGGCGGCGGCGGCGGCCAGGGCGGCGTCCAGCACGGCGCCAGCCTCGTCAGCGCCAACGACGCCGCCAATGCCGGCGACGGGTCGGTGAGCATCACCTACACGGTGGCCGCCGACATCACCGTGAACCCGACCTCGAAGGATTTCGGCACGGTCACCGACGGGCAGACCGCCTCGCAGACCTTGCACGTCACCGACACCGGCCAGCGGTCGCTAGTCATCGGGCAGCTGTCCGAGAACGGCGGCGAGTTCACGCTCGTCCCCGGACAGGACGACTGCTCGGGACAGATCGTCGCCGGCGGGCAGAGCTGCACGTTCGAGGTTCGCTTCGCGCCGAGCAGCCCGGGTGCGCAGACCGGCGACGTGGAAGTCCCCTCAAACGCCTACTCGGCCCCGTTAGAGTTCGTGCAGCTGTCGGGCACCGGGCAGACCGCGACGACCCCGACTCAGCCGACGCCCCCAACCGCGCCTAAGCTAGTGGAGCAGCTGACCAGCATCGGTACGCCGACCGCCGGCACGCTGTACTCCCACGGCGAGAAGGTCCGGGTGCACTGCAACCAGGCCTGCTCGGTCAATGTGACGCTGATGGTCTACCACCGGGCCATCGTGCGCGGTAACCACTACCGCGGTCTACTGCACGCGGACAGGGCTTCAGAGCCGTGGGCGCGAGTGGGGATCGCCCAGACCGTCGTGACGCTGCCCGGGGCGGGCTTCCGCACGGTGCTCATCAAGCTCAAGCCGGGCTCCAAGACGGTGCTGTCCTACGCCGGCAGCATCCTGCTGGGCGTGTACACGACACCCGCCGGCGGGCGCGGCCCGGTCAGCAAGCGGTGGGTGACCATTCCCGGCCCGGACATGAACGCGAAGGTCAGCGCTCATCAGCACTCCCGCTGAGCGACGGCCGACTAAACCAACGACGGAAGACGCCTGCCCGGGCGTCTTCCGCCGTTAACCGCTTACGTCGAGGCGTGCCCCTCGCACCGCGCCACCGCGAGGCCCGGGTTTTGGTCGACCGTGCTCGACCATGCCGTGCGCGCGTCTACCTCGGTACCAGACCGGCGAGGCACACCAGACCCCCGATTGGTTGCCCGGCTCACGGACGCGGCGAGCAGGTTCAGCGCGTCGTAGCTGGGTGCTGCGATGGAGATGGCGTCCAAATCGGCGAGTTGCTCTCGGGGTTGGTTGCTTCGCGCCCGCGCCCCGGTGCTCGGCTTTGGCTACGGACGGGGGGCGATTCAGGCGCGTCGGTGCTACGCAGTCAGCGGAGTGACGACCAACTTATCCGCGACTCGGTCGGGCGCACGATCCCGAAGGAGCACGCGCAGCGAGGTGAGGTGCATCGCCAGTAGCAACGGCACACCGACCGTGGGGATGATCGCGAGCGGCAGGTCGGCGTTCAGAGTCGCGGCCGGGTTCACGTGGACGATCTGGAGGAAGCCTGTCAGCGCTCCCAGGGTCAGCGCCGACACGAGGTCTGCGATCCCGAGCAGGGTGAACCAAATGAGCGGTTTGGCCTGCGATCCCTCGCGTACCTTGCGCGCGACCCATAGCGCGGTTATGCCAACGGCAATGTCACCAAGCCCGGCGGGCACAGCGAACAGCGCTGGGAGTTTCCCAAGCAGCATCGCGATCACGAACACGATCCCTCCTGCCCGGAACGAGTGCGGCGACAGCAGCCGCTGCTGAGCACCTGGGGCGGTCAGGGCTCGCCTGATCAACGGCACACGGGTCAGCGCGAGCAGCAACCCGAAGAAGCCGAGCACTGACAGTGGCAGCCAGGGGATGCCGTCCCCGAGGCGTGAGCGGTAGCTGCCCCCGCCTGCGACCAGACTACTTACGGCAAGCCAGCCGCCGAACAGAAGGGCGGCGCCCAACCCCATCCTCGTCGAGACTCGGTTGCCGAGACCGGCGGCGCGAGCGCCCCGGAATAGCACGTACGCGGTCGCCGCGGCGATGCCTGTGACCTCTGCGTACGTGAGAGCCCACAGATATGCAGGTAGATGATTCATGTTGTGCTCCGAGCTCTCGTGGGGTCGTCGTAGGGGTCGGCGCCGAGCTTGCGTCCCTGGGTGGGGTCGTCGTAGGGGTCGGCGCCGAGCTTGCGTCCCTGGGTGGGGTCGTCGTAGGGGTCGGCGCCGAGCTTGCGTCCCTGGGTGGGGTCGTCGTAGGGGTCGGCGCCGAGCTTGCGTCCCTGGGTGGGGTCGTCGTAGGGGTCGGCGCCGAGCTTGCGTCCCTGGGTGGGGTCGTCGTACGGGCCGAGGCCGATCGTCCGTCCTTGCGTCGGATCGGACCAATCCGCGCGGTCTTCACGCGTCGTATCAGCGAGGTCCGGAGCGAGGGTTGGCCACGCTCGGCTCTCGGTGTGGTCTTGCTTGCCGTCGGGAGTAACGGTGGTTGTCATGGTGTTTCGTCTCCTTGCGGGGATTGGGTCTGGTCAACGCGCTCACGGCCTCTCGTCGGTCTAGCTTGCGTCATGCAAGGCAGACTAAGCAGCACTCTGGCTTTTGTCAAGCAAGTCAGCTACGATTAGAGCGTGCTTCAGCGCGACTATCCAAACCAGGTGTGCTCGATCGCCCGATCACTAGAGGTCATCGGGGAGCGCTGGACGTTGCTGATCCTCCGCGACGCCCTCGTCGGGCTAACGCGGTTCGAGGAGTTCCAGGCGAAGCTCGGGATTGCCTCCAACGTCCTCACCAATCGGCTCAAGCGGCTGTGCGACGAGGAGCTGCTCGAACGCGTTCCGGACCCCGAGCGACCCGGCCGGCCGAAGTACCTCCTCACCGAAAAGGGACGCGAGCTCGCGCCCGCGCTGATCGTGCTCATGAAATGGGGCGACCGCCACTACCCGACCCCGGGCGGCCCACCCCGACTAACCTTGCACGCCGGCTGCGGAGGCAACATCGGCCCAGACCTCCGCTGCGACCGCTGCGGCAAACACGCGGGCCGAGGGGAGGTCGAGCTCCCGCCGGGCCCTGGGGCGCCACGCGGCGAGCACGCCTGACGGTAAGCATCGGCGGCGGACCGGTCCGGCGATCTGCAGTTCTCACCGCGGCGAGAAGGCTCTATGCGTAGTGCTGCCGGATTCAGACGAACCATCTCGACCGCACAAAGCGGGTCTCGAATTACTCCTCAGTCCGCACCCGAGATTCGCCACAAGCGCGCACGCCTCGCAGTCCCCGGGGGCGGGCGAGCGCAATGGCGACGACGGGGTCGTTGGGAGGCAGCGGGCGCGCTCTATCGAGCTCCGCTACTGCTGGTTGTGGCCGGCCGGGCGGTCGCAGACCGTCACTCAGGTGGGCGATCGATCAGGTGCCGGTTACGCGGAAGACTGGATGATCGGGTGCGATGTGGCGCAATTCCTCGTCTGAAGAGTCGGGTCCAACACCGGCGAAAAAGACGCCGACCTCGAACTTCCACCTCTTCAAGTAGGCTCGGAGCAGCGGTGGCTTTTCGTCGTCGGCGAGCTCGACCGCGTGGAACGACTGAGTGCGCCTGCCGACACGCAGCCTCCCCTGACCGCTAGCGCGAAGGTTCTTGACCCACTGTGTGTGACCACGAGGCGCGACGAGATATTCGGCGCCCTCGTAGCGCAGGAGATTCACCGGGGTCTGTCGCCACTCCCCGGACTTGCGCCCCCGGACCTCAAGCACGCGCGACCCATATACGCTCACGCCCAGTCGCGTCAGTACGGCAACGACCCGATTGAAAACGTTCGTCGTGAACCAGCCCGGACGCTGGTAGTGCTCGGCCACGTCACCCATTCTCCCACCGTTGGATAGGGCCGTGAGCCCGGCATCATGCCCCCGCTCGCTCCGTTGCCCGGGGCGAGTGCTTTCAACACTGCAGCCGGTGCCGACGGCGCGTGCGCCGGCCGTTCCTTTGCCACTCAGTCGCCCGCAGTTATCGAGCGTTGAGACCATGACGCACCGTGTCGCGGTCGAAGCCCGCGTCCTCCAGCTGGCGCACGATCATGCCGACGTGCTTCTGGCTGAGGTTCTGTCTTCCGTGCCCAGGAACCGTGACCACAACTCCGGATTCGTGGCGGAAGCGCCGATGGCTCGTAGCCTTGCCGCCGAGTTCCGTAAAGCCGTGATCGATTAGCCACGCTGTGAGCGCTCTGCGGGTGACCGTGCTCATCGGGGAATTCTCGGACATCGCTGGTCGATTGGAAACGGAAGCAGTCTCCGACGCCGATCTGCGGAGCAGCCGTTGTCGCATCCGTGGCCCAGCGAGAGCACGACCGGCGTGGCGGAGCTTGCCGCGTCCTCTCAGAGGTGCGGCTGGTCGCTGATGCTGTAGCCACCTAGGCGGCGGCCCGAGATCGCACCGATCCGGCAGACCGCGAAACCTGCTCTGATTAGCTCGCCATATCAGCCTACCTTACAATGACCGACCAGACAGCGGATGCAACTCTGCCGATCCTGATTTGCCTGCGAGATTCGACGCACCCATCGTCATAGCCGGCGCCGGGCCGGTCGGGTTGAGCGTCGCCGCCGACCTGAGCTGGCGCGGCGTGCCATGTGTGGTGGTCGAACGCGGCGACGGCTCCGCACCGTCCCCGCGGACGAACGTGATCGCGGCCCGCTCGATGGAGCACTTCCGGCGGATCGGCCTGGCCGAGGAGCTTCGCGATGTGGGGCTGCCCGACGAGTACCCACCCGACCTGGTCCTGAGGACCAGGTTCTGCGAACCGGATCTCGCCCGCGAGCGCTGGTGGTCGCGAGCGACGCTCCGCTCGTCGGGTCACGATGAACAGATCTGGCCGACCCCCGAGCTTCCCTGCCGCGTGAACCAGACGTTCTTCCAGCCCGTGCTGTTGCAGCACGCGCGATCCCAACCGAACGTGTCACTCATGCTGAGCTGCGAGGTGGAGCAGGTCGAGGCAGACGATGACGCCGTTCGGGTGGTCGTCAACGAGGGTGGCCGGCGATCCGTCCTTGAGTGCTCATACCTCGTTGGCTGCGACGGAGCACACAGCGTGGTGCGGAAGGCGATCGGCGCGACGCTCGAAGGGATCCCCGAGCTGCGCAAGACCGTGTCGGTGCATTTCCGGTCGAGTGACCTCGAGCGGATGAACACCAGGCCCGCGTGGTCGTATGCGATCTACAACGCCGATCTCGGCTTCGGAGGAATGTTCGCGCTCGACGGCCGCGACCACTGGCTCTGCCACACAGGCTTCCCGGTGACGGAGACCACCGACGAGGTGGACCCTCACACGCTGATCCACCAGATGGTGGGCGCCGAGATCGACGTCGAGATCATCCAGGTGATCCGCTGGACGGCACGTGCCCTGGTCGCGGACCGGTTCCGCGAGGGCCGCGTTCTGCTCGCCGGCGACGCCGCCCATCTCTGGGTGCCGGCGGCCGGATTCGGGATGAATTCGGGAATTCAGGAAGCGATGACGCTCGGTTGGATGCTCGCGGCGACGTCCGCCGGGTGGGGCGGGGACGGTCTCCTCGCCGCGTACGAGCAAGAACGGAGGCCATTGGGCGAGCAGGTCGCCGCGATCGTGACGGAGATCTCCCGCAACTCGAGTGGGATCAAGATGCGAGACACGCTTCGCAGCGTGCTTCCCGACGTCGAGCGATCTGGGCCGGCCGGCGACAGGGCTCGCGAGATTCTCCGCGACTACGTCCTCAGGCACTCCTTTCCTCAGCACTCGCCGCTCGGCCTGAACTTCGGGTACCGCTACGAGGGCTCGCCGATCATCGTCCCGGACGGAACCCCGCCCCCGCCCTTCGAGTTCGGGACGTTCTCTCCCGATGCGCGTCCGGGCCACCGGCTTCCGCATGTTCGGCGCGCCGACGGGACGCCCGTCTTCGATCACCTCGGCCGCGACTTCTCGCTGTTGTGCGTGGGCGATCGGGCAGACCACGCGACGGGCCTTCTCGACGCGGCAGTCAGGGCTCGCGTCCCGCTTAAACTGGTTCACCTCACCGACGCCGAAGCGCGCGACCTCTACCGGGCCTCGCTCGTGCTCGTCCGGCCCGACCAGCACGTCGCGTGGCGTGGGAACGATGCGCCGGAGCATCCCGACCGCATCATCGATCGAGCCCGCGGCGCGAGCGTTCCGTGACGTCGCCAGGTGGCGTGACTAGCGGGCAGCGGCCGGCGCGTCGACGTGGCGCCGGTCGCGCACCTGGCAGCGCAGCGGCAGCGTCTCCGGACCGTAGAGCGGCCAGTACACGGGGGCGACCTCACCGGCCACCTCGAAGTGCTCGGTTGCCGCGAGCAACTCTTCGAGCGCCAGCGTCATCTCGGTCTCGGCCACGTCCTTGCCGGCGCACTTGTGGGAGCCCCAGCCGAACGCGATGTGTGGATTCGGCGAGCGGCCGAGGATGAACCGGTCGGGTTCGTCGAACACGTCCGGATCTCGGTTGGCAGAGGTAAGGACGAGGGCGACCTGTTCGCCTGCCTCGATCTCCTGCCCGCGGACCTTCGTGGTCCGGGTGGCGGTGCGCGCGAATCCCTGGTTGGGTGTGTACAGCCGCAGCAGCTCGTCGCACGCGGACGGAATCAGGTCGGGCTGCCCACGCAGCTGGTCCTGAAGCGCGGGGTCTTCGGCAACGTGGCGAATCGCGCTCGCGATCGCGGCGCTCGGCGCGACGTGTGCGGCGATCAGGAGCTGGCGGATGCTGCCGGCGATGAACTCGTCGTCGAGTGGCGCACCGTCCACCCGGACCTCCAGGAGCGCACTCACTATGTCCTCGTGCGGGTGCAGCGGGCTGGCACGGCGCCGGGCTACGAGCTCGCGACATACTGCGTAGAGGTAGAGGTTCTCCTCCTCGGCGACCTCCGGCCGCTGATGGAACTGGGCCGACTCGAATCGCTCGCTGTGAGAGTTGAGATCGCGGGCCTCCTCCTCGGAGATCCCGATGAACATGCCGAAGATGAGGCCGGCCAGGGGAGAGCTCAGACCCGTGACGGCGTCGCCGCCGCCCAGTTGTACGAGCGTCGCGACGAGTTCGGCGGCGGTCTCGCGCATGGCGGGCTCGAGCGCGGCGACCCGCTGGCTCGAGAGGACGGCATTTAGCGGCCGGCGGTAGCGCGGGTGCTCGGGCGGGTCGAAGTGAAGCGGTGCCCGGCGACCCGACACCGGGTTGCGCGGAACGGTGATGCCCTCCGAGCTAGTGAACAGCGCCGGCCGACGGCTGGCGAGCTTCACGTCCTGGTACTTCGTGAGCGCCCAGAAATCCCACCGCGCGCCCCGGGCCACCGGGCAGCGCTCTCGCAGATCCGCCCAGACCGGGTGCGGGCACCTGGTGAAGTCCTCGTCCAGGGGGTCGAAGTCAGGCTCGCGCTCCGGACCGGATGCGCTCACGCCCGAACCAGCTTCACGGGAACCGACAACGTGCCGATCTCGGGCCAACCGCTCATCCGGACCGGACCGTTGACCTCGATCAGGCTCGTGCGAGCCAGCAGCTCCTCGAGCGTGATCCGGAACAGCTCGAGCGCGAGCGGGGCGCCGGCGCAGCGATGCGGTCCGCCCCCGAAGGCCACGTGATCGCCGATGTTCGTCCGGTTCAGGATGAACTCATCACCGTCCGGGAAGACATCCTCATCGCGGTTGGCCGACGCGTAGGCCAGCGCGATCGGCTCATCCTTGGCCACGTTGCGACCGCCGAGCTCCACGTCGTGACGAGCGGTACGGGCAAAGCCGCGATACGGGGTGAACAGACGGAGATATTCCTGGACCGCAGCCGGGAGCAGGCTCGGGTCCTCGCGCAGCTGCTGCTGCAACTCGGGATGCTCGCTCAGATGTACGACAACACTTCCGAGAAACACGATCGGCGCGATCATCCCGACGACGATGAACTGGCGCAGCGTTCCGAGGATCAGGTCCTCGGGGAGCGGCTCGCCCCATTCATCGGTGGCCGCGAGCAAGGCCGAGGTTGGATCGTCCTCCACCGGCAGAGGCTCGGCCTTACGGTCCGCGATCATCTGCCGGGCGATCTCGTATAGGTCGAGGCTCGCCTGCTTGACGAGCTCATTGTCGAAATCCTGGAGGGCGGCGTCGTAACCCTTGACGATCTCGCGGATCTGCATCCCCGTTTCGAACGGCAGGTTGAAGAAGACGGCGAACACGCGGCCCGGGAGCGGATGGACGAAGTCCACGCAGAAGTCGCCCCCGCCGGCGTCGATGAGCCGATCGAGCAGGTCGATCACGATCTCGCGGATCGGTCGCTGCATCGCCTCGACCTTGGCGGTCGTGAAGAACGGGTTCAGCGCCCGCCGGTATGGTGTGTGCTCCGGTGGATCGAGGTGCAGAGGCGGACGCCGGCCGGTGAACGCGACCTTTGGGACGACATTCTGGACTGTGGTGGTGAACGTTCGCCAGTCGCGAAGGATCCTGGTCACGTCACTGTGCTTGGTGACCAGCCAGAACCCGTTGAACGCGCTCGAGTGAGCCACGGGGCATTCCCCCCGAAGCCTCTTCATGTCGTGATGCGCGCTTTCCCACGTCTCGACGGCGAGCGCGTCGAAATCGTCAGCCAATGGCGGGGAGGTCGGCTCCATCTCAGGTAGGCTGATACTACCAGGCGATACTAGGACTGTCGAGATCCGGCATTCCCCGACTCAGTGGGAGGCAGCCCCATGTTCTCGGTGCACCGCGCGATCGCCCGGCGAAAGCGACGCACCTCCTGCTCGCTGAATCCGTCGAACAGGGTCTTCTCGAGCGCGGCGATCCGCTCCTCCCAGTTATCGATCACCTTTTGCCCGGACGCGGTGAGGTGTGCACGCAGGATGCGCTGGTTGGCCGAATCGGGCTCGCGGGTCAGAAGCTTCCTTCGCTCGAGCTCGAGAACGACCTCATTCATCGATTGCGGTGTGACGAAGCAGCGCCGGGCGAGTTGCGCGTTGGACAGGCCCGACTCGTGAGCCAGCGTCATCAGCGCGATCACGTGGGGTCCTGACAGCTCATAGACACTTAGATCGGAAAGGCTGCGACCGATCGAGCGGGACAGGCGGGTCAGGGCATAGCTGATCGGTGGAGAGCTCTCCTGGCGTGGCACCGCCAGGACGCTACCGGAAACCGACGTTTTCACTGAAATCTGACCGGCACCGACCGGGGGCCGATGTGCGGCCACCCGATCTCGGGTGCCGGCCCGACCAGGTCGAATCTCCTCGTGCGGGCAAGAATCGCCTCGACGGCCACGCACATCTCGGTCCGCGCCAGGGGAGCGCCCAGGCACCGGTGGATGCCATACCCGAACGCGACATGACGATTCGGAACCCGCGTTAAGTTGACCCGCTCCGGATCGGCGAAGACCTCGGGATCGCGGTTCGCCGACGCCCAGAACAGCCCGACCTTGTCCCCGGGGCGAAGTGTTCGCCCGCCCATCTGAACCTCTCGGGTAACCGTCCGCGCCAGCATCTGGGCGGGGGAGAAGGCCCGCAGGATCTCGTCGACGGCGGCCGGGATCCGCGTCGGGTCCTCGCGCAGGCGAGCCTGCTCCTGCGGCGCCGCGGCCAGGTACCGGAACGCGCTGCCCAGGCCGTTCGTGGTCGTGTTGTGGCCGGCCTGGAGGAGGAGGCGAACCACGCCGGTGACCTGGTCATCGTCCAATTGGCGGCCGTCGACGACGAGCTCCATGAGTCCGGTGATGATGTCGGTGCCGGGGTCGAGCTGCGCTGCCCGTCGAGCTTCGACGACCGAGTGGACGTACGAATAGAGCGCGTCGTTGGCTCGGGCATGACGCTCGGGGTCGACGGCGCGCCCAGCCTCGATCACCTCGGCCGTCGATCGCTTGAGGAAGCTCCAATCCTCCGAGGGCAAGCCCAGAACGGCGCACAGCACCAGGGCCGGCATCGGCACCGCAACCGTCGGCACCAGATCGCACTCGCGCTCGGCTATCGCTGTGTGGATCAGCTCGGCGGCGATCTCCCGGATTCTCGGCTCGAGCTGCCGCGCCTGCTCTGCGGAGAAGTACGGTGCCAGCAGGCGGCGGTAGTGAGTGTGCTCGGGTCGATCGACCTCGAGCGGCGGCCGAGGCGGCCGGTGCGGCCCCGTCGAGTCAGGAATCGTCGTCTTCTCACCGCTGATGAAGGTCTCGGTATCGAGCGATGCCGCGATGACGTCCTCATGGCGCATGAGGCTCCAGAACCCGCCCCACCGCTCGCTCCTGGCAACCGGGCAAACGTCCCGGAGGTGCGCGTGGGTCGCGAACGGATCTTCGACAGCCGCAGGATCCAGCGGATCCCAATCGGCAGCGGGCGTGACTCGAGTGGTCATTGCAGAGTGACCGGAAGATACGACACGCCCTGCCTCACGAACGTCGTGCGCGTCGGCGTGCCGGCCAGCGACACCCACTCCGTCCGGGCGAGCAGTTCCTCGCAGGCGACTCGGAGCTCGAGCCGCGCCAGATCTGCGCCGATGCAGCGATGGATTCCGCGCCCGAAGGCGAGGTGCCGGTTCGGCCGGCGATCGAGCACGCACGCGTCCGGATCCGGGAATTGCCCGGGATCGCGATTGGCCGAGGCGAGCAGGAGCATGAGCTTCTCGCCGGCGCGGATGGGGCGGCCGGCGACGACGGCGTCCTGCGCGGCCCACCGTGGTACGGCCTGCACCGGCGTCTCCAGACGCAGAAGCTCGTCGACCGCCGCTGCGACGAGCTCCGGCGCCGAGCGAAGGCGCGTCTGCAGCCCGTGGTCGGCGGCGATCCGCATGATGCAGTTGCCGAGGGCGCTCGTGGTCGAGTTGTGCCCGGCAACGAGCAGGAGACGGACGAGCTGGACGGCGTCGTCGGCCGTCACGGTCCGCTCGCCGTCCGTCTTCCCGATGATCCCGCTGATCAGGTCGAGCTCGGGATCACGGGGGTTCCGCACGCGCTCGTCGACGAGACGCCGGCTGTACTCATCCAGTGCCTCGGCACAGCGCTTGACCGTCTCCGGATCGTTGCCACGCCCCTCCTCGGCGTCGAACAGCTCGTCCGAGATCCGCTTCAGGTACACCCATTCCGAGTCGGGAAGCCCGAGCCACGCGCACAGGGTGCGCGCGGGAAGCGGGTAGGTGAGCTGCTCGGCCAGGTCGCCACCGCCCGCCTCGATCACCGGTGCCAGCATCTCGGCGACGAAGGCGCGGACACGGCTCTCGAGCTGCTCGACGCGGCCCTTGGCGAAGTACGGGTGCAGGATCCGGCGGTAGAAGGTGTGCTCGGGTCGATCGACCTCGAGCGGCGGGCGCCCCTTGCCGAATTGCGGACCTCCGGAATTGTTGAATCGGTCAGCGGCCACCGCCAGTGACACGACGTCGTCGTAGCGACTTACAGCCCAGAAGCCACCGGGAGACAGAACCGAACGCTCACTCCAGGCGACGGGACATCCCTCCCTCAACGTCCTCCATGAGCTCGGTGGGTCGCCGACCGCGTCTGGGGCATACGGGTCCCAGACGGCGGTCGGCTTAGCATCGGTGGCGGTCATCGAACCGTCATCGATTCTGACGGACCTGCGAGTGTCGCCTGGCGTGGCTCGACGGGGCGGCAAACGGCCAGCCCGGATACGGGAACGGCGCCGGCCGCGGATCGCCCAGCCACTGGAAATGCAGATCCGTGATCGGCGTGTACGGGACGTAATTGGCCTCGTCGTTGATATTGCCCTGGCCGGTGTACTTGGCCTCGGCCGGCAGCGGATAGACCGGCCATGTCCTAGTGATGTTTCCGCTCGCGTCGGTCTGCCACGCATCGAGCCTGGTCGGGGCCCGACGATTCTCGACCCAGCTGACCAGGCTGGGAAGGACCTGCAGGTTGTAGATCGCGCCCGACGCAGCCTCACCGTGACTGCCCGTCGGCAGCATGAACACGCGCGCGAACTGCTGCGCAGCGGTGATTCCGCCTGCCTTCTGGGCGATCTGTGCATACCAGTCGGGTACCGAGTACGCGCCGCCTGCCTCGTCCTGCCAGCTCTGCCACGCGATCAACTTGCCCCCGGCCCGCTCGAACGCGTCGAGGTCGGGGTGATTGTCGTTGTTCGAGTCGTACACCGCGCCCATCGCCTGGAGTGCGCGCCACGTCCGGGTCGTGAACGTGAGATCACGCCAGGTGAAGCTCGGCGGCGGGTCCTTGGCGAAGGCCAGGAAGCGGAAGTTGTCTCCGGCGAGGAAGATGCCGGCCGCGGCGAAGCTCGGCCAGGCCAGCTCCGACCCGTAGGACTCGCCGCCGGGCCACATGTAGTTGCCGTCAGGGGTGACCGGGCCTCGGTACATGGCCTCGGCGGCCTGGACCTGTTGTGGGGTCAGGCAGTTCGTGGTCAGCGTGGCGCTGCACTGAATGGTCGCCGGGTTCCAATGACACAACCGCGGATCGTTGATCTGTCCGTCGACACCGCAGGCCGCGAGCGCCGCATTGTGCAGTGTCGTGATGTCGGCTTGGCTGAAGATGGTGTTGCCGCTCGCGTCGTAAAGGTGCTGCGCCGCGAAATCGAACATCACCAGTGCGTCCTGGATCTCGATCGCGGGAGCGCCGGCGACGATGCCGTTGAAGTCGTGCGGATAGCGTTGGGCCTCCTGGACCGCGGCACGACCGCCGTCGGAGTAACCGTCGAAGTACGAGTAAGCGGGAGCAGCGCCGTAGAAGGTGGTAATGATCGCCTTGGCCACCACCGCGTTGTAGTGGTCGGCCAAGTATCCGAATTCGGCGCGCAACGGATTGCTCGCGTCGGGCGCTCCCCACACGTCCCACGGTCCGGTGGCCGCATGGCCCTCGTTGTTGGTTGAGACCGCGAAGGTGTTGCTCGTCAGCGCTGCGGCTGTGTCCGCCGCGGGCGACACGCCGATCGAGACGGTGCCGCAGTTCCCGCCACAGCCGGTTTGTAGGTATCTGCCCTCGTAGGTGCTGGCGGGCAGCCGCAGCTCGAACTGAGTTTGGGGTGCTATGTAGCCGAACACGTCGCAGTAGGCCGCGTTGCCGCTGCCGACGACAGTGGCGCTGGTGAGGCTCGCAGGCGGAGCGCCCGGGACGTTGGTGAAATCCTGGCTCAGCAACTGGCTGCACGGCATGGCCGGTAGCACGACTGACCGTGCGGGTATCACCTGGGTGGGTGGGGCGGGTACCGAGTTACTACTGGGGCTCCCGCTCGCGCCACCTGTCGCTACCAGCACTACGAGTACGACAGCGATTGCGCATGACGAAGCAGCCACGGCAAGGCGTCGTCTGGCTGCACCCGGACGGTCAATCATCGGCCTCTCCTCGTACGAGCGCCAGGGCTTGATGTCGTGCCTGGCGCGGCTTGGCGATGCCGCGCGACGATATCAGAGAGCCTGATATAGAATCAAGTGCCCTGATAAAGGGGCCGCTTGCTGCTGCGGCTACTCTGTTTGCCATGGCGAGCCGTCCTGACATCAACCCGAACGACACTCTGCTGATCTACATCGTCGGGCGCGTGGACCAGGGCATCCGCCAGGAGATGCGCCTCCGCCTCGCCGAATGGGACCTGAGCGTCCCCGAGTTCACCGCTCTGGCGGTCCTGAAGCGACGCCCCGGGCTCTCGAACGCCCAGCTCGCCCGCCGTTCGTTGGTGAGACCGCAGTCGATGAACGAGATCCTGGTCAAGCTCGAGGACCGCGGGCTGCTGCGCCGCGAAGCCGACCCGGATCACGCGCGGATCCTGCGCGCCGCGTTGACGCCGGAGGGCCTGGAGCTACTCGCCGCCACCGAACTCGCGGTAAAGGCGATCCAGGACGAGCTGTTCGGCGACCTCTCTGAGCCGCAGCGAGAGGTGATGATCGCCGGGCTGAGGAGTGCGATGGAGAAGTTGAGGTCCGTCCGGCGCGGCGACGTGAGCCGGTCGGCGGCCGCCGGATCCGGCGAGCGGCGGGTTCTCGCCGCCACGAATCGCAGGTAGCCTGATAAGGTGGGATGACCTTGGCGTCCCAGGGTCCTCAGCCGCCGGTCATGTCCAAGCCACTGGAGGGCGTGACGGTCCTCGATCTCACGGTCGCGCTGGCGGGACCGTACGCAACGCTCTTGCTGGCCGGGCTCGGCGCGACGGTGATCAAGGTCGAGAACCCGGATCGAGGCGGCGACACCTCACGCAACAACGCCCCTTATGTCGGCGCCGCTGGGGTAAGCCTCGCGCGCGAAGGGGATCAGGACATGTCCGTCGCGATGCTCGAGCGCGGGCGCAACAAGCTGAGCATGACGCTGAACCTAAAGCATCCAGGCGCGCGGGAGGTGTTCGGCGAGTTGGTCCGGCACGCCGACGTGGTGGTCGAGAACTATCCGGCGGGAACCGCCGATCGGCTCGGAGTGGGATATGCGTTCTGCTCCGCGGTGAACGAGCGGATCATCTACACCGCGATAAGCGGGTTCGGCGCCACCGGCGCTCGCCGCGCGCAGAAAGGAATGGACACGATCTTCCAGGCGATGAGCGGACTGATGACCGTCTCCGGATCCGACGGCGACCCTCCTGTGCGCAGCGGCATTCCATTCGGGGATATGACGGGTCCGCTATTTGCGGTGATCGGGACGCTGGCCGCTCTTCACCACCGAGGGCGCACCGGCCTCGGGCAGTTCGTCGACGTCTCATTGCTCGGTGCATTGGCATCGGTCGTCGCCACTGAGCCGTTCGACAAGCTCGAAGAGCTCGGTATCCCAACGAGGACCGGCAACTCGGTGCCGCGGCTCGCGCCGTTTGGGATCTTCAAGACCATCGACGGACACATCGCACTGTGCGCGCCGCTCGACCGGATGACGCGCGGCGTTTTCACCGCGATGGGCCGGCCCGAGCTGGCCGAGGACGAGCGCTTCTCGAGCCGGGACCGCCGCGTGCGCAACTGGAGAGAGCTGCACGCTCTGATCGACGCCTGGGCCGGTGCGCAGACCACCGAAGAGGCAGTCAACCTTCTCCAGGCCGCGGGTACCCCCGCGGCGCCGGTGCGTGCGCCGCACGAGGCGGTTCGCGATCCGGAGCTGCTCGCGAGGGGCGAGACCATGCAATTGGTGCATCCCAGGTTCGGACCGGTCGACGACCTGATCGGAAGTGGCTTTCCGATCGGCTTTTCTTCCGCCCACGTCGGGTATGAACAGGCCTCGCCGTATCTCGGAGAACACAACGAGTTCATCCTCCGAGGCATGCTGGGACGCGATGAGGATGAGATCGCGGCACTGCGCGCCGATGGGGTCATCTGACCCTCAGCCGAGCCGACGGAAGAAACTGCTGAACCGCTCGCGCGTGGCGGCGGTGTCGCCGGTGTCACTCACCGAGATGTACGGCAGCCCGGCGTCTTCGCACGCACGCGCAAGCGCGGACGGGTACTCGGAGCTCGGGGCGATTCCAACGACGCCGTCGCAGCGCAGAAACTGGGCCTCGTTCACCAGCCAGTCCGGCGTGTTGGCGAACAGGAACAGCTGACGGGCGACGAGCGCGCGGAGCGGATCGTCGTCATAGACGGTCCGGGCATAGGTCAGCGCGGCGGCCAGATACGGAGTGCCGACCAGAGCGCCACCGAACTCGTTGCGCAGGAACTCGTGGAACCGCGGGTCTTCGCGCATCGTGGCGTAGAACAGACGGTATTCCTCGCGCGCGTAGGCTCCGGCTCCGGCTCGGGCGCGGTCGGCCACCTCGTCCCGGTAAGCCCTGAACAACTCGGTCGCTTCCGGCGTGCCTCGATGCCACATCGGCTGGTAGAGCGAGAGCTGGTCGCGGATGGTAACCGGACAGCGTGGCGCGCCGGCGATCAGATCTCTCACCTCGGCCAGCAGGTCGACCTGTTGGTTGACCAGGTCCATGGCCTGCGCGAGTCGGCTGGCCGACAGCGTCTTGCCGGTCATCGACTCGATCGAGCCCAGGGCTGCCTTCACCTGAGCGAGCCGCAGCTCGAGGCGAGGCGGATCGGTCAGCTCTGGCCAGCGGTCGCGAGTGAGTTGCCACCACCCGTTCCCGGGGGGCGTCTTGGACGGGGTGCCCAGGTTGAACTCGAGCGGGATGCAGGGGACGCCGTACTCGCGCGCCCACAGTTCCGTGACGCGCAGTTCCGCTTCCGAACGGGTGGTTCCGAGGACGAACGCCGGCGTCGGGAGGCCGCCCCTCGGGGCCTGCGATGGCTCCATCGTCGACGCGAGTCCCAGTCCGAAGAAGTGCGGACCGGTATAGCCGCGGCGTTCGAGCACTCGGCTGAAGTGCGCCGCCTTCCCTTGCGCGACGATCATGAAATTCCAGGGGTTGATGACGAGCACGGGGATGTCCATGACGCTCAGAAGCTCCTCGAACTCGTCCGCGTTGCAGATCCCGAATGGCTCGCCGTCCATTGCTCGCTGCCGGGTGCGCTCGAGCCAGTCACGCTGAAAGTCGCGAACGCGCGCGACGACGTCGAGCCGGGGTGGTTCGGGCGCCTCGCTCACCGATCCAGCCCGCTGAGCCAATCGTCGATCTGCCGATCGCCCACCTCGTATCCGTCCAGAACGAGATGGAGGCCCGGTATCCCGTCCTCGGTGAGCAGACGCGCCCTATCGGGCGTATCCCAGATGTGGAGCTCGTCGCCCGAGACCACGTAGAGCAAGACGCCGTCCGGACGAGCGCGCCGCACCGACGCCCGCCAACGCGCGAGCGCGCTCTCGAGCGGAAACTCGATCGAGCAGACGGGCGTCCGGTGGTAGCGCTCGGCCAAGCCGTCGAGCGGGGAGAGGCCATCGGGTATCGGGCAACCAACTGCCCGTTCACCCCAGCAATGATCCTCACCGACCACGGTGGCGCCATGCGATTCGATCAGCCGATACAGCGCGGTGGTCGGTTGGGGGCTGCCCGCGACATAGATCCGGGGTCCAGCGCGCGCCGGTAAGTCGGACGCCTGCGCGAGAAGCTCCTCGACTAGCTCGTTGTGCTCGGCTCGGGGCATTGCGCTCGCGAGCGAATACACGAGCAGCGCGTCGGCGCCGGTCAGCCGCGCCGGCTGCCCAATGCGCAGCAGGTTCACGCGCGCGAGCAGGGCGCGACCTCGTCGTGCCTGCGCGATCGCTTCCGCCAGCGCGTCGTCGGCGATCGGCGCGGCCGCCCACTGCTCGAGCTGGGCCTTGAGCGCCAGCAGACAGCTTCGGTCGAACGCGGACGAGTCCGAGCCGGGCACCCAGGACTTGTCGAGGTAGAACAGCTTCACCGGTCGCATCGGCGCCCCGGCTTTCCGGGCGCGCATGAGTGATTCGTAACCGGTCTCGATCGCCTTGCGGCCATGGGGGACGACGACGTAGTCCACGAACTCGTACTCGCCCGCGACGAGCGGTTCGAGCATTGCGTCGACGAACGCCGGGACTGTCACCATCGCGCTGCGATCGGGCTCGACGTAGCGCGCGACGTTGGGAGTCGGAGCGCTCGGATCACCGCGGAGCCGGAACGGCAGCATCCCCGCGGCGGCGACCAGCTCTTGCGGAAAGTTGTCGCACATGTAGGCGACGACCTTGCCGCCGTCCGCCGCCCATTCCCGAGCGAAGTCCTCACGCCGGTCGTGCCGGTGGCGGAGGCTTTCTAGCAAATCGCCCAAGGCGAGATCACTCGAGCGTGATGTGGAGTGGCAGCGACCGAGGGCCGTTGCCCGGCCACCTGAAGCGGCGGGGCTCGGGTCCGGCGAGCCTGAAGCCCTTGGTCCGGGCCAACAGTTCCTCGAGCGCGACGCGAAGCTCGAGCCGGGCGAGCCGCGCACCCAAGCAGAAGTGAATGCCGTTCCCGAAGATCAGGTGCTGATTGGGCGAGCGGCCCAGCCGGCATCGTTCGGCATCCGGGAACGCGTCCGGGTCGCGACCGGCGGCGGCGAACATCAGCGCAACACGGTCCCCGGCCTCCAGTCGGCGGCCTCGAAGCTCGACATCGCGCGTCAGCACGCGCGGCATCGAGACCAGCGGCCCATCGTGGCGGAGGATCTCCTCAGCCGCCGCGGGGATCCTGTCTGGATTTGCCCGGAGGTACATCTGGTCGTCTTGATGACAGGCCAGGTACAGAAGGCAGAGACCGAGACTCGCCGTGGTCGTCCCGTGGCCGGCGTGGAGCAGGAGGCGGAGGATGCTGATCTTCCGCGCATCGTCCAACGCGATCTTCTCCTCCCGCTCGGATTCGAGTAACCAGCTGGTGACGTCGGCCCGTGGGTGCTGTCGGCGGGCGTCGACGAACCGCAGTATGTAGGCGTGGAAAGCCTCAGTGGCGCGCCGGCCCCGCTCTGGATCGCGGCGGAGCGCGGCGCGCTCGATGTCGGTCGACCACGCCTTGAGCTGACGCCAGTCCTCCGCGGGCCATCCGAGAAATGCGCACAGAGACTGCACTGGATAGGGGTCGGTGAATGCGGACACCGCGTCGCCTCCGCTTCCGAGGTAGCCCTCCAGCAGTGCGCCGGCGAGGCTGCGCGACGTCGGCTCGAACTCGGCCATCCGCTTCGTGCTGAAGTACGTCATCAGGAAGCGCTTGTACGGCGTATGTTCCGGCGGGTCGAGCTGGAGCGGAATGCTCGGGATGGAACCGGGCTTCAGCATCGGAGACGCCGAGACTCGGTTGCTGAAGCTCGTCGGATCTCGGGCGACCGCGATCACGTCCGCGTGCTTGAAAAGTGACCAGCCCAGGAAGTCGCTCCAGGCGACCGGGCAGCGATCTCGCATCTGGTCGTGGGCGCGCTGTTGGTCGTCGAGGATCTCCGGCGCCAGTGGATCCCAATCCGGTGTGCGCGTATTCGCCATGTCCCTCACTCGACGCCCAGACCGGCTTCGCGATGCCGGCGCGCGGCCGCCACCGGATCCACCTCCTGCTCGAGGAAGGCCGTGACCGCGGCGCGTACACGGGCGTCGTCCCAGCTGCGGGGGTCGACGTTGGAGACTCCGAGCTCCAGCACCGGGAGGCCCGCGCGTCGAAAAGCCAGGCGGTCGAAGTAGGCGAGGTGGTCGAGCACGACGACGCCATCGACGCCGTGCGAGAGCGCCTCCTTGAGATGCCACTGACTCGCCCACGTCGGGCCGCGGAGCTCCTCCTCGATGTTCACGAACCTCGCCGCGAGAGACCGCAGCGGATCGTCATCGTCGCGGAACCGCCGGATGTATCCGTCGGCGGCGAGTCCCAGATAAATCGACCAGACGAACACCGCGCCGTGGCTGGACTGAAAGTACTCGTAGAACCCCATGTTGAACCACAGGCCGACCCCCAGCCACATCAGCCTGATCCGCTCGTCGGGACAGACGGCGTGGCCGCCGTCGACGCGCTCGCGGACCGCATCGTGCAACTCGAGCGCGGCGTCGCGTGCCCAGACCGTGCCGCGATGCCATTGCGGCAGCATCGTGGCGGGCATCGTGTCCGCGATCGACACCGGCGCCGGTCGCGCCGCGGCGATTAGGTCGCGTGTATCGAGGTAGTGCTGTTCCTGTTCGTTGACGAGATCGAGCACCTCTCTGAATCGGGACTCATCCCATCGTCGCCCCGTCCGCTGCTCGAGAAACCGGATCAGGCCCTTCAGCTCATCGACCATGAGCTCGAGCCGGTCGGGCTCGATCAACTCGTCCCAACGATCATGACTTCGGGCCCACCAGTCGGGCGCGATCTCCTCGCGCCAGGCGGTCGAACGTTCGATCAGGTAAAGGTCCGCGCCGGTGTGCTCCGCCCAGGCCTCGAACAGCTTCGCCATGCTGTCCCCGCCGGTGACGGCGTGGAGGATCGCCGGACGGGGGAGACCGCCCCACGGAGCACGGTCGCGATCGTCGTCGAGTGAGCTTCCGAAAGCCAGTGCCGTGTAGCTGTCGCGGGTGTCGGGGTAGCCGAGGGCCTTGAGGTGCCCGAGGTACTGGGCTGCCTTTTGCTTGGCCGCCACGACCGAGGACCACCATTGGGTGACGACGTACGGTATGTCGAGCGCACGGAAGATCTCCTGTGGGGCATCGGCGTTGACCACGGCGATCGGGTCGCCCGCCGCCGCGCGTGCCCGCAGCTGCGCGAACCACGAGCGCTGGTAGCGATTGAATTCGCGCGCCAGGTCAAGCGATTTCGCCGAGCGCACTCCCTCGAACTGCGCCGGGCTCACAGCGCCGCGAGCCCGTCGGGTCCGACTTCCAGGAGCGGCAGCGCAGCAGCTTCGAGTGCCGCGCGGATGGCCGGGAGGTCCCACGGCGTTGCGGCGTCGTGCGGACTCGTGAAGCACACCACCAGATCAGCGTGCGCCGCTCGCGCGGCCTCTGCCACCAATGCCCCGCGCTGTCGACTCGAGAGGCGCGTCGGCAGCGGTGCGCGCTGGTAATGGTCGACCAGCCCGTCGAGCGGATTCCGTGTCTCCCGCACGAGACCGGCAAATGCGAGCTCGCCGCGCGGATGGTCCTCGCCGACCACGACGTATCCGCGGCTCTCAATCGCCTCGTATACGGATCCGTCCTGCTGCGCAGAGCCGGTCAGGTAGATGCGCTTGCCGTCGCGCCGTGCAAGCGAGGCGTCATCGTCGAGAAGCTCTCGCAACCGGCGCTGCGTGCGCTCGGGCGAGGACACGAGCGCCTCGCCGAACAGGCGAAGGGCTTCGACGCCGGTCAGGCGAGCTGGATGGGCACGCCGCAGCCGGGCCACATCCTCGAACAGGCGCCTCGTTGAGTTCATCCGTTCGACGGCGGCTTGAATCCGTGGCCCGGTCACCTGGGCACCGGCCCAGCTGCCGAGGCGTTGGCATATCCGTGTGAGCTGACCTCGGTTGTAACGAGAGGTGGTCCGGTAGGGGAGGTGCAGGAGGTCGAGAAACGCAAATGGCGGAATCGACTCGACCGGATCTATCCGCTGAAGCTCGCGGAGCGTCTTGAACAGGATGGTCTGAGCGTGTGTGTCGGCGCCGATCAGGACGAAGTCGAAGCCGTGTCCGGGCGCGAGCAGTCGCTCCATCACGGCCGCGGTAGGTGGGTCGAGCTCGTCGAATCCGTACGCGTCGACGCGCGGCGTGGCGCGCGTCTGGCCGCTCATCCGGACCGGCTCGAGGCCGGCCGCCAGCACCAGTTCGGAGGGCACCGCGGCCCCGACCACTCCAACCTGCACGTTCTCCTCGGACATTCCGGCAATGTATCAGGCTCCCTGAGATGGCTGTAGACTGCAGCGGCTGTGAGCGAAGCGCTCCGAGGAGTGACCGTCGTCGACCTGACCCACGCGTACGCCGGGCCCCTTTGCACGCATCATCTCGGACGCCTCGGGGCCGACATCGTGAAGGTCGAGGACCCGCGGGGCGGCGACGACTTCCGCCGCACGCCGTGGTTCTCCTATTTGAACGCCGGCAAAGCCTCGGTGGCGCTTGATCTGAAGTCACCCGCCGGACAGGAGGCGCTCGCCCAACTGATCGCCCGGGCGGACGTGCTGGTCGAGAATTACGCGCCCGGCGTGCCGGCCCGCCTCGGCGTCGACTGGGGTGCGGTCCATGAGACCAATCCGGGACTCGTGTACTGCTCGATCAAGGGATACGGGGAGGAGGGGCCGTTCGCCAACTATCCGGCGATGGAGTCGACGGTCCAGGCCATGTCGGGCATCTCCTCGATGGCGATGAGCGAGGACGCCGATCCACGCGACCCTGGCGTCGCGATGGCCGATGCGTTCGCCGGCTACGTCGCGTTCTCGGCGATCATGGTCGCGCTGCTCGAGCGCGAGCGCGACGGCCGCGGGCGCCACGTCACGGTCTCGATGCTCGAGGCGGCGCTCGTCCTCCAGACCGCGTCGGTGCTTTCCGCCCACGCAGGGGGCGAGCGCTCGCGGCGCCGCACCAACCAGGGCCGCTTCATGGCGAAGGACCGCCGGATCTACGCCAACCTGATGTTCCCGAAGTGGTACGAGGCCGTCTGCACAATCATCGGCCGTCCGGACCTGCTCGAGCCACCGTGGGCCGATCCCGGGTACCGAGACTCGGCCGGTCTGGAGTTCGTGGGCGAGATCGAGAAGTCGCTCGTGTCCAGAACCGCCGGGGAGTGGGAACGCGAGTTCACCGCGGCGGGCGTCCCGGCCAGTGTCGTGCGTACGCCCGAGGAGATCCTCGGGCACGAGCACGTCACGCAGAGCGGCCTGCTACTCGAGGCGATCGACACCGCCGGTGAAGCGAACATGGTGTTCGATCTCCCGTTCCGGATCGACGGCGAGCGCGGCATCCCGCTCTCGGGCGGAGCGCCTGCGCTGGGAGAGCACAACGAGCCGATCCTCTCCCGCGTCCGCGGGGCGACTCCTCGCTGACGCAAACTTAACATCAGGCTTCCTGATACCGTGCTACTGTTCCGCGCACTCGAAGACGAGGTGAGGTCGATGCACACGAGGAGAGGCTTATGAGGCTTAAGGCCCTGTCGCTTACGCTGTCAATCGCGGCACTCATTGCCGCCGGATGTGGAAGTTCGAGCAGTAGCACCACGAGCTCGAGCGCAGCAGCGTCGAGCTCGAGCAGCGCCACATCGAGCGCGCCGAGCACGGCGAGCTCGAAGGCGACAGGATCGCCGATCAAGCTCTCGCTGATCGCGGACATGGACTTCCCACCGGCGGGCGTCTCGCTGGCGACGGCGCGGCCGGACGAGGCCGCCGAAGCGGCAATCAAAGCGGTTAACGCCGCCGGAGGTGTGAAGGGCCACCCACTGGTCCTGTCGGTCTGCGACTCGAAGGGCAACGGGAATGTCGCGAACGCGTGCGCGCGAGCCGCGGTGTCCAATGGCACGGTGGCGGACATCGGCGGCTTCAACTTCGTCGGGACTCCGATGGAGATCATGAATGCCGGCAAGCTCCCGATGATTGGCCGCACCCCGGGGTTCGACCCGAAGGAGTATTCGTTCCCCACGGTCTTTCCATACTTCGGCGTGGGCTTGACCGGCATGTCCGCGGCGGTCTATGCCGCGGTGAAGTTCGAGCACGCGACCAAGATCGCGCTGATCACGTCGCCGCCGGCCAACGCGCTTTACTTCCCGACCGGCATCGCAGAGGCGAAGATGCTCGGTGCGACGATCACCGGGACGATCAGCGCGATGCCCGGCTCCGACCTCACCTCGGCCGTACTGAAAGCGAAACAGAATGGCACTCAGGCGATCGCCGCGATTACGCCGATCGTCGACCAGGTGATCGTTGCCGCTCGTCAGAACGGCATCACGCTTCCGATCGTGTCGTCGTTGCAGCCGGCGCAGATCAAGTCGGTGGGCTCGGCCGGCGAAGGTGTCAAGTCGATCGAGCCGTTTCAGCTGCCGACCGCATCCGAGCCGGGTCTGGAGCAGATGCAGAAGGAGTTCAACCAGTACGCACCGGGCATCCCCCAGACGGTGTTCACGCTTCCCGCCTGGCTGGCCGTCCACATGTTCGCCGACGTTGCCAACAAGCTGCCGAGCGTCACTCGCGCGAGCGTGCTCGCGGCCTTCCAGAACCTGACCAACCAGTACGCCTACGACCTGATCCCGCCGTACACGACGAGTGTGAAGTTCAAGGGCCTTGGCGGTGCATTCCCGTCGCTGTACAACCCGTCTCTCTTCCTTCAGCAGGTCAAGAGCGGGCAGCTCGTGCAGCTGAATGGAGGTCAGCCGTTCAATCCGTTCGGAGGCTAGACCCTGGCGCCGATCTGAGATAGCGTCGTCGTCGTCATATGAGCACCTTCATCGAGTTCGCGCTCGTCGGCCTCGGCACGGGCGGTCTCTATGCGTTGCTCGGGCAGGGGATCGTTCTGATCTACCGCGCGTCCGGGGTGATCAACTTCGCCCAGGGTGCGATTGCGGCGGTCGGCGGCTACTTCTTCTACGAGCTGAACGTGAATCACGGGTGGGGCTGGGTATCGGCGCTGATCGCCGCCGGGGTGGTCGGCGCGGTGCTCGGTGCGGCGATCCAGCTTGCTGTCATGCGTCCGCTGCGCGGGTCCTCGCCATTGACGCGAGTGATCGCGACGACCGGGGTTTTCACGATCCTGGTCGAGATCGGATTCCTGCGCTACGGCAGCGATACGGTGTTCGTTCCGCCGTTCCTGCCCAACGGCGTCGTCTCGATCGGCGGAGGAGCGACCGTCGGAGTCGATCGCTTCATTCTGCTCGGCATCGCGGTTGTCCTCACCGCGGTGCTGTGGGCGGCGTACCGGTTCACGCGCTTCGGGCTGGCGACGTCCGCGGTGGCCGAGAACGAGCTCACCGCCGGCGCGCTCGGGATATCGCCCGATCGCGTTGCACTGTTGAACTGGACGATCGGCTCGGCACTAGCGGGTGTCGTCGGCGCTCTGATCTCCTCGATCGTCGCGCTTAGCCCACAAAACTCGGCGCTGCTGGTAGTGCCCGCGCTCGCGGCAGCGATGATCGGCGGATTCCGTTCGTTCCCGCTGACGCTGCTCGGTGGCCTCGTCATTGGAGTAATCGAGGGCGAGCTGACCAACTACGTGACGGCGCCCGGCTGGGCGGCATCTACCGGGTTCCTGGTTATCGCGGTCTGGATCATCGTCCGCGGTCAGGCGCTGCCCCTTCGAGGCCATCTCCTCGAGCGCCTTCCCCGCGTGGGCATGCCCAGGCTCGGGGTTCCCGCGCTCGCGCTGGGCCTGTTCGTCAGCTTCGTCGTGATAGGCCTCGGCAGCCAGACGACGCAGGACTCGGTAGCCCTCTCGGCCGGCTACGGACTCATCTGCCTATCCCTCGTGCTGCTCACCGGTTATGCGGGACAGATTTCACTGGCCCAGTTCGCCCTCGCCGGAGTTGGCGCGCTGGTCGCGGGGCGGCTCAGCGAGGCACAGCACTTCTCGATGGTCGCTGCGGCGGTCTGCGGTGTACTCGCCGCAATGGGTGCCGGAATCGTGTTCGGGCTGCCTGCCCTCCGCACCCGGGGGATCAGCCTCGCGGTCGTCACGCTCGGGCTCGGCCTGGCGTTCCAGAACATCGTGCTCGGCAACGACACCTACCTGGGCGGGATCAACGGCACGACGATTGGGTCCGAGAGCATCTTCGGCTTCAGCCTAAATCCGATCCACCACCCCGCACGGTTCGCGGTGATGACGGTGCTCGTGCTCGCGGTCGCGATGGTGGTGGTCGCAAACCTGCGCAAGGGCAGCTTCGGGCGCAGGATGCTCGCCGTGCGCGGCAACGAACGTGCCGCGGCCGCCCTTGGTATCGACGTGCGCTCGATCAAGCTGGCGGCGTTCGCGCTCTCGTCCGGGCTTGCCGCGCTCGGTGGCGTGCTCCTCGCGTATCAGAACCCGGTCGTGCAGTTCAGCCAGTTCAACGTCGTGGCATCGATTGGCGCACTCGTGCAAACCGTGATCATCGGGATCGGCTTTCTTCAATCGGCCGTGGTTGGAGGGCTAGGTAACCCCCAGGGCTTCCTACCGCAAATCCTGAACGGTCTGGGCAATGCCTCGGACTACGTGCTCCTGGCCTCGGGGCTGCTGCTGCTGGTCACGCTTGTGTTCGCGCCGGACGGCGTCGCGGCCAAGGGAAATCCGCTCTCGCCGGTGATTGCGCTGATCGATCGCCGACACCGTCGGACCCAGGAGGCCGAACCCCCCGCGCCCGAACCAGTCCGGGTCGAGCCCGCCGAGCTGGTGGCCGAGGGCGTGTCGGTCTCCTTTGGCGGCATCACCGCGCTTGACAACGTGTCACTGTCAGTCCGAACCGGCGAGGTCGTCGGACTCATCGGCCCGAACGGTGCCGGCAAGACGACGCTGATCGATGTGATCTCGGGCATCACGCGTCCCCGAAGCGGCGCGATTCGCCTCCGTGGACAAGCGATCGAGCGCTGGCGTGCGCACCGCCGGGCAAAGGCCGGCCTGGGCCGCTCGTTCCAGTCGCTCGAGCTGTTCGACGACCTGTCGGTGCGCGAGAACCTACTCGTCGCATGCGAGCGGGGCACCGCACGGGGCTACCTGATGTCCGTTATCAGGCCGGGGCGGCGCGCGTTGACGGCGACGGGATTGGCCGCACTGCACGACCTGGGTCTGAACGACTTGCTCGAGTCGCGTCCGACGACGCTGTCGGCAGGTCAGCGGCGCCTCGTCGGGATCGCCCGCGCGGTCGCGGCGTCGCCGTCGATCCTCCTGCTCGATGAGCCCGCGGCCGGTCTCGACGAGAACGAGACCCGGGAGCTCGGCGAGGTGGTCGTTCACCTGGCCAGGCAATGGGGGATGGGGATCGCGATCGTCGAGCACGACTTCTCGCTCGTGCAGGCGATCTGCGACCGCCTCGTCGTCCTCGACCACGGAACGATCCTGGCCGAAGGCGCTACCGCCGAGGTGACCAAGCGCAGGGATGTCGTCGCGGCGTTCATCGGCCCGACACACAAGGCCGTTGTCACCGAACCGAAGGCGGCGGCCGTGCAGAGTGCGTCATGAGCGCGATCCTCGAGGCACGTGGCCTGACCGTCGGGTACGGCACGCTCGCCGTGGCGCGCGAGCTCAATCTGAGCGTGGAGCCCGGACGCGTGATGCTGATCCTGGGTCCCAACGGAGCCGGTAAGACGACCACGCTTATGACACTCGCCGGCGCGCTGCGACCGCTGACCGGCGAGGTTCGACTGGCCGGAGACCTCGTGACCAGCCCGCTTCACCGCCGCGTTCAGCAGGGCCTGGCGTTCGTACCCGATGAGCGAGGCGCGATCACGCGCCTCACCGTTGACGAGAACCTGCGGCTCGGACCGGGCGACCCCGTCCGTGCGTTCGAGCTGTTCCCCGAGCTTCGCGATCATCGCAGGCGGCGAGCCGGCCTGCTGTCGGGCGGCCAGCAGAAGATGCTCGCTCTCGCACTCGCGCTGAGTGGTCGGCCCAAAGTGTTGCTGGCCGATGAGTTGTCGCTCGGGCTCGCGCCGAGGCTCGTCGACCGGTTGCTCGACGTGGTCCGTGCCGCCGCCGGCGACGGTGTGGGGGTCATCCTGGTCGAGCAGCACGCGCATCAGGCACTCGACATCGCCGACGACGTCCTGCTCCTGGCTCACGGCAAGGTCGAGATGAGCGGCCCGGTCTCGGAGATCCGGCCCGAGCTCGACCGGGTGCTCGCCAGCGGTTACCTCGCAGCTGGCGACCGTGCAACGGTGCCGAGTATCTGACGGTCGCGCCTACGTCGGGAGTTCGAGCGGCGGCAGCTCGACGCCGTACGGCTGTCGGTGCGGCGCGAGCGTGGTGTCCCAGGCTGCGGCGATGTTCTCGGCGCTCCAACCCCCGTCGCGGAACTCGACGATCTCCTCTGATGGGTGGCCGTACAGCGTGAGCTTGTCGCCACCGAGCCCGATCGCCTGACCGGTCACGTCTCGCGCGGCGTCCGAAGCGAGGAACACGACGAGCGGCGCGCACTCGTCGGGCATCCCGATCGCGTGATCCCGGCGCACGTCGCTCGGGAACGGCTCGCCCGCATCGACCCGGTCGACCAGGGGCGCATACACCGGGATGCTCGCCGTCATCTGCGTCCAAGCGGTGGGAACGATCGCGTTGACCGTGATCTGGCTGCGAGCCAGCTCGAGCGCCCAGGTGCGGGCAAAGGCGACGATCCCCGCCTTCGCGGCCGCATAATTCGTCTGACCGAAGTTACCGAACTGACCAGCGGGCGAGCCGACGACGACGATGCTGCCTCCCTCGCCCTGCTCGCGCAGCCGGACCGCAGCGGCGCGGGCGCAGGTGAACGTACCGCGCAGGTGCGTGTGCACCACGAGGTCGAAGTCCTCATCGCTCATCTTCCACAGCACCTTGTCGCGCAACACGCCCGCGTTGGTGATCATGACGTCGAGGCGGCCGAACTCGTCAACCGCGGCCTTGACCAGCCCGTCGGCGGTGGCGGTGTCACCGACGGGTGCGATGTGACTCGAGGCGCGCCCACCGGCGGCTTGAATCGATTCGACGGTTTCACCGGCGGCGTCGCCGTCGACGTCGTTGACCACTACCGCCGCGCCGGCGGCGGCCAGGGCCATCGCGTAGGCGCGCCCCAGCCCGCGGCCGCTGCCCGTGACAATCGCGACCTTCCCGTCCAACCGGTCGGGCCTCATGCGTACACCCGGATAAGCTGGTCAGCCACCACCGCGGGTTTCTCGGAACCCTCGACCTCGACGGTGAGCCGCAGCGTCACCTGGAGGCCTCCAGGCACATCATTGGCATCGACGATCTCACCCTTGCCGCGCCACCGCGCGCCGACCGGAAGCGGAGCAGGAAAGCGCACGCGATCGAGCCCGTAATTGATGCTGACCGCTGCGTCAGTGACCTGTAGCAGCTGCTGGCTGACCGGCGCCAGCAACGACAGGGACAGGAAGCCGTGCGCGATCGTACCCCCGAAAGGCGTGTCCTTGGCGCGCTCCGGATCCACATGAATGAAGTTGTGATCCTCGGTTACATCCGCGAATTGATCGACGCGTGCTTGGGTCATCTCCTGCCACGCGGTGTAGCCGAGCTGGGAGCCGGCGGCATCGCGCAGCCCGGAGATGTCAGTGATCAGCCCGTCTGTAGTCGAGATCGTCATAGCCCTTCACCGGTTGATTATCAGGGAGCCTGATGTTAGCATTGTCGCGCCGATGATGGGGAGCTGACATGAGCGACTGGCATCCCGATCGGAACGACACCGATGGATAGTGGCCGACAGCACACGCTCCTGCCACGGACAGGGAACCGCTCTGGGTCGTGCGTGACGAGCGGAAGGCGTGAGGCGAGCACCAGGCCGTACCGGCGCGGTCCCGTCGGCGAGAACGAACTCGGTGATAGATCGAAGCTGAAGACGAACGAGCACCACCCCGCTCTCACGAACGCCTCCCGCCACAGCTCCGAGGTGTACGACGTCACCTCCTGCAGCGCCACGACATCCGGATCCAGCGGACGCACGGCCGCCAGCTGATCCGGCCACCGGCCAGTACGACTAGCCACGTTCCATGAAAAACAAGGTCCAGCCCACTTCGCTACCGCCGGCGGGTCAATCGGTCCCGTTCAACCGGTTCGCGGAGGCGTCTTCCAGTCCGGCCGTTCCCCCTTCAGGCGGTTGAATTCGTCGGTGAGCGTGCGGTGCTCGGCGAGCGCCGCACCGATCGCTTGTTTGACGCGCACGATCTCGCCGTCGTCCCCGGCCCGGATTGTGCTCTGCAGCGCGACGCGAAGCTCCGTGGCGCGCTCCGAGGACCGCGACCACGCCTCCCAGGCTGCCTCCATCTCCTCGTCGTCCGGCGCGCCGGGATCGACCTCCGGCGCCGATAGCGGCTCCGGACTGAACGTATCGTCCACCGCGAGCCACGATCCGTCGACGATCTCGAGCTTGATGTAGTTCTTCGACGCGAGCGCGGTCCAGCCGGAATTGGGCGGACGCGCGCTGCACGTGAGACTTGCCAAATCGCCCTCGGAGAGTTTGAGCCCGAGCCTTCGGCTCGTCGCCCAGTCGATCTCAAGGTGGATCTCGTGCTCGCCGGGAGAGACGTCGAACGTCTTGGTCTCACCACGACGAATGTCGCCGACCTCGGTCCCGTCGATCACGACCTTGTAGGTCCGAAGCACATCGCCGATCGGCCGGCGCAGGCGCTTGAGCGTTATCTGAGCGGTCGAGCCCGCCACGATCCCGCAATCCTCGCACGCGCCGGCGCAGGATTGAGAAATTCCGCCGCTCGTCGCTTGTCGCCGTGAAGCGATCACCTCAGCAAGCTCCCGCGGATATGCCGAGCACGCGGGCGCCTGCCTTCAGCATCGAACAGCCAGAAGTGCTTCCCATTTCCTGGTCGAGCGTGGCCATGCCATCAAGCGCGAGTCTCGATCACGACTGCCGCTTAGTCGCTGACGCGGAGCCGCCGTTAGCTCGATTCGAGCCAACGTCAACCTCCCCTTTGGACGAGAACCAGCGCTGATGTCGTGCACGTCTAGTGGTTCGATGGTAGGTTGGGTTTCGTGAGGCGATTTGGGCTGGTCGCGGTCGCGTGCGCGGTGGTGCTGGCGTGTTCCAGCGCGGCGCTGGCGGCTGACGGCACGATCACGGGCACGATCACGGGCTTGCCAACCGGCTCGGCGTTCGGCGCCGTGACCGCCGTGAACGAACATGGGGCCATCGGTGGGGTCGCGACGGCCAACGCGGCCGGGCACTATTCGGTCAACCTCGCCCCCGGCACCTGGCTGATCGGCGCTGCCGCGGGCGCCGAGGTCGAAGCCGGCGCCAAACCCGCACCGACCGCGTTCACCGTCCTGCGGGTGCGGGGCGGTCGCCATGTCAAGGAAAGACCCCTTCCGCTAGGCGGCGGCGCAACCACCGCTCGGGCAGGTGTGCTCCCGCCGCATTCGGTTGTCACGGTTACAACGATCGGTCTCGCGGACGAGCGCTCCAACATGATTCCCGGAAACAGCTTCGACTTCGCTCCCGTAGTGGAGAACGATCTGTACCGGCTGTGCTCATCTCACGGGATTGAGCTCGTTGATACCTCTACTGCGTTCAAGAAGTTCGCCGTGCAGGAGTCGAATCTCTCGGCCTCAGGTCGGCTCGGAACGCCGTTTGTCTACCGGCCGACCAAGCCGGAGTACGGCGTGTACACGCACGACCAGGTCCTGGGAGACGGCTACGTGAATATGGGGCTGTTTGTCAGCAGGATCGGTTCCCCCAATATCTTCGACGTCGTCAGTGGGCATTGGGGAAGCCCGGGCCGGGATACCCCGATCCCGTCCGACGCGGACGTCCTCTCAGCCATCCACGCCGCCAGTCGCAACTTGGCGGCGAAGATGTGCGACCTGAGAAGACGGGCCACCAGCTCGGCTGCTCCCTAACCCCGGGGCGGGACATGGCCGTCAGCTCGGAGGCCTTCGTCGCTCCTTCGCTGCTCACGCAGCTTCTCCTAACGCCTCGGCACTGGCGAGGCCAAGCCCCGATGAGGCGCCGGGGACGAGCGCCGTCCGTCCTTCGAGTCCAAGATTCATGGTCTCCGTCGTCGAGAGCGAGGACAGGACTCGGGTCACGCCTGCGCGATCCGGAAGCGACCCTCGGCGACGATCAGGGCGACCCCGCCGACCTCGACGGAGTCGATCCGCTCGCCCTCCCCAGTGGCGGTTGCGTAGAGCAGCGACGGCCGGCCGATCTCGATGCCTTGCCGGATGGTGATCTCGTCCCCGAAGCCGATCTCACCGTGCCGGGCGAGATGGACGGCCAGCGGACCGGCCGCCGACCCAGTTGCGGGATCCTCCGCGATCCCGGCCCCTGGGTAGAACATCCGCGTCTTCCAGGCGCGGCCGACGCCGGCGAAGCAGTTCGCCGCAACTTCGAGACTCTTCAGAGCGCCTAGATCGGGCTCGAGAGCAGCAACCGCCTGCTCGCTGTCGAGTTTGACGAAGACGTGGGACGGCCCGTTCCGGTAGATCTCGACCGGCAGCCGGGAGCAACTCACACCTAGCGCATCGAGAAGCTCACCCTCGGCCGCGTACGGCTCCCAACTGGGCACCGGCTGCTGCATCCGCCCGAAGACGATTCGATCGCCATCGCGGTCCAAGCTGACCGGCACGAGTCCGGCGCCCGTTTCCAGCGTAACCGCCTCGGCGCCAAGCGCGGAGGCGACCACGAACGCCGCTCCCAAGATGGGGTGACCCGCAAAGGGCAGCTCTTCCCCGGGGGTGAAGATCCGCATCGACACGTCGCCGCCGCTCCTCGGCGGGAGCAGGAAGACGGTCTCGGCGAAGTTCATCTCATGCGCGAGGCGCTGCATCTCCTCAGACGTGAACGGCCGACCGTCTACGAACACGCCGAGCTGGTTCCCCTCCAAGGGCTCGGATGTGAAGACATCACAGACGAAATACGGGTGAAGCTGCGACGCTCCGTGCCAGGCCGGCAGGCTGGGGATCACCTGCGTCTCAGTTACCATCGGCTCCGCCTTTCAGTTAGCTATATAGCTAGAAGCCTATATCTCTATCTGGTCAGGCGCAAACTCGCCGACCGCCTCACCCCGCTCTAAGATGATCGGCATGGCCACGTCGGCGCCCACGCTCGAAATGATCCAGATCTTCCGGGCCCTCGACAGTCCCAAGCGGCTGCAGATCCTCGACTGGCTGCGCGACCCGGTCGCGCACTTCCCGCCTCAGCGTGATGGTGACCTCGTCAAGGACGGCGTGTGCGTGGTCTTCATCGCCGAGAAGCTCGGGGTCGCCCAACCTACCGCGACCACTCACCTGCAAGCGCTAGCCCGCGCGGGCCTCGTGACCGCGAAGCGCATCGGGCAGTGGACGTTCTACAAGCGCGACGAGGCGGCGATCCGCACCTTCAAGCGCCAGCTGCGCGACGGCCTCTAACTAGGCTCATAGCTAAGTAGCTATATGCTGTGCGGCGACTGCGTACGCAGCCGCTTACCAGAGGAGGCATCCCCCGATGAAGGCACTCATCAGTTCCGATAGAGCACCACGTCCGATCGGGCCATATTCGCCTGGTCTATCTGTGGACGGGTGGGTATTCCTCTCCGGACAGGGTGGCCTCGATCCCGAGTCCGGTCAGCTCGTCAGCGACGACCTCGCCGAGCAGACGGAGCAGACGTTCCGCAACGTCGAAACACTGCTCGCCGCGGCCGGAGCGTCTCTCGACGATGTCGTGTCATGCCTCGTGCACCTCAGCGATCTGGGCCAGTTCGCGGCGTTCAATGCCATCTACGAGCAGAAGTTCCCGGGCGTGAAGCCGGTTCGGACCACCGTCCGCGCCGATCTCGTCGGCGGGATGCTCGTCGAGGTTACGGTGATAGCCAACGCCGGATGACAGATCCGGGGTGCCGGACCTTTCTGGGGCGCGCCGTCGGCGCTCCAGAGTTCCTTGGTTTCTCTACGGTCGGGTATCCGCTCTCATCGGGCGTCCCACTGGAACCAGCGGATGCCGATCCCGGCGAATACGACGATGTAGCCAAGGCACACCAGCAGCGACAGCGTGTCGCGGCTGTACCAGGCGTGCAGGTTGAGCACGCCGGCGAACAGCGTCATCACCGCTCCGACTGGCGTCCACCGCGCGACCGAGCTCCAAAAGGTGCCGAGCGCGCCGCTCTGGCCGAGAAGCCCGAGCAGGATCAGGACGGCGAACAACACACGCGCGATGGCCTGGACGCTATCGGCTGACCTCACCAGACCAACCATCGCCTGGGCGATGCTGAGGAACACAGCCCCCGCCAGGATCGAGACGAGCAGCACCAGTGCGTACTGCCCAGCGGAGGGCGAGATGTGATGGATCTGGCTGCCGATGATCACGACGGCGACCGCAATGATCAGGTTCGCGACCGCTTGCATCGCCAGCCGGCTGGTCATGATCGTCCAGGTCGGGGCCGGGGTGACGCGCAGTCGCTGGAAGACACCCTTCTCGCGGTCTCGCGCGACCGTCAGCCCGTAGCCAATCAGCGACGTCGAGAGCAGCCCGTAGGCGATCGCTAACCCGATGACGAACTCCGCCCCGCCGAATTTATTGGTGGCCTTGGTCCCGCTCGTGCTGACCAGAACGAAGACGGGCAACACCAGGCTGATGATCAGCGCCCGGCGGTGCTGGAGAAACACAAGAAAGTCTGCGCGCAGCAGCGAGCCGAACACGAGGCGCAGTGGTGGTTCGGCCGTGGCCCTCGAGCTAGTCACGGATCTCGCTCCCGGTGAGCCCGATGAACACGTCCTCCAACGTCACCTCGCCGTGCGCGACGTCGCGGACCCGGGGGTCGTTCTTGTGCTTCTCGATCAGGTCATGCGGCGTCTCGGTCGTTAGTAGCGTGCCGTTATCGATGATCGCGACCCGATCGCAGACCGCCTGGGCCTCCTCCATCGAGTGCGTCGTCAAAAGGATGCTTCCGCCCTCCTGGCGGATGTGCTCGATCCGGCTCCACAGCTGGCGGCGAGATTGCGGATCAAGGCCGGCGGTGGGCTCGTCCAGCAGCAGCAGCGCGGGGTCGTGGACGACCGCGATATACAGGGAAAGGCGTTGTTGCTGTCCGCCCGAGAGCTGCTTGAACAGCTTATGTGCCTCGCCCTCGAGCCCGATCACGCGCAAGCCGTCGAGTATCTGCTCACCGGAGAGCTCGACGCCGTAGAGCCCGGCGTACAGCCGCACGATCTCGCTGATCTTCAGCTCGGACTGAAAGCTGGTCGCCTGAAGCTGCACGCCCATTCGGGCCCTGGCCTGGTTGGGATGGCGCCTGACTGTCGATGCCGTCGAGCAGGACCGTCCCGGACTCGGGCTTGACCAGCCCTTCGATCGCGCTCAGCGTGCTCGTCTTGCCCGCACCGTTCGGCCCGAGCAGACCGAAGATCTCGCCCCGCCGGATCTCGAAGCTGACCGCGTCGACCGCCCTCTTAGCGCCGTAAGCGACCGTCAGGTCGCGCACTTGGAGGATCCCGGCGAGCTCAGGAACGGCGACGGGCGCGGCTCGGCCGTTTTCGGCGGGCGCCGCCGCCTGGGCACTGGGGACCGGCTCGGGCGCCAGCAGCAGCGATCCGTCATCGTGCTCCTCGGCGATGACGTACGCACGTGTCTCGCCGCCCCTTAGCACCTGGACCCTTTCCGTCACAGATGCCCAGGCTACCGCCTCTGCCAGCACGATCAACGTGCTGCTGTCAGCAGCCGGACCGTCTCCAATCGGGCTCGGCACCTCACTGTCTTGCTGGGCTACACGGAGGAGCCACCTGTGACGTGCGGGAACGCCGTTCGACACGCGCGCGTTGCAGGGCGCTGGTTCGGTCGGGCCAGGTTCGCGTCGCGACGGAAAGGAAGGCGTCCGCCGCAGGATCAGCGACCGGCCCATTCGCTGAGACCTGTGTGGTCCTCCGGAATGAGCGGCTTGAGAGCTCGGGCTTTGATTTCCTGCACTGCCCAGGAGTTCCCGTCGGGGTCCTGAAAGCCGAAGAACGTGCCGCCATCCGCGTCGTTGATCACCGTCAGCTCGCTCACTTCAATACCGCGATCGAGGAGCTCTTGCCGGGCGGCTGATGCATCGGATACGACCAGCTGGAGGTTCTTCATCGAGCCGGGCTCCATCGCTTTGTGCGGGGGTAGGTCGCCGAACACGATCGAGCAGCCGGAGCCGTGTGGGGTCAGCTGGGTGACGTGCATGTACTCGTTCTGCGTGTCGTGATCGAGGTGGAAGCCGACCTGGTCGCGGTAGAACGCGATCGAGCGGTCGATGTCGCTGACCGGCAGCACGACGACTTCAAGTGTCCAATCCATCCGGGGCTCCTTTTCTGGGTTGTCGAATAGGGACGGCCGTCACATGGGTTCGTTGAGGCACCGCTGGAAGATGCTCGTAGTGTGTCGCCCGGTCAAAGCAGGTGCGAGGCTCGCAGCGGAGCTGGCCTCGCAAATCGCTAGAAACGCGCAGGCGCCGCACGCGGATGGATCCGTCAGACCGAGCTCGGGGTGCTAGCCGAAGATCCCGAAGCTGCAAGCACCGGAGCGGTCACGACCGCACCGAGACCAGCACTGCCGCAATGGGCGTCGAGAGGTTGCGCCTATCTGAGGAGATCATCCTCGTCATGCGCCAGGCCGGGCCAGGCCTCTATGCGGACAGGACCCGTGGGCTGATCGCGATCCTGTGGCGCGCCGGCTTGCGGATCAGCGAAGCGCTCGCGTTCACCGAGACCGATCTGGACGTGAGGACTGGGTCGGTGCTGGTCCGCTCGGGCAAGGGCGGGAAGCGAAGGATGGTCGGGATGGACGATTGGGCGTGGGAGCACGTCGCTCGCTGGACCGAGCACCGCGTCAAGCTGCCGGTCGGTCCGCTGTTCTGCATCCTCGCCGGCCCGACACGCGGGCGCGGATGGTCAGCAACAGCTGCGCGCGGTGAGCTTCGCCGACTCGCTGCCGACGCTGGTCTGCGGCGGCGGTTCGCACCACACCAGCTGCGGCATGCTCACGCGATCGAGATCGCGCACGAGGCGATCCCGTTGCCGATTATCCAGAGGCAGCTCGGGCATGCGAACCTCGGGATCACGTCGATCTACCTCCAAGGGATAGATACACGCGAGATCGTCGACACGGTCCACCACCGACCGGCCACCGGTGATCTCCGCGAGCGCCGGCCTGCGGCAATAACGAGAACCACAGGGGCGCGTGGTCGGCGCATCACGCGCCCTGTTCATCACCGCGCTCCGGTCTGCGACCGCGCCGCGGGCGAGCGCGCTACCGATGTTGTCCGGCTGGGGAACGCGCGTCGCTGCGATCGGGGCCCACGCGTGGCTCCTCCGCGCCGATCGCAGCGACGCCGTCCCCGCCGTCGGCGTGTCGGCGAGCGGAAGTGTGGCGCCGCAACCCGCAGCGTCGACCGTCGCGCGTGCTGGAATGGGTCGGTGAGTAACGACGCGAGAGAGGAAGCGATATCGGCACGAGTCGAGGCGGTGTGGGCGGCCTGCGGGGCAACTGCTGTTGCGCTTTTCGCGTGTGGGCTGCTGTTCGGCGACCTACTCGCGACGACGAACTTTCCGGCGCTGAACGCCACGCCCTCCCAGCTGCGCGAGTACTTCCTGCGCAACGTCTCCGAAGTACGGGCGCTGAGCTTCTTCCATCTACTCGCGGCTGCTGCGCTCGCGGCATTCGCGTCATACCTATACGCACGGCTACGATCGGCTGGCATCCGCGTCGCCGCGCTCGCGCTCACCGGCGGGATCATCGCCGCGGCGTTCCTGGCGATGTCCGCGCTCTGCTACCGGGTGCTCGCGGAGCATTCAGTGGCGAGTGATCCCGCGCTGGCTCACGCGCTGGCTGTTCTGTCCTACCTCGCCGGCGGCCCAGCGATCGGGGTGCCGCTCGCTCTGACCGCCGGCGCGTTCGCGGCCGCGATCCAGCACGAGCGGACGCTCCCTGGATGGCTGTATTGGCTGAGCATCGTCGCGGCCGTCCTCGGGGTTGCGAGCGCCACCACGATGCTCGGACCGACCAACAACAGCTCGCTTGTCTACGGCGTGTTGCTGCTGGCGGCGGTGCTGCTGTTCGCGTGGCTCGTGGCGAGCAGCTTGGTACTGGTCACGCGCGCACGCCGGCCCCGGTGATCGCGCCACACACGTGACGACCCGGAACTAACCAGACGAAAAGGGCTTCCACTCCGAGCGCAAGGCAGTCACGAGATCGCCCCGATCGACGTGCTTCCTCCGCGTGCGAAACGGCCAGCACGCCGACGTGACCCGAATAGGCGCGTCGAGCAGTCGCGGACGACGTGGACGACGCCGGCGACGCCACGCAGGGGCCCCGGCGTGGCCCAAAGTGTCCGGTTGCAGCAGCGAGAGGGGCCGTCGGCGCGGCTGCTGCTCTTGTGCTTGCAAGTTCCGCTCTCCTTGCTAGCACGGCCGGATCGATCTCGCCCTGGCCCGCCTCGCCGGCACCTTGCTCGCTTTCCGTGCAAACGGCTCTGTCGTCCGCGGCAGCGAGATGCGCGTCGGACGGGCCGAGCGGGGCGGCCGAGGTAGGGACGCAGAGTGTTCTGCGTAACTAACGCTCGCAGCGCTGTCGACCGTGGCAGGGGTGAGTGGGTGGTGTCGGCCGGGCGGCGTCCCTGCCAAAGACGACGGCGCAGGTAGCTCCACCGGAGCCGCACATAGCATGAGCGTTTTGACTCGCGTTGTCGATCTGCGCTGTGGATCGCCTCTGACCACGCCCGTGACCCAGGAGAGCTCGATGCCAATTACCGCAAACGCACCCGACGCTGTCGATTTCTACTTCCTTGACGAGCTGCTCACCGGCGAGGAGATCGCCACCCGTGATCGCCTGCGCGACTTCTGCGCCCGCGAAGTGACGCCGCACGCCAGCCGCTGGTGGGAGGCCGCCGAGTTCCCGTTCGAGCTGATCCCGAAGATGGCCAAGCTCAACCTGGCCGGCGGCATGATCGAGGGCTACGGCTGCCCAGGCCTGAGCTCGGTCGCTGTCGGCTTGATCGCGCGGGAGTGGGCGCGCGCCGATGGCAGTGTGGGGACATTCTTCGGCGTGCACTCGTTTCTGGCCATGCAGACGATCGGCCTGCTGGGGTCCGAGGAGCAGAAGCAGCGCTGGCTACCGGAGATGGCGCGCTTCCAGAAGGTCGGGGCGTTCGCGCTGACTGAGCCCGACCACGGCTCGGACTCGATCGCGCTCGAAACCAACGCACGGCGAGACGGTGACCACTACGTGCTCGACGGGCGCAAGAAGTGGATCGGCAACGCGTCCTTCGCCGATCTCGTGATCGTGTGGGCGCGGGGCGAGGACGGCGAGGTCGGCGGCTACGTCGTGGAGAAGGGAACGCCGGGGTTCCACACCGAGGTGATCACCGGCAAGACCGCGCTGCGCTCCTCGTGGCAGGCGAAGATCGAGCTGACCGGCGTGCGCGTGCCCGCCGAGAACAGGCTCGCCGAGTGCCACTCGTTCAAGGATGTCAACAAGGTGTTGTCGAGCACGCGTTACACGGTGGCATGGCGGGCCGTCGGACTGGCGATGGCATCCTACGAGCTCGCACGCAACTACGCCCTGGAGCGCAACCAGTTCCGCAAGCCAATCGCAAGCTTTCAGCTCGTGCAGGACAAGCTCGCGCGGATGCTCGCCGATGTCACGAGCATGCAGCTGCTGTGCTGGCGGGCGAGCACACTCGCGGCGGATGGCCGGCTCACGGACGGTATGGCGTCAATGGCCAAGCTCCACTGCTCGTCGCGTGCCCGCTCGGTGGTCGCCGACGCGCGGGACATCTTCGGCGGCAACGGCGTCCTGCTCGAGCATGGTGTAGCGCGGCACTTCGCCGACATGGAGGCAATCTTCACCTTCGAGGGCACCGACTCGATCCAGGCGCTGATCGTGGGACGCGAGATCACCAACATCCAGGCGATCTCCGCCGGCGGAAAGCCCGTCTAGCCCGCGCCAGCTCGCCGGTTCGCACTTTCCGCGCATAGGGGGTCCGTCGCCGGCGACGGCGAGAGCCGCGCTATGCCGGCAAAGGGCGAGGGCCCGCATGGGCGGGCGCGTCCTTCTAGGCCATCCATCCCGGGAAGCCGCGGAGGTAATCGCCGGTCGGGGCGGTCATACCCTGCAGACCGTTCTCGAGTTCAGCGAGTCGTCGGGGTCCGAGAGTCTGTGCGAGACGAGCGTGGTATGTCTCGAAGAACGCGGCGCTTAGGGCTAGCATTTCCTGGCCGCGTGCGGTTCGCCGCAAGCGGACCGCGCGAGCGTCTACGGGGTCCGGCTCGCGGTGGACGTAGCCGACTCTCTCTAGCGAAGCGACCGTCTTGGCGGCCGCCTGCTTGCTGACGCCCAGCCGGCGCCCCAGCTCCGAGGCCGTACTGCCGTCGGGACCGATGGCCTGAAGCGCAAAACCGTGGAGCGGGCGCGCTTGGTCGTGACCGCTCTCGGCCAGGGTGCGATGAAGCTCATCGATCAAAGACCTGAACGCACCGACCAGCAGGAATGGAAGTTCGAAGCCTGCACGCTCACCTAGGGGCATCTACGAATGCTTGCACAGAAAGACAACCCGGTGTACCATTTAGACAACCCTGTTGTCGAACGAGGATCTTGTCATGTCCTATGCGATTCGCGTGACCGAACGTCGCCGCTCTGAGACTCCCGCTGGTGTGATGACGACCCATGCATCACCCACGCTCGGCTCGACCGCCCGTCTCTCGATGTGGGAGGTCGAAATGACTGAAGGAGCGTCGGGTCCGCTTCACGTGTTCGATTCCGAGCAGATCTGGACGGTCCTCGAGGGTGAGGTATCAGTACACATCGCCGGCGAAACCGAGGTCCTCGGCCGCGGGGACACCGTCGTGATCCCACCAGAACTCGAACGACAGATCGTGGCTCGCACCGACGTCCGTCTCCTTGTCTGCGGTCACGGAAACGCGATTCCACGGGTACCCGGAGAGCCCGCGCCACGCGGGACACCCGCCTGGATCGCGTGATCGGGATCACCTGGCGTCGCAGCGCGTGTACCGCGCGGACACGCATGCAGGTGTCCGGCCCGCACTCGATGAGAGACGTGCTCCCCGCCAGGAGCGCGACGCGTCACAGCACGGCTCCAGCGCTGGTCCGCTCGACGCCTCCGGTTCCCTGCAACCCGCGCAAGCCGCGTCTCTGGGGGAGCCACCCAAAAGTTGCGCCGCCACGCGAATGCAGGTCGCCTGCCGACGGGTGTTTGGCCGCAACCCGCGCGGTTGATAAAAGACGGCCGCAGCTGGAAGCGCGGCACCGAGGTTGTCGATCAGATCTGCGAGGCCGCGGGCGCGCGCCGACTTAATCGCAGCGGACCTCGGTGGCAGGGACTGTTCACCCCCCCCCAATGCCGGAGGGGATGAGGAGCATCTGGGCGGCGTAATGATGGGCGGCATGCATGCCGGTATTTGACTCGGAGCTTGCGGAACGCTTTGCGTAGGTGGTAGTCGACGGTGTTGGGGCTGATGAACAGCTGGGCGGCGATCTCTTGGTTCGTGGCCCCCTCGGTCGCGAGGCGACACCTGTGCGCTTCCTGGGGGGGTCAGGTCATCGCGCGTGTCGGGCGACTTAGGAGAAGCGACGCCTCGAGGCCGGCGGCTTCCCCTTGGCCCAATTGTTTGCCGCGGAGCTGCGAGCATTTGCGCGGCCGGCACGTGCTCGCCTGCCGCGCAAATCGGATGCGACGGCAACGGCCGTGGGCTGCCCGCCTGCGACGCCTAAAGCAGGTCCAACGCCTGAGAGTCCTGGGGTTCGATCAAACCGACACTTTGCTGGTCGCTCACCTGGATGTTGAGCGCAGCGCCGTGTGTGACTGGAGTGGTTCGAGCTGTCGTTCAAGGCAGGCGGTGTTCCGGCCTTCGGAATGTCCGTAGCTCGACCGCCGCGGTGACGCGCACGGGTTCGTTCAGCGCCGCCAGATGACCTAGAAAGTCCGGCCGGAGATGATGCGCCGCAGGCCCCATCGTGAGGATTCGCGCCACGTCCTGGTGCGTCAGTCGCAGGATCCAACTGACGCGCTGGACGCGATCAGCACTCGGCCATCCGGTGAACAGCTGCTGCAGCCGCATCGCCTTGGTCCGGTGCACACTGATCGCGTGGAGAGTCGCGAGTTCTTGCAGATGGTCCGGGGCGGGCGTCGCCACGACGACCGCTCCGCCTGGTCGCAGGACACGGGCAAGCTCGTCCGGGTTGCGTGGCGCGAACACGCTGATGGCCAGATCAACGGTCGCATCGCACAACGGGATCTCCTCCCAGATATCGCTGCGCACTCGAGCGATTCTGTGGTGCGCTCGTGCGGCTCTACGCGAGGCGGCACGCGAAACGTCCACCGCTACGCCGACTGCTCCCTGCAACTCAGCGAGCACACCGACGAGATGGTGTCCGGTCCCGGCACCGGCGTCCAAGACGACAGACGAATCGGGTAGTGCAAGCGAACAGGCCCTCTCCGCTAGAGCGGTTGTCAGCGGCTCGAAGTGGCCAGCGTCCATAATCGCTGCACGCGCATTGATCATGCCCGCATCGTCACCGACCGGGCAGCAGCGACGAGCACTTGGCAGCAGCGTCACATAGCCATGCCGCGCAACATCGTAGGCATGGCGACGCGCGCATATCAGTGAGCCCTGCGCCGCCGCAAGCGGGCTAAGGCAAGCGGGACAACGCAGCAGCTCGGCGATGCACGCCAGCGACGCCGGGACAGCAGACGACATAAACACTCCTCTCGACAGGCATGACAGCGCCAACGGCCGTCACTGGCCGTCAGCAGGATCGCTCGCCTAGCCGATTAGATGTACGAGTGCTGATGTGCCCGCATCCACACCAATGATACATCCGGGCGCCTGCACATCGACGCCTCACAAGCGGATACCAGGCTAGGTCGACCCGACCCTCGGTGACCGTCTCGCCGCTGACAGAGTCGAGCACGCTTTCCAGCTGAACGCGCTCGCCCCTGCGACCACTCGCCACAAGGGGGAGCCGCCGAAGCTCCCTCTTGACTGTCGCCACGGGCTAGCAGCAGACGGCCGGCGATACCAGCACTGGCACGAATGCGAATGTCGACCCCGCGTCGCGACGCACCTGCTCGTCGCCACAAGCGCGCACGCGTCGCATCGCATCGGCCCGGTCTGACCGGTGCTCGGGAGCGCTAACTCAAGGTCGGGCAGCTGCAAGCAAGTAAGCAGTCACGGCGGGGGCGATGCCAGCACTACCGCAATAGGCGTCAAGCAGGCGCGAGGCGACCCCGATGACCGCGACGCCTCGTCAAGGGCTTTCTCGACGCCGACAAGCTCTGCGTCGAAGATGACGAGACGGTGCCCGCCACCTGTCCAGCCTGTAGCCTAGTGCGCGGCGCGGGCGAGTCCGCGGATCGGTTCAATGATGAGTTCCGCGGTCGGGTCTCGGTGATTCCACGAGTGGAAGGGTGACCCATTGACCACATCGCGACAATCCGGTTTGCTGATCGCACGATCAGACACGCGTATCGGTCGTGCACACTGATGGCTCATCATGGCGAGCATGATGCGTGACTGATGCGCCTTCTCGTCACCAGCGCCGAGAACGCCAATGGCGGGGGCTACGGCGCAATTCTGAGCTTCGACACGGAAGGGGAACTGATCGGGCCACTCACCCGTGATCCGCGGATCATCGATCCGCGGGGTCTGTCGCTTGACTCATCGGGCGTGCTCGTCTACCTCAACAGCGGCGCTGACCGTGTGCTGGCGCTCGATCACGTCGGAGACGTCGTGCGCGACTCGGGGCGGATCCCCGGACTCGACCCGGGCGGCGGCACGTTCGGGCCCGATGGACGCTACTACGTCGGCACGCGCCACCGGCGAACGATTCTGGCCATGCCCGCCGCGCTGGACAGAGAGCCAGAAGCGATTCTGCCTGATGGCGTCGTCCCATTCCCCCGCGGGTTCGGCTTCGGGCCCGATGGCCGGCTCTACCTCGCCTCGGGCATCGGTCCCTCCGGGGACGGCGATAACACGATCGTCGTGTTCGATGGTCACGAAGGGGTCCCCGGGCGGCGGTTGGTCACCGACGCCGAGCTGAGCCCGCTCGATCTGACGGTCGCGCCGAACGGGCACATCGTCGTCGCCAGCGAGTGCCCCTTTGGCGCTCCAGATGCTGCCGTGAGCATCCGCGAATACGACCCGACTGCCGGACAGCTCGTGCGCGTCTTCGTTCCTGACCGCTCAGTCGGCTTCCGGAGACCGCGGGGATTGAGATTCGGACCGGATGGTCGCCTGTACTGCGTCGGTAAGGACCACGTCGTGGCCTTCGACTTTTCCACGGGCGGCTTTCTTGGGCCCGTCGTCGAGCTCCCGGGGCTTCAGGGTCAAGCGCTCGTGCTCCTCGGCTAGGCGTAGTCCGCCGAGGGTCCTGCGTGGAAGGAGGTGAGCTCGAACCGCAAGGTCGCAAGCTCCATACCGGGTCCCGGTTCGCCCGAGAGATATGTCTCGGCATCGTTCCAGTGAGCGCCCCAGCCAGTGTGGAGCAACACCGCGTCACCGGCTAGTAGGTCGATGTCCGGGACGCCGATCACTTCGCCGGGGCCGAGCGGAGCCACGTCGACGACACCTCGCTCCGGGTGTCCGGTTCGTTCCGCTTGTCGATCCGTTCGTTCCGCTCGCCGATCCCCAACCGGCCGTGGCGACCGCCGCGTGACGCGCCGTGATACGACGCACCTGCCGATCGCGGCATTCCTGCGCGCGGTCGCGCAAGCCGACCGGGCCGCGCGAACGCCTGCGATCCGCGCGACCGTAGCCACGGCTGCGTGACCGGCGTTCGCCTCAGCTCGTCTTGCACTTGAGGTTGGTCGACCAGGACCCGCCGCCGAACTTCTGTACCGAGTCGTTGACATGGGTGACCGTCTCGGTATTCGCCGTGGCGTTGTCGTAAGCATCCAGCGCAAACGACAGCGGATCGAACAGCGGTCCCGTCTGGTACTGGTCGTCGGTGGGCGTCTTGAACATCAGCCCGAGCACCTTGGCCGACGGGAACTGACCCGAGTGATCCTTGTCCTGGACGAAGCGGTCGTCGGCGGTGGCGTAGGCCCACTGCTCGACCGCCCCGTTGCCGGAGACGGTCACGCCCACGTTCCCGAACGGCGCCACCGAGGCGAACGGATGCCATGCCTTCGACCCGGTATAGATCCAGTCGCCGGTGTTGGGGTCGGCGTACCCGTCGAAGTACGAGCAGCCATAGGACGTCACGTCCTGCGGATTGACGCTGCCCGCGGCGGCGCCGGCCTGGAGTCGGTAGAGCTTGTACCGGACCGGAAACAGGGTCGTGTAGGCGAGCTGGCGTGTGGCCACCAGCAGCTGCTGGGTGGCCTGCTTCGCGTCGGCGCTGGTCCAGGACCAGTCCGCCGCCGCGTTCGTGAGATTGGCGGCGTTCTGGGCGGTTAGCCGGAGCTTCGTCCAGTCGCTGACCAGGATGTCGCCGGTCTCATCCAGCCCGACGATGTCCGCCGTGTACTTGCGCGACAGACTGGCGCCCAGATCGGCGGCCGTGGTGCGTACGTCATCCTGAGCGTTGCTTCCGTCAGGGTTCTGATTCACGCTCGTGGCCAGATCAATCCCCGCGGACAGGAACTCGAGCGGGGCCGCGACCTCGTCCACCTCCGGGATGGCGGCCACCAGCAACAGCAGATTGCTGGCGATCTCCCAGCCGTCGTACTCGACTGACTGCGAGCCCGTCCCCAGGTCCTCGTTGACCTCGGCCGCGATCGAACCGATCTCCGCGGCGTTGCCCGATGAGTCGAGCAGCGGCTTCTGGAGATCCTCGATCAGGGCCCACACCCGCGGGACCGCGGTCCATTCGCCGCGCAGCTGACCGGTCACGTCATTGAAATCGGCGCGGGTGAACGAGCCGCAGTCTCCGTAGGCCGACAAGGTGTCGTAGTAGCCGGACGCGCCGATGTCGGACGCCCACGCCGCCCAGTTGTGGACGAGGTTCTGGTTGGTGTAATTGGCCTCGATCGGAGTGCGCAGCGCCCCGTTCGGGTCGATGTGGGCGGCGACGCAGCTCAGCACGGCCTGATCGCCGGGGGTGCCGCGGTCCGGCCAGGACGTGGTGGGCAGCGACATGATCCCGCCCAGGCTCCCGGCCAGGGGCCGCGCCGGATCGTTCAGCTTGGAGGGGTACGCGTCGTCCAGATAGAACTGGCCCGAGTTGTTGCGCGCCAGCAGGCCCGAGAGCTTTCCGGTCCCGGAGTGCTCATGTGTCGCCACCTGCGTCCATGGGCTTGGGTACCCGGGCCAGCCCGACGGGCCGACCTGGGCGAACTGGCTGCTGGTTTTGCCGTTGAGCGCGTCGAAGTAGTACTGGCTGCCCCCGAGGCGCTGCAGCTGGGTGGCCGTGTGGTCCCACGTCCCATTCGGGTCGCTTCCGGCGGGTAGCCGGCTCACGGTGCCGATCGAGCGGACGATCACCAGCGCGGTGGGGTTGAGGTTGCCGAAGAGACCCAGCAGCGATGTCATGCCGAACAGTCCTTGTGCGGTGTCCGGGAAGGTGTTCTGAAACTCGGGCTTGAGGTCGCCGTCGTTGAGGATCAGGACGTAGAACCCGGGTCCGGATAGCTTCTGTGATGTGTATGTGGTCTTGGGCTCCTCGCTCCCGGGCTCGTCGCTGCCGATCGTCACGACCGCGGGGTTGGCGTCCGGAGCGCCCGTGTCGAGCGGCACCCGCTCGACGTTCACGAACGTGAAGTTGTTGCCGGCCAGATCCTCGCGCAAGTAGCCGTGGAGGTCGCCCGGAGCGGTGGCCGAGCCCGGCGCGCTGAGACCCTCATTCAGAGTGCCCTGCCCGGTTGGGATGCCTGGTACCCCGATGGCCGAGAATGAGCTGCAGGGCGCGTCCTCCACGTTCTCCTCCTGGTCGGGGTGGCAGCCGACCTCGGTCGACACTTCGGTCGAGACCGACGAGACGCCGATCGCGTTCAGCGCCTGGTTGATCGTGGCGGCCGCGGTCGGGTCCCCGTCATCGGGAGCGGCGGCGTTGGTCACCTGCGGGTCGGGCTTGGTGACGATCACCAGGTCGCTGCTGGACAGCCGCTTGACCGCGGTCAGGAGGTCGGACGCGCCCGCTGGGTTGTTGGCGTAGGAGACGTTCTGCTGTTCCGCGAGCGTGCTCCGGTCGAGCACCACGAGCTGGATGGCCTTCGAGCGGTCCTGAATCGGATAGAACTGCGAGCCGATCGTCCCCGATTCCGCCACCCGCACACCCAGGCTGCCGTTGGCGGTGGCGATTGTGTCGATGGGGACGCCGACGGGCCCGGCCGACAGCGCGGCCGACACCGTGGTCTTAGCCGTGGACTCGGTGCCGCTTGCGCACAACAGCTCCGAATTGGCGACATGGCTCGAGGCGGCGGCGCCGGCAACCTCGAAGATGCTGACTCGGACGACGTATCGCCCCGGTCGATCCGGCCGCATGATCGGGTGGGCGCCGTCGGCGCCCTGGAGCCGGGTGCTTGAGCCGCGCGGGCGGGTGACGATCGTCCACCGGTAAACCAGGCGCTGCCCCGGACCGGTCTTGACTGACTCGGCGGCGCTGAACTGGACCACGCGACCGGCTTTGACGCGCCGCGAGATCCCCGCGGCGGCGACCGGGATGGTCGAAGGCATGTCGACCCTGAGCGTGCGCTTCTGATAGACGCCGCGACCGGCGTCGAGCGCCCGCACCGTGAGCACGTTCGAGCCCGGGTGAAGCCCGCTGTTCGCGTAGAGGTTGATCGAGCGCTGGCGTCCGCCCCGAACCGCGCGCGGTGGCCCGCCGTCGACCCGGACGCTCGTCGCGAGCCCCGAGCGCACGAGGTCGACGCGGACATCGGCGCCGGTTCCGCAGCCCGCCTCCGCCGTCACCTTGCTGAACAGACCGCCGGAGGGACGAGCCAGCACGAACGAGCGCTGGGTGAACCAGCGCCGGCCGCTTCCGTTCGACGTCCGCACATACAGCGTGTTGCGACCGAAGCGCAGACCCGGCGTCGACCCGTCGCGAAGGGTCGCCACTCGCATAGTCCCGGCGCCGGCCGTCTCGAACGCGCGCGTGACCGACCGTGTGCCCAGTCGCGCCTGGAACGTCCTCACTGCAGATCCGACGCGCACGCCGACCGGGACCGAGCGGCCGAGAACGACCGCGTCCGACGACGGACGGATGATCTGGGACGCCCACGGTTGACGACCCGCGTGCCCAGCGACGCGTCGGGTGGCTGCCACCGCAGCGCCAGAGCACGCCAGCAGCCCACACACAACGACGGTCCGCGCGACCAACGCACGCGACCGCTTGACCCTCATCAATACACGACTGATACGCGACACGGTCTACCTCTCTCGATCGTCCGGCTCAAAGGACCGCGGCGTGCGGGTCCTCGTCGAAATGGATTCGCGGCGGAGCGTCTCGGAAGCCGGCTGACGCGTCGTCAGTGTTCGATTACTGAATCGCGCTCGGGGGCGGGCTTAAGTAAGTACGCAGGCGGTCCGGGAACGAATTGCAGTAGCCGACTACTGACGTTCTCGGGTCCTCCAGACGGCAAGGTTGCGGTCCGCAACGTTGTTTCATCCACGGGAAAGGACCGAACCATGAAACGAATCATCAGCCCTCGCCGCCTCGTCGCCGTGACCGCCTCGATTGGCGCGCTGGCCGCAATCGGGGCGGCAAGCGCCAGCGCCGACGTCTCGTCCGGCGCCGTGACCAAGACGTTCTCGTTCATCGCGAAGCCGAGCTCGAGCACGACCACGCTCGTGAACATCGACTCGCTGCTCATCAACGCGCGGTGCGACTCGAGCGGCCGCCCTGTGGTGTTCGCGTTCACGTCGGCCCCCAGCGCGGACATCTTCGGACGGATCTTCGACGGCTACGGCCGCGTCCACATCCTCAAGAACACGTCGTTTACGAACAAGACCAAGGGCATCCAGCTATCGCCGCTGTCAGGCGATTTTGACGCCACCGGGAGCGTGCTGTTCGAGACCTCGACCGGCAAGGTCGTGACGGTCAACATCGGCTTCGACAACAGCACGACGCTCGTCAAGCAGAACGTCTGCACGGTGTTCGGGTCGCTGATCGCGAGCTGAGGCACTGATACGGATCGAGGGGAGGCACGATGACGGCGATCGACACGGTGACGATCTCCATCCCGCGGCCCTCGCGTTGGCGCCGCCTGCTAGCCCGGATCGCGGGCTGGCAGGCCCCGCCGCGCAATCTGCTGCTCAGCGCGCTCGTGCTGCTCGTGTTCCCCTGGGACGACATCCTGATCGACGCGCTGTACGGAGGGAACCCAAAGCTGCCGACGCTCGTCGTGTACGGCGTCTGGAGCCTGTTCGACTTCTCGGTGATCTGGGTCCTGCTGGCCAGCGGCCGCCTCATCCGGCCGGCGTTCGTGTACGGAGCGATCACCGTGGCGCTCGACGCGATGCTCGCGGTCGTGTACTTGCGGCTGACCCAGTACACCACGGCGTACATCTTGGCCACCGCGGTTCTGAGGGTCGCCTATCTGGCGCTGATCGCGAGGGTCATGTGGGTCCGGTTGAGCCACGTTCCCGGCCCGACCATCGCTCAAAAGCAGAGCCGGGTGCCGCCTCTGTTCACGTTCGTCGCTCCGCTGCTGATCTCGATCGCGGTCGCCTACGCGGCTACGTTCTTCGGCTCGCTCACCTGCGCAGCCCACCGCGCGCAGCACGCCTGCGGCGCCTATGGCCCGCCGATCGGCCATGCGTTCTTCGCCGAGGCGGCTCACATAGTCGTGATCCTGCTGGTGGCGCTGGCCATCGAAGCGCGGCTGCTCGTGGACCGATCGGGAGCCGAGGAACGCGCCTTGGTGGGAGTCACGATGCTCGGCCTCGCCGTCGGCGTCGCGACCTCGCTGACCGCGGCTGCCGCGGATTCGCAGACGCTCCCGCTCGTGTTCCCGCTGACCGTCCAGGCGCTGGCGATTGGCGTCGCGACCACGCTGATGCTGCCGTTCCTGAGGTTCTCGCCCCGGTCCGAGCAATGACGGTCACGATCTCGCCCGAGCCGTTTCTGGCGATCGTCGCGGCGGCTGCGGTCGCCGGGATGCTCGCCGCCACCGTCAGGATCAAATCGGTCGCGATCCCCACGGTAGTGCTCGAGCTCGTGCTCGGGATCGTGATCGGGCCCCACGTCCTCGGCATCGATGTGACGCCGCCGATCTCGTTCGTCGCCGACTTGGGGCTGGGGCTGCTGTTCTTCTTTGCCGGCTACGAGCTCGACCTGCAGCGGATCGCGGGGCAGCCGCTGCGCCTCGCGCTCGCAGGCTGGGCGATGTCGCTGGCAATCGCCTACACGATCGGCGGCGCGCTCGCCGCGGTCGGCGTGGTCGTCTCGCTGCTCTACACCGGGTCGGCGCTCGTGACCACCGCGATCGGCACGCTCCTCCCGATCGTCTCCGATGCCGGGGAGCTCCGCACCCGTCTCGGAGCCCATCTTCTGGCCGCCGGCGCGGTCGGCGAGCTGGGCCCGGTAGTTCTGCTCACGCTGCTGCTGTCGGCGCAGAGCACGGTCCACAACGCGCTGATCCTGGGAGCGTTCGCCCTGGCCGTCGTCGTGGTGGCGGTCGTCACGCTGCGCGCGTCGCGACGCACCCTGCCCATCCTCGAGCGAACGCTCGAACACTCCTCTCAGCTCGCCGTGCGCTCTGCTCTGGTGCTGATCTTCGCGCTGACATTGCTGGCCTACCGACTCGGCCTCGACCTGCTCCTCGGTGGTTTCGCCGCCGGAATGATCACCCGGCGGCTGCTGCGCGATCACCAGCTCCCGGCGTTCGAATCCAAGCTGACGGCCGTCGCATTCGGCCTGTTCGTCCCGTTCTTCTTCGTCGTCAGCGGCATGCGGCTGGACGTCACGGCGCTGTTCGCGGGTCCCGGGGGCGTGGCCAAGATCGCGTTGTTCTTCGTCCTGTTCCTAGTCGTCCGCGGCGCGCCGGCGCTGCTGCTCTACCGCGGGGCGCTGAGCCGCGCGGAGCGGCACGCCCTGGCGCTGCTCAGCTCGACGCAGCTCCCTCTGGTCGTGGCGATCACGGGGCTCGCGACCGCCGGCGGACACATGCGCCCGTCCACCGCGGCCGCGATGGTCAGCGCCGCCGTTCTGTCCACGCTTGTGTTCCCGATCCTCGGGCTGTGGATCGCCAAGCGGGCCCGACTCGAGCTGAGCGCGCCGGAGCCACCCTCCGCTCAAGAGAGCGTCGCCGCGGCATTCACCTGACGGCTACGCGCCAACTGAGCCGATGATTGCGGTCCTTGACGGCCCGGCGAGTTGCTTAGACTCCGTCGTACCCGTGCTCAACTCGAGCTCACCGCATCGGCTGCTGGTTGCGGAGCGGTCCGGACCGTTGATCGGTCGTGAGGAGGAGCTGGCGCTGATCGCTCGCGCGCGGGCAGACCGTCTGACCGGGGTGGTGGTTCGTGCGCCCGCTGGCGTGGGGAAGTCCCGACTCGCGCGCGCGGCGCTCGCGCAGGCCGAGGTCGAGGGAGCCAGGGTCGCCTGGGTGCAGGCGACTCGGGCCGCCGCAAGCGTGCCGCTCGGCCCGTTTGCGGGCCTGATCCCGCCGGAAGTTCGGTCCGACGACCCGTTCGAGCTGTTTCGAGGAAGCGTCGAGGCGCTTCGCGATCTCGCCGACGGACGCGCCTTGGTCGTCGGGGTCGACGATGCGCATCTGCTCGATGCGACCTCGGCCGCGCTCGTGCTCGAGCTCGCGCAAAGCGCTGCCGCGTTTGTGCTTGCGACCGTTCGCCTGGGGGAGCACTGCCCCGACGCGATTGCTTCACTTTGGAAGGACGCGGGCGCCGGTCGCCTGGAGCTGTCGGCGCTCACCGAGCGCGAGACGCACGAGCTCGTCGAGTCCGTCGTCGGAGGCCCGGTCGAGGAGCGCGCCCAGACGTGGGTATGGACGACAAGCGAGGGGAACGCCCTCTACGCTCACGAGCTCGCCGTCGGCGTGTTGGAGAACGGGACGCTGAAGCAGGTCAGTGGTCTTTGGCGATTGCCCAGCCGCCCGCCGATCAGGGCATCGCTGGTGGAGCTCATCTCCGCGCGGATGGCAGGGGTTCCGCCGACCGAGCATCGACTGCTCGAGTTGCTCGCGCTCGGCGAGCCGCTCCGCCTGACCGAGTTGCTGGAGCTGATCGGTGCAGATTCGCTAAAGGACGCGGAAACCCGGGAGCTGATTCGGGTCGACGGGCCGGAGTCGAGTGCCGACGTCAGGCTCGCCCACCCGCTCTACGGCGAGGCCATCGCTTCTGCGCTCGGCTCTCTGCGGGCGCGTGAGATCCGCTTGCAGCTGGCGGCGGTCGTGCAGGCGCGTGGGCAGCTGACGCCGGAGGAGTGTCTGCGGGTGTGCGTCTGGCTGATCGATGCGGGCGAAACACCGCCCGCTCGGATGCTGATCGACGCGGCGAGGGCGGCGAACCTGAGTGGCGCCCCGGATCTCGGCGCGGAGCTGGCGGGCCGCGCGGTCCGGGACGGCGCGGGCGTCGATGCGGCGCTCGTGCTGGTGCGCTCGCACGCGATCGCCAAGCGATTCGAGGCGGCCGAGTCTGTCCTGGCCGACCTGGAGGGCCGGCTCGACTCGCAGGATGACGCGTTCAGCTATGTGCAGCAGCGAATTCGAGTGTTGTATTGGGGGCTGAAACGCCCCGACGAGGCACGGGCGGTGGTCGAGCGAGCCGAGGGATGGTGGTCGGATCCGTCTTGGCGGCGGCGGCTCGACGCGGTATGGCTGGAGCTTGGAGCCTTGCTCGAGGGATTCTCGGGTACGGCGGACACGATCGAACGGTCCGCCGCGATGCTTGCCGACGAGTCGCTCGACGAGGAGGCCCGCGGAGGGATCCAGCTCATCCATGCGATGAACCTTTTCTACAGCGGTCGCGTGCTCGAGGCCTACGAGCTCGTCAGTGCGCTCCGCCCGGCGATCCCGCTTCGCGGTCACCACGACGAGCGTGCGCTGATCGCGCGCTGCTTGATCTTCTTCGAGAGCGGGCAGTCGGTGGCAGACCTCGAAGCCGAGATGATCGCCGTGCTCCAGCAGGGAGTCCGCGTGGATGATCATGCCGCGTGCGGGCTCGGTGCGGTGACCCTCGGAGGGTTGGCGGTCGTGGACGGGAGGTATCGCGACGCGGCTCGCTGGTTGGCCGAGGCGGAGGTCCATTTCGAGCACCGGGACACATTCGGTGCGCTGATGATCACGCGTGCGTTTCAGGTGGGAGTTGCCTGCTTCACCGCCGATCAGCGGATCGACGAGGCGATGCGGCGGTGTGACGAGGCTCTGCAGGGATACGACCCGCTCCCCAATCAGCTTCCGTATCTCGCGCGCGCGCGAGGCTGGGCCGCGCTCGCCCGCGGCGATCGCGTCGGTGCGGTGCGGCTGCTGCTGCACACCGCCGCGGAGCTCGAGCACATGCCGCTGCTGGCCGCGCAGCTTTACTACGAGGCGCTTCGCGCGGGCGCGCCCGCCCGTGGCGTCGCACGATCGATCTCGACGCTGGCCGGGCGCTCCGACGCGCGGCTGATGGGCGCGTACGCCGCGCACAGCGCGGCGCTCGCCGCAAAGGATGGAGTCGCGCTGCTTGCGGTCGCTGACGAGTTCGAACGGATCGGTACTCGTCGCTACGCGACGGAGGCAGCCGCGGACGCGGCGAGAGCGTTCGTGCAAGCCGGCCGCCAGGACTCGGCGCGACGCGCCGCCGCCCGTAGTCGCGAGCTGTTCATCGACGACCAGAGCGGGGTACGGCCCGTGATCGACGGTCTCACCGGCCCCTCTGCCGAGTTGTCGCCGAGGGAGGCACAGCTCGTCGAGCTAGCAAAGCAGGGACTGACGAACGCCCAGATCGCCGACAGGCTCGTCCTTTCCACGCGCACGGTCGAGTCCCACCTCTACCGAGCGATGCAGAAGCTCGGGGTCACTGACCGCCGCAAGCTCTGAACGACGCTTTCGACGACTACTTAGAAGGCTCGGGGGCGAAATGCAGTAGTGCGCCACTGACGATGCGGCCCTGCCGTTGCGCGACGCTCATGGAGCACAAGTCACCCTGACCGCGAAGGAGCCTTCAGCCATGAGCACAACTGTTGTCGAACCCCGCCCGGAATCGATCACCGCGCATTCTCGGCGTGCTGTCTGTACGGGAGTCGGCGTTCTGATGCTCAAGGACGACGCGTGGCTGCGCTCCCGCGTATGCCGTCTGCTCGAGACCGAGCCGGGGCTTCGGTTGGCTTGGATTGCTAACACCGGCGAGGAGGCGAAGCGGCTGGCGGAGCACGAGCAGGTCGACGTGGCCCTGGTTGGGCATCGCCCCCGGTCGCTCGGTGGGTTGTGGTTGTGCCGTGAGCTCAAGCGGACCGCCACCCCGCCCGCGGTGGTGATCTGCTCCGCCTACCCGGACGCCGTGCTGGCGGCCTGCTGCGCCGTGGTGCAAGCTGACGCGTTGGTGAGCATCTATGACTGCGACGCCGAGTTGTCTGGAGTGCTTCGCCGTGTCGGACTCGGCGCGCGCGTGTTGCCGGCGGTGCCTCCGCGCGTCGTGGCGATGCTCCACGAGCGCCTCGACCCGGCCGAGACCGCGGTCTTCAGCCTGCTGCTCGCCGGCATCCCGCCGAGCGACGTAGCGGTTGCGCTCCGGATGTCCGAGCACGAGCTCGAATCGTGTCGCTCGACGTTGCTCGGCAAGCTCGAGACGCTTCCTCCTGCCAGCGGGACGCGGTACTGATCGCCGTCCGCGGCATCGGCACGGAGGACCGAGATGGTCGTCTTTCAGGATCGGGAGTTTCAGTTCGCCTTCGAGCGGGCGCTCGGCGCGAGCTATCGCCGGGCCGCCGACGTGGGCGAGGCGCTCGCCACCGCCGGGCGGATCGCGGACGGTGACGCCGACTCCTGGCTGCACGAGTGGACGTCGACGGCCGGGGAGGTGTGGGTTGCCGCGGGCCACGCGCGGCGGGGTGGCCACCGGGTCACTGCGCTGTCGCACTTCAGGCGCGCCGCCACGTATTACGCCACCGCGCTCTACCTGATCTCGCATTCCAGCGAACCGGACCGTCGGCTCGACATCTGGCGACGCCAGCGGGCGTGCTGGGAGCAGATTCTCGAGCTGAGCCCGGTACCCGGCGAGCGGATCTCGATCGCCTACGAGGACACCGAGCTACCCGGCTACTTCTTCCCCGCGTCCGGTGCGGCCCGCAATCGCCGTCCGCTCGTGGTGGTCGTGAACGGCTCCTACCAGGCGACCTCCGAGATGTGGGCCCAGGCCGGTGCCGCGGCAGCCGAACGGGGCTATCACTGGCTGACCTTCGATGGCCCGGGGCAGCAGGCGACGCTGTTCGAGCGCCGGATTCTCTTTCGTCCCGACTGGGAGGCGGTGCTCACGCCGGTGCTCGACGCGATGCTGGGACGTCCCGACGTCGATCCAGGTCGCGTGGCCGTCGTCGGGGTCGGCCAGGGCGGCTATTGGGTCGCGCGTGCGCTCGCGTTCGAGCATCGGTTCGCCGCCGCGGTGGTCGATCCCGGGATCGTTGACGTGGTGACTGCCTGGACCGATCGGTTGCCGGCCGACATGCGCCGGCAATTGAACGACCGCCGGCAGTCGGCGTTCGACCGCGAGATGCACCTGGCGGAACTGTTCGCGCCGGCCGCCACCGAGACGATCCGATTCCATGGTGAACCGTACGGCCACAACGGCGGCTCACCGTTCCGGCTGTTCGTCACCATCGCCGGATACCACCTCGGCGACGAGATCCGGCGGATCGACACGCCGTTGCTGATCACCGAGTCCGACGGCGAGCAACTTTGGCCGGGCCAGTCCCGGGAGCTCTACGAGCGCCTCCGCGGCCGCAAGGAAATGGTGACCTTCACCGCGCACGAGGGCGCCGGCGGGCACTGCGAGCCACTCGCCCAGGCGCTGCGCGAGGCCCGGATCTTCGACTGGCTCGAGCAGTTTCTCGGGTGACGACCACCAACACGAAAGAGAGAGTCACATGACATCACCAACGATCATCACCGCTGAGCCCGGCTCGACGAACGGGACCACCGACACTGCTCGGTCCGCCGACGTGTACACGGTTGCGCCCGGGTATCACGTGTCGTTCCTGGCCGGCGCGCCGGGTGCCGCGACGCCGTTCGACCTGATCGAGGTGGTCGCGACGCATCGCGGCGGACCGGTCCCACAACGCCATTCCGGCACAACATGGTTTCACGTCCTCGAAGGCCAACTGCAGATCATGGAGGGAGACGGCGACGGGCACGACGACTCGATCATGCTCTCGCCCGGCGAGACGCATGCGGTTCCGCCCGGCGTGCCGCACGCTGCCCGCAGCGCCGGTGAGTACGCGGTCAGGTTCCTGATCGGCGGGCAGCCGGGGACGATCGCCAGCTACGTTGCGCAGATCGACTGTGCCACCCGCTCGTAATGTCTCTCGCCTGGCGATGCGACGGCCTGTCCCGAGTCGTTAGCCCTGCCGCGACTGTCCCTGGCGCGCGGCGGCGACCGCCGGCGAGGGCGCCACAAGCACCGTTCGCGGCGTCAGCCGTCGACAAGCAGACCGCTAACGGGTCCGAGGAGCGCCATCGAGCGGCGCGATACGCCCGGGAGCTCTAGCAGCCGATGGGTTCGCGGTTCGCCGCGGCGTCGGCGCTCGAGCTGCTCGCCGGCGATCGGACGCCACAACGCATCGACGACACGGGCTGGCTCGCCGGAGACCTCCTCGACTGAGCGCTCCAGGTGCTCGGCCCAGAGCCGCAACCGTGTCTCGCGCGCGACCGCGGGGTCGCAGGTCACGACGTTCATCTCAGTGTCGTTGAAGAACGAATGCTCGTTGAGGTTGGCCGACCCGACCGTCAGCCAGGCGTCGTCCACGATCCCGATCTTGGCGTGAACGTACAGCGGGCCGGCGAGTCCGCCGCTTCGGGCCGAGATCGTCGTAGCCAGGAAGCGACCATTCCCGTTGTCGGCCTCAACCAGCACCCCCAGCTGGCCGCGGGTCGTGTCCGCGCCGTTGTTCGGCTTTGCAGGCAGCAATACGACGATGCGAAACTCGTCGCTCGGCGGCGCACGAAGCTTGCTCGCGAGGATGTCAACTACCTGGGGTGACCACAGAAACTGGCTCTCGAGATAAACGAGCTTGCGGGCCGAGCGCAGCGCGCGCGTGTACGCCTCCACGATCCGAAAGTCACCCTGGGGCAAGAAGTCATAGACCTTCTCAGGGACGGTCCGCACCACCTGGAGCTCGACGCCCCCAGCGGCGGCGGGCGGCGGCGTGTCCTCGAGCTCCTCGCCGGTCACCTCGCGCCAACGGGCGGCGAAGTGCGACGCTACGTCGGCGACCGCCGGGCCGCGCACACAGCTCGAGGCGTCGTGCCATCCCAGACGACCGCGCATCGGATGATCACCAGTGTCGAAACGGTCCCCGCCGAGCGAGGTCAGATCGATGCCCCCGACAAACGCGACCTCACCATCCACGATCACCAGCTTCTCGTGATGACAATGCATCGGCCGCTCATGCGAATCAAGAGCGCACTGCACCCGGGTGCCGCGGATTAACTCCTCGCGTACGTGGCGTACCGCCGCGCGAGCAGGCGTGAACGCCCGCGCCGGCGCTCCCGCCCACAACATCACCCTGACCTCGACGCGCTGAGACAGCTCACCGAGCAGATCGCGCAACCGGGCCGACCGGTCGTCGCGTGTCAACCCGAACTCGGGCGTGACGTGCCACCCGGCGATATGCACATGCGAGCGAGCGCCTGCCAGCGCCTCAACGATCCGTGGCAGCGCCTCCCCGCCATCCACCAACACCTCAAGCGCTCCCCCCGCTCGCGGCGGGGGATCGGCGGCAGCCCACAGCGATCGGCCGGGCGGCGGTTCCAGCTGAACGATCCGGCCAACACGCTCCAGCCGGCGACGATGACGCCGCCCGATCATCGTCTCGATGCCCTGACCCGCCCATCCATCCACGCGTTCAACCAAGCCACTGGCCACTCACAGAGCCTAACCCCCAGGACGACGGTTACGCGCGAAGCGAGCGATCAACCGCGCGCGCGACCTGCTCGCGTGAGCGGGCTCGGACCGCGCAACCTAGGGCAACGCGCCAGCGTTCGGGACTCCCCGCGGAGCACTCCAGCCCCAGGTCGGCGAGGACCACGGCTTGGTCAACGTGAACCGCGATCTGCTCAGCGCGGCGCTGGGCGGCGATATGTTGGGCGCGGGCCAGCGGTGTCCTGCCACTGTCGGCGGCAAGCCTGAGGAGATCTTCCGACACGAGCGGTACCGCGCGCCGCGCGCACCTCTCCCACGGCGCGTCAGCCGCCGAATCCACGACAACCTGACGCACGACTCGCCAACCACGATGGTGCGAATCGCAGCGCGCAACGAGGAACCGGGCCAGCGCCTCGGCCACCCCCACAGCTCCGGGCTCGGACCCGTGACCGTCCAGGTGCCGCAGCGCGGCACCCACGTCCCGGCCCCCCTCGACAGCCCTGGCGAGCTCCCGGGCAGTCCGCCGCGGCTTTGCGTCGTTCGTATCGATCTCTCCACCGTACTCGACCGGAAGGCCGCCTTCCATGCTGGACTCCTACGACCAGCGTCCAATCACCCCCAACCTCGGTCACTGGTCGTCTGTCGACTGTGAGCTCAGTAGCGGGCCGAACTTTCGAGCAGTGCGGGCCACGTCGGGAGCTCGACGCCGTCCACTGTGGTGCCGCCGAAGCCGAGGATCGGTCCGAGCCCGGCGTGGTAGGGGGCTGGGAAGTCGAGGGATGGCGTGGATGGCTCTTCGAGAGTGGCGAGTTGGTCGGGCGAGAGGGTCACGTCGAGCGATGCCAGGTTGGATCGCAGTTGCTCGAGCGTGCGCGCGCCGATCAGCGTCGAGGTGATCGCGGGCCGGCCGCGGACCCAGGCCAATGCGACCTCGGCTGAGCTGACGCCGAGCTCGCCCGCGACTTGGGCGACCGCCTCGATCACGTCCCAGTCGTGTTCCGTCGGCCCCTCGATCAGGTCGCCGCGCTGGGTGTCGGCCGGCGTGCCGTTGTCGCGGACGTACTTGCCCGAGAGCTGCCCGCCACGAAGCGGGCTCCACGGCAGCACACCGATGCCGAGCTCCTGCGCCATCGGCAACAGCTCGCCTTCGGCCGTGCGCTCCAGCAGCGAATACTCGAGTTGCAGCGCGGTGATTGGCGTCCAGCCGCGGAAGTGGGCGATCGTGTCGGCCTGCGCGGAGACCCAGGCCGGCAGGTCGGAAAGCCCGATGTAGCGGACCTTGCCGGCGGTGACGAGATCGTCGAGCGCTCGAAGCGTCTCCTCGATCGGGGCGCGACGGTCCCAGTTGTGCAGCCAGTAGAGGTCGACGTAGTCGGTCCGCAGGCGACGCAACGATTGCTCGAGTTGTGCGATCAACGCCTTGCGGCCGCCGCCGCCGCCGTTGGGGTCACCGGGGTACAAATTGCCGAAGAACTTCGTGCTCAGCACGACCCGCTCGCGTAGTCCGGGCCGGGCCGCGAAGAAGTCGCCGACGATCTTCTCGGAGTGCCCGTTGGTATAGAGGTTGGCGGTGTCGACGACGTTGCCGCCGCGGTCGAGGTATTCGGCGAGGATCGCCTCGGAGGTATCGGGGCTCGCGCCCCAACCCCAGTCCTCGCCAAAGGTCATCGTGCCGAGGGTGACCGGGCTGACGCGCAGACCCGAGCGGCCGAGCGTGATGTAGGAGTCGAGCGATGTCATGGACTCCATGACACCACTGCGGGCCTCTTGACCGTTAGATCGATGCTGCCTGACTCTTGCACGATCCTGCCAACCACGGCAGTCAGCGCGCGCCGACTGTGATTCACTTCAGGCGTGGACGAGCTGGCTCGCCTGAAGGAATCGATCACCCGTCACGGCGGCGAGGGCCTGACGCCCACCGCGCTGCCGGGGGTCTCGGTGGTGTGCTCGCCGACGACGAGCGAGCCGCTATGTGGGATCGCGGAGCCGACACTCGCAGTCGTTGCGCAGGGCGCCAAGGCGACGACGCTGAACGGGCGAACCTTCACTTATGGCGCGGGCCAGTTCCTGGTCGTGTCGGTCGACCTGCCGGTAACCGGGCACGTCACACAGGCCAGCGCTGAACAGCCATTCCTCGCCTGCGCGCTTGAGCTACGCCCGTCGATGATCGCCGCGCTGCTGCTCGAGGCGGGGCCGCCCGCAAGCGGCGAACCGGACGCCGTCGGGGGTGTGCCTGCCGGCATCGCCGTCAGCGACGCATCACCGGCGCTGCTGGACGCGATCGCCCGGCTGCTCGCGCTGCTCGACACGCCTCACGACGCCGCCGCGCTATCGGCCGGCGTCGAGCGGGAGATCTTGTGGCGGCTCATCACTGGACCGCAGGGCGGGACCGTACGGCAGATCGGACTGGCCGACAGCCGGCTCGCCCACCTGGCCCGCGCGATCCGCTGGATCCGCGGCCACTACAACGAGACGCTACGCGTCGAGGAACTCGCGTCCCTGGCGACGATGAGCGTCTCCTCGTTCCATCGCCACTTCCGCGCGGTGACCTCGATGACCCCAATCCAGTTCCAGAAAGAGATCCGGCTGCACGAAGCGCGAGCACGACTCCTAGCCGAGCCCGGGGACGTCACCGGCGTCGGCTTCGCGGTCGGGTACGACAGCCCCTCCCAGTTCAGCCGCGAGTACCGCCGTATGTTCGGGGTGCCACCGAGCCGCGATGCGCGAGCGCTCCGGGACGCTGCAGTACTGACGCCGACATAGGCGCAAAGGATCCTTCCGGTGAGGCTCTCCGCGAGCCGAGACCTCGCGCGCACTAGCAGCATCGGTGGCGAGACCGACCACCACGAGGCCCTCCTTGCCGTGCCCAGGGTATGACTGAAGTGGGGCATTCGCAGAGTTGTGGAGCGAACCTCGCGCCGGGTCGCCGCGCGGACACCGCCGCCGTGAACCGTTTTTGCCGTCGAGCCGTACCGGGATAAAACAGCGATGCAGCACCCCTGCGGCTGCGAGATAGGAGCGTCAGAGATGAAACGGATACTGAGCAACGGGATCGCGCTGACCGTGCTTGCGGTTCTCGCGATGAGCGGCCCGGCGGCAGCGTTTACCCCCGTGCCTATCCCGACCCCGCGCACCGGCACTGCCGTCGCGGCGCCTGTCGCGCACGATCAAGCGCACGCGATCCTCGAACGCGACGCGAAGTGAGCCAGTCATTGAACCGCTCGGCCGACGATCGCCCCGAACCGGACGCCAGCATGTTGATGCTGAGCGGACTGCTGGACGGGTCGCTCCACGGGCTTGCGATCTACCACCTTGTCAAGGCGGACCTGCTCACGATCCGCGAGCTTCCTGAAACGCCGAGTCGCCCGATCTGATTTCAGTGTGTGGAGAATGAAGCGCGACATGTGTCAGCTGAGAGGCGCACCGCAGTGACCGATCCTCTACCGGCTCCCGTCGCGCGAGCCATCGACGCGGTCAACGCCGGCGATAGCGACGCGTTCCTTACCGAGTTCGCGAGTGACGGCTGGATCGACGACAACGGCCGGCGCTTCGTCGGGCTGGTCGCCGTGATCGTCGGCGATCAGGCCGCGGCGGCTCGCCGCCAATCACGCAACGAGCCATCCCCGCCCGCCCGACTCGAGACCGCGGGATGGCCCCGACGACAAACCACCCCCGCGTCCGACCCGCTGGCTACCCCCCGGTGCAACGCCTGAGGTTGCAATCAGCGGCCGGCGTCGTGGCGCCGCTGTGTGGGTCGGTAGGCGATGCCCAGTCGGTCGAAGATGAACGTGTAGGTGTCTGTCAGCTTGGCGATGGTCTCGTCGAGCGAGCTGCCGATCCCGTGTCCGCCAGAGTCCACCCGGAGAAGGATCGGCTGGTCGCCGGCGGTAGCGGCCTGAAGCCGCGCCGCCATCTTCTTCGGGTGGTAGGCGTCGACTCGCGGATCGAACTCGCCGCCGGTGAGCAGTGTTGCGGGATACGCGATCCCGTCACGGACGTTGTGGTAGGGCGAGTACGCCAGCAGCGCCTCGAACTGCTCGCGGTCCTGCACCGTGCCGAACTCCTCGGCCACGAAGGCGCCATTCGGATGCAACTCGGCCCGCAGCATGTCCATGACGGGCACCAACGCCACGACGGCCCGGGCGAGTTCGGGCTCCTGGGTGAGGATCGCGCCCATGAGCAGTCCGCCGTTCGACCCGCCGATGATGGCGAGCCGCTCGGTGCTGGTGACTTGCGAGTCGACGAGATGCCGCGCGCACGCTGCGAAGTCGTCGAACACGTTCTGCTTTGCGGTGAGTCGCCCGGCATGGTGCCATTCCTCGCCATACTCACCGCCGCCGCGCAGGTTCGCGACCGCGAGCACGCCACCCTGCTCCAGCCATAGCAGCCGGGTCGGGTCGAACCGAGGTTTGAGCGACACGCCGAAGCCGCCGTACCCGGTGAGCAGGGCCGCAGCCGAGCCGTCGCGATGCATGTCTGGCGCGGACACCAGGGTCATCGGCACCCGGGTGCCGTCCGTGGAGGTCGCGAACTCGCGGCGCACCTGGTAGCCCGAGAGGTCGAACGGAGTCTGATCAGCTAGTGCCGTCGGTCGCGGCTGAACGCCGTCAGCCGCGCGCCACCAAACCCGTGGACGGGTGAACGACTCAAGGGCGTAAACCACCTCGTGCGCGTCGAGCGTGCCGAGGCTTTCGATCGCGCATACCGGCGGTACGTCGACCCGATTGAGGTTCCCGCCGTCGGGGTCACAGACGCGCAAGCCCGACGGGCCACCGTCCATATCGAGCAGCCACAGCCGGGTTTGCGTCGCGGCGAGACTCTCGATCGTGACGTCGGTCGCTGGGACGATGCATTGCGCCTCGGCGACAGTCACGTCATCCGCAAGGGAGAGCCGGAGCACCTCGCCGTGCGGAGAACGTGCGCGGGATAGCAGATAGAGCCCATCGCCGCCGAAGACCGCCCCGACGCACTTGTCGGATATGTCAGTAACTTGCCACCAATTGCCGCGCTGCTGCGGGCGAACGAAGATCTGCCACTCGCCGCCGTCGCCTCTCTGGCACCGGTCCATCACCCAGTGCCCGTCGCGGGACGCGTCGAGAAAGTGCTCGACGATCCGGGGGTCGGCCAGCGGCCCGGGCTCGTCGCAACGATCCCGGTCAAGCGGCTCACCAACGACGTGGTGCCAGACCTGTTGGAAGAACGGGAGGTCCTCCTGCGGGCGCTCGCCTGGCGCCGGCCCGCGGGTGTACCAGAACCGCGAAGAATCGGCCGCCCAGGCCAGCGATCCACCGGCGGTGCCCCCATTCACCCGCGGGATGCTGACGTCCACCAGGTCCCCGGACGCGATGTTGAACAGGTGCAGCGTGCCATCCTCGGTCCCCTGCGATGACAGGGAGACGGCGACCAACTGACCGTCCGGGGAGGGCACGAACCAGTCGATCGTTGTCGCGCCCGTTTCGTCGATGGTGTTCGGATCGACCACCGTTCGCGCGCCGGACACGTCATCAAGGTCGGCCAGCGCCACCAGGGCCGGCTGCTGCTTCGGCGGTTCGTGCTTGAGCACCACGAATTCCGCGCCGGCCCGTCGCGGCCCCTCGAACTCCAACCCGTAAGTGTCTCGGCCCCAGCCCACCGACTCGGCCTTCGCGATCTCCTCCGCACGCCGCCGTACCGCCTCACACGCCGGCCGGCTGTCGAGAAAAGCGCGCGTCCGTGCGTTCTGCGCCGCCGTCCACGCCTTGGTCTCTTCAGACGAAGCGTCCTCCAGCCAGCGGTAATCCTCAGCGACCGTCACGCCGTGATAGACCGCGCTGACAGTGATCCGCGACGTGTTGATCCTCTCCATCGGCCCTATCGCCGTTCCTCGCCCCACAACCCGCATCGATCAAGCGGCCGTCCCACCGCCGCCCTCGGGACCGACGCGAGAGCTTCGAGCTCGGATCTGCTCAGCACACTCCCCCGCCGCCACGGTCGGGTCCACCCGGCTTCCAACCTCGCTGCCCTAGCGGCCTCGTTCCCATACCGCCTGACCGGCCCCGGATCGTCCATCTCGCCCCACATAATGCTCCAAGTCCGCCACCGAGCGCTCCCCAATCCCCCGCGGGGCCCGTGTGGCCTCTCGCAGTCGCTGTCTTCTCCGTCGCGGGGGAGCGGCAGTCTGGCCAGAGTCGTGCTCCTTTTCCAAAGCGCTATGACGTGCTAGCCGGAATCGAGCTAGCACGCGCCCGCGCCGGCTGCTCCTTCCGCGGGAAATCAGGGCTCCGAGCCGGTCGGTCGCGGCGGCCCGACGAACCGACGGCGCGGACGGCTTCGCGCCTTGCCGCGAGGAGCACGTCTCTCGAGGCCCAGCGGGCGAGACCTGAGGTTGGGCGCGGTGCAGGTTCGTTCGTGGAAGGTGCAGTCACCGTTCGCCGGTACAGAGCACGTTTCGGTGGGGAGCGCACGCCTCTCTGCTGCTGGTGCTCGGGACCAGAACTGATCCAGGCTGGTGTCAGCGAACGGGGGAATGGGAACGGGACGGCAAACCGAGACGAGTAGAGGCCCGCACAAGGCGGGCCTCTGGACGTTCCCCTTCAGGTGGTGGTGATTAGTACGTGGCGGTCGCCAGGATCGACTTGCCGTTGAGCGACACGATGCCGTCGAAGCTCTTGGCCGTCCAGCCGTAGTGCCAGCCGGTGGCGGCGTTGGAAGCGTCGGTGCCGGCGAAGTCCGAACCCCAACCCTGAACCGTCGCCAGCGTGACGTGCTCGAGCGGCTTGAGGCCGGTCAGCGCCTTGCCGGTCGTGCTCGTGCAGGTGAAGGTGTCGGTGGTGGAGGCGTTCATGCCCGAGATGACGGTGTGCAGGCCAGTGCATGAGTCAGGACCCCACTCCGCGTCGTTGTTGTCGGCGTGGTAGGGGGTCACGTCGACAAAGCTCGCATTCGTCGTGAATGAGACCTGCCACTTCTGGCCGAGGCTGTCGCTCCCGGTGCCGCCCGTGAGCGGGCCGTTGTAGCTCCAGGTGTAACCGGATCCGTCGTGGTACGCGCCGCTGATGTTGATGTTGGCGCCGTTGAGGGTGCCGCTCACAGACTCGTTGATGCCGACTGGCGAGTTGGCGGTGTTAACGCCAGCGAACGAGTTGTCGCTCTGCTTCGTTGTGATCGCGTACTTGTGAACGTAGGTCACTCCGTTGTAGACGGTGGTCGCCGTGAGCGAGTTCGTCGGCTGGGAAGGAACCACGTTGGCGGACGCCACCGAGGCGAACGCCATTGTTGCGACCGCCGCGACGGCGGCCGCGCTGATCAATCTCTTCATCTTCTGCTCCTTCGTCTTCTCGCAGTGGCGATGAGGCCGTTCCCGAAAGAAGCTTTTTCGTAGTTAGTGTGCTAGCGCGTATGCTAGCGCATCTGCTAGCGTACTTGCTAGCACTGACGGCCCTTTCTTATGGACATCTTCGACGCCGGCGAAAAGCGGCGCGCTGTCGCTGGTGCTAGCATCGGCGCTAGCGGAAAATCAGTTAAGGACGTCTTCGCTAAGTCTTCGTCATGCCCATGACCCGCACCACGATCAGCTTCACCCGCGAGGGAATGCAGCTGATTCAAGAGGCGGCCAGACGCCAGGGCTCGAGCGTCTCGCAGTTCGTTCGCGAAGCCGCGCTGATGCGGGCGACGATGGCTGACGACGACAATCCGTACCCGATGCGCGCCCTCGCTGCGCAATTGCGGGCGATCGGCGATCAGGGGTACGCGCTGGCCGAGAAGGCGCTGAAGGTCGCCGAGGAGGAGGCTGAGCGGAAGCCGTGATGCCGCCAGAGCGACCCGTCGAGCTGTGCGAATGACCGCGACGATCTCTTCAACCGTCGGTGGGTCAGCCGGGTACTGCTCGCCCTTGTTGCGCGGCGGACGGCCTCGGTGGTAGCCGGGCATCGTCGCCGGCGAACGGCGGTGGCCGGCGACGTCCAGCAGCATGGATTCCACAAATCCTCCCTTAGTGGGGTTGATGATGCTGCTATTCGAATCACGTCGCCAGTACGCAGGGAAGCGCCCGCAGCTACTGAGCGCGCGCTCTTGGTGTCCGCAATCCGAGACGAGCGAGCGTGTCGTAGAGATGCTTGTCGCAGTGCTTGCGAAAGCGGGGCTCCGCGTAGCCCCGTCCAGCTCAAAGCGGCAGGTGACCCGCCCGACACGAAGGAGGCGAGAGATCTGCCTGTTCGTGGAAGCCGAAGTGAGCGATGGTGCGTTTCAGGCCCGGTGTCGCATCGAGCGGAATGCGTCGCGTAGGCTGCGGGCCAGCAGTTCAGGCTCGGCGACGGCGGGGAAGTGGCCGCCCGTGGGGTGTTCAGCCCAGGAGGTGACGTTGTAGTAGCGCTCAGCAAGCTCTCGGGGTGGTTTGGGAAACGCGACTCGTTCACCGCCGAATATGCTGATCGCGGTGGGGACCGGCGACACGTCTCTATCCGGGAGGGCTGCGCCGGGGAGGTGGCGGTGGGCCCAGTAGGGCAGCAGCGATGTCGTGATCGTATTGGTGGCCCAGTAGAGGGTGAGGGTGCCGAGGAGCAGGTCGCGATCGAACGCCGGGCTCCCATCTGGGCGGATGCTGCTCCAGGCGATGATCTTCTCGCCAATCCATGCGGCCAGTCCGGCGGGACTGTCTGACAGGCCGACGGCGAGGGTGGCCGGCTTGGTGGCGTGCTCGTGCATGTAGCCGCCCTCCTCCGAAGTCCAGTACTTGACCGCGCGCGCGTAGTCCTCCTCTTGCTCTGTCCGCGGCCCGGGAGCAACGGCCAGGCCGGGAGTAGCAAGATGGATCGCCGCGACAGCGTCCGGTTGGTCTCGGGCGAGCCACGCCGTCACGCCTGCCCCGAGGTCGCTGCCATGGGCGACGAAGCGGTCATATCCGAGCCCCACGGTCATCAGCTGATGCCAGAGCCGCGCGACTTGGCGTCCGGTCATCCCCGTGGATGGGGGCGGGCCGCTGAACGCGTAGCCGGGCAGCGACGGGATGACGACCGTGAACGCATCGGCGGGATCTGCGTCGTGCGCCTCGGGATCACAAAGAAGCGGGAGGACCGGCAGGTACTCCAGGAACGACCCGGGCCATCCGTGGGTGAGCAGCAAGGGGAGCGGGCTTGGCCCGCGACCTTCAGCGTGCACCAAGTGCAGAGCGCGACCCGCAACCTCAGCACGCTGTTGGCGCAAGGCGTCGAGCCGGAGCTGAAACGCGTGGGCGTCAAAGGCACGCCAGTCCTCCAAAAGGGCGTCCAGCCAATCGCCGGGCACGCCTCGATCCCAGCCTGACCCGAGGTCAATGGATTTCCGGTAGCCATCTAGCCGGCGGCTGAGCTCGCGCAGCGCATCGGCGTCCAATCGACGACGTTCCTCAACGACTCGCACGCTCCTGTGATCGTTCACGGATTCGTCTTAGCGTGCGGCTGGGGTGGGTCGCGAGCCGGGAAGTGGTGGGTCGGTGGTAGCGAGGCCGGCGATAAAGATTCTGGCTTGCCGGCGGGCGAGCTGGTCCCAGTCAGCTGCGTGCGGGAGTGGTTGGGCGAGCATCGCTCCGGTGATGATGATGTCGATCGGGGTGGCGTCTGGCCGGATGGTCCCGTCACGGCGTCCGCGGGCGAGGACCTGCTCGAGGAGTTGCCTGATCTCGGTCCGGAGCGCGACGATCTTCTCGTCATGGATGACAGGGCCGCCGTGGAGCGGGAGAACGAAGTCGTCGCGGGCCGCGATCGTCTGTTCGAGGAACCGCGCGAGGGCCGTGGGGGCCGGCTCATCGCTCTGCGCGGCGGTACGCGCGTGTTCAAGGACGAGGTGGAAGGAGCGCAGCGTCAAAGCCTCCAGGAGGGCGGGGCGCGTCGGGTAGTGGCGGTAGAGGGTTCCGATCCCGACACCCGCCTCGTCGGCGATTCTCGCCATCGGCACTCGCTCGCCGTTGCGCCTGACCGCGATCGTCGCGGCGGCGAGGATTCGCTCGCGATTGACTGCGGCGTCACTTCGCGGTCGCCGCGCGGCGCGCCGCGTCTCTGTCGGTGCTTCAGACATCCCGGAAGAGATCGTGCCACGAGCGAGACGGAGGCTCGCGTTCGGTAGGCTCCCAGTCGTAAGCGGACGATTTCTTCCGGTTATTCTACGATAGGAGCCTGGTGAACGACACCACCCCCGCCCAGACTCAGCCTCCAGAGCCCATTCCGGCCGATGATCCCCGGCGCGTCCTAACACACGTGAGCCCCGACACCGATGAATCGCTGCCTCACCTCGGCGTGGTCGGCGACACCTACACCATCCTTGTGTCCGGCGCCGACACGGCCGGGCGCTACACGCTGATCGACATGCACGTCCCACCGGGCGGCGGACCGCCGCCCCACCGCCACGACTTCGAGGAGATGTTCACCATTCTTGACGGCGAGATCGAGCTCACGTTCCGCGGCGCCAGCGCGGTTGCCAAGGAGGGCGAAACGATCAATGTGCCCGCCAACGCCCCGCACGTCTTCCGGAACGTCTCCGACCGGCCTGCACGACTGCTGTGTCTCTGCTCGCCGGCAGGCCAGGAGGAGTTCTTCAAGGAGGTCGGCGTGCCGGTCGCGCGCCGAACCGAGGCTCCGCCGGCGCTCGACGATGCCGCCACCGGTGCGTTCATCGCCAAGGCGATCGCACTCGCCCCGAAGTACCGGACCGAGCTGCTGCTCGGCGATCCGAAGCCGGGATCCGCGAAACCGAAGAGACACCGTGACCGAGCAACAGCGCGCCGCGCTTGACCAGCTGCTGCGAGACGCGCCGCTCGATCTCGGCGGCGACGTAGCCGAGCAGCGGGCCATCTTCGAGAAGATGATGGCGGCGATCCCGGTGCCCGCCGACGTCACGACATCGTCCGGGAGCCTCGACGGGATTCCTGTCGTCAACGTCGAGACCGCGGGCGCCGACCCCGCAAAAGTCATCGTCTACCTGCACGGCGGGGCGTACGCGATCGGAACGGCCGCCTCATCCGTCGGTCTCGCATCGGACCTCGCACGTCGCGCCGGAGCCCGCTTGGTGACCATCGACTACAGGCTGTCACCCGAACATCCTCACCCGGCCGCGATCGATGACACCGTCGCGGCCTACCGCGCACTGCTCGACAGCGGCATCGCCGCGTCCGCCATCGCGATCGCCGGCGAATCCGCCGGTGCGGGCCTCGCCGCCGCAACCCTCGTGGCGCTTAAGCACGCTGGGTTACCGCAACCGACCGCGGCTGTTCTGATGTCGCCTTGGGCGGACCTGACCCTATCCGGGGACAGCATCAGCGCGAAGGCCGCGGTCGACCCCGCGCTCACCCCCGAAGGTCTCCGCCGACGAGCCGTCGACTACGTCCCCGACGGCGACCGAACGGCGGAGCTCGTCAGCCCGATCTTCGCTGACCTGACCGGCCTGCCACCGCTGCTGATTCAGGCCGGCTCACACGAGATCCTCCTCGACGACGCCACCAGGCTCGCCGCCCGCGCCGCCACCGCCGATGTCGCCGTCAGGCTCGAAGTCACACCCGGCGTCCCGCACGTGTTCCAAGGGTTCGCCGCGATGCTCGACGAAGCCGACGCCGCCCTGACCAGCGCCGGCGAGTTCCTGCGCGCGCACCTCGCCGGTCCGCGCCCATAACAGCCTACGCGGGTTTCCGCGGAGCCGAGGTGCTTCGGGGGGCGCGGCCGGATGCCCGGGGATGGCTGAGGCGAGTCTCTGGGCCGGTCGCGTCAGCCGCGCGCGTCGATAGGCAGGCTGACGAGCTGAGCGCTTCGTTCCCAGAGGCTTCGTGCAAGGGTGTCGTCCCGGGCGCGGGCGCTGGGGGGCACGACTTTCTCGTCGACGATGTACTCGCCCGTGAGGGCAGCGGCGTCGTCGGACAGTGCGAGCCAGACCAGTGAGCGCGCGCCGCGCTCGGGGGAGCGGAAGAACGGCGCGCCGAGGTTGGCGACGACCTTCCAGACGCCGTCTTCGTTCTGGGCGAACCCGGTGCGCACGACGCCTGGGTGAAAGCAGTTGGCGTGCAGCTCCGGCGCGCGCTTGGCCAGCTCGCGGGTGAACAGGACGTTGCACAGCTTCGAGGTGCCGTATACACGCGCGGAGTAGGAGTTTTCCGATTGCAGGTCGTCGAGAACGAGGCGCCCGGACTTGTGAGCGTTCGAAGCGGTGGTCACGACACGGCCGCTCGCAAGGCGATCTCGCAGCAGGTTCGTAAGCAAGAACGGCGCGAGATGGTTCAGCGCGAAGGTCCGCTCGAACCCCTCCGGTGTCTGCTCGCGCGAGGCGTACAGCGCCCCGGCATTGTTGGCAAGGACGTCGACGCGCTCGTACCGCTCGCGGATCTCTTCGGCGAGCGCCCGTACGTCTGACATCAGCGTCAAATCGGCCACGTGCCCGTGGACCTGCCGGGGTCAGCTCAAT